>JAFQEA010000004.1 GCA_017399185.1 Clostridia bacterium
GAATTAAGAATGAAGAATGAAGAATTATGGTCGGGTTTTGGCAGTAGCCAAAACCTTTTTATTAATATTAAAAAAGGCTCCCTTGTGTAAAGGGAGCTGGATTTGACAAAGTCAAAGACTGAAGGATTGTAAATACTAACAGGACAAATTAGGGGGTCCTGACGGCATCGCGCTGTGCGCGAGCCTCAGGATGCAATAACGAGTAAAAATGCTTGCGGGCAAGCTTTGCTTGCACGGAGTTGCATTTTTATGAAGTTATTATTCAAACGCAACGCGTTTGAAACAACGTCTCGCCTTAAGTGAGCGTTCAAAGCAATCTCTTGCCCTAAATTTCTTAACAACAAGGTGTAAATTATTGTTTACAACACTGTCTTATGCTATAATTAATGGCACAAAGCAAAAAAAGGGGCATAATATGACTATAAACGAATACCAAACGCTTGCAATGAAAACCTTAAACCCAGCACTTGACAAAAAGCAGGTTTTAATAAACAGCGTAATGGGACTTTGCGGTGAATCGGGCGAAGCTATTGATATCGTTAAAAAGTGGTTACACCAAGGCCACGCGCTTGATAAAGACCGCTTGATTAAAGAGCTTGGCGACGTTGCCTGGTATTTAGCCGAAGCCGCAACTGCACTTGGCGTTGACCTTGAAAGCATTTTAAGTGCCAATATTGAAAAGCTTAAAAACCGTTATCCCGAAGGCTTTAGTGCGGAAAAATCACAGCACCGCATTAAAGGGGATTTATAAAAGTTAGCTAAAAGGTAAAAAAATAATTTTTACAAAAAGTCGGCCTATAAGCCGATTAACGCTAAACCATTGGTTTAAAACCCCACACTAAACCAACGGTAGGTGTACTTTTTAATTGGTTTGATATATACTTTTTTTAAAGGAGGTAGTTATGGATCAACTAAAAATTGGCAGGTTCATTGCAAAAAGGCGAAAAGCCGTGGGCTTAACCCAGTTTGAGCTTGCTGAAAAATTAGGTATCACAGACAAGGCCGTTTCCAAGTGGGAGCGCGGTAAGGCTATGCCCGACGTTGCAATCATGCAGGAGCTTTGTGGTATCTTAAAAATTACGGTCAACGATTTATTATGTGGGGAGGTTGTTACAATGGACAATGAAAACAAAAACGAACAGCTTTTGCTTGATATGGCAAAGGAACTGCAACAAAAAAACAAAACCATTTGGCGCACTATGTGGGTAATTATGACGGTGTGTATGGTTGGATTGCTTGGCGGTCTTTTTATTATCAGGTTTTGTATGCCTGAAGGGCCTTGGATGCTCGTTGCAATACTTGCGCTCTGCGTGGTCTTTTTGATACCGTGCTTTTACGCATTAAAGCTTGAAGTAAGCGTTGGTGCATATAAATGTAAAAAATGCGGGCACGAGATTGTACCTACCTATACGCAGGCGCTTAACGCTATGCATGCGGGCACTACAAGATATCTAAAATGCCCAAAATGCGGCAAACGAAGCTGGTGTAAAAAGGTAATAGACAAGGATTGATAAAAGATTTCAAGCCAAACGACAAAATTTGACAAAATACGACACTAAAGGGGGGTAAAATCATGAACGCAAACTATAAAATAAACGGAACGGTTATTGAAACCGAAAGGGTGATTTTGCGCCCCTTTAAAGCAAGCGATTTAGCCGATTTTTTTGAGTACGCATCCGTAGAAGGCGTTGGCGAAATGGCAGGCTGGTGTCACCATGAGAGCATGGATAAATCAAAAGAGATTTTAGATAGGTTTATCAGCGAAGACAAAACCTTTGCAATTACCTTAAAAGAAAGCGGCAAGGTTATAGGCTCTATCGGGGTTGAAAAATACGGTATGGAAGAAAAGCTTTCCGAGTTTTTTGAGCTTTCTGGTAGAGAAATCGGCTTTGTTTTATCCAAGGATTATTGGGGGCAGGGTATAATGGCAGAAGCCGTTAACGGGCTTATAGGTCACCTTTTTAACAAAATCGGGCTTGATTTTTTACTGTGCGGATACTATGATTTTAATGCGCAGTCAAAGCGCGTTCAAGAAAAATGTGGGTTTAAGCCTTACCGCGCGCTTATGATGGATACGCGCTTGGGTACGAAAGAAAAGGGTACTTTAAACCTTTTGTTGAACCCGAATAAGGATATAACTTTAAAGTTTTCACACCCCGAAACCTTGATATACGATAAGCAATAAGGTGAGATATGCTTGAAAGATTGAAAGCAAGAATATTATTCAATAAGCTTTTAGGAAGACCCAATATAGATAACGCCTATAAGATGGTTGACGAAAGTGATTCCTGGTACTCAACCATTAAAACGGTACACGATTCACTTGCGCAAATCACAAAAAAGCCCCACCGCGTGATAGAGATAACGTCGCACGATAATCTTAAGCTTAAGGGTATTTATTACCCGGCAGACGGCGGAAGCAACACAACGGTTATTTGTGCGCACGGGTACACCAGCCACGCCGAAAGGGAATGGGCTTTCCCGGGGCTTTATTATTTGTCGCTTGGGTATAACGTGCTTGTACCTTACCAAAGGGCGCACGGGCTATCTGAAGGCAAATACATAACCTTTGGTGCGCTAGAGCATATAGACATGGTTGGCTGGGCTAAAAAGGTAAACGAATTAACCCCAAACGGCAAAATTGTTATGCATGGGCTTAGTATGGGTGGGGGCATTCTGTTAAATTTATCAAAAATCAGCGTGCCAAACTTAAAATGCTTAATCGTTGACGCACCAAGTGTAAGCATAAATGACTTTTTCACAAACGTTTCTAAAGAAGTTTTTAAGCGCGGGCATGAAGCAGTTGCCGCGCGTGCTAAAAAACGCTTTAGCAAGACCTTTGGTGTTAACGTGGGTGACTTTGAAGCCCTTGAAACCGTCAAGGAGTGCAAATACCCAATACTGTTATCCGCTGGTAGCGAAGAGCATTTAGATGGGCTTTTTGATATTATAAAGGAAAGCAATCCAATGCCCACGGATATTATAATTTTGCCTGGCTGTAACCACGGCAACGGTATGTATAAGCAAACCGCGCTTTATCAAAGCACAATCAAGGCATTTTTAGATAAAAACCTTAATTAAACGGCTTATAGACGGGTTTTTAATGAAAAATTGATAAAAAACAGCAGATTAAAAGGTAGCCTGTGGCTATCCTTAAATCCTAAACGAAAAGGGTATGGCGTGATGCCATACCCTTTAAAGTTATCTAATTATTTTTTAGATTTGTCAGCGATAGCTTTAATAACAGCTAAGCCTGCTAAGTTAAAACAACTCGTGCTGCTTTATCCACTCAAGCAGCTCTTCATAGGTTGTTTTACCATCGGCAAGGGAAAGCCCTATATCAACCAATTCATCATCGGTGTACTTGACGTTGATACCATTAATCGCAAGAAAGGAAAGCATAACAAGCAGCCCTATACGCTTGTTCCCGTCAATAAAAGCATGGTTTGAAACAAGATTAAAACCAAGCCTTGCGCCTTTTTCTTCTTTAGTGGGGTAAAGTTCAACCCCGTCAAAGGTTTGATACGCTGACTGGATTGCCGAATCCAAAAGTCCTAAATCTCTTACGCCGGCACTCCCGCCGCTTGATTCAATAACAAGCTGTTGCAACAATAAAACCTTGTCCTTATCAAACTTAATCATTGTGCAAGCTCCTTAAACGCTTTGGCGTGTTCGGTCAATATCATTTTTGCAATAACGGTAAGCATTTGCATTTCGGTGGAAAAGTTGTCTTCGTTAAACTTTGAAACAAGGTATTGTGGTTTGTTGTTTTTTAAAATGACAACCGTACCCGACCTATCAACCTTTTTTGCCACTTGCGAAAAGTTCTGATTTGCTTCGGTTATAGAAACAAGATTGTTGGTATCAATTTTCATGATAATTACCCCCTTTATTCTTATTATACACAAAAATAGGATAAATTCAACCTATTTTTAACAAAATTTTATATTTTTTTATAAATTTTTATAAGGCTTAGGGTCTGTCGTATTTGCGCTTAAAATATGTCAAGGCCGGCAAAAGCAAAATCGCTGAGTATATGTACGGACGTTATTCATTAAAAAAGGGTATGGCGTGGTGCCATACCCTTTAAGGTTATCTAATTATTTTTTAGATTTGTCAGAGATAGCTTTAATAACAGCTAAGCCTGCTAAGCCTAAAACAGCGATAATGCCGTCAACGTAGCCTTGGCAGCCCTTGAAGCCGTCTAATACAACACGGTCCTTTCTTTCGTAGCCGCAAACGTCACAAGTTTTGTCTTGTTCGTCTGTGTAGGTGTGTTGTAAGTCTTCCCTTGAAGCGTTACATTCGTTACACTTAGCGTCGCAACCGTTGTCGTAAACGTGATCAGCCGGTGTTCTTGTTTCGCCGCATTCGTTACAATCTGCGTCACAAGCGTTATCCCAAACGTGGTCAGCCGGTACTCTTGTTTCGCCGCAAACGTTGCAGGTGTTGTCGCAGTTGTTATCCCAAACGTGTGCGCTTGGTACTCTTTCTTCACCGCAAACGTTGCAGTGTGCGTCGCAAGCGTTTGTATAGGTGTGATCTTCAGCTTCTCTTACGCCGCCGCAAACGTTACAGGTGTTGTCACAAACAAAGCTGTAAACGTGGTCAGCTGGCGTTCTTTCCAAACCGCATTCGTTACAATCTGGGTCACAAGCGTTTTCATAAACGTGGTCAGCCGGCGTTCTTGTTTGACCGCAAGCGTTACAGGTTGCATCGCAAGCATTGTCCCAAGCGTGTGCAAATGAGCCCCTGTTGTAGTCACAAACGTTACAACGTTCGTCACATTCGCTGTCATAAACGTGGTCAGCTGGTGTTCTTTCTTCACCGCAAACGTTGCAATTTGCATCGCAAGCATTATCGTAAACGTGGTCAGCAGCCGTTCTTAATTCGCCGCAAACGTCGCAAGATGCGTCGCAAACAAATCCGTAAACGTGATCAGCTGGTGTTCGTGTAGCGCCGCAAACGTTACAGTCAGCGTCACAAGCGTTTTCATAAACGTGGTCGGCAGGTGTTCGTGTAAGGCCGCAAACGTTACAGCTTGCATCGCAAGCGTTGTCGTAAGTGTGGCCTAAAGCAGAACCGCTTGTCTGGCCGCAAACGCATTTACCTGCAGCAGTACAGGTTGGTTCGCTGAAGCTGTGTTCGTGTGTGTTGGTGATTGTGATAGTGAATTTAGCACCTTGTTTTGTTGTGTGATTGTAGTTACGGATATCTAATTTAATAGTGATATCTGCTGTGTAATATGTGTTGTTGAAGGTAATGTCGCCGCCGTTATAAACAGCGTTTGTTTCTCTACCGGAAGCAGAGAAGCTGCCACCCCAGTTGATTGACCAGGAGCCGTTTACAGCAAATTTAACCTTTAAGCCGCTCTTCTTTGGTACGTCCTTGAAGGTGATTTCATAAATACCGTCGGAAGTTTGTGTCATTTTGTTTGACGTAGCCGTAGTATTCCAGTTTTGGCCGTTTAACCACTTACCGCTACCGTTACCAACTGCAGTAATGGTGTTAGGGAGAAAGATAGATGGGCCAACGTTTGTACCCGTATAGGTTACTTTGTTTGTTGATGGGTTGTAGGTGATTGTTACGTCGCACGAAGCTGTAACACCAAATTCAAAGTTAGCACTGCCGTTACCAATCCAGGTAGAGCCGTTTTTAACAACCTTGAACGCATAGTTGCCTCTTGCAACGTTTGTATAAACCTTAACGTAAGTGCCGTCAGCTTGTTTTTCCATTGCGTTGTTTTGGTCTGTCGTGTTCCAGTTTGAACCGCAGAGTGTAGAGTCGCCTGCAACAACGTATTTATCGCCTACTACAGGGCCAACGCTTGTACCTGTATAGGTTACCTTATTTGTTGATGGGTTGTAAGTGATTGTTACGTCACAAACAGCGTTAACAGCAAACTCAAAGTTATCGTCGCCGTTACCAATCCAGGTAGAGCCGTTTTTAACAACCTTGAAAGCATAGTTGCCTTTAGCAACGCTTGTATAAACCTTAACGAAGCTGCCGTCAGCTTGAACTGTCATTTTGTTTGCAGTATCAGTTTCACTCCATTCAGAACCGCAAAGTGCGCTTACGCCTGCAACGATGTAAGTATCTGTTGAAACCGGTGGGTCAACAGGTTCGCTACCGCCGGCACTTGTGTCAACGGTGATAACGTAAGTTTCAGGATTGAAGGTAATAACAAGGTTAGCGCAAGTTTCACTTAAGGTGATTTTATAGTTATCGCCGTTGTTGCCCCAGCAAGTATCCCAGTTACCGTTTTTAACAACCTTGAATTCATAGCTGCCTGCAGCAACGTTAGCGTAAGCCTTAACGTAAGTGCCGTCAGACTCTCTTGTCATTAAGTTTGAAGAATCCGCAGGATCCCATTCGATACCGCAAAGCCCGCTTGAGCCTGCAACAACGTAGGTATCTGAAGCACCGCTTGCAACGTGTGATACCTTGTACGTTGATGGGTTGAATACGATAGTGAGCACAGGACAATCTTCGGTTAAATTAAGCTTGTAGTTTCCACCGTTTGTACCCCAAGACGTTGTCCAGGCGTGGTCTTTGGCAACCTTAAGCTCGTATGAACCTGCAGGTACGTTTGTGTATACTTTTGTATACGTACCGTCAGATTGAAGTGTCATATCGTTATTGGTGTCTGCTGGGTTCCAGTTTGAACCGCAAAGTGCGCTTACACCTGCAACCGTATAGGTTGAAGCAGCGTCAGCTTTAACGATAGGTGTTGAAAGTATTACGCATACTGATAGCACAGCTACCAATACAGGTAATACAACTTTCTTAAAAAGTTTCATGTTTACCCCCATGTGGCATTTCTGCCAAATTTATTGTCTAATAGTTATGCCATGTATATAATAATATATACACAAGCAATGAACATTATAAGCCCGCCATATCTAAATTGTCAACCGAAAACGCAAAAATAAATTTTTTATTTTTTTAAAAGGTTTTTGTAGCACAAAAACCCACAGCCAAAGCCCGCGCAAAAGCACAAATCGTTATTTATTATCCACGCCGCGTATGCGCGCAGGTACTAAAAAAGCAGCCCTATAAGGCTGCTTTCTATTAAATAAGGGAACAAACAATTAATAAAATAATTAAAAAAGCAAAGTTGAACGCAGAAAATAAAAGTATATATTTTTTAACGCTTCCACCGCCCTGCGAAGTAAATTCCCTTAACGTTATAAGGCTTGCAAGCGACGATATAATAGTGCCAACGCCGCCGATGTTCACACCAAGTAAAAGCTGGCGGTAGTTTTCGGTAAACTGCGATAAAAGTATTGCTGACGGAACGTTGCTTATTACCTGGCAAGAAAGAGCGCTTACAAGTAAAGTATTCTTTTCAAGAAGATTTGAAAAAATTTGCCTGACGGCAGAAATCCTTGACATATTGCCCGAGAAAATAAAGAAGAAAACAAAGGTAAAAAGCAAACCGTAGTCAACGCTCTTTAGCGCCTTTCTGTCCAAAAATAAAAGGGCTAAAAGGATAACTGCAAGACCGATTAAATAATGTATAACCTTAAAAACGATTATTATCGAAAGTGCAAAAAGCGCAAGATAGATTATCGTTCTTTTAGCGTTTAAAACTACCTTTTCTTCGGGGAGCGAAAGCTTTTCGGGCCTTACAAAGATAATACAGCACGCCGTGATAAGCGCGATTGAAAGCACAAACGGCACTGCCATTATGCCCATAAATTCTGCGGTAGGTATATCAAATTTTGTGTACAGATAAAGGTTTTGCGGATTACCGAACGATGTTAACATACCGCCAAGGTTTGCCGCTATATTTTGCATTATGAAGGTAAACGCCATATACTTTTTCTTGCCCGTTGTGGATAAAACGAAATACCCAAGAGGCAAAAAGGTCAAAAGCGCCATATCGTTTGCAATGAGCATTGAGCCTATAAAGGTTACGTAAACAAGCGCAAGCACGCTGCTTCTTGCCGTTTTAAAAACGCTGACTATGCGCTGTGCAAGTATGTAAAAAAACCTTATGTTTTTAAGCGCGCACACAACTGCCAAAACGCAAAACAAACAAACAAGCGTTTTATAGTCAAAATAGTCTAAATACGCCCTGTCAACGGGTACGAAAAAGCAGGTGATTATTGCGGCTGACATTGCAATAAGCAAAACTGCGTTCTTTTTTATAAAGCTTGTTATTTCACGCCCGTGCGGAAGGTGCAGGGAATGGTGTTTTTTTACTGCTTGCATAATAGGTCTTTTAATAGTATATTAGCGACCTTAATTTTTGGCCACCGGTTATAGATTCTATCAAAAAGCAATTTTGGTGTCAACTCAATAAAGCGCACTTTTATAAATAAAAAGCCAAAAATTTTTAGCCCCGACTTAAAGCCGTTATTTGTTACTTATTATTCATTATTAATTAAAAAAAACAGCCCTATAGCGGCTGCTTTTTTGATATTTTTTTATTGATAGCGTAATACAAAAGCCCCAAAAAATAAATGAACACGCAGAAGAAAACTATCCAGTAAAACGAGCCTATCTGCGGCGGCCATTTACCGATAAACCCAAACAAGCCCACTTCGGAATAAAAGTTCATAAAAAAGTAGGGGTAAGGCTCACCGCGCCCAAAGTCAATTTTTAAAACGCACAAAACGCTTGCAAAAATAAAATAGGCAAGTGGCGGCACAAGGGTTAGTAAGACGTGCTTTTTATTAAGCCCCGTGATGTTTTTATTGCTTACAAAGTCGGCGATTGATAAAACGGGGACAGCAACGTGTGTAAGAACGCTTGAAAAGGTCCAGACGTTAAAGTCGGCAAAGGGCGCAAGCACGGTGCAAAAGATAAAGCCCGTCACCGTTATAGAAACGGTAAAAATAAGCTTACAGACGCTTAAAGCCTTAATTAGTGCGTTGCTTTTATTGATAAGCGCTATCGCAAGCAAAAGACAGGTTACACCTATCCACAAATTGGATTGCTGTGTAAAGTACAATAGGCGCGTAAGCCAATGACTATACCCGTCGCGCACGGCAAACACGCACGAAAGTATAAACCCAAGGCTTGATAATACAAATATCAAAAGGTTTATACTAACGGGCACGTATTTATTAATTTTTTGCTTTAAGTTGTCCATAAGTCTGATAGAGCCTTGCGGTTAAGCGCTTAACCGCGGTTATTAATTTGCGCGGACGGAAAAACCCGCCCGCGCGACTTTTTATTGGTTATTTATTATTTTAAAAGTGATACGGCGTCACCGATAGTTTTTTCAAAGGCTTCACGGCCGTATTTATCAACTTCTGCTTTGTTCTTTTCGCCGTGGGTCAGACAGCCCGCACCGCCTATGCAACCGCCGATACACGCCATACCTTCAATAAAGTTGCCGTCCAAAACGCCTTTATTGAGCTTCAGTAGTGCCATACGGCAGGCTTCGATGCCGTCGCAAACGACAGGCTTAATTTCAAAATCAATATTTTGCTCCTTCATTGCCTGGGCAGCAGCGTCTGTTAAGCCACCGCTTCTTGCAAAGATTCTGCCAAAGTAGGAAGCATTGTCTAAAACGCCTTCTTCTAAAGAAGCAAGGTCAAGGTCACGGCTGTCAAAGAGTGCTTGAAGCTCTTCAAAGGTTAAAACCGTGTCAACGTAAGGCTTAACGCTTTCAAGCTGTGCTTCTGCCTTTTTAGCCGTGCAAGGCCCGATAAAGATAACCTTCGCGCCCGGCGTGGTTTCCTTTATGTATTTTGCAAGCACCGCCATTGGTGACATATTGTGCGAAATATGCTCAACAAGGTTAGGGAACGCCGTCTTTATATAGCGCACGAACGCCGGACAGCAGGAGCTTGTCAGTAAGCCTTTTTCGGATAATTCCTTGGCTTCTTCCAAAGCAACCATATCAGCACCTAACGCGGCTTCTATAACGTCCCTGAAGCCAAGCGTCTTTAAGCCTGTTACAACCTGGCCAAGTTTAGCATAAGAAAATTGGCTTGAGATTGAAGGCGCAACGATAGCGTAAACCTTATAGTTTTCGCTTCCGTCTTGGTTCTTGCTCTTTTTAAGGATGTCAATAGCGTTCACGATAAAGGATTTATCCATAATCGCGCCGAACGGGCATTGGTAAACGCACGCACCGCATTGGATGCACTTGTCGTTATCAATGGCGGCGGCCTTGTGCTCGTTCATAGAAATAGCCTTTATCTTGCAAGCGTTCTGGCAAGGTCTTTTACGGCTTACGATTGCCGTGAAGGGACAAACCTTTGCACAAGCGCCGCATTCTTTACACTTTGACTTATCAATGTGTGCAACGTGGTTGCTGTCAAAGCTGATTGCGCCAAACCTGCAAACGTCTTCACAGCGGTTTGCCAAGCAGCCGCGGCAGGCGTTGGTTACTTCGTAACCGCCAACAGGGCACTCGTCGCAGGCGATTTCAATAACTTCAATAATGTTAGGGTTATGGCTGTCGCCGCCCATAGCAATTTTAACCCTTTCGCCAACGATGGCTCTTTCCTTATAAACACAGCAGCGCGTGGTCGGTACGTTGCCGGGTACTATTGTTTTAGGTACGTCCATAAGGTTTTCCAAAAGCCTGTCTTCCCAGGCAAGGCGTGCAACCTCACGTAATACTTTATATTTTAAATGCTGTACTTTTGTATCAAATTTACGCATTTTTCCTCCTTAAAAGTAGCTCACCTTAATGCGTTTGCCCATTTTTTTAAGGCACGCAGAAAGCTCTTCAACTAAATTCATTTTGATATTAAAGGTAATAGGAAGCTCCGGGTTTTGGTGTGCAGGATTTATTGCCCTACCAACGTAAAAGTTAATGTCGGTTGCTTCCTCAAATAAAAGCCTGCTTATAAGTGATGCGCCGTCCTTTTTAAAGCTCCATTGCTCGTAAAGGGAATTCTCGCCAAGGTAATCCTTTGCGTACTGGATAACCTTGTTCATGGTGATAACGCCTTCGGTAACCAAATCAACGCCTTCAATGGTGGCGATTGGCGGAACGTCACTGCGCTCAAAGCTTAAGCTTGCCCTTACGGGCTTGCCAAGGTATTTTGCAACGATTGACGACGTTGTTCCGCCGCAAACGATGTGCTTACCTGCCTTTGAAAAGAACAAGGACATCATACGGTCGGCATCGTCGCGGTTAGATGGCGGCCCGAACAAGATATTCATAGGCTCACGCTTTCTTATTTTAACGACGCAGGCAGTCGTGTCGTCACCCGGCTTGTGGCCGTAAAGGCTGTCGCACTCGTCAACGAGCATTGTTGATAGATTTTTTGCCGTATAGCCGCCGGCGGATAAAGCCTTCATATATTCGGCAATGTCTTCACGCTTCCAGCCAAAGTTGTACTTACCGCCAATACCTGCGTGCGGACAGCCGTCGCTCATAGCAATAAACACGTCGTCTTCTTTAAGGTGTATGGTGGAAGTATATATTTTTTTGCCGCCGATATTCATTTCGGTCTTTGGATAATCAAAAATCTCAAAATCCCTGATAAGGATTACGTGCGGATTATCGTACTGGATAATTTCGGCAACCTGATTGTTAAGTAGGTGTATAATGGTAAAGGTCGAATAAGCAACGCCGCGCACCGAGCATACAGGCAAGGTCGCCGCGATTGTTGAAACGCATTCTTCAATCGAAAGCCCTGCCGCCATCATGGTTGAAATTATCTTTGACGTAAGCGTTGATAAAATACTTGCCTTTACGCCCGAGCCAAGCCCGTCTGCAAGCACGATAACCGTTGAGTTATCGCTGTTTTCAATTATATCAACGTGGTCGCCGCAAAGCTCTTCGCCAACGTGGTTAATGCTTTTATAGCCGATATCAGCGCATAAATCATTCATCTTCAATCGACTCCTTAAGCTTTGTAAGCGCAATCTTGGTTTCAGCCGCAGTTTCGCCTAAAAGGGAAGCAATTTCCTGCACGATACGCATTTGCTTTTCAACAACGCTGTCAGCAACCTCAAGCGTTTGCTTGTTGATGCGCGTTTTCTTTTCGCGGTCGACTTCCAAATCGGTTACGTCACGCATAATGCTTATAAGCATGCGTGAATCGGGAGCGTAAACGACCGTTTGCTCAATATATTTGTTGTATTCTGCAAGGTAAACGCGTTTATCCCTTACCGTGCGGCCGCTCGTTTTAACCTGAACGAAAACAGTCGGGTCCAAAATGCGGACGACAGGCTCACCCAAAACGTCGGAAGCGGCACGGATATTCATAATCTTTCTTGCAGCGTTATTTATCTGCTGTACTTCAAGGTTTTCGTTTAAAACGAGTAAGCCGTTAGGGGAGTTTTTAACGATAGTATCGGAAAAGCTTTCTGCCTTGTCCTTAAGGAAGGGAAGACACATTGAAATTTCAGCCTTGCCTTGGATAATCGCGATAGCCTTTTCTCTGCAGGAGCTATACCCGCAAGAGCCGCAATTAAGCTCGTCAGACTCTTTAAACTTGCCCATTTGGCGCAAAACTGACATAATTTCAGCTTCGCTTGGGGTTGCAAGCTTGTGTGCAATCATTTCAAAATTTTTCTTCAAGGTCATCGGTGCGGGCTGTGAAACCGCAAAGTCCTTTTGACCTGCGTAGTTTGAAATAGTGATATAATCCCTTATCGGTGCGGTGTTGTGGTATTTTTCCATAACCGGCCCGCCAATGCAGCTGCCAACGCAGGCTGACATTTCAATAAAGCATTTATGTATCTTGCCGCTTAATATATCCTTCAGGGCGGAAATGCAGTTTTCAACGCCGTCAAGCGCTAAATAGGTGTAGCCTTCAGCGTCTTGTGCCATGGTCTTTAAAATGCCGCCCGTCGTCGGGAAGAACCTTGCACGGCTTTCATCGTTCTTATCCGTTTCGTGCTCAAGCTCAATACCTTCTGCTTTTAGCCATTTTGTCAGCTCTTCAAAGGTAAGCACGGCGTCAACTATGCCTTCGTAATGCTCTGCTTCGTCCTTTTTGGCAACGCACGGACCGATAAACACGGTTTTTGCTTCAGGCATTCTCTTTTTGATATCCACAGAGTGTGCTTGCATTGGTGACATTACGTCAGCAAGGTATTCAAGCGCCGCAGGGAAGTATTTTTGTATTAATAAATTGATTGAGTGACAGCATGACGAAATTATAACGTCACGGTCTTCTTCCTTTAATATGCGTTCGTATTCGTTTTTAACAATCGTTGCACCGATTGCAGTTTCTTCCACGTCGTAAAACCCAAGCTTTTTAAGGGCTTTGCGCATGGATTCGATACCGATACCGTCGTAGTTAGCAATAAAAGACGGTGCTATGCTTGCAATAACGGGTGCGCCGCTTTGAAGAAGCACGCGCGCCTTTTCAGTACCGTCGGCAATTTCCTTTGCGTTTTGTGGGCACACAACGAAGCAGTGACCGCACAAGATACACTCGTTGCCGATAATATGTGCCTGGTTACCTGAAAAGCGTATTGCTTTAACGGGGCAATGGCGGATACATTTATAGCAGTTTTTGCAGTTTGATTTTTTTAAAGTCAAGCAATTTGCCATAATAATTACTTCCTTTTAGTTTCTTTGGTTTTGGATTACGTCAAGTATGTTTTTCTTGAAAAATTCGCGGAAGTTTTCACGTGTTACGCCAACGTGCACGTCGTCGTTAATCTGCACGGTTACGCCCACACGGTTGCATTTGCCGATGCAAAAGCTGCCCGTTAAAACGACTTCGTCTTCCAAGTGGAATTCTTCAACGGCATTTTGTAAAAGCTCAACTATCTCTTGTGAGCCCTTTAAGTGGCATGATGAGCCAACGCAAATTTGCACTATCAACATATTACACCTTTTCTAAAACGGCTGTTTCAAAAAATTCCTTAACGCCGTCAGGTGTAACCGAATAAAATTCGTCGTTAACCGTTACGCAAACGCCTTGCTGGCACTTACCCATGCAAAAAGTACCGCCAAGCTCAATCTTGCCGCCAAGATTGTATTCAGCAATTAAGTTTTGTAAGCCTTCAACCACCTGGCGTGAGCCCTTTATATGACATGAACTACCTATACAAACTGTAATTTTAATCATGATTTTACCTCTTTAAGTGTTTTTCTTTTGGGCGGCGGATTGCCGCAATAGGGGATTATTGGTAATTGATAACCTGCGCCTTTGCCATAAGGTATTCACGCTCGCTATCGTTACCCTTTATGGAAAGTGAAGCCGCAACGATTGGCACCCAGTCTTGTACGTACTTTTTGTCCGTGCCGCTCTTTTTGCAGAAGGTTTCAAGATAAAGCTCCGCACCTTCCGGGTCACCGATTACGCCAAAGTGTAGGTAGGTGTGTGCAACGTCAGCAGAAGCATTGCCTTGGGTTGCGTGCGCCCAGTCAACTATGTAAGCCGTGCCGTCGGGCGTAATAATTACGTTTGACGGCGCAAAGTCGCCGTGGCATACCTTTTTGTTTTTAGGCATTTCTTCTAAACGTGTGTGCAGGTAGTATCTTGTGGTGGCAAAAAGGTTGGTCTTTGCAATCTTTGCGTCAAGCTTATCCTTTAATCTGTTCAGAAGCGGCGCTCTTTTTGCGTGCACCTGCATTTGTAAATCAACCAAAAGCTCAATGTATTCTGCCTTTTTGTCAGGGTTTTCTTTAATAAGCGTTGAAAGCGTTTTGCCTTCGATATACTCTGTAACGATTGCCCATTTACCGTCAATCGTCGTTACGTCAAGCACCTTTGGTACGTTCAGCCCGATTTCTTCTATCCTTGCCTGGTTTAAGGCTTCGTTTAAAACGTCGGCTTTAGAATATTCTGCATTAAAAACCTTTATGCACTTGTCGCCGTCGCGGTAAAGCGTTTTGTTGTTTCTTACCGCAATAATTCTGTTAAGATTCATATTGTTATCTCCTTTGGCTCTGTCCTGTCAGCGCCCGTCGGTGTTATTAAAGGGCGGCGGTCCGAAAGCCTTGGTTACGTTAATCAAATTTTTGTTTTTTTGCGCCTAAAGTAATTTAGAATAAGGCACTTTTCGCGCGCGTATAGCGTACGTGTGTAGTTAAGTATATCACAAATAAATATCTAAATCAAATATAAAACCCCCAAAATGCGCTGTTTAGCCCCAATATCTGCTGGTAAAATTTGTGTAAAACTTTAGTTTTACGCAAAAAAATAAAAGCAGGGCAGGGAAAAAGCCTTGCTTTTTTAATGAAGAATTAAGAATTAAGAATGAAGAATGAAGAATGTCCGTGCGTATGCACGGCGTGAAGAATGAAGAATTGAGATAAGTTGCCCGCTTGCAAGATTGCAAGCGGGCAAGCTCTGTTAATTATTTTTTAGCGTTCAATTTTTATAAAATTAGCCGCAAAGGTGAATAGCTTGTTTTGGTTTTTTAAAGAGTATTCAACTTCTGCAGAATATGCGCGGACTATATCGCAAAGGGTTTCAAAAGTATTGCCGTTTTTGCTTTCGTTTTGGTATATGCTGTTTATTAGCCACCAGGAAAAAACGCAAGCAATCGCTATAGCGCGCCCGTAAAAAACGTCTTCCGCTTGGCAGATAAATCTGTATAATCCGTTTGCCAAAAACTGTTCGCAATAAAGGGCTAAATCTTCACAAATATCCGGGTATAGGTCGGTTTTTAAGTCTTTTAGTCTGTTTGTCCAGCCTTTTTCTAACCGCTCAAGCGTAATAAATCTTTTTATGATTTTCTTATAATCAAAAGGTGTAATCTGTGCGTTACATAATTTTAAAAGTCTTTTTATTCTGGCGTTAATATTGATATTTCTGTCCTGGATAATATCAAGCGCTTGCTGTCTGAACTCTAAAAGCTTATACTGCACGAAGGAAAGCTCATTTTCGCAAGTGGTGTCACTTAAAAGTAGGGGCTGGATTTTTTCTTTAAAGGATAAAATAACGCGGGTTGCTTCTTCACACGCAAAGCCCAAGCCCGTTTCAACGCGGTCTTCAAAGCAGCTTTTAAAGCGCGGGTGGTCACGGCAAATTTGGCATAAGCTGTTTTCGCCAAGATTAATTATAATCTCGCACAAGCCCTTTTGGTTTAAAAAGGCGCAACGCCCGTTTTTGTCTTTTTTAAAGCACGCTTTTTTAAAATTTACGCCCTTTTTTAAGGTAGGCGCAAAAGGCGAATCACAGTTTTTATATTCTTGCAAGGTTTTCTCATCTATGCACATATCCCAGCCTCTACAGCAAGTATGCGTACACCTTTCCGAAATGCAATTAAATTGTTGGTAATAGTTTAATACGTATTCCTTCATGCCGCCATTATACCACAATCATAACTAAAGTTCAATATTTTTTTGCCCGCTACGAGAATACTCGCTGACGCTTCGTGGCGTTTGAAAACTGCGTTTGCTCGGCTGAGCGTAAGGAGCAAAATTTTCGTGAACGTAACCATAGTTAAAACTATATATCAATTCATTGTGATACAGATGAGCAGATCCAAGCGGTCTATCAACAATAACTTTTACAATACTTCCAATCAAATTCTCAATCATCCATATTTGCTTTCATGGTATTAATTGAAGAAATCAACATTCTTCTGATAGCACCGCAATCGTGCAAAAGGTTTTTCAGAACATCATCTTTAAAAATCTCGGATTTTAGTATAAGCTCAAGCCAATATTCTGTTTCATAGCACTCTTTTAACGCAATTTGAAGTTTGGATATAAAGTCTGCCTTGCTGTGAGCATATTTTGCTTCACGTATATTAGCACCGATAGACGTCGCACTACGCTCTAGCTGATTGATAAGAGAATAATGCCCTTTAATACCGTCAGTCACTTTTAAAATACTTACCGCGAAATTCATAGATAAGTCTGCAAGCTTATTTTCTGCCATAATAATCACCTCAAATTAAATATAGCACAAATTCAAAAGAAAAGCAATAATGAAATCCTGCTTTGCAGGATGAAATCCAAACGAGTTTGGATGAAATCTTCAGCCTACGGCTTCAGAAGAAATCAAATCCGCCTCCCTTAACCTTGCGAAGCAAGATTTCATCGCGCAGCGATTTCATCCACCGCAGGTGGATTTATTCCGCAGTCGGCGGATTTAACTGAAAAAGACTCAAGATTGTATCCAATCTTAAGTCTTTTTCTGGTGACCCCTACGAGACTCGAACTCGTGTTACCGCCGTGAAAGGGCGATGTCTTAACCGCTTGACCAAGGGGCCATATTAAATTGAATGGTAGCGGCGGTCGGATTCGAACCAACGACCTGCCGGGTATGAACCGGCCGCTATAACCAACTAAGCTACGCCGCCATATTCCCAAATCGGGAAAGAGATTGGTTGCGGAGGTGGGATTCGAACCACACGACCTCCGGGTTATGAGCCCGACGAGCTACCGGACTGCTCTACTCCGCGACGTCAAATTGCTTGATTATTTTAAATGATTATTAAAACTTTGTCAACTGTTTTTCAAGGCAATTCACAACAATTTTAAATTTTCTTGCAATTTTTTAAAAAACCAAGGGTTTATCGCTTAAAATCCTTAAAGCATATAAAAATTATTGATGATAAAAGACCTTTTAGTACCTTTAAAAGCAAAAACGGGTTAATTTAAGTTGAATTTGTTTTTAACTTATGCTAAAATACCACCATGAAAGGCTTTTTGAAAAAGATAATACCAAGCGGAAAGACAATCGGCGTTGCGTTATCGGGCGGCGAAGATTCAGTTTGTCTTCTTGACTATCTTGTTTCCAAAAAAGGCCTTTTTAATATTGAAGTCGTTGCCGTTAACGTTGAGCACGGCATCCGCGGCGAAGAAAGCCTTAAAGACACGGCGTTTTGCAAGGAACTTTGCAAAAGTCTGGGCGTTAAAATCAAATGCTTTACGGTTGACGTTCCAGCTTTTGCTAAAGAAAAGGGCATCGGCACAGAAGCCGCCGCAAGGCAATTAAGGTACGACTGCTTTTTTAAGGCGATAGAGTGTGGCTTTTGTGACGTTATTGCCACCGCTCACCACAAGGGTGACAGCGCCGAAACCATACTTTTTAACCTTTTAAGGGGCAGCTCACCAAGTGGAATCAGCGGGATTGCGGCTAACTCATTTGACGGCAGGATTATCCGTCCGCTTATTAGCGTTGACAAGCAGGAAATCACTTCTTACGTACAAGCGCGCGGCTTAAAATACGTTATTGACAGCACCAACGCGGACAACGGCTACACGCGCAATTATCTGCGCCAAAGGGTAATCCCTGCGATTAAAGAAAAATTCCCCGCGGCGGAAGACGCGCTACTTCGCTTTGCGGCAATTTCAAGGTTTGATAACGAATATTTATATAGCATAGCGTACGAAAGTGTTTTATTAGAAGGCG
The DNA here is from genome assembly GCA_017399185.1 of Clostridia bacterium. Classification (GTDB taxonomy): domain Bacteria; phylum Bacillota; class Clostridia; order Christensenellales; family Borkfalkiaceae; genus UBA4636. The sequence continues at coordinate 18,249 of JAFQEA010000004.1, forward strand.
ACCGCGCAAGTATTGATTGCGGTCTTCAGTACCCGATTTTTGCGCGTGCCGCAGTGATTGCGTTTAAGTACCTTGGCTGGCAAAAAGATTACGATAACAGCCATATAGAGGCACTTTTTGAGTTAAAAGGTAACCAAAACGGCAGGATGACCGACTTGGGCGGTAACCTTTATGCCATAAAGGAAGCAGGCAAGGTTGTTATTAAAAAACGCCATAGCATTGAAGAATTAAACGTGCCTTATAAAACGGGCAGCTTTGATTTTGACGGGCAAAAAATAACCGTTCAAAAGGCGGATAGCTTAAGCCTTGGCGACGGCGCGTTGTATTTTGACGGTGACAAGCTGCCTAAAACCGCACGCTTCAGGCTTAAACAAGACGGCGATAAATTCACAAAGTTTGGCGGTGGAACGGTTTCGCTTAAAAAATATCTGACCGACAAAAAAATCCCTGCGGACACAAAGCGCCGCACGGTGGTACTGGCGGCAGAAAGCCGTGTTTACGTTGTCGTTGGCATTGAAATTTCAAAAGACGTGGCAGTTGACAGACAAACAAAAAACATAATTAAAATTAGCACTCAAAATAATACTTAAAGGGGGCAAAAAATGTATAACGATTTAGAAAAGATTTTATTTACCGAAGAGCAAATCCAAACCCGTATTAAAGAAATTGCTGCGCAAATCGACAAGGATTACGCGGGCGAAACCCCGGTTGTCGTTGGCATTTTAAAGGGCTGCTTTATGTTTTTTGCCGACCTTGTACGTCAAATGAAGACCAATATTGAAATCGACTTTATGTCCATATCAAGCTACGGCAATAATACTAAAAGCTCGGGCGAAGTCAAAATGATAAAGGATTTAGACAGGACTATTGAAGGCCGTCACGTTATCATTATTGAAGACATAATTGATACGGGCTATACCTTAAAATATCTTATGACGACCCTTTCTGCGCGCAACCCTAAATCAATCAAGCTTTGCACGCTTTTAGACAAAAAGTCACGCAGGGAAGTCGATATCAGTCCCGATTACGTCTGCTTTGACGTGGGTGATGAGTTTGTTGTGGGCTATGGCCTAGACTATGCGCAGCTTTACCGTAACCTACCCGTTATTGGTGTACTTAAGGAAAGTGTTTATAAAAAATAACGCCCTATAAGCCGTTTATCGGCAAAAATTAACGTAAAATAAAATGCTAACGGTTAAAAAGCCGTTAGCATTTTTTAGTTTAATTGGTTTGTTATTCGGTAACCTTTCTGAAAGGCTTGTAGAAAAAGCAGAAAAAGATTACCCAAAGTGAAGCAAGGCCAACCACCACGTAAATAATACGTGAAACCACGCTCATCGTGCCAAAAATCACGGCGACAAGGTCAAACGCGAAAAGGCCTACAAGCAGCCAGTTAAGCGCGCCGATAATTACTAAAATAAAAGATATAATTGTCGTTATTTTCAAGTTCATATCCCCCTTTGGTACTATTATTGTCAAAAGCGGGGCGTTTTATACAAGCAAAAATAAACGGGCGCAAATAATGCGCCCGCATAGTGGTTATTTAATTAATTCAACCAAAAGATGGTCAAAATCGCAACGCTCAACAAAGTCGGTGCTTTTAAACTTGACAAAGTTGAATTTTGCAAAGTTAAAAATGCTGTCTTTAATGATAAGCGGTGTTGGCACGTCAAGCGTGTGGCACATTTCCGCAATATAGTCAAAAAAGAGTGAATAGTCTAACTTTGACGTATTGATTTTTAGCGTTGTATCCTTTACAAGGCGATTGTCCTTATAAATTTTAGCCCAAAGCTGAATCATAAAAACTCCTGATAATAACGGCTTTGCCACACGGGTTGTGCTATCAAAACACGGATAAGCGGCTTATAGCCAAACTTATTCACTTCTTAATGCAACAACAGGGTCTTTTTTGGACGCCATGCGCGCCGGGATTAAGCCTGAAATAATTGTTAGTACAATACTTATTATGATAAGCGTAATTGCACCGCCTGCTGGCAATAATGCAACGTTCGCCAAGCCTGATAACGACTTGATAATGATATTAATCGGGATATTAAGTAAAAGTGTAATCAAGATGCCCAAGATACCCGAAACCGTACCGATAACAGCAGTTTCCGCGTTGAACACGCGTGAGATATCGCGCTTTGAAGCACCCATTGCGCGCAGAACACCGATTTCCTTGGTGCGTTCCAAAACGGAAATATAGGTGATAATACCAATCATGATTGATGAAACGATTAAAGAAATCGAAACGAAAGCAATCAAGACGTAGGTTACTGCGTTGATGATATCGGTTACAGAGCTCATAACAAGCCCGACGTAGTCGCTGTAATTAATCCTTTGATCGTCCGGGACGGAGCGGTTATAGTCGTTAATCATTGCAATAACGTCTTCACGCTGTTCAAAGCTGACGGGGTAAATTTCAATGCGGCTTGGGATATCGGTGTTTACAACGCCAATTTTTCCGCCGACGTTCATTGAAATTTGGTCAAACCTATACGTCAAGGTTTCCGGGCTTTCCGGGTCATATAAGATATTGAAGTAGTCGTCTGATAAAATAGAGCCCTTTTGTCTTAAATAGCTTGTGTAAGAATTATCTGCGCTTTCACCGTTAACGCCGTATTCGCGGTTATAAGCCTTTACAACGTCCGATTCCTGAATAGAAGAAATCATTGACTGTGTGAGTGACGGCAGATAAGCAAGCGCACCTGATAAGCAGCCTGCGGTTACGCCTTCCTTTAATCGGACAACGCCAACAACGTCTAGGCTCACGCCGTCGCCCCCGACAAGACCTTGTTTGATTTCGTCGTTGGTTCTTTGCTTATAGTAAGCGCTTTCAGGGTGGTTTGCGTCGTGATAGCCGGCAACCTTATAAAAATCAGGCGCAGTAAGCACGCGGTAAGACTGGTCAAGCAAGTCTTCAAAGCTTACGCCGTTATAGAAAGAATCGCTACGGATGCCCCAGTCCGGGTGGGTTTTGCTGTATTCGTCGATATAGCCCTTAACTAAAACGTCAAGCTCTGCTTCGGTTTTAGTGCCGCTGTACAGATAGCTGTAAATGGTCTTTAAGAAAATCCAACGGATATCGTTAAGGCCCATAAAGCCTAATTGGTAAAGGTTAACGTCGCTTATCTGGTTGTAAGGGCTTACAACGATAATTGCCTGATTGCTGTTTGTCGGCCAGCTGCCCGAAATAATTTCGTACTGGTCCTTAACAAGGTCAACGTTGGTCATTTCACAAAACGCGCTGTTTGATGCAAGGAAGTTAACAAAGGACGTGTAAACCGAGCTAATTGCCGCGGTGATTTGTGTGTTTTCACCCGCAACGCCCGTAACGATTGATTGCCAGTTGTCGGGTACGATTTCGGAAAATTCCGGTCTTACCATTGGGTAAAGCCTTGCAAAATCGTTGTTTTCGCTATAGATTTTATAGGATAAGTTGTAAGCGTATTTTACCGTTGCGACAACGTCCTTATATTTTTGCTTTGTCTCGTCCGAATCCAGCCATTTTTTAAAGCCTGAAAGGTCGTTTGTTGCCATGCTGCCGGCAACGCTTGAAAGCATCTGGCTGATAACGTTCTGGCTGGTTGCCTTGGTCGTGTCGGGGTATTTTTCACCTTCCGACTGGAAGTTACCCATAAGTGAAATTGCAATAGCTGTCATATCAACGTTTGCGGTCGATACGGTTATCGGGTCGCTTGACAGCGTGTCACGCTGTACGTTTGAAACGTAAGAGTTAAAGCCCGTTGAAACTGACAAAATAAGTGCAATACCGATAATACCTATAGAGCCTGCAAGGGAAGTCAGTATCGTCCTGCCACGCTTTGTGAAAAGGTTGTTTAAACTCAAGGAAAGTGCCGTTAACAGGCTCATAGACGGCTTTTTATCCTTTTTAGCTTCTGCTTTTTTAGATATTTTTGCGGCTTCTTCGTCAGTAAACTCATTGGTGTCGCCAATGATTAAGCCGTCTTGAAGGCGTATAATTCTGGTGGAATATTCTTCAGCAAGCTCACTGTTGTGCGTTACCATAACGACAAGGCGGGTTTTAGAAAGCTCCTTTAAAATTTCCATAACCTGAACGCTTGTCTCGCTGTCTAATGCTCCAGTAGGCTCGTCGGCAAGAATGATATCGGGGTTGTTAACGATAGCCCTTGCTATTGCAACCCTTTGCATTTGCCCGCCCGATAACTGGTTGGGGCGTTTATGCAGCTGGTCACCAAGGCCGACTTCCTTTAAAGCGGCGGCTGCGCGTTCACGGCGCTCTGTGCGGTTAACACCCGAAAGCGTCAAAGCAAGCTCAACGTTTTTAAGCACCGATTGGTGGGGGATTAAGTTATAGCTTTGGAAAACAAAGCCTACAGAGTGGTTTCTGTAAGTATCCCAATCGCCGTCTTTAAAGTTTTTGGTTGAAGTTTCGTTTATTACCAAATCGCCCGACGTGTATCTGTCAAGACCGCCAACAATGTTTAAAAGGGTGGTCTTACCACAGCCTGACGGGCCTAAAATTGAAACGAACTCGCTTTCACGGAAGTTAACGCTTACGCCCTTTAACGCTTTAACTGCGGTTTCATTTTCGCCGTAAACCTTAACTATGTTTTTAAGTTGCAACATACTTTGTTTTCCTTTTGGGCTTGATTGCCCACGCTAAATATAATTTCAGATATATATTAATATTACTATGTAAACGTTTTGTGATAGTTTTGTATAATCTTGCAAAAAACCGTGTATAAAAAAGGTGTGCAATCCCTTTATGGCGGACTAAAAAAACATCAAAAAACCCACCAATAAGTCGATTATCGCCATTTTTTGCGATAAGCGGTCAAATGGTAGGGCTTTTTTAATTAGTCTTTACGCGGGATAACCGCAATATCAACGTCCAAGCCGATAGGGTCACCCTTTTCTTTAATAATCTTTAAAGCCGAGCCTTCTTTAACAACGCGTTTTGCCTTGCCGCCGGTGATGATGCCGCAAACGTCAAAGCTGTATTTATCCCTTTCGTTAAGGTATGGTAAAAGCTCTTGTGCTTCAGCCCCGTCAACAAAGCCAACGTGGTGGCAAGCCTTTAAATCCCAATCGTAAAGATAAACCTTAACTTTTTGCCCGTCGTAGATAACGCCGGTCTTTTTAAACTCCTGGTCGGCAAATTCGTAAACGATGTCGTCTTCGTATTCTTCTTTTATTTCAGAAGATTTTAAGCCGTCAAATTTATCAAGGTAACCAAGCTTTAAGCCTTGCTTGATTTCAGCGTCGATAATGTCTTTAACCTTTTCGCCGACGTCGTTTTTCTTGTCCGTGCCTAAAACCTTAAAGGTTGCCGAATAGATAACTTCGTTGGGGCGGTAAATAAGCTTTCTGCCACGCTTTGCACACATGATTGAGAGAAGCTCTTCATTTTGTGGCGGTGGAGCAAGTTTAAAGGTTTCCTTTTGCGGCTTTTGTTCAGCGGCTTCAGCAACTTCTTCACCGTCTTCATCCTTTTCTGCCGTTGGTGCTTCACAAGGCGCTTCACAAGGCGCGGATTGCTGCGTGGGCGCTTCGGCTTTAACTTCTTGCACTGCTTCAGTCTTTAAAGAGCAAGTTAAGTCATAGTTTTCGCCAAATACCGCAAGATAAATTTGGTGGATTTGTTCGCTTGTTAAAGCGATTGCCCCACTTGCTTGGTGCGTAGGCGCGTCAAGAACTTTAGCTTCATAAGGCACGCTTTCAGCACTAACTTCTTGGTGCGCTTCAGCCTTTAAAGCGCAAGCTAAATCATAGTTTTCACCAAATACCGCAAGATAAATCTGGTGGATTTGTTCGCTTGTTAAAGTGATAGCTGGGCCGCTCTCGTGCGTAGCTTCAAAAGCTGTTTCAGCCACAGCGGGTGCTTCAGTAATAGCAGGCGTTTCTGTCACAGCAGGCTCTGCCGTTGGTTCTTCAACAGCAACGGCTTCTTCAACCACAGGCTTTGCCACAACGGGTTCTTCGGCAGCCGCGGTAGGTTCAACCACAGGTTCTTCAACCTTTTTATCCCTTTCGATAAGCTTTTCAAGCCAAGCCTTTTTTTCAGCGCCGCTACTTGTTTGGTATTGGCACTCAAGATAAGTTGGGCATTCTTCGCAAGGGGTATTACATTCTAAAATAATATCATCGTAATTCATAATTCACGCTATCCAAATTTTAAGTAGAAATATTATACCTTTTAGCGCGCGTTTTGTCAAATAGATTAACATAAATATTATATATTTATAATAATGCGGACGTTTAGAGTGGCTTTTAGTCCTTTTGTTTTTAGCCCCGACGAAAAATAAAGCGTGCGGAAGCTTTTCCGCACGCCCAAGGCTTGGCTTTTGATTTTTAAAAGTCTTTCTGATTAGCAGTTGCCGCAGCAGTCGGCTTCGTAAGAGCCACAGCACGTACAGCTGGCGCAGTCGTTGGTAACCTTTACCGTTTTAAGTGTGCAATTCGTGCCTAAATAGTTGTGCTTGCATTTTTTAACGTCGCAAACGATACCGTTGTTAAAAGCGTCCATATATACCCCCTTTTAAATAAAGCAAATCGCTTTTGACCTTATTATGTCCCTTTGAGCCACGCTTTATACTCAAAAATGCTACCCAAAACCCAATTTTTGGGGCTTAAAACGCATTGTAAACATAAAAAGCGGTCGCTGCGCATAAGCATAAATATAAAAAAGGAGCTTGTTATGTTGAACGTTACCAAAAAAGATTTCGTGCTAAAAACCCAAACGCTTGCCGTTTACAAAAACACGGTGGAGTCGGGCTTAAACTTGTCGGCTGAAAACCTTGATAAAATAATTTCCGTCGGGGGCTTTGTTGCAGAGCCGTCGTGCCGCGTTGAAAACGGGTTTTTGTACCTTACGGGCAAGGTGTATTTTAACGTGGTGTTTATGGGGGAAGAACTTGAAAGATTGGAATCGGGCGTTAAGTTTGATTATAAACGCGCGGTTGACGGCACGCCCCAATCGGCGCGTGCGGCGTTTAGTCTTACGGACGTTGCCGTAAAGGAAGACGGCGGCATGCTTTATATCACGGCAGAGCTTATTGAAGAAGTTACCTTTTCATACGCTGCGCCGCAAAAGATAGTCACGGGCGGTAATCTGTTGACAAAGTGTGCGGATTTTGATTACGATAAGGTGGTTTCCTGCCACGCTACCTTTAACGGTGAAGAAGAATTTGAGCGTGCAAAAATCAAAAAGGTATTGCACACGGGCGTTAGTGCGTGCGTTACAAACGTCGTATCCGTTAGCGACCAGCTTGTGGTCGAAGGTCAGGCTTACGTTAGTCTTTATCTGTTGCCAATTTCAGAAAACGGTGATATAATTAAAGAAAGGCTTGTTGTTCCGTTCAGCTATGAAATCGAGTGTGTTGGCGCAAAAGAAGGCGATACGTGCTATGCAAAATGCGCCACAAAAGGGCAAACGGTTAAGGTTTTGAACGTAGAAGAAAGCCAAAACAGCCAAATTTCGGTAGCTTTTAGTCTTGATATTTTTGCCTGCGCTGTCCGCAAGGTAAAGCAAAGCTTTGTCGTTGACGCAATGTCCTGCGAGTGCGAAGTCGATAAAGTGCCGTCAACCTTTATGGTTGAAAGCTTTGTTTCCCAGCGCCGCTATACCGAAAGGGTTTTCGGCAGGGCAATTTGCGACGTGCCCGAATACTCTCGCCTTGTTACCGCTATGCAGGATTCGGTTATCGTAACCCAAACGGATTTTTCGGGGGCGGAAGTTATTATCGGCGGTATTATATACGTTGATTGTGTTTTCCAAGGGGACAGCGGATTGGTTTCGCGCCGCGCCCAAATGCCTTTTGAAATAAAGCTTGACAAAACCGCCCAGACGGTTAGCGACGTTTTAGTGATTATCGATAACTTAACCGCTAAACTAAAAAGCGGCAGGATAGAACTTGACATTAGCTTAAAGGTGTGCTTTAATGAAAGTACCCTGTCTTTCGTCACCGTGATAGAAGACCTTATCGAAGGCGCTGAAAAGTCGGTCTATAAGTCGATTATCAGCGTATATATGGCGAAAAAAGGCGATACCGCGTGGGACGTTATGCGCGCTATGGGCGAAGCTGAAGACGTTATCCTTGAGCAAAACCCACACCTTTGCTTTCCGTTATCGGGTACGGAAAGGATTACCGTATTTAGAAAAAATTAACTATAATATATACACAACAAACAAAGGATTATTATGAACACCGTTAAAGTCAACGCTTTTGCAAAGGTAAATCTGTATTTAGATATCGTCGGTGCAAAGGGGGAATACCACCAACTTGATACGCTTGTAACAAGCATAACGCTTTTTGACGCTATCACTATTTTAAAGCGAAGTGATAATTGCGTTAATTTACTTATGCGCGGCGCTTGTGCAAAAGACATCCCTTTAGGGGAAGACAACAACGCGGTCAAGGCGGCGCGGGCGTTTATTATTAAAAACAATTTGGACGTTGGTGTGGATATTATAATAGATAAAAAAATCCCCGTTGGTTCAGGTCTTGGCGGGTCAAGTGCAGATATTGCAGGCACGCTTATTGGTATGCAAGCATTGTTTAAAACAGATTGCGATATCAAACAAATTGCAGATAGCCTAGGTAGCGATTCGGGCTATATGTTAACGGGCGGCTGGGCAAGGCTAAATGGCCGCGGTGATATCGTTACGGGTTTACCTGAAATCGATAAAAAGCTTGACCTTATTATCCTTATGCCGGAAGGCGGTTGTTCCACAAAGGACGTATTTGCCCTTTATGACAGTGAGCCAAGTTTAATTAAAGAAAACGGCGTTAATCGGCTTATAGACCAACTTTTAAGCGGTGATTTGGTAAATTATGACCTTTATAACGCGTTGAAAGCCCCTGCTGAAAGGCTTAACGGCGGCATAAAAGCGGCGTTTACCGCTTTAAAAGCCGCTGGTGCAAAAAAGGTGTTTTTAAGCGGTAGCGGCAGCGCCGTTTGCGGTGTGTTTGATAGCGAAACAGCGCTTGACGCGGCGTACGATAGCTTGAAGCTACAAGGTCAAAATGCTTATAAAGCCCAAACGCTTACCGCAAAAGAAGTTGCAAAAAAGCTTTTTGATTGACAACTAAACAATATATAAATAAAAAGCAGATTCCATATTTTGGGGTCTGCTTTTTGTTATGGTATAAATTATGATAAACGTGGCAAAACTTATATCTGTCATAAAAATTTTAAAGGCAGGTAGTTATGAAAAAATTATGCATAAGTTTTTTATTGGGCATCATAATACTTTTAATGGCGTTTGCTGTATCTTGCAGCGCCTGTGAAACCGAATATTTAAGAATACACGTGCGCGCTAATTCCAACCGTGCGTGCGACCAGGAAATCAAATATCAAATAAAGGATATCGTGGTTGAGTATCTTACCCCATACGTTAAAAACGCCACGTCAAAGGCGCAGGCAATGGCGGCAATAAACGAGCAAATACCTGCCGTTAATCGACTTATAGACGGGTTTTTGGCGAAAAACGGGTATAAATACGGCGCTAAAGTTGAGTTAAAGCAGGAATTCTTCCCTACGCGCGTTTATGACGACTTGACCTTAAATAGCGGCGTTTATGACGCGCTTATTATCACCTTGGGTGAAGGCGTTGGCGATAACTGGTGGTGCGTGGTGTATCCGCCCTTATGCTTTAGTGGTGAAAAGGTAGAATATCGTTCGGTTGTATTAGAGTTTTTCAAAAGAATTTTCAATTAAAGCAAAAAGGAGGATAAATGAAAAAGGGATTGAAAATTTTCGTTGCTGTGTTTCTATTGACGCTGACTATTGGCGGATTGGCTCTTACCACAACAACGCTTAACGCAAAAAATAATAAAGAAGTCACCGCCGCTTACGTTGAAGACGGCGCTATGCCTGCAGCGGTTTTAAAGCAAGGCAGTCGCGGCGAAGTAGTTAAAACCGTTCAACAAAAATTAAAGCGCTGGGGGTATTATAACGGCGCGGTTGACGGGATTTACGGCAAGCAGACAAGGGCTGCGGTAATTTACTTTCAAAAGCGCAACGGGCTTGTTGCAGACGGCATCGTCGGTAAAAAGACCTTGGCGGCGCTTGGCATTAGCAGTTCAAGCCTTGGCGGTCAAAGCGGCACGGGCGGTGGCGGCAAATATTCGTCGGCGGACATTAATCTTTTAGCAAGGCTTGTTTACGGCGAAGCGCGCGGCGAAAGCTACACGGGTCAGGTTGCCGTTGCGGCAGTTGTTTTAAACAGGGTTAAAAGCGCGTCCTTCCCCAACACGATTTCGGCGGTAATTTATCAGCCGTACGCATTTTCGGTTGTTAACGACGGACAAATTAACCTTACGCCCAACCAGACGGCAATAAACGCGGCAAAGGATGCAATCAACGGCTGGGACCCGACAGGCGGCTCACTTTATTATTATAATCCTGCAAAAGCAACAAGCTCATGGATATACACAAGGGAAGTAACCGTGACTATTGGTAATCACGTGTTTGCAATATAGGGGGTAGTATGGAAAACGAAAAGAACAACGCCATTGAAAAGGTAGAAAATTTATCAACCGACACCGCAAGCGGTTCTGCGGCGCAGGGCGCACCAAAGGGTAAGGCTTCGGCAAAAAAAACCGCCAAAGCTCAAACAGCGCCAAGCGTAAGCGACAGTTTAAAGGCTGAAATCAAGCGCGAAGAAGAGCGTGTGGAAAACACCCAAAAGGAAATTACCCGTCACGAAAAACGCGTTAAAGCGGCAATAGAGCGCCGCAAAAAGAATCAGGAAAAATTAAAGGCTAAAGAGCGTAGGCTTTCTAACCGCCAAAAGGCGTTAAAGGCACGCAAAACTGCCATAAAAAATCGTCGCGAAGAATACAAGGCTGAAAAATTACGCGCAAAAGAAGAACGCCTTGCCCGCCGCGATATGCTTAAGCACGAAAGCAAGGCCGAGCGCGAAAAACGCATCGCCGCCGAAAAGCAGGCAAAAATGAACGCCAAGCTTGAAGCCAATAAAAGACGGCACGTTTTACGCGAAAAGCGTTCTGATATGCTAAAGCAAAAGCGCGCTAACAAGCAGGCTTTACGGCAGCAGCGGCAAGCTGCACATCATCAGGACAAGGACAAAAAGCGTGCGCGCGGTATAGGGGGGTGGCTTGCGGCTGTAATATCGCTCGGCTCAACAACCTTGGTGCTTGCAACCTTGTTTACGCTTTCCTTAATTAACAACAGCGGCGTCAGCTTTATGGGCTCAACCGCCGTTGCCGAAACCTATTACGACCTTGTTGATTACGTTGACAATTTAGAAGTAAACATGTCAAAGCTGCTTGTTTCCAACGACAAATCACAGCAGCAGCGCCTGCTTGGCGAGATTTCAACCCACGCAAGCCTAGCTGCTAACGATTTGGCACAACTGCCATTAAAGGACGAAGCAAAATACTATACCACAAAGTATATCAACCAGGTAGCCGATTATTCAAAATACCTTGTTAACAAGCTTATAGACGGAGATTTGCTTTCAAAAACCGATAAAGAAAACTTATCCCAGCTTTACAAAATCAATACTACGCTAAAAGAAGAATTAAGTGCGTTGAACACACAAATGGGCGTTGATTTTGACTTTAACAACCTTTTAAACGACGGAAAAGATAACCCCGTGCTTGAAAAGTTCACCCAGCTTGAAGCCAACGCCGTTGAGTACCCAAAATTAATTTACGACGGGCCGTTTTCAGACAGCCTTGACAAAAAAGAGCCAAAAGCTATCACGGGCGAAGAAATAACGACCCGTCAGGCAGAAGAAATCTTTGAAAGCATTTTTGCAAAGCACGGCATTAAAAATATCGAGTCTACAGGCGAATCACACGGCAAGATTGATTGCTATAACGTGGAAGCCGATTTTGACGGCGGTAAAATTTTTGCAAGCATTTCCAAAAAGGGTGGCAAGCTTGTTATGTTCAATAACTATCTTGACTGCACGGCGCAAAACAAAAATCTTGACGAGTGCGTGAACGTCGGTTATGATTTTCTATCTACGCTTGGCATAAATAACGTCACCGCCGTATGGGCGACAGAAAGCGGCGCAACCGCGTATATCAACTATTGCGTTGAGCAAGAAGGCGTTATTTTGTATCCCGATATGATAAAATTAACCGTTTGTAAGGAGCGCGGCGTCGTTTCCGGTATGGACGGGGTAAGCTATTATCTTAACCACACCGCACGCGATATAAAAGAACCAACAATCAGCCAGCAAACGGCGCTTGACAGCTTATCAACCGATTTAGTCGTTGATTCAGTACGCTTAAGTTTGATTCCGCGCGGCGAAAATAAAGAAGCTTTAGCTTACGAAGTCGCAGGCACTTTTAACGGCGCAACCTATTACGTTTATATCGACGCCGCAACCGGCAAGGAAGCACAAATTTTCAGGGTGGTCGATACTGTCGAAGGTCAGCTTTTAATGTAAAAGTAGGGCTATAAGCCCGTTATTAGCAAAAAAGCACGCTGTTTGGCGTGCTTTTTTAATGAAGAATGAAGAATGAAGAATTAAGAATTGTGGTTAATTTGCTCGCTTCACTTGCAAAGCTTGATTAAATTTGAAAGAGTTTACTTGTTAGCCTATACCAAGACGTTGTCATCCTGAGCCCTGCACAGCAGGGCGTCAGGATCCCCTAAACTACTTGTTAGTCCATAAAAAGGCTTGCCCGCTTGCGTTCTGCAAGCGGACAACTGACCATAATTATTCATTATTCACTATTCACTATTCATTAAAAAAAGACAGGCGAAATTTTGCCTGTCTTATTTATTTGTGAGTAATCCAAAATTTTGATACAAATTTATAATGGGTGCAAATTTTAGAGCTACGGGTGCATTTTCTTGTAACGGGTAGCACCTATTTTAGTTCGATAAATTGGAATTGGTCAGTCGCTTAGAAAAATCAATATCATAACGAGTTCCGTGAGATAACAGTAATCCGTGTGTTAGTTCAATTCGCAAAATGCATGTATTCACATCGTCAAAATTATTATGTCCGTTATCAATCCATTCAGCAAACATGGTGCGCATCAAATTGGCAATTTCTTTGTTCTCTTCTTTGCCGAAATATCCCAGATTCACAGCTTTTCCATGAGCAGTGAACCAATCACCTGTGATTGCCACCACAGGATTTTCTGCAATCTGTTTCATCTTGTTTGACAAGCCATAAGTAAGCACATAAAATGCGCCATCAAAATAAAAGGCATTTACTTTGCGCACATAGGGCGTGCCATCAGCCACTGTTGCTAATGCAATAATGCTGTCTTTCCCAAAACGTTCAATCAGTATCGCTTCTGCTTCTTTTGTTAACTTCTTCATTTTTCGCTCCTCTGTCAAATTCTTATTTATCAATGAGTTTATTATATCGTATTTCTATGAACTTTTCAACCGATTCGTAAGTAAAGGTGATTGACCTATTCACATTTTTATGATATAATATTTTTACAAGTCTCGGCTTGAATATTTTTATTGGAGTGTGCTGTTTGAAAAACACCAACCTTTTGGAGATTGTATTGTAAACGAGAGGTTTGCAAATACATTCTCGGCAATCCTCTCGTATTTTGAACGTCAACAATTTATGAAAGGATTTAACAATGAACAATTTGACGATACGTTTAGAAACAGAAAAAGACTACAGAGCAGTTGAAGAACTTACACGCGAGGCGTTTTGGAACGTCTATAAACCGGGCGCAGATGAACATTATTTCGTCCATACTATGCGCTCGCATCCCGACTTTATCCCCGAGCTTGCATTCGTGCTTGAGCTTGACGGTAAGATTGTCGGCAATATCATGTACACCAAAGCATGGCTTGAGGACGAGAACGGAGAGCGAAAGGAGATACTTTCCTTCGGGCCGCTTTGCGTTGCTCCCGAATATCAAAGGCAGAAACTCGGCAAAATGCTGATTGAGCATTCCTTTGAGGTAGCGTGCAAGATGGGCTACGACGTTAATATCATCTTCGGCAATCCGGGAAAATACGTCAGCCGTGGATTTGTGAGCTGCAAAAAGAAGAACGTCAGCTTCGTGGTTGACGGCAATTTCCCTACGTCACTTCTCGTTTGCGAGCTTGTGCCGAACGCTCTTGACGGCAGAAAGTGGATGTATATTCCCTCCACCGCCGCCGATTGCTGTGAGGATACTACCGCTGTTGAAGCGTTCGACGTGACATTCCCACCGAAAGAAAAGAAGTGGATGCCAAGCCAAGAGGAATTCTATATCTATAGTCATTCTTCGGTAGTCAGATAAACGTAAAAACGCCGCTGAGGTTTCGTGAGATTTGCATCGCTTTAGTAGCGGTTATATATTCGATGTTTTTTTCTTCCATTTATCTTTCCTCCATATCAACGTAGGTGCTATTATACGAGTATATTCTAACACTGTTAATGTCCCAAAAAACGGACTTATCCCTGATTTTCAGGTAAAACTTCCATAATTTCATCGACTGAGCAATCAAGGCTACGACAGATCTTAGCAAGAGTATCTGTTGTTACCGCTTCATCTTTGCTCAATTTTCTCATAGCGTGTTGTGTTAGATTTGCCGACTCCTGAAGGTCTTTCTTCTTCATATTTTTGTCGATCAGCAACTTCCATAATTTCTTGTATGATACTGCCATAATCACATATCCTTTCTGCTTATGAGCATAGTTACAAAGTTACAGAGTATATTATAGCATAACAAAGGCGAAAAAACAATAATTCTTGCGATGTTTCACAAAAAAGTGCGGAATACCGACATTCTGCGTTTGATAACAAAAAAGAGTTGCTCAATGCATCGTACCCTTAAGGACAATAACTTAAAGGTACGGGCATTGCGAAGGCAAGAGAATTGAGAGAAGTTTTAGCTTCTCTCTTTTTTCTTGCCCTTTTTCTGTTTATAGCGGTACATTCGACTATTATACCGCCTTTGAGTACAATTATGGTAGAAAATCAAAGGAGGTAACAATATGGGCAAATTCATAGAAGAGTTTTACTACGGCAACATTGATCCGCAGGCACGAAGCACCAAGCAAAACAAAGCCGTGCAAAAGCAAATGGAAGTGCTGATGCTTAATGAGGAATTTCTGACCGAAGCACTTTCCGGTGAAAACAAGAAAAAGTTTCTCGATTTTGTTAATGCGTGGAGCGTGGTAAACGGAGAATCCAATCTCGACAGTTTTATGATGGGATTTCGCTTGGGAGCAAACTTTACATACGATACCTTTGTTGCAACCGATACCCCGTTTCAAGACTTGCTGAAGGAGTGACCGATATCATCAATATACACATTACCTGTGGTTGGACACTCTAACCCAGCGATTATGTTCAATATAGTTGTTTTCCCACATCCAGAAGGACCTATCAACACAACAAAATCGCCATCGTCAATCTTTAAAGAAAAATCATTTAGAACCATTTTTTTGCCATCAAATGTCTTCCCAATGCTTTCCAACAACACCTTCGACAAGCCAATCCCCCCTCTTCTTAGCGTTATAAGAGACAGAAATTATTTCTTCTTACCCATCTTTTTCTTTCTCTTTGCGAACGGGTGTCGTTTTTGAGGTTTGCCTTCAAACAAATTTCTTTGTTTGTTTTTAGACGGACGTTTTCCAATATTAGAGTTGGAGGAACGGCCATTGTGCAAGTTGACATTTGACAGTTCATCAATGCTTTTTTTGTTGTGTTCGCTAACTAACTGACCACAAGCGGCTTTAATGTTGTTGCCTCGTGATTCTCGTAATTTAACTTCTAAGCCAGCTTCTTCTAATCTTGTTTTAAATGCAACAAGTTGCTGTTTATTGGGACGTTGAATCTTGCCACACTTTGTTTCATTATATTGCAACACGTTTATTAATACATTCTTGCCTCTAAACCAGCGACCAAGCTGGCGAACATCACAATTTCTATCATTAAATCCTGGGATTAACAAATACGCAACTGTTATTTTGCGATTATGACGTTCTGCATACGATAAAACAGATTCAACTACTTCGTTAATTCCTTGCCCCTTCATGTGCGGAATAACAGCATCTCTCGTTTTTTGATCAGTTGCATGTAAAGAAAGCGTCAGTTGGATTTTCAGATGTTCTTCTCGAAGCTTTTTTAATTGATTTAGTGGCCCAACAGTAGATACTGTGATGCCATCCGTAGGAAAATCAAGGCCATTTCTATCCCGCAGTATGTGTATTGATTTTATTAAATTGTCATAATTCAATAGAGGTTCGCCCATTCCCATAAAGACAATTCTATTGACCTTTTCTTTTAACAGTACTATTTGTTGTACAATTTCAGCTGGAGTTAAATTTCTAATAAAACCATTGCTTCCGGATTCGCAAAATACACAGCCAACCGGACATCCAACCATTGTGCTTACACACACAGTTGTACCTGTTTTTCGTTTTATACAAACCGTTTCGATACAATAGTTGTCCTTTAGTTGAAAAACGTATTTGCGAGTATCTCCGCCGCTATAAATGTCCTTAATCTTAACTGTTTGATTCTGAGATTTAGGTGGAGCTTTATACAAAGTTTTAAAAAAACTTTTTGCTCGTTCTTCTCCCATTACAGAGATAATTTCATTAAGTGAGTAGTTGTAAGGATTTTCAAAAATGTTCTTTTCTGTAATTTGCTCATTAATATTTATATTCATTTTACCTCTCCTTAACCCGTAAAATCACGATTGCTTATTTTTGCTGATTGAGTTACGTTTAACTTAGAAAAAATAGCAACAATCCATTGCATATCATTCCAATAAACGCAAAATAGATTTAACTAATATATTATATCATGTATGGCAACAAAATTCAATACATTTTCATGTCAAAAGCATAAAGAATTTTTATATCAGCTAATTCATTTATCTGTACAATAGTTTAGATTTTCAAGAGCATAGCATGAATAAACGTCATGCGCAAAAGTTCGACAACTTAAAAAATCACACCCTTCCTCGGCGGTTGTTTTTCTTTGCTTTCTGCGATTCAAATTTTGAGGGCTGACGATTGATTTTCGTCAGCCCTTCGCATTATCTTTTTTTATAAATCACGAGTTCGGGATTTTCTCCGTTTTCTTCATAAGTACAGACGAGAAGGAAGTCCATGTTTGCTGCTATACCAAAGCATCTGCCATCGAATTCGCTTTCGAGCTGACTACCGAGGTAGGTCTGCTTATCGTCAAGAAATTTCACTTTTTCTCCGTTAGGCAGAGTGTATTCCATATTGATGAATTCACCTGATAGCACGTTTAAATTCTCTACCTTAGGCAATCCTTCGATATGCAAAAGCGTGTTGAATTCATGAATTAGCTGTTGTTTAAATTCTTCGAGCTTTTCTTTTCCACCGATTTCGGCATATCGCTTCCAGATATCAAGAGTGTACTCACCGTCGGCATAGCACCACTTACAATATTCCTCGTTGAAAAAGCCATCGACTTCCTTGCTGATGTTAGAATCTTCAAGCGGCATTCCGCAACATTGACAGATAAGCTGACGGGGCGAGCCGAGAAGCGTATTGATGGACACATCAAACAATTGCGACAACAGTTTAAGTGTTTCCGTGTTCGGTATTGTTTCACCGGTCTCCCACCGAGACACAGCTTGCCTTGTTACAAATATTTTTTCCGCAAGTTCCTCTTGCGAAAGACCTTTTTTAGTTCTGAGTTCTAAAATAATATCCTTAGTTTCCATAATTTCACCACCTTCATCAGTTGTGATTATATTATACCACTGACGGTCAGCCTTGACAAGCAACTCGCTGTTGCTTTATTTTATGCTTCGATAAATGCGTAAACGATAACCGCAATGATAACAGCAAGTATCACCAACCGAGAAAGCACATACGGGATCACCATTTTTCTTGCGGCTATTCTTTTGTACTTGGGCTTGGATAGCAATCCTAACGCAATATATCCGACAACACCCGAAAAACTGATAATGTTGAGATATGGTATCTTTGTGAAATAGTTTATTACCGCGCTGACCGTTGCTACCGCAAGGCAAGCAATAGCGAACCAATAAAACTTACGGCTTTGCGCCTCATCAAGCAATCGCTTATTCTCAATATCGGTATCGGATATCAACTCATCAATGCTGATATGAAAAAGATTTGATAACTGTTTCAGACTATCTATACTTGGATATCCTTTGTCGGTTTCCCACTTTGAGATAGCCGTCCTCGTGACATAGATCTTTTCAGCCAACTCGTCTTGAGTAAGCTGATTGTCGTTTCGCAGCTTTTTTAATTTTTCGCCAAAAGTCATAATGTAACCTCCTTGCTTTTGTGAGTTCATTATAACATCGCCACCTCAAAAAGTCACGACACTATCCGTCACATCGTTCTATTTAGCTTTTTATACAAATTGGAATTTGTCAGTCTGATATGTGTTTGATACGCTGTAAATCTCCGCTACACAGCGCATCCATGTTTCTAAAGATTTTATCTGCATCCCAATCCCACCATTTAAGGTCAAGCAGATATGCAATCAAATCCTCACCAA
>JAFQEA010000005.1 GCA_017399185.1 Clostridia bacterium
GAATCAAGCCGCAGAAAAATGCACCTTTGGTGATGCCATACGCCTACGGCGATACCATACACGCTAACGCGTGATTCCATACCAAGCCTGCGGCGATACCATACACGCTAACGCGTGATTCCATACCAAGCCTGCGGCGATACCATACACGCTAACGCGTGATTCCATACCAAGCCTACGGCGATACCATACACGCTAATGCGTGATTCCATACCAAGCCTGCGGCTTGGATAAAAAAATTCGACAAGTCAAAACTTGTCGAATTTTTTTGGAGCTACTGACCGGATTTGAACCGGTGACCTGCTGATTACGAATCAGCTGCTCTACCGACTGAGCCACAGTAGCAAACTAATTTTCAAGCCTACTTATTGTAACACAATTTAAGGTCGATTGCAAGATATTTTACACCGATTTATTTAAAATTTTGATTAGAATTTTGATAAAATTTAATTTTTTTGCTTTAATTTAACAAATTGTCAATTTTTTGTTAAAAAATAAGTTGACATTTTGTTTGGTATCCTATAAAATAGTGCTGTTAAAAAAATGCTGCTATGGCTCAGTCGGTAGAGCGCATCCTTGGTAAGGATGAGGTCGGCGGTTCAAATCCGCCTAGTAGCTCCAAAAAAGCCGTGTCAATTATGACGCGGCTTTTTTTTTCTAAAAACCACGTTTTTACCTAGCAACGCAATCATTTACCCTTATAAACGACAAAAAGCACGCAAACGCGTGCTTTTTTGTTTAAGTTGAATAAATACTCGTTTTGACTAAAACGTCGAATTTTAGCCAAATTAAGCAAATTTTTCAATAAGTGAATCAATTTCAATGCTTTCAACAGTGCCGTCGTCCATTTTCTTTAAATTAACAACACCGCTTGCAAGCTCACTTTCGCCGATAGTTGCAACGTATTGTGCTTTAATTTTGTCAGCGTACTTAAACTGCGCCTTAATACCGCGTTCCATATGGTCGATTTCAGCCGCAACGCCCAAAGCGCGCAGTTTGTTTACGATATAGAAAGCCTTTTTGTAAGCTTCTTCGCCCATGGTTGCAATAAACAAACGTGGCTCATCGTTTTTAGGGATAACGATACCTTTGTTTTCCATAAGCATCAACACCCTTTCAATACCCATACCAAAGCCAACGCCTGCAACCTGACCGCCGCCTAATTGGGTAATTAAGTTATCGTATCTGCCGCCGCCGCAAACCGTGCCTTGTGCGCCTAAATCGGTGGTAACAAATTCAAATACGGTTTTGGTGTAATAATCAAGCCCGCGCACGATATGTGGGTTAACCGTGTATTCAAGTCCGCTTAAGTCAAGCAAGCCCTTTAAGCGTTCAAAGTGCGCCTTGCAGTCGTCACATAAATAGTCTGTGATAACAGGTGCATCCTTTAAAGTTTCCTTACAAGAAGGATTTTTGCAGTCAAGCGTACGTAAAGGATTCTTTTCCATACGTACGTTACAGGTTTCGCATAAACCTTCTGCACGGTCTTTAAGGAAAGCCCTTAAAGCTTCGTTATAGCTTTTACGGCACTTTTCACAGCCCATACTGTTAATATTAAGACTTACGCTTAAGCCAAGCTTTGTTAAAAGCGTGTAAGCAAGCAGGATAACTTCCGCATCGGTATCAGCACCCTTTGCGCCATAAAACTCAACGCCAAATTGGTGGTGTTCTCTCAATCTACCTGCTTGTGGGCGTTCATAACGGAAAATCGGTGAAACGTAATACATTTTAAGGGGCATTGCAGTATTTGATAAGCCGTTTTCAATAAAGCTTCTTGCAACGGAAGCAGTACCTTCGGGCTTTAACGTAATGCTTCTGCCACCCTTATCGTTAAAGGTGTACATTTCCTTATTAACGATATCGGTTGTATCGCCTACGCCGCGTAAAAACAATTCGGTATGCTCAAAAACAGGCGTGCGGATTTCGTGTACGCCAAAGCTTTTTGTAACTTCCCTTATGCAATTTTCAATATAGTGCCACTTATAAGACTCGTCAGGTAAAACGTCTTTAGTACCCTTTGGAATATTTATCATAAGTTTCTCCTATAAAATGAACTTTTTAAGATTACGTCTGCTGATAATTTCAGCAAGATGCTCGTCAACGTATTTTTTATCGATAGTAAGCGGAATTACCGGGTGTGTACCGTCTGCGTTAAAGGAAATATCTTCAAGTAGGTTTTCCATAATAGTATGCAAGCGTCTTGCACCGATATCTTCCTGCGTTGCGTTCATTTCAACGCAAAGCATAGCGATTTCTTCTATAGCGTCATCTGAAAACTTAAGGTCGATTTTATCAACGGATAACAGCGTTGCATATTGCTTTGTTAAAGCGTTTTCAGGGATTGTTAAAATCTTAACGAAATCTTCTTTAGTTAAGCTGTTAAGCTCAACGATAATCGGGAATCTGCCTTGAAGTTCTGGGATAAGGTCTTCAACACCGGCAATATGGAAAGCACCTGCCGCGATAAATAAAATATAGTCGGTTTTTACAGAGCCGTATTTGGTGTTAACTGTTGAGCCTTCAACGATTGGCAGGATATCACGTTGAACGCCTTCACGCGAAACGTCTGCACCATTTGTTTTGCCTTTAGACGCGATTTTATCAATTTCGTCAATAAAGATAATACCTTCCTGCTCGGCACGGCGCACGCCTTCGGTTACAACGGCGTCTTCGTCGATTAATTTAGAAGCTTCTTCATCCTGCAAAATCTTCATAGCTTCGCTAACGGTGAATTTTCTGCGTTTTTTCTTTTTTGGCATAAAGCCGTCAAAGATAGAACCAAGATTGATTTCCGTACCCATACCGGGGACAAGCTCCATTGTCTTTGGTTGGTCGTCAACTTCGATTTCAATAATGGTATCTTTAAATTCGCCGTTATTTAAGCGCGCTTCAATTTGGTCCTGGAAGAAAACTTCTGGCTGTTCGCCGCGTTCGTTTTTAAATTGTTCGCAAAGTATCTTAACGATTTTGCGCTTTGCAATGGCTTTGGCTTTAACTGCAACGTCGTGCTTTTGTTCTTCCCTTACAAGCCTTACGCTGTATTCAACCAGGTCGCGAATCATAGATTCGCAGTCGCGACCAACGTAACCGACTTCTGTAAACTTTGTTGCTTCAACCTTTACAAAAGGTGCTCTTACAAGCTTTGCTAAACGCCTTGCAATTTCGGTCTTACCAACGCCGGTAGGACCTTTCATAATGATATTTTTTGGTGTAATTTCTTCTTGGACTTCTAAAGATAATTGACTTCTTCTGTAGCGGTTACGAAGTGCAACTGCAACTTCACGCTTTGCCTTATCCTGTCCGATAATGTATTTATCTAATTCTGCAACGATTTGTCTTGGGGAAAAGCAATTCATATTAGTCCTCCTTAACGGTTTCAACCCTGATATTGCCATTTGTGAAGATACAAATCTTACTTGCAATAGTCAAAGCCTTTTTAGCAATAACGTCTGCAGTGTAATCGGTTTCTTCAAACAAAGCGCGTGCCGCCGCCAAAGCGTAATTACCGCCGCTGCCGATTGCACAAACTCCTTCGTCCGGCTCGATAACTTCGCCCGATCCTGAAACGATTAGCAAGGTCGATTTATCCGCAACTATCATCATTGCTTCCAAGCGTCTGCCTGCCTTATCGTTGCGCCAAAGCTCGGCAAGCTCAACGGCACTCCTTAAAAGGTTGCCTGAATATTTATTTAACATGCCTTCAAATCTTTCGCAAAGCGAAAAAGCATCTGAAACAGTACCTGCAAAGCCGATAATAACGCTGTCGTTATAAATTCTGCGTACCTTTACGGCATTATTTTTGAAAACCACGTTTTCGCCAAAGGTTACCTGTCCGTCACCCGCGATTGCGGTTAAGCCGTTCTTTTTCACAGCACAAATAGTTGTGCCTTTAAATTCGTTACTCATGGATACTCTCCGATATTTCTTGTATTTTTTGTATTGCGCGGGCACTTAAGAAGCGTTTCTTTTCAGCCTTGTCCTTCATGCGCGGAACGGGGCTTAATATGCCGTAGTTTGCGTTCATCGGCTGGAAATCTTCACACTCTCTTGCCACGTGGTAAGAAAGCGCGCCCATAACCGTATGGTCGGTAAAATCTATCTTTGGTTTATTGTTTAATCTTCTGTCAAGCGCGATTGCCGCCATAAGCCCTGACGCAATGCTTTCAACGTAGCCTTCAACACCCGTTATCTGCCCTGCAAAATAAGTGTAAGGCTTACCGATAACCGAAAAGTCGTCGTCTAAAACACCAGGGGAACGCAAATAAGTGTTGCGGTGCATTACGCCGTAACGCAAAAATTCAGCGTTTTTAAGGGCTGGGAAGGTTGAAAAAACCTTCTTTTGCTCGCCCCATAAAAGATTGGTCTGGAAGCCAACTATGTTGTACATAGTACCTTCTTTATCTTCCTTTCGAAGCTGCATACACGCATAGGGCCATCTGCCGGTTTTAGGGTCGGTCAAGCCAACGGGCTTTAACGGACCGAAGCGCAAGGTATCAACGCCGCGCTTTGCCATAACCTCAACGGGCATACAGCCTTCAAACACGGTTATTTTTTCAAACTGATGCTTTTCAGCGGTTTTCGCGTTTATTAAAAGGTTATAAAATTCTTCATAGCCTTCTTTATCAATCGGGCAGTTTATGTAATCGCCTACGCCGTCAGGGCCGTACCTGTCACAGATAAATGCGTGCTCCATATCAATGGAATCACCCGAAACTATAGGCGCGGCAGCATCAAAAAAGTATAAACCGCCACAAATTTCTTTTGAAATAAACTCACTTAATTTATCGGTTGTTAAAGGACCGGTCGCCACAATTGTCGGTACTGAAAAATCAATACTGTCAACGTCCTTACAAACAAACTCAATATTTCCAACGCTTTTAAGATTTTGGGTAATCATTTGAGCAAACAATTCTCTGTCAACCGCAAGCGCCGCGCCTGCAGGAACTCTCGTGCTGTCTGCACACTCGATAACCATTGAGCCTAAAATACGCAATTCTTCCTTAAGCGTGCCACAGGCGTTGCCGTAAACGTCGTTACTCTTTAACGAGTTTGAACAAACAAGCTCCCCAAACATTGGGTTTTGGTGGGCAGGCGTAAAGGAATTGGGCTTTATATCGTAAAGAGTGACGCTATGTCCCCTTTTTGCTAAATAGTAGGCGGCTTCAGAACCGGCTAGGCCGCCGCCGATTACGTTAATTTTTGCCATGCTTTACTGAATAATCGCAGTCCTTATCCGAACAGCGTTCTGTCTTTTCGTCTTTTGATAAAACAAGGTACTTACCACACTTTGGACAGGTCTTTTTAAGCGGCATATCCCAGCTCATAAAATGGCAGTCGGGATAGCCTGAACAACCGTAAAAGACTTTGCCTGACTTTGAAGTCATTTTTTGCGTTGGCTTGCCACAGCTTGGGCAAACGCCAGCCTTTTCAACAAGACTCTTTGTGGTGTTACATTCGGTGCATTGTAAATACTTACCGAACTTACCCGTTTTGATAACCATTTCACCGCCGCAGTTTTCGCATTTTTGCGTAGCAACCTGCTGGTTAAGTGGCATTACGTTTGAACATTCCGGATAGTTTGGACAAGCCAGGAACTTGCCGTACTTACCCGATTTATAAATCATATATTGACCGCACTTTGAGCATTTAACGTCTGAAACTTCAACGCTTTCGGTCTTGATATTTGAGCATTTTGGATATGCCGAGCACGCAAGAAAAGCACCGTATTTACCTTTCTTTCTTACCATAGGTGCGCCGCATTTATCGCAGATAACGTCGGTTACTTCATCACCGTCAGCCAAAGCCTTTGAAAGCTGGTCTGCAAAGTCGGGATAAAATTCACCGATTAGCGCGTGCCAGTCCTTACCGCCGTTTTCAATATCGTCAAGCTTGTCTTCCATATTAGCCGTAAACGATACGTCCATAATTTCAGCAAAATACTTGATTAATACGTCGGTCATAGTGAAAGCAATCTCGGTTGGAACGATATATTTACCGTCCTTTTTGGTGTACTTACGCTTTGACAAAACGGAAATTATTGAAGAGTATGTGCTTGGCCTGCCGATACCCTTGTCTTCCATTGCCTTAACCAAGGTTGCGTCTGTATATCTTACAGGTGGCTTGGTAAACTTTTGTTCCTTTTCCACCTTTATGGTATCTATATTTTGACCTTCAACAAGCGCCGGTATTGATTTAATAACAACTGCATCTTCATCAGCGGCTTGGGTATGGTCGTCGTAAACCGCGGTAAAGCCTTTGAATAAAACAGTCTTACCGCTTGTCTTTAAGCCGTATTCGTCAACGCCAATGGTGATATTGACGTTTTCATAGCGGGCTTCCGACATTTGCGAAGCAATAAATCTGTCATAGATAAGCTTATAAACTGCATAATGGTTTTTATCAAGTAGCTTTTTAGCTTCCTGCGGAGTAAGATTTACGTCGATTGGACGGATTGCTTCGTGCGCGTCCTGCGAAGTCTTCTTTGAACGGTATACGTTTGGCTTTGCAGGCAAATATTCGCTGCCAAATTTATTCCTAATAAATTCAAGCGCTTCTTCCTGCGCGTCCTTTGAAACCCTTACAGAGTCGGTTCTGATGTAGGTAACGAAGGCAATATGACCTTGCGGTGTATCAACGCCTTCATAAAGGTATTGGGCAATAGCCATAACCTGCGGTGAAGACAGCCCAAGCTTTTGTGAAGCGTCCTGCTGGAGCGTGCTGGTTGTAAACGGCGGAAGCGCGTGGGTTTTTGTTACCGTCTTTTTAAGCTCGGAAACCCTTGCCGCGCCGTTTGCTATTTTGTCAAAAGCCTTTTGTGCTTCAGTCTGTGTAAGCGGACGGTACTTTTTGCCGTTTTTCTCACACAAAAGGGCTTTAAAGCTTTGCTTTTTGTCGCCGAATTCGCCGTAAACGTTCCAATATTCCTTTGGTACGAAGGCTAAAATTTCACGCTCTCTTTCAACAACCAATCGGAGTGCAACCGACTGTACGCGTCCGGCAGATAAGCCGTCTTTAATCTTTTTGCATAAAAACGGGCTTAATTTATAGCCGACAAGTCTGTCTAAAACACGCCTTGCTTGCTGTGAATCAACAAGGTTAAGATTGATATCGCGTGGGTTTTGTAATGCGTTTCTGACTGCCTTTTCGCTGATTTCGTTGAAAACGATACGCTGTGATTTACCTTTTAAGTTTAAAACTTCCTGTAAGTGCCAGGAAATTGCTTCGCCTTCCCTGTCAGGGTCGGTTGCAAGGTAAACTTTATCGCATTTGTCACATTTATCTTGTAAGCGCTTAATAACTGCGCGTTTGTCCTGTGTTATTACGTAGTTAGGCTCAAAATTATCGGTTACGTTAACGCCTAAACGCTTTTCTGGTAAATCACGTACGTGACCACCGCTTGCGTCAACCTTGATTTTGCCGCCTAAATACTTTTCGATTGTTTTTGCCTTTGATGGCGATTCTACAATAATAAGTTGCATAAAACTCCTTGTCTTTGTATCTGATTTGATTTTAATAAGACTAAAAGTCCTGATGATAAGGCTTTATTTGGTAGGTTTAAATTTGTTACCTGCCGTTTTCACGATAAGCCCTTTGATTTCTAGCTCCGATAGAATCGGGGCAATTTCAAAAAATTTAAGGTTATTTTTAGCACAATAAACGGTCATATCGTCAGCGCCTTCTTTAATGGCTTGATATAAAACGCGTTCATCGTCTTCAAGTTCAATAATCTCATTTTCGGTCTTTTGGCTTTCATCAATACCATAAGCCGATAATAAATCTTCAATAGCGTCGCATAAATATGCGCCGTTTTTAATAAGCTCGTTACAAAGTTCCCCTGACTTAATGCCTATCGAATACGGAAAGGCGTATAAGTCCCTGCCGTAATCCAAAGCAAACTCCGCAGTGTGTCTTGCACCGCTTTTTCTGTCACCGCTACAAATCAAAACGCTTTGTGAAAGCCCTGCAATTATCCTGTTCCTTACGGGGAACATCCAAAATGCAGGTGGGGTTTGCGGCGGATATTCTGAAATAATCAAGCCGTTTTTTGCTACGTCTTCAATTATTGCTTTATTGCAGTCGGGATAAACGTGCTCAAAGCCGCCTGCTATAACGCTTATTATCTGCTTGTTGCAAACAGCGCCTAAAATCGCAGCTTTATCCGCGCCCGTTGCGCTACCGGTTACTATAGTAACACCCAAGCCCGACATGGTTTTTGAAATATCCTTTGCAAAGCTTTCGGCGTAGCTTAAGGTCTTGCGCGAGCCAACAATGCCTAACGTCTTTGGGCTTTTCAAAAGACCGATATTACCCTTGCAGTATAAAACAAGCGGCGGTGTTTGAATATGCTTTAAGCTTTCAGGATAGTCGGCTGAAAAGATCGTAACGGCTTTAACGCCGCGCTTGTCAAGCTGGTTTACGCAATAATCAGCGTAATCGTCGGTAAGCGACATTAATACCGTTTTGGCTTTAGCTTCGCCCATCGCGTTAACAAGATATTCCTTTACAACGCTATCGTGCTCAAAAAGCATCGCTGGCTTTGAAACAAGCTCACAAAGCCTGCTTTCGTGACGGTACTCAAGCCCGTCAATTGAGCATAGCGCCAAAAGCGCACGCTCGTCTTTCGTATAAGTAGTCATAAAACCCCTTGCTATTGATTCATGTCAAAGCTACGATACCCGATTGCTTCTAAAAGGTGCTTTTTCTCAATGGTTTCAGAATAGTCAAGGTCGGCAATAGTCCTTGCCACCTTTAAAATTCTGCTTCTTCCACGTGCGGAAAGGTGTAAAGCTTCAAACGAGCGTTTAAATAACTTTTCGTTCTCTAAAGAAAGCTTACAATATTTATTAAGCTCTCTCTCACCCATTTCGGCGTTGGTCGTAATACCGTCTTCCTTAAAGCGTTCAAGCTGGATTTGCCTTGCCTTGTTTACCCTTGCGCGGACTACTTGTGAAGATTCTTCAAGCTCGGTTGAAACCAAATCGTCGTATTTTACGCTGTCAACCTGAATTTGTAAATCAATTCTGTCAAGAAGCGGACCGGAAATTTTGGCCTTATACTTGCGTATCTGGGTGTCGGAGCATTTACACTCTAACGTTTCCGAGCCGTAATTGCCGCACGGGCACGGGTTCATGCTTGCACAAAGCATAAATTTGGCAGGATAGGTAACACTGCCCTTTGCGCGTGAAACTGTAATAACGCCGTCTTCTAAAGGCTGGCGCAGACATTCAAGCACGGTTCGCATATATTCAGGCATTTCGTCAAGGAATAAAACGCCGTTGTTTGCCATGCTGATAAGCCCAGGTGTTACGTTTGGACCACCGCCAACCAAGGCAATACGGGTTGCCGTGTGGTGGGGCGTCATAAACGGCCTTACCTTGATAATACCGTCGGCACTGCTTAACGTACCTGTAACAGAGTGTACCGCTGTTGTTTCTAAAGCTTCCTTAAAGGTCATATCGGGCATGATCGACGGAATACATTTTGCAAGCATCGTCTTACCTGCGCCCGGTGCACCGACCAATAAAATGTTGTGATTGCCGCTAACAGCAATCTCCAACGCGCGGCGCGCAATGTACTGACCTTTAACGTACTTTAAATCATTTTTAAAGTCAGCTTCCCTTGCGGGTGTAAATTCAATAGGTATAGCGGCGTTGATTTCTTCGCCCTTAAGATAGTTAATAACCTGCGACAACGTTTTTACTGCAATAATTTCTATCCCGTGGACGTGTGCTGCTTCGGTTTTGTTAGCGTAAGGTATAATCATACGCTTATACCCGTTTTGCTTTGCGGAAAGCGCTATCGGTAAAATACCCGTAACCGAACGGATTTCGCCGTCAAGCGCAAGCTCACCCAAAAATACCGTATCCGTTACGTCACGCGTTAAGCCTTCTTCACCTACCCTTACGATTGCAACGGCAATGGCAAGGTCAAGCTTACTGCCTTCCTTTTTGATATCGGCAGGGGCAAGGTTTACCGTGATTTGAGCAACGGGAAAGTTCTTACCCGAATTTTTAATTGCCGTGCGTACCCTTTCCTTGGATTCCTTTACGGCAGTATCAGGTAAGCCAACGATATCAAACTTGGGCATCCCGCGTGAGATATCGGCTTCAACTTCAACAGGTATTCCTTCCAAACCTAAAAGTGCGTATGACGTTATTTTTGAAATCATGCTTACACCCTTTGACTTTAGTTTATACCCAAAAGCCACGCATTTTAACTAAAATTTGACTGATTTTAGTCCAAAGCAAACTTTCGGATATTATTTCTATAATGCAACAACTTTTTTTATTTGTCAACAATTTTTTTCGCCTTTCTTAAATTAAATATAAATAATATTGTCGCAAGGGCGCACACTTTTAACTTTTTACCCCTATTTTTATGCCAATTATTATGTAATACAGCGTCTGTTTTTGCCAGTTTTTTACCTATTTTTGCCAATTTTGGGGCATTTTAAGCATACTTTAAAATTTATGGCGCAAAATAAGTTTATGCTTGTTATATTTTTCAGGGCGATAATTATTTTTGTGACCTTAATCGTGATTATGCGACTTATGGGCAAGCGCCAGATTGGCGAAATGCAGCCATTTGAATTTATTATTACCTTGCTTATCGCCGAGCTTGCTTGCGTGCCTATGACTGACGTATCGATACCGTTAATTTACGGCATAGTTTCGGTTTTCGCAGTATTTATTTTACACCAAGCACTTACCTTGTTAGAGCAATCCTGCACGCTCTTCAGGCGCATCGTTGACGGCAAGCCTTCAGTCGTGATTAATAAGTGTGGCGTTGACGTAAAGGAACTAAAGAAAAACAATATGGACGTTAGCGACTTGATTGAGTCCTTACGTTCGACGGGCAACTTTTCGCTTGACTCTGTGCATTACGCTATTTACGAATCAAACGGTAAGCTTTCGGTTTTGAAATCTGAAAATTCAACCACAAGTGAGCAAATGCCAATACTTATAGTTTCGTGCGGTCGTGTTCAAAAAAACAATCTTAAACTTTTGGACGTCGGTAACGACTTTATCACAGACCTTATGAAAACTAACGGAATCGCGCGTTTGAAGGATATACAAATTTTAACGCTTGACGGGGGCGGTAACGTTTATCTTCAGGTTAAAGGACAAAATTATAAGACGTTTAAAATTACCCTGCCAAACGGGGTAAGCTGGTAGGTTATATGGTAAAATCGATAATTTCAATCATAGTAGTTTCAGCATTAATTTTTTTAGGGGCAACGGTGGAAAATATTTATCTGAAGAATTCCTTTGACGATCTTATTATCATGGTTGATGAAATTTCAGATAAGCTTGAAAATCAAACTGCTGTTGAAGACGACGTTTTATCTATGCAAAAGCTTTGGATTGATAAAAAACAAAAGCTGCACGTTTTTATACCGCATACTGAAATAAAGGAAATTGATTTATGGATATCCGAATGCGTAACCTATACAAAGTACAAAAAATACGAAGACGCTTTAGCCAAATGCGAAGTCGTAAAAGAGCTTTGTGAGCAAATACCAAAAACCTTTTCTGTTAAGCTTCAAAATTTGTTTTAAACGGCTTAATCTATAAAATTTACAACAAAAAAGTGGTGATAATCGACTTATAGCCCCACTTTTTATAATTTTAAACTAAAAAGCCCTTAACCAGATTTAGTCAAGGGCTTTGGTCTATTTTTTAGATTCCTTTTCAAAAATACGCTTTAAAAATTGACCGGTATAGCTTTTATCAACCTGGCTGACTTCTTCAGGAGTTCCCTGGGCGATAATCGTACCGCCACCGTCACCGCCTTCAGGACCAAGGTCGATAATATGGTCTGCAACCTTAATAATATCAAGGTTGTGTTCAATGATTATTATACTGTTACCCGCGTCGCGCAATCTATATAAAATATCAATTAACTTTGACACGTCGTGGGTGTGGAGTCCCGTTGTTGGCTCGTCAAAAATATAAAGCGTTTTGCCCGTTGAGCGTTTTGATAGCTCTGTTGCAAGCTTAACCCTTTGGGCTTCACCGCCCGAAAGCGTCGTTGCGGGCTGACCAAGCTTGATATAGCCAAGACCAACGTCGCGCAAGCATTTGATTTTAGAATAAATCCTTGGTACGTTTTCAAAGAACTCAACTGCTTCGTCAATGGTCATTTCCAAAACGTCGGATATTGTTTTACCTTTGTAGAAAACCTGTAAGGTTTCACGGTTATAGCGCTTGCCCTTACATACTTCACACGGGACGAAAACGTCCGGTAAAAAGTTCATCGGTATTTTAATTATACCGTCGCCCTGACAATGCTCGCACCTGCCGCCTGACACGTTAAATGAAAATCTGCCTGCCGTATATCCCCTTTCCTTTGCGTCGTTTGACATAGCAAAAAGCTCACGTATATAGGTAAAAACACCTGTATAGGTTGCGGGGTTTGAACGCGGTGTCCTGCCGATTGGTGATTGGTCGATATCAATGACTTTATCAAAATTTTCAAAGCCTTCGATTTTATCACAGCCGTCAAAACTATCGGTTTTATGCGTGATTTTGGCGTTAATACTCGGGTATAGCGTTTCATTTATCAAACTTGACTTACCGCTACCCGAAACACCCGTTACTGCACAAATTAGTCCCACGGGGATTTCAACGTTAACGTTTTTAAGATTGTTTTTGCTTGCTTTAAAAATCTTAATCTTTTTATCGGTTGGCTTAACCCTAAATGAAGGTATCTCAATCTTTTTACGCCCGGAGATATAATGCCCCGTAATAGAGTCCTTACATTTTGCAATTTCTTCAGGTGTGCCCTGTGCAACAATCTGACCGCCAAAAATACCTGCACGCGGACCGATATCAACAACGTAGTCAGCGCTGGTTATTGTTTCTTCGTCATGCTCAACGACGATTAAGGTGTTACCTAAATCCTTTAAATGCTTTAAGGTTGCCAAAAGCTTTTGATTGTCGCGTTGGTGAAGCCCGATAGAAGGCTCGTCCAAAATATATAGTACACCGGTAAGCCCGCTACCGATTTGGGTTGCAAGCCTTATACGCTGTGATTCACCGCCCGAAAGCGTACCTGCCGAGCGTGAAAGGGTTAAATAATCAAGACCAACGTTGATTAAAAAGTTTAGCCTTGCGTTAATCTCTTTTAGTATTGGGCGCGCGATAATTTCCTGACTTTCAGTAAGCGAAAGTTGGGCTATATGTCGATTAACGCCATTTATTGACAATTTACAAAGGTCGTCAATGTTAAGCCCACCGACCGTTACGGCAAGGGCTTTTTCGTTTAAACGCTTGCCGTTACAAGCCTTGCACGGCTTTGTCACCATATACTTTTCAAGCTCGTGCTTAATATACTCGCTGGTGGTTTCGCGGTAGCGTCTTTCAAGGTTAGGGATAACGCCTTCATAGCGGCTCATAAACTTTCCTGACGACGTTTGCGTTGCATAAGAAATCTGTATTTTTTCGCCGTCGTTACCGTAAAGTAAAAGGTCGATTATTTCCTTTGGTAAATCCTTAACAGGCGTATCAAGGCTGAAGCCGTAGCGCTTTGAAAGGGCGTTAAACATTAAACGGCTCATCTTACCTGTATCCATATTCCAGCCGCTAACCGTCATTGCTCCTTCGTTTAAGCTCTTGTTCCAATCCTTAACGACCTTATCAACGTCAAAGGATTCGGTAAAACCTAACCCAGAGCAAACAGGACAAGCACCGTAAGGGTTATTAAATGAAAACAAGCGCGGCTCTAATTCTTCAATGCTTATGCCGCAGTCAGGGCAAGCGTATTTTTGTGAGTAGGTTACGTCCTTATCGTTTGCCTTGATAACAACCAATCCGTCTGCCATTTTAAGTGCGGTTTCGATACTGTCGGTTAAGCGTTTTTCTATGCCGTCTTTTATAATAAGTCGGTCTATAACCAGGTTAACGATATGTTTTATATTTTTATCAAGCTTGATTTTTTCGGATAAATCATAGATTATACCGTCAACTTCAACCCTGACAAAGCCACTCTTTTTAAAGGATTCAAATTCCTTTTGGAACTCGCCTTTCCTACCCCTTACGATTGGTGCGCTGACGATAATTTTTGTTGAGTTTGGCATCGCCATTACACTATCAACAATACTATCAACCGATTGGCGTGTGATTTCCTTGCCACATTTAGGACAATGCGGAACACCAATCCTTGCGTACAGCAAGCGCAGATAATCGTAAATTTCAGTAACCGTACCAACGGTTGAGCGTGGGTTATTATTTGTTGTTTTTTGGTCGATAGCAATAGCTGGGGATAAGCCTTCAATACGGTCTGCATCGGGCTTTTTCATTTGCCCTAAAAACATACGCGCGTAGCTTGACAAGCTTTCAACATACCTGCGCTGACCTTCGGCAAAAATGGTGTCAAACGCTAAAGTTGACTTACCGCTACCCGATAACCCCGTAAACACGACAAGCTGTTCGCGCGGGATATCAAGGTCGATATTTTTTAAGTTGTTTTCGCGTGCGCCGCGAATTGTAATATAATTTTTCATTAATGACTATTTCTCAATCGTTTTTTAAGTTCTTGTATGGTATCGCGTATTTCAATACATTTTTCAAAGTCCAAGCTTGCTGAAAATACCTTTAGCATTGCCTTTAATCTTTCGATTTCTTCAGGGATATCCTTCATAGGGATTTCTTTAACCTTGGGCACTTTCTTTGTAATTTCAAGCCCAGCGCGTACTTCTTTAATAATGGTTTTTGGCACGATACCGTGTTTTTGGTTGTAATCATCCTGCACGGCACGCCTACGTGAAGTTTCGTTTATTGCGCGGCGCATACTGCCCGTTATCGTGTCAGCATACATTATCACCTTGCCTTCTGCGTTACGCGCGGTTCTGCCCACCGTTTGGATAAGCGCCGTGTCGCTACGCAAGAAACCTTCCTTATCGGCGTCTAAAATAGCAACAAGCTTAACTTCGGGAAGGTCCAAGCCTTCACGTAAAAGGTTAATACCAACTAAAACGTCAACAACGCCGGTACGAAGCTCGTTAATAATGTCAATACGCTCTAAAGTGTCAATGTCGCTATGCATATAGCGCACCTTGTGCCCGTGCTCCTTTAAATAATCGGTCAAACTTTCTGACATTTTTTTTGTAAGCGTTGTTACAAGCACCCTGCCGCCAGATTTGACCGTTTTAATAATCTGGTCGTGCAAATCGTCAATCTGACCTTGGGTTTTACGCACTTCTATAACGGGGTCTAAAAGCCCCGTCGGGCGAATAAGCTGCTCAACGGTCTGGTCGGAAAGGTCTAATTCATACGGATTAGGCGTTGCCGAAATACAAATAAGCTGGGTTATGCGGTCGTTGAATTCTTCAAACTTAAGCGGGCGGTTGTCGAACGCGCTTTTTAACCGGAAGCCGTAGTCAACAAGGTTGGTTTTGCGTGATTTATCGCCGTTATACATTGCGCGCAGCTGTGGCAGCGTCATATGGCTTTCATCAACAAAGATTATGAAATCTTTGGGGAAGTAGTCAAGCAAGGTAAAGGGCGGTTGACCGATTGTTCTGCCGTCAAAATAGCGGCTGTAGTTTTCAACGCCGCTGCAATAGCCGATTTCTGACATCATTTCGATATCGTAATTGGTCCTTTGCCACAATCTTTGGGCTTCCAAAAGCTTACCTTCAGCCTTTAAAGCTTCAACTTCAACAGATAAGTCCTGTCTTATTTGCTCAAGCGCATTATTAAGCTTTTCACTACCAACCGCATAGTGGCTTGCAGGGAAAATCGCCGCGTGTGTAAGCTCGCTTATGATATTGCCCGTAACAAAGTCTGTCTGGCAAATCCTTTCAATCTCATCACCGAAAAACTCAACGCGGATAACGACTTCAGAGTTAGCCGACGGGAAAATTTCAACCGTATCGCCGCGTACGCGGAAGGAAGAACGCTGAAAATCAATATCACGGCGCTCGTACTGGATAGATATAAGCTTACGGATAAGCTCGTCACGGGTAATTTCCATGCCTGGGCGCAAGGAAATTGACAGCCTGTAATATTCCTCGGGCGCGCCAAGACCGTAAATACAGGAAACGGATGCAACCACTATTACGTCACGGCGTTCTGCTAAAGCGCAGGTTGCACTGTGGCGCAATTTATCGATTTCATCATTTATAGACAAATCCTTTTCAATATAGGTGTCGGTGCTTGGAATGTAAGATTCGGGCTGATAATAATCGTAGTAAGAAACAAAGTATTCAACGCGGTTTTCAGGAAAAAACTCCTTAAACTCGGAGCAAAGCTGTGCTGCAAGCGTTTTGTTATGCGCAATAACCAAAACAGGTCTATCGCAATTTGCAATTACGTTTGCCATAGTAAAGGTCTTACCGCTACCCGTTACGCCAAGTAAAACCTGGGTGCGTAAGCCGTCTTCAATGCCTTCGGTAAGCTTTTTGATTGCTTGCGGTTGGTCGCCCATAGGGGCAAAGTCAGATTTAAGTTTAAAAAGTGCCATAAGCCCCTCCAATTTTTATAGTTTTAACATAGTTAAAAGCTTACAGATTGATTATATAACGATTGGCGTAAAAATGTAAAGCATTTGACAGGCAAATTTAACATTTTTAGAACAAATGTTTGAAGCTAAAACAGATAAAATAAAAGTCTGCCCACCAAAAACGTTATCGTGGCAGAAACTATTGCTAATAAAATTTTATTTAGTATTGTGCGGCGCTGCTGCTCGAAATCGCGTATAAAGGAATAACCTTTAGGGCGTAAATTAATGCAAAATAAATGCTCGTCCCCCTTAAAGCAATCGACAAGGTCAAAGTACCCGTCAAGCTCAAGCGAGCGCAGGGTTGATTTTATCTTTTCTTCGCTTAAGCTTTTACCGACAAGCTTTGCTCTAATTTCTGCAGTTGAAATCAAGCAAGCACCGCTTTTAGTGCAGCAATCAAACACAATAGCCATTATAAGCTTTTCGTTTTTACTTAACATACCCCACCTAAAAGCTTAAAGATAAAAAGCGCCGCCAAAACGGCCAAAAACGTTGATAAAAAATTATAAAAGTGGGGCAATAGGTCGGTTATCGGGCTTTTTTTAGACAAAACGTCTGTTTGTGCTTCTTCAAAAAATAGCCTACCTTTTGGGGTTGGGGATAAGCAAAACTGACCGTCACGGTCAAAGCGCAAGGAAATATACCCACCCAAAGATAAGCTGTTAAGGCTTTGCTTAATAAGGTCTTCATCGGCGCAAAAATCGGCTGGAAATTCATTTAAGAATTCATCTAACCCTATTACGCGATAACACCCTTTTGAGCATTTTTCATTTATTATTTTAAGTAAAACAATCGTTCTTTTATCAAGCATATATAAGCTTATTATGTGAATAATAAAGCTTTTTATAACCTATAAAATAGCATATAGCAAATAAACGACAAATACGCCTGCGTTTACAATAATACCCGTTATACCAAGCCAATACGCCCATAAAAGCGTTTGACTGGGCTTTAGGCTTTCATCTTTTAAATAAGCAAGCTCATTACGGGCGTTAGCAATACCAAAAAACGCAAAAATAAGCCCAATAACGACAAAGGGCGAAAGCAAAATGCCAAGCGCACTTAAGATAAGCGCGCGGCGATAATCACGGTCCTGACGGCGTATCTGGCAAGCATTAAGCTTTGGCATTGAAGACGATTGGCAGGAAGGATTCACTACGCTATTTTCTGGTTGCGTATTATTTTGTAACAAAGCGTCAGCTTGATTATTGGTTGAATTTTCCATATAAGCCCCTAAAAAATCAGTTGTTAAAGAAATTTAAGGTCAAAATTGCCTTTGTGTAAATATATATTAGCATAAAATCTTAAAATTATCAAATTTTTTAGTAAAATTTGTTGACAACATTTTAATTAAATAGTAAAATATTAACGCTTGCTGATGATTTCGGCTTGCAAAGAAGACGTCGGGGTGGCGGAATCGGCAGACGCGTACGTTTGAGGGGCGTATGGTTCACCCGTGTGAGTTCAAGTCTCATCCTCGACACCAGAAAGGCTCAAGATTGTACAATCTTGAGCCTTTTCAGTTAAATCCGACCACGGAATAAAGCCATTTTACGGATGAAATCGCTAAAGCGATGAAATCTGCCTGTTGGCAGACTTTAACTGAACTTATACGATAAATATTAAACTGTTAAGAAAAAAACATTGAATTTGTTATGAAGAAAAATTCTATATAAACTAATCAGTTGATATGCTTTAAATAACACTACACTAAACGAGAATAAATATTATGAAATACCAATATAAATCATTAGATGATAAAACGATTGAAGAATTGATAAAATTATCACAAAATTGGCAAGACGAAAAATGCACCTGGGGTATTATTGCCAATACCAAAGATGATCTGAAAGAACCTCTATTTGTTGCCATTGATAACGATGCTATCGTTGGATATATTTTTGGTCATTTTTACGTGGAAGAAAACAAGACATCATATATAAAAACTGGTAGTAAATGTTTTATGATTGATGAAATTTATGTTTTACCTGCATATCGCAATAAAGGTGTAGGTAAAGAATTATTCAAATTAATTGAAGCACACGTACAAAATTTATGTGAGCATATAACGTTAAGCACGTCTACAAAAAATTATAAAAGTATTTTACATTTTTACATAGATGAATTGGAAATGAATTTTCATCATGCATTTTTAATCAAAGATATAAAAAAATGAAATCGGCAAATTCATTTATCTAAACGACAATGGAACAATTTTTTGCAAGTTAAAAGCCACCTTTGAAGGTGGCTTTTTTGTTATTTAAGATATTTATTGATATAGTTTTGCGGCCAGGTACCCATCCAGGCATAGCCGGTGCGGCGTTCTGCGCTGATTTCGGTTATATCGTAAAAATATCCGTTGTAGGTTGTCCACTTTTTGTTACTCTTATAATCCGAATAGAAGCCATTGCCCTGTAAGTCGTAAAATCTGTACCACAGGTTTTTACCCTTAACGTAATAAATATATTCGGTTTTGCCTGTTTCCTTGTTCTCGACGCCCTTTGCATCGTATGCACTGTCAGTAATCTTAACAGAATCAAACCACCTTAACGCAGCCAAAGCGGCGTCTTTACAAGCTTGGTCCTGGTGATTGATAAGAATATAAATAACACCCATACTTTCAGAGCCGCTAATAGAAGGTCTTTCGTAATCACGTCCTGCTTCCGGCGCATAGGTTGTTGCATTGTGTTGTGCGCACCAACCCGTTTTAACGCCGTTGATTGAAATTTGTGCCTTAAGGAAGAAATCTATACCCCTATCGTACATTGCTTTAACTTGTAAGCGTTCAGCTTCGGTCAACATATCCGTATAAGGCTTATTGTTCTTGTATATTTGTTCAAGCATAAGCATTACGTTAGCCATAGCATTATCGTTTAAAGTTACGTAATCAGAATAGTTGCCACGCTTTGGATAAACCTGTGCAAAGCCACCGTTTGGCGTTTGAAGGTTTTTAATAAACTGCATAGCAAAATCAAAGCTCTGCTTATATTTAGCGTCTTTTGTAATTTGGTAGGCTTGAGCAATAAGCGCCATATGTGTATACGTGCCTTCGTTATCTATAGTACCAAGATAACCGCCGCCCTTTGCCGTCCAACCGCTCTTTTTGTTATACTTTTCGTTAGCAGCGCGCGCTCTTTTGATATGGTCGTCACAATACTTATCCCAACCGCCAACGTCAGGTATTTGCCAGGTTATTGCGTTATCGGCTTGCTGTA
Source organism: Clostridia bacterium (assembly GCA_017399185.1). Taxonomy (GTDB): domain Bacteria; phylum Bacillota; class Clostridia; order Christensenellales; family Borkfalkiaceae; genus UBA4636. The sequence goes on from JAFQEA010000005.1 coordinate 19,719, forward strand.
TAGTTTGCAATTCCTTTTCGGTATAGTCAGGCGTTGTTGTCGTGCTCGAACTGCTTGAGCTGCTTGAGCTGCTCGAACTACTCGAACTACTCGAACTACTTGAACTGCTTGAACTATCCGATTGGCTGTTTGATTGGCTATTTGATACCGAATCAGAGCTACTGCCCGAATCAACCACGCCCGAGCTTCCGCTTGATGCAGGCGGAATCGGTATGTAATGATCGTCAGGCGTGGTATCGCAAGCAATCAATACCATAGCAAATAAAAGGATTAAAATTTGTAAAATTAATTTTTTCATAAGGATACCTACGTTTTAAATATATGATTTTTCAATCTTAACCTTAACGGTAAAGCCGTCAAAGCTTTGTGTAACTAAATCTGTAATGCGCTCACGCGCTTCGTTATCGGTTAACTTAATGCCGTGTGGCAAAACTGCACTAAACAAAAGCTGTTTTTGTCCATCCTTTTTGATTGCGCGGAAATCGTGCAAGGTTATGCCGTTATCAATCTGCTTTAAAAGCTCCTGCGTTTTAACCCTATAAAGGGTTAATTCTTCATCGTTGACACAAACGGGGTCTAAATGGATAACCGAAACGCAGTTAAGCTTCAAATCAAGCTCGTTCATAGCGCTATCGATTACTTCGTGCAGCTCGTAAACGTCTTCATCACCGCTTACTTCTGCATGAAGAGATATCATTTTCCTATCAGGACCGTAGTCGTGGATAACAAGGTCATGCACGCCCAAAATCCGGTCGTAAGCCAAAACGATTTGGTAAACCTTTTCAACAAGTGACGGGTCGGGTCGCTTGCCCAAAAGGTCGCCAACCGTGTCTTTTGCAGCTTTTATGCCAGTATAGCAAAGTAAAACTGAAATTACAAGACCGCACCAGTTATCAAGGTCAACCCCCGTGAATTTATATAAAACCGCACACCCAACGACGAGTAAGGACGAAATCACGTCCATAATACTTTCGCTGGCAACGGCCTTCATAGCAGTTGAGTTGATTTTTTTGCCTATTTTATAATTATAGAAAACCATGTACGCCTTAACCAGCACCGAAACACCCAACAAAATCAAATAAAGGGGCTGGGTATAGCTTGGCTTGACCTGTGTGTTATCAACAATGCCCGTCAGCGAATCACGGAAAACGTTTACGCCAACGACGATAATAATTATTGAAATAACAAGCCCTGCAACGTACTCGGTTCTGCCGTGCCCGAAAGGTCTTTCGTCGGACGGCTTTTTAGCCGCAAGCTTAAAGCCAAGCAGACCAAGCACTGACGACAGTGCATCGGAAAGATTGTTATAAGCGTCTGCAAGAACGGAAATCGCTCCAGCAAAAATACCTATAACAAACTTCAAGGCAAACAGCAGAATATTAAGCACGATACCTAAAATACTGCAAAGCTTACCAAACGCTATGCGCACCGCACCTTGGTTAAAGTCGGGGTTTTTACCTATAAAAAGGCGTGAAAGTAAAGTTATCATTAATAATTAGCAGATATAATCCTTGCTTTGTTTTGGTGCAGATTCAAGCTCTTTTCTCTTTTCTTCGTAGCCAACCCTGCCAAACATAGCATAGGTTGCGTTTTTGCCTTCTTCAACGCCGGGCTGGTCGTAAGTGTCAATGCCGAACATTTCGCCAATATACGCCGTTGCAAGCTCAAGCATAAACATAAATTCGCCCAAAGTGAATTCGTTAACTTCAGGTAAATAGATAGTATTATTTAACCTTTGCTTTTTGGTAAGCGCGTATTCGGTTGCGCGGCGTTCAGTGTCGATAAGCTCGTTTAACGTGTGACCGCATAAGAAGTTTACGTTGGGGAATTCTTCACAGCCGTCAGGGATAGTAACGCTACCGCGATAGCCGTCAACCGCGATAAAGGTTACAACCTTATCGAACGGGCCTTCGGTGTAAAGCTGAACTTGGCTGTGTTGGTCTGTCACGCCAAGGGATTTAACAGGCGTTTGACCGACAAATGCTGGGCTTCCGTCCTTTTTAACGGCTTTACCCAAGCTTTCTGCCCAAAGCTGGCAATACCAGTCTGCCATATACTTTAAGCTGTCGGCATAAGGCATCATAACGGAAACGTTTTTGCCTTGGTTAAACGCAAGGTATTGCAAAATTGCAAATGCCATTGCAGGGTTTTTGGTGTAGTCGGGCTTATTGCAAAGCTTATCAATATAAGCCGCACCCTTTAACATCTTTTTAATATCAATGCCTAAAACGGCTGCTGGTAACAAACCAACGGGGCAAAGCTCTGAAAATCTTCCGCCAACACTGTCAGGGATATAGAAGGTTTTTAAGCCTTCCTTTTTAGCTATCTTAATTAAGTTACCGCTCTGCATTGAAGTGGTTGCGATAACGTGGTCTTTTGCTCTTTCCCCAAACTTTTGCTTGAGCATATCCCAAATGATAAGGTATTGGGACATAGTTTCGCTTGTAGAGCCACTCTTTGTGATTACATTAAAGATTGTCTTTTCTGGCTCGATAACGTCAAAAAGGGCAAGCATTCTTTCAGGGTCAACGTTGTCTTCAACGTAAAATTTAGGACCCTTGCGCGCTTTATCCTTTAAGTCGTTATAATGCAAATGCTTTAAGGCTTGGAAAACAGCGATTGGACCTAATGCGCTACCGCCGATACCTAAAACGACAAAATATTTACAAGATTTTCTAACAGCCTTTGCTGTTTCTAAAATGTCAGCAACAACCTGGTCTTGATTGTACGGTAATTCAGACCAGCCCATCATCCCCTTACCGCGGTTTTCCTGTACGGTTTCAAACGCCTTTTTGCAAAGCTCACTATTAGCCTTTAATTGGGCTTTTGTAATGCCTTGTTCTTTGCCGACGTATTCTGACATCATATTATTAAAATCAAATCTTAAGCGTAAATCCTGACTTCTTTGTCTCATTATTCTATCCTTCTTTAATTAATTTTCTAATATATTCAAGTGACGTGCTTAACTCATCCAAGTCAGTAAAGCTATCCTTGTAAACTTCAATGATAAGCGGTCCGTCATAATTTGCTTTGTTAAGTTCGTCAATCAGCTTACGGAAATCAAAAAGCCCCTTTCCCGGCAAAACTATTTTGCCGTCCGCCGTGTAATCGGATATATGCACGGTTTTTAAGCTGTTTTTCATTTCAGCAAGATAATCCTTATAGTCATCGCCCGCTATCCTTGCCTGCTTTATATCAAGACAGGTTGATAAGGCTGGGCAGTAGGGTTTAATGTTGGTAAGATACCCCGCGCGCGAATAAATTGCCCATTCAACGTTCTCTAAACACAGCGAAACGCCGTATTCGTTGGCTTCACGGCAAAGCTTTTCAAACACGCCGCCCGTATACGCGTAATCGGTAAATACTTTAGGACCGCGTTTTAAGCGTATCTGACCGTGAAAGGTATAGTTTTTAGCATCAAGTATTTTTGCAACAGATAACACCCTTTGATAAACGCTATGCGCGTCAGAATACGCCCTGTCGTTTAAAGAGAAAAGCTCGGGCTCAAAATGGGTGTTAAGCGTATGAACAGAGTGAACCTTTAAATTGCCAAGCCTTGATTTTAAAAGGCGGGCAAAGTCGTCTGTGTATTCGCAAAAGGATTCTAAAAATATTTCAACAACTTTAGCGTCAATTTTATCTAAAACGACTAATGCGTCTTCGTTTGTTTCCCTTAAAAATAAGCTTGCAGTTGATACACCAGCTTGCATAAACTACCTATACTAAATTTCGACCATTTATTTTTTAAAATAACATAATGGATTATGTTATCACAAAATTTTGCAGTATAAATTTTTCTTTGTTACGGGCTGCCACACACGTGGCAGCCCGACAAACTCGTTAATTATTTAATTTTTATAAATAGCGCTTAAAAATTTAAGCGTGAATTTTATCTAATAACGGGGTCGATAAGCCCGATGTTTCCGTCGTCACGAAGATATAAAACCTTGGTCTTTTCGCTATCCTTATCAAAGTAAACGAAGAAGCTATGACCTGTCAGTTCAAATTCTTCAATTGCTTCGTCCAAAGACATTGGGCTAAGCTCAAACTTTTTAGTCTTAACAAGCTTGAAGTCGTTTTCGATTTTTTCTTCGTAAATCATTTCCTGCTTCAACGCGCCAGCGCGGAGCTTTGCTTCAAACTTGGAACGATATTTGTAAATTTGGCGTTCAATCTTTGGTAATAAAACGTCGATTGTATCATAAAAATTATCACCCTTTGCTTCAGCCCTGATAAACGTACCCTTATAGTTAATAGAAAGCTCCATCTTACTGTCGCGTTTTTCAACCTTTAGGTAAATACGGCAGGTAGCGTCTTCTTCAAAATACTTGTCAAGACGTGCAACTTTCTTTTCGATAACTTCTTGAAGCTGATCTTTTACTTGATAGTTTTTGGCAACAATTTCAATTCTCATATATATTCTCCTTAATTTTTATTTAATGGGTTACGATTATTTATTGACGTGGCTTTGTTATTTTATAACAAAATCAATAGCGCCGTTGTCATTGATAAGCGTAACCTGATTGCCCGTTTTAATATCCTTTGAAATAATCAGCGACGAAAGCTGGTTTTCAACGTGATGTAATATGGTGCGCTTTAACTCACGCGCGCCGTATTCCGGGCTGTAGCCTTTATCTAACAAAAATTCCTTTGCAGAATCCGTTACCACTAAAGAGACCTTCATTGGTTTTAATCTCTTGCGTAGTGAATCAAAGGTTAAGTCAATGATTTTTCCGCATTCCTCACGGGTTAATTTACGGAAAACGACTATATCTTCAATACGGTTTAAGAATTCCGGACGGAATTTCTTTTTCAATGCCTGCAGGATTATTTCTTTTTCGTTTTGAGCTTCATCCTGCTCCTGTCCGAAGCCTATTGCCGACTTTTTAGCACCAACAAGGTGTGCACCTTCGTTTGACGTTAAAATAATAATGGTATTTTTAAAGTCAACGGTGTGCCCCTTGCCGTCGGTTAATCTGCCGTCGTCAAGGATTTGCAACATAATATTGAAAACGTCAGGACAAGCCTTTTCGATTTCATCAAACAACACAACTGAATAAGGTTTGCGCCTTACCTTATCGGCAAGCTGACTTTCTTCGCCGTAGCCAACGTACCCCGGGGGCGCACCGATAAGCCTTGAAACGCTTGCAGATTCCATGTATTCACTCATATCAATACGGATAAGTGAATCCTGGTCGCCAAACAAGGCTTCAGCAAGGGCTTTAGAAAGCTCTGTTTTACCAACACCGGTCGGACCAACGAATATAAATGAGCCGCTTGGCTTATTTGGGTCCTTCATAACGGTCATTGAGCGGCGAATTGTCGCTGCGACGGCATTTATTGCTTCTTGCTGTCCAATCAAGCGTTTTTGAAGTATTTTTTCAAGGTTAGAAAGCTTTTGCGCTTGGGATTCTGTTAGCCTTGACGTAGGTATTCCTGTCATTTCGCTAATTACTTTAGCTATATTTTCTTCGTCAATATATGACCTGTCGTAGTTTCTGATTTTTTCTTCGCTACGCAAAATTTCTTCGATTTCCGACTTGATTTGAGCAATTTTCTTGTCTAATTCGGTTGACGGAAGACCTTGCGTTACGTAATACATTTTGTCAGCTTCAAGCTGTTCAAGCTGACGTTTTTTAAGGTTTAAGCTTGACGATGGGGAGTCAACAATCATACGCTCCCTTGAAGCGGCTTCGTCAATAAGGTCTATCGCCTTATCGGGTAAAAATCTGTCGGGGATATACCTTTGGCTTAATTCAACCGCCGCCCTTATGGCAGAATCGGTTATTGCAATACCGTGGTGGGCTTCAAATTTATCGCGTAAGCCTTCCAAAATCTTTACACATTCTTCAGGGCGTGGCGGATCAAGCGTGATAACCTGAAAACGCCTTTCAAGCGCGGGGTCTTTTTCTATATATTTGATATATTCGCTTGTGGTGGTTGCACCGATAACCTGCAATTCACCACGGGCAAGCTCGGGCTTTAAGATATCGCCCGTACCCATACCGTCGCCTGTGTTAACTATGGTGTGGATTTCGTCAATAAAAAGTATAATATTGCCGTTACGCTTGACGTAATCTATCGCGGCTTTAAGCCTTTCTTCAAACTGACCTTTAAACTTTGCGCCTGCGATAATGCTTGACATATCAAGCGAATACACGCTTTTACTTAATAAGGAGTTTGGAACAGTACCACTTACAATGCGTTGGGCTAAACCTTCGATAACGGCGCTTTTACCAACGCCCGGCTCACCGATAAGTAAAGGATTGCTCTTTAAGCGGCGTGAAAGCGTTTGTATTACCCTGTCAATTTCTTTATCCCTGCCGATAACAGGGTCCAAGCGGTTAAGCCTTGCCTTTTCGGTAAGGTCTATTGCAAACTGTGCCAGGATATTTTCCCTTTCGTCCTCTTCGGCGGGTTGCTGTGGAGTTCCTGCAAAAGATCCGAAGGTACGCCCGCGCGGCGGCATTTGGTCAAAGGTTTGTGAAGACTGTTCTGCACGGGCACGCGTTAACGCGGTGCTTGTAAGCTGTGAAACCATTTGCTCAATTTCAGCAAACAAGCCGTTAAAATTTGCGACCAAGGTTGAAACGATATTTCTTGCCACGCAGGACGTGGATAATATTGCAAGAAGCAAATGCTCGGGCGCGACAAATGGGCATTTATATCGGATTGCTAAATCTTCGGCACGGCTTGAAACGCTTTTAACCGAAGTTGTAAAGCCCTTTTTATCGTATGACGGATCAACGTTTTCACGGATTTTGATATCGACAGATTCCTTGCCTGCCCCATAGCGGGATAAAACTGCCTTGCAGGAATTTTCGGTATCGTAAAAAGCGCCAAGTAAAAACTCGGTTGCAACGTAAGAAACGCCGTACTTTTCAGCCCTTAATACCGCGCATCTTATTATATTTTCAAACGCGGTGGTTGTTTTTGTCGTAGAATAATTTGCCATTTTTATACTAAACTAAAGGTTATTTCAAAATTTTATTAAAGGATAATCAAGCTTCAGCACAGCCTAAAGCCCGTAGGGCTTTTTTAATGTAGACTGCACGCTGCTCGTCTTCATCGTAAGGCTTATCGCCGCCCAGATTAAGCTTTAAGGTGTTTGTGCGCGCGGTTACGGTTAAATCGTCAATCTGCTCGGGATTTAGGCAGTATATAAAGCCTAAAGATATACCAAGCTTAACGCGACTAATAAGCTCACAAAACTCCGCGTAAGGCAAAACTGCCGCGTGGGTTAATACGCCTAAAGCGCGCAAGCAGGTATCCTTGGTTTGGGCCGGTGCAACGCTGTATTGCTGTTGGCGCAGCTCGTTTTCTTCATCGCAGATAAGTAGCGCAAAGTCCTGCACGTTTTTGATAAGCTGTTGTGCGTTACCGATTGTAACGGCATTGCTCACCTGGTAATAATACCCGTCGGCACTACTGCCTTCGCCAAGCGCACCGCGTATAGTTATGCCTTGGGCGTTTGCTTGCTCTTGAATCTCGGTTATTCTGCCGTTTTTTGTAAGCATTGGTAAAAACAGCATAAGCGACGCACGCATCCCCGTGCCAAGGTTTGTTGGGCAAGCCGTATAATGAAAGCCGTTTCTTGCGGCAAAGGCGCAGTTTGAGCCTAAAATCCTGTCAAGCTTTGTTATGCGCTGCAAGCAGCCTTCAAAATCAAAGCCCTTTACCATACATTGCTCACGGATATGGTCTTCTTCGTTAACCATAACGGATAAAAGCCCGTCGTCAGAAAGCGCAACCGCACCCTGCGGTGATACTGCAAGGCGTGAAGATATAACGTATCTTTCCACAAAGGAAGCCTTCTGCAGCTTTGTCAGCTTGTTCATTTTATAGTAATCAAACCTGCCAATGCGCTCTAAAACGCCAAAAACCTTGTTGACGATAGTAAGCTCCTGCGGGGTGTTAAAAATAAGTTCAGGAAAGTTAAATTCTGCAAGATTGCGCGCCAAGCGGATGCGCGTTGAAATAATTACGTCGGTATTCATTAACTATCCCTGCGCTGAAGAACGTCTATAAGCGGCGTAAGCTGCTTTGCAAAATCAGTATAGCAATGGGGACAGCCAACCAAAAGCGTTTGCATAATCTCGTTTAAGCTTCTGCCGCACCGACGGCAACGCTTTTCCTGCTGTTGAACGAATATATTATAAAAGCCGTTTGCCGTAAGAGATTGGGCGTGCAGGACACAGTTTGCACAAACCTTGCCTTCGATACGTCCGCCGACAAATTCACGCGTGACGGTTTCGGTGGCTTCTTCTTTAAAACAAACGGGACAAATCATTTAACTTATAACCTTTAACTTACTTTATATTTTATATCAATTATATTATAGCATCATTTTGCAAAAAGTAAATACCCTTTTGAAAAAAATATGCTCATTTTTAACTTTTTTTGTTGGTTTATAGCACTTTTTGCGCTTAAAAACAAGAATTACCCCTATAAGCAATGCTCAAGGGGTAATTTTTATTATAAAAATTAATCTTTTACTAATTCCTTTAGGTAAGCCAAGAAGTCCTTTGAAAGCTTTTCGTCACGCAAACCGAACTCAACGTTAGCCTTCAAATAGCCTAATCTGTCACCCATATCGTAGCGGATACCTTCAAATTCGTAAGCGTAGGCGCCGTTTGTTCTGGCTTCAATATCAAGTGCGTCGGTAAGCTGGTATTCACCGCCCGCACCAGGCTTTAAATTACGCATAATTTCAACCATATTGGGTGTGCAAACGTATCTGCCAAGTGGGGATATGTCGCTTTTAACAAGCTCTAAAGGGGGCTTTTCGGTAATAGTTGTTACGTGGTATTCCCTGCCGTTTTGACTGTCAAATTCAACCGATGCGTACTTTGGTACGTCTTCGTGCGGAACGGTTTTTACACCAATAACAGTCTTTTGCGTTTTATCGTAAAGGTCAATAAGCTGCTTTAAAACAGGCTTTTCCTTGTTGTACATAACGTCGTCGCCAAATAAAACGGCAAAGGGCTGGTCACCGATAAAGCTTTCAGCCGCCATAATAGCATCAGCTGTGCCGCGCTGTTTTTCCTGCACGACAAAGTGAACCTTGGCGATAGTTTCAGGGAACTTGATTGCGTTTAAAAATTCCTGCTTGTTACCCTTTTGTAAAACCCTTTCAAGCTCTTCACACGGGCTGAAATGGTCCTGTAAAATTTCCTTTTTGTGTCCAACGACAAATACTATTTCTTCAATACCGCTATCGGCTGCTTCTTTTGCGATAATCTCGATTGCGGGGCGGTTTAAGATTGGTAGCATTGGCTTTGGCACAGCTTTAGTAAAAGGTAAAAACCTTGTGCCGTAACCGGCAACAGGTATAACAGCTAATCTTACTTTTTTCATTTTTCCACCTTAAATTTTAGTGTGTCAAAATTTTGCATTTTTCGATTACAAAAATAATCGTACAACGGATAAAATAATTATTTTGTACCAAAAATTCTGTCGCCTGCATCGCCCAAGCCGGGGATAATGTAAGCGTGTTCGTTTAAGCGTTCATCTAAAGACGCAACGTAAATATCAACGTCAGGATGGGCTTTTTGTACGGCTTTAACGCCTTCTGGTGCGGCAATAAGACACATAAGCTTAATGTCGTTACAGCCCCTTTGCTTTAAAAAGCCGATAGCGGCAACAGCGCTACCGCCTGTTGCAAGCATTGGGTCAACAACGATTAAACGTCTTTCGGTTGCGTCTTGCGGTAACTTGCAATAATATTCTACCGGTTGATGGGTTTCGGGATCACGATATAAACCAATGTGACCGACCTTTGCGTTTGGCACGAGTGTAAGTATGCCGTTAACCATGCCAAGACCTGCCCTTAAAATAGGAACAACACCGATTGCACGGCCTGAAAGCTCAAAGGCCTTGGTTTCGCACATTGGGGTTTGAATGGTAATTTCTTTTAAAGGTAAATCACGCGTAACTTCATAACCCATAAGAAGTGAAATTTCTTCTAAAAGGGTGCGGAAATCTTTAGTGCTTGTTTCGGTTTGACGCATAAGTGAAAGTTTGTGCGCAATAAGTGGATGGTTTACTACCGTGAACTTACTCATAATATATTCTCCGTAAAATTTTAATATGTTATTTTTAATTTATTTTTGCCGAAATTTAATTCGTTAAAATTTTGCAAAAACAAAGCTTTTTCTTAAGTTTTATTGCTCGTATTTATTGATTTTTTCAATCCGTCTTGCGTGCTTATCACCTAAAAAATCGGTGGATAAAAACACGTCAACCATTTGTAAAATAACGGGTAACTCAACAACCCTTGCACCAACAGCCAAGCAGTTTGCGTCGTTATGTTCACGACACATTTTTGCAGTAAAAAGGTCGTGACACAAGCCGCACCTTACACCCTTAACCTTGTTAGCACAGATGCTTACGCCAATGCCCGTACCGCAAACAAGTATTGCCCTATCGCAAAGCTTATCAGCAACAGCCTTTGCCGTTTGAAAAGCATAGTCGGGATAGTCACAGCTACCGTTTGAATAAGTGCCGAAATCAGCAACCTGATGGCCCTTATCCTTAAGATAATTTTTAAGTTGTTCTTTGACTTCAAAGCCGGCGTGGTCCGCGCCGATTGCAATCTTCATATTAACCCCTTTTTAGCAAATCTATTATTATATCGCAGGCTTTGTTAAGATGTGCAAAGCACGCCCTGTACGCCCCTATATCAAGCCCGTAAGGGTCTAAAACGTCACCTGTTTTAGTCAGTTGGTTGATAGAATATACGTTTTGATAGCCTTGCTCCTTAAGTAAATACAAGGCTTTATCGGTCATCGTAACGATAGCGTCGTAGCTGTGCAATTTAGACAAGGTCATTTGCTTTGGCACAAACTTTGTCATTTTAATTCTGTTTTCTTTAAGCACAGCCTTTGTGTTTGGGTTAATGGATTCTTCAACGACCTTTATGCCGTAAGAAGAAACTGTCAGCTCAATTTCGGGGTGATTTAGCAATTTATTTTTTAAAATAAACAACGCCATAGGACTTCTACAGGTATTACCCGTACAAACAAAGCAAAGCTTATTCTTTTTCATTGCGGTTACCCCCTTTTGTTTGTTTTAGCCAAAGGCCTTTAAAAAGCGGTTTTCAACGCTTAACATAACTTCATCGGTTATGGGGAATTTGTATCCAATAGCCAAATCAAAGCGCTCGGCTTCCCTTAAGCCAAAGTATAGTCTTGCCGCCATTTGATTGCCTGTTTCACCCAAGCTGAACACGTTTAAGCCCTTAAAATGGCACGCGTCCTGCTCACGGCACATAATAACAGCCGTTTTGTTTTGGCTTATAGTTTGATTATAAAGCTTGATTACGTCTTCAAAATTACCGTGCTCAAAAACTGCAGTTTGCGTTTTAGGACAATAATGCTTATACTTTGTCCCCGGGGAGCGCGCATTTAAACTGCTATCTTGATTAGCATAAGTACATTTGCCCGTAACCCTTGCAATCATTTGTGCCGTAACTAAACCCTTACGTAAAATTATCGGATAATCACCCGTGACGTCAACCACGGTTGATTCAATACCGCCCTCGCACCTGCCGCCGTCCAAAATCATAGGTATTTTTTGCCCAAAATCGGCAAAAACGTGCTCGGCTGTAACAGGGCTTGTGTGCTTTGATAGGTTCGCAGATGGCGCTGCAATGGGGAGATTAACAGCCTTTAAAAAGCTTTGCGCGCCTTGCGATGACGGCATACGTATTGCAAGCGTTTTTAGCCCGCAGGAAACTAAATCACTAACCTTACCACGGCTGTTAAAGACAAGCGTGATAGGCCCTGGCATAAAAGCCTTAATCAGCTCCTTCTGATAGGGCTTATCAACGTAAACAAGGGTTGAAATATCGTAATCCTTGTGAACGTGGACAATAAGTGGGTTATCGGTTGGCCTTCCCTTTAAGTAAAAGCATTGGCGGATAGCGTCATCCAAAAATGCGTTTGCACCCAAGCCGTAAACGGTTTCTGTGGGGAAAGCAACTAACTTACCTTGTAAAACGTACTCTTTTGCTAATTTTAAATTTTCATCGGTAATCTGGCGTATCACTATGCTGTCGTTAGTCGTAGAAAGCATCGTCATCACCTTGGTCCGGGATTGATTTTTCCAAGCTGTCAAGGTCTTCTTTTGAATAGGTTGAAAGCTTTGAATCTAAATCGTCATTGTCATCTTTATCGTTACGATAGCTTGGTGGCGGTGTCGGACCGTCAAATTTATCCAAGTTAACGAACTTGCAGTATTCACCCTTGAAGATAAGCTCAAAGCTATCGCAAACGCCGTTACGGTTTTTAGCAATGATAACTTCGGTAATGACGTTTAGCGGCTTTTCTTCAGTGGTTTCCGGCTTATGAAGGAACATTACAAGGTCGGCGTCTTGTTCGATAGCACCCGATTCCCTTAAGTCGGAAAGAACCGGTCTGCCGCCTTTTCTTGACGTAACCTGACGGGATAATTGTGAAAGTGCAATTACCGGGCAATCAAGCTCCTTTGCGACCATTTTAAGGTTTCTTGAAATGTCAGTAACTTCCTGTTGACGGCTTTCAACGTTCTTTTTAGCCGTTTGCATAAGCTGCATGTGGTCGACAACGATCAAGTCAAGCTTGCCTTGGCGCATTTTTAAACGCCTTGCGCGTGATAAAACGTCTTGCGGGGTAACGTTAGAGCTTTCATCAACGAAGATTTTAGCCTGACCTAAAAGCTTTTTGGTATTCCAAAGTCTTTGGAAGCCCTTTTCGTCCTTTTGTAAAAGCTTACCCTTAAGCGCGGCGTCCATAGGTACGTTACCAACAGAGCAAAGCATACGTTGTGCAAGCTCTTCCTTGGTCATTTCGAGCGCGAAAACCGCACAAACAGCGTCGCTCTTTAGCGCCAAGTTTTCAACGATATTCATAACGAAGGTCGTTTTACCTACGGAAGGTCTTGCCGCGATAATAATAAGGTTGCCCTTATGCAAGCCGTTGGTCATATAGTCAAGGCGGGTAAAGCCTGTCTTTATGCCCGTTGCATAGTTTTTATCCTTTTGTAATTTTTCAAACTTTTCAAGTACAGGGTCAAAATAATTACCAAGCTGCTCTAACCCGTGCTTTTCATCCTTTTCGGCAATATCAAAGACTAATTTTTCGGCATAGGAAAGCGACTTATCACTGTCCGTACTGACCGTAGCGTCTTCAATGATAAGGTTTGAGCTTGTTATAAGCTTTCTTAAAACGCCGTCGCGCTTAACGATAGAAAGATATTGCTCATAGTTAGCCGACGAAGGTATTACCTTGGTAATATCTGTCAGATAACCAATACCGCCAACCTTTTCAAGCTTGCCGTTTTTCTGAAGCATATCGGCAAGTGTAACAAGGTCAACGGGAACGTTTTTAAGCATAACTTCACGCATGCAGCCAAAGATAATTTTGTGTGATTCAACCAAAAAATCTTCTTCTGAAAGCGCAGAAATAACGTCAAGCTGTATAACTTGGTCTAAAAGAATTGAAGCAAGAACAGACTGCTCGGCTTCAAGATTGTAAGGCATATTTTTAGCCATAATTATCCCCTGTAAAAATTTATTTTGCGATAGGCTTTGCAGGGTTTACTGCAAAGCCTCATTTTGTCTTTTTGTATATTAATTTACTGTCTTTAATCAAAGATTAAAGCTTAATTGCGTCAAATTGGTCGAGTGCGTCTTCAAAAGACTTCATTGCACTTTCAAAAGCGTCGGTCTTTGTTAAGTCAACGCCGGCAATCTTTAAAAGCTCAACAGGGCTTGCGCTGCCGCCTGATGATAAGAATCTCTTATAATCGTCAACAGCAGGCTTGCCTTCGGTTAAAATCCTTTCGGCAATAGAAATTGCGCTTATAATGCCCGTTGCGTATTTGTATACGTAGAAGGCATTGTAAAAATGTGGAATCCTTGCCCATTCCCAAGAAATTTCTTTATCGGAAATAACGCCCTTGCCGTAGTATTTTTTATTGAGCTTGTGGTATTCCTTGCAAAGGTAATCCTTGGTTAACGGAATACCCTTTTCTGCAGAGCTGTGAGCCAAATATTCAAATTCAGCAAACATCGTCTGACGGAAAAGCGTGCTCTTAATCATATCCGTGTAGTATGAGAGCAAGTATTTTTTAAGCTTTAAGTCGTCACTTTCACTGAGTAAGTACTTAAGCAGTAAAACTTCGTTAACGGTGCTTGCAACTTCTGCAACGAAAATACGATAGCTTGCCTTATTTTGCGGCTGATGCTTATTGGAATAATAAGTGTGCATTGCGTGGCCAAGCTCGTGCGCAACCGTGAAGATGTCGCTTGTGGTTTGCTGGTAGTTGAGTAAAACGTACGGATGCTTGAACGCATAAACGCCCGTGGAATACGCGCCGCTGCGCTTACCGGGGGTTTCTTCAACGTCAATCCAGCCGTCGTCGTGGGCTTCCTGTAAAAGTGCCAGGTAGTCTTCGCCAAGCGGGTGTAAGCCCTTTTTAACGAGCTTGAAGGCATCTTCATAATCAAGCTTTAATTCAGCGTTTTCTACTATTGGCATATAGATATCCCACATATGCATTTTGTCAAGCTTTAAGGCTTCCTTCTTTTGATTAACGTATCTGTGAAGGAGTGGGAAGCTGTTATGTACGCTCGTCAAAAGGTTTTTGTAAACTACTTCTGAAACGTCTTCGCCAAACAAAGCCTTTTCAAGGCAGGAATTGTATCCCCTTGCCCTTGTCATAAATACGTTTTTATTTACGTTGCCAACGTAAGATGCGGTAATTGTATTCAATAAGCCGCCGTAAGCCGCGTAGTATTTTTTGAAAACCTTTTTTCTGAAATCACGGTCTTCGTTCCTTAAGGATAAGCCGTAAACGCCGTGCGTTACTTTAAGCTTGCCGTTTGGTGTATTGATGGTTGGGAAAGGTAAATCAGCATTGTCAATCATACCGAAAACGTTGCTGTACCCACCGAAAACCTGACCGCCAAGGGCAAGCACCCTTTCGGTTTCTTCACTTAAAACGTGTGGCTTTTCAGCAATGATTCTTTCTAAATCATAGCTGTAATCTGAAAGTGCAGGGTCTTTGGAAAAAGCAGTTAAGGTTTGGCTTGATAATTTAGTAAGCTCCGGCGTCATAAATGAAACGGCAGACGAAAACTTAACGAATAAGCCCTGTGCCCTTGCAAGTAAGCCGTTATAAAAACTTTCACGCGTGTCTTCGTGTGAGCGCATTGACGCGTAAACGTAAAGCTTTTCTAAAACAAGGCTTACCTTGTCGATATCGTTAAAACAATCTTTGATTGTTTGTACGTTGTTTAATTTGCCTTGGTATTTTGCAAAATCAATGTTTTGCTCAACCCATTTATAATCCTTTTCCCATAAAGAATGGTCTTCGTAAATATGGGCGGTATTCCACTTGCGGTTTGCAGGGACTTCGTTTCTTGAGTTAGCCATAATACACCTTCCCTATTGATTTTTATTATTCAGCGATAAATAATACGCCTATGCAGTTACGCCCGCAGTGTGACGTAATGGTTGTGCCTGCGTGTGTTTCGATAATTTGGTCAAAGTCGAATAATTCCTTAACCTTGTTTTTAACCGCTTCAACGATAACTTCGTCAGCTTCGCAATGGGTAATAAAAACCCTTGTTTTATCGTAATCGGTAAATTCAGCCGCTAAATCGTTAACGTATTGACCAACACCGCGCAACAAACTGCCTTGATAGCTCTTTTTGAATTTTAAAGTGCCTTCACGCATGGAAATATGCGGGTGGATTTTTAAAATCTTTGCACCGATTAATTTAGTCAAAGAGCATCTGCCGCCCTTGTGTAAAAAGTCAAGACGGTCTAATACGAAGCTTGTCCTTGCCTTATCGGTTAAGGCTGAAACCTTTTCAAAGCACTCTTTAACGTCCATACCCTGTGCACGGAAGTCAACAGCCTTCATAACAAGCAGGCCCTGACCTGATGATAATTGGTGGCTGTCAATAACGTAAACGTTATCAAATTCTTCAGCAGCCATTTTTGCGTGTTCATTGCAGGATGATGCGCCTGATGATAAAGAAATGTGTAAAACGGGCGTGCCGTCAGCCGTCATTTGTGTAAAAAAGTCAACGTATTCTTGCGTAGCCGTTGCTGAAGTTTTTGGTAGCTTACCCGTTTTGTCAACGTATTCCAAAACCTTTTTAGCGTTAATATCAACGTTGTCGTGATACATTTCACCGTCCAACATAATACCAATAGGTATTAGTGTGATATTATTGGCTTTGATTAATTCTTCCGATAAATCGCAAGTACTATCGGAAGTAATGTGAAAGTATGCCATAAAAATAACTCCTTAAAAATAAAACTGTATATAGAAAATAATATTCTTATCCTGATTTTTATCTTCTAAAGAAGATAATAAAGCCTTGAAAAGATTGTGTCCTTTCCAGCAACCGACCAATTTGTAACAACGCCTAAAATCGTGCTTATTTTAACTTGCCCGAAATTACGGCTGTCGTTTGAAATAGCCCTGTTATCGCCAAGCACAAAAACGCAACCGTCATTTACAGTTGTTTTTTCAACGTAGGTTATGCCTTGCGTTAACAGATAGTCTTCTGAAAGCTGATAATATCTTTCACCGTTGCCGTCCTTATAGGAAACGTAAACCATGCCGTTTTCCGACCACACGGTATCTCCTGCAACGGCAATAACGCGCTTGATAAGGTTCTTTTCGCCACCGACGCTAAAGACGATAATATCGCCGCGCTTGCAGTCGGTTTTTCTGTTTGCGACAAGCAAATCACCGCTATCAAGCGTTGGACACATGGAATCCCCTACCACGTCGATAAGCATATATACTTGAGTACGCGCGTAAAAAAGAAGGCAAAAAACAAGCAAAAATATGGCGACAAATCTGACAAGACCGTCATCGTCCGCCCGTTTTTTTTGTTCAACTTCTATTAAGTTGTCAAAAAGCTTGTTTGCCATAATTTATTCAAAACTAAATAACCAAAAGGTTATTGAAAACGCATTTTGTTTCGGTTTCAAACCTGATACCGCAAACCTTTGAAAAATCCTTTAAGGAAATGCGTAAGTCGGATTTGAAATCGCTTGCCTTAATAGTAATATTTTGCCAGATAAAGCCGCCTTTTATTTCAACAACGGCAGTATAATCAACCGTTGTAAGCTCATCCTTTTGCGCCATTAAGACAACCTTTAACAGACAGAATTCTTCGGTATATACGTCAAAAACGAACATTGAATTGTCAGTTAAGCTTATATCACGGCTGTTAACCGAGTGAGTGACAAGCCCGTAAGGTGAGCATAAGCCGCTTATTCCGCTGCCGCCTTCAAGATAGCTTACAGCAGCTTCGTCTTCAAAAAAGAGTCCGCCTGCAGCCTTTTCCTTGGTGCGTGAAGGAGCAAAGGTGCTTACCTTATCCTTGGTTGAGTAAAGCAAGCGCTTTGGCTTGTCCATTGCGTGCGCCGCTTTTTTAATAACCACCTTACTGCTTACCGTAATGCCGCTGCGGTATTCGCAAACGGCAAACATTGAAATAAATTCGCAGTTGCCTTCTAAATTATAGGTGTAAGTGCGCTTGTTTTCACGCACGGATTTTTCACTTTGGATTATCTTCCACTCGCGATAGCTTGGGTTAACGCTGTCTTCAGCGACGTAGAAGGTAACGTTTTTAGGGCGCTTGATTTCAGAAACGTCAAGCTCAACGTCACAGCTTAATACGCCTTCAAATACGCTTGCCGTAAGCGTTGGTTCAAGCGGTAAAACCGCCCTGAAGCCCAAAAGATATTTTGCAAAAAATAAATCGGCGTTGCGGCGGCAGTTTTTGTCAAGCACGTCTTTAAGCCTTGGCGCGTAGTTTACAAAGCAGTCGGTTTCCTTGGAAACACGGCTGATTGTATCGGTTGCGCGGTCAAAGTCAAATTCGGGGCTGTTTGTTGCCGTCATATAAAATACGGGGCATTTTACGTACTGGGCGTAAGCGTGCGCGTCAACACCCGCTAAATATTTAAGTTTTTCATCGTCGGGCTTCAAGTCTTCCTGTGACTGCTTGAAAATCCCCTTGTATGCGCGCCAGCCCATACCAAATAGTGGAACAAAGCAATTAACCCTTGCATCGGTACCGCATAAAATCCAGCCAACGTTTGCGCCGTTTCTTATACCTAAAACGCCGATATTATCAATGTCGGGCTGGGCAGATAAAAAGGAAACAGCGTATTTTGCAACGGCTGCCCATTCGTACCAGCAGGTTTCCTTTGCCGTTTTGGGAACGGTATCAATGGCTTCTATCGCCTTTTTATAGTTTGCATAAGCAACGGATTCAGGGTATTTTGTGTAGTTATCAACGCCATCCCATTCCCCGCGATAGTCTATCATAAGCACGGTATAGCCCTGCTCAACGTAAATGTTGATAGTTTCAAGGTTAACCGATTGGTCTGCATCGGGTAAGATAAGAATTGCACTTCTATTAGCCTTTTTACCCGCCAAGCGGTTCTTGGCTAAAATACCGTAAACGCGAACTCTCCCGTCAGAAGTTTCTCTGCCGGAAAAATAAACGTCACTATAAACGAAATCACGGTAAGTTTCATTACCGATAATAGTTTCCTTAAGTGGCTCTGTTGCGTTAAAGTCACGCCATAGCATAACAGGTGACAAAAGTGTAGTTTCCATAATTACTCCAGTTGGGGTATTTGCAAGTATCGTAATATATACTGCGTGCCGTAAACTATTTTACACCTTTTTACGATTTTTTGCGAGAGTTTTAAGCGCTTTTTGTTCAATTAATTAATTTTTTATTATTTTTTATACTAATATAACTAATAAATGTGTTTTTAAAGTGCTTTTGCGTGTCAAAATTGTGTTTTTTTGCAAAATTAAAAATTGTGTCTTACAAAAATTTAGACCACAAGATGAGCCTTTGATAAAAATTTGGTTAAAAATGACTTGCTTATTTTTGCAAAATGATTTAAGATTAATACTCACAGGATATTTTGCACTTTTCAGCAAAATTTTCATAGTGCCCGTCAATTTTTGACGGACAAAAAATAATCTTTTGGTAATAAAAATGGCATTTTGTTCTTTCACAACCGAAGGCGTTAAAAGCCTTTCAACAAGCATTGATAACAGCTTTATCACCGACTATCTTATAGAAGCCGACGGTGCCGCCGTAAAGGTGTATCTTTACGGGCTTTTCCTATGCAAAAACGGTAGCGACGCTATTGATTTTACAAAATTTTGCGCTAATTTAGGCATGGAAGAATCAACCGTTAAGGACTGTTTTAGATATTGGGAAGAATTCGACTGCGTTTCCATAATCGCGGAAGAGCCCTTCACCGTTAAGTACCTTCCCTTATCCAAGACGGGTAAGCCGCGCAAATTTAAGGCTGGCAAGTATGACGAATTTAATAAATCCTTACAAAGTCTTATTACCGAAAGGATGATTTCAACAAACGAATACGCAGATTATTTTTCCGTTATGGAAGATTATTCAATCAAGCCTGAAGCTATGCTTATGATTTGTAAGTACTGCGTTGACCTTAAAGGCCCGTCCATTGGCGGAAAGTATATTTATGCAGTCGCAAAGGACTTTGCAATGCGCGGTATCACCACCGTTGACACCATTGAAATCGAGCTTGCAGACTACTTAACGAAGAGCAGCGATATCCAAAAGGTATTAACTGCCCTATCAATTAAGCGCAAGGCTGACGTTGAAGACCTTAACTATTACAACAAATGGGTTAAGGAGCTTGGCTTTGAGCACAGCGTTATTGTGTTTATCGCTAAAGCAACAAAGGCTAAAAGCGTACTAAAGCTTGACGAAGTTATCACCGAGCTTTACGGCGCCAAGGTCTATTCGGAAAAGGAAGTTGCAAGCTATCTTGTCCGCAAGTCAGAAGTTATTGAGCTTGCTAAAAGCTTAACGCGTGAGCTTTCAGTTTACTGCGAAGTAATAAAGCCCGTTATCGATAATTACGTCAACCCCTGGCTTGCGCTTGGCTTTAACGGCGAAACGCTTACGTTTTTAGCAAATTACTGCTTTAAAAAGCGCAAAAAGAGCCTTGAAGAAATGAACGACGTTGTAAACAGCCTTTACAAAAAAGGCTTAATAAGCCTTTTCGATATTGCAGATTACTTTAAGCTAAAGGCAAAGGACGATGAGTTTATCAAGCAGCTTTTAGATATGACAGGCACGATGCGCCAGCCAAACGAGTGGGACAGAAAGAACCTTGCGTCCTGGCGTAATTGGGGCTTCAGCGACGAAATGATTATAAGCGCTGCTGAAATTTCGGGCGGCAGATCTAACCCCATGATTTATATGAATTCGGTGCTTGGCAACTGGAAGGCTAAAGGTATCTTCGTTAAGGAAGATATCCCTGCCACGGTAAGACAATCGGGTGGGGACACAAGTAAAATGTCACACCATTTTGCAAATGAAAGAACTTACACAAAAGAAGAGCTTGATAAGCTTATTGTTGATATTGAAACGGTGGATTTTGACTGATGATTGCAAATAAACATATATTAAACGAAGTTGAGCTTACGTTTACAACCGAACAAAACCAGCGCGAGTTTGAGCTTGACCTTTTAGAACAAAGGCTTTTGCAAAATGAAGATTACAGCAAAGCTGTAAATCAAATTGCAACGCTTGAATTTGACCTTCAAAAGGCGCAGTTTTTCGGTAATGAAGCTTTAGCTGAAAAGATTGAACAAGAGATTAAGCATTATAAAAGCTTAAAAGAAAAATTGCGTTTAGAGCTTGGCTTTGACGACACACAAATTACAAAGCCCTGCCCAATCTGCGGCGGAACAGGTCACAATGAAAACGGATATTGCAAGTGCTTTGTTAAACGCGCAACGGCGCTATCATACAAAGAGCTTTCAACCGATATCCCTACCCTTTCAAGGTTTAGTGACGATACGTTATCACACGTAAACGGCACTAAAATTTACTTTGAAAAATTGCATAAATATGCGGATAATTTGAACGAAAATTCAAAAAATATTATCATTACAGGCAAAACGGGCACGGGTAAAACCTTCCTTGCACAGGCAGTCAGCCAGAGCATGGAAGATAAAAAGGTTGTACTGTTTTTGAACGCCAACCGCTTGAATAATATCTTTATTGAAATGATGTATTTAAGCCCACAGCAGCAAAACAATATATTAAATATTCTATACACCTGTGATTTTCTGGTTATCGACGATTTGGGTGCAGAGCGTATTTTGAATAACGTTACCGCACAAAATCTTTACACGATAATATCCGAGCGACAGGAACGCAAAAAGCCGTATATGATAACAACCAACCTATCGTTAGATGAAATTGGTGCAAAATACGGCGACAGATTATTTTCACGGCTGTCAAGCAGGCTTAATCTTGTGCTTGAGCTTAAAGGTAGCGATTTAAGAAAATCTTAATAAGCATAATGAAAAAAGGGTTCATTGCGAACCCTTTTCTTCATTTTATCAAATCTTTTTCCATAATCTTGCGCGTTGGGAAAAACTCCCCTAACTGCACACCGACTATCCTTGCCTTTATCGGCTTAAAGTTTTCTATTGCAAACGCCTTGACTTTATCAACAACGTCTTTCCGTTCGTCAATAAACAAGGTTGCGTGTGCGTGCCAATCAAAGCCGTTTGCATAATTGCAGTCAAATTGACTGTGTAATTTTTCAAGCTCATTATTTACAACCGGCTCTGCAAACACTACTCTGCTACCAAAAAAGTTGATATTTGCTAAATCAATATCAAAGCATTTCGTCACGCTGCATACCCTTTCAACTTGTTCCTTTAAGGTCCTTTCTTGCGACGTAGGAAAGCTGCCAAGCGTTATGTGAAACGGTATATCCCTACTCTGCGTTCCTTTAGACTTCGCCTTTTGAATAATCAAATCCTGCAAGGCTTTAAGCGACTTTTGCGTTTGATTATCAAATACGGCAAACGCAACTAAAAATTTATCCGGCATACAAATACCCCCATTTAATAAAGAAAACCACGCTTTACACCTTAAGTGATAAGCGTGGCTTTTAAGCTGATTATACGTGCGCAATTAAAAAGATAAAGAACGCAATGATAAGTGCGCCCAAAAGTGAAAGAACGTCGCGCCAAAGATACTTACGTGATTTGTTTTTGTTTTTAGCCATAACCTTCTCCTTAACCGATTAATTCTTGCCAATAAAATTCTTTAAGCGTTGTGCGCAATACGCTTGTGTCAACGTAGCGGATTATCTTACCGCCTTTTGCGATTGAAATAATGCCTGTTTCTTCTGAAACGATAATTGCGGTTACGTTTACGTTTTCCGTCAAGCCAATACCGGCGCGGTGACGTGAGCCCAAATCCTTTGATAAATTGAACTCTTGCGCGAGCGGTAAGAAGCAGCCTGCCGCCTGTATGCGCGTGCCCTTAAGGATAAGCGCACCGTCGTGAAGTGCAGATTTCGGGAAGAAAACGCTTTCAATCAGTTGTGCAGAGATATCTGCGTTCATATAAACACCGCTTTCCAAAACACCCGACGGGAGATTACCGTTTGATAAAATGATAAGCGCGCCAATGTCGTTTTTAGACATATTTTGGATTGCTTTAATAATTTCTTCAATAGCAGCGTCAGCGTTAAACGCAGCGCCTTGTGAGCCGTGCTTGCTTTCAAAAATCCTGCCAAACGCGATTGAACGCTTGATTTCGGTTGAATAAAGTACAATCGATGCAAGATAGAAAAGGCCTTGGAATACGAGCATTGCTATCCCTGCGTTATTAGCTTCGGTAAACAGTAAGCAAACGCCCAAAACAAGTGTGCAAGCAATATAGATAATCAATAATCTTGTTGCTTTGTTATCAAGCAAAATATTGATTAAAAAGTAAATAGCCGCAGTAAGTAGGATGATTTCTGCAACGTACGCTACGGCTTGACCGCCCTTGAACGTTTCAAAAAAGTCTTTTAGTTTCACAAACATTAATATCACCTAACGTAAATTAATTCTAAATTAAAGTATATCATAGTTTTTGACAAAAATAAAGTATTTTATCAAAAATCGACAAAAAAAGTTTAATATTGGTGCAAATTTCAGCTTTCTATCAAAACCGAAAACATTGCCGATAAAAAAGCATTGTCAAAAAGCATTTTACCGCTTTTATAGTCGCCGTCAAGCTGACCTAACTTGTTTAAAATCTTCCTTAAGCGCTTTGGCGAAAAGCTTGCCGCTTGCTGGCGTGCCTTTAAAATGGCAAATTCCTTTACGCCAAGTATTTGTGCAAGCTCCTTATCTGACTGGCTTGAAATCGAAGCAAAAAACATGCGCCTGAAGTGGTAGTAAACCGAAACGAACAGAAGCTGCTTTTCGGAAATAGTCGTTAAGTCCTGTATGACCTTATATGCGGCGTTATAATTTTTATCCGCGATAAACTGCACCATTTGATAAACCTGATAATCCATGGTTTTAGAAACCATAAGCTCAACGTCCTTTTCAGTGATTTCGTCTTCACCTTCCTTAAAGGCAATAAGCTTATCAATCTCAACGTCGATACGGGTCATATCGTTCTGGCAATATTCCTGCAAAAGCTGACAAACCCTTGTGGAAATTATAAGCTGTGCCTTATTGGTTTTTGAGCGTATGTATTTACTGACAAGCTCACCCGTTGCTTTAGCGCAATCAACAAAGGTTACCGTTGCAATCTTTTTTAAGGATTCGCTTTTTTTGCTGTTAATAATAACCAAAACCGACGTATCAAACGGGGCTTCAAAATAGGCTTTAAGCGTTTTATCCTTTAACTCTTGCACGGTTGGGTACCACTCGGTAACGGTTATTACGCGCTTTTGACTCATAAACGGGCAGCACGCTAACGCTGAAACCAAGCCTTCAAACCCGCTTTGCTTTAAAGTAGAGCCTTCATAGCGGGCATAGTTTAATTCAGGCTCCTCAAGAACGGCAGATTTTATGAGAGCTTCGCCGCGTTCACGGAAAAAGGCTTCTTCACCTTCCAATAAGTAAATGGGCGATATTTCTTCTTTTAAAGAATTTTTAAGCTGTTCGAATTTCAAAACAAACCCCCAAGTGAAAAACAAATAGTAATAAGCGCAAATGCGCCGCAAGATAATTTTACACCCTTTTTAAGGTTAACCTGGTCAAACGTAAACGATAGCGCCGCGTAATAAATAATAAGACCTGCAAGCGTTACTGTGCCGTAAAAAATTAAGCGGCTAAAGTCAATCGCCGTCATAAACGCATTTAATAAATTTGTGATTGCGTTTGGTAGATACCACACAAAATCAAACACGGGTATAACAAGCGTTATCAGGGTTGTAAAACATAAAATAAAAAATAAAATATTGACCGCAGGCACAACGATTACGTTTAAAATAACCACGATAATCGACATATAGCCCAACATTTTAAATAAAATAGGTGTTATCATTACCGTGACTGCAAGACTTGTTGCAAGTGAATTTTGTAAAAATTCTGGCAAGCTGTCAAACATCTTTTTGAAGGAGTGGTTATATACGGTCATACCGATAACGGCAAAATACGATAATATCAAGCCGTAAGAAAACAAATTATGCGGATAAATAATAAGAACGACAATCAAGCTTAAAAATATTGAATTTAGGCTATCGTTTTTACGGCCAAAGGCTTTTGTAAAGTTTAATATAAGCGTCATAATAACTGCGCGTATCGCAGGCACGGGAAAACCGCAAACACCTGCGTAACACAAGGTTATAACAAATGATAAAACAACAAAATATCCGCCCTTAACCTTTACAAGCCTTAAAAGTGCCCCAACCATTGTTGAAAAGAAAACAACGTGAAGACCTGAAACTGAAAATATATGGCTTACGCCCGAAAGCTTATACGCGGCTTTTGCGCCTTGCGTAAGGTATGACGTATCGCCTAACAATAGCGCTAACGCCATTGCGCCGTTATCACCGTCAAGATTTGATAAAATCTTTGATTTAATCAAATTGAACAGCTTATAAAAGGCATCAACGTTTTCGCCTGTCACCATAACGTCGCCTGCGTAAGTAGATAGCGGTGTAAATTGTGCTAAACTTTTACTATCAAGCGCGCTAAAGGTAAGCCTTACACTTGTTAAAATTGAATCGCCAACCTTGATATTTTGTACTGAAGTAATAACGTAAATATGGTATTTAACCGACTTATAGCCCAACTTTATATTGTTAAGCGTTAGTCCAATAAGGTCACCGCCAAGCCTATCAACGCTACCCACTACACCCGTTACAGTATACAAATTCCCGTCAAAGGATTTTGCGCTTAAATAGGTGTTTATCTTTGCAAAAATAAGCAGCGTGCCAATAAGATAAGCCATTAGGCACACCAAAGCTAAAACAAGCTTATTAAAATCCTTTTTATAAAATTTTGCAGCGCAATATACGCAAGCTATAACAAGGATTGGCGTCACAAAATGCCAAGCCCTTGACGTAAACGATAGATAACCTATCACGATACCAAGCGACAAACAAAGCGCGGCAAATACTATTGGCCGTGTATTGATTAACTTCTTCATTGGTGCAAGGCGCTATTAAAGCGTGTATTCTTTGAGCAAAGCAAGTTCACAATTCGGATAAAAACGCTTTGCTTCATATAATAATGCAGCTTGGTTTAAGTTTGGTTTAAGATGTGTTAATAAAACGTTTACGCCGTGCTTTTTGCCAAGCTCCGCACAAAGTTTAGCTGATAAGTGTGGCGAGCTTTCTTTCCACATTCCGTTGAGTATACAGCAGTCCATTAAAGCTAAATTTGCGCCCGATAATAAATTATCAAGGTTATCGCAAAGATTTGTGTCAGCAGTGTACGCAAGCGTCTTAACCCCGTCAGTTATTTTAACACCAAAGGTTAAAACAGGGTGATTTACCTGATAAAAGTTAAGCAATAAGCCGTTTATCACAACTTTTTGCAAATTATTAATAGGCGTAAAATCAAAGCATTTACTACCCATTACCACCTTACAAAGCGGGCTATCATCAAGCGGGGCAAAGACTTTTAGCTTTAAGCCGTTTGATTCAAGATAATATTTTAAAACACCGATATCGGACGCGTGGTCAAAATGGAAATGCGAAATAACCAAAGCGTTAAGGCTTTTAACGTCAATCGCATTTATAAGGCGTGCAAAAACACCGCTGCCAATATCTAACAAAATGGCAGCGTTGTCACCCTTAACCAGATAACCGCTTGTCGGTTTATCTGTTGGATATAACCCGTTTGTACCTAAAGGTGTTAAGCTTAACATAAATCACACCAAAAAAGCATAAATTTTACCCCAAAAAAAATTTTGCTTTTGAAAAATATTTTTTTATCAAAATGATTGACGGATAGCAAAAGCTCTGTTACAATAAAATTGTAAATAAAGTTTTCTGCAGTGTACGTGGTAGGGTTATATTCTCTCCGCAATCATTAAAAAGGGAATTTGTAGTTCGTCTTGTTATGTAGAACTTTCGGTCATTGTCTTGTGCAGGCCAAACAGTAAAGTAGCAGATACATTACGACTGGATACCCACCTGCAAACAAGCGGGTCGATTTTTGCTCTATACGACACAGGCGGGCGACGGGGCTTAATGCACCGTCGTTTTTTTTGTGCCTTTTTTCAGATTATTAATAACAAGTTATTAATACTATTTGATTACAATACCCTTTTCGCTGTGCGTTATCTTGCAGTTATAAAAGCAATTAATGCACTTGTGCATTTTTTCGATATCTTCATAGCCGACAGTTTCAACTGCAGAGTGCATTGCAAGCTGACCAAGCCCGATATCAACCGCGTTAAGGTTGAGCATTGCACTTGTTATAAGGCCCAACGTGACGCCGCAACGAATGTCAGAGCGGTTATAATAGTCCTGATACTTAACGTTGTTATCGTCAAGCAAGGTCTTTAAAAGTGCTGAAGACAAGCCGTCGGTTGTGTAGTTTGTATGGTGTTTAATAACGATACCGCCGTTTAAGACAACCTTTTGTTCAGGGTCACTCTTTTCAGGGTGTGCAGGATGCACGCCGTGTGCGTTGTCGCACGATAAAAGCATACCGCTTCTTAAAGCCTTTTGATAGCTTGCGTCAGTCTTTTTCAAATCCTTATTAATACGCTTTAATAGGGCCGGTAAAAGGTCAGAGTAAGCACCTTGCTTGGTGTGACTGCCGATTTCTTCGTTATCAAAGCAAGCGGCAATAGCAACTGACTTTGGCGTGCTTTCACAAAGTGCCATTATTGACGTGTAAACACTTGTCAAATTATCAATCCTTGGGGACACAAGGAACTGCCCATTTGCACCCGTAAGACTTGGTGCAACGGCCGGTGCAACGTATAAATCTGCGTCTATAACGCGATTATCAGCACAAATTACCTTATAAAGGTCTTGTTCTTCACCGCCGATAAGCGGCAACATATCAACCTGTGGATTTAGCGCAAACTTTTCGTTTACGTCGGGCTGGTGGTGTATGCACATGCTTGGGATATTAACGTTAAACGGGCTTTCGTAAAGCACGGGCTTTACAGCGTTTCCGTCCTTAATAAATAACCTGCCCACAATCTTAAGTGGGATATCAAGCATAGAATAGCGCAACAAGCCGCCGTAAACTTCAGCGTTAATTCTGTATCCTTGCGGGCTTTTTATAAGCTTGCTGCCTTTGACCTTAAGCATAGGTGAATCGGTGTGAGAAGCAACGATATTAAATGCGTAATTTGATAAATCGCCTACCTTAAAAGCAACGATTGAGCTGCCTGCGTTTTCCACATAATAAGCGCCGCCCTTTTCTGCCTTAACGCTGTCGTCAAAAGCAACAAAGCCGTTTTCTTGTAAAATCCTTTTGCAGTTTTCAACCGCGTGGAAAGGTGTGTAAGACGTTGCTAAAAATTCTTGTATATTCATAATTTTCTTCCCTAAATATCTTATTTATCGTGTGTTGGTGGATTAAGCTTGCGCATCCTTTGCATCAAGCAAATCTTCATCGGTCAAATCATCATCCAAATCATCTGTAGGTGCGTTTTTGATATCTATTGCCTTTTGGATTGCGGCAATAACCTGATCGCGCCCAAGCCCCGTTTCAGCAGAAGTACAGATAATGTCGTTACCGGTAAGCGCCAGCTTTGAAGCAACGTGCGCGCCTTGCGTTTTGACCTTTGTTTTTGCAATCTTGTCTGCCTTGGTTGAAACCAAAATGAACGGGATAATCTTTGAATAAAGATACTTAACCATGGTTTTATCGTCTTCTGTCGGGTCGTGACGGATATCAACGAGTGATATTGCCAAGGTTATGTCGGTAAGCTTAAAGAAATCGTCAAGCGTTTTAGCCCAGCGCTGCTTTTCAGATTTAGCAACCTGCGCGTAGCCGTAGCCTGGTAAATCCGCCAAGATAAATTCGCCAAAATCAAAGTAGTTGACAAGGCGGGTTCTACCGGGCGTTGAAGACGTTTTAGCAAGCTTTTTGCGTTGTGCAAGCATGTTTATAAAGGAGCTTTTGCCGACGTTTGATTTACCTGCAACGCAGATAACGGGCTTATCGGTCTTCAAAAAACCCTTTTTATCCGCCGCCGACGTAATAAAGGTAGGATTAACGATTTTCATAGTTCACCCCTTATTCACTATCCCGTAGTGCCAACGAGAAAATCTCATCAACTTCTTTAACGGGGATAATTTCAAGCTGACTTGCGATATTTTTAGGGATATCTTCGATATCCTTTTTGTTTTGCGCAGGGATAATCACCTTGTAAATGCCAGAGCGGAATGCGGCAAGGGATTTTTCCTTAAGACCGCCGATTGGCAAGACCTTACCGCGCAAGGTAATTTCACCCGTCATTGCAATATCCTTTCTTACCTTTCTGCCCGTAAGCGCTGAAAGTATAGCAGTTGCCATGGTAACGCCTGCGCTTGGGCCGTCCTTTGGGGTTGCGCCTTCGGGAACGTGAATATGGATATCGGTTTGACTGAAAACGTCTTGCTTGATACCGTATTTATCAGCGTTTGCACGGATATAGCTTAATGCAGCGCGTGCGCTTTCCTTCATAACGTCGCCAAGCTTACCGGTGAGAAGAATTTCGCCCTTACCCGAGACGGTTGAAACTTCGATAGTAAGAGTTGTTCCGCCAAACATAGTCCACGCAAGACCCGTTGCAGCACCAACTTCGTCTTCGTCAAGCTTGTCGTTATCAAGATACCTTGGCGAGCCTAAAAAGTCTGCAAGATTGTCAACGGTAACCGTTTGCTTTCTTATCTTACCCTTTTCAGCAAGGCGTGTGGCAATTTTACGCATTATAGCGTCGATTTTACGTTCAAGATCCCTTACACCAGCTTCTAACGTGTAGCCTTTAACGATAGCGTCGATTGCTTCATCGGTTATAGCAACGTTTTTATCCGTAAGCCCGTTTGCCGCGCGCTTTTTAGGGATAAGATAACGCTTTGCAATCTCTGCCTTTTCTTCACGCGTGTAGCCGTCTAAAGAGATAACTTCCATACGGTCTAAAAGCGGGGCAGGGATTGTTTCAAGTGAGTTTGCTGTGGTTATAAACAAGACTTCGGACAAATCGTAAGGGATTTCAATGTATCTGTCACGGAAGGTCTTATTTTGTTCAGGGTCTAAAACTTCTAAAAGTGCGCTTGCAGGGTCGCCGCGCATATCAGACGAAAGCTTGTCAATTTCGTCAAGTAAAAATACCGGGTTGGAAACGCCTGCGTTTTTAAGCGCGTAAATGATACGGCCGGGCATTGCGCCGATATAGGTCTTTCTGTGACCGCGGATTTCGGCTTCATCCTTAACGCCGCCAAGGCTCATACGGACGAATTTTCTTGAAAGCGCGTGGGCAATGGACGTTGCAACCGAAGTTTTACCAACGCCCGGTGGGCCTACAAGACAGATAATTGAGCCGTTAAGCTTTTTGGTAAGCTTTAATACGGCAATGTATTCGATAATTCTTTCTTTAACCTTTTCAAGGCCAAAGTGGTCGTGATCTAAAATTTTGATAGCTTCGGTTAAGTCTTCCCTGTCCGACGTTGTAACACCAAACGGAAGATCAATAATCCAGTCAATATAGGTCCTTAATACCGTGTAATCGGGTGAAGACGACGGCATTCTTGACATACGGTCAAGCTCTTTTAAGACCTTTTTGCGGTCTTGCTCAACCATTTTCTTTTCCAAAATCTTTTCGCGAAGAATCTGAACTTCGTTTTCATCGTCGCCAAGCTCGGTGTGGATAGCCTTTAATTGCTCGCGCAGATAAAACTCTTTCTGGTTCTTTTCAATGTTCTTTTGAACCCTTTCGGCAATAGTCTTTTCAATACCCTGACGGTTGATAAGGTTGTTAAGGTTAATTGCTAAAAGCTCTAAACGCCTGACGGTATTGCGTTCTTCCAAAATCTTTTGCTTTTCGCTTTCGTTAAAGCTTAAGTTAAAGGCGGCAACGTTTACGAATTCTTCATAATCTTCTATACCGAGCAAGGAATCCTTAAGCTCTGGCGACATTTTTTTGTTTTGTGGAATATATTCGCCAAGGCGCGCTTTAGCAACCGACATGTAAGCTTCACACTCGGTCTGGTCGCTAACTTCTTCGTCGGGGGCAAGCTCGATTGCAACCTTGAAAAAGCCTTCAGCTGACTCAATGTACTGGATAACGCCGCGCTCGTCTGCTTCAAGATAAACGCGCAAATTATTTTCGCCAAGCTTAACCACCTTTTTAATGCGGCAAAGAACGCCTACGCGGTGGATATCGGCAGGCTGTGGGTCTTCTTCAAAGGAATTTTTTTGTTTGGCAATAAACAGCTTTGAGCCTTCACCCATTGCCGTTAAAACCGCTTGCACCGATTTGGGGCGCGCAACGTCTAAATTGGTATAAATGTTTGGGAATAAAACCTTACCGCGCACGACTAGCATAGGATAGGTTTTTACGTTGGTTTCTTTTTCCATATATCTCCTTAAAGATAGGCTACATTGAACGCCGTAGTGGCGACATGCACCCTTTATAGACTTACATTTTAAGTTATTGTAACACAAAATCCTTGTTAAATCAAGTAAGATATGCTATTATATTAATAGTAAATTAATTTATTAAGAGTAATTTGTGCTCAAAAAAGGATTCAAAATGAACTTTTTGCGTGGTAAAAACGTAATAATAACGGGCGCGTCTTCAGGCCTTGGCAGGCACGTTGCAACCATTTTGATTAAAAAGTACGGCTGCACGGTTTTAGGGACGGGCACGCGCGTTGAAAAGCTGATTGACTTAAAAGAAAGCCTTTCAAGTTTTGGCGATAAGTTTTTGTATTATACCTTTGACGTATCTAAAGAAAACGGCTGGATAGATTTTGCAAAGCATATAGAAAAGCTTGACGTTAAATTTGATATTTTAATTAATAATGCAGGCATAATGCCCAAATTTGAAAAGGCTGTAAAAGAGCCGCTTGACCAAACGCTTAAGGTTTTGGATACGGATTTTTTATCGGCTGTGTATTCTGTAAAGCACGTTTTACCGCTGCTTGCCGACAACAAGGGGATTGTTAATATTTCAAGCTCATCTGCACTTTGCCCCGTTATCGGTCAGGCAATATATTCAGCATCAAAATCAGCGCTTAAATCTTTCACGGAAGCCATGCGCGCCGAAAGCGATTTTTACGTTGGGCTTATTATGCCAGGCTTTTGTAAAACGGAAATTTTCAGGTCAATAGATATGGCTAAAAAGGATAAAGGGTTGATTGATAAAATTGCACAAAGCCCTGAAAGGTGCGCTAAAAAAATTGTGCGCGCAATAAAAAATAAGCGTGCCAAACGAATTATCGGCTTTGACGCACACCTTATGCGCCTATTATATTTTTTATTCCCAAAAAACGCACCGCGTATAATGGGGTGGTTTTTGCGCAAAAGTAATCTGCAAATTTTTAGCAATTTGAGCAAATAAATACAAACTAAATACAAAAAAGTCCGCCTATATGCCGATTATCGACATATTTGGCGGATTTTTATTTTATTATTCAACTGTAACTGACTTGGCTAAATTCCTTGGCCTGTCGGGGTTATTGCCCTTATAAAGCGACATATAATATGCAATGATTTGCCAAGGGATAATATTTAAAACCGTTTGAAGCGGTCCGTCAATTTTGTTTACTTTTATAATGTGTACAAACCTTGAAGCCTGCTCTTTAGGAAGCTCTATCGGCGTACAAAGTATTAGCTTTGCGCCGCGCGCTGCAGTTTCTTCAGCATTTGCCAAGGTCTTTGTTAAAATATCGTTATCAGTTGCAAAAGCAATAACGTAAGTACCCTTTGAAACGAGCGCAAGCGGACCGTGCTTAAGCTCCCCGGCAAAGTATGGCGTCGCGCTTGTATAGGACGTCCCGACAATTTTAATACAGGCTTCAAGCGCCGTGTAATAGTCATATCCCCTGCCAAGCATCATAAGCTTATCTGCTTTTGATAAAAGTCGGGCTATAGGTTGATATTCGGGCTCTTTTTCAATTTGCAGTAAGTCTTTTAGCGTTGATAATTGCTGCAAATCAAACCCTGTTTTTCTTATCAGCGAATCAAACTTTAATGCTAAAACATACAAAACGACAACCGCACCAACGTAGGCTTTTGTTGACGCAACTGCAATTTCCATACCAGCCTTTAGCGGCATTGTGAGATCGGTTGATTTTGAAAGCGCACTATGCTCAACGTTTACAACCGAAACAGTCAGCGCGCCGCGTGCTTTTGCCAAATTAAGCGCCGCAAGGACGTCTGCGGTTTCACCGCTTTGGCTAACGAAGATAGCCATCGTGTTTTTGCCAAAGGTTGGGGGTGAGTACCTGAATTCGCTTGCAACGTAGGCGCTGCAATCAATACCTAATCGTTCCTGCATCATTTTTGCGCCGATAACCGCCGCGTTATACGAGCTACCACACCCAATGATTTTTATGTTTGTAATCCTTTTAAAGGTTTCCTTGGTAAAGCCGCTTAACGTTTCTTTTTTTGAATACAGCTCAATGATATTATCTATAACCCTTCGGCTATCGTAAATTTCCTTGAGCATAAAATGATTAAAATCGTTCGTATCGCCGCTGTAAACCAAATTGAGTTCAACAGGGGTCTTTTCAATCTTATTAAGGTTTTTATCACAAAAGGTCAAACAACTTTTTGTCATCATACCAAAGTCACCGTCACAAAGCGCAAAGTAGCTTTGGCTAAAGCCTATAAAGCATGTCGGATCGCTTGCCATCATAAACTCGCCGTTATTTACCGCAACGTATAAAGGGCTGTTGTTTTTAGCAAACAAAACGCAGTCTGCTTTTTTATTGATAACGCCAAGGGCAAAGCTTCCGTCAAGCGCGTTACACGTATTGACAAGGGCGGTAAGGTATTTGTCGCAACTATCATCACCTGGTAAATTTGCAAAGGTTTGCTCTAAAAGCTTGGCGATAACTTCAGTATCGGTGTGGGATAAAAAATGGTGTCCCTTGTCAATCAGGTCTTCGCGCAAGATTTCGTAATTTTCAATAATACCGTTATGAACGACTGCCCAGCACTTATCAGTTGACAGGTGTGGGTGGGCGTTTGTGGTAATTGGTTTGCCGTGGGTAGCCCAGCGCGTATGCCCAATGCCAAGATAAGCGCTGTTAAGCGGCTTAACTTTTGCCTTTAAGTTGGAAATTTCACCAACGGCCTTCGTCACCTTTAGGCTTGTGCTGTTTTTAACGGCAATGCCTGCAGAATCGTATCCGCGATATTCTAAAAGTTTAAGCTTTTTTATTAATATGTCTTCAACAGGTTCTTTGCCGAAATACCCAACGATGCCGCACATAAGATACGCCCCTTTACGTTAATAATAAGATTTTAACATTAACAGCTGACCTTGTCAAGGGGGTATTACCGCATTAGTATAAAATCGGCGGCTAAACATAAAAAGCATAGATTAAATATCAAATAATTTTGGACGTTGTCGTCCTGAAGCCGTCTTTTGTGACCTTAAAAATTGAGTGAAAGGAATTAAGCGCATATTCATTAATAATCTTGCGCGCTAAAGATAAATGGCGCGTTTCAAAGCTTGCGGAAATCCCACACCCGACCCCTGCCTTTGTGGGTGTTGCCGTGGTTGACACTACCGCACCGAAACGCTTCATTATTTGTATAAAGGACATAAGTTGTGTTTTAGATTTGAAAACTGCTACGTAAGTTGTCATCGTATATACCTTTGTATGTATTTTTGCGCCAAAGCCCAAATATATTTATGTAATAGTTCAAGTTATTATTTAAGGTGAAATTATGATTTATTTTGACAATGCCGCAAGCGGTGGCTTTAAGCCGGAATCTGTTTATCACGCGACGGCTTCGGTTATGAAAAACTTACTTACAAACAGCGGCCGCAGCGGGCATAGTCTGTCGGTTTTAGCCGAAAGTTTAATATATGAAGCACGTAAAAAAGTTTCAAAATACGTGAATAACGGGCTTATAGACCGACTTATCTTTACCCCAAGCTGTACGCACGCACTTAACTATGCCCTTTTTGGGCTTATAAGTAACGGCGATGAAGTTATAACTTCCGTGACCGAGCATAATAGCGTTTTGCGCCCCCTTTATATGCTTGAAAGAGATAAAAACGTAACTATAAAATACGCAAAGCTAAATAGCCACGGCTTTATTGATGCGGAAAGTGTTTTATCTCTTATTACCAATAATACAAAGGCCGTTGTTTTAAACGCAGTATCTAACGTAACGGGCATTGAAAACCAATACGTAACCGTCGGGCGTGCCCTTAAAAATCATAATAAAAAAATCTATTACGTGGTTGACGGCGCTCAAGCCGCAGGCCACACAACCTTTGATATGATATCGGACGGGATCGACGCTTTGTGTTTAGCCGGGCATAAAGGGTTATTTAGTTATCAAGGGATAGGCGTTTTAGCCTTAAGTGACACTATTAATCTCAACCCGACGATAGTTGGCGGCACGGGTAGCGAAACCTTTGAAAAATTACCAACCTGCCTTCCAGAGCTTTTAGAGCCAGCAACCCCAAATCTTGCCGCGATAATTTCCTTGTTACACGGGGTTGAGTTTGCAATTAATAACCTTGAATATCATTGTGAGCGCTTAACCCTATTAACCGATAAATTAATTATCGGTTTAAGCAAAATACCTAACGTTAAAATTTATTCTACACCCAATAAGTACGGCATAGTTTCCTTTTTAGTCGATGGGATTAATTCAGTTGAGTTTTCTCAAGTTTTATCAGATGATTATTTTATAGCAGTGCGCGGCGGATTTCATTGTGCGCCCTTACTGCATAAATCGTTAAAAACTGCCGATAACGGGCTTATACGCGCATCTTTGTCAAATTTTAACACCGAGCAGGAAATCAATTTATTCCTTAATGCCGTTTCAAAAATAGCGTCAGATTTGCTTTAATTGGTCTATTATTTTAACAAGCTCTTTTTGTTGCTCACTGTTTAGCATTGGGTAAAGCATTGCTTTAAAGCCGTCAAGCTCGGCATTACTTAACTTACCTTCCTTGCGGTTTTTGGTTGCAACCGAAATAATCTCCGATAAAATTTCCTGATAGCTTTTGCCCTCGTAATCCTTCACAAAATTTGATAAAAGCATTTTTGCGCCTGCATCAAGGTTATCCATTGGGTCGTTTTGCGGCTTATCTTGCTTTTTTGCTTTCTTATAATCCTTAAAATTCATTAAATAACTTATCCTATAAATATATTTATGCTTTATGACACATATAATGTTAAAAGACGGGGATTTTTATGACCTTTTTAGATAATCTTAAGGGCTTTTTAAGCAATTACGGTAGGCCCATCATTGAATACTTATCGTGCCTTAATGACGATGAAATTTCAGCTTTAGCAGAGCTTTTAGGTATTGATTGTCAGCTTATTAAAAACCTTATTGATGCGGCAATGCAATATATAAACAACCAGCTTGATATAAACAAGCTGTTATTGATTGTTGCACCGATTATTGTGACTATTTTTACTAAATTGACCAATAAAAAAGCCGCTAATCCAAATAACAATTTAGATGAAAATAGCCAAAAATCGACTTATAGCCCCACTTTTGACAATGAAAAAGGGGTAAGCGAGAATCACTTACCCATTGATAACACTGATATTTTATACAGTATAAACGCTTATATTAATTCGTAGCGATAATACTTAAAGCATCAATAAATGCATTGTTTGGCGCGCTTTCAGCGATAACGTTTAAGTCGTTCATCCCCGGTATTAAGCCAACGCCGTGGATACA
The DNA here is from genome assembly GCA_017399185.1 of Clostridia bacterium. Taxonomy (GTDB): domain Bacteria; phylum Bacillota; class Clostridia; order Christensenellales; family Borkfalkiaceae; genus UBA4636. The sequence continues at coordinate 55,893 of JAFQEA010000005.1, forward strand.
CGTATTTGTTATCGGCCAATAGAGCTTGGCGGTGGTAACTTTTACGGCTTCACCCGTAAACGGGCGTTCAAAGGTTGACTGCATTATGCCCTTGCCGTAAGACTTAAATACGCCGTTTTTGCCTTCTAAAACAACGGACACTATACCCTTTTTATCATAGTCTAATACAGCACCCATTAAAGCTTCTGAAGCGGAAGCACTGTTATCGTTTGCCAAAAAAACAATATTTTCAAAACTATATTGGTCATAGCATATCTGGGTGCTTAAAAATTCTTCACGCGTGCCGTATTTATCAACGGCGACAGAAATCAGCTTTTTCTCACCTTCACCACCGTCGATAAGGTGTGCTGCAATCTGCGTTAAAATGCTCATATACCCGCCGCCGTTATCCCTTAAATCAATAACGAGCGACCTTTTGCCGTCAGCCTTGAACTTTTCAAGCGCCTTTGAAAACTGCCCGGCGCTACCCAAAAGCCCCTTTTGCGTGCCTGAAAAGCCTGTGTATTTTATTACAGCTGTTGAAGACACTGAAAGCGGATAATCGGTGTTATCGCCGTATCTTAAAAACTCCATTTGACCGTTTTCGTCACTGAAAACATACTCGCCTGTATTGTCATAATAGAACACAAAAGTCTCGGTATAAGCCTGTTTTTGAAGCGTATAGGTGAATTCAACGCCTTTATAGTCAACACGCAAATCAGTATCTGTGTACGCACCGATTGCAGAAATTTCTCTTGTTAAATCATCGTAGCTGTTAATGGTGGCAAAACCGATTTCCCCGCTTTTGCGGATACCGGTTATTTTGCCGCCTTTTTTTATGCCCGCTTTAAATGCCGGTGAATTACCCTTAACCGAATATATTACGTTTGAGCCGTTTAAAAATGAAACGCCAAAGCCTTCACGCTGACCTTGGGCGCTTTTTTTGATAAGGTCGTATTCTTCGGCTGTGTAATAGGTTGAATACTGATCAAAAAGTGCGTCGCTGATAAGCCCAAAAACGTCGTCTGATTCTTCATAATAATACTTGTGATAGATATCCAGAACGTATTTAAGCGAATCGATTTCCTTACCCAAGGAATTTTTTCCTGCGATAAAGCCGCCCAAAAACATACCTGCGCACACGATAAGAGAGCCTGCGATTATTAAAACCTTTTTAATTAAGCTTGTTTGTTTTTGATTATCCATGATTACTATATTAATTTTCTGATAATTGCAAGCATTCTAAACATTGACGCGTCAGAAAACTTTTTAATGTTGAGATTGCAAACGCTTTCTATCTTGTCAAGTCGATACATAAGCGTATTGCGGTGCATATACATTTCACGCGAAGCTTCGCTAATGTTCAAGTCGTTATCAAAAAAAGCTTCTGCAGTTTCGACCATAGCATCGTCTTCAAAAAGTGCTTTTGCATCTTCCGATAAGACTTCGTTATAATAATTCTTTAATACGTCGCTATCAACCTGCTTTAACAGCCAAACGGGCATATAATCGGCAAAGGTTGTAACAGGCTTATTATAACTGCTGACGCTACCAAGGCTTAATGCGCCCAAGGCTTGCTCGTACGAAACATTGATTTTAGAAAAACTTGGCGAAACGTTGCCTACGCCAACGCTGATTTGCACGCCAACACCCTTCAAAACTTCACGGATTAAGGTGTTGGCAAGCTTTTCGCCCTGCCAATCGGCGCGCTTTTCGTCAAGGCACTTAACGTAAATAACAACGTCGTGCGCGCCAAGTAAAACCTTGTCGTTTAAAGACAGCTTGTTCTTTAAAAGATATTCAACGATATCCTTACCCTTTGAAAGCTTGTTTTTTAATGCAGCAACAACGTAGCAGCAATCGGCAATCTTGTTTTCCGCAATATAAATCAAGGCTTTTTCTTCGTTTAGCTCGCCGCTTAAAATCCTGCGCAATTTTTCTTCTTCAGTCAAGCCGTCGTCCGCTAGATAAAAGCTTTCAATAAGCGTTTTAATAAAGAAAGCGTAGTTTTTTGTGGATTTTGTAGAGCCATCCAAACGCGCCAAAAATTTCTCCTTGCCGTACTTGAAGGTAAAATAGGTTTTATCGTTATCCCTATCGATAAGCAATTCTTCATTGCCCATTTCGGACAGGACCTTTCTGCCTTCCTTTTCGTCAAAGTCGGAACGCAAAGAACGCTCAAAGCGGCAGATTGAAATATCAATGCCGGTTTTTGCACGCACGTAGCTGATAACTGCGTTAAGTCTGTTTTCGTTCATAATTCACCATAACCCGTTTTAGTGCAAGTTGCACAATTTGATTTTATTTTATATTATTTTTTTAATATTGGCAAGGATTTTAAGCAAAAATAAAAAAATATGCACAAGGTTAATTATCCACCTTATGCATATTTTATCATTTTAAGGCGCTTTTTTGTTGAAAAAGTCGCGTTAATCGACCTATACGCCTACTTTTAATTACTTTTTATCTTCACTTGAAGAAATAAATTTTAAATTCTTGTGCCCGAATGAAAACTTAATCAAGTCCTTTTGATAAAGCTTAATCAAAACGATTGCGACAACTATAAGAACGATAATTATGCCCAAAACAATCAAAATTGTAACAAGCGAAACGTTACCAACCTTGGCGGTTTCCCACATATCATTAAGCTCACGGATTTCATCGTCCGAAAAGCACTTCATAACCGTGCAACGCGCAATCATATCTTCGCTTGGATATTGGGTTGTTGCCTGGCGATCAATCTGGTCAGTCCACAAAATATAAGCTTTATTGTCGTAGTCAGGACTATCCGTTGCCACCGTATTAAAAAAGTAAGACAAATCGGTTTGATAAAGAGTAACGTTTTCAGATTCTTCCTTGCCGATAACGTTATATTCGTCATCATAAACAGGATAAATAAGGTTGTACGTTCCGTCAGCGTTCAGCATAGATTGACGGGTTGTTTGGTCTAAATCACCAAAATATTCTTCGTAATAAAGCTCACCGTCAACAAGCACCGTGTCTTCATCTTCAGTATCAGCCTTTACAAGAACGTAGGTGCCATACCAATCGACTGCGTTTTCAAACATAGCGTCCCCCGCCAGCGACGAAGTGTATCCTATATAGTTCATATTCATACAGCCCGACTCCGGCGTTGAAATAAAGTTGATAAAAATTTGTGCAAGTTCCTTATTAGCACCCTTTGGCATTGCCCAGCCGTCAAAGAAGATATTGCTGCCTTCTTCAGGGATAGCATAGCTTAAGTAAGTGCCTTCTTCTTCAGCAACGTCCATTGTATAAACGGCGTCGCCCGACCAGGCAAAGTTGATTGAAATTTTGCCCTGCGCCATATCCTTTTTACCGCTATCGACTTCGTAGCCGTAAATCTTATCCTTAAGCTCGGTTAAAACCTTACCAACGCGCTCAATAGACTCCTTATCGGTGCGGTTATAAATTGCAGTAAGCTGTGCGTTATATTCAGCCCTTGTAAGCTCGCCAAGGTCATATTTTGCTTTAAGGGCAGAAAGCTCTTCCTGATAAACGTAGCCGATTGCCAAAATATAGCTATCACGCACGCTATCCTTAATCGTCCCCTTACCCTTGTACGCATCATTCCATAAAAGCGACCAATGGTTTGCATCGGCTTCGGCAACGTGCTCCGGATTATAAACGTAGCCCATCGTACCCCACATATAGCAGGTTGCGTAGTCGTAAAGGCTTCTTGTACTGCCGTCTTCGCAGGAAATTTGTTGATTTTTGAAAAGATCACGGATATATTCGGAAGAATTTTGGTCGTAATTTGTGATTTTTGTGCGATCAAGCGGCTCAAGCATGTCTTCGCGAATCATTTTTAAAAGCATGTATTCGGACGGACAAACCAAGTCGTAAGAATAGCTGACGCTACCGCCGACTTCCTTTTTGGAAAGGTTGAGCTCGTTATACATATTTTCGTTTGTACCAAAGGTTGAATACTCAACGCGGACGTTTCTGTTTAAAACCTGACGGCAATAAGATTCAAAAAGGTAAATTACGTCAATATATTCGTCGTCTTCAGAAAGCGTGTACTCGCCCGAAACGTAATCGTTCCACTCAATCTTATTTGTATCCGATTCAGAAATGTATTCTTCCCAATTATAAATCCTTAAAACTTCGTAATCGCCACTATTTTTACCGATATTTGAGCCTAAAAAGCAATAACCAACGATAGATAACACCATAACGGCAACAACGATAATGGGTAAAACCTTTTTCATATCAGTTATTCCCCCTTTGCTTTGCGCGGCGATCGGCGTTTACGTTTGCAACCACGACCGAAATAATAATTACAGCAAAGATGATTGCTGAAAGCGCACGGAGCGCAGGTATGGACGTGTTTGCCGAGTTTTTAGCGTACGCATTGTATGCGTAAGTGGAAATCGTATCAATGGTTGACGGCTTTGTAAAGTTTGTAATGATATAGTCGTCAAGCGATAACGTAACCGCAAGCATAAAGCCTGAAGCTATGCCGGGCATAATTTCTGGCACGACGATTGTAAACAGCGCTTTAAGGGGTGACGCACCCAAATCAAGCCCTGCTTCGTAAAGATTAGGGTCCATTTGCTTGAGCTTTGGTAAAACGCTTGTTACAACAAACGGGAAGGTTAACACAACGTGGGCAATCAGAAGTGATGCGTACGTTCTTGGGAAAAGTAAAATTGAACATACAAGCGCCAAAGAAATTGCCGTTACGATTTCAGCGTTAACGATTGGCACTTGGGTTACGGTATTCAAAATTTTGAATACCCTTGGCTTGGAATAAAACATACCAATCGCGCCGATAGTGCCTAAAAGTGTTGAAATTGCGCTTGCCGAAAGCGCTAATAATAAGGTCGTTTTAATGCAGTCAAGGATTTTTTCGTCCGTAAAAAGCATTGCGTAGAGCGAAAAATTCCACTCATTTGACCAAGAGCCGATTTCATTTGAAGCGTTAAAGCTGTAAACAACCAAAAGAACGACGGGCGCGTAAAGGAAAATCAGTATAAGCCATAAATAGCATGAACGGAAAATTTTACCTACCATAATCCACCCCCGCGTTGGTTCGGCCTTTCGTTAAACTTGCCAGTTAAAAGCATTGTGCCGAAGATAAAGCATAAAAGTATTAACGAAATTGCAGAGCCCGTGTGCCAGCTGTCAGCCGTGCCGATATTGAATTGGTTTTCGATAAGCTTACCGATAATTGTAACCTTGCTGTTACCGAGCGTGTCGGATATTACGTAGCTTGTTGTCGTTGGCAATAAAACCATGGTTATTGCGCTTACAATACCCGGGAGTGACAATGGCAAGGTCGTGCGTAAAAAGGTTTGAACCTTGTTCGCACCAAGGTCGGATGAAGCTTCCAAAACGTTTTTATCAAGCTTTATAAGCACCGTATAGATTGGCAGGATAGTAAACGGCAGATAGTCGTAAACCATACCGATAACCGTGTTTGCAAAGTACCAATCGGTTATGTTGTAAACGCCAAGCTTATCAAGTGCGAATAATAATTCCTTCATTGCGGCAGTCCTTAACACAAAGTTAATCCACATTGGCAAAATGAATAAAAGAAGATAAACGCTACCCGCTTTCATATTTGTGCGTGCCAAAATGTAAGAAACGGGGTAAGCGATAACAAGACAGATTGCCGTCGTTAAAATGGCAAGCGCAAAGCTTATAAATAATACGTAAATATTTGAGCCTTTAGTGAAAAAATCAATAAAGTTTGCAAACGTTAAGCTGCCGTTGCCGTCCGTGAAAGCGTAAACAACGATAAGAAGCAGCGGGAATATTACGAACAAACACAAAAAGAGAAAATATGGTATGCCCAGATTTTTTCTTGAAAATTTAAGCGCCTTACCCATTTTGCTTCACCTTAAGCTTAAGATTGATGTCTTCAGGCTTGATTTTAACGCTTACCTTATCGTTTTCGTTCCATAAATATTCGGTATCAACGACAAAGTCTTCTTCTTCCTCAAAGGTACGGATAATAACCTGATAATGGTCGCCCTTATAAATAATGGAAATAATCTGACCGACGGAATCGCCGTCTTCTTCGTTGTCGATAATTTCAATCTTGTCAAGCGGTACTTCAACCCTGACGTGCGTGTCTGTAAGGTCTAATTCCTGACCGTCAGCCGTTACAAGATAGCCTTCCTCGTTAAGGCGTGAGCCGGGATAAAGCTTTGTAACGTCGCAGGCAAATTCGCCTTCAGCAAAGCTTACCTTGTTATCCTTGGTGATAACGCCGTCGTAAACGTTCATCGTGTAGCCCTTGTGCATAATATGGATATCTTCAGGCTTAATAATAACGCTTACTTCTTCGCCGACCGTTCTTTCAACCGTGTCCTGGATAAGGATTTCGGTCTTACCGACCTGGAAGGTCATTTCGTAATGGACGCCTTTAAAGATTGACGATATAATTGTGCCGTCAACCTGCCCTAAACCCTTGTTTACAAGGAACACGTCTTCAGGACGAACGACAACGTCGACCTTTTCGTGAAGCTCAAAATCGTCAACCATGTCAAAGGTATGACCGACAAAGCGAACCTTTCTGTCCCCAACGATTGTGCCGTTAAAGATATTGCTTTCGCCGATAAAGTCGGCAACGAAAGCGTTTTTAGGCTCGTTATAGATATCCTTTGGCGTGCCGACTTGTTGGATAATGCCGTCGTTCATAACAACGATAGTATCACTCATTGTTAAAGCTTCTTCCTGGTCGTGCGTTACGTAAATAAACGTAATGCCCAATTTTTTATGCATAGCCTTAAGCTCAAGCTGCATATCCTGGCGCATTTTTAAGTCAAGCGCGCCTAACGGCTCGTCTAAAAGCAAAATCTGCGGTTCGTTAACGATAGCGCGCGCGATAGCAATACGTTGCTGTTGACCACCGGATAAGGTGTTAACGTCACGCTTTTCAAATTCTTCAAGGTCAACCATTTTAAGGGCCTTTGAAACCTTTTCGTCAATGACCTTTTTAGAAAGTCTTTCACGCTTTTCTATGCGGCGACCCTTTTTATCTTCGTACACGTTTACAACACGCTTAAGCTTAAGCCCGTAAGCAATGTTATCGTAAACGTTTAAATGCGGGAACAACGCGTAGCGTTGGAAAACCGTATTTATTGGGCGCAAATATGGCGGAATATCCGTAATGGATTTTCCGTTTAACAAAATTTCGCCACCATCGGGTTTTTCAAAACCGGCTATCATACGCAAGGTTGTTGTTTTACCGCAGCCAGATGGACCTAAAAGGGTAACGAACTCACCCTTTCTTATATAAAGGCTGATACCGTCAACAACGTTTGTGCCGTCGTAGGTTTTGATTACGTTTTTAAGCTCGATGATTTTATCCGTCATTTGTGCTCCTTATATGATAAAATGATTTGTATTTTTAAAAAAATGATTGTTTATCGACTTATAGGCCGACTTTTAGATTAAAACGTTGGTGGGGTTGATATCCAGATTAAAACTGCTTCACTATCCTTATTGTTTTCAATATGGTGCAATTTATCTGCTTCAAAATAAAAGCTTTCGCCCTTTTTAACCACGTATTTCTTTTTGCCGACCACAAGTATAATCTCGCCTTGTAAAACGTAACCGAATTCTTCGCCTTCGTGCGGGAAGTCTGTTTCGGTTTTAGAAAATGGCTTTAATACAAGATGTATAGGCTCCATTGCGTTTTTCTGCGCGTTTGGAACAAGCCAGTTTAAGGTGCTTGTATCGGTTACCTTTTCGATAAAATCCTGTTCGGTAAACACAAGCTTTTCTTCAACGTCCACTTCAGAGAAAAACTCTTTAAGCGATGAGCCGACTGCCGTCAGGATATCCTTAAGCGTGGCAATGGACGGGCTTGTCAAATCGTTTTCCAGTTGAGAGATATACCCTTTTGACAGCTCACAGCGGGAAGCAAGCTCTTCTTGCGTTAGGTCGCATTGTAGTCTTAATTGTTTAATCTTTTCGCCTAGTTCCATAAATACCTTCGTAATATTAAACTTTAAGTTTAGCAAAACTAAACTTTATTATAAGGATATAAAACCCTATTGTCAATTATTTTTAAGCCTTGCATAAAAATTTATTTAATTTTTTATAAAAAATTAGTTGTCAGTTTAGATTTTGCGTTTTTTTGAATAAAAAAGCACCTTTGATTATAATCAAAAGTGCTTAAAATTTCTTTTATTTATCAAAGATTATTTGTGTAAAAAATTGAGCAAACTAAAGCTCTAAATTAGCGGCTTCCTGTTGCATAATTGATACTTCCAAATTGCCGTTTCTGACGCGCAATTCGTCAATCAACGCTTTTTCGGTATTAGCGTCTTTAAGGGTCAAATTGTAAGTTAACTTAAACAAGCTGCCAAGGTTTGTGGTTTTTACGTTGACAAGCTCAAACGTGCTTGCATACTCTTTTAAAACAGGCTCAAATACCATAGAATAATTCAAGTCTTCAGGGATAGTGATTTTAAGCGTTTTAGCCCTGTCGTGCGCGTTCTTTCCGGCAAATACAGCAGTTAAAATCATCATAACGACAGACAAAACGATTGCAAATATTACAGCGTAAGCAATATATCCCATACCAAGGATTAAGCCTGTGCCCATTGCTAAAAAGATTGCAACGATTTCTTTAGCCGTCCCCGGGGCGGAGCGAAACCTAACCAAGCTGAAAGCCCCTGCAACCGCAATGCCCGCGCCAATCTGACCGTTAACCATCATTATAACCACGCAAACAACTGCGGGCAAAATTGAAAGCGTTATAAAAAAGCTTTTGGTGTAACGCGTTTTATAGGTGTAAAGGAACGCCAAAGCAAAACCAAGCGCGATTGACACCAGTAAGCAAATCACAAAATTGAGTGGTGCAATGCCTTGCGCGGTTGGGCTGAAAATCGTATCAAAAATATTTATCTTTGCTGCTAAAATATCCATATATCGCCTTATATTTGTTAATATTTTATCAAAAAAAGTGTTAATAACGGGCTTATAGCCCGACTTTTAGGATTACTTTTTATTTTCGTCGTCTTTATTTTTGGGTGATGATTCACTACTTGTAGACTGGAATATCACACCCTTATTATATTGGCGGATTGCGTCAACTATATCTAAAGCGTTATTGCCGACTGAAGATATAACCATAAGCGCATCGTTATCAAAAACAATAGCAAGCACACGCGTTGTTGTGTTGTAAACAAGCGTATTAATCGCGCTTATTTTTGCCCTTGTAACCAACACACCCCAACGGAGTGTAAAATGCTCTTTCGTTATCTCGTAACGGGCGCAAATGAGTATTGAGCCTGTTAATACCAAAATAACCGCGGCAATAACAACGCAAAGGATTGCGCCTATTAAACCGTTTGTGCCTTCATAGCGGTGCGCAATAAGCCTGTAAGCGTTAAAGCCAAGCCCAGCTAAAGACAAAAGCGCCGCCAAAATGATTATTACGTATAGATAAGTTTTAAATTTATAAGCAAATTTTTTCATAATTACCTTTAATAGCCTTTAAGCCTATATATTTTAGCACATTTACAATAGTTTTGCAATAAACTTGACAAAAGTTAATTAGATATTATAAAATATTTAAAAAGTTAGGCGCAAATTCCCTTCGAAATTCCCTTTTTGCGCGCAAAAATCAAATTATGAGTGTATTAGAGATTAAAAATTTATCACACCGCTTTGAAGAACGGCCCTTGTTTGAAAATGCAAATTTATCAATTTCTGCGGGTGAACACGTTGGTATCGTGGGCTTAAACGGTGCGGGTAAATCGACCTTTATTAATATTTTAGCAGGTAATATCACACATGACGAAGGCGAAGTCTTATGGCTTAACGGTTTAAGGCGCGGTTATCTTGACCAGCACGCCAACATTGACAGAAGTCTTACCGTTATGGAATACCTGACAGACGCGTTTGATTATTTGCATAAAAAGAACGAACAGCTTACCAAAATGTATGAAGACATGTGCTACGCTGAAGGGGCGGAGCTTGACAGATTGGTTAAAAAATCAGCGCGCCTACAAGAAGAACTTGATGAAGCAAACTATTACGATTTGGAATCGACAATAAAGAAGGTTGCAAATGGTTTAGGTATCAATAAAGTGGGCTATAACACGATTATCGCACAATTATCGGGCGGTGAAAGGGCTAAACTTATGCTTTCAAAGCTTTTATTAGAAAGCCCTGACGTTATGCTTTTGGACGAGCCTACAAACTTTTTGGACATTGAACACGTTGATTGGCTTATTAAGTTTTTGGTCGGATTCAAAAAGACCTTTTTGGTTATTTCACACGACGTAAAGTTTTTAGATGCGGTCTGCAAAAATATCGTTAATATTGAAAGCGGAATAATTAAAAAATACACGGGCAACTATACCCAATTTAAAGCCCAGCGCGATATGAACGCCAAGCAGCACGAAGAAGCATATAATCGCCAGCAAGCCGAAATCAAGCGGCTGACCGATTACATTGACCGGAATAAAGCGCGTGCTTCTACGGCGAAAATGGCACACTCCCGCCAGAAAATGCTTGACCGTATGGATATTGTCAGTAAGCCCGTTAATTTACCTGACGCGACCTTTAACTTCCCCTATACCGAAATCAACGCAAAGGACTTTGTGATATTAAAGGGGCTTGAAGTTGGCTATACAACTCCCCTTATCCCTGCTATTGACCTACACCTTAACTCAACCGCAAGGCTTTGGATACGCGGCACTAACGGTGTTGGTAAAACAACCTTACTTAAAACGCTTATGGGTAAGGTAACTGCGATTAGTGGCAGGTTCTTTATCCACCCTGCGGCGCAGGTTGTCTATCTTGAGCAAGACCTTATTTTTCCGAATATGGAAAGCACGGCTTCAAAGTATTTTGCAAATTGCTTCCCGATGATGAATCCTAAAAATCAACGTGCGGCACTTGCCCAGGTTGGGCTTAAGGGTGAGCTTGCAATTAAGCCCTTTAAGAACATGAGCGGTGGCGAGCAGGTTAGGGCAAAGCTTGCCGTTTTATCACAATATAAGTCAAACCTGCTTATTTTGGACGAGCCTACAAACCACTTGGACGTGCGCGCAAAGGAAGCTTTAAAAAAGGCGCTTATCGAGTACCCCGGTGCAATAATACTTGTCTGTCACGAAGAAGATTTTGCAATGGACGTTTGCACAGATATTTTTGATGCAAAAGCTAAAAATTAGCACGTTTGTATTAAATAAGTTGGGCTATATGTCGATTAACGGCATTATTTACTTTTTTACAGCAACCAATTTTTTACACAAAAAAACCACCCGACAAAGGGTGGTTTTCTATTTTTACCGTTTTGTTAATTACAAATTAGTGGTGGTGATGGCAACCGCAGTCACAGCCTTCGTCGTCGCAATCGCAATCGTCTTCTTCTAAAATTCTGCAGAATTCTTCATAAACAGCGTCTAGGGTTGCTTCGTCTTCTACAGGGATAAGTTCTTCGTGACCAGCTTCACCGGTTACTTCGTAAATGATAACTTCTTCAGGCTCGATACCTTCGATTTCTTCAGCAGCTTGGAAGAAAGCAAAGAATCTTTCTTGGTATTCGATTGTACCAATGTGATAGAACTTCATAATTTTGCCGTTATCGTCAGTAAATTCAACGATATCGTCTTCTTCTTGCATATCAAGTGCTTCTTTTTCTTCTAACATAATTTAAATTTCTCCTTGAAATTTGATTTTTCTTATATAATCTTCCAAAATGTATGATGCAGCAATGCTGTCAACATAATTTTTTCTGTCTTCCCTTCTCACGCCGCCAGATATAAGCACGCGCGTTGCTTCCTTGGTGGAAAATCTTTCATCCGCGACAACAACGGGTATGGTCGTTGCGGCTTTTAAAGCTTCAATAAAGGTAAGGGTTAATTGGGTTTGCTCTGACTGGGTCCCATCAAGGTTGACAGGAAGACCACAAACGATTGTCGTTGCGTTTTCTTTTTTAGCTAGTTCCGCCAAAAACTGAACGTCCTTTTGAAAATTTTTGCGCCAATAGGTATCTTTTGGCAGTGCCATTGACATAAACGGGTCTGACACGGCAACGCCTACACGCTTATTACCGATATCGTAACAAATTAACTTCATACAAACCTTTAATCTGTGCTTTTTATAGTTTTATTATAGCAGATAAGCGTTAGTTTTTCAAGTAATTGGGTGTTTAATTGTTAACAATTTTGTGTGCTATTATTGAATTTAGTCAAAAATGCATATATTTTGTCGAATCGGCGCAAACTTATTATAAAGGCAATCGCCTTTAAGGGGGAAATATGTTTAAGGAATTTTGCGTAGGGCTTGCGCTTGGCTTAAGCCTTGGTATGCTTGTTGCAACCAATAGTGATAAAATTAAAAAGGCCGTGAAAGAAGGCGAAAATAAAATCACTAAAAAGGTAAAAGAAATTAAGCAAAAAGCAAAGGAAACAGAGCAGGAAGACACAGAAGAATCAAGCCAAGAAGCCTAATAATTTTAGCCCTATAGTCGTTATTTTGAAAGTTAATTATTGTCGAAAAACGACCTATAGGGCTATTTTTATTATTTTCAGTTTGCTACTTTTTATGCCATTTTGCCATTAAGCATAATCTTTGTTATAACAATTTTTTATAAATGGCGCATTTTGTTTTACTTAAACAAAAGTTTGTGCTAAAATTGATATGCTTAAGATTAAGCCAAATATTATGCGGGTATGGCGGAACTGGCAGACGCGTTAGATTCAGGTTCTAATGGGGCAACTTCGTGCAGGTTCGATTCCTGTTACCCGCACCAGAAAAAGACTGTAATTTTGATACAAAATTGCAGTCTTTTTCAGTTAAATCCGCCTGCGACGGAATAAATCCACATTCGTGGATGAAATCGCTGCGCGATGAAATCTGCCTTGCGGCAGGTTAAATATGGCGGATTTGATTTCATCTGAAGCCGTAGGCGGAAGATTTCATCCAAACTCGTTTGGATTTCATCCTGCAAAGCAGGATTTCATTAAAGTTACGCGCCTTGTCGGGATAGTATTTGTCCTTACAAGCTTTTTTGCTTTTAATCGTAAAATGCAAATCGTTCACTTTATACCCCTTTCGTTCATTTTTCGGGTGTCGTTCAATTATTGATTCGCTTAAAAGAATTATTGATTTTCAATGGATTATGTGATATAATAAACTCACCGATAAATAAGAATTTGACGGAGATATAGAGATGAGCAAAATTTTCAATGTTAGAAGATTCCAGAATAGTGATGCGGTAGAGGTTTCTGCCTTGATTATTAAGACCTTGAGGACAACTAATGCGAAAGACTATTCCGCAGAGTACATTGAAAATGATGTGAAAGCATTTAGTCCAGAAGGGGTAATTGAACGGGCTGGTTGGACGCATTTTTATGTTGTTTGCGATGGGAATGCGATTGTTGGATGCGGTGCAATTGGTTCATATTGGGGTAAGGAAGATGAAAGCAGCTTGTTTAACATATTTGTTTTGCCAGAGTATCAAGGTAAGGGTGTTGGAAGAAAGATAATTGAAACATTGGAGAATGATGAATATTTTTTAAGAGCAAAGCGTATCGAAATTCCTGCTTCAATTACGGCGTGTGAATTCTACAAGAAAATGGGGTATTCATATAAGAACGGAATTGATGTCGTCGACGAAGAACAATTATACCGTTTAGAAAAATTCAGATAAATTCCAATTTGCGAACTAAAATGGTATCATAATTTCAGATTATTCACAAAAAAGGGTGTTGCTATTTGGCAACACCCTTTTTTTGTTTTGTTAAAAGTGGGATTTAAGCGGATGTTTTTTATTTAGCAATACTTTTATCTTTTTAAAAACCTATTGACAAAGGTCAAGCGCGGGTGTATAATAAGGAAGTGATTTCGCAATGGCGAAGTTTTGCGGTGTAAAAATATTTCGCGATGGCGAAGTAAAATCGGATAAAATTTAAAGGAAAATATGCAGTATATTACCGTACAGGAAGCAGCACAAAAATGGGGTGTAACGCCACGGCGCGTGCAAATGCTTTGCAATGAAGAAAAAATAGTCGGCGCGGTGCGCTTTGGTAAGTCGTGGATGATACCGTCCACGGCGGTGTTAGAAAGCACAAAAAAGAAGACTAAAGATGTTAACCTACCCATGCCAAAAAAGTCGCCCTTCCTTAACATGACAAGCCTTTATACAAAGGTCGGGGAAGCCGACAAATGCGTTGAAGCGCTAACCGCTAATCCCGAAGCGCAAGCGCTTTTTGCCGCCGAAATTGCTTATTGCCGCGGGGAAATTGACAAGGTAATCGCCCACGCGACCGAATTTTTGCGGCTTCGTTCGGGCTTTTACGCGGTTAATGCAGGCGGTATGCTGCTTGCACTTGCGGCTATGTGGCGTGGGGATATTTCCCTGTATAGACAAGCCAAAATTCACATTTGCAACGCTCCCTGGAAAACGCCTGAAGACAAGCAGATTATGCGACTTTCGCTTGCGTGTATAGACAGCGCCGTGCGTGATTTAAGCGATTATCCCGACTGGTTCAGAAAGGGGCAATTTGAGCATTTACACCCCGATTCACACCCAGCGGCAAAGGTTTTTTACATAAAATATTTTATAATAGCCGCGCAGGAGCAGGCAAAAGGTGTGATTAAGTTTCCTGACGTTAGCGGTATGGGCTTAATGCGCGTTATCCCGTACATTGCCGAGCCGCTTATATCCCGCGTGGTTGCAGAAAAGCTTATTATCCCCGAAATATATTTGCGCTTGCTGGTTGCGGTTTCCTACCACCAGCTTGGCGAAGATGAAAACGCAATTATCCATATAGATAAAGCAATAGACCTTGCTTTGCCCGACAGATTACTTGGCATATTTGCCGAGCATAGGCGCAACCTTGACAATCTGCTGGACGACAGGCTTTTATTAAAGGACGAAAAGGCGCTTATCAAGCTAAAAGAACTACATAAGGAGCTACTACAGGGCTTTACAAAATTGCACAACTCGCTTTTTTCAAAAAACATTTCAAACGCCCTTACCGTAAGACAGCGCGAAATGTGCCGCTTGGCGGCGTTTGGGCTTCCGGATAAAGAAATTGCTTTGCGTATGAAGGTTGAGCCGTCACACGTTAAAAAGGAGCTTTATATGATTATGAACAAAACGGGCGCGGCAAACAGAAAGGAGCTTGGCGCATACGTCTAACCCCCCAACCTTTCGGGCTTAAAAAGTTGGGTGAGCTAAAAATAAATCCCCAACTTTTTTGCTATTAAAAGTTACACAAAAGCATAATAAAATCCCGTATAATGGTGTCACTAAATTCAACCGGCGCCGTTATGCGGGATTTTCAGTTTTAAAAGGGGGTGGTAGAGTGAGCAATATAAAAGACGGTGCTTTATATAAAACGATAGAAATCGGCGGTACGCGCTTCGATATATATTACGGCTTTTATAATGAAAGGGAAAAAAAGCTTGGGTACGAGCCAACGCCCATTTATCCCGATTTTGATAAAAACCCAAGCTACACCAAAAACGGAATGTTGATTGTGGCGGTATATAAAGACTTGTGTGAGCATTTTAAGCCGCTTCCACAGACGATAGAATTAAACGGGTGCGTAAATTGCGTGTACTTTGATAAAAAGGAAGAATGTATTGGGCTTTGCAAATGCCCGGCAAAACAAAGGGCAAAATTAACACCCGAACGGCAGGACGAATAAGCTGATGAAAATCACTTTAACATAAAATAAAAAATAGGAGATTGATATATGAAAAACTTAAGAAACAAGCTATTTGCGGCTATATTATCATTAGCGATAGTGTTTACGGCGTTTGGCACGGTTGGCGTGGTAACGGCTTTTGCCGCAGGTGAGCACACCCATACTTACGTGAACGGTATTTGCGAAACCGTTATAGGCGAAACCCATTATGAAGAGCCAGTACTAAACAATAACGGCACGGCAGACGATACAACCGACGATTATTACGAAATCGGTAACGCGGGCAATCTTTACTGGTTTGCCGCACACGTAAATTACAGAGAAGGCAACGTTGTGCCCAATACAGGGGCAAACGCTAAACTTACCCAAGATATCGTAGTAAATGAAAACGTTATTGTAAACGGCTTATTCAACGATGCAGAAAAAGATACTTTCCGTGTTTGGACACCTATCGGATATTTACAAAACAACGTCGGTGGCTTTATGGGAACGTTTGACGGTCAAGGTTTTACTGTTAGCGGATTGTATTTTAATAATGCGGAAGTAACTAACGTAGGTTTGTTTTTCCGCGTTGGCGATTACAAGATGAGTAAACCGGGGACTGTCAAGAACGTTGGCGTAATTGATTCATATTTTTACGGAAAAAGCTCTGTGGGTGCAATAGCAGGTGCTGGTAACGAAAAATCAACGATAACTAATTGCTTTAGCCATGGTTGTTTTATCTATGGTAATACCTATCTTGGTGGGATTACAGGCGCCCTATTAAATGGTGCAACTGTATCTAATTGTTACAGTACGAGTACAGTTAAAGGTAATCAAAATAACGTTGGCTCTATTGCAGGCATGCTTTCCACAAGCAATGTTAAAAATAGCTATTATCTTTCAGGGGTAGCAACTGACGGCAACGGCGCAATTCAAAACGGCTTGGGATATGGTCTAGTCGGTCAGGCGCGCGAAGACGTTGAAGCCCAGACCAAGGGCTTTGCTACCGCTAAAGAAGTTGTGATGGAATATGGCGGAGTTGATGCGTACATAGATTATCTTGAAAGAGTGTTGCCAAAAGTAGATAAGGCAAATCAAGAAGAAATTGGAAGATTGCAAGGTGAGCTTTATTTAGCGACAAAAACTGTGTTTGAAAATGCAGACAAGGCAAATCAAGAAGAAATCGCAAGATTGCAAGGTGAGCTTGACACGGCAGAGCAAGCCCTTGCCGATGCAAAAACCGCGCTTGTAAATGCAGATAAATTAAATCAAAAAGAAATCGTAAGATTACAAGGTGAGCTTGACACGGCAGAACAAGCGCTTTTAGGTGCAAAAACCGCGCTTGAAAATGCAGATAAAGCAAATCAAGACGAAATGGAAAGATTGCAAGGTGAGCTTGATACGGCAGAACAAGCGCTAATAGACGCAAAGACTGCGCTTACCCAAAAGGATGCTGAATTGAAACAGGCGATAGAGCAAAACAAGGCGCTTGCGGAAATTGACGTGGATACGTTAGAAGAAGAGCTTTTAGCGGCAAAAGCAGAATTAACAGCTTTAAGCGGTGCAAATAAAACGCTTGGCGTTATTGGTCTTGTATTCGGCTGTGTATCCTTTGTTGGGATGGCTGTTATGGCGTTCTTATTTATTAAAAAGAAAGGTGCATAATTGTGTAAACACAAATAAAAAAACGCAAAAACTTAAATAAAATCAAGGGTGGGTGTAATCAATACGCCCACCTTTATCTATTGTAGGGGTCAAAATTAATCACGACTTTTTTCAAGGCAAAGTCAGTTTGTTGACTTTGCGCCCGTGCGTGTGATATACTTACTAAATAAATCAACTTATAAGGACGACCCTTATGAAGCATAAAAACAGATTACGCTTGGCCGTTTTGGCCGTCACAATATTATTAACCTGTGTTTTTGCTGCGCCAACCCTTACAAGGGCTTTTGCGCAGGGCTTAAACGCGGCGGGGGATGAAAGCACGCTTCCTGCAAGCTATTGCATGCGTGACGAATATTTGATTTTCACCCAAAACCAGGACAAGCACGGGTATTGCTGGGATTTTGCCGCAACCATGTCTGCGCAAACCACCATTATGAAGGCAACCGGCGAGTATTATGATTTTTCAGAGCTTTGGACGGGCGTTTCACTTTACACCCACGGCGATTACAAAAAAATGGGTGCGGGCGGAGGGATGTCTTACCACGCTAAAGCCATTAATAAGGCTGGGCTTATGCTTGAATGCGACCTTCCGTACCAATATTCATACCCAATGGCAAACGAGAACGCCATTGACTATTACAACTTTTTTGAGCATAACGCTAATGACGACTTGGCAAGCTGCTTGGTTTACGACAGCACGACGTCTTTTAAGCAGACCGACGTTGAAGCAATTAAAACCCACCTTTTAAACCACGGCAGTCTGTACCTTGCGTTTAGCTTCAGGACGGGCTACGTTTATAGCGAAGAAGGCGGAGTAAATACGTCATACCTGCCGCCTAACCAGAACGACCCTAACTCTGCCCACGCAGTTTCTATTGTCGGTTGGGATGATAACTATGAAAGGGAAGTTATAGTTGACGGTGAAACCGAGCCAAGAAAATTCAAGGGCGCGTGGCTGCTGATGAACTCTTATACCGAAAAGTCGGGCGTTGACGGGCTTTCGTTTATTTTTTACGATGATGAAAATATAGACCAAATTGCCGGCTACAAATATCAAAAGGATACCCAAAAGGACTTGTATTTTTACGATAAAATCGAGTCGGGTTATGCTTACCCGAACGAAGTTGTAGGCAAGTACCACGGCGATTTTACTGCAAAAAAAGGCACGTCAAAGCAGAAAAACGTATTCTATGACGACGTTAATCTGACTTATTCTTACGATATCTCAAGCGGGGCTGAAGTTAAGGATATTTCAATCTATCTTGACGGGCGCGACGTAACAAGCACCTTTACGGTAACGCTTGATAAACAAAACAAGCGCTTTTCAATCGCCAAAGATGACGCTACTTATGGTCAGCACAAGGTGGTTATCACTTACGGCAACGGCACGCGTGAAGACGTGTATTTAAACAACTTTTTCGTAACACACGGGCTTGTTGGGGAAGAAATCGAGTATAATCACGAGCTTACGCCTTTTACCTTTTTGCCCGGGCGCGACCTTGAGTTTTACAGCTATATAAGCCCCAAAAAGGACTACGTTGTTTACACTAACAGCTTAAGCGGAAGCATTGGGTTTTACCAAACCGAGCAGTCCATTTACTCTGAAAAAAATATGTCAATCCCTACGCTTTGTTATGACATAACCAACGGGGCTTACACAACGGTTACGCACACCATAACGGCGGAAACGGGCTACAACCTAGATTACAACTTTAACGTTGAGTACGTTGAAGACACCACGTTGCAGCCAGTCACCGTTTATTACGATTTGGGCGGCGGTGAAAACCACCCCAAAAACTATTATAAGGAGCTTGCAAGCCCCACCACCCCGTTAAAGCTTTACGCGCCCACGCGTGAAGGCTATACCTTTAAGGGCTGGTACTTGGATTACGGTAACGGCTCTAAAAAGCTTGACGCAGTTGACGGCTTTTATATTGCAGAGTGGGACGATATCTGCCACTTGGGCGAAGATCCAACGCTCAACGCGATTAGCTATTACAAGGAATTTTATTCAAACACCAACACCTTGTTTTTATATGCGCATTGGGAAGAAATCGACTATTACACGGTTGATTTGACATTAGATGGCGACGGAAAAACCCAGATAGACGGCACTATTGAAATTTGTGCCGATGATACCGTAAGGTATCTTTTACAGCCAACAAATGGCTGGTGCGTTGAAGAAGTTATTATAAACGGCGCAAAGCTTGACCATAAAGAGCTTGTTGACGCCATAAAAAACGGCATTATTGTCAAAAATATTCAGGAAAACCTTTCAATAAAGGTCACCTTTAAGGAAGGGGTGCTTTTATCGTTAGACCTTGGTAAAAACGTTAAAAACGCATATATTCTGGGTGTGATTGACGGACAAGTTAAAAAGTTTTATAACGGGGACTATATCCCTGCAAGCTATTTTGACAAAGATATATTTATCCGCCCATTGTCGGGTGCAGACGGCAAGTTTAATAATTACTTGGTTAATAACAATTTGGTGTTTATCAAAAACGACGTTGATTTTGAGCGTAAGGACCTTGATTTCATAAAGGACGACGTCGAAATTGACGAAGAGGAAAAGGAAATTATCTGCGAAGCCGTTTTTGACGACGGAAGCATTACCTTAAAGCCGGGTATCAGCCTTCCAACGTTTGGCACGCAGTTCACACTTGTTGTTGAAGTTGAAGCCGACAACGCGGGTAATACTTACGTTTTAGAAGACGTTAGTAATTACGACGCGGTTTCAAAGGGCGTTTTCTCAAAGACGGTTAAGATTGAATCCGGCGCCGTGCTTTATGAGCTTGAAATTGCAGACGCACAGCCAAAGCCAATCCAAAGCGTAACCTTAACCTATACCGTTGGCGACCCGTTGCTTCGCGACGAGTATATTTTAGACCACTATATTTCGGCTGACCCTAACGTGACAAGCGGCTCTAAATTTACGGCTACGTTTGAAGCTGGTCAGGTTGCTTACGTATTTGTTAAAAAGAAAGCCGACACGCAGGTACATTACTATAAACTGCCAAGTATATTTACGTCAATTGGCGGGGATTGGTACCGCGCACCCGTTTACGTCAACGCGGCAGAGCCGAATCTTGGTAATATCAGGTGCGAAATGGAATTGCAAAGATACAGGGTAACCTGGCTTAACTGGGACGGCAGCGTGATTTATTCCGAGATGTATTCTTACGGAAAAACGCCTGCTTACTATTACCGCCAAAGCCAGACGCCAAGCGTGCCTACGCGCCCTGACGACGATGAGTTCAGCTACGTATTCACAAGCTGGGATAAGGCGATAGAGCCCGTTACCCAAAACGTAACCTACGTCGCGCAATACAATTCATATTATAAGCGTTACCCCGTCACTATCGTTAAAAGTGAAAACGGAACTATAACGCCCGACGGCGAAGTCTTTATGGATAAGCTTGACAAAATAACCTATACCTTTACGCCAAACCCGGGCTATCGCGTGAGTGACGTTTTAATTAACGGCGTATCGGTCGGTGCGGTTTCAAGCTATACGTTTGAAGGTGTCACAGCACCCCAAACGATTGAAGTAACCTTTGAAAAAATAACCTATTTCATAACCACCGCAAAAATAGGTAACGGCACTATAAGTCCGTCTATAGGCCTGTTATTCGGCAGAAACGCTACGGTTTATTTTGATGCGGACATAGGCTATAAGGTAAAAGACGTGTTGATTGACGGCGTGTCAATCGGCGCGGTGGACAGCTATACTTTCGTTAACGTAAGCGCTGACCACACGGTGACGGTCGTTTACGCGCGCGACAATGCGCTTGTTGGCGTTTGCATTTTTGCTTCGGTGCTTATGCTTGCCGTGGTGGTGCTTTCAATAGCTCTGGTTGTCAAAAAATCTGCAGATTAAGGCGTAAAAATACACGCTTATAAGTTAGACTAAATTTACTAATAATTTTTAGAGGTATATAAATGAAAATCACAAATGACGTCATATATATTGGCGTAAACGATTACAAAACCGACCTTTTTGAAGGTCAATATCAAATCCCAAACGGCATTTCTTACAACTCATATTTAATCGTTGACCAAAAAATCGCCGTAATGGATACGGTTGACGCAGGCTTTACAAAAGAGTGGCTTTCAAACCTTGACAAAGCGCTTTGCGGCAGAGAGCCTGACTACTTAATCGTCCAGCACATGGAGCCTGACCACTCTGCAAACATCGTTAACTTCCTTGATACCTATAAGGGTGCTACAATCGTTTCGTCCGATAAGGCCTTTACCATGATGAAAAACTTTTTCGGCACGGACTTTAGCGACAGACGTATCGTCGTTAAGGAAAACGACACCTTGTCTTTAGGTAAGCACAATCTAGTTTTCTTGACAGCGCCTATGGTGCATTGGCCGGAAGTTATCGTAACCTACGATACGCACGACCGCATACTTTTCTCTGCCGACGGCTTTGGTAAGTTCGGTGCGTTAGACGTTGAAGAAGACTGGACTGACGAAGCACGCCGCTACTATATCGGTATCGTCGGTAAATACGGTCTGCCCGTTCAAACCCTGCTTAAAAAGACGTCAGGGCTTGATATATCTATCATTTGCCCGCTTCACGGCCCCGCTTTGACAAAAGACCTTGGTTATTATATCGGCAAGTACGATACCTGGTCAAAATACGCGGTTGAAGATGAAGGTATAGTTATTGCTTATACGTCAATTTACGGCAATACTAAAAAGGCGGCTTTACTTTTGGCTGAACGTCTTCAGGCAAAGGGCGCAAAAAAGGTTGTCGTACACGATTTAGCGCGCACAGATATGGCCTTGGCTGTTGCAGATGCCTTCAGGTACGATAAATTGGTGCTTGCAACAACCACATATAACGGCGAAATATTCCCCTTTATGCGTGAATTTATCAATCACCTTACCGAAAGAAGCTATCAAAACCGCACGGTTGCATTTATTGAAAACGGTAGCTGGATGCCCGTTGCTGAAAGGGTTATGAGAACTATGCTTGAAAAGAGCAAGAACTTAACTTATTTAGATACAAGCGTTAAAATCTTGTCCGCGTTAAATGCTGAAAGCACCGCTAAAATAGAAGCTTTAGCTGACGCACTTTTAAACTAAAAGTCGGGCTATAAGCCGATTAAATGATAAAAAAGCACGCCTTTGGGCGACCTACGGTAAAGCAGGTCGCCCAACTAAGTTTGTCCGTACGGGCAAGTGAAGTTTACTTCGTAAGTGAAGTTATCCTGCGGATAGTGAAGTTTTGCCTTTGGCAAAGTGGGCAAACTTAACTTCACTCGTGCGATAGCACGAACTTCACTGCAAAGCAACTTCACTTTCGCGTAAGCGAAAACTTCACCTATTACCACTCAAAAAATAAAAGCGTAACACACTATACCTTGCAGGACAAGAAGTGTGAAAAGGAGTACAGGCAAAATTGCACGTACTCCTTTTGTTGTATTTGCGGTTGATAAAATCTGCTTTATGATAGCTATCCTTATAGCGTGCTTTTTTATTTAAAAAGATTTTTTGCACAGCAAAAAGTCTTCCACAATTTTTCACGCCGTGCATACGCACGGACATTTATAATACTCAATTAAAAAGGCAGGGGATTTAGCGTAGTGCCCTTAAGGACACTACGCAACTAAGTTTGCCCGTACGGGCAAGTGAAGTTTACTTCGTAAGTGAAGTTATCCTGCGGATAGTGAAGTTTTGCCTTTGGCAAAGTGGGCAAACTTAACTTCACCCGTGCGATAGCACGAACTTCACTGCAAAGCAACTTCACTTTCGCGTAAGCGAAAACTTCACTACATTTGCATTTGTGTCTACAAATGCAGTGCTTGTCAAAAAAAGAGGACAAAGAGTGTAAAAAACATTCTCTGTCCTTTTTCTGTCGGTAGGTAGTATATTCTATTGAACTTAAAACTGTCCTTAAGAGTACAGCCCTTTATCCCTGCCGTTTATATTAGAGTTCAGTTTTCCATAAGCCGTGTAAGTTGCAGTAAGCATAGCACGCGATTGGTGTTTCGTCAACCAAAGCAAAAACTGTAATAGGTGCTTTGTCAACTTCCAAGCACTTTCTGTGGCCGCCCTTATCTGTTTGAAGATATACCCAAAGGATACTGTGTTCTTTAACCATTGGGTGCTCAACAGAGCCAACAGTTACTGTAACTAAATTGCCGTCAACCTTTACAACGGGGATATGCTTTTCGTGGCTTGCTTCAACAACACCTGCCTGAAGCTTTGTCATTTTTTGACCGCAGCACATCATTGGCACGCCTGAATCGTTAATCATACCAACAAGGTTGCCACAGCGTTCACATACGTAAAATTTGTTGTTATCACACATAATAGTTTACTCCTTTTATGTCTAAATTTTTAATTTTTTATTCAATAACCGACCTATAGGCCGCTTTTTGACTAATTTATGTTTAATTATTAAGTTTTTTTACGCATTGATTTACGCACCTTAATTCTTAACTTAATTATATCACCACTTTGTTTTTGTTGCAAGCATTTTTATCAAAATTATTGCGATACCTTAAATTTTACTGGGGACAGATATAAATAATACTAAAAACCGCGCTAATCTATTAAAAATTGGTAAAAAACAATAAAAAATGAGCAAAATTACGGGATTTTTTAGCATATCTATTGCGTTTTTAAGATATATATGATAAAATAAATAAAGTACAAATTTTGTTTAAAGGGGTACAATATGGAAAAATTAAGAATACAAGACGATTTATACCATTACGTCAACCAACAAAAGCTTGATGAATTAGTTATTCCTGACGACGCACCGTCAGCAGGTGGCTTTAAGACCTTACACGATGAAGTTGAAAAGTTAATGATTCAGGAATTTAACGATTTATGTCAATCAAAAAACTATCCTAACGTGCATTTGGAAAGGGCTTGCAACCTGTATATGGCGGTAAAGGACGTTAAGAGAAGAAACCGCTTTGGTATCAGACCTGCGCTTAAGTTCCTTCAACCAATTAAAAAGCTTGACTCTATCAAGGCATTAAACAGAGCGCTTAAGAGCTTTGTTATCAAAGACTTACCGCTTCCGTTTAACATTGGCGTTGATACTGATATGAAGGATTCATTACACCACTGCGTAATGATTCAGGGCCCAAGCGTTATTTTGCCTGACGTATCTTATTATAAAGAAGAAATGGCACAGCAAGCCGCTGCAATTTTAGGCATTTGGTCAACAATGGCAAAGGCTGTGCTTGCAAAAACCGACCTTTCTGAAGAAGAACAAGCTAAATATTTAGAAGATACTTTGGCGTTCGACAGACTTTTATCAACCGTTGTCAAGTCAAGGGAAGAATGGTCTGAATACGTTAAAATGTATAACCCGATGAAGACTTCTAAAGTGGTTTCAATGCTCAAACCGCTTAACTTCAGAAAGCTTTTGAAGGACTTATTCGGTCAAGTACCTGAAAATATCATTGTTACCGAGCCAAGATACTTTAAGGCATTTAAAGAAATCTTTAACGAAGAAACCTTTGAGCTTTATAAGCACTGGGCTTACGTTAAGGGCATTTTGGGCTGCTGCTCATTCTTAACTGAAGAATTAAGAGAGCTTGGCGGTATCTATCAACGCGCGCTTTCAGGTATTGCGGCAATGTCTTCAACCGAAAAGTTTGCTTATAACTTGGCTTCAAGCATTTATTCAGAGCCTGTTGGCTTATATTACGGTGAAAAATACTTTGGCGAAGCTGCTAAAGCTGACGTTGTTTCTATCGTACGCGAAATTATCGAAACCTATAAAGACCGTATTGCTAAAAACGAGATTTTAGAGCCACAAACCAAAGAAAAAGCTTTACTTAAGCTTTCTAAAATCGGCGTTAAAATGGGCTATCCCGACAAGATTGAAGCTATTTATGAAAAGCTTGACTTTGATACTTCAAAATCATTGTTTGAAATCGTACGCGGCTTAAGGGAAGTCAGGAATTTAGACAACTTAAGCAAGCTTAACGAGCCAACCAACCGCGAAAGATGGGCAATGCCGGGTCATATGGTTAACGCTTGTTACGACCCATTTGCTAACGATATTACCTTCCCGGCGGCAATTTTACAACCACCGTTCTATTCAATCAATCAAACCAGAAGTGAAAATTTAGGCGGTATCGGTGCGGTTGTCGGTCACGAAATCTCACACGCGTTCGACTCTAACGGCGCAAAATGTGACGAGCTTGGTAACCTTAACAACTGGTGGACCAAGGAAGACTCTAAAAAGTTCAACAAAAAGGTCAAAGATATGATTAAACAATTTGACGGCATTGAACTTCCTTGGGGTAGGGTAAACGGTAAGCTTACCGTTAGCGAAAATATCGCTGACAACGGCGGTATGGCTGTAACCCTTGAAATCATGGGCAAAACGCCTGGCGCTAATTATGAAGAATACTTCTTCAACTGGGCGCGCGTATGGTGTATGAAGGCAAAGCCTGAATATCTGCAGCTTCTTTTGAACGTTGACGTTCACGGGCCAAACGTTTTACGTGCTAATATGGCACCAAGGAACTTCCCTGAATGGTACGAAACCTTTAACGTTAAAAAGACCGATAAGATGTATATTGCACCAACAAAGCGTATCGTTATCTGGTAATAAATTTAAAATAATAAAAGCATCTGCAACTTGCAGATGCTTTTTCGATTGATTTTATTTGTTTGTTTATTTGTTTGTTGCCGTTAGGGAGTTTATTGATCTTCTTCCTTTAAAACTTCAATAACGGCAGTTTTTGAAAAGCGCTTGACTGAATTAATCGCGCTTTCGCACACGGCTTTGGTGGTGTAAGCTTCGCTTATGCAAAGCAATCTTGTCGATGATGAGAATAACTTGAAAAAGTAATTGCCGTTTTTGTCAACGGATAGGGCAAAGTTATCCCTTTCAATATTATTTTTAATCGTTTCAATACCGCTTTTAATGCCGCTTAAAGCAGAGTAGGATTCGGTGCGTAATAAAACTTCACCATTGGAAGCAACAAGGTTTGCGGCATATCTGCCGTTCTCGCTGTAAATTTGCCATTTGCCCGTATATTTTGCTTTAGGCTTTTGTCGCGGGCAAGTTGCGGTTTGGCTTTCTTTAACCACTTCTTTTTTGTCTTCCTTGCCTGTTTGTTCTGGTGCGTCTTGTTCGCTGTCAGCCTTTATGATAATGCGTTGCTTTTCTTCATTTGTTGCAACAACCTGGCGGCTTGATGCTTCCTTAACGTCCTTTTTATTATCAACATTTTGGTCGATAATCGGCTTATTGGGAGACTTTTCTTGATTTTTATCTGACTTTATTTCGCCACTTGGCAAGATAATTGGGTTATCCTTTTGTGGGATAATTATAGCTTCTGTATTAGCTGTGGCAACAGTTACCGCTTGCTCTTCAGCGGCAGTATTGTTATCAGGTGCTTTTTCGGTTTTGTCTGCCGCCTTATTTTCATTATCTTCTTTTTTGGGTTCAGCCTTTTCCTTTTCAGCCGCTGCAGCCTTTTCAGGTTTTGATTGGGCTTCGGTCTTATCAGGTGCACCTGTCTGCGCTTCAGATTCTTCAACAAAGTCGTCAAAGGTGGCTTCAGGCTTTGCTTCCTGCTCAATCAATGCGCGTGCGGCAACGTTAAGCTCTTCGTCAAGCTTATTCTTCTTTTCGCGTGCCTTTCTCGTTAAAATAATCAGCACGATGGCAAGCGCCGCGATAAGAAAAGTGCCTAACGTTACGTAAAACAAAAGCTGGTTATCTTTATAATATTGTATAAATCTGTCCATAAAATCACTCCTTGGTACATTTATTTTAACTTAATTTAACATATTAGTCAAATAATTTGTAAAAATTGTAGAGTTTTAATTTGATTTATGCTAAAATATTACATAATAAAACAATTTGGGGTGCTTTTCGTGGTATATCCTATTATCATTGTGGGCGGTGGGTTTTCAGGCCTTGTGCTTGCAAACGGCTTGACTGACAACAATATTGATTTTTTACTTTTGGAGCGTAACGACCGCGTCGGTAAAAAACTGCTTGCAACGGGCAACGGCAGGGGTAACGTAACCAATAAAAATATCGCGCTTGAAAACTATCACGGCGCGGATTTTAGCTTCCCGTCGTTTGCGCTAAAAACTTACGATAATCGACATATAGAAGGCTTTTTTGACAAAAAAGGCATAATTTTAACGTGTGAAGACGACAAGGTTTATCCCGCGTCACTTCAAGCAAACAGCCTGCTTGACGGGTTAAGGCTTTATATTGACGAAGCCAAAATAAAGACTAACGCTTACGTATCAGATATAACTTTTGATAAGGCTAAAAAGTTATTTACCGTCAAGACTAAAGACGATATTTATTATTCAAGGGCTGTTGCGCTTTGCGTAGGCGGCATGGCAGGCAAGGCTTTCGGGACGGACGGTAGCTCTTATCGCTTGGCAGAAAAATTCGGGCACAAGGTGTCAAAGCTTTATCCCGCGCTTGTTCAGCTTGTTACCGAAAAGGGCTCTGTCAAGGGCTTAAAGGGCGTTAAGCAAACGGTTAAAGCAACCTTGACGGTCGGCGGCAAGGTTATAAAAACAGCCGTTGGCGATTTGCTGTTTACCGATAACGGCTTAAGCGGTAATACGATTTTTACCCTTTCAAGCTTTTCGGCAGGCAAAACGGATTGCACAATTAACGTTGAGTTCGTTCCGCAAATTGACGTTGAGCAAATTATTAAAAGTCTTAAAAACCGCCGTGACAGTTATCCCGATTTGTTGGGTGAAACCTTGCTTTCGGGTCTGGTGCACAGCAGGATTAGCTCTAAAATCTGTCAGGAAGCCGGCGTTGCAAAGTTAATTTATTCAAAAATCAGCGACAAACAGATAGAAATGCTTGCAAAAACGCTTAAAAATACTTGCTTTAAGGTGGTTGACACAACGGGCTTTGATAACGCGCAGGTCACAAACGGCGGCGTTTTGACAAAGGACGTTAACCCCGAAACAATGGAAAGTAAGCTTGTTAGCGGTCTGTATTTGTGCGGCGAAGTTTTAGACGTTGCAGGGGACTGCGGCGGCTATAACCTGCAATGGGCGTATTCTTCGGCAAACTGCGTATTGGGGGCGATTATAAATGGTAACCGTTGAACTAACGCCCTTTGATAACGAAGCCGAAGCTTTTAGCCGCGGCGCTAAACTCCTGCACGTAGATAAATCAAAGGTTAAAATCGTTAAAAAATCAATAGATGCGCGCCACAAAAACAACATTAAAATTATTTATCAGCTTGATAAGTTGGTAGAAGATGCAACCGTTTATCCACGCGTAGAAACAAACAGCAAAGCCGTGGTTGTCGGCGCAGGGCCTGCGGGGCTTTTTGCAGCTTTAACCCTTGTTAGAAGCGGTGTAAGCGTTACCGTTATCGAGCGCGGAAGTTCGGTTGAAAACCGCAGTAAAATAGTTGATACCTTTAAAGCTGGCGGCGCGCATTGCGCCGAGTGCAACGTGCTTTTCGGGGAAGGCGGCGCAGGGACTTTTTCTGACGGAAAATTAAACACAGGTGTCAATAATCGACTTATAGGCGGGGTTTTGAAGGATTTTGTATCTTTTGGCGCACCGCAGGATATACTTTATTTATCAAAGCCGCATATCGGTAGCGACAAGTTAAAGTCTGTCGTTAAAAATATGCGTAACCACATAATCGACCTTGGCGGGACGTTCTTGTTTGATAGGTTAGTTACCGATTTTGTTGTGCGTGACGGACGGATTGTTGGCGTTATAACTAAAGACGGCGTTATTGAAGCTGACCACGTTATCCTTGCAATAGGACACAGCGCGCGCGACACCTATAAAACCCTGTTTGATAAGGGCGTTAAGATGGAGCAAAAGGACTTTGCCGTAGGCTTTAGGGTTGAACAGCTTCAGTCTGTTATTAACGAGCAGCGCTACGGCAAGTTTGCAGGCTTTAATACCTTACCGCCTGCTGATTATAAGCTTGTATCCCACGCGAGCGACAGGGGTGTATTTACATTTTGTATGTGCCCGGGTGGGGAAGTTGTGCCGTCGGTCAGCGAAGAAGGCTATCTGGCGGTAAACGGCATGTCCGACTATTTGCGTGACGGCAAAAATGCAAACAGCGCGGTAATTGCGCAGGTTACAAAAAGGGATTTTGAAAACGATAATCCGCTTGCGGGTATTGCCTTTCAGCGTATGATAGAAAAGCGTGCATATTTACTTGGCGGTGGAAATTATCACGCCCCGGTTATGCTTTGTGAAGACTTTATAAAAGGCGCTACCCCTAAAGCCATAAAAGGCGTTTTACCGACCTATAGGCGGGGATTTGTGGTAAAAAGTCTTGAAAATTTATACCCAAAATCAATAACCGAAAGCTTAAAAGCAGGGCTTTATGACATGGATAAAAAGATTAAAGGCTTTGCTTCAAACGGCGCAGTATTGACAGGCGTTGAAACAAGGACTTCCGCACCTGTCAGGATTTTGCGTGACGAAAGCTTGCAAAGTGTTTCGGTTAAGGGACTATATCCGTGCGGCGAAGGCGCAGGCTACGCGGGGGGTATTATGAGTGCCGCGCTTGACGGCATACGCGTTGCAAACGCTATTATTTTAAAGGAAGGTGGAAAATGTCCAGAAGCTGTGCAATAATTGCAAACGGTTACTTCCACGGGGAAGCAATGGTTGACCAAATCAGCTCTTTAAAGGCCGAGCTTGAATTGCTGTCTATAAAGGTTGACCTTATATATACGGATAAAATTTTGACCTATTTTTCGCAAGGGGAGATAATTTCAGCCATGCCAGAATACGACTTTATCCTGTTTTTGGATAAGGACGTTTATATCTCGCACATGCTTGAAAAGTCGGGCTATAAGCTCGTTAACAGCGCAAATGCCATTGAAATTTGCGATGATAAGCTTAAAACCTTTATCAAGCTTTCGTCAAACGGCGTTAATATGCCGATGACCATTTCGTCCCCACTAAATTACGCAAAGCAGATTGACGGATTGGCAAGCGACGTCGTTGGTATTTTAGGGCTACCCGTCGTCGTTAAGGAATGCTTTGGCTCAATGGGTAAAACCGTTTATCTTGCAAAAACGCTTGAAGAGCTTATTTCGCTCCGCCGTCAGCTTTTAGCAAAACCCCACCTTTACCAGCAATTCGTCGGTAAGGGCGGCGTTGACATAAGGGTTATCGTTATCGGTGGCAGGGCAGTTGGCGCGATGCAACGCAAAAACGATATGGATTTCAGGTCTA
The DNA here is from genome assembly GCA_017399185.1 of Clostridia bacterium. Taxonomy (GTDB): domain Bacteria; phylum Bacillota; class Clostridia; order Christensenellales; family Borkfalkiaceae; genus UBA4636. Next base: position 86,370 of record JAFQEA010000005.1, read on the forward strand.
ATATCGAGCTTGGCGGTCACGGCACTATGGTTGAGCTTACAGATGAAATCAAAGAGATTTCAGAACGCGCAGCAAAGGTTATAGGCCTTGACTATTGCGGTGTTGATTTGTTGTTTGACGGTCAAAGCTATTTTGTTTGCGAAGTCAATAGCAACGCGTTTTTCAAGGGCTTTACAAAAGCAACGGGCGTTAACGTTGCAAGACTTTACGCTAAATATATCGTTGATAAAATTTATAATCAAGACTAATTTTGAATTAATTTTTAATTTTGTAAATATTTTTGAAAATAATATTGGGCTTTATTGACATTTACGCTTGCCTTGTGATATAATCACAATGCAAGCATATTTTTTTTGGGGTTAAATATGATTATTGAATATTTAGGACACTCGGCATTTTTAATAAAAGGTGAAAAAAGCGTGGTTTTGGACCCGTTTAAGTCAATCGGGTACGATATGCAAAAGGTAACTTGTGATTACTGCCTTTCAAGCCACAATCACTTTGACCATAACGCCTTTGACAGGGTTAATTGTTCAAAAATTGCCGCCCAGGCAGACGGCGTGACGCCTGTTGGGTTTGAAGGCATTAACCTGTCGCGCATAAAAACCTATCACGACGATAAAATGGGTAAGCTGCGCGGTGAAAATTACGTTTCGGTTTTTAAAATCGACGGCGTAACCTTTGCCCATCTTGGCGACCTTGGCGAAGCTGATAATCAACGGCTTATTGCGGCGCTTAACGGGGTTGACGTGCTGTTTATCCCCGTTGGCGGCACTTACACTATTAACGCGCTTGCGGCTAAAAATTACTGCCAAAGGATAAAGCCTAAAATCATTATCCCAATGCATTTTAAAACGGAAAAATCAACGGTGGATATAGCACCGATTGAAGAATTTTTAAAATTGTTTGACGATTTCAAGAAAGTTGAAAATCCGATAAATTTCAACATAAACCAATATACGTACCCGCAAATTTTGGTCTTTGACTACGCAAAATTTTAGCGGTAAAAGCAAAAAGTCCTATAAAAGGAGAGCAAAATGTCTAATTTTGAAACTTTACAAAAATACACGATTGCAGAGCTTCGGGTTACGCTTTCAAACCTTGGCGGTGCGCCGAACAACAAAAAGAAGAACGAGCTTATTGATGAAATTTTAAAAATCCAGAGCGGTGAGATTTCTGCAAAGCGTTCTAACCGCGGCAGACCGAGCGAAAGGACAAAGCGCGCAGAAAACGGCGAGTATTATTTTACGGGCGTAAAGCCTTCCTTTGCCACCCTTAACGACTTTACAGGCGATACGGCTTTAACGCCTGAAAGCTGCTCGGGGTATCTTGAAATTTTATCCGACGGCTACGGCTTTTTGCATAAGGAAAGCTTCCAAAAGGAAAGTTCTGTTTACGTTCCGCTACCCGTTATCAAGGTTAACGGATTAAGAACGGGCGATTATATTGAAGGCAGCGGCAAGCTTTTAAAGGATAAGCACATTATAGAATTGAGCGCCGTTGAAAGCGTTAACGGCCACGCGCCAAACGCTATAAAGCGCTTAAGCTTTTTGCAGGAAGAGCCGCTTTGCCCGAGTGAGCAAATTGTATTGGGTGGGGACTTGTCCGTTCTTGATAAGATTGCACCAATCGGCATGGGGCAACGCGTTGCACTTTTATCAAAATCAACCCGCCAGATAAAGGACTTTACATGCGCAACGCTTGATGCGCTTTCAAAAAATCAAAGCGTAAAAACCATTTTATATCTTGCGGATGAGCGCCCTGAACAGGTCAGCTTTTATAAATCGGCTTACCCGTTTGCAGAACTTTTCTATTCGACCTTTGATAAAGAGCCCGAATACCGCGCACACGTTGCCGAAATTGCTTTTGCAAGAGCAACTGCACTTGCTGAAGAAGGCAACAACGTAGTTATTATAGTTAATACGCTGACCAAGCTTTTAAAGGCTTTATTAGGCGCAGGTGGGCTTTACGTGGCTGACACAGCCGTAAGCCAAAGGGCTGTAAGCGCGGTGTTAAGATATTTTGGGCTTGCCCGTTCAATAAAAAATGGCAGCTTAACGGTTATCGGCGCAATCTCTACCGATATAGACGCGGTTGCCTGCCAGATTCTAAACAGCGAAGTTTTACAGCTTGCAAACTCAAAAATAGTGCTTGACGCGCTACTTTTTGAAGACGGATTTACCCCTGCGGTGGATTTATTGAATTCCTTTACTGAAGACTATGAGCTTTTACTTAAGGATAAAACTGCAATCAACCTTGTGCGCGCGGTTAAAAAAGCCTTAAGGGGGCTTGCTGTTACCAATCAGCAGGCGGCAGATATGATAACGACACTTCCTGAAGAAGAAGTTATCAATAAGCTAAACGGCTAAAGACTTTAGTCATTGGCCGATAAAAGGGTATAAAAATACTCAAAAATTTTAATGCCAATCTCTGGGTAACGTTCGGGGTGGAACTGCGTTGCAATAAGGTTTTTTGCCTCAACGGCTTCAATTACGTTATCGGGTGCGATTGCGCTTACCCTTAAGCCCTTGCCAAGTGTATTAATTGCTTGGTGATGGGCGCTGTTTACAGATAGCGTATCCCCAAAAAGCGTGCCCATAAAGGTGTTTTTACGCGTAAAAGCCTTGTGATAGGTGTCCTTATTATCAACCTGACTGTGGCAGGGAACGTGCTGATAAAGCGTTCCGCCAAAGAAAACGTTAATAACCTGCAGACCGCGGCAAATGCCAAGTATGGGCTTGTTTACGCGCAAATACTTTTTTATAAGCAAGAATTCCTTTTGGTCGCGCATTAAGTCAATATCACTTGCGTGGGTACAGCACTCACCGTATAAGCAGGGTGCAACGTCGCCGCCACCGGTTAAAATAAGCCCGTCAAGCGGCTCTTTAGCATTGGTAACTGCACCTATATCCGCGCGGTTTAGCGCTTTTAAATAATTATCGCCCAAAAGGCTTATTTCAACGTTAAACTTAAACACTTTTTATACTATGATTTTTTAACTAAAAGGGTGCAAATATGAAAACAATCGGTATTATAACCGCACTTGAACACGAAAGACAGCAGCTTGAATCCGTAGTCGGTAAATGCTTGAAAACCGACCTATACGGCAACTTTTCAATAAAAACCTATCAGTTTGAAGATAAAACCATTTACTTTGCAAACTGCACGATTGGGCAAATCCACGCGGCGGCTTGCACCCAGCTTTTACTGACTAAATATAACGTGGAAATGGTCTTTAACTATGGCTTGGTCGGAGCGATTTCAAGCTATAAGGTGGGCGAAATGGTCGTTGCAAAAAGCGTTGTGCATTACGAAATTGACACGTCGTTAGTTGATAATTGTGAGCGTGGCAGATATCTGCACCTTGACAGCGTGTATATCCCACTTGACGCGCCCCTTTACACCTTTGCGTTATCGCTTGACGACAGCGCAAAAAGCGGTATTTTAGCTTCGGGCGATAAGTTCGTGGCAGAGCGCGCAGTTAAAGATAACTTAAAGCGTGAATTTAACGCCGATATCTGCGATATGGAAGGCGCGGCGATTTCGCTAATTTGTCTTAATATGAATGTACCTTGCTTGATTGTAAAGGTAGTATCCGACAGCTGTGACGGGACCGAGTATTTTGATTTTGTTGAGCTACTTAAAAATTCAAAGCACAAATTTGTTGAATTTTTACATAAAATTTTGTTAGCAATTTAGGTGGAATATGAGTAACATTGCAATTATAACCGGCGCTTCAAGCGGTATCGGTAAGGAATTTTTATTAACAATGCCAAAGGATAAGGTTTATGATGAGATTTGGGTAATGGCACGCAACCGCCAAGCCCTATTGGATTTGTCAAATTTGACCGATAAAAACCTTGTCGTTGTTGACGGCGATTTGACCGATAATCGCGTTATAGACCGACTTATTGCCAAATTAGAAGAAGAAAAACCCGTTGTTAAGCTGCTTATAAATTGCTCGGGTTTTGGTAAGTTTGGCAAGACGGGCGACGTAAATATGGATGAGTCGCTTAACATGATTGATTTAAACTGCAGGGCGTTAACTGCAGTAACTTTAGCCTGCTTGCCGTATATGGAACGCGGTTCAGAAATTATGCAGGTTGCATCCATTGCGGGCTTTGCGCCAATCCCATACTTAAACGTTTACGCCGCTTCTAAAGCATACGTATTAAGCTTTGCACACACGCTCAAGTCAGAGTACAAAAAGCAAGGGATAAAGGTGCTTGCCGTTTGTCCTTTCTGGACCAAAACACAGTTTTTTGACCGCGCTAAAAATTCAGACGAGCAAATCATTAAAAAATATTTCGTTATGTATGACCCGAAAAAGGTTGCAATCCGCGCCTGGAAGGATTTAAAGCACAACCGCTACACTTCAAGCTACGGCGCGTTCAATAAATTTTTGGTCTTTTTAATGAAGCTAACGCCGGTTAGGCTTAAGCACTTTGTTTGGAAAAAAGTCCAAAAGCTTGATTAAGGTTTGTTATGAAGACTTTATTTTTAGTTGGCGATTCCACCGTCAGCAATTACGATTTTGAGCCCGACAGGTTTTACCCGCGCTGGGGCTACGGCATGGCACTCGGCGCGTTTTTAAAGGAAGGCGTTAAGGTGTGCAATTTGGCGCTTCCCGGCAGAAGCAGTTTAAGCTTTTTAAAGGAAGATAACTATAGCGTCTTGGTTGATAATATCAAAAAAGGCGACGTGCTTATCATTGGTTTTGGTCATAACGACGAAAAGCTTGACGAGCGCTTTACCGCGCCGTCCGCCGATTTTGAAAACCCAGAAACCATTGGCTATACGCTTAAAAAATACTACGTTGATATGGCGCGCGAAAGGGGTGCAAGCGTGGTTATCTGCACGCCAATTTCAAGGCGGAGCGTAGATAACGATTACACTAAAGCGTGCGGTCACGTGACCGAAAAGGGCGATTACCATAGTGCAATTATTGACACTGCGTTAAAGCTTAAGGTAAGCCTTATAGATATGACTGCGCTGACCACTGCGCTCTATTTAAAGCACGGGCTTGAAAAAACGAAAACATTTCACGCCAGCAACGATTTAAACCCCGATAACACCGACAACACACACCTTAATTCTTACGGGGCAAGGGTGATTGCCGCAACGCTAATAGACGGGGCAATGCGTGGCGAAGTTAAAGAAATAACAAGCCTTGTCGATAGTGAAAAGCTAAAAGACGTTTTAGCGGAAATTTAGGCTGTATTAAGCCTTGATTATAAATGCGATTTCCCCCTAAAAAAGGTGGTGCGCTCATAAATTAACAGCCCAATTAATACTTTTAAGTATAAGGGAATTATTTATGAGAAAACTATCATTAAAGGGTGCAAGGGTATTGGCAAGTATTGCGCTGGTGCTTATTATGTGCGGCGTAACGGCCGTTTGCTTTATGCCTGAAAAATCCGTTTCAATCGTCAGCGGCGAATCTTACGCGCCAATTTACAGTGGACGGACGGAGACTGCACAGGTTGCGCTGATGTTCAACGTTTATGAAAACACTGACGTTGTCAACGGTATTTTGGACGTACTTAAAAGCCACAACGCAAAGGCAACCTTTTTTGTTGGCGGGTGCTGGGCAGACGATAATAACCAAACGCTTAAACGGATACTTGAAGAAGGTCACTCGCTTGGCAATCACGGGTACTTCCATAAAAACCATAAAAAGCTGACTGAAGCACAGAACCTTGCCGAAATCAAGAACACGCACGATTTGGTTTTGGCAATCACGGGATATAGCATGACCTTGTTTGCACCGCCAAGCGGCGCGTTCTCGGTTACAACCCTGAAGGTTGCTGAAAAGTTGGGCTATAGGTCGATTATGTGGTCAAAAGACACTATTGACTGGCGCGATAATGACGTTAATTTAATCGTTAAACGCGCAACGGCGGTTGATAGCGGTGACTTTATTTTAATGCACCCAAAGGCGCATACGTTAAAAGCTTTGCCAACAATTTTACAATTCTATTTTGAAAAGGGGATATCCACCAACACGGTGGATGAATTGATAAAAACACAATGATTTTTAATTACACGCTAAAAAACGGAATACGCGTAGTCGTAAATAAGCTGCCCGGTATGTTTTCTTCAAGCATAGGTATTTTAGTCGGCGTAGGCAGTACTAGTGAAACGCCTGAAGAAAGCGGTATTTCGCATTTTATCGAGCACGTAACCTTTAAAGGTACTAAAAAGAGAACCAGCTTTGATATTTCTAACGAGTCGGATATGCTTGGCGCGCAAATAAACGCTTATACGTCAAAGGAAATGACTTGTTACTATATCAAATCAACCAGCGACCACACCGACAAGGCGTTTGAGATATTATCTGATATTTTTGTCAACTCTGTTTACAAGCGTGAAGAGCTTGACCGTGAGCGCGGCGTTATTATTGAAGAAATCAATATGTACGAAGACACCCCTGACGACGTTTGCGTTGAATTATTGTCGCAAGCTTATTTTGGAGAGCTTGGCTTCGGCGCGCCTATTTTAGGTCCTAAAGAGAATATAAAAAGGTTCACAAAAAAGGACATTAATGCATTTAAGCGCAAATATTACACCACGGATAATATCGTTGTGTCAGTTAGCGGCGGCGTTGATGAAGTCCAATTTTTAGAGCTTTGCGAAAAATATCTTGGCGGCTTAAAGGCAAGCAAAAAAGAACAAAAACCCGCCTATAACACGATTAACCTGCAAAAACACCTTTCAAAGCATAAGGATATTGAGCAGGTGCATTTTGCCATTGCTTATCCGGGCGTTGAGTTTTTATCACCCCATGCGGACGCATTTTTGATTGCTTCTGCCGTGCTTGGCGGTGGTATGAGCAGCAGGCTTTACCAAACGGTAAGAGAAAAGCTTGGGCTTTGCTACAGTATATATTCGTATGCGTCATCGTCTTCAAACTGTGGCTCGGCAATGATTTATGCAGGTGTTAACGCCGAATCAATTAGCCCTGCGTTTGAAGCTGTTATGACAGAGCTTAAAAAGCTTAAAGCCGAAGGCATTTGTGATGAAGAATTTATCCGCAGCCGCGAGCAAATGAAGTCAAGCTTGGTTTTTGCACAGGAAAGCACGGTTTCGCAAATGCTTTTATACGGAAAAAGATTGTTGCTTGTTAACGAGCATTTTGATTTTGCAAAGCGTTTTGAAGAAATCACTACGATTACAAAAAATGACGTTAACGGCTATATAGACGGACTTTTGAACGTTGATAGCATTGCAACTGCGGTTGTTGGGCGCAACGTTAATCCTTTAAAATAGCATTTTGTCAATTAAAATTTTAAGCCGCGCTTTGCCGCTTTTTGCTTGACAACGCGACAAAATTTTTATATAATCATTAACGCAATTTATTTTGAATACTTAAAAGGGGCAACCTTATTTATGAATATTGTTGAACTATCCGAAAAAAACTTTAGCGAAGCCGTTACGCTTTTCAGACTCGCAAACAAGGATTTTTATACCGCGCGTGAGCTTGAAATTAACGACGTTGACGTACGCAAAATTTTATTTGGCGGCAGCGAAAACTCTTTCACCTATCTTTTATCGGATAAGGGTATGTATCAAGGTCTTGTTACGGTCAATAAGCCTGACGCTGAAATCAAAAACCTTTGGCTTAATTATTCCATTATCGACCAGCCTTGCATTTTAAAGCTTTTGGAGTTTTCTATCAAGCAGTTTTCAGCAATCACGCTTGTTTATATCTGGCTTAACTCAACCGATTTAGACACCCAAGGCGTTGTTGAAGATTACGGCTTTGAATACACAGGTGAGCAAGACTATATCGACAAGGAAAAGAACATTTTGCGCTATAAATACGTGTTTAAGCGCAAAAAATAATTTTTTTTGGTTTAAGGTATCTTAAGCCAACTTATTTTGGAAAGTTATCGAAGTGGTTATAACGGCCCGCACTCGAAATGCGGTACACGGGCAACCGTGTCAAGGGTTCGAATCCCTTACTTTCCGCCAACAAAAAAGGATAGGTATAAGCCTATCCTTTTTTGTTGCCGTAAATCTGAAAAAGGGATTCGAACGGGTGGGAAGTCGCTTTTTCTATAGTTACAAGGTGTTTAGTGGGTCCTTACGCTTTGCTCTGCAAAGCTCAGGATGACAACGTTTTTGAATAAGCCAACAATTTATCCTTTTTAAAAATAATCAAGCTTTGCGAGTGAAACGAGCAAGCTTACCTTAATTCTTCATTCTTAATTCTTCATTCTTCATTAAAAAACGCGCCGCGTTTGAAACAACGTTTTTGAATAAGCAAACAACGTTTCGCGCTGGGTTTTTGCTCAAATTAGTTGCGTATCCGTATTTTACATATATTGTTCCGTAAAAAACATTTATAAAATAAAAAAGAAAATGTTCAAGAGTGCTGGACAAGTTAAAAAAAAGGTGCTATAATGTGCTTTGCGTGAGTGATTGCGTGGCAAAAACAGGCAATCGCTTAATGCCCTAAACAAAATTTATAATTTAAAATTATATATGGAGGAAAAACATGAAACATTTAAGACGCGTGTTTTCTATGCTGCTTGTTTTAGTTATGTGTTCAACAATGATGCTTGTTGCATGTGGCAAAAACAATGACGGCGGCAACAGTGGTAACAGCGGCAGTAGCAGCGGTAATGGCGGTACAACGTGGCAACCACCTGCAGATGAATATACTATTCCTAAAGAAGCAGGTCACAACCAAATTACCTTCTACTGGTCATACCCGGGCTCTGTAGAAAACTGTGACATTTGGGTATGGTGGGACGGTAAAGAAGGCTCCGGCTATCTTTTACACGAATGCGAATACGGTATGAAAGCCGTTATTAACGTTCCTGAAAACATTGAGCAGGTTGGCTTTATCGTACGTAGAGATTGCTCTGACCCGGGCGGGGTTGCTTGGGGCGACGCAACAAAGGACTACAGCGAAGACAGATTTGCATCTATTGACGGCGCAGAAACCTTTATCTGGCTCAAGACAGGTGACGCAGCCCAATATACGAGTACTGACGGAGGTAAAACACTTATTCAAATCAAGAAGTTCACTCTTGCCGGCATGGAAACCGAGCATAAGATCAGATACAACATTACGCCAAAGTTCGCAATTTCAAAATACAGCCAGGTTAAGGTTTTTGAAGGCGACAAAGAGCTTACTATTTTAGACATTTCTTCTATGGGTAACGAAGTCGTTACAGGTACGATTGAAGTTGAAGAAACACTTGACCTTTCAAAGAATTATCGCGTTGAAATCGAAGGCTACGGCTCAAAGCCGGTAGTTCCGACCAAGATTTTTGACAGCAAATACTTTGCAGACACATATCACTATGACGGCACAGACCTTGGCGCAGTTATCAGCGGCAGCACCACAACCTTTAAGGTTTGGGCGCCAACGGCATCAAAGGTTGTACTTAACCTTTTCAGCGCAGGTAACGGCGGCAGTGCATACAAAACTGTTGATATGGTTAAGGGTGACAAGGGCGTTTGGGCACATACCGAAGCTTGCGGCCACGGCACGTATTATACCTACACGGTAACAACGTCAGTTGGCACACAGGAAGCAACCGACCCATACGCTAAAGCAGCAGGCGTAAACGGCAACAGAAGCATGGTTGTTGACCTTGCGCGCACAAACCCAACCGGTTGGGAACAGGATACGCTTAAAGCAGAACCTATTTCAAGCTATTCAGAAGCAGTTATCTGGGAAGTACACGTACGCGACTTCTCAAACAAGATAGCAAGCTCAAACTACAAGGGTAAATACCTTGCGTTTACAGAAACAGGCCTTAAGAACGAACACGGTCAAGCAGTTGGTGTTGATTACCTTAAGAACCTTGGTATCACACACGTTCACTTACTCCCTGTATACGACTACGCAACGGTAGACGAAGCTAACCCTGATTCACAATTCAACTGGGGTTACGACCCAAAGAACTACAACGTACCTGAAGGCAGCTATTCAACCGACCCATTTAACGGCGAAGTAAGAATCAGAGAATTCAAACAAATGGTACAAGCCCTTCATAACGCAGGTATCGGCGTTGTTATGGACGTTGTTTATAACCACACTTACGATGCAAACAGCTCTTTCAACAGAATCGTTCCTTATTATTACTACAGATACACGGCAACGGGTGCAAACTCATCTGCATCAGGCTGCGGTAACGATACTGCTTCAGAAAGATACATGTACGGCAAGTTCATGACCGAATCCACAGCTTACTGGGTAGACGAATATAACCTTGACGGTTTACGCTTCGACCTTATGGGCTTACACGATCTTGAAACTATGCAAAACGTAGAATCTGCAGTTCACACAATCAATCCTAACGCTATCATCTACGGCGAAGGCTGGACGATGGGCTCAACGATTGACGGTTCTGCACAAGCAAACCAAACGCAAATCAGCAAGATTAAACCAACGGGCGACGCAATCGGCGGTATTGCAGTATTCAACGACGTAATCCGTGACGGTCTTAAAGGTAGCGTATTCACAACGACTGCACCTGGTTATATTAACGGCAATCCTAACATGCTTGAAAACGTAATTTTCGGTATTAAGGGTGGTCAAGGCACAGGTATGGGCTGGTCGGTCAGTAACGCAATGGTTATCAACTACATGAGCGCGCACGACAACAACACCCTTTGGGATAAGCTTATACTTTCTGCACCAAACGCAAGTGATGACGAGCGTTACAAGATGAATATGCTTGGCGCTGCAATCCTAATGATTTCAAAGGGTACGCCATTCTGGCAAGCTGGCGAAGAAATGCTCCGTTCAAAGCCAACAGGCGACGGCGGTTACGACCATAACAGCTATAAATCAAGCGACGCAGTCAATAACATTGACTGGTCTGTACTTGACGGCGAATCCTTACAATACAAGGCAATGATGTACTACAAGGGTCTTATTGCAATGCGTAAGGGATTAGGTATCTTTACAAAAACTAATACCGCAGTATACGTTAGCGAGCTTGGCGGCGGTGCAGTTGCAATTACACTTGATGACCACACTGGCGGCAAAGCACTTATCGTTATCAATCCAAAGAGCACCGGTATAACCTATACGCACAACGGTACGTGGAATCTTGTTGCAGATTCAGCCCAAGCAGGCGCTGAATGCATTAGAACCGAAACAGGCACTATTACGTTAGACGCACTCGGTATCAGGGTTTACGTAAACGATAAAGCACTTGCAAACGGCTAATAACAGCAAAAATTAGAACAAAGCGGCTCGCTTATGCGGGCCGCGTCTTTTTTTTGCACTTTTTTGCCTTTTAAAACGGTTAAAGTCAACTTATAGTATATTAATTAGTAAGTGTAAAGAAATCGTCAAAATTTTTAAATATTATTTTTAAAAAAACGCTTGACGTTTGGTTGGGGTGTGTTACAATAGATATATAAAATACGGTTCAAGTTTAATGTGTAATCGTGAATTAGAAAAAGTTGGAGGAAAAAGACACAATGAAAAAAGTTCTAGTTGCTCTTGCTATGGTACTTGTATTAGTACTTGCAATGGGTACGTTCGCAGCTTGTGGTCAAACAAACCCACCTGCAGGCGAAGACACAGTAACCGTTACTTGGTATCAAGGCTCTAAGCCTCTCAAAGAAGAAGAAGTTGCTAAAGGTTCCAAGGTATCTTCCTGGACACCAGAAGTTGAAGGTAAGACCTTCACTGGTTGGTATTCAGAAGCTTCTCTTACACAAGCATTTGATTTCGAAACAGTTATTAACGAAGATACAGATATCTTTGCTGCATTCAAATCTGATGAATACGTAGAAGACGATAAAGCATATTATCTCTGCGGTGCAGGTTCCGGCGACATGGGTAAATCAAACTGGACCCCTGCTGACGAAACAAGTCTTGCTATGACCAAAGAAGACGTTGAAGGTGCTAACGTTTACACAATCACAATCACTATGTACGCTGGCGACCGCTTCCAAATCCTTTACGGTGGTTCTTGGGACGGCCAAGTTGGTATCGGCTTCATGAAAGGCGCTGAATACTGCGACGGTGTTAACGAAAAAGACAAGAACACTTACACAGCAGCTGACAAGATGGTTGCACAAGTTAAGAACGCTGAAGGCGAAGTAGTTTTCGTTGGTTCTAACGAATTCAACAACGGCTTTGAAACTTGGAACATTATCCTTGCTGAAGGCCAAGACGGTGTTTACAAAATCACATACACAACATACCCTGCATCTCCTGCATACAACCAAATCACTTGGGAACTCGTTCAAAAACTTGAACCACTCACAAAGACACACGACATGTATCTTATTGGTACTTTCAATGAATGGAATGAAACAGTAGAAGGAGGTCTTATTGCTCTTAACGAATCTGAAGATAAGAAGAGCTGGGCCGGCACAATCACCATCACCGAAGATATGTACGCTGACTGGACTGAAACTGACCAAGATAACACAACAGGCGGCAAATGTGCTGCTCTTAAGGTATACAACCTTGTTAACGACGGCTATGTTGGTGTCGAAGGCGATAAGAACCTTTTCTTACAAGCTGGTACATATTCTATCAAATATGACGTTGAAACTAACTCCTTCGAATACGCAGAATGCAACTACTATGTAGTAGGTACGTTCGTTGACGGCGAAGGCAATGCTGTTAACTTCGCAATCAAAGAAGGCGTTACACCATCACTCGTAGTAGCTGACGGCGTAGCAACAGGTACTTTCACAGCTATCGACGTAACTGAAAAAGGTGATTACGATTGGATTGCTAAACAAGGCAAGCCAGGCGTATTTGCAATCAAAGTTGTATACGGTTCTGAACTCGGTATTGCTACTTGGTATGCAGATGCTGCTAACGGTGGCGACAACTGGTACGTAGCAGCTGGTACATACAGTATCTCTCTCAACATTGCAGACGGTTCTGTTACTATCACACCTGCTAACTAATTTGGCATAATTTATTAACCCGCGGGGTGTGGCTATGCCCCACCCCGCTTTAATTATATCCAAGTTAATTTAATATTTAAGGAGAAAAAAAATGAAATTCACTAAAATTATTTCACTTCTTTTACTCGTTGTTATGTGTTTAGGTGTTTTTGCAGCTTGCGGTGACAAAAACAACACCAATCAAGGCGGCGACGACAATAAACCTAAAGTAACACTTACCGTTTGGGCTTCACAAGAAGACCAGGCAATGGTTAAGGAGATGTGCGACGCTTATGCTGCTGCTAACCCGGATAAGACTTATAAGTTCCTTTTCGGTATCCAAGGCGAAAGCGATGCTGCAGATAAAGTTCTTAACGACGTAACGTCAGGTCCTGACGTATTCTCATTTGCATCTGACCAAATCAACAAACTTTACACAGGTGGCGCACTTGCAAGACTTGGCGGTGCTATTTTAGACGAAGTTAAAGCTAACAATACTGCTGACTCTGTTGACGCTGCTACACTCACAATCGGTGGCGAAGACCAAGTTTACGCTTACCCAATGACAGGCGACAACAACTTCTACGTTTACTACGATAAGAGAGTTTATACAGACGCAACCCAGCTTGAAACACTTGACGGCTTAATCGCTGGTGCTCAAGCTAACCAAATGAACGTTCAATTCGCGCTCACAAACGGTTGGTATCTTTCAAGCTTCTTCTTTGCTAACCCAGACCTTTATTACAAAGTAAACTATGATGAAAACTTGGTTGAACAAAGCGTAGAAATCAACTTCAACAACGCTGACGGTCTTGACGTTGCACGTTCAGTACGTGACTACTACTATGGCAGCAACGGCGCTTTCGTTATCCAAACTGACGACGCTAAAATCACCGCTGGCTTTACCGATGGTACAACTGCAGCTGCAGTTTCAGGTATCTGGAACCTTAAGACATTCCAAGGTCTCCTTGGTGACAATTTAGGCGTTTGCATTCTTCCAAAGGTTAAGATTGGTGGTGAATACGTTCAACTTTCAGGCTTCACAGGCTACAAGCTTATCGGCGTAAACAACTTCAGCGCTAATAAGGGCGAAGCACACAAGCTTGCACTCTGGCTCACAAACGAAGCTAACCAAATCAAACGTCATGAAGTACGTGGCTTTGGTCCTACAAACAAAAACGCTATTGCAACTGATGCAGTTCAAAATGACCCTGTTATCTCTGTAATTTTACAACAAGCTGCTTTAAACCGCCCACAAAAGGGTGTTCCATCAAACTTCTGGACAGCAACTGAAGCACTCTTCCTTCCATTCATTACAGAAGAAAGAGACCTTCAAACTGATGAAAAGCTTCAAGAAATGCTTGACGCTTGCGTTAAAGTAATCAAGAAAGAAGCGTAGTAGCTTATTTTATAGCGTATTATTTAGTGGGCAGGGCAAAACCTTGCCCACTAATATATTTTTTTATTTTCAGGCAACGCTTTTTTTAGGCTTGCTTTTACTTAAATATTACAGTTTTAATACGTTTTGAAAATCTATATGATTTCAAAGGGGGCGTAATTTGGACATTAATTATTATAAATTATCTGCTGGCGGCAAATTTGCTTATAAGTTCAAGCAATTTTTCCGTAATTTCGGTAGTAATATCGCTGGATTTTTTAAGCGAATTTTTATGGCCCTTGTATCGTTCTTCCGTTCGGTGGGTAAAGGCTTTAAAAATTTTGCTTTAAACTTTTATCATGGCAACGTATTAACAAAGCTATCCTATTTTATCATGGGCGCAGGGCACGTTACCCGCGGTCAGGCGGTAAGGGGTATTATGTACTTCCTTATCGAAGTAGGTCTTGTTTTGTACACTATGTTCTTCGGCGGAAAATACCTTGTGATGTTCTTTGAAAACTTCTTTACGGGTGGTAACATCGGTAGGGTTCAGACAAGCACATCCGACGTGTGGGACGACGATCTTGGTGAATACGTAACTATCCTTGGCGACAACTCATTCCATATCGTTTTATATGGGATTTTGACTATATTTATTATAGTGTTCTTCCTTATCTGCTACGTAAGCTCTACAAAAGAAAGCTTCCAGCTTCAGCAGCTTAAGGTTATAGGCAAAAAGCCTGACACAATAACTAAAGATATGGCGCATATGCTTGACGGCAAGTTCCATATCACACTTTTAAGCCTTCCTATGCTTGGCTTGTTTATGTTTACCATAATACCGCTTGTGACCATGATTTTGATTGCGTTCACTAACTATGACGCTGCGCATGAAGTCCCGTCCAAGCTGTTCCAATGGGTTGGCTTTGAAAACTTTAGCCAAATGTTCAACTCAAACTCAAACCTTGGTCGCACCTTCTGGCGCGTGCTTGGGTGGACGCTTGTCTGGGCAGTATTTGCAACGTTTACAAGCTATTTTGGCGGTATGCTTTTGGCATTACTCATTAACAGAAAGGGTATCAAGCTTAAAAAGATGTACAGAACGATATTCGTTGCAACTATTGCCGTACCGCAATTCGTTTCCTTGCTGATTATGTCAAAGATGCTTGACGCAGGCGGCGGCACTTTAGGCTCGGGCGGCGGTATTATTACGCAAATGGTTGAAAAGCTTTTTGGCTACCACTTAAACTTCGGCGTTGATATCCAAACCACACGTATTTTAATTATCATTATCAATATGTGGATTGGTATTCCGTACAGTATGCTTATGTGCTCGGGTATTTTAATGAATATCCCTGCAGACCTTTATGAATCTGCCCGTATTGACGGTGCTTCACCTTTCCGCAGATTTATGAAGATTACTTTGCCGTACATGATTTTCGTAACAGGCCCACACCTTATCACGCAATTTATAGGTAATATTAACAACTTTAACGTTATCTACCTGTTAAGCGGCGGCGGACCTGGTAACAATATGCTTTATTCCAACGGCGCAAAGAGTACGGACTTACTTATCACGTGGCTTTACAAGCTGTCACTCGGTACTGACAGAAACTACAAGCTGGCTTCGGTAATAGGTATTCTCGTATTCATAATTTCCGCAACCTTCAGCCTTATTGTTTACAATAAGTCTTCAGCGGTGAAAGGGGAGGACAATTTCCAATGAGCGAAAATAATATCAAAGCTAAAACGCTTACAGACGCCCAGATGGGAGATAAATGGCGCGCAATTGACAAGATGGAAGCAAGCCTTACCCAAATGCCAAAAAAGAAGCGCCGCGGCGGTATGAAGTTCTGGCGTCTCTTCGGCGATACCACAGGTCAGATTGTTTTGACAATCCTTGGTATTATCTGGATATTCCCATTACTTTATCTGTTGATTCAGTCCTTCAGAAAAGAACCGGGTGCGTTTTCACCAACGTTTTTCCCGCGTGAGTGGACGTTTGATAACTACATACGCTTGTTTAGAGATACGCCTTTCTTAAGGTGGTACGGTAACACGCTTTTGGTTGCGGTTTGCTCATGCTGTATCACGGCTATTTTCGTGCTTTCGGTTGCGTATGCGTTCTCGCGTATGAAATTCAAGGCGAGAAAGCCTATGATGAACGCAATGCTCGTTATGGGTATGTTCCCAGGGTTTATGTCCATGTCGGCAGTTTACTTCCTGTTAAAGATTCTTCTACCCGATAACTATCAATCGCTACTTAGTCTTATCATTGTGTACTCATCGGGTGCGGCATTAGGCTATTATATCGCAAAAGGCTTCTTTGACACCGTTCCAAAGGCGCTTGACGAAGCCGCAAGAATCGACGGGGCTTCAAGGTTCAGGACTTTCTATAAGATAGTTTTACCGCTCAGTAAATCTATCGTTATTTACACAATCTTAACAAGCTTTATTTCGCCTTGGTGCGATTATATCTTCGTTTCATACATTATGGCAGGTGTTCCTGACGTAGGTATGTACACGGTTTCACTTGGTATGTACAAGTGGCTTGAGCTTGAGCAGATTCAACAAAACTTCACAACGTTCTGCGCGGCAGCGGTTATCGTTGCAACACCTATTACGCTTTTATTTATGTGGTTACAAAAATACTACGTCGAAGGTGTTACGGGCGGCGCTGTAAAGGGTTAAGGTGGATATATGAGAAATTTCACAAAGAAAATTCTTGCTGTTTTACTTCTTGCTTGCATGCTTTTACCCTTCGCGGTTGCCTGCAAAGATAAGGAAGAACCACCAAAACAGCCCGAAGTACAGCTTAACATAATTGAAGATAACTACAGAAACTGGTATGAAATTTACGTTGGTAGCTTCTGGGATACCAATAACGACGGTATAGGCGATTTGAACGGCGTTACCGCAAAGCTTGATTACATCAAGGATATGGGCTTTAACGGTATCTGGCTTATGCCAATCCATCCGTCCCCAACCTATCATAAGTACGACGTAAACGATTACTTCACTATTGATAAAGATTACGGCACTTTAGAAGATTTTGACAATCTTGTGGCTGAAGCCCATAAAAGGGACATTAAGCTTATCGTTGACCTTGTTGTTAACCACACCAGCAGCGTTAACCCTTGGTTCTTACAGGCTTGTCAGTACATAAGGGAACACGGCGAACCGGGCGGCGAATATGGCGACTTTTATAACTTCCAGACCAACAAGGAAAACAATTACGAGCCTGTTTCCGGTACTAAATATTATTACGAAGCAAGATTCTGGAGCGGTATGCCCGACCTTAATCTCGACAGCGAGAACGTAAGGGCTAAAATTTCAGAAATCATGGAATATTGGCTTATTGACCATAACGTTGACGGCTTCCGTCTGGACGCTGTAACAAGCTATTATACAGGCTCTATCCCAATGAACGTTGAGTTCCTTTCATGGCTCAATACCGAAGCAAAATCCTTCAAGGAAGACGCTTTTATCGTTGGTGAAGCTTGGGTTGGTGCCGATTACACGATTAATCAGTACTATCAAAGCGGATGTGATTCCTTCTTCTTATTCACAGGCGCGCAAGCAACGGGTACTATTGCCACGGCTATCAAGCAGGCAAGTGGCAGGAGTTTAGGCGGGCTTATGGTAAGGCTTCAGGAAACCTACACCACGGGTATTTTAGCACCCTTCCTTGGTAATCACGACACAATGCGCCCGGGTAGCTTTATGCCGGGTGAAGAAAGGGTTAAAATGGCAGGCGGTGTGCTTGCAATGATGAACGGCGGTTGCTTTGTCTATTACGGCGAAGAAATCGGTATGCTCAGCAAGGGCGGCAACAACTCTGACCCGGCAAAGCGTATCGCAATGAAGTGGCAACCAAAGAACATTTATGAAGGTCATTGCTTCATTTCACCTGAAAATACGCCTGTTGATGCTTCAAGCTATCTCTATCCGTCTGTTCAGGAACAGCAGGCTGATGAAAACAGTATTCTTAATTACTATAAGAGAGCTATGCAGCTTCGTAATATGTTCCCGTCAATCGCAAGGGGTACGGTTGAAAATCACTCACCGCAGGATAACACCTTTATTTGTATCGTTACAAAGACCTACGGGGACGAAAAGATAACTATCGTTATCAACCTTGACGAGTGGGAACAAAAAGTTACGCTTGACCCAAGTCTTGGGTGCACGGAAATTGTCGGCGATTTATACGTTGACAATTCTATCAAAGCAGGATACAGCAACGGCACGCTCGTGCTTCCGCCGTATTCTATTGTAATCTTAAAATGATGAGGAGAAAATATTATGGCAAGTTTGTCACTTAAACATATTTTCAAAGTATATGATGGTAACGTTAAGGCAGTAAACGACTTCTGCATGGATATTGAAGACAAAGAATTTATCGTTTTCGTTGGTCCGTCAGGCTGCGGTAAGTCAACGACCTTACGTATGATTGCCGGTCTTGAAGAAATCACCGCGGGTGAGCTTCAGATTGACGGCGAAATCGTTAACGACGTTGAGCCAAAGGATAGAAATATCGCAATGGTTTTCCAAAACTATGCACTTTATCCGCATATGAGCGTTTATGAAAACATGGCTTTTGCCTTAAGGACTGCTCGCGTTCCTAAAGATATCATTCACGAAAAGGTTACCGAGGCTGCTGAAATCCTTGGTATTACCGAATATCTTGAAAGAAAGCCAAAGGCTCTTTCAGGCGGTCAACGCCAACGTGTTGCTTTAGGTAGGGCAATCGTTCGTCAACCAAAGGTATTCCTTCTTGATGAGCCTTTATCAAACCTTGACGCCAAGCTTCGTGCGGCAATGAGATCTGAAATTTCAAGACTTCACCAACGCCTTGGCACAACCTTTATCTACGTAACGCACGACCAGGTTGAAGCTATGACTATGGGTACGCGTATCGTTGTTATGAGGGACGGTTTCGTTCAACAAATCGATTCCCCAATGAATCTTTACAGGTATCCTGACAATATGTTCGTTGCGGGCTTTATCGGCACACCGCAAATGAACTTCTTTGAAGGCGTTATCAATAAACGCGGTGATGAAGTCCGCTTCAGCCTTGACTGCGGCGCTGCGTTTGAAATGAACTATTCCTTTGCTGAAAAGATTCCTGTTAAGTATATGGACGGCAAATCAAAAGTTATCTTCGGCGTAAGACCGGAAGACTTGAGAATCGCTAGACCTGACGCAACAGACAGCCACTTATGGTCACGCACTAAAGCCGTTGTTTCCGTTGTTGAAGTTCTCGGTAACGAAGTTATCTTATACGCTAACCTTAACGTTCAGAACCCTGACGACAAGACGGGCGCTATCACGGTTAAAACCGACCCTGACTTTATCGTTCACCCGGGCGACGTTATCGACGTTGAAGTTTCAAGACGTAAATTCCACGTATTCGATAAGGAAACCGAAAAGAGTATCAAAAAGAGAATCCCTGAACAAAATATCGTTAACGTTGATATCGCTAACAATACAATCAGGCTTGCAGAGCAATCATTTGCTATACCTTCTGCTATTGTTGTTGAAAGCAGCCGCCAGAACGTAGAACTCGTTATGCCTATTTCCGCGCTCACTATCGGTCGCGGCACAGCTAAAGCAAGGATTCACGGCGTTGAGCAAGTCGAAGACAAGACCCTTTATACGCTTGACGTTAACGGCAGTATTTTATTCTCACTTAAAGACGGTGAGCCGGAATACGGGGTTGGCGATGACGTAAGCTTTGATATCGATATGTGCAAGATTGCCGTTGCTGATTGCGGTATCGACCCAATGAATACAGTTAACTCAATCGACGGTGAATTCACTAAATCTAAAATCAGCAGAAAGGAATACCAATTCTATATGCAAATGGCAGGTCACAAGCTTGTTCCAAGCGTAAGAATTTGTGAAAAGCTGTTCGGCTGTAAAGGCACAAGGATTTTCAAGACGCCGCTTAACTATTCCTTTGACGCCTGTGCTGTCACCGCTAAACCTTATAATGAAGGCGATGAAGTCGGCAACGCGTTAATCGGTAAGGTTGTTTCTATTAAAGATTACGGCCACGTTAAATACGCTACCTGCGATTGTAACGGCACTCAAGTCGTTGCCGCTTACGAGGGTCAGGTTGGTGATACTTTAGCGCTTGAAGTTAACGTTGATATGGTTACCATTAAGGATAAAACCATTGATATCATAATCGTTTAATAACAATAATTTAAACCCCTGCAACAGATAGGCGCTTAAGCTTTTTGCAGGGGTTTTTTAGTGGCATTTTAGGCTGATAATCGACCTATAGCCCCACTTTTTGATAATTTTAACTAAAAAAAGGCTGCATTTTGCAGCCTTTTTAATTAATCTTGCTTGATTGGTGTATCGTTTGCGCCGGAAATCTTTTTAAGGGCACGTTTAAATTGGAAAACAAACAGTATTGCGGTAAAGGTTACTGCCAAAATATCTGCAATGGGTTCTGCCAAATATACGCCTATAGTACGGTTATCGACCAGATTAGGCATAATATAGATTAACGGGAGAAGCAATACAAATTTCCTTATAATGGCAACCGTTACTGAAGACAGTGCGTTGCCAAGTGATACAAAGGTCATCTGACAAGCGATTTGAATTCCAAATAAGAGCATGCCTGCAAAATAAATGCGTAAGGCCTTTGATGCAAAGTCGGCAAGGGCTTTATCGGGTGTGAATAGTGATACGAAAGCTTTAGGAAACGCCATAACTGCCGCCCAAATCGTTACGGAATATATAAGACAGGTTATAAGCAAAAGCTTATAGGTTTTCTTAACGCGGTCAGCGTTTTTTGCGCCGTAGTTAAAGCTTAAAATGGGTTGTGCGCCCTGTGCAACGCCTTGCGGCGGTAGCATTGCAAACTGCATTACGCTTGTCAGTATCGTCATTGACCCGACTGCAATATCGCCGCCGTATTTTAAAAGTGAAGAGTTAAAGCAGATCGAAATCACACTTTCGCTTGACTGCATAATAAAGGTTGCTGTGCCAAGCGCGATACACGGCAGTACTATTTTGGGTACGGGGGTAAGGTTTTTAAGCTTGAGCTTTAAAATTGATTTATCACTGCATAAAAAGATGATAACCCACACGCAGGATAGGGCTTGCGAAATTATCGTTGCAAGCGCCGCGCCCTTTACGCCCATATTAAGCGCGTAAATAAAAATAGGGTCTAAAATTATGTTGGAAACCGCACCGACTATTACCGACACCATTGAAATTTTTGTAAAGCCCTGTGCGGATATGAAGGCGTTCATACCGAGAGTCAGTTGAACAAAAATCGTGCCTATTGCGTAAATATTGATGTAATCGGTTGCATAACCTATGGTGTTTTGACTTGCGCCAAACGTAAGCAGTAGGTCACGGCTGAAAATTAAAAGTAGAACTGTCAGCACGGCTGAAATAATAATCAGCAAGCTAAAGCAAGAGCCAAGCGTTTTTTCAGCGCTTTCAGTATCCTTTTGCCCCATAAAAATGGAAGACCGCGGCGCCCCGCCAGAGCTTACCAGCGCGGCAAAGGCAGAAACTATCAAAATAATCGGCATACAAACGCCAACACCCGTTAAGGCAAGGTCGCCAACTTCGGGCATGTGTCCGATATAAATACGGTCAACCAGGTTGTAAAGCATATTGACAAGCTGCGCTATAACTGTCGGCAAGGATAGCTTAACCAAAAGCTTACCAACGGGCGCAGTGCCAAGCATTTCTTTATTGTTTTTCATTTATTCACCTTGATATTTATCAAGGGATATTATAATATTTTAGCCCGAAAATGTCAACGACAAAATTAAGTTTTTTTGGTACTTATGCCTTACGACTTTAATTTGGATATTATGTGCGCGCGTTGATATTCTTGACAACGCGGTGTGTGTATATTATAATGTAATTGTAAATAAATCACAAAGGGGATAAATATGTATAAGAACATTGGTAAAAAGATTAAAATTTTAGCAAAAGTCATTTTTTGTATTGAAACGGTTTTATTCGTTGTTATAGGTTTGGCTGCGTTGGCAAGTGATGCCGTTGCGGGGGTTTTCTTCCTGCTTTTAGGCCCGGTTATTGCTTGGGCTTCATCCTGGATTTTGTACGGCTTTGGTGAGCTTATCGTAAACGTAAAAGAAATCGCAGAGCGTATGCCTAATAAAAAACCGCCAGTCACAAAGGAGTACAAGGATTATTACGATAACGATGATTTGGCGTAATAAATTTTACTCTTACTGCTGTATTAAAAAGATACGATAACCGACCTATAGCCCTACTTTTTAGTTTAATTTGACAAGCTTTGGTAACTTAATTTACAAATTTTTTTGCGCACCTTTATTTATAGGTGCGCAAGTTTTTTTTATTAATTTATTTTTTATTTAGTCAAAAGTGATTGATAAACTGATAAAAAGATGTTATACTATTATTCCGTGCGGGTGAGTGCTTATTCATATCTTAACCCGTGCAAAGCAAATAAACCTTGCACAAAGGAGAATAAATGATTTACGCAATTATCTTGTTTGCGGTAACCTACGTTGGCATGATAGCTTTCAGCAAATACCGCCCGTTTATCGCATTAGGCTCTGCACTCATATTTATCGTCAGCGGTATGCTTCCGCTTGGTAAAATTTTCGGCGCGATTGACTTTAACGTGCTTTTAATGATTGCAGGTACAATGGGGCTTGTTCAGCTGTTTATCGATAGTAAAATGCCGGCGCTTTTAGCAGACTTTATCATGGCAAAGGTCCCAAACGTTCAAATTGCGGCAGTTGCACTTTCCTTGTTTGCAGGTATCGTTTCAGCCTTTATTGATAACGTTGCAACCGTTCTTATGATTGCGCCAATCGCGCTTGAAATCTGCAGAAAGCTTAAAACCAACCCCGTTCCGTTTATTATCGGTATTGCGGTTTCATCAAACCTACAGGGCGCGGCGACGCTCGTTGGCGATACAACGGCAATTATGCTTGGCTCTTACGCGGATATGAGCTTTTTAGACTTCTTCTGGTATAAGGGTAGACCCGGTATATTCTTCGCGGTTGAGCTTGGCGCTATCGTTTCAGCAATCATTTTAGCGTGGCTTTTCCGTAAGGAAAAGGGCAAGATTGAAAAGTCAACCGAACGCACAAAGGTTAACGATTACGTTCCGACAGTATTGCTCCTTGGTACTATACTTTTACTTATTTTGGCGTCCTTTATACCAAATAAGCCTTCAATCACAAACGGACTTATCTGCGTTTCTTTATACGTTATCGGAATTGTTTATACTTGCATTAAAGAAAGGGGCTTTAAAACGGTTAAAGCAAGCGTTAAGGCAATCGACTTTGAAACTTTAGGTCTTCTTTTAGGCCTTTTCCTTATCATTGGCGGTATCACACATATGGGCGTAATCGATAAGCTTGCAGGTCTTTTAGCAAAGCTTGGCGGTGGCAACGTATTCGTTTTATATACGGTTATCGTGTTTGGCTCGGTACTTATTTCTGCGTTTATCGACAATATCCCTTACGTTGCAACAATGCTGCCTGTTATTACCTTCCTTGCACAATCGCTTAACATTGACCCAACGATTTTATACTTCGGTTTATTGTCGGGTGCAACGCTCGGCGGTAACTGCACGCCAATCGGTGCTTCTGCAAATATCACGGGTATCGGTATTTTACGTAAGGAAGGCTATACCGTTAAAAACAGCGACTTCTTTAAAATCGGTATTCCGTTCACCTTTGGTGCGGTTATCCCAGCATACATTTATTTGTGGCTCTGCTACGGCCTGTAATTGTATAACCCCAAAAACAGCGATAATCGGCTTATAGACGGGTTTTTATTAAAACTAACAACGGATAAAAGACGGGTTTTAAGCCCGTCTTTTTTTTAAAAAATACTTGCAATTTTTTTTGGTATATGATAACATTATCATATAATCAGGTAAACGGGGCAAATTAATGGAAGAAAAGGTTTTGATCGAAAGCAAAAGATCTGAGTTATTTAAAAATATATTTAGCTTTTTAATTTTGGGTTCGTTAATACTTAGTATATTTTTTTTGGTTGTAGCGCTTATTAATGGCGTAAGTAACCGTCATGAAGTTGCAAAGCAATTTTTGAAATCAAACTATGCAACGTATTATGATAAAGATAACAGATATTACTGTGATATATGCGGGCATAAATTTACCTTATATTCATATGACATTGATAATATTATTTTTACACACGTTAAAAATAATCACAGTGACGTGCTGCCTACGATGTATCAAGCTGCTTCGCATTTATATTTCTTGCATTGGTTATTTTTGCTGTTAACGGCTATACATGTATTTGAGCATTATATTTATTCGCATAGGGTGATTGTCGTTACGGATAAAAACGTTTATTTAAAGACTGCATTCGGTGGGAAAATTGCTTTCCCTATAGATAAAATTACTGCGTATGGCACTGCTAAAATTTTTTCCATAATACATATACACGCAATACGCGGTACTTTTAGGCTGTTACTTGTGTGGAATAATGATGAAATTGAGAAAATCTTAGATAAGGTTGTTAATCGCAAAAAGGGTGAACCGCTAAAAATTGACGATTCAGAGGAAAATTACTGTTAGGTATTGAAATTAAGGAGTGAGTTATGAAAGAAAACGTTTTGATTGTAAGTAAAGGCTCAAAAGCATATATAATATTTTCTAAAATTTTGATTGTAACGCTTCTTGTTGCATTTGCGACGTTTTTAGTTGTGGGGGTTTTTGACGCCATAGTAATACGTGCTCAAATTAAGCGTGATTTATGTGAAACTGCTCGAGAAGTGGATCATAATGGCAAAGAAACCTACGTGTGCCCTATGAAACATTATCATTATTGGAGTTCAGTTAACAAAAATAAGCTTTGGAGGCACTTTAAAAAAGAACATAGACAAGATATTAGCAGTTTTTATGCTTGCGGAAGGCAATGGTTTAGGTTTGCTTGGTTATTCTTATTTTTTGCAGGTTATCAAATTCTATTACATTACGTTTTTTCAAAACAAAAAATAACCGTTACGGATAATAACGTTTATATAAAAACTGCGTTTGGTGCAAAGCTGATTTTGCCTATTGATAAAATAACGGCGTACGGTGCTACTAAGATTTTTTCCATAATACATATACACGCGATACGTGGTACGGTTTATTTGCCGTTTATTGCAAACAACTGGGATATAATGGAAGTTGTAAACAAGCTTATTAACGAAAGGAATAGTAATATAACTACCGCTTAAATAAAGTAATGGCACCCATAAAAAGATTGAGTATTTTCTGATACCTGGTGTTGCGATAATCGGCTTATAGACGCACTTTTTATTAAAAATTAACAACTTATTTAGGGGGTCCTGACGCCCACGTCGTGGGCTCAGGATGACAACGTCTTACCCCAAGTGAGCGTTGGAATCCGTAAGCTTTGCTTTTAATTTATTGAAGACTTTTTGCGGTGCAAAAAGTTTACCATAATTATTTAGTAGACAACGTTTTTGAATAGGCTATCAAGGTCATAAAATTGCTACTACAAATTCTCAAAATGGGTGAAAATTGCTTGACAAAGATTTTTATAGGTGGTACTATAATCGTGCTTGAAGCAGAAGTAACCTTCTCACCGCCAGATATTTAAAGCGGTACATATTAGTAAACGGCTTACTAACTTATGGGATATTATCGGGTTTTTCTGCGTGAAAAGCCCGTTATTTTTTTGCTAGGAGGCAACACTTATTAACGTTCAGAATAACATCAACGAAATGATTCGCCACCAAGAAGTCCGCTTAATCGGTGAAGACGGCAGCCAGCTTGGTATCATGAGTGCGCAAAAGGCTTTAGAAATTGCTGAAGCAGCAAATTTAGACCTTGTTGAAATTTCACCACAAGCAAAGCCGCCCGTTTGCAAGATTATGGATTACGGTAAATACCGCTTTGAAGTCCTTAAAAAGCAAAAGGAAGCTAAAAAGAACCAAAAGGTTATTGAGCTTAAAGAAATCTGGCTTTCAATGACCATTGATATTGGCGACCTTAACGTTAAGGCAAACCAAACGCGCAAGTTTATCGCGGCAGGCAATAAGGTTAAAGTTTCCATCAGGCTTCGCGGCCGTCAGAACGCCCACTCATCAATGGGTATTGACGTTATGAACAGATTTTACGAAATGGTTCAGGACGTTTCAACTATGGAAAGAAAGCCTGTTTTGGAAGGCAGAAACATTTTAATGATTCTCGTTCCTAAAAAGGATAAATAAGGTAATATTTTTTAGCGCCACGGCGCAATAACTATATTAATAATAAAATCAACATAAACACGGAGGGTAAATTATGCCGAAAATGAAATCACACAGCGGTTCTAAAAAACGTTTCAGACTTACCGGTACTGGAAAGGTTAAAAGAGGACACGTTGGTCACAGACACATTTTGACCAAAAAGAACACAAAGAGAAAGAGAAGATTGAGAGGCGCAGCATTCGTATCTCACGCTCAAGAAAGAACTATCAGAAATCTCATTCAAGGTTAATAGGGGGATATAAATATGCGTATTAAAAGAGCAGTTAACGGCGTTAAGAAACGCAGAAAAATATTAAAACTTGCTAAAGGTTACTTTGGCTCAAAGAGCAAACTTTATCGCGTAGCACGTCAAGCGGTAATGAAGTCTTTAACTTATGCTTACGTTTCAAGAAGACTTCGCAAACGTGATTTCAGAAAGCTTTGGATTGCACGTATCAACGCTGGTTGCCGTCAAAACGGTTTAAACTACAGCAAATTTATGCACGGTCTTAACCTTTTAGGTCTTAACCTTAACAGAAAGGTTCTTTCTGACATGGCTATCAACGACGCACAAGGTTTTGCACAACTCTGTGAACAAGTTAAAGCAAGATTAGCTTAAGATTTTTTATAGGGCCGCTTTATATTTTTTAAGCGGCTCGGTTTTTTATTATGGTTATATCTTCACGTCATAACGGGCAGGTTAAAAATGCCGCGCTTTTAAAGGATAAAAAGCACCGCAACAAGCAAGGCTTATACCTTATCGAAGGCGAAAAGTCCGTGCGTACGGCGATTGAGCAGGGTAAGCAAATCGTAACGGTTTTTGGCACGGAAGAATCTTTAGCGCCTTATCAGGATAGCCTTGATAACCTTGTTTGCGTAACGCAGGATATCATTAATTATATTAGTGATTCGGTTACGCCGCAGGGTATTGTTGCTGTGGCAAAAATGGACGATAACAGGCTTATAGCCCCACTTTCTAACTGCGTTTTGCTTGATGGGCTGCAAGACCCGGGCAATCTTGGTACAATTTTTAGAACGTGTGCTGCCGCAGGGATAAGTGACGTTTATTTGATTAACTGTGCTGACCCGTACTCACCAAAAACGGTGCGTTCAAGTATGACGGGGGTGTTTTCCGTTAATATCCATCAAGGCACGCACGATGAAATCTTACCGCTACTAAAATCGGTTAAGATGGTCATTGCCGACCTTGACGGTCAAAATCTTTTCAGCTTCACCGCGCCGGACAAGTTTTGCTTATGTATCGGTAACGAAGCACACGGGCTTTCTGACAACGTTAAAGCCGTTGCAGATTATACCGTTACTATCCCGATGACAGATAAAATGGAAAGCTTAAACGCAGGTGTTGCGGCGTCAATTATTTTGTATCAACTTCAATTTAGATAAGTTAGCTTAAAGGAGATTTTTTATGTCAGGACACAGTAAGTGGCACAACATACAAGCAAAAAAGGGTAAGGCTGACGCAGCGCGTGGCAGAATCTTTACTAAAATCGGTAGGGAAATCGCTGTTGCTGCAAAATTGGGTGCTGACCCTAACTTAAACAGCAAGCTTGCAGACGTAATTGCAAAAGCAAAGGCTGCAAACATGCCAAACGATAACATTAAAAGAAGTATCGCTAAAGCAACGGGTGAGCTTGGCAACGTCAACTATGAAACCTTGGTTTACGAAGGCTACGGCATCGCAGGCAGCGCAGTTATCGTTAACACTTTGACCGACAACAAAAACAGAACGGTTGGCGAAGTAAGACATATCTTTGATAAATACGGCGGCAGCATGGGTACGTCGGGTAGCGTATCGTTTATGTTCGTTAACTGCGGCGTAATCGTTATTGAACGTAAGCCGGAGCTTGATGAAGACACGGTTATGGAATACGCTTTAGATGCCGGTGCAGACGATTGCATCGTCAGCGACGACGTTTACGAAATCCGCACTTCACCTGCAGCTTTTTCTGAAGTCAGAAAATATTTTGAAGAAAAGAACGTTGAATTCTTGGAAGCAGAAGTTATGATGGTACCAAACGACAAGATTACTTTAAATCCTGACCAGCTTGTTACCTTTATGAAGATGCTTGACGCGTTTGAAGACAACGATGACGTTCAAGAAGTTTACCACAACGTAGAGCTTCCTGATGACGAAGACGATGAATAATTAACTATCAAAAGCACGGTTAATCCCCGTGCTTTTTTTGTTTTCGCCGTGCTGAAAATTTTTTTAGGTTTTGTGTATAAAGGCTGAAAAAGGGTACATAATACTAATACAAGCGGTGATAAATAAAAATCGTTTAGTTATTAATTATTCTGATTTTATTTGATTTGATTACCGCTTTATATAGTCTGCTTTTAATATAAAGCGGTGATTGATTTTAACGGTTGATTACTGCTTTACAAAAGCAGCAGTTGGGGGCTTGGCGTACTGCCAAGCCCCCTTGTTAGTTTGGTTATGCTTTTAAAAAACTACGTTTTTTAGAATTTAGTGGCAAAGTTTAACTAAACTTTCATATTAATAACATTTGGCTATAATATTTGCCATTTATAATTTTTTGTGATATAATATGAATAATATGACTTTCAGGAGTTCATTTTTATGAAAAAATCAGTTTTAGCCCTAATTTTAACGCTGATTATTGCATTTAGCGCGACGGCTTGCCAGTTTGAGGGCATTTTTAATAAGGATTCTTCAAATCAAGGCGGTGTGGGCGTAACGCCACCGACCGTTACAAACAAATACACGGTCAACATAAACGTTGCCCCAACCGATAGCGTAACCGATAAGCCTTTAACGCAGGTTTTGGAAGAAATTTGCCCGTCCGTTGTGGAAGTTTATATCGCGCAAGGCGATAAAATGATAAGCGCGGGCTCGGGCGTGGTTATTGCAAGCGGCGCGTACGATGAAGAAGGCGTTTTAACAGATAAAAGCTTTATCATTACCTGCCACCACGTAATCGAAGTTGCTGACGTAAGCGACCAGGTTATTATCACCACGACCGACGGCAAAAACTATACGGCACAGCTTGTCGGTAGTGACCCTGACAGTGATATCTGCGTGCTTTCAATCGACGTTATCCTTCCTGCCGTTATGCTTCACGGCGATTCAGACCTTATCAAGGTGGGTGAAGACGTTGTTGCTATCGGTAACCCACTCGGCACGCTCGGCGGTACGGTCACGAAGGGTATAGTGAGTTCTTCAAGCCGCGAAATCACTATTGATAACAAGACTATGGAAGTCATCCAGACGGACGCCGCAATAAACCCGGGTAACTCGGGCGGTGGGCTGTTTACCACAAGCGGGTATCTTATCGGTATGGTAAACGCTAAATTTATCGGCAGCTACGGCGAAGCTGTTGAAGGATTAGCATTTGCAATCCCTGCAAACACCATTGCTGAAATTTCAACCGACTTAATTGAGCACGGCTTTATCCCCGGCAAGTACGTTATCGGCTGTACGGTTGCGAACTATTACACGTCAAAATGGGGTTCACAGGGCTACGTTTATATTTCATCGCTTGACCAAAGCGGTTGCTTCTATAAATCGGGCTTGCGCGCAGGTGATATTATCGAAACCATCACCCACACCAACGACGATAGCGGCGAAGAATACGTTTATAACGTAACGACTGCAAGTGCATTCGTTGAATATATCAATAGCTTGGAGCTTAAAATCGGTGATACCTTAAGGTTTGAAGTCATAAGAGACTCTGTAAGAACCGTTCACGTTGAAGTTATGATAACCCAATACGTTTACGGCGCATAAAATAATTTGCTAAAAGCGGTGGTGCTTTGTTGCCACCGTTTTTTTGTATGCCCGTGCATTTTCGGTCAATTCCGTTGACAATTATATATAATTGTAGTACAATAAAATATTATAAAGGAGACAAATGCCTTCTATGATAATTTTAGGTATAGACCCCGGTTTTGCAACCATTGGCTACGGCGTTATCAGCGTTGAAAACGGCAAGGTGCGTGCAGTCGATTACGGGGTTATAAAAACCCCAAAAGAAAATACCTTCCCCGAGCGTCTTGTTATGATAGAAAAGGGCGTTAACCTGCTTATAGACAAGTTTTTGCCCGATGAGATCGCTTTGGAAGAATTATTTTTTAACACCAATATCACAACGGGTATCAACGTTGCACACGCAAGGGGTGTTATCGTTTCAACCTGCTATAAAAAGTGCCAAAGGCTGTTTGAGTATACTCCCCTTCAGATAAAGCAAGCCCTGACTGGCTACGGCAGGGCAGAAAAGAAGCAGATACAGGCAATGACGACAAGCCTTTTAGGGCTTGCAAAGCTTCCGCGCCCGGACGACGCGGCTGACGCTTTAGCCGTTGCCTTAACCCATGCAAACACAAACAGATTTTCATCAAGCTTTGGTATCAAATAACGGCTTGTTGCTATTTAAAAAACAATAAAAAAATGGCGTTAATCGGCCTATACGCCGCCTTTTACAAAAAGAAGGCCGCAATTAATCAAGATTTAAGGTGTTTTATGATTGCATATATCAACGGTAAATTATTAAGTGCAGAAAACGGCGTTGTCGTGCTTGAAGTTAACGGGCTTGGGTATGAGCTTATTTGTTCCGAAAGCCTATATAACCGCTTAACCCGGGATAACGGCGGCCACGCATATACGTATATGGCGGTCAGGGAAGACGGCGTTTACC
Organism: Clostridia bacterium; assembly: GCA_017399185.1. Taxonomy (GTDB): domain Bacteria; phylum Bacillota; class Clostridia; order Christensenellales; family Borkfalkiaceae; genus UBA4636. The sequence continues at coordinate 117,553 of JAFQEA010000005.1, forward strand.
TTTACGGCTTTGACACGATAAACGAAAAAAATATGTTCCTTCAATTAATAACCGTTTCGGGCGTTGGCCCAAAAATGGGTATCGGCATTTTGTCGGGGACTACGCTTAACAACCTTGCAATGTACATTGCAACAAGTGACGTAAAAGCCCTTTCCAAAATAAAAGGTCTTGGCAAAAAATCGGCTGAACGCATTATCGTTGAGCTTCGCGAAGCAATGCAGAAAGCACCGATAATCAAAGCTGAAGTTCCAAAGCAAACGCTTTCAAGCCAGGGCGAAAACGCCGTGCTTGCGCTTATGAGCCTTGGTTATAACCGCACCGAAAGCACAAAGGCAGTTGCAAGCGCGATAGAAGACGGCAACCAGACCTTGGAAGAAATAATCACTGGTGCATTAAGATACTTTGCATAAAAAGTTTAAGTATTAATACTTAAAATAACCAAAAACCGATAAACCACAGGGTAGTTATGATAAAAAGCAGCCTTTTTGACGAAAACTTAATACAGTCGGCAATGGATAACGACACAAGGGAAAATATTTTAGTTCCGCAAAAAAACGAGTACGACGAATCGGAAAACGTTTTAAGACCAAAGTCGATGGACGGCTACGTCGGTCAGGACAAGGTCAAGGAAAATCTGCGTATTTTCATTACAGCGTCAAAGATGCGACAGGAAGCTTTAGACCACGTTTTGCTTTACGGCCCACCGGGGCTTGGTAAAACCACGCTCGCCCACATTATCGCAAACGAAATGGGCTCTTCAATCAAGGTCACAAGTGGGCCTGCCATTGAAAAGTCGGGCGATTTAGCGGCAATCCTTACCAATCTTAACGATGGCGACGTGCTTTTCGTGGATGAAATTCACCGCCTAAACCGCAACGTTGAAGAAATTTTATACCCTGCAATGGAAGACTATTCGCTTGACTTTATTATCGGCAAAGGTCCTTCCGCGCGCAATATACAAATTCCGCTTAAAAAATTCACGCTAATCGGCGCAACCACGCGCGCGGGGCTTTTGTCTTCGCCGCTACGCGACAGATTTGGCGTTATGTGCCGTCTGGAAATGTACACCAACGACCAGCTTGCCGAAATCGTAACCCGTTCTGCCAAAATTTTAGGTGCGGAAATCTCACCCGAAAGCGCGGCGGAGCTTGGTAAGCGCAGCCGCGGTACGCCGCGTATTGCAAACCGCTTGCTTAAAAGGGTAAGGGACTTTTCGCTTGTATCGGGACACAGCGAAATCACTATTGAAGACACACGCCTAGCGCTTTCACGCCTTGAGATTGACGAGCTTGGTCTTGACTCAATCGACATCAAGATTTTGCGTGCCATGGCGGAAAAATTCGGCGGTGGCCCCGTTGGGCTTGAAACAATCGCCGCAACCATTAACGAAGACGCAACCACTATCGAAGACGTTTACGAGCCCTATCTTTTACAGTTAGGCTTTATCCAAAGAACGCCGCGCGGCAGGATGCTTTCCACCGCGTGCTATAAGCATTTAGGAATTAAAATTCCTAAAAAGAGCCAGATAACCTTTTTTGAAGACCAAGATGAAGACAAGTGATTTTTATTATGACTTACCTGAAAGCTTGATTGCACAAACGCCCGTTGAGCCGCGCGATAGTTCACGCTTACTATATTACAACCGCGCAACCGACGGGGTAGAGCATAGAATTTTCAGGGATATTTACGATATTTTGCAGGCAGGCGATTTGCTTGTCGTTAATAACACCAAGGTTTATCCCGCGCGCATTTACGCAACGACAAGCGGCGGTGGTAAGATGGAAGTCTTACTTTTAAAGCGCTTAAATTATACCGATTGGGAAGTTTTGGTAAAGCCCGGCAAAAAAGCCAAAATCGGTGCAAGCTTTAAAATCAGCGACGAGCTTTCTTTTACCGTTTTAGACAACACCGACGCCGGCGGCAGGCTTATACGCTTTGCCTTTGACGGCGTGTTTGAAGATATTTTGGACAGGGTTGGGCAAATGCCGCTTCCCCCGTACATTAAAGCAAAGCTTGAAGACGGTACGCGTTATCAGACCGTTTATTGCAAGGAGCAAGGTAGTGCCGCTGCGCCAACTGCAGGGCTGCACTTTACGACAGAGTTGATTGAAAGGCTTAAGGATAAGGGCGTTGAGTTTGCCGAAGTCCAATTAAACGTTGGCTTGGGTACGTTCAGACCTGTCAAGGTTGACGACGTTGAAAACCACCAGATGCACTCGGAATTTTACAAAATCGATCAGGAAAACGCAGATAAAATCAATAAAGCAAAGCGTGAAGGAAGAAGGGTAATCGCCGTTGGTACGACTTCGGTCAGAACCTTGGAAAGCGTTGCCGATAGCGACGGCTTCGTTAAAGCCTGTCAGGGCGACACGCAAATTTTTATTTATCCGCCATACAAGTTTAAGTGCGTTGACGCGCTTATAACCAACTTCCACCTGCCCGAATCAACACTCGTGATGCTGGTTGGTGCGCTTGTAGGTCACCAAAAGATTTTGGATTTATATAAGCTTGCCGTTGAAAATAGTTACAGATTTTTCAGCTTTGGCGACGCAATGCTTATTTTATAAAAAACATTAAAAAGTGCCGTTAATCGCGTTATACGCCCACTTTTTTGTGGGGCTTGGCGAAAAACAGCACCGATAAAAACAACAAAAACTTTTTATTTAGTACTGTTATGAGCAATTTTTCATTTGAAGTTATCAAGCAAGACCCGACAACGGGAGCAAGGGCGGGGGTACTGCACACACCGCACGGCGATATTGAAACGCCAATTTATATGCCCGTTGGTACGCAAGCGACCGTTAAAGGTATTCTCCCACGCGATTTAAAGGAAGTAGGCGCACAAATTATTTTATCAAACACCTACCACCTTTTTATGCGCCCGGGTGATGAAATCGTTAAAAAAGCAGGCGGCTTACATAAATTTATGAACTGGGACAAGCCTATTTTGACCGATAGCGGTGGCTTCCAGGTATTTTCGCTTGCAAAATTAAACAATATTAAGGATGATGGCGTAACCTTTCAGTCAAACGTTGACGGCAGCCGCCACTTTATAACGCCTGAACGCGCAATCGAGATTGAAAACAACCTTGGCGCAGACATTATCATGCAGTTTGACCAATGCAGCGAATACGGTGCGGACTATAAAAAGTCTGAAAAGGCAATGAAGCGCACTCTTGACTGGCTTGACAGGTGCTATAACTACCACAAGGTTGAAACACAAGCGCTGTTCCCAATCGTGCAAGGTAACTTTTATTCGGATTTAAGGCTTACAAGCTTAAAAAATACCATACCTTATGCAAAGCACGGCATTGCAATCGGCGGGCTTTCGGTTGGTGAGCCAAAGCCTATGATGTACGAAATGTTAGACCTTATGTACCCACACTATCCAACTAGCGTACCGCGCTATCTTATGGGCGTTGGCAGTCCTGACTGTCTTATCGAAGGCACGCTCCGCGGGATTGATATGTTCGACTGCGTTCTGGCAACCCGCATTGCAAGAAACGGCACGGCGCTAACGTCAAAGGGTAAGGTTGTCGTCCGCAACGGCATGTATAAGGAAGATTTTACGCCGCTCGACGATGAGTGCGACTGCTACTGCTGTAAAAACTACACCAAAGCATATCTCCGCCACCTTATAAACACGGGCGAAATGCTTGGCGGTATGCTCCTTTCGATGCACAATACTGCGTTTTTATTAAGACTCATGCGCAATTTAAGAAAAGCCATTATCGGTGGCTATACGATGGATTTTGTCAAAGAGTTTTATGAAAAGTATGGGAAGATTTAGCGAAACCTTATTTTTAAAGCTTAAAACGCTTGCATTTAGCCGCGTTTTTTAGTAATATTTTATCGATAATTATTCAAGGAGAATCAAAATGTTAATTAATTTACTTACAGAAAGCTCACCATCAGGTGGTGGAAACACGGGCGGCGATTGGATTATTTACGTTATTCTTATCGGCTTTTTGGCATTGATGATCGTTCCGTCAATCATCCGTCAAAGAAAGGATAAAAAGGCGCAGGAAGAAAAATTAAACGCAATCGAAGTTGGTGCAAAGGTTACCACAATCGGTCTTATCCACGGCGAAATCGTTGACGTTGGTGAAGTTTACGTTGTTATCAAAACGGGTACTGAAGAAAACCCAAGCTTCTTAACCATTGAAAAACGTGCAATTTACCAAGTACACAAGGCTGAAGAAGAAAATGCCGGCGAGTCTCAAGATATGCCTGAAGATTTACCTGAAGAAATCACAGACGAAGCACCTGTTCAAGAAGCACCTATTCAAGAAGCTAAAGAAGAAGCACCTGCAAAGGAAGAGCCTGCAAAGGAATCTAAAGAAGAAGCTGAAAAAGAAGCAGAAGCTGAATAATTTAATAAGCAAAATTATGCCGCACGATAAGTGCGGCTTTTTTTGTTTAAAAAACCGAGTAATCCGCGCTTTGATTTGGCTTAATACACTTGCCAAACATTTTAGTAATACCTTGGGCATAAAATGTAGTTAGGTAGGTTTATTTTAAGTATGAAAATCCACAAATTTTTATTAGGCTCATTTTTGATTTCTGTGGCGATAACCGTGCTATTGGTGGCTATTTTAGCATTTTTCACTAAAATTTTAGCCTTAAATAACACGCTTATCTGCGCCGTTAATCAGGTGATAAAGGTTATCGCACTTTTTGTTGGCTTAAGGCTGTTTTTAAAGCGCAAGGGCATTTTGTACGGCATAATATACGGTGCGGCGTATTCTTTGGTGACGGGGCTTATTTTTATGGCGATTGCAAAAACCGCGCCAAGCTTTGTCAGCTTTTTACTTGACGGCTTTTATTGCCTGATTGTAGGCGGTATTTTGGGCGCGATTATCGTTAATTTAAAAAACGCGCGCTAAAATTTAAAAAAACTTAAAAGTTTTTGCGCTTTTTTATATTCTTTGCTCAAATCTTGCCAAAAAATTATTGACTTATTATTTTTAAGAATATATAATATAGGGGTATGCGCATAGGTTTAATTTTGCCCTTTGCCCATACGTGGGGTAAACCCCATTATGTAACAGGAAACTACTTACCCGAACATTAGGAGGCAATATGAGTAAGAAAAAATCCATAGTCGTTCTCATCCTAACGTTTGTACTTATCGCGGTATTGTCAGTTGCTTGCTTTGCAAGCTTTGCAATCCCAGGTTCAACGAAGGATTATAATTCGATTTTAAGCCTTATCCCAAGGGGCATCGACTTATCGGGCGGCTATTACGTCGTTTTAACACCAAAGGTTACGTCTGGCGAAGGCGAAACCACAGCTGATCAAGTTGAAAGTGCAATGGAAATTTTACGTGCACGTCTTGACGACAAAGGTTTCACCGAAGCAACGATTTCCATTCAGAACCAAACAAGCATCAGGGTTGAAGTGCCTGAAGTTGAAAACGCAGAAGAAATTTTGCAAATCATCGGTAACACAGGTACGTTATCCTTCCAGGACTCTTCCAAGCACGAATGGTTATCCGGTCAAGACATCAAGTCTGCCGCAGCTGCTTACGACCAACAAAACGGCGGTTACGTTTGCGTTTTAGACTTTACTGACAGCGGTATTTCCAAATTCAGCGAAGCAACAGGCGCAATCAAAGACATGGAAGACCCAACAATGTACATCTATTTAGGTGATACACTTGTTTCTCAACCAAAGGTTTCCGTTCAAATCACCAACTCATCTGCACAAATCACCGGCTTTAGCGATTTTGAATCTGCAGACGCTGTTGCATCTGTTATCGATAACGGTATTTTACCTATTGAATACGACGTTAGCGAATCAAGGGCAATTTCTGCACGTTTAGGTCAAAACGCTATTGAAAAGAGCTTGCTTGCAGCAGGTATTGGTATTCTCTGCATTTTCGTATTATTGATCGTTATCTATCGCGGTATGGGTATTGCATCTTGCATTTCACTTATCCTTTACGTACTTTCATATATCGTATTACTTGCAGTTATTCCAAACATTCAAATCACACTTCCGGGTATTGCAGGTATCTTACTTTCAATCGGTATGGCGGTTGACGGCAACGTTGTTATTTTTGAAAGAATCAAAGCTGCTTATAAAGAAGGTAAGCTTAACACGGCAGTTGAAACAGGCTTTAAGAGCGCGCTTATCACTATCGTTGACTCAAACGTAACGACAATTTTATCAGCTATCGTATTGTGGATCTTATGCCCAGGTACAATCAAGGGCTTTGCAATCACGCTTTTAGTTGGTATTGCGCTTTCACTGCTTGCTTCATTGGTATTCACAAGATGGATGCTTAAGGTTGTTAGCCCACTTCACAAAGATAAAGAAGTTTTCTTCAACTTAAAAAAGGGGGTAGCTTAATATGTTAAAACTTTCTGAAAATTCAAAAATCGTTCAAAAGTTTAAATACGTTATTTTAGTTTCATTAGTTATCCTTTTAGTGGGTATCGGCTTTGCCGTATATCGCGGTTGCACCAACCAAAGCATTTTAAACTTTGGTATTGACTTTACAGGCGGTGCTATTATTGAGATTTCTTCTGACGAAGCTATTGACGCCCAAAAGATTAAAGACATTATCGCAAGGGAAAAATTCCACATCACAGGCGACGTTCAACAGTCTGTTATCGACGGTACAAACGTTTACGAAGTACGTTTAGCTTACAGATACGACGGCAAGACACCTGAAGATGAAGTTGCGTTTATTGAAAGCATTTATAAGGAAAATTACGATTTTGACCTTTGTGCTATGATCCAAAACGAATTAGGCTTGGAAGCAGATGCAGTTAAAGGTTACGAAGTTGGTAAGACCGCAAGTGATTCATTAACAACCATGGCAATCATTGCTACAATCGTTGCTCTTGTTGTTATGCTTATCTATATCGTTATCCGCTTTACGTTCTCAAGCGCACTTGCTGCAGTTTGCACACTTTTACACGACGTTATCATTATGTTCGCGTTAATGTCAATCTTTAACATTGCAATCAACTCAACGTTCATCGCTGCAGTTATTACAATCATTGGTTACTCAATCAACGCAACAATCGTTATCTTCGACCGCGTAAGGGCTGAAATCAAGCTTGGTTCAACCAAATCTGATATTGAAATCGCTAACGCAAGCGTTTACAAGGCTTTAAACGTTAACATTTTAGCATCTGTAACAACGCTTATCATGGTTGTATTCCTTGTTATCTTAAGCGTTTCTTCAATTGGCGAATTTATCTTCCCAATTATCTTCGGTTTAGCTGCAGGCGCTTACTCGGCAATCTTCGTTGCACCGGCACTTTGGGTACAATTCAGAAAAATTGGCGCTAAAATCAAGACAAAAAAGAACTATGACGGCGCACAAAAGAAAAAAGCATAATAAATATTAACGCATCGGCGGGCGGACTATGGTTTCCGTCCGCCTAATTTTTTAAAACGACAGGGGGCAAAGATGAACTTCCGCATAAAAAACGCACACAGTGACGAAATAGTCGCGATAGCAAACAAACTATCCCTGCAGCCCGAAACGGTTGCTATTTTGTCAAGCCGCGGCATTAAAACCGAAGAAGAAATCAAATATTTTTTAAGCCCCGGTCGTCATCACTTTAAAGACCCATTTTTGCTTGGGGGCGTAAAGGAAACGGTTGAAAGGCTTCAAATCGCCAAGGAAATGGAAGAAACTGTCGTTGTTTACGGCGACTACGATGCTGACGGCATCTGCGCAACTGCTATTATGTATCTTGCGCTTACTGAATTTGGAATTAACGCCGTGCCGTTCGTGCCTGAAAGGGCAACGGGCTACGGGCTTTCTATAGAAAATATTGATTATATTATGGATACCTATCTGCCGTCCTTACTTATCACGGTGGATTGCGGTATCAGCGGCAAAAAAGAAGTAGAATATCTTAAGGATTTAGCGGTTGACGTAATCGTTACCGACCATCACGAGCTACCGCAAGAGCTACCCGACTGCACTACGGTAAACTGCAAAATCAAATCCGACTACGGCTTTGACGGGCTTTGCGGTGCGGGCGTTGCGTTCAAGATTGCTTGCGCCCTAATAGGCGAGCGCGCGTATAAATATTTGGATTATGCAGCCCTTGCCACCATTGCGGACAGCATGCCGCTAACAGACGAAAACCGCGATATCGTTTTTGAAGGTGTAAAAGCAATCAAAAACGGTGATGCTTCAAAAGGGATAAGGGAGCTTATCGCCATTGCAAACGTGCGTGAAGTCAACTCAACCGCGCTTGCCTTTACCATTGCGCCGCGCATAAACGCTGCAGGGCGTATGGGGGATGCAAACGCCGCCTTAAAACTGTTGATTTCTGACGATAACGGGCTTATAGAGCAACTTTCTGTAAAATTAAACAACTATAACGTGCGCCGTCAAGCTGATTCGGAGCTACTTTATCAAGGCGCAAGACAAAAGCTTATTTCAACTGCGTACGGCAAAAAGATTATCATTTTGGAAGACGATGAATGGAATAGCGGTCTTGTCGGTATTATAGCTTCAAGGCTGGTGGAAGAATTCTCACGCCCGGTTATTTTATTCGTTAACAACAACGGCAATCTTCACGGCTCTGCAAGGTCAATCGAATCAATTAATATCTACGACGCAATCACTGCTTGCAGCGAGCATTTAACCGAGTTCGGCGGCCATGCGCAGGCGGCAGGCATTTCAATCTCTTACGAAAACTATCCTAAATTTAAAAAGCAGCTTGAAGACTATATCGATAAAAATTACGATTATTCCTGCTTCAAGCCTTCAAAAACTGCCGATATTTTGATTGAAAAGCCTTTTACCATAGCTTTAGCCAAGGAATTAAACAGGTTAGAGCCCTTCGGCACGGCAAACAAAAAGCCGCTTTTTGCCGTTCAGGTAGGTCAAACCCTTGTTCAGCCTATAAAAATGGGCTCACCGCACCTATCTATCCACACAGATTATATCGATATGCTGTATTTTAACGCTTTATCAAGTGAAAATATGCTGTCGCTTCCGTTTGAAAAGCAAATTATCTTTGAGCCCAATATTTCAGTCTTTAACAGGGAAGAATCCTTAAAGGGCTACGTCAAGGGTGTTGAGTATTTGATTGACGATTCTATCCGCACCAAGCTTTGTGCCTTTAAGGAAAGCTTGGTTACCGCGCTTAACGATAACGATGATTATCTTTACGTGTCCGAAGAAATGATCGAAAAGCTTGTCAACGCCGCTAATGAAGAGCGCTTCGGTACTATATTTGCGGTGTATAATCTTGACACCTTAAAGGACTTTGACGGGCTTAAAAATTACGACGTTTGCTTGTACTCACCAACGTCAAAAAACCTTGTTAACAGCGTTATAGTTGGGTTTAACGGCGCTGTGCCGACGGGGTACAAGAAGATAGTTTATCTTGACAGGCCTTTAGGTAAGGTCAATTATGTTGAACAAATCCCCGAAACCTTTATCAACCGTGCGCGTGCGGCTTACAGGTATTGCGACCTTGACGTATCAAAAGAAACCTTTGCTGAAATTTTCCGCAGGCTTTCAATTTACAGCGGTGCAATGGCTCGTTCAAGCGTTGATTTTGCGCTCAACTATGATATAGGTTACAAAAAAATGCAAACGGTTTTTGCTATGGAAGTCTTTTTAGAGCTTGGCTTTATCAACTTTAACCGTGGCATTTTAAGGTTTAATAATAAGGTTAAAAGCAAGCTTTCATCTTCGCGTATATATTACGAGATTGAAAAGCTGAAAAACTAATATGAAGATTTTAGATAACATTAAAAAAATATATCCCGCCGAAGAAGCCCAATTAATTATCAAGGCGCACGACTTTGCAAAGGCCGCGCACAAGGGTCAGAAGCGTGCTTCTGGCGAAGAATATTTTATACACCCTTGCGCTGTTTCGCAAATCCTTGTCGATTTAGGTATGGATTGCGGAACCATTTGTGCTGCGTTTTTACACGACACTATTGAAGACACCGCCGTTCAGGAAGACGATATTTTGCGCGAATTCGGTGCGGAAATTTTACAGCTTGTAAACGGCGTAACCAAGCTTGATAAAATCCAGTTCAAGTCCAAAAAGGAAGAGCAAGCCGAAAACTTCAAAAAAATATTCGTTTCAATGGCAAACGATATAAGGGTTATTATCATTAAGCTTGCAGACAGACTGCATAATATGCGCTCATTATGCTTTTTATCGCGTGAGCGTCAAAGTGCAATCGCGCACGAAACCTTGGATATTTACGCACCGCTTGCAGGCAGGCTTGGTATTTCCAACATTAAGTGCGAGCTTGAAGATTTATCCCTTAAATATATCGACGGCGACGCGTACGACTACCTTTTAAATAACGTCAGCAACCGCCTTGACGAAAAGCAAACCTTTTTGAACGCAACGGTTAAGGAGCTTGAAGAGCTTTTAAAAGCTTCAAACATAAAAGGCGAAGTTTTCGGGCGCAGGAAGCATTTTTATTCCATTTATAAAAAAATGAAAAACCAAAATAAGCCGCTCGACCAGATTTACGATATTTTGGCTGTGCGCGTTATCGTTGAAACGGTTGACGAGTGCTATGAAATTTTTGGTAAAATCCACAAAAAATGGGCGCCGATACCGGGGCGTATCAAGGACTATATCGCTATACCAAAGCTTAATCTTTACCAAAGCTTACACACCACGGTTGTAACCGACTTTGGTCAGATTTTTGAAATTCAGATAAGAACCTTTGAAATGCACCGCACGGCTGAATACGGTATCGCGGCGCATTGGAAGTATAAAGAAAACAAGGCTGACACAAGCACTTTTGATAAAAAGCTTTCCTGGATACGTGAAGTTCTGGAGTGGCAGCCGGGCGTTAAGTCAACCGAGTTTGTTGAAACGCTTAAAGGGGATATTTACAATCAGGAAGTTTTGGTTTTCACCCCCAAGGGCGAGGTTATAAGCTTATCAAGCGGCGCAACGCCAATCGACTATGCTTACAGAATTCACTCTGAAGTTGGCAACCGTTGCGTAGGGGCAAAGGTTAACGGTAAAATCGTGCCGCTTAACGCTAGCCTTGTCACGGGCGACGTTGTTGAAATTATAACAAACAAAAGCGCAAAGGGCCCGTCCTGGGACTGGCTTAAGATTGCCCAGACACCTTCTGCGCGTGCTAAAATCAAGCAGTTTTTCAAGCGTACCATGGCGGAAGAGCATATCCGTATCGGTAAAAGTATGCTTGAAAACCACGCAAAGACAAAGGGTTACAGCTTTGCCGCGTTGTTTACTAACGCCACCTTTGAAAAGGTTTCGGAAAAGTTCAACTTTAACACCCCGGACGAAATGTACGCCGCAGTTGGTTGCGGTGCGGTTTCGCCACAGCAGGTTGTTTATAAGTTTATTGATATTGAACGAAAGGTTAAGCCGGTTGAAGAATTCATTGCGTCAAAGGACGCGCTTCCCAAAAAGAATTCACACACGGGCGGTGACGTTCAGGTTAAGGGCGTTGACGGGCTGCTTATAAGGTTTGCAGGCTGCTGCAGTCCTGTTCCGGGCGACCCGATTATCGGCTTTGTATCACGTGGGCGCGGCGTAACTATCCACCGTGCAGACTGTCCTAATATGCAAAAGGAAGACCAGGACAGAATTTTACCTGCCGTTTGGACGGGTAAGGCTGCGGATAATTACGTTGTCAGCATAAAGGTAACCGCAACCGAAAAAGCACCGCTTATGGCGATAGTATCGTCAAGCTGTCAAAGCTTGGGGCTGTTCGTTTTATCCTTTAACGGCAGGATTGATATGAAGAATCACTACTCGCACGCTGATATGACGGTAAGACTTAACAAAAAAGACGATTTGGATAAGCTGACCAAAAAGCTTTTTGACAACCCTGAAATTTTAGACGTTTATAGGAATATTGGTTAATATGAAGGTTTTAAAATATGCCTTTGCCCCAATGGATTGCAACAGCTATATCGTTGCCGATGAAAACCAAAATTGCGTGATAATCGACCTCGGCGGGGACTTTTCGCAAATTGAAGGCATAATAAAAGAGAATAATTTAAAGGTTTTGGGCGTGCTTTTTACGCACGGACATTTTGACCACGTTTTAGGTGCGGCAAGCGCTAAAAGCCGTGGTATCAAGCTTTATGCTTCCGCGCTTGACGGTGAAATGCTTAAATCAAGCGACGGCTGCTTGGCAAGCTACGTCGGTATTGATTACACACCCGTTGACGATTTCGTTGTCGTTAGCGAAGGTGAGCTTAATATTGGCGATTTTAATATCAAGGTGCTTGAAACGCCAGGTCACACCATTGGTTCTTTGACCTATATAATAGGCGAAAATATGTTCACGGGCGACGTTTTGTTTGAAGGCTCTATCGGCAGGACAGACCTGCCAACAGGCGACGTTGACGAGATAAAAAAGTCAGTTAATCGACTTATAGGCCTAGATTTTAACTATAACGTGTACCCAGGCCACGGGTATAGTACCACTATTGATAAAGAGAAAAAGTATAATCCTTACGTAAGGATGTTTGCAAAATGATAAACACAAACCTACCGTCTTTAACAAGTGACTTTTTAGAAGTTTTAAACGGCTTTACTGTGGTAGAGCCGTCTTTTGTCACGCTCAACTTTTTTGCGGGTGAGATAGCAAGGGTTGAAGTTGCAATTTGCGATAAGAATTATAGCTTTGAATACGCTTACGCGCCAAAAAACCAAATTGAAGAAAAGCGTTTGACAAAAAGGTTTTCAAAGTTAAGCTTATACAGGGCACTCGTTGATTTTACAGGTATAAGTCTTCCGTGGGGTGCGCTGACCGGCGTCAGACCGACAAAGCTTGCTTATCAAAACAAGCAAAATTGGCAAGAATTCTTTAAAGACACTATGTTTGTTATCGATAACAAGATTGCACTCATTGACGACGTATTAAAATCCCAGGAAGGCATTTACACGGTTGACAGCCCGTCAAGGGGGCTTTTTGTATCAATTCCGTTCTGCCCGACAAGGTGCGCGTATTGTAGTTTTATATCAAACGAAATTTGCAAAGAAAAGCGCATTAACGAGTATATAGACCGACTTATTGAAGAAATTGAAGCCGCAAAACCGCTTGTAAAATCCTTAAGGAGTATCTATATTGGCGGTGGCACGCCCGTGTCGCTTACAAACGAGCATTTTGAACGCTTGCTTAAAGCTATCGGCAAAAATTGCGTTGAGTACACCATTGAAGCAGGCAGGCCCGATTGTATCACTCGCGAAAAGCTTGAGATTATGAAAAGGTACGGCGTAACAAGGGTTTGCGTTAATCCGCAGACCTTCCAGGATAAGACGTTAGAGCTTATCGGCAGACGCCATACGGCAAAGGACGTTATTGAAAAGTTCCACTTGGTTAAAGAGTACGGCTTTGACGTAAATATGGACCTTATTGCAGGGCTTACGGGCGAAAGCTTTAACGATTTTAAAGACACGCTTAATACTGCAATCAGCTTAAAGCCCGAAAATATCACGGTGCATACGCTTTGTTTAAAAAAGGGCTCAAAGCTAAAAGAAAGCACAAAGTGCTTAAGCGACGGAGACGTTGCTAAAATGGTTGAATTTGCGCGCCTTACGCTTAATGAAAACGGCTACAAGCCATATTATTTGTACCGCCAAAAATACATGGCAGGCAACCACGAAAACGTAGGGTATGCACTTTCGGGCAAGCAATGTATTTACAACGTTGACATTATGGAAGAAACAACCGATATCGTTGCGTGCGGTGCAAACGCAATTTCCAAAAAGGTTGGCAAAAAGGGCGGCATAATCACAAGAATTGCCGCACCAAAGGATATATTGAGCTACATAAACCGTCAGCCCCAGATAATTCTTGAAAAAAATTCATTATTTAACTAAAAATTGGCTAAAAAAAAGTTTACAAATAAGAAATTATTTGTTAATATATTAAGGCTACTGCGGCTTGGTTGTGCGGCGTCTTCGGCCGGCGACGAGGCTGTAAGCGTATATACCAATCCATGTAAGGAGAATAAAAATGGAAAAAGAAGTAAAAACCAGCATTATCACAGAATACGCTGTTCACGAAGGCGACACAGGTTCAGTTGAAGTACAAGTTGCACTTTTAACAGCACGTATTAACCACCTTAACGAACACTTATCTTTAAACAAGCACGACAACCACTCAAGACGTGGCCTTTTAAAGATGGTTGGTCGTAGAAAAGGCTTACTTGACTATCTTAAATCCAAAGATATCGAAAAGTACAGAGACCTTATTAAGAGACTCAACTTAAGAAAGTAATTCTTAAAATCGGGGGGCGTTTTTCGCCACCCCTATTTTTCTATATTACTTGTCAAATTCCGCCCACTGCCTTTAAAAAAGTGGGTTAAATCGGTTATGGCGGATGGTTAGCTGACCGTCCGTTTCCTATAGAGAGTTTAGAAGTAGAAGGAGAAAACATGTTAGAAAATTTTAAGACTTTTAAGACCGAAATCGGCGGTAGAGAAGTTATCGTTGAAGTAGGTAAGTACGCACAACAAGCAAACGGCTCATGCTTAATCCGTTGCGGCGAAACCGTCGTTATGGTTAACGCAACTATGAGCGAACAACCAAGGGATGGAATGGATTTCTTCCCATTATCAGTTGATTACGAAGAAAAAATGTATGCTGTCGGCAAAATCCCCGGTAGCTTTAAGCGCCGTGAAGGCAGGGCAAGCGATAAGGCCATCTTAACGTCAAGATTAATCGACAGACCTATCCGCCCACTTTTCCCAAAGGGCTTATTCAACGACGTAACGGTTGTTGCAACGGCACTTTCAGTTGACCCGGACATTGCACCTGAACCATTTGCAATGTTAGGTTCATCAATCGCGCTTTCAATTTCTGATATTCCTTTCCAAGGCCCAACAGGCTCTGTTGTCGTTGCACTTGTTAACGGCAAGTATATCATCAACCCAACTATGGCACAGCGTGACGCATCAACGCTCCACCTTAACCTTTCAGGCACGAAAGACGCTATCATGATGGTTGAAGCAGGCGCTAAAGAAATCGACGACGAAGAAATGATCGGCGCAATCTTATTCGGCCACGAAGAAATCAAAAAGCAATGTGCTTTCGTTGAATCTATCGTTGCTGAATGCGGCAAGCCTAAAAAGGAAATCGAGCTTTATAAGGTTATCCCGGAACTTGACCAAATCGTACGCGAATTCGCAAGCGAAAAGTTAGACTGGGCACTTGATACCTTCGACAGACAAGTCAGACAGGCAAGACAAGACCAGGTTGAAGCTGAATGCTTGGAACACTTCCTTGCAGAAGACTACACGGGCTTTGACTTTTTAGGCCTTGACGAATCTGATTTAATCCGTCAAATCAAAGACAGCCTTTACTACATCACCAAAGAAAAGGTTCGTGCAAAAATCACACACAAGGGAATCCGTCCTGACGGCAGAACGTTAACTGAAATCCGTCCAATCTGGTGTGAACACGGCGTTTTACCACGCGTACACGGCACAGGCGTTTTCACACGTGGCCAAACACAGGTTATGAGTACTTGTACTTTAGGTACAATCAGCGATATCCAAAAGCTTGAAGGTTTAGACGACGAAGTTGAAAAGAGATATATGCACCACTACAACATGCCGGGCTATGCTAGTGGCGAAGCTAAACCTATGCGCGGTCCAGGCCGCAGGGAAATCGGTCACGGCGCTCTTGCAGAACGCGCTTTAGAGCCTGTTATCCCATCACTTGAAGAATTCCCATACTCTATCAGGGTTGTATCAGAAGTTTTATCTTCAAACGGCTCAACGTCACAAGGTTCAGTATGCGGTTCAACATTAGCACTTATGGACGCAGGCGTTCCAATCAAACGCCCTGTTGCAGGTATTGCTATGGGTCTTATCAAGGACGAAGCTTCCGGCATCGTTTCAGTTATGAGCGATATCCAAGGCTTGGAAGACTTCCTTGGCGATATGGACTTTAAGGTTGCAGGTACACCAAAGGGTATTACGGCAATCCAAATGGATATCAAGATTAAGGGTATTGACGAAGCTATTTTACGCCAGGCTATCAAGCAAGCAAACCAAGGCAGACAACACATCCTTGACAAGATGCTTGAAGTTTTACCTGAAACCAATAAAGAGCTTTCTAAATACGCACCAAAGATTTTAACCTTTACTATTAATCCTGAAAAGATTAAAGACGTTATCGGCAGCGGCGGCAAGACAATCAACAAGATTATTGCTGAAACAGGCGCTAAAATTGATATCACTGACGACGGCAACGTATTTATTGCTTCATACGAGCCAACTATCGCACCTGCACAAAGGGCTAAAGATATTATTTTAAATATCGTTAAAGAGCTTGAAGTAGGCGATATGTTCATTACAACGGTTGTTCGTATTTTACCAAGAACGGGCGCTTTCTGTGAGCTCACACCCGGTCACGACGGTATGATTCACATTTCTAAGCTCGGTCAAACCAAGAAGGTTGACTCCGTTGAAGACGTTTTAGCTATCGGCGACAAGGTTAAAGTTGAAATCATCAAGATTGGTGAAAAGGGCGTTGACCTTAAGCTTTTAGAAAAATTAGCTTAATAATTTATTATTTTATAATAAGAAAAGCGGTGAGTTTTGCTTACCGCTTAATTTATTATTTTATAATAAGAAAAGCGGTGAGTTTTGCTTACCGCTTTTTAATTTTTTAAAAATAAAAAGGTTCAAAACGGTGCAAAAAACCTGTTATTTTATGCTAAATAAAAATAATTATAACTTTTTTTGGCTAAAAAAAAGGAAAATGCAAAAATAAATTGTATAATTAAATGTAGGGTGAATTTTTAAGCCCCTAAAAACAAGTTTAATTTTACAAAGGATCTAACAAAATCACAGATAAAAAGTTAGATTTTAGTCAAAGCTAAAATGATAGACCAAAAATTCATTGAAGAACTTAAATCAAGAAACGAGATTGTTGACGTTATTTCGGCGTATTGTAGCTTGGAGCGTCGCGGCGGGGCTTACTGGGCACGCTGTCCGCTGCCCGGGCACATGGAAAAAACGCCGTCCTTTTGCGTTAACCAGGCGGGGCAGTTTTATAAATGCTTCGGCTGTCAGCGCGGGGGTGACGTCGTTAAGTTCATAATGGAAGTCGAAAGCTTAACCTATATAGAAGCAATCAGGTTTTTGTGTAATCGCGCCAATATGGAAATGCCCGGTTACGACCCTGAAGATGAGCTTCGCATTGAAAGAAACGCGCAAAACAAGGCAACCCGCCTTGCAATTTTAAAGGACGCTGCTAAATTTTACGTTAACAACCTTTACAGCGAAGCCGGCGCGCCGTACATTGATTACGTTTTAAACCGCGGCTTTACCAAGGAAACCTTAAGGGCGTTTGGCATAGGCTGCTCACTTAACTATTACGACCTGCCAAAATTCCTTGCCAAAAAGGGGTATAAGTACGAAGACATGCTTGCTGCGGGCGTAGTCAGTTATAACAAGGATAACGACGAATATACCGACTTTGAAGCAAAACGCCTTGTAACGCCGATTATTGACAGCTTTAACAACGTTTTGGCGTTCGGTGGCAGGGTTATAGAAAAAACTGACTTTGCTAAATATAAAAACACGCGTGAAACAAGCGTTTTCGTTAAAAACCGCACACTGTTTAATATTAACAATATTAAAAAGCTTAAGCGCGAAAAGGGCACGCTTTCAAGCATAATTATGGTTGAAGGGTATATGGACGTAATTGCTCTGCACGCGCAGGGGATAAAGAACGTTGTTGCGTCAATGGGGACTTCCTTGACGGTTGAACAAGCAAGGCTGCTACTTCGATATACCGACACGGTCATCGTCAGCTACGACGGGGACGCGGCAGGGCAAAAGGCAACGTTTAGGGGTATGCAAATTTTAAAGGACGCAGGGCTTACCGTAAAGGTAATTGCGCTTCCTGATAACCTTGACCCTGACGAATACGTCAAAAAATACGGCGCGGAAAGCTATCTTAATCTTGTTGATAACGCGTTGCCGCTTATTGACTATAAACTGCACTACTTAACGCAGACCTTTGATATAAAGGACCCGACTTCAAGGCGTAAATTTTTGGATAACGCATTGCGAGTGGTGGGTGAAAGCCAGCGCGAATTTGAGCGGGAAGAGCTGTTAAGGCGCTTAAGCCAAATCACTAACATTTCGTATGAATCTTTAAAGCGCGACCTTGACAAAACAAACGAAAAGTCGGTCAATAAGCCGATTATCGCGCAAATTTCGGTTGAAGCCGAGCAGGACGGCGAAGAATTTGCCGCTCTAAAGCAAGCCGAAAGATTTGTATTAAGCAGTATTTTATTGAATAAGGAATACGCCCACGTTGACGATATTTTGGGGCTTGATTTTGTTTCAAATTTGCGTAAGGATATTGCAGAGTGCTTAACTAAAGCAAAAGAATCGGGCACGATTGTAGGCCCAAGCGTTTTATCGCAAAAGCTTGGCGAAGACTACTTTGATGAGCTTAATAGCGTTTTATCGGAGTGCGACAGAATCGTTTGTACAAACGGGTATGACAGGTATTACCACGACTGCTTAAAGCAAATGGAAATTAACCAGCTTTCAACAGAGATTGGGTACTTGGAAGAATATTGCAAAACGCAGGAAGATATAAAAGAACAGCTTATGACTATAAGCAAAATCCAAAAGAAGATAAATAGACTTCACGAACTTAAAACGGAGGATAAAAAATGATAGTAACTGACGTTCAGTTAAACGAAATTGCAACCGAGATTATAACCGACTATAAAAAACGCGGAACAATCACGATGAGCGCTTTATGCGACCGTCTTGAAAAGATTGAAATGAGTGACGACCAAATGGAAAAAATGTGCGCCACCATTGAAGATGCGGGCATTCAGGTTGTTGACGAAATCGTTCAGGAGCAAAATCTTTACGAGCAGCTGATTAAGGAAATCAGCATGGACGACCCTGTTAAAATGTACTTAAAGGACATCGGCAAAGTTCCGCTTTTATCTATTGAAGAAGAAGTTGAGCTTGCTAAACGCATGTCCGAAGGCGATGAAGATGCGCGCAAAATTTTAGCCGAAGCAAACTTAAGGCTTGTCGTTTCAATCGCAAAACGCCACGTTGGCAGGGGCATGCACTTTTTAGACCTTATTCAGGAAGGCAATATGGGCCTTATGAAAGCCGTTGAAAAGTTCGACTATTCAAGGGGGTACAAGCTTTCAACCTACGCAACGTGGTGGATTCGCCAAGCAATCACACGTGCCATTGCCGACCAGGCAAGGACGATAAGAATCCCTGTACATATGGTTGAAACCATCCACCGCCAGGCAAAGGTTACACGTCAGCTTATGCAAGAGCTTGGTCGTGACCCGCACCCGTCTGAAATCGCTGAAGTCATGGGCATCCCCGAATCACGTGTTATCGAAATCCAAAAAATCGCGCAAGACCCTGTTTCGCTTGAAACGCCTATCGGTGAAGAAGAAGACAGCCACCTTGGCGACTTTATTGAAGACTCAAATGCACTTGCACCAAGCGATATCGTTGAAAACACAATGCTCAAAGAGCATTTAATCACCGTTTTAGATACCTTAACCCCGCGTGAAGAAAAGGTTTTAAGATTGCGTTACGGCCTTGACGACGGCAGACCAAGGACGTTGGAAGAGGTCGGTAAAGCCTTCAACGTTACCCGTGAAAGAATCCGTCAGATTGAAGCAAAGGCTTTAAGAAAGCTCCGCCATCCGTCACGCTCTAAACGTTTAAGAGACTTTTTAGACTAATGGACCGCTTCAACCGTTTATGCGACCTTTTGTCCCCGTGCAATATTTTGGCTGACGTTGGCTGTGACCACGGCTACGTTGCAGAGCTTGCACTTAAAAAGGGTATTTGCAAACACGTATATATCACGGATATTTCAGCGCCCAGCCTTAAAAAGGCTAAAGCGCTGCTTGACAAAAGCTATCCCGAAAACTACACGGCGTATCTGTGTGACGGGCTTAAATCCGTACCCCAGCCGGACCAGGTTATTATTGCCGGTATGGGCGGTATGGAAATTGCCAATATTTTAAAAAAGTCGGTCTATAAGCCGATTATCGGGGTTTTCCAACCAATGAAGAACGCAAATATCTTGCGTAAGGAGCTTCATTTATTAGGCTACGGCATTAAAAAGGACTTTGTTTTTTATGACCGTAATAAGTACTACGACGTAATAAAGGCGGAGCTTAATTTTGACGATAACTATACCGCGCTTGAAGAAGAATTCGGCCGCGATAACTTAAGCGGCAATCCTGACTTTCAAAAGTATTTATCGTCAAGGGTAAAAGCAATCACAAAAGCGCTTGGCGCAAAGGATATCTCTTTTGAGTCCAAAAATGAGCTTACCCGCCAGCTTGAGCAACTTAAGGAGCTGATAACTAATGAAACTTAAAGAAATTTATGAGTTAATTGACCGTTTTGCCCCCTTTGAGCTTACCGATATGTACCGCAAGGATACGGGTTTTGTTGATAACAGTGGTATTATTATCGGTACTGACGCAGATATTACCAACGTTGTGTTCGCGCTTGACTTAACAGAAAAGGCAATCGAGTACGCACAATGGGTAAAGGCAGGGCTTATTGTTACCCACCACCCTGCAATCTTTACGGGCATTAAAAGCATTGACGGCGTTTTATTAAAGGCAGCCGCAAGCGGTATTGGCGTAATTTCTTGCCACATCAACTTTGACGCAGCAGAAAAGGGCGTTGACTATTTCTTTGCAAAGGGTATTGCAAATCCTGACGATAAGGATATTGAAATTTTGCATCCGTTGCTTACGGGCACGGGCTACGGCAGAAGATACCCGGTTGAGCTTTCACTTGATGAATTAGCGCAAAATATTGAGCGCGAATTTAATACAAAAGTCCACGTATATGGCGATAAAACGGCATATATTAAAAATTGCGCGTCATTTTGCGGCGCCGGGCTTGACACGGATTCATTTAAGCATGAAGCCGACGTTTATATCTCTGCAGACTTAAGACACCACGTTTTGGTTGAAGCAATCAAGCAAAACAAAAAGGTAATCGCTATGACACATTTTTCCAGCGAAAATTATGGTCTTAAGCTTATTTGCAAGCATTTTTCAAACATATACAGACTGAAAAACAAGCTTGATTTTTACTTTTTCGACGACGACAGATTTATTTAATTTCAGGTTAAAGGAGTCATTATGATAGATAAATTATTGAAATATCAGCAAATTGACGCTGACTTAAAGGCAATCGAAACCGAGCTTCGCCAAAGCGATGAATTCAAAAAATACGCAAGTGCCGTTAAATTTTTAAAGACGGTTGCTGAAAGCAAGGCGCAAATCGAATCAAAAGCAGGCGCACTTATGGGGGCGATGGCGGCTTTGGAAGAAAAGCTTGGTAAGCTTAACGAAGAAAAAGCCGAGTTTGCCGCTTGGGACGAAGGCGCTGACGAAGCAACGCTTGCATACTTAAAGAAAAAATCTAACGAGCTCGCTAAACAGTTCAGCGCGTTAGAAGGCGAAATTTCCAAATTGTCACAGGATATGACAGAGCTTTACGCTCAATATAAAAAGCTTATGACAAACACCAAGAGTATGCTTGCCCAACAGGAAGAATCCAAAAAGGCGTATGAGGACTTAACAAAGTCCAAAGACGACCAAAAGAAGAAAATCAAAAAGCAGCTTGACGCTTTAGCAAAGGATATTTCACCTGAAATTATGCAAAAATACCTTGAAAAGCGTAAAGACCCCAAATTCCCAATCGTTTACGAGCTTTCCGGAAGACACTGCTCGGCGTGCGGGACGGAGCTATCCCAACTTGAGCTTGCTAACCTTAAGGCTGTCAAAATTGCCGAGTGCGAAAACTGCCGCCGCTTGATTTTTATTAAAGAATAACCTTAAAATGCTCAATCGCACGCATTAAACTTATTATTTATAATAAAAATTGAAAAATTGCTTTAAAAATATTGATTGTAAGGCAATTTTGCTTGACAGACAATTAAAAAATCTATAAAATAATCGATGTAAGGTAAATTTGCCTTACATCTTTTTTTAAGGTAGGTGGCGTATGAAGATTGAAGAAATGAATTATCTGCAGCTTCTTGATACGTACAAGGGCTTAATAACCGCGTCACGCGCGGAGATTGCAGAAATGTATTTCGGCCTTGACCTATCACTTACCGAGATTGCAGAGCTTAAGGGTGTCACACGCCAAAGCGTGCTTGACGCTATAAAGACTGTTAAGTCGGAGCTTGATAATTTTGAGCAAAAGCTTGGTTTATCCGGGCTTAAGGGTGAGATTAAAGAGTTTGCATTAACGTTAGAACCTGACCAAAGACAAAAACTAATTGACATTTTGGAGAAGTAATGGGCACGTTTTCATCATTAGGCGAAAAACTTAATCACGTATTTTCCAAGCTGACCAAACGCGGGAAGCTTACGGAATTAGAAATAAAGCAGGCAATGCGCGAAATCCGTATTGCGCTTTTGGAAGCTGACGTAAATATCAAGGTCGCAAAGGACTTTATAAATACGGTTTCCGAAAAGGCAGTCGGGCAGGAAATTTTAAAAAGCTTAAACCCAACCCAGCAGGTTATCAAAATCGTTAACGAAGAGCTTATTGCTTTAATGGGCGGGTCAAACAGCCGTTTGGAAGTTTCCCCAAAGCCCCCCACAATCATTATGATGTGCGGCTTGCAGGGCGCTGGTAAAACAACCCTTTGCGGTAAGCTTGCATTTATGCTTAAAAAGCAGGGCAAAAAGCCGCTTTTGGTCGCGTGCGACGTGTATAGACCTGCCGCAATCAAGCAATTACAGGTTGTTGGCGGTCAAGCGGGCGTTGAAGTTTTTGAAATGGGTCAAGGTAAGCCCGTTGAAATTTCAAACAAGGCTTTACAACACGCGGCAAAGTTTGGTTTTGATACGGTCATTATCGACACGGCAGGCAGGCTTCAGATTGACGAAGACTTAATGCACGAGCTTGAAGAAATCAACGAAAGCGTTCACCCGCACGAGATTTTGCTCGTTTTAGACTCAATGACCGGTCAGGTTGCGGTAAACGTTGCTGAAGAATTCAACCGCCGCTTGTCAATATCGGGCGTTGTGTTAACAAAGCTTGACGGCGATACGCGTGGCGGTGCTTGCTTATCGGTTAAAGCAGTTACCGGCAAGCCTATAAAGTTCTGCGGCGTTGGTGAAAAGCTTGGCGATATCGAGCCTTTCCACCCCGACCGTATGGCAAACCGAATCCTTGGTATGGGCGACGTTTTAACCCTTATCGAAAAGGCGCAGGAAGCCGTAACCGAAGCAGACGCTAAAAAGCTTGAACAGCGTCTTAAGGAAAACGCTTTTGACCTTAACGATTATCTTGACCAGATAGATATGCTTAAAAAAATGGGCGGCGCATCAGCAATGATGAGCATGATGCCGGGCATGGGTAAGCTTAAGATAAAGGAAGGCGACATTGACGAGAACGAAATTTACCGTACAAAGGCGATAATTCAGTCAATGACCGAAAAGGAAAGACGTAACCCCCAAATTTTGAACTATTCACGCAAGATGCGTATTGCAAAGGGTAGCGGCACAAGCCTGCAACAGATAAACACCTTATTAAAGCAGTACGAGCAAATCAAGACTTTAATCAAGCAAATGAAGTCTTCAAAGGGTAAGCGCCTACCATTTAAGTTTTAATAAAAAGTAGCGATAACGGGCTTATAGCCCCACTTATTAACCAAAAATAATAAAAAAAATAATAAATTTTTAGATAATATACGGAGGTATAAAATCATGGCAGTTAAAATGAGATTAACAAGAATGGGCGACAAGAAATCACCTTTCTATCGTATCGTAGTTGTTGACAGCAGAGTTGCAAGAGACGGCAAGTATATTGACAAAGTTGGTCACTATAATCCAATTTCTCAACCTGCAGAAGTAGTAATCAATGCTGAAAAAGCAAGAGATTGGCTCGCTAAAGGCGTTCAACCTACAGAAACAGTTAAGTCGCTTCTCGTTAACGCAGGCGTTATTGAAAAACCAACCAAACTTTCGCCGGCTAAAACTAACCCAAAGAAGAAAAAAGACTAATTAAGGTGCAGCTATGACAGACCTTATTAAGTACGTTGTTTTACAATTTGCAGACCACAAGGACGACTGCGAATTCGTAGAAAAAGTTGACGGCGACAACGTTTCCGTTACCGTTTATCTTAACCCCGAAGATATGGGTAGGGTTATTGGCAGACAAGGTAGGATTGCCAAAGCGTTAAGAACAATTGTTAAATCTGCTGCTTTAAAAACAGGCAAAAGATACAATATTGAAATTTGCGAAAAAGAAGGGGAATAATACCTTCTTTTTCTAATTTTTCAATCAAATATTTAAAGAGTTAACTTTGCGCAAAACAAAACCCGCGCAAAGAATTTTTGCATAAAAAAAGGGCATACGTATGGAAAAAATTCATATTGGTAAGGTTTTAAAGCCACAAGGTATTGCAGGGCAGGTTAAAATTGCAGATTACACCGACGGGCTATCTTCAGTAAAAAACTTAAAAACGGTTTTTCTTGACCAGACCGAATACAAGGTGCTTGATATCACCGCGCACGACGGGGCGTTGTTTTTAATGCTCAAAGGAATCGCCGACAGAAACGCGGCAGAGCTTTTGCGCGGTAAGGAAGTTTACGCCTTCCGTGACGAGATTGAAAAGGACGACGACAGGTTTTTTATCGTTGACATTATAGGCTGTCAGCTTTATCTGTCAAGCGGCAAGCACATTGGCGAAATTATCGACGTTAAAACTTCCAACGTGGACGTTTTTATCGCAAACACCCAAGAAGGCGTTTGTTATTTCCCTTTTTTAAAAAAGCTTAACTACGTGGTTGATTTAGAAAACAAAAAAATCACCGTTGATAGCAAGGCTTTCACCGAAGTCGTATTTTATGAGGGCAAATGAGAATTGATATTTTAACTTTATTCCCCGATATGTTCAAGCCCCTTTTTGAAAGCGTAATCGGCAGGGCAGTTAAGGGCGGAAAGGTACAGATAAACGTTACGGATATCCGTGACTATACTGAAAACAAGCACAGAAAGTGTGACGACTATACCTTTGGCGGTGGCGCAGGTATGGTTTTAACGCCGCAGCCTGTGGCTTCCTGCATTGAAGCAATCGACCCCGAGCATAAAGCCCACCGCATTTATATGTCACCAAAGGGGACAACCTTTTCGCAAAAGTGTGTGTCAAGGCTTTTATCGTATGACTGGATTGTTTTGCTTTGCGGTCACTACGAAGGCGTTGACCAGCGCATTATAGATTTGTTCATTGATGAAGAAATGTCAATCGGCGACTACGTTTTAACTGGGGGGGAACTTCCTGCAATGGTTATTACCGATGCCGTTTGTCGCTACGTTGACGGGGTAATTTCAAGCGATTCACTAAAGAACGAAACCTTTACCGATTACCTGGTTGAATACCCACAATACACCCGTCCGCAGGAATTCCGCGGTCTTAAAGTGCCCGACGTTTTGATTTCGGGCAACCATCAGGAAGTTGATAAATGGCGTTATCAGCAGTCGTTAGAGCTTACTAAAAAGCTCCGCCCTGACCTTATTGAAAAGATGAACGCCGAAAAGAAAGACAAATAAATTTGAAAACACACCTTCTTTTTAGAAGGGTTACTATACAAAAGGGAGTGATTTAATGCAGACTATTCAATGGTTCCCTGGGCACATGACAAAGGCCTTGAGAATGATGGAAGAAAACGTTAAGCTATGCGATGCGGTTATCTACGTATTAGATGCGCGCGCACCTTTTGCGTGCATTAATAAAAAGCTTAACGCGCTGATTAACAATAAGCCTGTCGTGTATTTACTTAACAAGGTTGACCTTGTTGACAGGCGCGACGTTGACCAGGTTGTAAAAGAATTTACTTCTAAAAACATGCGCGTATTAACCACCGTAGGCACAACGCTGAAAGACGGAAAGTCGGTCTATAACGCGATTATCGAGCTATTAAGCGAAAAAATCCAAGCCAAAAAGGCAAAGGGTATAACCAAGGCTGTGCGCGTTATGGTGTGCGGTATACCAAACACAGGCAAGTCAACGGTTATCAATTCCTTATGCGGCAGAAAGCAAGCCGCAACGGGGGATAAGGCAGGTGTTACAAAGGGCAAGCAATGGATAAAGCTTTACGACATTGAGCTTTTAGATACCCCGGGCACAATGCCGCCCGCCTTTGAAAACCAGATTTACGCCCACCATTTAGCTTATATCGGCAGCATAAACGATTCCATTTTGGATATGGAAAGCTTGTGTCTTGATTTTATTGAAGAATTATCGCAAAACCATAAAGGGCTGCTTAACGCCAAGTACGGCGTTGACGAAGCTTTAGCCCCTATAGAAATTTACGAAGGTATCGCTAAAGCACGCGGCTTTTTACTGCGTGGGGGCGAGTTTGACTACGAACGTTGCGCGCGCGCCGTTATTGACGATTTCAGAAAGGGTAGGTTAGGGAAAATATGCCTAGAAAAAACTACGATATAAACGAAAAGCTTGTTTATGAGCGCCAGCTTTTAGCCCAAGGCAAAAAGTACATTGCCGGCGTTGACGAAGTCGGCCGCGGTCCGCTTGCAGGCCCTGTCATTTGTGCGGCGGTTATCATGCCCCTTGATGAAGAAAATCTGATTATCGGCATTGATGATAGCAAAAAGCTTTCCGAAAAAAAGCGTGAAGAGCTTTCTGCCAAGATTTTAGAAAAGGCAATCGCTTACAAAATTTGTTTGGTTGACCATAACAGAATTGACGAAATCAACATTTTAAACGCCACCAAGGAGTGTATGTGTGAGTGCGTTAATAACCTTTCGGTCACCCCCGACGTTGTGTTTGTTGACGCGCTTGAGCTTGATACCAAGGTTGAGCAAAAATCACTTATCGGCGGGGATGCGAAAAGCTATTCAATCGGCGCGGCATCAATTATTGCAAAGGTTTACCGTGACCATCTTATGATGGAATACGATAGTAAATATCCTGCCTACGGCTTTGCGAAAAACAAAGGCTACGGCACTAAAGCACACATTGACGCTATTAAAGAGGTAGGTCCATGTCCGATACACCGAAGAACCTTTATAAAAAACTTTTGGGCTCAAAAGGAGAGCTAAAAGCCAAGTCCTTTTTAAAGAAAAAGGGCTATAAAATTTTAGCGCAAAATTTTGGCACAAAGCTTGGCGAAGTGGATTTAATCGGCTTATACGGGGACTTTTTGGTTTTTGTTGAAGTCAAAACCCGCCAAAATAAAGCCTTTGGCGAGCCGTGTGAAGCCGTTAATAAATTAAAGCAGGCGCATATAAAAAGGACGGCAGAGCTTTACATTATGGAAACAAAGCTTTACTCTTTACAGCCCCGCTTTGACGTAATCGAAATTTATAAAAATACTATTAATCATATAGAGGATGCTTTCTAATGTTAATATCAGTTTCAACCGCATCGGGCGTTGAAGCCGTAACCAAAAGGGAAATTTATAAGCTGTTAGGCGTAGAAGCACCTTCCATCAACGGAAGGATTACCTTTGAAGCCGATTATAAAGCCCTTATTGATTGCAATATAAACCTTTCAACGGCAAGCCGCGTTTATATCGTGCTTGCCCAGTTTAAGTGTTGCGATTTTGATACCCTATACGATAACCTTTACGCAGTCGATTGGAAGGCACATATCCCCGAAAACGCCAAGGTGATAATATCGCCAAAGCTTGTGGATAGTAAAATTAACGCTTTTTCAGCAACACAATCGGTTGCAAAAAAGGCAATTTGCGAAAAATTGAAAAAGCAATACAAAACAAATATATTACCCGAAAGCGGCAAGACGTTAGAAGTTGAAATCTGCATTACCCATGATTTTTGTCAGATTTGCTTGAATACGTCGGGCGAAAGTTTGCACAAGCGTGGGTACCGCAACCTTTACGGCCAGGCGCAGTTAAAGGAAAGTTTAGCTTCCGCTATGATAGAGCTTTCCGTCTGGAACCCTTCAAGACCGCTTGTCGACTTATTCACAGGCACGGGGACTATCGCCATTGAAGCCGCTTTAAAAGAAAAAAATCAAGCGCCGGGGCTTAAGCGACGCTTTGATTTTGAAGCCCTAAATAGCTTTGATTTAAAGCTGCTTGAACAAGCAAAAAGTGAAGCTATAAGTCGATTATCGCAAGAAAAGCCACTCAAAATACACGCTTATGATATCGATGAAAAGCAGCTGAATTTAGCAAGGCAGCACGCAAAAAGGGCTGGCGTTGCGGATATTATTGAGTTTCATTTCCAGGATATGGCAAGCTTTAAATCAAACCAAAGCCGCGGCATTGTGTTTGCAAACCCGCCGTACGGCGAAAGACTTGAAGACAGGCCTATGATTGAAAAGCTTTATAAGGACTATGCAAGCGTAAGGCGCAACAACCCTGAATGGTGTTTCTACACCATAACGCCCGTTACCGACTTTGAAAAGCTTTTCGGGTTAAAGGCAGATAAACGCCGCAAATTATACAACGGCAGGATTGAATGCTGTTATTATGCCCACCTTGCAAAAAGCAATAAAAAGTAATTGCAAATTAGCATAAACAAAAAAAATTTTAGATAAAATCTAACCCGCCTAATCAAAAGGCGGGTTTTTGGTTTTTTAGCAATTTTTATTGACTTTTTCTATTAAAAGCAAAATTTAGCGCTAAAAACCCCTTAATTTAGCCAAGTTAACAAAAAATTTACCAAAAAATATACAACAATAATTGACTAGGTGACAGTTTTATTGTATAATACTTGGGCTGGTGGAAATAAAATAAATTTTATTTTAGGCCTGCCGCACCGCAAAATTAAGCAAAAAATAATTATTTTTTAACCAGAAGGAGTTTTAAATGAAGTACGTTTATTTGTTCAAAGAAGGCAACGCAACCATGCGTGAGCTTTTAGGCGGCAAAGGTGCAAACCTTGCTGAAATGACACATATCGGCTTACCAGTACCACAAGGCTTTACAGTTACGACAGAAGCCTGCACCAAGTATTATGAAGACGGCAGAAGAATTAACGAAAGCATCCAACAAGAAATCATGGATAATATCGTTAAGCTTGAAGAAATCACCGGCAAGAAATTTGGTGACAAAGAAAACCCATTATTAGTATCAGTTCGTTCAGGCGCAAGAGCTTCAATGCCTGGTATGATGGATACAATTTTAAACCTTGGTCTTAACGAAGAAGTTGTTCAAGTTTTATCTGAAAAATCTGGCAACGCAAGATGGGCATGGGACTGCTACAGAAGATTCATCCAAATGTTCTCTGACGTTGTTATGGAAGTTTCCAAGAAGGAATTTGAAGTTTTAATCGACGAATTAAAGGAAAGAAAGGGCGTTGTTTACGACGTTGACTTAACAGCTGAAGACTTAAAGGAATTAGCTGACGCTTTCAAGGCTAAATATAAAGCTGCATTAGGCAGAGACTTCCCAACCGATCCAAAGGAACAACTCTTTGAAGCTGTTAAAGCAGTGTTTAGAAGCTGGGACAACCCACGTGCTAACGTTTACAGAATGGACCACGATATTCCATACAGCTGGGGTACTGCTGTTAACGTACAAGAAATGGTATTCGGTAACATGGGTAACGACTGCGGTACAGGCGTTGCTTTCACACGTAACCCTGCAACTGGTGAAAAGGGTCTTATGGGCGAATTCTTAATGAACGCACAAGGCGAAGACGTTGTTGCCGGTGTTCGTACACCAATGCCAATTTCAAAGATGGCTGAAGTTTTACCAAGCGTTTACGAACAATTCCTTAAGATTTGCGATACTTTGGAAAACCACTACAAAGATATGCAAGACATGGAATTCACCATCGAAAAAGAAAGATTATTCATGCTTCAAACACGTAACGGTAAGCGTACTGCTGCCGCTGCTATCAGAATCGCTTGCGACTTAATCGACGAAGGTATGATTTCTGAACAAGAAGCTTTAATGCAAATCGACGCTAAATCACTCGATATGCTTCTCCACCCAACCTTTGACGCTGCTGCATTAAAGGCTGCTGACAAGAATAACGTTGTTGGTAAGGGTATTGCGGCTTCTCCAGGCGCTGCAACGGGTAAGATTGTTTTCACACCTGAAGACGCTGTTGAAGAAGGCAAGCAAGGCAACAAGGTTGTTTTAGTAAGACTTGAAACTTCCCCAGAAGACATCGAAGGTATGAAGTACGCACAAGGTATCTTAACGGTACGTGGCGGTCAAACTTCACACGCTGCCGTTGTTGCACGTGGTATGGGTACATGCTGCGTTTCAGGCTGCGGCGACATTATTATGCACGAAGAAGAAGAGTACTTTGAACTTGCTGGTAAGACCTTCCGCAAGGGCGATGACCTTTCTTTAGACGGTTCAACAGGTAACATTTATGATTGTGCTATCCAAACCGTTCCTGCTGACCCAAGCAGCGGTTACTTTGGCAGAATCATGAAACTTGCTGACAAATATAAAACTTTAGGCGTAAGAACAAACGCTGATACACCTGCTGACGCTCAACGCGCTGCAGAGCTTGGCGCACAAGGTATCGGTCTTTGCCGTACGGAACACATGTTCTTTGGTGAAGGCAGAATCGATAAATTCCGTGAAATGATCTGCTCTGAAACGGTTGAAGAACGCAAGGCTGCACTTGACAAGATTGAGCCAATGCAACAAGCTGACTTTGAAGGCATTATCGAAGCTTTACAAGGTCACCCTGTTACAATCAGATTCTTGGACCCACCACTTCACGAATTCGTTCCTACAGAAGCTTCCGACATCAAGCTTTTAGCTGACGCAAAAGGCAAAACTGTTGAAGAAATCAAGCTTTTATGCAACTCATTACACGAATTCAACCCAATGATGGGTCACCGTGGTTGCCGTTTAACAGTTACCTATCCGGAAATCGCTGTTATGCAAACAAAGGCTGTTATCAAAGCTGCTATCGCTGTTGCTAAACGTCACCCTGACTGGAGAGTTGTTCCTGAAATCATGATCCCATTAACAGGCGAAGTTAAGGAACTTGCTTTCTGCAAGAAGATCGTTGTTGAAACAGCTGACCAAGTTATCGCTGAATCAGGCGTTAACCTTGAATACGAAGTTGGTACGATGGTTGAAATCCCACGTGCTTGCTTAACCGCTGACGAAATCGCTAAAGAAGCTGAATTCTTCTGCTTCGGTACAAACGACTTAACACAAATGACGTTTGGTTTCTCTCGTGACGACGCTTCTAAATTCTTACCAAGCTACTACGCTAATAAGATTTTCGAAAGCGACCCATTTGCAAGACTTGACACAAACGGCGTTGGTAAGCTTATGGATTTAGCAGTTAGATTAGGTAAGGCTGCAAGACCTTCAATGCACTGCGGTATCTGCGGCGAACACGGCGGCGATCCATCTTCAATCGAATTCTGCCACGCAATCGGTTTAGATTACGTTTCATGCTCACCATACAGAGTTCCAATCGCTCGTCTTGCTGCTGCTCAAGCTGCAATCAAGGCTTCTAAAAACTAATTTTAGTAATGTGAAAAGGCAAACCGCCTTATAACACAATAGGCAAAACAAAATAAAATTACGACCTTGTAGAAGAAATTCTATGAGGTCGTTTTTTTTGTATAAGGAAAACCCCCAGACTATCTGGGGGGCCTTACACAATAAAAGCCGTTTTAAAACAAAAATTCAAAACGGCTTTTTATATGTTTATTTTGCAATGTTTATAATACGTTTCTTTTTCCGTTTGGCATATTCTAAAGCTTTAGCAGCTCCACCCCAAGAATATTTAACATAGGCAATAACAAGGTCAGCTTGTTCAACCATCCACTCATTTCTTTTTAAGATTGCAAACTTACGTGGAACAATTTCAATAGGAGGAAATATAACGTCGTCATAATAGTATTTTGCAAGTTCTAATTTGCTATAATTTTTATCAAGATAAGGAGTTATAAAAAGAATTTCAATACTAAGGAAATCATGCTTTAATTCCCTTAAAGTTCTCAGGCACAATCCGTCAAAATCACCGTACCCACCCAAGTAAAACTTGCTGATGGGATTTTTATTTATCTCATCAACAAGAATATTTCGTAATACTGATTTTTCTTCATCTGTAAAAATTACTTGCGAATGCCCACAAAAAGTAATAATCATAATAATCACCCTCACATAATAGTTTATCACAATAAACTATATTTTGAAAGCGTTCAGCGCAATAAACTAAAAATTTAATTACACAAACTATAATTATTGCAATGAACGTTTATTGTGGTAAACGTAAGGAGGCTATTATGAAATTATCTGAAGCAGTAGGTAAGAGGGTGGAAAATTTACTCGCAGAACGCAATATGACTCAATATCAATTATGCAAAAATGGTGGTATTCCTCGTTCTACAATTTCAGTTACCGTTGACGGTAAATATAAAACAGTAAAACTCGATACAATCTATCAAATTGTTGCAACTTTGGGTATATCGCTCAAAGAATTTTTTGACGATACGCTATTTGATGAAATAGAAGATTAATCGTTGATATGGTTTTTAATTATTATAATTTTTAGAAAATAGGTCGGTGGCTATTGCTATCGACTTTTCTTTTTAACTAAACTCACACGAAACACTTAATCAACGTAGTGTTTTGTGCGAAAACAGTTAAAATCCACACTTTTTATACCTAAAATGCGTAAAATCCGTTGTTTTTTCTTCGGGAATCACGCAAATTAGGTATAGTATTACTAAATATTAACCAAATCTACACAAACCACTTGACTTTTGTAGTGTTTTATGTTAAAATGGTTAAAATTAGTTTTGAGGATATGTAAATGGCAAAATTTATCCCTTATACGTTTACAAAAAAGGACGTAATAGGCAATTTTATAAATGAGAAACAATACGAAAATTGGATAGCGGGGCAGGTTCGTTCCAAAAAAATTGTTAAAGTTCGCAACGGGTTATACGTTCACGTTGACGTGTCGGGATATCCGCTTACTACAAAGTTTGAGCTTGCTACAAAAATAGCCGAAGATGCTTTCGTATGCTATCATTCTGCCTTTGAATATTTTGGCGTTGCTAATCAAGTTTTTAATACCGTAACGGTGGGTAGTAAAAAGCGTTTCAACGATTTTACCTTTGATGATATAGACTACGTTCGTAAACCGCTAAAACACGACGTTCAAATTATGAATATAGTAACTGCCGCAGTTCGCGTAACGTCTCTTGAACGTACGGTTATTGACTGTCTTGATGATATTGACGCAGGTGGTGGAATTGATGAAATCTTAAATGCGCTTGACCAAATTCGTGTTTTGGACGAAACAAAATTACTTGAAACGTTAAAAGCTTACGATTCGGTATTTCTTTATCAAAAAGCAGGCTACGTGTTAGAACATTTTCAAGACAAATTTATGCTGACCGATTCGTTTTTTGACGAGTGTAAAAGCAAACTAACCAATCAGATAAAATATTTTTTACAAGACGAGTATAAAGAGATAGAGTTTAATTCTAAGTGGAAACTTATGGCTCCTAAAAATCTTAAATCTCGCCTAAACGGGGGATATTAATGGAGTTTTCAAGACAATACTTGGCAAGACTTGCCCAAGAATCTAATTTTATAAAAGATACTTTGGAAAAGGTTTTGCGCCTTTCTGAAATATTAAAATTCTTAAATAGCGACGCTGTCTTTAAGGATAAACTTGCGCTTAAAGGTGGTACGGCTATAAATCTAACTGCGGTAGAACTTCCACGTCTTTCTGTTGATATCGATTTGGATTTTATCGTAAACGTTAGCAAGGATGAACTCCCCGAAATTAAAGAGAAGTTCAAAAAGCGGCTAACCGACTATATGTGGCAAGAAGGATATTCACTTGCAGATTCCCGTGACTATTTTGCTTTAACGTCTTTCTTATTTAATTACATTAACAACGCCGGTAATCGTGACAATATAAAGGTTGAAATTAACTTCTTGGATAGATGCCACGTTTTACCGCTTGAAAAGAAGAAAATTTTAACGAAAGGCATAGTAGAAGATTTTGAGGTTTTAACCTTAAACACTACTGAACTCTATGCAAGTAAAATTAACGCACTTTTATCACGTGCTACGCCAAGAGATTTATACGACGTTAACGCTATGATAGAAAATAACGTTATAACGGATACCGAACTTTTAAGAAAATGCCTTGTATTTTATAACGCTATCGGCGGGGATTATGATATTCAAGAGTTAGACTATAAAAACGTTGAAAGGTTAGATTATAGGAAGTATAAAACTCAATTAAAACCCGTTATATCAAAAGATGACAAGTTTGATATAGAAAAGGCAAAAGAAAAAGTTCTAGCTTATGTAAAGGATTTACTTGTTTTAACGGACGGCGAAAAAGAGTTTTTATCTAAACTAAAAGATAAAACTTACGTACCTGAATTATTGTTCGATAACGAAGAAATCGCAGCGAATATAAAAAATCACCCCGCCGCTTTATGGCGCGTTAGAGGAAGCAAAGCTGCTTTATTAAGCATGATAAATGAACAAATAAGTAATTTAGGTTGACAATAAAATGATTCATCAAATTGTAAATGAGATTAATATTGCATTAGAGAATAAGTGCTTTATCTCTGCGTTAAGTAATGCTCTTATATTACCGGATATTTGTGGAAAAGCTCAATTCCCCGAGTTAGCTAAACAAACTAGGCAAAGATATATTCAATGGTATGATGAATATATTGGACAATATGAAACGGATGGGTTGGGCAAAGAGAATAACCTGCCTTATCTAAGTGGGGAAGTTGTTTATAATCTTCGTTGTGCATTGCTGCATCAGGGCAACCCTCATATCAACGAAGAAAAGTTGGATATTCAACATTTTGAACTAGTTGTTCAAACAAAAAATAGAGCAAGTCATTTTTGTGGGGGTAGTGGTATTAGAACAGATTATATGTCTGACGGTACTGAACGAAAAACAAGAATATTAAGTGTTAGCGTGCTGGATTTGTGTTATAAACTGTGTACTTGTGCCAAGCATTATTACAATAACAATAAAGAAAAATTTGATTTTTTTAATTATAATGTGGTGAATTGTGATTTTCACGCATCAAATATATTTAAGATAAAAAGCAAAATAGAATTTGATTAAATACATGCTTGGATGGAATAAGAAGTACAGTTAATTGTAAAATAAGTAGAGTTCATTAAAAAAGCCTACGGAATAATGAAAAAAGAGGGTTAAAATAATGTTAGAAGTTGGAATGAAAGCGCCGGAGTTTACGTTGCCCGATAAAAACGGGAAGTTGGTTTCATTGTCTGATTTTCTCGGTAAGAAAGTGGTTTTGTATTTTTACCCGAAAGACAATACGCCTGGTTGTACAAGACAAGCCTGCGCGTTTGCGCTCAAAAATAAGGAAATCGAAAATAAAAACGCGGTGGTTATCGGTATTAGTAAGGATAGCGTGAATTCGCATTTGAATTTTGCTGCGAAATATAATTTACCGTTTATTTTACTTTCGGATAGCGAACTTTCGGCAATTCAAGCCTACGGCGTTTGGCAAGAGAAAAAGTTGTACGGCAAAGTAAGTATGGGCGTTGTGAGAACGACGTTCTTGATTGACGAACAAGGCATTATACAAGCGGTTATGCCCAAAGTAAAACCCGACACCAACGCCGACGAAATTTTAGCGTTGTTAGAAGATTAAAACAAATAAAACAATCGAGCCTGTATCTAAAAGATATGGGCTTGATTTATGTAAAAATAAAAAAGATGTATCAGTATGCTTTACAAATAATGCGGGATATGATAAACTAATGCTGCAAAGGATACATAACTTACGTTATATGTATTTTGTTTAATACACTTTCTATTTAGAAATAAATAGCGTTTGTAATAAGCCAAATATATAAAATTTAATTTACGTATTGTTTGCTCACTATGGGGGGGAGCCTCTCGTTTTTGTGGGCTATTTTTATATCCTTTGCAAGAATAAAGCAAGGGATTTTTTCTTTTTCCCGAAGGAGTATTTATGTTAAAAAAAGAAGCATTGGCAGCAATTGAGCAAACAATCGGGTATCAATTTAAAGATAAGCAATTGATATCGCAAGCATTTACAAGGTCGTCTTATCATTATGAGCACCCCGAAGAGCAGAGCAACGAGGTAATGGAATTTGTAGGCGATTCTGTGTTATCATTACTCGTCGTCGATAATTTGCTTGATAGATACACCGATAAAGACGGGAGTGGATTGTATAGTTGTTTGAACGAAGGGGATTTTTCGTCAATACGAAGCTTTATGGTGAATAAAAGTTTCTTAGCAAAGAAGATGAGAAAACTTGGCTTACACCAGTTTTTAAGAATGAGTATAGGTGATGAGAAACAAGGAATAGAAAATAGCATTTCAGTATTAGAAGATTTGTTTGAAAGTATAGTTGGCGCTATTTATCTTGATGTGGGAAGAAATTTAAACAAAACAAAGAAAATAGTAATTCCTTTACTAGAAATTGATAGTGAATTAGATGAATATGATGGAAAAATTAAGATTAGTTATAAAAATTTAGTCCAAGAGTGGTGTGCTAAATACGGCTATGATAGACCTGTATATGAGACTTATCAAACGTACGATGGATTCATTTCTACCTGTTATATTAGGGAACACAACGTGAAAGGTGAAGGGACGGGCAACAATAGAAAAGAAGCTGAAAAAGAAGCGGCTGAAATAGTATACTTACAATTGGAAGATATTGAATCGTCTATTGCTGGTTTGGAGATTTCATTTGAGAATTCTATCAATATGTTACAGGAATATTGTCAAGAAAAAGATATTCCAAAACCTGAATATAAGACAGTGAATGATATAATATTTGATGATAACTCTCATGAATTTACGGTTCACTGTATTCTTAACGGCAAGTATACAGAAGGTAAAGGCGCGAGGGTAAAAGAAGCAAAAAAAGAAGCTGCATATAAGATGCTTGATTATTTAGGGTTGATACAATAAGAGAGGGTGCATTATGTTTATAAAAGATGGAAAAACATTAAATGAAACTAATTGCACTCAAGAATTTGCTGGTACAAAGGATAAATGTATGAGTAATAAATCAAGGATACCCCCTTATAGTTATGGTTACGCCAAAAGCATTTATGAAAAATTGGCAAAATATGAACTAAGAACAACGTTGCCTTTAGTTAAAGAAGATGAGTGTTTAATTGTTAGACTTGACGGAAAAGGGTTAACGGCAAGATTTAAAGATAATAATGAATTGTTTTTGTCTGATTTCCATTTGGCAATGCGACGTGTGTTAGAGAATATAAAGAAATATTGTTTTTTTGTGGAGTTTGCTTACTCATTTAAGGATGAAATATCTGTTCTAATAAATAAAGATTTTATTCAAAAGAATAACGACTACGCAAATCGTATGGAAAAGCTTCTGCCTATTTTATCAGGATATGTTTCAGCCATGTTTTCACAGTACATATCAAAAAAGTTAAAAATTATTCCTACAGAAGCCTTTGCTTTTGATGCGAGAATAATAATTTTACCCAAAGAGAAAATGAAAGACTACTTTCATTCTCGCCAAGCGTTTGCAATGGCGGCATTTATGGATAGAGTTTGTTCTTTTTATCAACTTTCGGTAGAGAAAAAAACAATGGCTTATGTTAAAACAGCCTTAAAAGAAAAGGGCATGAATTGGAATAGTTTTCCGCAATATGTTTGTAGTGGTTATGTGGGTTTTGAAAATGAAAAATGGGAAGTAGAAACCGCAAGTGATTTTGCTCAAAAATGGGAAAAGTATAACGTAGATTCAATCAATTCAAAAGTATAAAAAACAGCAAACACTTATCAAAACCGTAGCCAAATTATAGTAAGACTTGGGTGATAGTGGGTGGCGCTAAGATAGCAATAAAAAGAACTTGAAAAAAGCTGAAAAAGTCAGGTTTTATAAGGGATTAACGTACTTTCAAAATACCAAGGACTGTTAAGACCAGCTACGAAAAATTGGGCAAAAAATCACCAAAAACCTACAGCTATTGCATTTTGTGTAAATATACATACTGCAATCAAGGCTTCTAAAAACTAATTTTAGTGAATAATTTAAGCCCCGCTTGTCGGGGCTTTTTTGTATGGCGTAAGGGTAAATATTGCAACAAAAAAGAGCGGCATAGGCACGCTCTTTTATATATGGTTTTATTTTTTATGCTTTTGGCGTTTCTTTGCCGAATTCCATTACGGCAAGGGCCATAGAATAGAATAATACCGGACCTAAATTGAAGAAGTGGCAGTCTAAAAGGCTCATACCAAGCAGGGTCAGGATAGACAGCGCAACGTAAGTATTATTGGCTGTGCGGTGCTTGAAATAATAAATAACGGTATCAATCCTGTGATAGCTATACGCAAGCATACCTACCGTGCCGCAGGCTGCAAGCATTTGGATTACGGTATTATGCCAGCGCGGTGGGAAGAATGAAGAAAAGGCTTCCACGTCAGAAAATTCAGGCATAGTACCTGCCGCAGGGTAGAAGGATTGACCAAAAACAGGATTATCAAGGTAAACCTCAAGCCCCTTTTTATAAAGGCTGAAGCGGCTTGAATCGTTAAAGCTTACCGAGCCGTTAGTGCTTTCCATAATAGCAGGCACGTCGTTAAACAGTGCAAAAATTTGTTTATGAAGAATTATCCCCGCTATAAGTGCCGCGCCGATAATCGCGATTGAAGTTATGCGGTATTGCTTTTTGTTTTCGGCTTTAAAAAACGTGTAGATAAAGGACGCCGCAAAGGCAAACGCCGCACCGACCATTGAGCCCCTTGAACAGCTTAACACAACGCCGACTAACAGTAAGCAGGCAATTAGTACGTATAAAAAGCTGTTCTTTTTATGGCAGGCGAAATGGAAAGCAAAGGGGATTGAAATACTGATAACCGCACCAACGTTATTATAGCAGCCCCAGCCCGAATAAATTTTGCTGCGGATTATTGCGCCGTTTTGGATAACGCCTTCAGAAATATAAATCCAAACGACTTCAAGTGAAACCACAATGCCTAAAATAACGGCAAAAGCAGCAAAATAATCAAATTTGAAGCTTTCCCAATCAATCGTAGCGGAAAGAATAAAATAGAGTAAAAATACCGACGCAAACTGTATAAGTGCGAAAATAATATTGCCCTTAACGTATTCAAGATACTTTTCAGAGCCAATGCCCGACAATAGATAGCTTGCGCCAAGCACAAGCATACTGATAACGAACGTGCGCTTTTTTATAAACAGCTTTTTAAAGCCCATATTTTTATCAAGGGCAAGCCTTAAAATAATTAGGGTGACGGCAAAAGCCGCGATAATGATGATATAAATACCCGTCGCACCGTAAAAAAGCCCGCCTTCGCTTTTACCGGGATTATTGGTTGTGGAAGGTGTTACGTATGCAAACATAAATATTGGCATAAGCGGTGCGAAATCATCGCCGAATATAGCAACGTATGCGGCGTATAAAATAAATATTGTATAGCTTACAAGCTCCAGCGAAAAAATAAAGCCAAAAAGCGTAAGCGCACCAATAATTGCTATACCGATTGGGGATAGCATGATTTCGTTAATTTTTTTAACGGGTCTTGTGCCGCGTATCATTGATAATTGCTTTGCTAACGTAGACAAAATTTTTATCCTTATGTGTGTAATATTCTGTCAAAATCGTGTCGTTAAAAGTAATATTTACACAATTTACCGTTTAATTATGCTATTAAATCTGATAAAAGTCAAGTCATATTGCATAGTTTGCTGTATTTTAGGCGTTTTTGCATACAATAGTGAGCTAAATAATACCTAAATGACTTAATTTTTGTAACAGGGTATTGACAGATGCTTGCTCTTATTATATAATATTGTCAATAAGGGGGTGTTTGTACGTGGCGATTTTTAAAAAGGTTATTAAAAGGAAAAAGAATATAAAGCCGCAGGATGACGAGTGCTGGTATAATAACGAGCATGAAAAAATAAGGAAGCTTCCGCTTGTCCCTGTGGTTGACGAAACGGCTTTATCAAGCCCAAACGGCGTTTATTATTCGTCGGCAAAATCTAATACGGCAAAATCAAGA
The DNA here is from genome assembly GCA_017399185.1 of Clostridia bacterium. Taxonomy (GTDB): domain Bacteria; phylum Bacillota; class Clostridia; order Christensenellales; family Borkfalkiaceae; genus UBA4636. The sequence goes on from JAFQEA010000005.1 coordinate 157,546, forward strand.
TAACTTAAAAAAGGCTTTGTGATATTACACAAAGCCTTTTTTATCGCGTTAATCGGCTTATAGGCCGACTTTTTGTTAATAAAGCATATTTTCTATTATCTTATCAAGGTGATATGGGTGTACGCCAACAACGTCCTGTAAGTACAAATATGCTTGCTCCTGCAAGGTTGAAGCGTCGGGTGCGTTCTGGACTAAAATATCGCGGTAATCGTCTATTGCGTCACCGTTACGGCTACCGCCGATTTCGCCGTAAAGAGAGAAAATATAGTCTTGCTTTAGCTGGATGAAATCAACGCCTAAAAGCGCGTTTAATAAAAATGCAACAGCGCCCGTTCTGTCTGTGCCGATAGAGCAGTGGAAGACAATAGGGTATGCGTTTTCATAAGCAAAGGTTTCAAATACGGCTTTAAGCGAATCCATATTTTCTTCTGCTTCAATGATGTTGCCTTCCTTTGTTGTCATTGGCAGATACAGATAGTCAATTTCATTGCCGAAAGGATAGTGGATATTATCATCGTCAGGGTTGCCGCGTAGGTCGATTTGTGTTTTAAAGCCAAGCTTTTTAACGACTTCAAGCCCGTCCTTTGCCGTTTGATTGTCTTGTGTGAGCGCGTCAAAGCGTGCCGTGCGGTAGATAAGCCCTTGTTTTACGCGGTTGCCGCTTGATGTGAATCTGCCGCCTAAATCGCGCGCGTTGGTTACGCCCGGGATATTTAGGTTGCGCGGCGCTCCGCAAGAAGTTGTAAACTCATAAACGCCGCCTGTGAAAATCCCGCCGTTTGAGCTCTGTTCAACCTGCCAATAATAGGTTTGACCTGCCAAAAGGTTTGTGACGGAAACACTTAACTGGTCGGTTGAAATTTGTTCAACGATATTTTTAAATTGGCTATCGGTTGAAAGGGTGAAGGTAAAATTAAATTCGCCTTCGTGCACAATCCAGCTAAATACCGTGTCAAGGGGTAAGCTCTTTTCCGTCTTGCCGTTTGCAGTCTTCCAGATGTTTGAAGCCGCCGTTGTGTAAACCTTTGCTTGTTCGTCGGTATGGAACTTTGTAACGTGAGCGGTTTTTGTGTAAGCTTTGCCGTCAACAACAGCGCTTGCAGTTGCTAAAACCGTGTTTGACATATTATAAGTTATACTGCTGCACGTCGGTGGTGTCAGGTCCTCTGAAATCTGTAAATCTGCGGCTATAAGTCGATTATCGTAACAATTTTGACAATCAAACACTAAATAAGCTTTAGTTTGCTCAACGTCAAAATAGTAAGTAGGCTCGTTAATATAGCTGTGTGCGCCGTCACCGCAAGATAAAAAGCTTTTGCGCGTGTAGCCTTCAGGCGGAATATTGTCCTGTGCGGTTTCATAAACGGGCGGCTCAACAACAATCGGGGAAGAGCTGCCTGTTCCGCTTTGGCTTCCGCTTTGCTTGCCCGTGTCGTCGCTGCCTTTACCGCAGCCAAATAGGCATAGCGTAGCCGTTAAAAGCATTGCTAAAATAAAAGAAATAACCCTTAAATTTTTCATAAAAACACCTATGCAAAATTATTTGACTATATGTTAACATAAAAGTAAAAAGCTTGTCAATAAAAGATTAAAATAAAATTTGCAAAAAGGGGGGTAAAACGCTTGCAACTAATTTTTAGTTGTGTTACAATACAATACGGCTCGGGTGGTCCTCTTGTATTCAGGCAATGAACACTTTGGTATTATGTATGGAGGTTAGTCAACTATGGAAGGCATAATTGAACAGATTAACAAAGAGAATCTGAAAGCTGAAATTCCTCACTACAACGTAGGCGATACTGTTAGAGTATACGTTAAGGTCGTTGAAGGTACGAGAGAAAGATTACAGGCTTTTGAAGGTATCGTTATCGCTAAACGCCACGGTGGCATCAGCGAAACCTTTACTGTAAGACGTTTGTCTTTTGGTATCGGTGTAGAAAGAACGTTCCCAATTCACTCGCCAAAAATTGACAGAATCGAAGTTATCCGTAAAGGTAAAGTTAGACGTGCTAAACTCTACTATCTTCGCGGTAGAACTGGTAAGGCTGCCAAAGTTAAAGAGATTATCTAGGTTAATAAGAATGAAGCAAGCAGACCAAACGGTCTGCTTTTTTCGTTTCCAAAAAATGTATACTTATAACCGATTATTACATATTAATCAAAAAATGCCCATATATTATGCAATTTTTGCGTGCGCGCGACACAAATTTATTTAAAAAACTTGCTATTTTAGGGGCGTGGTGCTATAATTAAACTGCCCGATTGTGGTAATAAATTGATATGGTGGAATAATGAAAAGGACTTTTATAGCTCTTGTTTTAATTTTATGCTTATTATTTACCGCTTGCGGCGGTAGGGGTAATAATCCCGATAGCGGCTCGTCATCGGGCGGCTCAAGCGTAGTTGATACGGGCAGCCAAGGCGGCTCAAGTAGTGATACCGGTAGCCAAGGCGGTTCAAGTAGTGATACCGGTAGCCAAGGCGGTTCAAGCTCCGACACCGGCAGCCAAGGCGGTTCAAGCTCCGACACCGGCAATCAAGGCGGTTCAAGCAGCGATACAGGCAACAGTTCAACGGGTAGTCAAGGCGGTCAGGGTGGCGACAGCTCAACCGCGCTTATTGATATTTTGAGCGAAGGCTGCGGCTTTGAATCAATCTATCTTGAATGGGCACCTGTTGCAAACGCACAAGGATATAGCGTTTATTGTGACGGCGTTAAGGTTGATAAGCAGCTTATAAGAAAATACAGCGACCGTTACCGCGTTGACGTTGTAGGCATCACTGCAAGCGAGCATACGGTTAAGGTTTTACCAGTTATCGGCGGTGAAGAAGTTGAATCTGCTTCAGCAAGCTACACGGCAACTCCACCTGCGCACGTAAGGGAAGGCTTTGCCTTTTCAGGTGGCTATAATGCAAGCGGCGCTTACAATAAGGACGGTACACTAAAGGCCGGCGCACAGGTTGTTTACGTAACAAAGGATAACGCAAAAACCGTTACCGCAAACGTAAACGGTGCAGTTCAAACGGGCTTGCAAACAATTTTGGATGCCAAGCAAAAGGCAAACACGTCCAACGATATCCTTTGTATCCGTGTTATCGGTATGATTTCGTTGAGCGATTTAGACCATATTTCAAGCTCTGCTGAAGGCTTACAAATCAAAGGCAGGGGCGCTTATACCGAAATGAATATCACCTTTGAAGGTATCGGTAACGACGCAACCATCAACGGCTTTGGTTTCTTGTTAAGAAACTGCAAAAACGTTGAAATCAGAAACATTGGTATTATCAACTTTATGGACGATGGTATCTCTGTTGATACGGATAACTCTAACTTATGGCTTCACAACATTGACTTCTTCTATGGCAACCCTGGCGGCGATGCTGACCAGGATAAGGGCGACGGCTCACTCGACATTAAGAAGTCACAATATATCACGGTTTCGTACAACCACTTCTGGGAATCCGGTAAGTCTTGCTTATTAGACGCAAGCACAGGTTCAAACGCAGACTATATTTCATACCACCACAACTGGTTTGACCACTCCGACTCACGTCACCCACGCGTCAGAAACGCTAACGTACACGTTTACAACAACTATTATGACGGTGTTGCAAAATATGGTATCGGTGCGGCAGGCGGCGGAAGCTCTGTTTTCTCTGAAGCAAACTATTTTAGAAACACAAAATGCCCAATGCTTACATCAAAGCAAGGTAGCGATATCTCTGCTGATGATGACGGCAGCGGTACTTTCTCCGGCGAAGACGGTGGCGTAATCAAGTCCTTTGGTGACGTAATGGTTGGCAACTATATCTTCGTACCGTACAGCCAAAATAACGTTGAATACGACGCTTACGTTGCCACAAGCCGTAATGAAGTTATTCCTGCATCTGTTGTTTCAAAGCAGGGCAAGCACACGTACAGTAACTTTGATACCGCAAGCGATATGTATCAATACACCCCACACACCGCTGAACAGGCTAAAGATAACGTTATGGCGTTTGCAGGCCGAGTTCAGGGCGGGGATTTGAAGTGGACGTTTACCGAAGCAGACGACACAAGCTATGCAATCAACGCCGGCTTAAAGGCAGCAGTTACTAACTACAAGCCAACCGTTATTTTATCAAACGATAATACGGACGGCGGTGCAGGCGGTACTGGCAGCGGTAATCAGGGCGGTGACGATAGCGGTAATCAGGGCGGCAACGGCGGTGAGATTGTTATCCCCGAAGGCGGTTACGTTCAAAACTTCACAACTGACGGTAAAGCAAGCTCGTTTTTCTCTATAAACGGTAACCTTTCCGCCAAGAAAGGCACGGTGACCTATAACGGATTAACACTTTCACAATGCTTAAAGATTGAAACTTCAACCAATATTTCGTTCACGATTAGTGAAGAATGCACGCTTATCCTTGTGTTTGGCGGCTCAACTAACGCCGCAGGTAAATTAATCACGATTGACGGCGAAGATATGGAAATCGATTCTGATAATATCTTAACCGTTACCTTGGGTGCAGGTACGCACGTTATCACTAAACGCGATTCAATCAATCTTTTCTATATTGTTTTAACACCAGCTGAATAATTACAAAGCTAAAAGCGGGCTTTTGCCCGCTTTTCTTGTATAAACTAACCGTGCTTTTATTGGTGCTTGCGTTTAACTTATTAATAACTTAATAAATATATTTTTCATTAAAAAAGTTGACTTATAGGTCGGTTATCTGCTATTATATAACTAATAAGGGGGCTTAATATGAGCAAGGAAAACACTAAATCCAAAAAAATCTGGCGCATTGTTTTAATCGTTGCGCTGTCAATCATTTTTGTAATTTTAAGCTACGCGTCCTACTATCTTTTAAGCTATAAAAGGGTTAAGCCCGATCTGGCGCTTGAAATTAAAAACCCTATAGAAGAAATGGCTGAAGTGGGCGTAACGTACACGGCGGTTACCTATAACATAGGATTTGGCGCTTATACTGCAGACTTTGGCTTTTTTATGGACGGCGGAACTGAAGGCCGCGCTAAATCAAAGCAAAGCGTTATTCAAACGGTAAGCGGCGCAACCCAAACGGCACTTTCCTACGAGCCTGATATTTGCTTTATGCAGGAAGTTGACACCAAAGCTTCACGTAGCTACAAGGTCAACCAGCACGAGCAAATTTTAGCCCAAATGGCAGGGTACACAAGCGTTTACGCAATTAATTATAACAGCGCATACTTGATTTATCCCTTCCACAGCCCGTTAGGCGCGGCGCGTTCAGGCGTGTTGACACTTTCAAAATTCGGTATTACGTCAAGCGTACGCCGCAGTCTGCCCGTTGAAAAGGGCTTTTCTAAATACTTTGACCTTGACAGGTGCTATACCGTATCCCGCGTGCCCGTAAATGACGGCAGAGAATTGGTTTTATTTAATACCCACTTATCTGCTTACACGTCGGACGGAACTATCGCTGACGAGCAGTTTATGCTTTTAGTCAACGAAATGAACTCTGAAGCTTTAAAGGGTAACTACGTAATCTGCGGTGGGGACTTTAATAAGGATATGTTAGGCGACAGCAGCGTTTATTTTGGTACTGACGCGCAAAACTATACTTGGGCACAGCCTATAAAGGAAGAATACCTTGACGGCAAGAATTTAACACTTATTAAAAGCGTTAATGCTGATAACCCCGTGCCATCCTGCCGTAATGCTGACGGGCCTTATCACGAAGGTCAATTCGTTATAACTATTGACGGGTTTATCGTATCCAATAACGTCACGGTTTTGGGCTCTGACGTAATTGATACAGGCTTTTTATATTCCGACCATAACCCAGTTTATATGCATTTTATACTTGGCTAAAGTTAATAAAACCCCGTTTTGCGGCTGGCAAAACGGGGCTTTTTTTATGCTTAAATTTTGATAAAAGTAGGGCTATAAGCCGATTATCTGACAAAAATGCGATTATTCAATCTCCTTTTTTGTTAAGATAAAGCGTTTAATGATAAATAGCGCGGTTGTAAGTAGCGATAGCGCAATAGCCGTTATTAAAATAACGTTGCGTACAACTATTTTGCCCTTACTGCCTAATGCTGATTTTTCAATATAGCCGTAGCTTTCGCCAATCTTTACAAGATAAAGTGTATCGGTTTGGTCGTAAATTGAAATAAATTCAAATGCGTTTACGGTTGCAATCTTATTGGTTAAGCCCGTGTCGGCGTAAACTATTGCGCCGTCTTTCCCGACTTGCTTTGTTTCAAATTGGTAAGGGCTGCCGTCAGATGCAACGTTGATTTTTAGCATTGACAGCGGAACAAAACCAACCGTTTGGTCAAAGCTGACAGTTGCAAAGGTCGTGCCGTTAAAGGTAAAGGTATCAACTATGATGACCTGCTTATTCTTTTCAAGGGCGCAAACTCTGAAACACTCGTCAAGCACGGGGTGCGTATAAACGTGACCGCTTGTTACGGCAAAGCCAATCTTGCCGCTTTCGGTTTTATCTATTGTATGGGTAGCAAGGTCTTGATTTCTGACGATTGCAGAAAGCTTATCGTTAACGATTATCGCGTAGCGCGCGTCGCTATATAAAAGAACAAAGCTGTCGCTACCTAAATAGCTTGTGTAGCCCGAATAATCAAACACGTCGCCCAATGCCGTTGATAAATCAATTTCAAACACCTTTGCGCCGCTGTTTATGGTTACCGCGTTAAAGCTTTGTTCAAAATTGATTGCAAAATCGTTGGGGACTGCAACGTTTTCAGGGCTGGCAACGCCAAGCTCCGTTGGGTTAAGCTTTAAAATAAAGCCGCTGCAAAGCGCGTAAATATCGTTGGTTGCAGGCGTCAGCATAATATCCTTTGCAAGTATGCTTGACGGGATATTTTTTGAATTGACAATCTCAAAGGTTGTATTGTTTTGACTGTTTTCTGCATCTATACGGAAAACGTTATTTGCTTCGCCAAGCGCGTAAACGTTACAATTAAAGTCAACGTCAAGCGCGGTTATTGTATGCGGTGTGGTAAACAGCGTGGTTGCCTGTGTTGCCGCATCGTCAGGTAAAAAGCTTTGCACCGTATAGTTTGCGCTTTCATTAATAACGATATAAAGCTTACCGAATATATCCGCACAAAGGTCAACGCCCCTGCCTTTGATTTCCTTAACCAGTGTGATAGTGTTAAGATCGTTTCCGCCAAGCCTGTAAACCTGCGTATAAACGTCCGATAATATCTGGTGATTGTTAATAAAGTAAAAGCTGTCGCCGTAGCTTGTTATTGAGCTTATACTATTGAAAAGCGGTAGCTCGGCTAAAATGTTTTTCTGAACGAGTGCGCCGTTTTCTTGCTTGGTGTAATAAAGGTTTGCGCCGTTGGTTATCAAAAAGCTGTCGCTTATCACGGCAAAGTCTGTAAACGCCCCGGGCAGCTTGATAGTTAGTGCGGGCAGATATTTACCGCTGTCAAAAATCTTGATTTTGTTTCCGTCTAAAACGTATTGCTTTTGTCCGTCGGTTTTGATATCCGTTGCTGAAAACGGAATTCTGTTATCAAGGTCTGCACGGGCGGTAATTGCAAAGTCGGTAAAGCTGTTATTTTCAATATCAAATTGGCAAACTGCGTTCAAGCTTGAGTCGCAAACGTACAGATAGCCGTTATCGTAAAAAATACCTTTAGGCTCTGAAATACTGCCAAGCGTTCCTTGCGTGCTTGTAGGCGAAAGCTGCGTAAGCTGTTTGGTTAAAAGGTCAACTGCGTAAATCCCGTCAGGGGACGTAAAATAATAAATGCCGTCGTGATAGGCGTTATAGCGCACAACGCCAAGCCCGCTTGTGATATGTTCGGGACTTGCGCCGCTTTCAGCGACAAGTCTGAACAATCTGCCTTCGCTTACGTAAAGCCAGGTTTTGCTGTCGATAAGCGTAAGACCTACGATATTGTCGTTAGATTGTGCAAAGGTGTTCGGGTTAGATAAAACGACGTTTCCGTCTTCAATTGCGCCGTCGTAATCGTAAAAGGTTTTTGTTTTCAGGGCAACAACCCTGCCGTTTATCGTGGAAATAGCTTGCGCGTCAACGTCGGTATCATAAATCCTTTGCTGGGCGGTAAGCTCGCCCTTTGCAATGTTAAACGAGCAGATATTGTTATCGTTGATAAATAAAAGGTGGTTATCGTCGTAAAAGCAGATTTTGGAAATATTGTAGCCGTTAAGCGGATAAACGGTAAATAAATCGTCTTCATAAATGATAATCTTGCTTGATTCCGCAATGGCGTAGGTCGGCGCACTCTGTCCGTTTTTGTAGCGCATGCAAAAATCAATGGGGCTTGATAGCTCGTAATACTCCAAATATTGGGTTGGAACGTAAATATCAGTTGAAACCGTGTCTGCGTAAGCAAAAGTTGCGCCGGAAACAGCGCCAAGTAACAAAACTGAAAATAAAATAACCAAAAGCTTTTTCATAGTCCACCATAACGCCCGTATGGGCGTTTTTTGCCAATATAGACTATTATAACAGAAAAAATATATAATTACAATGTTTTTTAAATAAATTTATTTAATAATTTAGTAATAAAAATAGCGTGTTTATATGCTGATATTTGCGCGACTTAAATTATGCGATTTAAATGCAGGATAAATAGTGCCAAATTTTGACACTTTTGTTTTATAAAATTATCGAACAAATGTTCTAAATCAACAAGTATAGCACAATTAAATCGTGAAAGTCAAGGAGGTGTGACAAATTTTGAATTTTTTAAAAAAATTTGTTCAAAATTGTCAGTATTTGTTGAAACTGGGCAAAACTTTTTGTATAATAGGGATAAGAACGAAAAAAAGCGAGATGATTTTAAGTGTGTTATGCAAAAGTAATTTTAAATGTTTATCCGCAAATTGATAGGGTTATCAAGGATATGGATAAGCTTGTTTTATCAAGATGCTTGGCTTCATTTAACGACAGAATGCCTTGTGAAATGGGTATTAAGGAAGTCTATAAGCTAATGGAAACCAAGCAAAAGCTTGTTGATTTAAGGTTCAAAATCAAAAAGGTTTTGGAAAGATTAGACCCTGAAGAATATGACTTAATCGATTATAAATACTTCAAAAACCGACATATAGACGGGTTTGATCATACGTCGCGTAATTATTTCAGACGGCAGCATAAGGTGATAGAGCATTTAGAAGAGCTATTATCCTATATTGATTTATCTGAAGATAAATTTAAGAAGGACTATTATGACATACCTTTTATACGCGCCATGGCGGATGCTTCAAGGTATAAGGGTGCTGGCTAAAAAAATAAGTGCCTACAAATAAGTAGACACAAGATGCTATAGGACAAAATATTTAATGCCATTTGTTTAAGAAATTTTGAACGGTTTTTTAGTGTGAATTCTGTTCAAAATTTCTTTTCATTAATCGTCACGCTCAAAAATGCGTGTTTTTTGGTTGGTTCGCTCCGGGCGCAATATCAAAAAGATTAATGAAAGCGCAGCGATAATCATTACGGCTATAATTATGACTTCTTGAGCGCCAATATCATTTGCGCCTTGAGCCGTATGATTATCGCTATCTCCTTCGCTTGGGCTGCTTTGCAAATTATCATTTGTGTCATTTGGCGGCGTTACGGGCTCAACGTAGTTAACCGGTACGTCAAATTGGGCAAAGCCGTCACGGCGGACGTATCCGACGTAGCCTTTTGCGTATACGTAAAGGTATTCAACGCCTTCGATATTTAGCGTTCCATAAAAAATTGCGCTTGTGCCAGCTATAAGGACAGCTTTTGGCTTTTCAAGGTCGGTATCGGTAAATATAACTTCATCACAGGTTGTATAAACTGTTATTTCGGGGTAAATCGTAATGCCCTTAAGCTCTTCAAAAGAAAGATAAACGTTTTTAACGTAGCCTTCGGATAAGGGGCAGGCGGTATTGCCGTCCATATAGATAACCCTTGACGATTCGGTCCCAACCGAAACGATTTTTACGTAATAGTTTTTAGGTATGTAAAATTTGATTATTTTTAGGCTTGGGTCGGCAAAAAAGGGGCAATCGTCACTTGTGATGCGTGCGTAACTTGTGGGGATTTCATCACAAAACGCCGTGCGGCTAACGCAAGGTAAAAATGAAAATATAAATATTATTAACGATATAACCGCAAGTTTTTTCATAGCGGAAAAATTATAGCATTTGTCCGTTATAAGAAAACTGCAAAAAAAGGTGGTAAAAGGTAAATTAATGTCGCAACTTAACAAAACGATTTCGCGCATACTGTGCATTGAAGCAGAGCTTATGCGGCGAAGCAAAAACGATAGACTTAAAAATTATAATAAGGGCGTTATCCATAAAAAGCAGGTTGAGTTTCATAAGTGCAAAAAGAAAAACAGGTGGGTATTCGGCGGCAACCGAAGCGGCAAGACCGAGTGCGGCGCGGTTGAAGCAATTTATATGGCAAGGGGTATTCACCCCTACCGCAAAAACAAGCCAGACGTTTTCGGGTGGGTGGTTTCACTTTCAACGCAGGTACAGCGTGACGTTGCACAAAAAAAGATTTTAAAGTATCTAAATCCCGATTGGATTGAAAAGGTTATCATGCATGAAGGTAGAAAGGATTCGCCCGAAAACGGTGTTATAGACCAACTTATTATCAAAAACGTGTTCGGCGGATTATCCACAATCGGCTTTAAAAGCTGTGACCAGGGCAGGGAAAAATTCCAAGGCAGCTCGCTTGACTTTGTGTGGTTTGACGAAGAGCCGCCAAAGGATATTTACGATGAATGCAAGATGCGCGTTTTGGATAAATGCGGGGATATTTTCGGTACGATGACACCGCTTAAGGGCTTAACCTTTGTGTATGAAGAAATCTTTTTAAACAAGTTTAACTCAAAGGAAGTCTGGTACGAGTTTATGGAATGGTCGGATAATCCTTACCTTGACAAGCGTGAAATTGAAAGCATGACCGAGTCGATGAGCGAAGACGCTTTGGAGTCGCGCAGGTACGGCAGGTTCAGTCAAGGCCAAGGGCTTGTGTACGGTGAGTTTGATGAAAACGTACACGTTATAGAGCCCTTTAACGTACCCAAGGAGTGGCAATGCAATCTTTCAATCGACCCGGGGCTTAACAACCCGTTATCCTGCCATTTTTACGCCGTTGATTACGACGATAACATTTACGTTATCGAAGAGCATTACGTTGCAGGGCGGGATATAAAGTACCACGCTGACAAAATTAACCAGATTGCCGAGCGGCTTGGTTGGAAACGTGACAGCAGCGGAAGGCTTACCGCACTTATTGACAGCGCGGCAAACCAAAAGACGTTAGCGTCACAAAAAAGTGTGTCACAGCTGTTTTACGAGCTGGGCATTGCCGTAAACACCAAGGTTGATAAGGATTTATTCACGGGGATTGCGCGTGTAAAGCAGTACTTTAAGCAAAAAAAGATATTTATCTTTAAAAATTGCGTTAATCTTATACGCGAGCTTAAGGGGTATTGGTGGGGTAATGGGGATGCGCCTATCAAGCGTGACGACCACGCATTAGACGAGCTTCGATATTTTATAATGTCTATGCCAAAAACCAAAAAGCCGCCCAAGATTTTGACCGATATCGAAAAAGACAAGCAAAAGCTTATGAGAAAATATAAACGACGATAAAGGAGAGTATTGTGGACGAAGAAAAACTGGAGAGTAAAATTAAAAAAGCAATAACAAAAAAGGCAATCGGGTATCAGGCAAAGGAAGTGGTTGAAGAATACCAAAACGATGAGCGCGGCTTGACCCTTACCAAAAAGCGCGTTACAAAAAAGCACTACCCGCCCGATACCCAAGCGGCAAAAATGCTGCTTGAAGGTTTAGATCAGACCGAGCTTAAAAATTTAAGCGAAGAAGATTTATTAAAGGAAAAGCAAAGGCTGATAAACAGCTTGGCAAAATTAACAAACTTAAACTAAAAAGTGAAAAGGAGACTTTATGAAGGAAGAAAATTGTAAAATTTCAATCGTGTGCGATAAGGCAGGATGTGGGCGTTTATCGGCTTATAGGCTGGTTTTTGACAACGGCGTAAGCTATTATTTGTGCGATAAGTGCCGCAAGGAGCTTAAAGATTTTTATGAAAACAGGTTGAAGAAAAATGAAGCAAAATAAGAAAGACAAATTTTATGAAGAGCTTGTTGCATCCGTTAAAGAAGATTTTATAAAGCGCCGTGAAGAGCGCCGCGGATTAGAGCAGCAATGGAACTTGAATATTAACTATTTGCTTGGCAACCAGCACGCGGAAATCGCACCCGACGGGCAGGTGCGCGAAGAAGATAGTTATTACTATTGGCAAAACAAAAACGTGTATAACCAGATTGCGCCAATCATTGAAACAAGGCTTGCAAAGCTTTCGCGCGTAAGACCGATGATGAGCGTGCGTGCGGCAAGCGGGGAAGATTGCGACCTAAAGGCGGCAAAGATTGCTTCAGACTTATTAGACGCAACCGCAGGGCGCGTTGAGCTTGATTCGGTTATATCTAAAGCCACGCTTTGGAGCGAAACGCTTGGTACGGCGTTCTACAAAATTATGTGGAACGGTGACAAGGGTAAGCAGCTTGGCGAGATTAACGGCGCAAGCGTAAAGGAAGGCGACGTTGACGTTATAGCGCTTTCCCCGTTTGAAGTTTTCCCAGACAGTCTGTTCCGCGAAGAGATTTCTGACCTTAAAAGTATTATCCACGCAAGGGCAGTAAGCGTTGATGATATTTATATGATTTACGGTCAGCGCGTTGATGGTGAGGATATAGACGTATTTTCGCTTTCGCCAACCAAAAGTGGGGCTATAGGCAGTTTAAACAAGGTTTCAAGTGGTGTTGTGCATGACTCCGCACTCGTGATTGAGCGTTATGAACGCCCTTCAAAGGACTATCCTAACGGCAGGGTTGTGACTATCGCGGGGGACAAGCTTTTGAACGTTTCAGAACTACCTTATATTAACGGCGTTGACGGTGCTAGGGATTTACCCTTTGTAAAGCAAACGTCAATCAATCAAGCGGGTATGTTTTACGGCAGCAGCATAATTGAAAGGCTTATACCGCTGCAGCGTGCGTACAACGCGGTCAAAAACCGCAAGCATGAGTTCCTTAACAGGATAAGCATGGGCGTTGTTGCCGTTGAAGAAGGCTCAATCGATACTGACGAGCTTACAGAAGAAGGCTTACAGCCGGGCAAGGTCATAGTTTATAGGCAAGGCTCAACGCCGCCGCAAATTATGCCGTCGCCAAGCGTGCCGATTGATTTTACTTATGAAGAAGAAAGGCTTGCTAACGAATTCGTCACGATAAGCGGTGTAAGTGAAATTTCAAGGCACTCTGCCGTTCCAACGTCGGCAACGAGCGGTATTGCGCTTCAGCTTTTGATTGAGCAGGACGAAACAAGACTTTCCGCCACGGCGGAAAATATCCGCAAGGCAGTCAAAAGCGTTGCAAAGCACATTATAAGGCTTTTCAGACAGTTCGCAAAGGACACGCGTGTAATGAAAATTGCGGGTAAGGGGCGCAAAGCAGAGCTGTTTTATTACAACGCAAGCGATTTATCGAGTGACGACGTTGTTTTCGATACCGATAACGAGCTTTCTTCCACCCCCGCGCAAAAAAAGAACGCCGTGCTTGAGATTTTATCAACGGGTATTTTAGCTGGCAAGGACGGAATGCTTACCGCACATACCAAGGCAAAAATTCTGGACATTTTAGGCTACGGCAGCTTGGATAACGTAAACGATTTAGCAACTTTACATACCGCGCGTGCCGCTGAAGAAAACTTAAGCTTTTCAAGCCGTGACGTTACCGTAGAAGAATACGACGATCACGAGCTTCATTTAAACGAACACACAAGATACTTAATTTCAGGCGAAATCACCGGGCGTGACAGCCAGAAAATTAAAGAGCGCGCAATTAAGCATTTGCGCGAGCACAAAAAATTTATTAATCAAAATCAAAGCGCACATATCAATGACCTTGTTATATAATGCGCTACATACCGGGAGGAAATTATGCAACTTAACAATGAACAGGTTTTAGACTCGCACACTGCAGGGGCAGAAGGCGATTTAGGCGATGGTAACAAAACAATGTCAAATGGTAAGTTTAAGGACACAGAGTCCTTGCAAAAGGCTTACAACTCGCTTGAGGCTGAATTCACCAAGCGTTGTCAGAAACTCAAGCAGCTGGAAGGGGAGCTTGAACAGCTTAAAAGCGCTAAAACAAGCGATTTATTTAACACCAATCCCTTAAAAGATGGGTCCGACGGCAATTTAGAAAACGTGCAGGGCGAAAATAACGACGTCGCGTCAAACGTTGCGGAAGCCGCGGTTGACTTAAAAGCCCAAGCCGAAGAAAAATCCGTCGATAAACCCGATGAAGGGGCAAATTTTGCGGAAGATATCAAGCCGCAAGATATTGGTGATTTAAAAGAACCGCCTTTAGAAAATGAAGCTTATAAAGCAGGGGACGCGATTAATGCTATGGCTGACTTTTTAGAAAGCTATCCTGATGCATTAGAGCGTATGGATGAGTTTATGGTCACACTTGCCGACCATTTACCCACCACCAAGGGGGAATTTGAAAGGGCGTATATAGCCTATCTGAATTCCGCCTTAAAAAAGGGCGAACAAAATCTTGGTGACGAAGAATATTTATACAACCTTATGAATAATTCAGGCGTAAAGGAAAGGATTATCAAGGAATATTTACAGTCACTTAACACCCAAAAGCCGACTTCGGTAATATTAGGTGGGGCAGGGCAAATACCTACAATCCCACCTATGCGCCCTAAAAACATATCCGAAGCTGCGCTTTTGGCACGAAACATCATTAAATTAAGATAATTAAGGAGAATTTTTTATGGTATCAATGGCCACAGCAGATCAAGCCTTGAAAACAGTTTATTTAGGCGCGATCACAGAACAAATGAACACAGAAGTAAACCCATTGCTTGCTAAAATCAAGCAATCCACCGAAGACGTTTGGGGTAAGGACGTCAAGCGCCTTGTCCAATACGGCGTAAACGGCGGCGTTGGCGCGGGTAGTGAAGCAGGCAGTTTACCAGCTTCAGGCGGCAACAACTATCAACAATTTACTTCAACACTTAAAAACCTTTACGGTACAATTCAGCTATCTGACAAGGCAATCAGGGCTTCACAAAACAGCACGGGTGCTTTTGTTAACCTTTTAAACGCCGAAATGGACGGCTTGGTCAAAGCGTCTTCCTTTAACTTTGGCAGAATGCTTTTTGGCGACGGTTCAGGCGTTTTAGCAACGGTTGAAAGCTTTTCGGGCTTCAAAATCGGTGTAGATAACGTTAAAAACCTTTATACGGGCATGACGATTGACTTCCGTGATTCAATCACAAGCGAAGCAATCGAAGGCGCAACCTCAAGGCGTATCACCAACGTTGACTATGAAGCTAAAACAATCCAGGTAAGCGGCGCAGCCCTGACCGCACAAACCGTACCTGCCGGCTCACTTATTACGGTACAAGGCTCTTATGAAAACGAAATCACGGGTCTTGGCGCAATCTTTAAGTCAACGGGTAAAATTTACGGTCTTGACCGCGCTTCAAACAAGTGGTTAGTGCCTTATATGAAGACAGACGTAGGCGAAATTACAGAATCGGTTATCCAAAAAGCAATCGACCATATTGAAGAAAATGCCGGCGGTAAAATCAACTTTATCGTTTGTTCATCAGGGGTAAGACGTGCTTTCCAAAACCATCTTGCAGCATACCGCAGAAACACTGACGTATTAGAGCTTGCAGGCGGCTACAAGGCGATTTCTTATAACGGTATTCCAATCGTTTCAGATAGATTTTGTCCTGAAGGCACTATGTATTTACTCAATACTGACGACTTTACACTCCATCAGCTTTGCGATTGGAAGTGGCTTGAAGGCGAAGACGGCAAGGTGTTAAAGCAAGTTGCCGGCACACCAACCTATACTGCAACACTTGTTAAATACGCTGACCTTATCTGCACCAAGCCTTGCGGTCAAGCAATGCTTTCAGGTATTACCGAAGCGTAATAATATACTTAACAATCTGCCATTAATTTGGCAGATTGAATTTATATTAAAGGGGGCTTATTATGAAGGTAGTAGATATTATTGCATTAGCATCAACCATGGTTGGTAAAGATGATTTCGCCCTTGCTATAAAGGAAGCGTTAGAAGCAAACGGCAGCTTAAGCGATGATGACTTTACCGAGTACGAAAAGTTCTTATCGTGCTACAATATAACCGCGTCAGAGCTTGCTGAAGAACATCTTCCGCTAAACTTTACGGAAGAATTAACTTCAACCGACGGCAAGTATTATTATAACGACTTTACGTACCCGCCTTTGAGGATAAAGTCGGTCTATAGGTCGGTTAACGCAATAGATTACAATATTTATTCGGAGTTTTTATACGCCGATTCAGACAAGATTAAGGTAACTTATGAATATCAGCCGATAAAGGTGACAGACTTTAACGACGAGGTTTGTCCTTTCAAAAACACGATAATATCTGAAAGGCTTATCGCGCTTGGCGTTGCATCTGAATATTGCCTGATAACGGGCATGTACGAAGCTGCCGTTCTTTTGCGTGACAGGTTCACTAAATCGCTTGAGCAGACCTTGGTTAAGCGCAAGGTTCCGCGTATCAAGCAAAGGACGTGGTTTTAATGTTTGCAAACTTTAAAGTGCCGTCGTTAACTAAAAGAAAGGTCAGCCTTTTTGACTTCAGTAATAGCGTTAACGGGCTTATAGACGGACATATTGCAAAAAACACCCTGGCAAAGCGCTGCTTTAATTTTGATTACAGCAACGGCGCGTTAAAGGACGGGGTTGGGGTTGAGCACTTTCAGATTGACACGGGTAACGGCCCGATTAAGCTTATACCGCCTTCCTTTTCCATTAAGCCTAAAAAGGTTTATTATTACAAGCGCTATGACGATATTAACGGGCGTGAAGACGACAGGCTTATCATTTTGTACAACGATAAAAGCGTTTACGAGTGGAAAATCTTTTCATCAACGGGCACGCTTATAAAAATTAATGACTTAAGCTTTGAATCCGCACCCTTTTCTGCGTGCTACCGCTTGAACGGTGAAGACGTTATTTTATTTTCGACAAACGGCGTTTTATACGTGTATAACGGTGAGCGCGTTACAAGCTTTGATGCGCCGCTTATTACGTCAATGTGTATTCATAACGAACGTCTTTTTGCAACGACGGGCGGCAGTCAGACCGAGCTTTGGTTTTCAAAAACCTTTGACCCGACAAACTGGAACGTTTCGCTTGACGAAGCAGGCTTTATTGATTTTAGAACGCCGCACGGTAGGCTGTTAAAGGTCGTCAGCTTAAACGGGTATCTATACGTGTTTTCAAACTACGGTATTTTCCGCGTGTCGGCATACGCGGACCAAACTGAAACCTACGCCGACAGCATTTACGTTAATTCGGGTAGGATTATTGGTAGCAGCGTAACCGAGTGTGGCAAATACGTTATTTACCTTGCGCAGGACGGGTTTTACCGCTTTGACGGGGTTAGCTCGGTTAAAATTATGAGCGCCATCGACCAATATCTTGACGGCGTTGATAATGAAGACGCTGTTTCCGCCTACTATAACGGAAAGCTTTACGTGTCGTTAAAGGCCAAATTCGACGGCAGAACCGAACGCGTCCTTTTGGTTTACGACCTTGTCACCAACGAGTTCTATTTTGCTAAAGACCTTAAGATTTACGATCTTGTAAAGATTAACGGCAATGAATTTTCAAAGCTGCTTTTATTGGACGAAGGCTCGGTTTACATTTGCCAGCTTAACTATAACGCACGCTATTTTTTACTTGGGCTTGATAAGGAATGGGTGTCTTATCCCAACGATTACGGCATAGAAGGCGAAAAAACCTTTTCCAGCATAAACCTTTACACAAAAACGCCAATAAGTGTAACAATCTCTAGCGAATACGGCACAAAAAACGTGAATTTTGACGGGAAGCTTACCCGTCAAAGTAAAAAAGTTGGGCTTAAGGGCAAAACGTTTACCGTTAAATTTGCAACCGATAGTGAGAATACGGAGATTTCAAAGGTTGTAATAATTCTTGAATATTTATAAGGTGAGTTATGAATAGCTACGATTACAAATTATTGGATTTAGATAGGCGTTTGCGTGCGTTGGAGCAGAATAAATCAAACGTCAAAAGCGGCGTGCTGCTTGATAAAACCGATGCGGTTAACAAAAACGGTGAGTACCTTTTAAGCTTTAACGGTCAAGGTAAGAATTCAGCCGTTTTTGATATCTGGATAGCCCTTGATGGGGAAGGGAAGCTGAAAATTAAGCTTAACGGGGTTACTGCGCTAGTGACGGATGAAGCAAACGCAGGCAACAGGTTGATTTTTGAGTGTCAGATTGAGCAGGGTGAAAACCTTTTATCAATTAGTCCAGCGGAAAATGTAAATCTTTTGGATTTGTCTGTAAGGATAAGCGGCAGGGTTGATTATATGACCGATACAAGCAAGCTTTCAATTCTTCGCCGAGGGGAGAGCGCCGTTATTTGTATGTATGACGGTGCTGAAAAAGAAGCTAGCTACACCTTGATTGACGGTAGCGGTGAAAGACTGCTGTTTACGCAAAATGGCGTTAAAAGCGGCGGGGTAAGCAAAATTGACGGTTCAGACGACGTTATTTGCTTTGGTCTTGTTGATTTAGACGGAAATTTTACCCTTAAAGAGTATAGCATTAAGGATTTTGCTGTTAAAGGCGAGTATCCAATCTGCGGCGGCGTGAAAAAGGTTTGCGGAACAAAAATATCAAACTGTGCAGGCTTTTATTACATAAAAGGAAGTCAGGCAAACCTTGTCAGCTTGTCAAAAAACGGAACTATTTTTACGCGTAAAAGCTGTGATTTTAGCGTTGAAGATTTAGCTTCGTCACCGGAAATTGAAGATAAGGTGATTTACGTTATAAATAACGGGCAAGGTGTTTTATACGATAATTCAGGTGAAATGGTGAATAAATATTCGTTAGGTAAGGGCGATTGCTTTAATATTGATTGCTTAAACGGCGTGATAGAGATAATGCACAACAAAAATCAAGTAATCTTCAAGCGGTCGGTAACGGGTACGATTTCTTCGCCCGAGCCCATCGGTTACGGCGACGAGCAGTTTGTTTTTAATGATAAAATCTTTTTACGTCGCCGCGCAAAGTTAATTAAATATCAGGAGTAAGTTATGAGTGAATTAAGAATCGTTCAGCCTAAAAAGCGCAAGGGCCTTAAAGAAAGGGTAGTTGCCTTTTTAGATGCTGAAATTAAACCTACAAGTAAAACGTTAAAGGAAGAAAAAATTTATGAAGAGCCGAAAAAAGCTGAAGGCTATAAAGCAAGTTTATCAGACGGTGTATATGATACTTTCAAAGATAGCAAAAACATACAAAAAGACGCTACGGAAGTTGAACCGCCAAAAAAAGCAATGAGCTATCCACAGTTTTTAGAGTACGACGCACCAAGTGATGAAGAGCTTTTAGAGCTTGCAAAAAAGAGCGTTGAATCTAAAAAGGAAGCCGAAATTGAAAGCTTGACAAATAGCAATGCTAACACGCAAAAGTCGCTCTATAAGGCGATTAACGACCAAATTGAGAGTGCTGAAGCAAAAAAGAAGAATCAGATTGATAACTATAACAGCGCACTTAAGGAAATTGAAAACCAAGTATTAAAAAGGGGTATTCAAAGGTCAAGCATTGCTGTAAACACAATCGGCGGGCTTGAAAAATACAACGTTGAAGCATTAGCAAAAATTGATAGGGACAAGGCAAAGGAAATCGATGCGCTTAATAAAGAAATTGCGCTTTTGGAATCCGACTTTGCAGAAAAACTATCTAAGATTAATCAAAAGTATGCCGATGCAATCAAGGCAAAGCTAGCTGAACTTAAGGAAAGCCGTGATAACAAGCTTCAGTCAATTATTAAGTACAATAACTCGCTTGCGTTAAACGGCTACGGCGGCATTAACGGCGGCTTTGTTGACAGCGATGAAAACGGCGTTATCCAAAGCCCTGTAATTAGCACGGCGGATTTAAGAAAGGTTAGTGAAGTTGTTACAAGCTTTATGCAGTACGACGACCCTAACAAGGCGCTTACAGACTTTTTAAGCGACGATAGCTATCGCGAGTATTTAGGCGACTATTACACCAACGTTTATACAATTTTATATAATAGGGCAAAAGCGGCAGACGGTAACAAAAATTAGTGTTAATCGGCTTATTGCGGGGTTTTTAAGATAAAAGCCCCGCTTATTTTTTTGCCTAAATAAAAGAGTGGTATATTTTACCGACTTGAAAATATATATAGTAAAAAAGGTTTAGTATGTTAGAAAAGACGGTACTCATTGACTTGAACGCATTGGTTAAAAACGTAAAATATTTTAAAAGCCTGTCAAGCCAAAAAGCAATTTTTGTTGCTAAATCAAATTGCTATGGCTGTGGGCTCAATCAGATTGCAAGAAGCGTTGCACCTTACGTGGATTGGTTTGCGGTTATAAGCGTTAAGGACGCCATTAAAATAAGGCGCTTGGGTATAGATAAGCCTGTGCTTGTAATGTCACCCTTTGATATCAAGGAAACTAAATGGTTAATTGACTTTGATTTAACGCAGGCGATTTTAAGCTTTGATGACGCTTACGCTTTAGAATTAGCCGCTAAAAAACTTGGTGTGATAATTAATACACACCTTAAAATTGATACGGGTATGAACAGGCTTGGGGTTAAGTTTGACGGTGAAAATTACGAAGACATTTTAAAGTTATACAACTTAAAAAATTTATCGATAAACGGCTTATACACCCACTTTTGCTGTGCAGATGAAAAATATAATCCGCAAAATCTATATCAATATAAACGTTTTTTATCGGTTAAAGAGCACCTTTTAAAAAGGTGCGCAAAAATCGGGCTTACGCACGCTGCAAATACCTATGGACTGCTAAATCTGCCGTTTGTTAAAGAAGATGCCTTCCGTATCGGCATTGGCGCGTACGGTGTAATTGACGGCTTTAACAAATTACCGCTAAAGCCCGTTTTAAAATTATCAGCACCAATCATTCAGATAAATGATTTAGAGGCAAACGATTGTATTGGCTACGGCGCGGTTAAGCCCAAAAATACAACGCGACGCGTTGCGGTTTTACCAATAGGCTATTATGACGGCGTTTTACAGTTTATCAAGCCTTTTTACGTTAAGCTCAACGGATATAATGCACAGGTTGTTGGCAGGGTTTGCATGAACCATATTTTTATTGACGTGACTAATATCCCTTGCAAAATAGGTGACACAGTTATCTTTTTTGACAGGGCTGATGAGATGAATAATTATGCGTCAGCGCAAGGGCTTACTATATATCAGGTGCTTTGTCTTGTTGGACAAAACGCAAGGCGAAAATATATAGGTAAAATATCAACTTAAATTTCAAATATGTATTGACAAGCGCAAAGTTCTGTTATATAATTATACTTAATTATTAATTAAACTTAATTAGGTGACTTATGACAGATATTGAAATTGCTCAACAATGTAAAATCAAAAATATTGAAGAAATTTGCCAAAAGGTTGGTCTTACACGGGATGATTACGATTTTTACGGCAAATATAAAGCTAAACTGAACGTTAACCAGATATTAAACAGCCCTGAACGAAAAAACGGTAAGCTTGTTTTGGTTACGGCAATCACCCCAACCCCAGCGGGCGAAGGCAAAACCACCACGACAATCGGCCTTGCAGACGGGCTTAATTTATTAGGCAAAAACGCAGTCGTTGCGTTAAGAGAGCCTTCCTTGGGTCCTGTTTTCGGGGTTAAAGGCGGCGCGGCAGGCGGTGGATACGCCCAGGTTGTTCCAATGGAAGACATAAACCTGCACTTTACGGGTGACTTCCACGCTATCGGTGCGGCAAACAATTTGCTTGCGGCAATGATTGACAACCATATCCACCAGGGTAACGAGCTTAATATCGACACCAAGCGCATCACCTGGAAGCGCTGTGTTGATATGAACGACCGCCAGTTGCGCTTTGTAACAGACGGTCTTGGCGGAAAGGCAAACGGCACTCCGCGTGACGACGGCTTTGATATCACCGTTGCAAGTGAGGTTATGGCTGTTTTGTGCCTTGCAAGCGATTTAGCCGACCTTAAAGCACGCCTTGGCAGAATTGTTATCGGCTACAACACGTCCGGTGAGCCTGTAACCTGTGCCCAGCTTAAAGCAAACGGCGCGATGACAGTTTTACTTAAGGATGCAATCCGTCCAAACCTTTGCCAGACGCTTGAAGGCACGCCGGCGTTTATCCACGGCGGTCCGTTTGCTAACATTGCGCACGGCTGTAACTCTGTTATAGCAACCAAGCTTGCGCTTAAGCTTTCAGATTATTGCATTACAGAAGCCGGCTTTGGCGCTGACCTTGGTGCTGAAAAATTCCTTGACATTAAATGCCGCGTTGCAGGGCTTAAGCCCGATGCCGTTGTAATCGTTGCAACAATCCGTGCATTAAAAATGCACGGCGGCGTTGAAAAGACAGAGCTTGCCCAAGAAAACTTAACCGCCCTTGAAAAGGGTGTTTCCAACCTATTAAAGCACATTGACAACATTAAAAACGTTTACGGCATGCCGTGCGTGGTTGCGGTTAATAAATTCCACGCCGACACCCAGAATGAAGTTGACCTTTTAATCAAGCTTTGCGAGCAAAACGGCACTAAAGCAATCCTTGCCGACGGCTGGGCTAAAGGCGGAAAGGGTATGACCGATTTAGCAAGCGAAGTCGTTGCCCTTTGCGAAGAGAAATCAACCTTAAGCTTTGCTTACCCAATAGACGCGCCAATCTATGACAAGATAGAAATGCTTGTCAAGCGCGTTTACGGCGGCGTAGGGATTGAAGTTTCCGATAACGCAAAGGAGCAAATTAATAAGCTTGAAGAATTAGGCTATACAAATATCCCAATCTGCGTTGCAAAAACCCAGTACAGCTTATCCGATAACCCCAAGCTTTTAGGCGCGCCAAAGGGCTTTACCGTTTCGGTTAAAAACGTTAAATTATCTGCAGGCGCAGGGTTTATCGTGGTATTAACTGGCGACGTAATGACTATGCCGGGGCTACCCAAAAAGCCTGCTGCGGAATCAATCGACGTTTTACCTGACGGCACGGTTGTCGGTCTTTTCTAAAAAGGGTGCAAAATGAAAAAACTATCACTTGTTTTAGCGGTAATACTGCTTATTTTTGCGCTATCCGGCTGTAAAACCAGGCCTTTTAGGGATTACTATCACGAAGCAACTAAAAAAGAAGCGCAAACCTTGGCGAACAACGTTTTGCACGGCGCTTATTACAGCTTTTCTAATTTTTCGTTACAGGGAAGCTACGTTGAGCGTTACGGTAACGGCACTATAATGTATTACGAAAAGGATTTAGTGTGTTCGCGCCGTAAGTTTGAAGGGACTATTACGCACGTTTATGAAAATCCAAGTGAGCCGACTAAGTCGTATAAGCACGTTTACGAATATAGTATGGTAAACGGAAAAATACTCGAAACAAAAACTATTGGTGACAAAATTACCAATCAAATGTTTGAAATTAAGGACGGATTAAAGCTGCTTCAGCCAATTCAGAAGCTTTTTGGGTGGTACAAGAAAATTATTCACGGCATGGCTGATGGAACAACGCCCTTAAACTGCATATATTTTGGGGATAATGAGCCAACGAAGATTAAAATTGTACCAACTATTAGTCTGGCAACCTTTCTTGAGCTTGGCGAAAAAGTTGGCTATGGCGACGCCTTTATTGCGTACGACGAAGATTACCGTATTAAAGCCGCACTATTACGCTTTGAATTTGCCGTTGACGCCCTATCCGACGTTGTTGGTTACGGCAATAATTTAGTCAGCGTAAGTGCTGATATGTCTCTTTTGCCGCTGTAAGCCTTAAATCGGCGCAAGCTGCTAATTCCCTATATAATATAAAACATAATATAAATATTATAATTTAATGAATAACGGCTTAAAAAAAGAGCCACGGTTTATCCGTGGCTTTTTCTATTGCTCAAAAATACTCATTATTCTTCAAAATCGTTAAAATAGTCCTTATCAAAAAACTCAGATAAGGTTATCCCTGCGCCTTGACAAAAGGCCTTTATTGTGGACACCTTAGAGCATTTTGTTCTGCCTTTAATTAAATCGTAAATTGCAGAAGGGGATTTACCACCGCCTAAGGTTGCTTCACAAATATTAATGTTTTTTGCTTTACAGATTTCTTCAATTCTTTTAATTATAGCGTCGTTAATATTCATATAAATACCTTCGTGGAATTTCTTATCGCTATTCCACGAAAATAGTATATAAATTATTAAAAATTTTATCTCGTGGAGTTCCACGATATTGACATTTTTGTGCGCTTCAGATATAATTTTAGTGGAATTCCACGAAGTAGGGCGGCGTATGAAAGCTTGTTTTATAGGTCATAGAAATATTGATGATAATGAAAAACTTAAATTTTTGCTTATTCAAACGGTGGTTGATTTAATCTGCAAGGGGGTAACGACCTTTCTTTTTGGAAGCAAAAGTGAGTTTGACGATTTGTCTTGGGAAGTTGTTACTTCACTCAAAAATACTTATCCGTTTATTAAAAGAGTGTATGTTAGGTCAGCTTACCAATATATAAGCAAACCGTATGAAAAATATCTGCTCGGATTTTACGAAGAAACGTATTTTCCGGCTAAGCTTGAAAACGCAGGTAAATATACTTACGTAGAGCGTAATTACGCAATGATAGACAATTCTACTTATTGTGTGTTTTACTATAACGAAAACTATATTGTCCCGCTAAAGCGCAGGCTTAAAAGCGATATGTTATTGCAACGCAGTCGTTTAAGTGGTACAAAAATCGCGTATAATTATGCTGTAAAGAAAAGGAAAATAATTATTAACTTATTTAGATAACATAACTACAAATTTCCAATCATAAGTCGAGTTAATTAAAGGGCGGTAACGGATAACGCGTAAAAAATTAAAAGGACGGGGTTAAAATACTCCGTCCTTATTTTTTCAATTATTTAGATTTGCGTTCGGGGATAAGAAACATAAACACAAGTGAGCTTACAAGCAGTATCATTGGATAGAAAAGATTTGCAATAACTGTAAAGGCGCTCAAGCTATATCCCATTGCTGAAACTGCTGAAAGTGCAACCAGCATTTGCGCGCCGTAAGGCAGAACGCCTTGGAAGATACAGGAAAACGTATCGAGTATTGAAGCCGTCCTTTTTGGTGTAATGCCGTATTCCCTTGCCATTTCCAAGGCGATAGGGTTAGCCATAACTATTGCAACCGTGTTGTTAGCCGTTGCAACGTCCATTAAGCCGACCAACAGCCCGATGCCAAGGCTACCTGCCTTTTTGCCCTTGAACAGGCGGCGGATACCGTTAAGCAGGGCTTCAAAGCCACCACCTTCACGGATGAGCGCACAAAGCGCGGCAACGAGTATTGCCACCATAGAAGTTTCAAGCATACCGCCAATGCCCGTGCCCACGTTTTCTAAAAGGGCAGGGAAGCTTGCCGCACCGCTTGCAAGCATAATAATACAGCCTGTCAAGATACCGCCAAGCAGCACCAAAAATACGTTAATACCGATTATTCCGCCTATAAGCACCAAAACGTAAGGGATAACGTGAATAAGGTTATAGGGCTTTGAGTCTATCGGCTTGATATCTGCGTTAAGCGAAAGTATAAGCACTAAAATAAGCGTTACGACTGCCGCAGGAAGCGCAATCAAAAAGTTTGCGCGGAATTTATCCTTCATTTGACAGCCCTGACCGTTGCAAGCCGCGATGGTTGTATCGGATACGAAGGATAAATTATCCCCGAACATTGCACCGCCAATGACCGTGCCAACGCAAAGGGGTAGTGAAAAGCCCGACGTTACGGAAATTGCCACGGCGATAGGGGTTATAAGCGTTATCGTCCCGACCGACGTACCCATTGCCGTTGATAAAAAGCAGCTTACGATAAAAATAACGACGACTGCAAAGCGTGGCGGAAAAATAGAAAGCACGAAATACGCAACGCTTTCTGCGCTGCTTCTGCCGACCACGCCGACAAAGATGCCTGCAAGCAAAAAGATAAGCAGCATTGTGATAATGTTTTTATCGGCAATGCCTTTACCCATAAGCTCAAGCTTTTTGTCAAAGGTCAAGGCTCTGTTTTGTAAAAGTGCAACGAGTATGGCAACCAAAAAAATAAGAATAATCGGCACTTTATAAAACCCCATAGGGATTTTAAGCGCGTACTCAAAGGTTATGCCAAGCCCAAGGTATAATAAAATGAAAACACCAATGGGAAGTAGTGCCCAAGCGTTTGATTTTTTCATAAGGTGTCCTTTAAGCGGAAGGGTAGGCGATACCACACCGCCTTGCTGATTTGTGATAAAAAAAAAGCCCTATATAGGGCGTGTGGGCGAATAGATTAAGCTAATTTGTTAACTCTTTTTGCGAAACCTGACTTCTTGTTAGCAGCGGTGTTGAGGTGCATTCTGCCTGCACTAACTGCTTGGTCGAGAAGTTTAGAAGTTTCTCTTAAAAGTTCTTGCGCTTTAACCTTGTCACCGCTTTCGATTGCAGCGTTAAGTTTTCTGATAGAAGTCTTAACTTCTGCCATAGCACTTCTGTTTTGTGCATTCTTTACTTCAGTAATAAGAACACGTTTTTTAGCGGATTTGATATTTGGCACGATAAACTCTCCTTATGTATTCCAACGTGGTTTCACGTCGGGTATATTTTTGACTTTTAATATTTTAGCATATTAAATTATATTTTGCAAGGATTTTTCACGATTTTTTAGTTTTTATTTGACCTTTTACAACTTTTTTTAGTTAATTTTAGGTTTTTTTGCAAATAATTTTTAAGTTTGTTGATAACGTAAAATTATAACCGCTTAAAATGCTTGATTTTATCAAGATTTATGGCGTTTTTTGGTGTGTCTCTTGTAAGTTATCCACAGCGTTCCACAATTTTAACAGTATGGTTGACAGGGTGTGTTGATTTGCGGTTATTTGTTAACTTAAATGCCAAAAAATGCTTGTATTAATGCGTAAAATTTAATTATCAAAAAATTGCAATATGTAAAAAACGGCTCAAAATAATCATTTTTCAGGCTTTATTTTGTCGGCGTTTTGTGGATAACTTGGGGTTATGGGTGGCAATGTATTCAGGGGGTCCTGACGCCTTGCGTTGCAAGGCTCAGGATGACAACGTTTTTGAATTTGCTAACAATGTGTCTTTCCTAAATTTACTCAAGCTTTGTAAGTTAAGCGAGCAAAGTGACCGCGATTATTCACTATTTATTACTCAATTTTTGCTCTAAATTTCGCCATTTTTTGGGATTGCTGACCACCAAGCGCCACCTTGTGACTACCTTTTGACCACTACCGGGTGCAAAAGGTGATTTTTTTGTCAAATTGTGTCGAAAACCTGCTTATTTGCCACTTTCTGCAAATTTCGGCAAATAAAAATCGCACAAATGTTCTAATATTTTTTATAAAAAATTTTTAAATTTTTATTAAAAATGTGGTCAAAGTGGTTGCAAGTGGGCAACTTTTGTGCTATAATGAATCTGCAAATAAAGGAAGGGGGTAAAATATCCGTGTTTTTCGGGACTTATTTCCATCAGATGGATGCTAAAAACAGAATAAGAATTCCTGCTAAATTCGGTAAGGAACTTTCTTCAAAGTATATCGTTGGCAAATCGTCAATCGACGGCGCGCTTGCGATTTATACCTTGGAAGGCTTCCAGAAGGTTTCTAAAAAGAAACATTCCCCGTTCAATGCAAAGGCTGAAATGGCGTATACCTTGTTCTTTGGCTCTTACTTTGAAGTAGCAGAAGACGGGCAAGGTAGGCTTCAGATTACCGACGCAATCAGAAAGATTGTTAATTTAGAGAAAGACCTTGTTTCAATCGGGGCAGACGATCATATCAACTTAATGAGCCGTTCCCGCTTTGAACGCATGCAAGAAGAACTCTCGTTTGAAGACGCGCTTGCAATACTTGATGAGCAAAGCTCAAAAAGTGACAGCTAATGGAATTTAAACACTTATCCGTAATGCTTGATGAATGCATGGACGGTTTACAGCTTAAAGACGGCGGTGTGTATTTTGACGGCACCTTTGGCGGCGGCGGACACACGCGTGAGATTTTATCGAGAAAGAACACTAAAGTTATCGCAACTGACCTTGATACCGAAGCTTTAAAAAACGCAGATAAGATTAAAGAAATTTTTGGGGACAAGCTTACGACGGTACACGATAACTTTAAGAATTTCACCAAGATATCAGACGATTTGAACGTTGATTTATACGACGGCATTTTGCTTGATTTGGGCGTATCAAGCTATCAGCTTGATGAGCGCAGTCGCGGGTTTAGCTATTTAGGGGAAGGGGAGCCCTTGGATATGAAAATGAACCCTGAAGGCAGCTTTTCGGCGTACGACGTTGTTAACGGCTATGATGAAAAACAGTTAAGCCACGTTTTATGGACTTACGGTGAAGAAAAATTCCACCAACAAATTGCAAGAAACATTGTTAAAGAAAGACAGACAAAACCGATTGTTACCTGTGGCGAGCTTTGCAGAATAATTGATAAATCAATTCCTGCCAAGTTTAAAAAGGACGGGCATCCTGCAAAAAGGACCTTCCAGGCGTTAAGGATAGAAGTTAACGGCGAACTTGACGGGCTGTACGAAGCAATCGTTGAAATGGGCAGTCGCCTTAAAAAAGGTGGTAGGCTTGCGGTTATAACCTTCCACTCTTTAGAAGATAGAATAGTAAAAAACGCATTTAAGTATTTAGAAACAGATTGTATCTGCGATAAAAGCTTACCCGTATGCGTATGCAATAAACAAAAAATGGTAAAAATTATAACCGCAAAGCCCATGCTTTCGGGGATTGAAGAGCTGGACCGTAACCCCAGGGCAAAAAGCGCAAAACTACGGGTTTGCGAAAGGGTATAACGCAATAAATTCGGTTGGCAAGAATATTTGACGAGGAGCATCAATAAAATATTTATGGAACACAGATATGATAATTCCTCCCAAAGGTATAGCCAAACTGGTTATGCAACGCCGGAGTTTCAAAATAATTACGAATATAATCAAAAATCAAGAAGGGGTTTTGCAGATAGTTTAGAAAGCCAATTTTACTTTGAAAGCCCATCTGCAACCTTTAATAAAGACCAAGACACAAGACCTAACGCTTACAACTATCAACAGGATAGGGCTGAAGCTTACGACACGTCGTCATACCGCGAAGCCGCAAGGGAAGCCACTTTAAACGAGCGTTATGCCGAAAATAATTCTCGCCAAAGAGAATATTACGCTGAAGATAACGCAATGGATTATACCACGGAAGACTCTTATCCAAGCCAGACGACAATGCAGTTTAGCGACAAAGAGCTCCGCTCAAACCCATTTGAAGATTTCAGACCGAAGAACGAAGACGCTATTGATAAGCAATACAAAATCAACACCAAAGGTAAGGTTTTAATCGCCGTTTACGCTTTGGTTGTTGCAACCATTTTTGCGCTTATTATTCTCAACACAAGATTGCTTAAAACCATGAACGCATCTTTTGCTGAAAAGAGCCGTCAGGTTGAAATTTTGCAGGAAGAGGTTATCTCATTAAACGCTGAACTTGACTACGTTTCATCAGACGCTGTTATCGAACAAAAGGCTCAAGCACAGCTCGGTATGGTTAAGGCTGACAAATAATTTGTCGTTTTAGCATAATTTTTTAAAATTTTAATTTAGATTTCAACATTCATTTTTTAATTCCTTCATACAAAAGAGATTTTTTTGTTAGCAAGTCTAATAATTAAATCTCTTTTTTGTTTGCTTTTTTAAGGCTTTTGGCGCAAATAAAAAGCCTTTTTGCGGGGACAAAACAATAAATCAATATTCTTTGACGGTTTTACGAAAGCGGTTATTTGCATACTTTGTTGCAATAGCCTTTATTTTTTTGGTGATTTTAGGCCGTCTTTTTTATTTGGAAGTAATAGCGTCCGAGCGGCTGCAGAAAAAGGCGATTGACCAGTGGACAAGGGAACTACCCCTAAAAGCAAGCCGCGGTAAGATATTATCATCAAACGGCACGGCGCTTGCAACAAACAAGTCAAGTTACGCCGTTTACATAAGGACAAGGCAGGTAAAAAACCCCGAACGCGTTGCAAGCGTTTTATCGCAGATTTTTGGTGTTGATGAGCAAAAATTATTAGATAAAATGCGGAAAAAGGCAACGTCCGAAATTACCGTTAAGCGCCAGGTGGATAAAGAAAGCATAGTAAAGCTTACAAATTATCAGCTTGACGGCGTGTACTATTCTGTGGATAACACAAGGCTTTATCCATATAACCAGCTTTTGTGCAGCGTTTTAGGCTATTCAAGCATTGACGGCGGCGGTCAGACGGGGTTAGAGCTGTATTACGACAAATACCTTAAGGGCGTTGACGGCGAAGTTTTATACGAATCCGACCTAACTGGTCAGGATATCAAGGATAAAACCCCGTCCTATACCCCTGCGGTAAACGGGCTTAACGTAGTTACCACCATTGATATCGGTATCCAGCAGGTTGTTGAAGCCGCGCTTGAAAAGGCGTATAAGACCTACACGCCCAAGGGCTGCTCTGCGGTTGTGTTAGATCCACAAACGGGCAGGGTTTTAGCAATGGCAAACCTGCCAAGCTTTGACCTTAACGCGCCACCGCGCAATGATATTGCAACCCTTAACGCCCTATCGCGCAACACTTTGGTCGTTGACTGCTACGAGCCCGGCTCAACCTTTAAGGTTGTAACCGCCCTTGCCAACGTAAACCAAGCGCTAAAGGGTGATAAAAGTGCAAAAAGCCTTGACTATATTTATTCTTCCAACCGCTACCGTGAGCTTGCAGGGGGAAGGATAAAATGCTGGTCAGACCACAAAAACGGAAAGCATTCAAACCAGACCTTGGCGCTTGCGCTTAATAACAGCTGTAACCCGTGCTTTACCGATATCGCCCTGTCGCTTGGCACAAAAACCTTTTATTCATACATCACGGCGCTTGGCTTTGGCAAAAAGACGGGCATTGACTTCCCGGGTGAAGCTTCGGGCGTTATTATCCCGGAAAACTCTGTTAAAATCGGCGATTTAGCCCGTATCGGGTTTGGACAAAGCGTGTCGGTAACCCCAATTCAGCTTGCGGCGGCGGTTTCGGCGGCGGTAAACGGCGGCAACTACTATAAGCCTTATATTGTGGATAAAATAACCACCGAAGACGGCAGGCTGGTTGAAAGCTTTTCGCCAACGCTTAAAGGTCAGGTTGCCACCATTAAAGCAAGCGCAATACTTGCGGGGTATTTAGAAGACGTCGTTACAAGCGGCAGCGGCAAAAACGCCTACATTGAAGGCTATAAAATCGGCGGAAAAACAGGCACGGCGCAAAAGTTTGTCGACGGCAAAATCGCGCAGGGCAAGTACGTTATGTCCTTTGTTGGCTTTATGCCGTCAAATAAGCCCGAATATTTGTGTCTTGTTATCGTTGACGAGCCCGTTGGCGGCAATTACGGCTCAACCGTAGCGGCGCCCGTTGCAGGGCAGATATTCAAAGGAATAATCGACTTAAAGGACATTGAGCTTATAATTTAAGCAAAAATTCAAGCAAAACAAATAAAATCAAGCATAAATAAACGAAAAAGGTAGTTATGAAACTTTGTGAACTTATTAAAAATATACCCGGCGCAAGCATATTTCCTGAAGGCGCTGATATAGATATACAAAAAATCGTGATAGACGATAGGGCTATCACGCCAAACAGCTTATTCGTGTGCCTGCGCGGCGGTAGCGTTGACGGGCATAACTTTGCCCAATCTGCCGTAAAAAACGGCGCGGTTGCAATCGTTACCGAAAGGTTTATCCCAAAAATAAAGACCGCGCAGGTCGTGGTCGGGGATACGAGAAGCGCACTTTCTTATTTATCTGCAAGCTTTTTTGGCGAGCCGCAAAAAAAGCTCAAAATAATAGGCGTTGTGGGCACTAACGGCAAAACGAGCGTAAGTCATATTACGGCGCACCTATTAAACAGCGCGTCAAAAAAGGCGGCGGTTATAGGTACGCTTGGCGCAAAATGCGGTCAAGACTATATGTCAACCGACCTGACCACCCCCGACCCGTTCATGCTGTTTTCCTTGCTGGACAAATTTGTAAAAGCAGGCGCAAGCTACGTCGTTATGGAAGTTTCCGCCCACGCAATAAGCCTTAAAAAGGTTGCCGCAATCGACTTTGAAGTCTTAATATTTACCAACTGCACGCACGACCATTTGGATTATTTCACCGACTTTTCGGGGTACAGACAGGTCAAAAAGAGCATATTTTCAGGGCAATCCCGCTTTTTCGTCGTTAACACCGACGACGTTTTAGGGCGTGAAATTTATTCTTCCGCCCCACACAAAAGCGTAACCTACGCGCTTAACGCACCGTCTGACGTTTTCGCGATTAATCTTAAGGAATCGCAGGAAGGCTTAAGCTTCGTGCTTAATATGTTCGATATGGTCTATAAAACCAAAACCAGACTTTTGGGTGAGTTTAACGTTTCCAACTGTCTTGCGGCGGCGTGCGCGGCGTTTTTGTGCGGCGTAAAACCTTTTGATATTGCAAAAGCCGTACAAACGATAGCACCCGTAAGCGGTCGGCTTGAAAAAATAGCAACCGTGCGCGGTGCAAACGTTTTTTTAGATTACGCACACACACCCGACGGGCTTGATAAAAGCCTGTCCTTTGTGTCGGCAACGTGCGTGCGTGATACCTACTGCGTTTTCGGGTGCGGTGGTAACCGTGATAAGCAAAAGCGCCCCATAATGGGCAGGATTGCAGGTGATATTGCAGACTTTGTAGTGGTCACAAGCGACAACCCGCGCGACGAAAAGCCCGAAAGCATTATACGCGATATCGAAGTCGGTATCCGCTCGGTTTCCCTTGATTACATAACCATTATTGACCGCAAAAGCGCCATAGAGTACGCGCTTGAGCGTTTAGAGTGCGGCGACAGCCTGCTTATTGCGGGTAAGGGCGCTGAAGAATATCAAGAAGTAAAAGGGGAAAGATTGGCTTTTTCGGATAGGCAGGTTGTTTTGGACTATCTATCCGGGCTTGAAAAAACAAATAATGAGTAAGCTTATTTTAGTTTTTATTGTTTCTGCGCTGTTAAGCGCGCTCTCGTGCTTTGCGCTTATCAAGGTTTTTAAACGCCTTAAGGTGGGGCAAACCATTTTGCATTACGTAAGCGAGCATTCACACAAAAACGGAACGCCAACCATGGGCGGATTATCCTTTATCCTATCTGCAATCGCCGTGTTTTTTATTTTTAACAGGGCTTATCCCATTGCAACGGCGGCGGCGGTTATTTTTCTTGCGTATTCGCTAGTCGGGTTTATTGACGACCTTCTTAAGGTGCGTTTTAGCAAAAACCAAGGCTTGACTGCTCTTCAAAAAATCATTTTCCAGCTTGGCGTAAGCCTTATCGTTGCGGTTTTTTGCGTGTATATGGGGATAACCAACGTTTATATACCCTTTACGGGCAGGCTTGTAAACCTTGGGCTGTGGTCTGTTCCCCTTAACGTGCTGGTTTTTATTGCCACGACAAACTGCGTTAACCTTACTGACGGGCTTGACGGGCTTTGCTCAACCACAAGTATGATTTTTATGCTTGGGGCGGCGGCACTTATCGGCGCACAGCTTAATAAATTGAGCGATTATTATATCGTAAAGGAAGAATATAGCGCGCTTATAGCATTAGCAATTTCGTGCGGCGGCGCGCTTCTGGGCTTTTTGCTGTTCAACACCAACAAGGCGCAGATTTTTATGGGGGATACGGGCTCTTTGGGTCTTGGCGCGGTTATTTCAAGTATTATGATTTTCAGCGGTAACACCCTGTATATACCAATAATGGGTATAATTTACGTTATCAGCGGATTGTCGGTTATTATTCAGGTGCTTGTGTATAAGCGCACTAAAAAAAGGGTTTTCAAAATGGCGCCCTTTCACCACCATTTACAGCAAAACGGGCACAGCGAAGCAAAAATCGCGTTTATTTATGCGTTTATAACCGTTATATGCTCACTTTCGTGCGTTTTGGTTTACGCTAATTAATTTTTAAAGGGGTAAAAATGCAATATAAAAACAAGGTTTTTTTGGTTTACGGCTTGGCAAAAAGCGGTATTGCCGCCGCAAAATTGCTGCTTTCACTTAAGGCAAGCGTTATTTTACACGACAGGGACGAAGGCGTTTATAAAAAGCAAGAAGTTATTGCTCTTTTAGAGTGCGGCGCACAAATTTATGACGGCACGCAGGGCTTTTATGCTGCGGTGGTAAGCCCGGGCGTTCCTATAGATGATGATTTTCTGGTTAACGTAAAGCGGGGCGGCGGCAAGATTATCGGTGAATTGGAGCTTGGCTCGTTACTTTTAAGCGCGCCAATTATCGCCGTTACGGGCACAAACGGTAAAACTACGGTCACGACAATGCTTACACACGTTTTAAAGTCGTGCGGGGAATCGGCTTTCAGCCTTGGCAACGTGGGCACGCCCATAACCGAAAAGGCAACGGCGTTAAAGCCCACCGATTTTGCCGTGGTGGAAGCTTCATCCTTTCAGCTTGAAACTATTAAAGCCTTTTGCCCCCATATTGCCGTAATAACAAATATCACCCAAGACCATTTGGACCGCCACTATTCAATGGAAAATTACGTCTTTTTAAAGGGGCAGATTTTAAAAAATATGACTTCAAGCGAGTTTGCCGTTTTAAACTACGACGACAAAACCGTGCGCGCCTTTGCCGAAAAGACAAACGCAAAGGTAATCTGGTTTTCCTTTAAGGACTGGGCTTTATCAGAGTACCAAGCCTTTAACGGGGGAAGCGACGGCAAATGCTTTGACGGCGCGTACTTTGACGGCGCGTACTTTGACGGGCAATTTCTGTGCTTTAGGGGCGAGCGCGTAATAGAAGCAAACGCCCTTAACGTTTACGGCAGGCACAATATAGAAAACGCCCTTGCGGTAATTAGTGCTTGCTGGGCGGCAGGGGAAAGCCTTGAGAGCATCAAGCAGGGGCTTGAAACCTTCAGGGGCGCTAATCATCGGCTTGAAAGGGTCTTTGAGTGCGATAACGTTACATACTATAACGACTCTAAAGCGACAAACGTCGGCGCAAGCATAACGGCAGTTGATTGTATGGATAAAAACACCGTGATAATTTTAGGCGGCGAAACAAAATCACAAGATTTTAAGCCGCTTTTTGATAAACTTAAAAATAGCAACGTCACGCTTGCAATCATTGTTGGCAGCGGCAAAGGCGAGCTTATTAAGTGCGCCGTAGATAACGACTATTTCAGCTTTTACGTTGCAAGGGATTTAAGTGATGCCGTAAGGCTTGCCAAAAGCCATTTATCAGGTGGCGGAGGCAACGTTTTGTTATCACCTGCGTGCTCCAGCCTTGACCAATACAAAAACTACGAAGAGCGCGGTCAAGCCTTTATTGATGCGGTAAAAGCACTTTATGAAGCTTAAATTCAAAGGCGATAGCATTTTACTTGTTTTGGTGTGCGTATTGGCGCTTTTCGGGGTTGTAATGGTCTATTCGGCGTCAAGCTTTACGGCAAACAAGGATTACGGCAACGCCTATTATTACGCCTTCAAGCAGCTTATCGGGTTTTTGCTTGGTCTTATCTTAATGGTTTTTACCGCCTGCTTTGACTATAAAAACTATCTTGGCAAATGCAGGTGGCTGTGTTTAGGCTCAATACTTTTGCTCGCGGCAATATTTATCCCAGGGCTTGGCGTCGAAGTTTACGGCGCAAAGCGTTGGCTTAATTTGGGCTTTTTCACCGTTCAACCGTCCGAGCTTGCTAAATTTTGCTACGTTTTTTGGCTTGCCGAATATTTCAGCAAGGATATGTCGCGCGCAAAGTCATTTAAGGGCATACTTATCCCCCTTTTGGTGGGCGTAATCATTTGCGTTACGATTATGCTTGAACCAAATATGTCAATAACTATGTGCGTTGCGCTAATTATGCTTATCGTGCTGTTTTCGGCGGGCGTTAAAATTAAGCATTTTATGCTTATTTTAGTTCCGTTTATTATCGCCGTGCCCGTTTTGATTATTTTAGAGCCGTATAGACTGCGCCGCTTGACCGCCTTTTTAAACCCGTGGGAAAACCCTAAAGGCGAAGGCTATCAGCTGCTTCAGTCCCTTTACGGCTTGGCATCGGGCGGGTGGTTTGGCGTGGGGCTTTTCAATTCGCGCCAGAAATACAGCTTTTTACCCTTTTCGGAAAGTGATTTTATACTTTCAATTATTGGTGAAGAATTAGGCTTTGTCGGCACGCTTTTGCTGTTTGGCGTAATGTTTGCCGTTATTTTGCGTGGGATAGATATTGCAAGCCGTGCAAAGGACTTTTTTTCCTACCTGCTGTCGGTTGGGATAGTAAGCGTTTACGCCGTGCAGGTAATGATTAACGCGCTTGTGGTAACGGGCTCAATCCCGCCCACGGGGCTTCCGCTACCGCTTATTTCGGCAGGCAATACGTCGCTTATTGTGTTTATGGGTGCGTTCGGGGTTTTGTATAACGTTTCCGCCCACGCAACCGAAAGATTAGTAAAGCCCTTGCGGCACGCAAAAAGGGGCGCGCGCCTTAAAAAAGCAGGTTAAAATAACACCGCCACGCATTTTAGCATACAATAAATTGTTGGAAAGGTTTTTGTATGCCACACTACCTGATTAACGGCGGAAAAAGGCTTGACGGTACGGTTGAAATAAGCCCTGCAAAAAATGCGGTATTACCCATTATGTGCGCAAGTCTTATGATAAGGGGCAAAACGCTTATAAAAGATTGCCCAAGGCTTGGCGACGTAATGGTTATGTGCGATATTTTAAAGGGCTTTGGCGCGAAAACCACGTTTACGCCGCAAGGGCTTTTGATTAATGCCGAAAATATTAATACTTCTGAAATAGACGGTGCGTTGGCAGGTAAAATACGCGCATCGTTTTTTTTGGTTGGCGCGCTTATATCAAGGCTTAAATGGGCAGATTGTCCAATGCCGGGCGGCTGTAAAATAGGCACGCGCCCGATAGATATCCACCTTGCTGGGCTTAAGGCGCTTGGGGTTGAAATTTCCGTGCTGGATAGCCGCATTTTGTTTGATGCAAAAAACGCAAAGTCTTCCCGCGTAAGGTTAAGATACCCATCCGTCGGCGCAACCGAAAACCTTATTATGGCGGCGGTCTTTTTAAAAGGCGATACCTATATTGAAAACTGTGCCACCGAGCCGGAGATTAAAGACCTTGTTGAATTTTTAAACATTGCAGGCGCTAAAATTTACGGCGGCGGCACGCGCTTTATCCGTGTGTGCGGCGTTGAAAATTTAACTGAAAATATTGAGTATAAACCAATCCCCGACCGCATTGAAACAGGCACGTTTTTGCTTGCAACCTACCTTTTAGGGGGAAAGGTTTACCTAAAAGGAGCAAATGCCGAAAATATTTTTTATTTAATAAAAAATACCCCCAATAATAGTTGCAAAATCTACGCGCGATATGTTAATATATATGAGAAAGGTATATATATAGTAGCAAAAGGTGAACCGATATCCTTTGGCAGTATCGTTTGCGCGCCGTATCCGCTTTTCCCAACAGACCTTCAGCCCATACTTGGGGCTGTTGCGGCGGCGTCAAAGGGGATAACGAAAATTACCGAAACCGTATTTGATTCAAGGTTTTTGTATCTTGAAGAATTATTCAAAATGGGTGCAAAATTTTCACTAAAGGATAATACCGCTACGATAGTCGGTGCGCCGCTTTTTGGTACGACGGTTGAAGCAAAGGATTTACGCGGCGGCGCGGCACTTGTTCTTGCAGGGCTTAAAGCAAGCGGCAAGACAAAGGTTTTGGGCGCGGAAAACGTTATGCGTGGTTATCTTGACTTTGACAAAAAGCTAACCGCCCTTGGCGCGGATATTACCTTGATAGACTAATAAACGAAGGTTATTCAAATGAAACACAGAAAGCTATTTATTTTATCAGTGACTTTAGCGGCAGTGCTTTACGTAGTGCTATGCTTTTTTGCTGTGTTTTCAGTTAACGATATTTCAGTTAATTATTCAGTTTACACCGATAGTGACAAAGCCGCTTGCGAGCAGATTTTATCATCCTATCGCGGTAAAAACTTACTGTTTTTAAACACCGACAAATTGGCGCAGGAAATCACCGATAGCACCAATTTAAAGGTTGAAAGCATTACCAAAAGGTATCCTTTCAGTTTAGATATCAAGCTGTTTTCCCGTCAGGAACGCTTTGCAATAAAAACCGCGCAGGGCGATTATTATATCCTTGACGACGAATACACGGTTATAGATAAGCGCCCGACTTTGGAAAACGCGTCGGACAAGCTGTCAAACGTGCTTTTGGAGTTTGTCACCGGTGACGTAGTAACTGCCGAGATTAAAAAACCGCTTACAATTTCAAACGATCAGCTTTTACAAAGCTTAAAGCTTGCGCTTTCCTGCTTTGACTCCCCACGTGATTTTTTGGAAAAGGTAACTGTTTTTAAGGTGGATAACGAAGTCGATAACTACCGCTTTATCTTTGCTTTCAGAAGTGGGGTTACAATGGAAGTGCGTAAAGCGCTTTATAAGCCGCAGGAAAAGTGTATGGCAGGTCTTGAAAAGTATTTATCCTTACAGGATATCAATCTTTATAAGGGCACGATTATTTGTTACACTTTGGATAGCGGCGAGGTCAAATGCTATCACTCATATTAATTTGCGGTATTTCCGCACCAAAACACTTAAGGTAAGGGATTTGTTATGCTAAAGGATGCAGTTGCAATCGTCGATTTAGGCACGTATAACTTAACTTGCTTAATCGGCGAAAACGGAATAAACAATAACTTCATTATCCGCGCCATGCACGAATGCCGTCACGACGCGTTTGAAGAAGGCTATATAAGCGAACGCCGTTTGGCGGACGCTATCTCTGACGGGATACGCGTTGTTACGCACTCTGCAAAGGCAAAACTTGATAAGGTTTACGTTGGTATCCCGGGTGAGTTTTTGCGCGTGCAGAACGTTGAAAGACCAATTTATTTTAACCGCAAGCGTAAGGTGCGCGAAAAGGACTTGACCGAATTTTACAACGTTGCCCAAGCTTCTGTTAAAACGGGCGAATACCGCGTGATATCACGCACGGGCATTTGCTTTTACGTTGACGGCAATATGCGCACGGATAACGTTTTGGGGATTAAGACTTCATCTATACGCGGGTACGTTACGCTCATGCTTGCGCGTGAAAACCTGCTTAAAATGCTTGAACGTATTTTTGCGGCGCTTGGCATTAAGAAGGTTGAGTTCATACCCGTTCCGCTTGCCGAAGGTAAGCTTTTGTTCACGCAGGAAGAACGCCGCGGAATGCAAATTCTTGTGGACGTTGGGTATTTGTCAACCGACTTGACCGTTTTATCGGGTGACGGCGCGCTGTTCCACCACACGATTGACGTTGGCGGCGGTCACGTAACCGCACACCTATTTAATACTTTAAAGGTCAACTTTGAAGTATGCGAAAAGCTTAAACGCAAGATTAATTTGAGCATTGATAACGACCTTGGCGATTACGTCGTGGTGTATGGGGACAAGCAGTATAATTTTGCCGTACGCACCTGTAACGAAGTCGTGCGCGAGGTTATCGACAGCATTGCGGCAGATTTTGAAAACGCATTATCTGCAAGCCACATCAGGTTCCCGCATAATATAAGCGTTTCACTAACGGGCGGAGGCCTAGCATACATACGCGGCGGCGCACAATATCTGGCAAGGCATATCGAAATGCCCGTTTACGTTGTCAGCCCGAAAATTTCCTATATGTCCAAGCCTGACGACAGTTCAGCGCTTTCGGTACTAAACTATGCACTTAACGAAAAGTTTTATTGATTTAAGGAGTAATTATGTATAAGCCACGCTTTACCGGTAAGAAGAAAAAATCCAGCAAAGTTAAACATAAATTCAACAAGGACGGCACGCCGATTTTCCCACAGGAACGGATAGAAGATATTGCTGTTTCCCAAGATGAAGTCCTTGAAGAAGCTGAAGCTGTTGAAGAAACAGCCGCTGAAGATTTTGAAGAAACACAAGAAGAAATCGTACAAGACGAAACTATTGAAGAAGAAAACGAAGAAGACTCTTTAGTAGAAGTTGCCGCTGAAGAAGCTTTTGAAGAAGCTGAAGCCGCTGAAGTTGTTGAAGAAGAAATCGAAGAAGACTTCCAAGAAGAACAAGAAGAAATCATTGAAGAATCTGTTCAGGAAGAAATTATTGAAGAATCTATTCAACTTGAAAAGCATGCTGAAGACTTAAGGGCTAAAATTTTGGCTGAAGAACAGGAAAAACAAGCCCAGTTAAGGCTTGAGCTTGAAAAACAGCTTGAAGAAGAACGCCTGAAATTTGAAGCAGAACGCTTACAAGCAAAGCTTTTGTTTGAGCAGGAAATGGCAAAATTAAGGGCAGAGCAAGAAGAAAGAAATCGCTTGTTAGAGCAAGAAAAATTACGCCTTTCAGAGCAAAACGATAAATACGAGCAAATGCTTGCCGACGCTAAACAAAAAGCCGAGCAGGATAAGCTTGAAAATCAAATGCTTTATCATGAGCTTGAGCTTTCAGAACGCGCTACCAAAGAGCAAACAGATAAAATCAATAATCTTCAAAGCCAGCTTGAAGAAACCAAAGCGCTTTTGGTCGAGGCTGAAGAAGACGTAGAACAAGAAATTGTTGAAGACGTTGAAGAATCTGAAGAAATCGAAGATTCAGAAGAAGAACAAGCTAAAGACCTTGAAGAATCTGAAGAAATCGAAGAAACTGAAGAAGAACAAGAAGAAGCAGTTGAAGACGTTGAAGAATCTATCGAAGAAGATAAAGACCAACAATTCAGCGTTCCTGAATATTTCAATCAATCGGTTTATCTTGACGAAGACGGTCAGACCGTAATCAATTTTGAACAGCTACCCGTTATCGATAAGCACGAAATTATCGAAGATAATCACGACGAAGAAGAGCATATCATTACAAATGATATAATCGAACAAGAAGTCGAAGAATCTGAAGCTGAAGACGTTGAAGAAACTGAAGAATCCGAAGAAATTGTAGAAGATTTTGAAGAAGAAACGGAAGAAGTGGTTGAAGAAGAACCAACTTACGAAGAATCTTACGAACAAGAAATCGAAGAATCCGAAGCTGAAGACGTTGAAGAAACTGAAGACGTTGAAGAAATCGTAGAAGATTTTGAAGAAGAACAGGCTGAAGAAACAGCCCAAGAAGAGCCTGTTTACGAAGAATCTTTCGAAGAAGAAATCGAAGAATCCGAAGCTGAAGACGTTGAAGAAACTGAAGAAATCGAAGATTCAGAAGAAGAAACCGAAGAAGTTGAAGATATCGAAGAAATCGTAGAAGATTTTGAAGAAGAACAGGCTGAAGAAACACTTGAAGAAGAGCCTGCTTACGAAGAATCTTACGAACAAGAAATCGAAGAATCCGAACCTGAAGACGTTGAAGAAACTGAAGATATCGAAGAAAGCGTAGAAGATTTTGAAGAAGAACAGGTTGAAGAAATAGACCAAGAAGAACCTGTTTACGAAGAATCTTACGAACAAGAAATCGAAGAAGACTTTGACGAAGAACAAGAAGAAATTTATCAACAAGATAACCAAAACGAATTAGAAGAAACTTACAATTTTGAAAAGGAGAACGCGGATTATTCCGTTGAAGAAGATATGTATCAAGAAACGCAAGGTGTTGCAAAAATTAAAGTAATCGGCGTAGGTGGCGCAGGCTCAAACGCTGTTAACAGAATGATTGAAATGGGCATTGAAACTGCAGAATTCGTTGCAATCAATACGGATAAGCAGGCATTAATGCTTTCACGCTGTAATGAAGAAAACAAAATTCAAATCGGCGTAAACGCTACCAAGGGCTTGGGTGCCGGTGCTGACCCATCTATCGGTGAAGCCGCTGCAGAAGAAAGCAAGCGCGCAATCGAAAAGGCAGTTGAAGGCGTTGACCTTTTATTTATCGCAGCAGGTATGGGCGGCGGTACGGGTACTGGTGCAGCACCAGTTGTTGCAAAGCTCGCGAAAGAAAAGGGCTGTATCACGGTTGCCGTTGTAACAAAGCCTTTCCACTTTGAAGGCAGAAAGCGTGAAATTAACGCACAAAAGGGTATTGCAAACCTTCAAAAATACGTTGACACAATAATTATTATCCCTAACGACAGGCTTTTGGAAGCATTACCGGAAGAAACACCTATTATGGATGCGTTAAAATTCGCAGACGATACACTCCGCCAAGGTATTTGCGGTATTGCCGACTTAATTGCAACACCATCACTTATTAACCTTGACTTTGCCGACGTCAGAACAATCCTTAAAAAC
The DNA here is from genome assembly GCA_017399185.1 of Clostridia bacterium. Lineage (GTDB taxonomy): Bacteria > Bacillota > Clostridia > Christensenellales > Borkfalkiaceae > UBA4636. The sequence goes on from JAFQEA010000005.1 coordinate 200,026, forward strand.
CAAGGTCTTGCACACATGGGTGTTGGCCGTATGAAGGGTGAAAACCGCGTTATCGAAGCTGTAAGAAAAGCAGTTTCAAGTCCACTTTTAGAAACCACAATCGAAGGTGCTTCAGGTGTTATCTTAAACGTAACTGGCGGTTTGGATTTATCTATGGCACAGGTGAGGGAAGCTGCTGACCGCGTTCAGGAAATCATCGACCCATCTGCAAATATCATCTTTGGTATGAATATCAATCCGGAGCTTCAAGAAGAAATCATCATCACGCTTATCGCAACCGGCTTTGATAAAAAGCAGGACGGTGAAGGTAGCGAAAAGCCTTTTATGCTCAACCAACCGCAACAGCCACGCGCCGAACAGCAAGCTGAAAGACCAATGGAAAGTCAGGAATATATGCGCGTACCTGAATCAAGACTTGGCGCAAGACCGCAACAGAATTATCAACAAAGCGATTACGTTGAAGAGCAGCAACCTGAAGATCCTAAAGACGAAGATTTAGGCAACGTACCATCCTTTGTTAAGCGTTTATTCCGCAGAAAATAATTAAATTTTAAACTCAAAAGCCCTTGCTATCCAAAAAATAGCAGGGGCTTTTTACGTGCCTGAAATTAACGCAAAAAATCAATTTTTGATACTGCGATTATACCTGTAAATCCATAAAAGTCAGCCTATAAGCCGATTAACGCACAATTTTAGAATTGTTATGAGCGTTTTTTACACAAATTTTTATAAAATCGCGCCGCATAAAGCTTAATTTAAGCTTAAAGATAGCGCGGCTTGATTATTTTTAAGACGCCGTAGGGGGCTTATCATTATTTTTTTACCCATAAAAAATTATTTTTTAAAATTTTTTTTAAAAAATCATTAAATAGGTGTCGCTTTCTATGCGTTAATCGGCTTATAGGGCAACTTAAAGCTTAAATTTGCTGGTAATTTTTGATAGAATTGTTCCTTTAAGATTTTAGCAAAATTATTAAAAAGTGGGGCTATAGGTCGATTATCGGCAAATTTTCACATTTAAGCATTAACTTTTGCGCCGAACACTCAATTGTGAAAATTGTGTGATAACGTTTGACATTAATCTTTGATTAATCTATAATTAACAGGTAAGTCGAAACAAATCGAATTTTGTCGATAACAAAAGGGACGTCCCTTTTGCGTTTGAGTCGCTCAAACGCATTATCATTAACTGCCGTCCCCAAATTGTTTTTAAACAATTAATTTTTGAAGGTGCAATATGTCTAACGTAAAACTTAAGCCGTCTGAAGAAAAAATTTGGTTAAAGCACGTAACCGATGACTATCTATCAGACCCTATCCCAAAATGCACAGCCTTGGAGTATTTAAAGAAGGCAAGCAGTGAGCGCTTACACCACTACTCAATCAACTATTACGGCAATAAGGTTACGTATGCAGATATGTTCAGGCATATCGATACGTGTGCCAATGCCTTTTATGCTTTGGGCGTAAGGGAAGGCGATATCGTTTCATTTTTGACGTCAACTATCCCCGAATGTATTTATTCGCTTTACGCAATCAACAAGCTTGGTGCAACCGCAAACACCATTGACCCAAGAATGGATACGGCTGCAATAGCGCGTATGATAAAAGCGTCGGGCTCAAAAATCCTGGTCGTTGTTGACGTTGCGTTTTTCAAGATTGCGGACTGCATTGATTCGCTTGGTCAGGACAAAATCGTTGTTCAATCGGCAACGACTTCGCTTGACCTTATCAAGACCATTGCAATCAAGCTTAAGGTCAAAACTAACATAAAGTACAGCGACAAAGTCATCCGCTGGAAGACTTTCATAAGCGGCGGCAAGGGCGTTAATGCACCGACCGCGCCTTACGTTGGCGACCGCACGGTTTGCATAACCTATACGGGCGGAACGACAGGCGTGCCAAAGGGCGTAATGCTCACAAACGATTCGGTTAACGCAGTTTCCTATAATTTCAAATACGCAATGCCTTATTACGAGCCGCGTGACAGATTTTTAGGCATTATCCCCGTCTTTACGTCCTACGGCTTTGTTTGTGGGCTGCATATGCCACTTTGCTTGGGTGCAGAGTTTATACCGATACCAAAATTCAACCCGTACGAATTTGGTAAGCTGGTTAAAAAATACCGCCCCAACCACATGATTTCAACCCCGGCCTTTTACGAAATGCTTATGGACAGCAAGGAAGTCAAAGGTCTTGATTTATCCTTCCTTACAACCTTGGGTAGCGGTGGCGACACCATGAACGAAGGCTTGGAAACCCGCCTTGGCGAGTTTATGAAGGAACACAACATTAAATATCCGTTGGCGCAAGGCTATGGGCTTTCCGAAATGTCAGCGGCAGCATCGTTTTGCGTAAACGATAAGTACCGCCGCGGCAGCGTTGGTATCCCGTCGGTTACAACCATTATCAGCGCCTTTGACCCTGAAACGGGTGAAGAATTAGATTACAACCAAAACGGCGAAATCTGTGTTACAGGCCCGTCAATGATGAAAGGTTATTTCAATAACCCTGAAGAAACCGCAAACGTTATGCGCACACATAGTGACGGCACAGTCTGGATTCACACAGGCGATTTAGGCTATATCGATGAAGACGGCTTCCTATTTATAATAGGAAGAATCAAACGTATGATAACCCGCTTTGACGGGCATAAGGTATTTCCGCTCACTATCGAAAACATGGTTTCAGAGCGCAATGAAGTCCGCAACTGCTGCGTTGTCGGCGTTGACGACCGTGAGCGCAGTCAAGGTCAGTACCCAATGGTTTTGGTTGAGTTAAACGACGGACTTGATAAAGCAGCCGTTTGCAAAGCAATTTACGAAGATTGCAACGCCCGCTGTGAAGAACGCGGACGCCCCGTTGCCGTTGTTGCACTTGACAGCATACCTTTGACAAATATGGGTAAAAACGATTACCTCACGCTTGAAAAGCAATATAAAGCGTACGATTACGTTTCAAAGCCATATTGAGCGCTTTTTTCAAACAGAAAACCGTTAATAACTTTGTTATTAACTTAAAATAAAAAATCTAAAATTTTTATACAAATTGGAGGATGAAAAATGGGTAATTTTAAACGCACGATGGTTACGTTGCTTGCTTGTTTTACAGTGCTTTGCCTATCAATCGGGTTCTTCCCATGGGCTACGCTTACTAAAACTGCAAGCGCTGACGCAGCTACTCAAGCCGGTTTTTCCGACGTAAACAACAACGGCTCTATCGATTACGTTGCATTTGGTGACTCAATGACCAACGGTTACGGTCGCCCAGGCTATTATTTGGCTTTACAAAAGCACGAAAACGAAGGCCACGAGTACGACCCTGCCGACGGCTTATGCCATTTACCAGACGGTACGACCACAACAAAATGTTCTTACGTTGATTTTGGTGGTCCATATACATATACGGAATATCTGCATAGTGGTAACTCTTTCGGTTATTTAGCTAACGATAAAGAATCATATCCATCACTCATTGCTGACGCGTTAGAAGATGAATATAACAAAGACGTAAATCTTCTTAATATGGCTATTTCCGGTATGCGTATTGAAGAATTACGTATGCTCCTTGATAAAGGCTATGCAGGCGACGGCTATACAAGACGTTATTACGTTGAAGATACTACTGCCTTTGCAGGTGAACCACGCTTCAAATGGTCATATGACAATGCTTATAGACGTGGTTATTCCTACATACACGAAAACATTTTACCACTTGAAGTAGTGGATGATAATGATCACGCTGAAGTATATTCAATGTATACCGACTTTAAAGACGGTCTTGAATACAAATACTATGACGCCGAAGGTAATTTAACCGGTCAAGCTTCAGAGAAAGGTGGTTTAGACGGTACTGCAAAGGTTGCTGCACAATATCAATACGCGATTAAAAATGCAGACCTTATCAGTATCGCTTTAGGTACTAACAACTTTGGTACAGGCTCACAACCTGCAATTTACCGTACTCTTCAACAATTATTCGGCGTAACGCTTGGCGATACTACCGACTATTTATATGATTTAGACGCTCTCTTATCCGAATACCCAACAATGGTTGGTTATGCTAAAGAAATTCAAACCAAATTACACGGTATCGTTTTAACTGCGTTAGGTCAAGAAATGTACAACAAATATATGCCTGCCGTACAAGACATCGTTGATACTTATACGTACGGTCTTATTGGTTTCATTTCTAACTATAAGGTTGTTTTAGATAAGATTCACGTGCTCAATCCTGATGCTAAAATCGTTTTAGTTGGCGCAATGAATATGGAAGCCGGTTTAGTGTTTGACTTTAACGGTATAACCGTTAACTTTGGTGAACTTTACGGTTCTATTATCGAAGCTGCAAACCTTTGGCTTAACAATTACGCTTGCACCTTAAACGAAAAACGCGATAACGAAAATATCGTTTACAGCCAGACAGAAACTGTTGAACTTATCATTGACGAAATTGGTCAAGGCAAATGGAATCAGTACGTATTGAGCTATATGACAAGAGACTTTGAGCAAAATTTAGGCAATGAAAGGATGCTTGGTTATGTTCCAAACTTAGCTAATTCCGATGGTGTAGCAATTTTAGGTTTAAGATATTTCTTAGCTGCAACGCTTAATGCGATTGGTATGAATTATGAAAACGCAAGTGCGGATAATAACGAGAATATAGCCAAAATTATGGCATCCTGTCAAAAGGTTGTCACTAAATTCTGGCCAAATAATACACCTTGCAATTTAACTCAAAATGACTACATTAAGTTATCTCATTTCTTGTTAAACTTTTATGATACAGCGATGCAGTTAATCGATGCAATGGAAAACTCTGCACTCGACCATCACGTTGACATTACTGCTGTTGCAAGATTATTTGGGCCAGACTCAAATATAGCTGACTTACTTTCTGATCCAAGCAAATATTATCTCAACGACACGCAAGACTTCTTATATTTCTACGCACGTATGATGTTCGCATCAGGCGCAGGCGTACACCCATCTGCTAACGGTCACAGGGTTGTTGCTGACGAAATTGTCGATACACTTAAAAAGAACGTAACCGCTCAAGAACGTCTTGAAGAAAAGATTGAAATCATCAAAACCACTTACGTTACAGCTGTAAGAGAAGCTATTGCAAATACCTTCTCAAGCGAAGTTGTTGGCACTATCGATGCAATCGGCAAATGGTTCAACAACAACGGCTATGACAAAAAGGTAATCGAATACGCGTTTAAATTACAAGCGGCAATCGATAATAACACACCAAACGTTGCAAAGCAGGTTATCGGCGAAGCTTTAGCAGAAATCCAATCAATCAAAGCAGAAGCAATCGCACCGGAAAGCTATACCGTAAATGAAGATTCTTACTACGTTTCAATCGGTGACAGCCAGATTACAGGCCACGGCTTAACGGGTTATGACAACTACGGCTACGATACCTACGTTGAAGGTGCTGCCCCATACGAGCTTGCTAAAGCTTTATACGGCGAAGAAGCACAAAGCCGCTACAAACAACTCTGTATGGGTGGCTTAAGGGCTGACGACTTACGTTGGATTTTAGATCCAAGCTTTGCCGCAGACGCTTACTCAACCAATTACGTTTTAGGCAACTTAAGCTCTTATGCCGGTGCAACGACAGTTGAACAGGCACGCGAAATCTTCGTAAGTGAGCTTCAAAAGGCCGACCTTATCTCATTATCAATCGGCGGCGGCAACATCACAACCTACGTTGGTCAACAAATCTACAACGTATTATCAACAGGCAACCGCCCACTTTATACAAACGACTGGTCACGCTACTTAACGGCTGAAGGCGAAGCAAAGGTTTTAGGCATTATCGAAAAGGTTGCAGGCCTTGCAATCCAAAAGCTTGGCATATCTGTTGACGGCGGCTACGCTACATTTATGGGTAAGCGCGTACACGTTGAAACCTTAATCAAGGTTACCGTTGAAAGTGTAATTTACGGCTACTTTGGCTTCTCGGTTAACTTACCAAAAGTCGTTGAATTAATTCAGGAAATCAACCCAACGGCTAAACTTTTAGTACTTGGCTACTTCAACCCTGTTGACGAAATGACCGTAACCCTTGGCAAAGGCGAAGGCGCAATAGTATTACCTGTTGGTCAGTTTATAAGCCAATTCGTTAAACTCACAAATACACAAACTTCACTTCTTTCATTAATGAACGACAGCGTTACTTACGTTGACGTAAAAGACGCAAGCTGCTTCTTTGACAAGACCGTTCAGGAAGGCGGCAGCGTAACTATTATGGACTATATGGGTGCTGTATTCCAAAACAGCGAATTAACACACGCAGATTTAGACGGTCACGCATACATCAAAAAACAGATGAGGGCAGGCTTAACCGTTACTTGCGCGCACGTGTTCAGCAACGATTGTCAAGATACTATCTGTAACGCTTGCGGACATGAAGCACGTGAAGCTGTTGATCACAAATGGGCAAATAATTGTGCTGTTAAGTGCGATAATTGTGACGCAACAAGAATACCGCCACACGTTTACTCATCAGATTGCGATACCCACTGTAACGGGGAAGATTGCAATGAAAAAAGAGTAGTTAGCGCAGCCCACACTTACACCGATTGTGAAGATGAAATCTGTAACGAGTGCTCCGAAATCAGGGTTAAACCCGGCCACCGTTACACAGAACCTTGTGGCGAACATTGTTTAGATTGTGAAACTGGCGTAAGAGAACCTTCAGTTCCACACACTTACGATGATAACTGTGACGCAATTTGTAACGTTTGTGGTGAAACAAGAATTCCACCACACACCTTTGCTAACGACTGTCAAGCAACCGACTGTAGTGAATGTGGAGTACAAAACCTAAGAGATGCTGTTGAACACGTTTACGCTCACGATTGTAGCGAAAATTGTTCAAACTGTACCGCTGGTACGAGAACTGACGTTGAACACTCATTTGATAACGACTGTCAAGATACCGACTGTAACGTTTGTGGCGAAGCTAACGCGCGCGAAGCTTTTGAACACGATTGGACAAACGCTTGCGATGCTGACTGTAACGTTTGTGACGTAACAAGAACTCCACCACACGTTTATTCTGCTGATTGCGATACGAGTTGTAACCAATGTGGTGAATTGAGAGTAGTTTTAGTCGGTCACGAATTCAATGACGATTGTTACGACCAATCATGTAACGTTTGCGGCGAAATCGCAAGGGCATACGCTGAACACGTTTACGCTCACGCTTGTAGCGAAAACTGTGAAAACTGTACTGCCGGCACAAGAGTTGACGTTGAACACACCTTTGCTAACGACTGTCAAGCAACCGACTGTAACGTTTGTGGTAAGCAAAACGCACGCGAAGCCGTTGAACACGTTTACGTTTCCGATTGTGACACAGGCTGTGAAAACTGCGCTGTAACAAGAACTGCAGACCCACATACCTTTGATGACGATTGTCACGACCAGACGTGTAATCTTTGCGGTGAAACCGCAAGGGCGTTTGCAGAACACGTATTCGACGCAGTTTGCGACAACACGTGTAACAACTGCGCACATACAAGAGAACAAGCACCACACACCTTTGACAACGATTGTCAGGACGTTATCTGTAACGTTTGCGGCAAAGAAGCCCGCCAAGCAGCAGAACACGTTTACACCGCCGTTTGTGACGTAACGTGCGAAAACTGCGACGTAGTAAGGGTTGCAGAACCACATACCTATACACACGACTGCTCAACAATCTGTTCAGCTTGCGGCGACGTAAGGGAAGCTTCGGTTGCACACACCTATGACTTTGATTGTGATGCACAATGTAACGTTTGCGGTGAAGAAAGATCTGCTAAACACGTTTACGACCACAACTGCGACGTTGATTGTAACCTTTGCGGCGACGTAAGAACACCTTATGAACACGTTTACGACGGTCCAAAGGATGAAAAATGTAACGTTTGCGGCTTCGTACGTGAACGTGAAGTATTACCTGGCTTTGACTTTGGCTGTGCAGGCTACGTTGACGGCGTTATCGCTGTTATCAGCTTAGCAGGTATTGCTTTGGTTAAGGTTATCGCTGACAAAAAAAGAAAATAGTTTCAAAAACTAAATTCAACAATATTTAGCTTTAAAGCCTTCCGTTTTTGCGGAAGGCTTTTTACTTAAGATCGGTTATCTTGGGTATTAAGGGGCTTTACGCCGCCAGCCTTAAGTAATAGCTTGAAAAGACAACGTCCTATCAAAAGGTAGTGTTTAATTACAATACACATATAATATTGTGTCAAATTTATAGACGAAACGGATAAGTTTTGTTGCAAATATTGTGCTAAAATTTTAACTATGTTAAAATGACTTTAACTGTATAAGTCTGCCTTTTTGCAGACTAAACGCGTTTTTTGCGCTCAAAATAAGGGGGATTTATCTCTATGACAAAAACTTTCAAAATAAAATCAATCGCCGTTTTTGTTTTAGCGGTTATTATGGTGCTTGCACTCGTTCCCGTTGCACACCAGATAAGGGCTAAAGCAGACGTGGTGACCTACGTTCTTGATGCGACAACCGATTTAAGGTCTGCCGCAGAAGGCACTTACACCAACGGCGACGCAATCGTTGCAGGCACTAATAATGCTTTTACGATTTTAGCAGGCAACAAGACTAAAATTGACGGCAGCAATAAGTCTTTTGACGACGGCTACGGTGCAACGCAAAGAATCAATTTTGGCTCTGCAACCACCTTTGGCGATATGATAAGCTGTGCTATTCAGTTTAAAACCAAAGGTAAAGCAACCGTTAAAATCTGGTGGGTTTCGGGCGGTAACGACCGTCAGTTTGCCATCTATGATATCAACGGTCAATTAGTCCAGAAAACTTCTGAAGCAAGCGTTCAAAACAGCCTTTACATTTCAGAATTCACCCGTTTGGAAGATGCAGGCACTTATTACTTGACAGTTCCCGACGGCAGCAACTATTTATTCAGATTAGAAGTTTCGGACGATTTAGACGGCGCTATTACCCCACCTGCACGCGGTGCTTGGGCATCAGTTGCTGCACCTTCAATCGTATCTGCCACAGATAACGGCAACGCTACGATTTCAGTTGTTGCAGACGGCTTTGTAGGTAACGACGGTGCTGACGTTATCGTTGTTGAAATGTACGACGCTGAAAATAATTTGGTTGCGACAAAGCAATCATACACCCAAAAATCAACGGGCCACGCGTTAACCTTTAACGCTAAAAATTCCGGCACGTACACCTTCAAAGCGAAGCTTTGCCGTGAAGGTGAACAAGATATTTTAGGTGCAGCTTCAATAAATTGCGACTTCAAGTTCCCACTTGGAACACCTATTATCGGCAGGGCAACGTCAAACGGCGGCGGCACGGCAAGGGTTGTTTGGGACGCTATTCACGAAGCATCTTCTTACGACGTTTACGTTAACGGCACGCTCGTTAGTACGGTAACCACTGCTTATTGCGATTTAGTCGGCTTAACAGTTGGCACAACCGTTCAGGTTTACGTTGTTGCAAACCGCGCGGCGTTCAGCGATTCAGCGACTTCAACGCCCGTTTCACTTGAAGTAACTGAGGAAGCACAAATTCCTTGGGGTACTACGGTTTATGGTCCTTCAACTTCAGCCGGCAGCGACGGCAAAGCCATTGAAAACGACGACGGCAGCGTTAAGGTTTTCTCAACTAACGGCAAGGGTAAAATTCAACCTGCTTCAGTTGACGGCTTAACCTTCTACTACACGCCAATCGAAGCCCAATATAACTTCACCTTAAGGGCAACCGTAACAGTAAACACCTGGACGCTTTCAAACGGCCAGGAAGGCTTTGGTATGATGGCATGCGACCGCTTGGGCGTAAACGGCGACAAAACAAATTTCTGGAACAACTCATATATGGCGCTTGCTTCCAAGGTTGAATACTGGTATCTTGGCGGTACAGCATATCCTAACAGCAGCTACGGCGGCGTTAAGTACTCAATGAAGCTCGGTCTTGGCTCACTTGCAAGAACGGGCGTTACACCTGATAACCTTGAAGATTTAACCGCAGGCGATTCCGACACGGTTAAAAGGGATTTCTTAAGCGAAATGACCGCTTTGGAAACCTTAGCCGGCGTCAGGGAATTTGAAGCAGGTACTTATAATATCATCGGTAACAAGTCAGGCGGCAACAAGACAAGCACGACCTTCCAGGATTTTTCCGATTCAGACTTCTTAACGACCTTTGTTTTTGAAATTCAGAAGAACAACACGGGCTACTTCGTTTCATACTATAAGCCGGACGGCACACTTGTAAAACGCGTTAAATATTACGAACCAGACGCTTTAGAGCAGCTTGATAAGGATTACGTTTACGCAGGCTTCTTTGCCGCACGTAACGCAGTTGCAACCTTCTCTGATATTTCCTTAACTAAGGTATTACCCGAAGACGACCTTCCTGCCGAGCAAAGACCAATCACAAAGGTTATCCCGCAGGTTGCAGTTGCTTCAGCACCGGTTACGACAAGCGCAGATTACAAGCTTTTACTCAACCCTAACGTTCAAGGCAGCTTAAACGTTTACCTTAACGAGCAATTAATTGCTGAAAATATCGCTGTAACCTTAAACGAAGAAACCAAAAAGATTAATCGCGTCAGCCTTGACGTTACGTTTGAAGACTTTGAAGAAAACCTTATCATGGTTGAATTCACAGCCGATCCTAACCAGGATTTAGGCCCTTATACGGAGCTTTCAACCCTTGATCCGGTTATCCAAAGGATTTACGTTGAATATAACGATGCGGCAGATCACGTTAAGACAATTTACGCAACACCTGACGGCACGCCGCAAGGCAACGGTACGCGCAAATATCCGTTCGATCTTTACACGGCAGTTCAAATGGTTATCCCCGGTCAGACAATCGTTTTAGCGGCAGGTAAATACGGTAGCACCGTCTTTGAATTACCTTCAACCTTAAGGATTGAACGCGGTATGGACGGTACTGCAGAAAACCCAATCCGTATGATTGCCGACCCTGAGCTTGAAACAAGACCTGAACTCAACTTTATGGGCCAAGGCGCAGGTATGGTACACGGCGGTAACTATTGGTACTTCTACGGCTTTGACGTAACCAATTCACTTATTAACCAAAAAGGCTTCCAGGTATCCGGCAGCTACAACGTTTTAGATAACATTATTGCACACCACAACGGTAATACGGGTATCCAGATCAGCAGGCTTTACGGCAGCGACTTATTTGAAGATTGGCCGCACGATAACTTGGTGCTTAACTGCACGTCTTATTCAAACGCAGACGCCGGTCACGAAGACGCTGACGGCTTTGCCGCAAAGCTTACCGTTGGTGAAGGCAACGTGTTTGACGGCTGTGTTGCACACCACAACTCTGACGACGGCTGGGATTTATACGCAAAGGTTGAAACGGGCAGCATCGGTGCAGTTGTTATCAAAAACTCATTAGCATATGCTAATGGTTACTTGGAAAACGGCGCGTCATCAGGTAACGGTAACGGTTTCAAGATGGGCGGCGAAAGCTTATCAGGTAAGCACCAATTAATCAATTCCGTTGCATACGGCAACAGGGCAAAGGGCATTGACTCCAACTCCTGTCCTGACATTATCGTTATAAGCTCAACGTCATACAATAACGGCGGTGCTAACGTTGCGTTCTACACGAACAATGCTCCGTTTACCGAATTCAAAGCAGACGGTATCCTTTCATTCAAGGATAACACCTGCTTGAACGAAAGCTTGGAAGCTGAAAACCTTAAACCAAAGGGTAAACAGGTTGAAGCAGATTACCGTGGCAGCACAAACTTCTATTGGAACGGCAAGAAGAGTGTTAACAAGAACAACCAGGCAGTAGCAAAAACCTGGTTCAAGTCCTTGACCTTCAACGGCTTTACGCGTAACGCAGACGGCACGTTAAATCTTGGTGACTTCCTTGCACTTACCGAAAAGGTACCTGCAGGCGTAGGCGCTGTAATCGGCGGTCAGGCGTCAAGCGTACCAACGCTCGTACCTGACGAAACCTGCTCACACGACGGTACTTGGTCTTGGGATACTGACGACGAAGAAAACAACTATCACTGGCATACCTGTTCTTGCGGTGCAAAACTTGAAATGGGCGCGCATAACGTTGTTTGGACTGTAACTAAAGAGCCAACCGAAACCGAAAAGGGTGAAAAGGTAGGTGCATGCTCAATTTGCGGTTTAGTTATTGCCAAGCTTTCAGTTTCATACACGCCACCACAACCTGAATTACCACCACCTGCGGACAATCCGCCTGTTCAACCTGAACAGCCAACCAATAAAAACGGTCTTAAGATTGCTTTAGGCGTTGGTATTCCGTGCGGCGTATTAGCTATCGCAGCTTGCGTATTCTTTATTTTAAAACGCAAGGGTATAATCAAACTATAATAAACTAAAGTTTATTAAACAATAAAAAAGAGTGCGTATCAATTAGGTGCGCACTCTTTTTTTATCGGTTTTTTGGGGTAAATTTCTTTACAAAAAAAATTAAAAGGACTATAATCTTTAATAGACTTTAACTTTTTAGGTGATATTATGAAAAACGTTTATGAAAGAGAATATTACTTAAGGACGGCAGATTTTGACCCAAGCATGAACCTTTTACCAACGGCAATTTTGGACCTGTTTCAGGACGTAGCTGGTTGCCACTCAATGGTTCTTGGCTGTGGGCTTTACGATTTACTAAAGATTGACAGAGCGTGGGTTTTGGTCAACACCAAATACACGGTTTTAAAAAGTGTTAAAATGTTTGAAAAGGTAGTTGTTAAAACCTGGCCGCTTGCCCCGCGCGGCGTAAGATACCAGCGTGAATACCAAATTATAAACGCGCAAGGCGAAGTTGTCGTTATCGGCAGTCAGACCTGGACTATAATAGACCTTAAAAACCGCAAAATCCTGCCCGCAGGCGACGTCTACACGTCCTTAATCGGCGAATTTTTACAAGACAAAAACTATCAGGAAAAGCTTATGCGTATCCCGCAAGCGGTTGAATCCGTTACCGCTAAAGCAGATATAAAAATGCTTCCTTCAGACCTTGACGTAAACGGCCACGTTAACAACGTCAGATACGCAAAATTTGTTTACGACAACGCAAATTTACAAAAAGGCGAGTATTTTAAGGAGCTTCAAATCGACTATCATAAGGAGCTTAAATCCGACCAGGTTATTAGCCTTAAATTAGATAAAAAGGATGATACTCTGCACGCGGTTGGCTTGTCTGATAAAGCCGTTCACTTTGGCTTTTTTGCAAAAATTGAAAGGCAATAAATACAAGATAAAATGCACGATTTTAAAAAAAGAGTTAGTAAAAAACTAACTCTTTTTCTTTTTATGCGTTTATAAAGTTTAAGCTTGTTATTTATATCTATTTAAGCAAGACATATCGCCCAGGTTTAAGCATTTCATTATTATGCTTACAATTGATTGTATATTCTCCTTACAGCCGTTTTTAATCCATTCAATTATTATACTGCTAATTCCCGATAAATAAAATTGCATCATATATTTTTGTTCGTTTAAGGGGATTGCAAACTTGTTTAAAATGGGGCCGAATATATTTTTATGCAAATGCTTTAAAACAAGATCAACTTTAAACACGTTGGGCTGGGAAAAAGCTATTTTGTATATTGCTTTATTTTCCTTTAAAAACTCTAAATAAGGCAATAAATATTCAGGGGTAATTAGTATTAAATCTTCAAGTTTAGAACTACTTATAATCTGCTTATTTAATACCTTTTCACTATACTTTTTATGCAGTTTATTACCTACGTATTCAATGCTTTCGGAAAGTAAATCATCCATAGTTTCATAATGCAGATAAAACGTTGAGCGGTTTACGCCTGCTTTTTCGCAAATTTCTTTTACGGTGATAAAGGAATAATCCTTTTTTTCAAGCAACAAAATTAACGCTTCGTTCATCAAACAAGCAGTGTTGTAATATTTGCTTTCAGCTTTGCTTAATTTGTCGCTTTGCATTTTTTTATTCATCCCCAGCGATTTCCTTTGCTAAACGGATAATGTCAGAACCATATTTTTGTTTGCCTTTTTCAAGCTTCTTTTTATAAATAGGATAGTTTACGCCGCAGCCAACAAGGCCAAGAATACCAACGCCGATACCGATAATCATTGATAATGGTGTACCGCCGCCGATAGCACCCATACATAAGCACATACCTGTGCCAAGTACAAGCGAAGAAATAACGCCAAAGGTAAACGTGAATATTTCAGCCGGGCGTTTTGCTTTTTTATCTAATTTTTTAAGCGCGATAACCTTTGAGGTTTGTTTTGGTGCATACTCGTTTGCAATTTGTTCTGCGTAAATTTTGTCTGTGTTCATTTTTTTATCTCCTTTTTGTTTTGACGTTACCATTATAGCAGAGGTTTGTCAAAAACCGCGCAACACGAAAAATAGAATGTGTTGATTTAAGAAGATAATTTTTTAGCGAGTAATATTATCAGCTGTTTTTCATTGTTGCGGATTCAATGTTATCGGCAACGGTTTCAGCTGCGTCAAAGCAGTTTTCAAAGTTGCGGTAAACGTCACGCCACTCGATAACGTCACGGGTGGAAATATCTTCCGTTGAAAGCTTTCTTACCGCCTGGATATAAAGCCTGTCGCCATGTTCTTCCAAATCGTTCAGCTTAACGACAAGCCCCTTAAGTAGTGTTGATTTTTTAAAGTTTTTGAATTCTTCAAGCATTTCAACGACCGATTCACAGCACTTAACGACAAGGTCGCAAAGCTCAACCGTGTCAGGGCGCATAGCCTTAAGGTTTGCCATATAGAAAAATACAACGACGCTTTCAACGCTATCGGTTAAATCGTCGGTAACGTGTGCTAAAAGGAACAAGTCTTCACGGTCGATGGGTGGTAAAAAGTCTTTGACAAGCTCGGTTGAAAGCTCATGCTTTAGCGTATCGCAATCGTGTTCGATGGCGTGCATTTTTTGGCGGTTTTCATCAAGCTTATCAGGGTCGTAATTTTCAACGATTTGCTTTAAAAGCCTTGCTTCTTCAAGGGCGAGCTGTGACATTTTTACAAGTGTGGAAAAATAATCGTAACCTTTTTTCTTATTAAACATAAAATCACCTAAATCCTTATATTATTTTGCTTGCAAGCCCTTTTAGAAAATTGCAAGGAATAGTTTTGTCATTAAAAAGCCTATAATCCCGCAGCCGGGGAAGGTGAGTATCCAGGTATAAACCATTTCCTTTGCGACGTTCCAGTTAACCGACTTAACGCGCTTTGCCGCGCCCGCACCCATAATAGAAATGGTTTTTGCGTGTGTGGTTGAAACGGGCATACCCGTTATTGAACAGATAAGCAGCGCCGCTGACGCCGATAGGTCTGCCGAAAACCCTTGGTAAGCTTCAAGCTTAACCATATCAAGCCCGACCGATTTTATAATCTTCATACCGCCGATTGACGTACCCAGGCACATAACGGCAGAGCATAGCACCATAAGCCACCAGGGCGGTTGCATCATTGTGGTGTGTGCGTTGCCCTGTGAAAGCGCCATACCAAGAATGAAAATACTCATAAATTTTTGACCGTCCTGCGCGCCGTGCATAAACGCCGTGCCGGCGGCGGCAACAATTTGACCTTTACCAAAAAATCTGTTTGCTTTGCGGTAATCCTTTTTAGCGCACAGCCTTTGTAAAAGCTTTGTTATAAGATAGCTTAAGCCAAAGCCTAATACAAGCGAAACCACTATGCCGTATAAAACGTTAAGCCATTCGTTACCGTTAACACCTTTAAAAGAGCCGTTTATGGCTATTGCCGAGCCCGTTAGCCCTGCAATAAGCGCATGGCTTTCGCTTGTGGGGATACCGAACTTCCACGCAAGTATCGCCCAGGTAACGATTGCCACCATTGCCGCACAAAGCGCAACGAGCGCGTCTTGTGAATTATCCCCAAAGTTAACCATTTTATAAATCGTTTCGGTTACCTTTGGTGATACAAGCGTCATAATAAACACGCCCAAAAAGTTAAAAATCGCAGCCATAAGGATTGCAGCCTTTGGGTGCATGGCACGTGTTGCAACGCAGGTTGCGATGGCGTTTGGCGCGTCAGTCCAGCCGTTGACTAAAATTACGCCAATGGTTAAAATGGACGTAACCCACAGCGCCGGTGAAGACAAAAGCATTTGCCAAAATCCCGCTATGGTTATCTGGTTTGATAATAAATTAAAAACAGCCATATAGTGTTTTTATATCCTTAATTTCATTAATTGCCCCAATATATTGGGCGCTATACAAATTTATTTTAACATAAAAAAAATCAAATTACAACTATTTGACAAAATAAAACATTTATCACGGCGTGCAAATTTATGTAAAAAACAGCACTTTTTATGCGTGTACGTATCATATTATATTATTTCAGCAAATTTTCACAATTTGAACATTACAGGACGGGGTATGCGGTAGTAAAATATTATCGTACAAATGATAAAACCAAACGCTTTATTAAAGGCACGGTTTTTTAGGGGATATATGAAAAGGAAACTTGCATTAATACTTGCGCTTGTGCTAGTACTGTGCTGTATGAGCAGCTGCAATAGAAATAAAGCGGCAAAGCCTGACGGCAGTTTGCCCGATTACGATAAAAAAATAGACGAGCTTTCAATTTCTATCGGCGGCTGGCTTGTCCCGTCAGACCTTACTGAAGAGCAGTACGTTTATATGAAGGAATCGGGTATTGATACCTTCTATTTTGCCCAGGCAGGCGACCCTGCTTATTATATCGACGTAAATTCTATTACCGAACAGGACCAAGCCGTTCTTTTAAAAATGGAAGAATACGGCCTTAACGCAATCCTGCACGTCGGGGCAAAGACCAACGACAAGCTTGTAAACATTGCCAACGCCGCGCCTTATAACGCAGTCACCGGTATTTGCTATGACGAGCCTGATAAAGAGCAGATTAATGAAATTTCAACCTGCTTGGATATCGTCAACCAAAACCCGGGCAATAAAACCTTGTTTGTCAATTTATATCCATCGGGCAGTTATAAAAGAAACGGCTTTTATACCTACAAAAGTTATCTGCGCTATTTTTGCGAAAATATTTTAGCAAACTTAACCGTTGGCGAAAAGTGGCTTTCAGCCGACCGATATCCGCTTACCTTTGATAAAAAAGGTAATAAGATTTTAGATAGCAAATGGCTTTGCGATATGGAAGCTCTTGCAACGGTCAGAAAGGATTATCCTGACGTTAAGACCAATTTCTTTATCCAGACCATACCTTACGGTGGCGAAGTTTACCCCGCCGGGACTGAAGGCTCAAGGGACCGCATACCTACCTATGAAGACGTGCGTATGCAGGAATACACAGCCCTTGCGTTCGGCTTTGACAGGATTTCATGCTTCTGCTACGGCACGCCCTGCGTTTATTCGGAATTTACCGAAGAGCAAGTCGGTATGATTGACCGTGACGGCAACAGGACTTCGATTTATTACGCAACTGCAAAGGCTAATAACGAAATTAAATCGTTTGACCACGTTTTAAAGCAGTTTGAGTGGCAGGGCGTATTCACCAACGACGGCGGTAAAACGACGGACACAAAAAGGCTTACAAACCGTAAGATATTTGCAAAGCTGAAAAACAGAACGCCTATCAACAAAATAGGCGGCCTTGATAAGGTTTATTCCACACAAGACACCTTGTTCGGACATTTTTTGGACTTTGAAAGCAACGCAGGGTATATGGTTGTTAACTTAAACGATACTTCGCTCAATTTAACCGACCAGGTGACTATGACCTTTGAACAGGATTACGGCTATAAAAAGGCGCTTTGCTACATTGGTGGCCAAAAGCAAATTCTGGAAATCGTAAACAACGCTTTAACCCTTGATTTAGGCGTTGGCGAAGGGGTTTTCGTTATCCCGTATTAATATATTATTAATAGGCGGCGGCCAAAATTCGGCCGCCTTTTTTGTTTTTTATTTAAAATTTAAGTGTTTTTAGGGGTAAAACGCTTTTTATTTTTAATAAATATTAAATATATACTTGAAATTATCCGCGTTTTATGCTAAAATGTACAATGGCTACGAGTGTAGGCCGAAAATCGTTTGATAATAATAGCGTAAAGATAATAACTGTTTACGCACTACGGAGGATTATATGAAGAAGAAAATCGTTATCCCTTTTGAAGGAACAAAGGAACAAGAATTACAGCTTAAGCAAGAATTAGCAGAACTTGTTAAGGTTCCTGGCGGCTTGATGCCTGCACTTCAAAAGGCGCAAGAAATTTACGGCTATCTACCAAAAGAAGTTCAGATTATGATAGCAGATGCTTTTGGTGTTCCGTTATCAGAAGTTTACGGTGTCGTAACGTTCTACTCACAATTTTCTCTTTACCCAAAGGGCAAATATCAGGTAAGCGTATGTTTAGGTACTGCTTGCTACGTTAAAGGCTCTGGCGAAATTTTTGATGAGCTTGTTAACCTTTTAGGCATTGACAACGGTGAAGTTACACCTGACAGAAAGTTCTCACTTGACGCAACGCGTTGCGTAGGCTGCTGCGGTTTAGCACCCGTTATGTGCGTTAACGGCGAAGTTTACGGCAGAATCACCGCTAAAGACGTTAAGGGCATTATCGAAAAATACAACTAAATAACGGCTAATTAAACCATAAACCCAATTACCAAACAAAAGCTATTTTGGGAGAGTTTTAAATATGAAAATCAGTCAAATTGCGCAAATCCTTGAAGGCACTTTCGTTACGGGTGAAGAATTATCCGATAGGGAAGTCTATTCAGCTTGCGGTTCGGACATGATGAGTGACGTTTTAGCTTACGTTAAAGACCAGGGCGTTTTAATCACGGGGCTGTGTAACCCACAGGTTATCCGCACGGCGGAAATGATGGATATGCTTTGCATTGTTTTTGTTCGCGGCAAAACCCCAACACCTGAAATGGTTGAGCTTGCTAAACAACGCAATATCGTTCTGATAACTTCGCCAAGGCGTATGTTTTCAGCGTGCGGCAAGCTTTACAGCGCAGGTCTTCAATCGGGGGCGTTCTGATTATGGCTGACCACGTTCACCTTGAATACGTCGTCGAAGGCGACAACTTTGTTTCGGCAGGCTCCGCAACCGAAAGCGTTAAAGCTTGCCTTAAAGGCATG
Organism: Clostridia bacterium; assembly: GCA_017399185.1. Taxonomy (GTDB): domain Bacteria; phylum Bacillota; class Clostridia; order Christensenellales; family Borkfalkiaceae; genus UBA4636. The sequence continues at coordinate 219,152 of JAFQEA010000005.1, forward strand.
GGCGTTAAGCCCGAAGATGTGCGTCGGGTCGCAATTTCTATGTATGAAGGCGAAATCAATATGGTTATCCACGCAAACGGCGGTAAGGCAACGGCAGATATCTATATGGATAAGGTCGTTATTACGCTTGCTGACACAGGCAAGGGCATAGCCGATATTGAGCTTGCTATGAAGCCAGGCTACTCAACCGCAACTGACGACGTTCGTTCGTTAGGCTTTGGGGCAGGTATGGGGCTTCCCAATATGAAAAAGTACGCTGACGAGTGCTTGATTGAAAGCACCGTAGGCGTTGGCACAAAGGTTACTTTAGTGACTAAATTTTCTGCTTAATAATTGTCAGGGTTTTTGCTATGAGTGAGTTAAAACGTTTAAATACAGTTACCTTGGACCCTTCAAAATGTAAGGGCTGTGTAACCTGCATGAAGCGTTGTCCAACCGAAGCAATACGTGTGCGTGACGGTAAGGCAAGCGTTATCTATGATAAGTGTATCGGATGCGGTGAATGCGTCCGGTTATGCCCCCACCATGCCAAAATTACAAGCTACGACAAGCTTGACGTTATCAACTCATACCAATATAAAATCGCCCTTCCCGCACCGTCCTTTTACGGTCAGTTTAACAATCTTGACGACGTTAACTACGTTTTATCGGGGCTTAAACGCCTTGGCTTTGACGAAGTTTTTGAAGTCGGCCGCGGGGCAGAGCTTAACACCCTTGCAACACAGATTATCCTTAATAAGGATATAATCCCAAAACCAATAATAAGCACGGCTTGTCCTGCCGTTTATGAGCTTATTTCGGCACGCTTTGCAAACCTTAAACAGCATTTATTACCAGTTCTTCCACCCGTAGATATTTCAGCAAAGCTTGCACGCGAACGCGCTTATAAAAAGGGTTACACGGACGAGCAAATCGGCGTATTTTTCATTTCGCCGTGTCCTGCAAAGGTTTATGCGTTAAAATCAGGCTTTGGCGTTAAAAAGCCTTACGTTGACGGCGTTTTATCGTCATCAGAAGTCTATATGAAGCTTCTCCCCGTTATGAAGCTTATCGACTATCCCGACAACATGTCAAAAATGGGTGTAACGGGGCTTTCCTGGGCGTCAAGCGGTGGCGAGGCCGCTGCGTCAATGCGCTCTAAATATCTTGCCGCTGACGGCATTGAAAACGTTATACATATTTTAGAGTCTGTCGAAAACGGAACTTTAAATGATATTGAGTTTATAGAACTCAATGCATGCACGGGCGGCTGCGTAGGCGGCGTTTTGAACGTTGAAAATCCTTTTGTCGCAAAAGCAAGGCTGCGCCAGCTGCGTATAAAATTCCCACAGATAGCAAATTCACTTGCCGACGTTGGCAAGCCTGCGGACTTTTATCTGTGTGAAGAGCCTGTCGAATCCGACGGCTTTGTTACACCAAACCGTGCTGAAGCCTTTACAAGGCTTATGGAAATACAAACTATGTATCAAACACTTCCGCAAAAGGACTGCGGTCTTTGCGGTGCGCCAAGCTGCCGTGCCTTTTGTGAAGATTTAGTTGACGGAAGAATCCCTAAAGATTCAGTCTGTCCACAGCTTAATAAGGGTTAAAATTATGACGGTACAAGCTTTAGCGGAAATGCTTTCTGCAAAAATCATTAATAACGCAGATTTTACGCGACAGGTTGCCACGGGCTACGCTGGTGATTTGTTAAGCTTTGTTATGGGCAAAGCGCCTGCAGATTCGGCTTGGTTTACCGTTATGACAAATATAAATATTTGTGCGGTTGCACATTTAGCGGACGTAGCCGTAATCGTTTTATGCGAAGACTCCGAGCCAATGCCCGGCGTTACAGACCGTGCAAAAGAGCAGGGCATTAATATAATTTCAACAAGTCTTGATATCTTTTCCGCAATCAAAAAGGTGCTAAATGAAGGTCAAATATGATTTTCACATACACAGCGCCCTATCGCCCTGTGCTGAAGACGATATGACGCCTTGTAATATCGTTGGGCTTGCCAAATATTTGGGACTTGATATGATTGCCGTTGCCGACCATAACGCTATCGAAAACGTCAAAACGGCAATGCTCGTGGGGGATTGTTACGGCGTGACGGTCGTCCCGGCTATCGAGCTTCAAACGGCAGAAGATATACATATTTTATGCCTTTTTAAGGATTATCAAAGTCTTTCAGACTTTTATAACGCAATAGATTTTATTTACGTACCAAACAAAAGCCATATCTTTGGCAACCAGAACATTGTTAACGACGATGACGAAGTCGTTGGTACGCTTGATAGACTTTTACTTAACGCGTCAAGGGTTTCGTGTAGCGACGTTAAAGCGCTCGTTGATAAATTCGGCGGGGCGGCAGTGCCTGCACACATTGACCGTGACGCAAACGGAATGCTTTCAATTTTAGGCGCTGTGACCGATGAATTCACCGCGGTTGAGCTTTCTTTGACCGCACCAAAAGCCATGCTTGAAAAATATTCAGCGTCACATAGGCTTATTATCGATTCGGACGCGCACACCCTTGACAGCATATCCGAAGGGCGCGTGATTGAGCTTGAAAGCCCAACACCAAAAGCGCTTATTGACTATTTGAACGGATTATGAGAGAACTTTCACTCAACATTTTAGACATTGCTGAAAACTCATTAAAGGCAAATGCAACCTTGATTACCATTGACGTTTTAGCAAAGGATAATTTGTTAACAATTAAAATTACCGATAACGGTAGCGGTATGGACAGCGAGTTTTTATCCCGCGTTGAAGATCCGTTTACCACAACCCGCTCGACCAGAAAGGTCGGTATGGGGATACCGCTTATGAAGATGATTTCCGAAATGAGCGGCGGCACTTTCAGTGTCCAATCAGAAAAAGGCAAGGGTACAGTCGTTACGTCAACCTATCTTATAGACCACGTTGACCGCCCGCCGTTAGGCGATATTGCACAAACGCTTATATCGCTTATAGGCAATCTTAACGATTGTGACTTAATATTCAATTTTGAAGCCTTTGACACACAATTTAGGCTAAATACGCAAGAAGTTAAGGAAGAGCTTGACGGTATTCCGCTTGACGAGCCGCAAATACTCATTTTCTTGCGTGATATGATAAACGAAAATATAAAAACTAATTTTAGAGGTGTTTCATTATGAAGAGCATAGCCGATATCAAGGCGATTAGGGAAAGAATGCAGTCTCAAATTATTATGAGAGACAACAGTGACAGCGACGAAATCAGAGTAGTCGTAGGTATGGCAACTTGCGGTATTTCTGCAGGTGCAAGACCTGTTTACAACGCTTTTATCGACGAAATTGCTAAACGCAATTTAGCAAACGTAAAAGTTACGCGTACGGGCTGCTTGGGTATGTGTAAGCTTGAGCCAATCGTTGAAATTTACGTTCCAAATAAAGAAAAAGTTACTTATTGTCACCTTGACGCAGAAAAGGCAGTTAACATCGTTGTTAACCACCTTGTAAACGGCAACGTATGCACCGAATATCTTGTAAATAACGAAGAATAATCGAGGTAAATTATGTACAGAAGTCACGTTTTAGTTTGTGGCGGCACAGGCTGTCATTCCAACAACAGTTCCAAGATTTTGGATGAATTTAACGCTTTAATTAAAGCTAACAACCTTGAAAACGACGTTCAAACAGTTCAGACCGGTTGTTTTGGTCTTTGCACTGTAGGTCCGGTTGTTATCGTTTATCCGGAAGGCGCTTTCTATAGCCAGATTAAAGTTTCCGACGTTAAAGAAATCGTCGAAGAGCACTTAATCAAAGGCCGTATCGTTGATAGACTTTTACATAAAGACGATCACGAAACTGCAGATAATAAGGTTACTGCTTTATCAGAAACCAACTTCTATAAAAAGCAAACGCGTGTTGCACTCCGTAACTGCGGTGTTATCGACCCTGAAAATATCGACGAATACATCGCTTACGACGGTTATCAAGCACTTATCAAGGCGCTCACAACGCTCACTCCGCAAGAAGTTATCGACATCGTATTAAAGTCAGGCTTACGCGGTCGTGGTGGCGCAGGCTTCCCAACAGGCAGAAAGTGGCAGTTCACTAAAGACGCCGTTGGTGACGTTAAGTACGTTGCTTGTAACGCCGACGAAGGCGACCCGGGTGCTTTCATGGACCGTTCCGTATTGGAAGGCGACCCACACGCCGTTATCGAAGCTATGGCTATTGCTGGCTATGCTATCGGTGCTAAACAAGGTTATATTTACGTTCGTGCAGAATATCCTATCGCCGTTAACAGATTGCAAATTGCTATCAAGCAAGCAAGGGAATACGGCTTATTAGGCAAGAACATTTTAGATACAGGCTTTGACTTCGACCTTGAAGTTCGTCTTGGTGCAGGTGCTTTCGTTTGCGGCGAAGAAACAGCACTTATGACTTCTATTGAAGGTAAGCGCGGTGAACCACGTCCACGTCCACCGTTCCCTGCAAACAAGGGCTTATTTGGCAAGCCAACCGTTCTTAACAACGTTGAAACTTATGCAAACATTGCTCAAATCATCTTAAAGGGCCCAGAATGGTTCGCATCAATGGGTACTGAAAAGAGCAAGGGTACTAAAGTTTTCGCGCTCGGCGGTAAGATTGTTAACACAGGTCTTGTTGAAATCCCAATGGGTACGCCGCTCCGCACGATTATCGAAGACATCGGCGGCGGTATTCCAAACGGCAAAAAGTTCAAGGCTGCACAAACGGGTGGTCCGTCAGGCGGTTGTATCCCTGCTTCACTTTTAGACGTTCCAATCGATTACGACAACTTAACGGCAATCGGCTCAATGATGGGTTCAGGCGGTTTAATCGTTATGGACGAAGACAACTGTATGGTTGATATCGCTAAATTCTTCCTTGAATTTACCGTTGACGAATCCTGCGGTAAGTGTACGCCTTGCCGTATCGGTAACAAGCGCTTATTAGAGCTTTTAACAAAGGTTACCGAAGGTACTGCAACTATGGAAGACCTTGAAAAAATGGAAGAGCTTTGCCACTACATTAAAGCAAATTCACTTTGCGGTTTAGGTCAGACAGCACCAAACCCTGTACTTTCAACACTTCGTTACTTTAAAGACGAATATATAGCACACGTTCAGGAAAAGAGATGTCCTGCAGGCGTTTGTAAGAAGCTTGTAAGCTTTACAATCGACAAAGAAAAATGTATCGGCTGCGGTATGTGCGCAAGACAATGTCCTGCAAGCGCAATCGTTAAAACAGATTACGTTGCACCAGGTCACAAGTTACCATCTTACGAAATCGATCAATCAAAGTGCGTAAAATGCGGTGCTTGCGTTAGTACGTGTAAATTTAAAGCAATTTCTAAAGGTTAATAAGGCGGTGTAGATTATGATAAATCTTAAAATTAATAATATTCCTGTAAGCGTTCCGGAAGGAACAACTATTTTAGAAGCCGCTAGGGTTGCAGGTATTAAAATTCCTACCCTTTGCTATATGAAGGAAATCAATGCAATCGGTGCTTGCCGTATCTGCGTTGTTGAAGTTAAAGGCGCGCGCGGTTACGCAGCGGCTTGCGTTCACCCTGTTGCTGAAGGTATGGAAGTTTTCACTGACACACCTGCAATCCGTAAATCACGCAAGGCGACTTTAGAGCTTATTTTATCCGACCATAATAAGGACTGCTTATCATGCGACAGAAATATGCATTGTGAGCTTCAAGCCCTTTCTTATGAATACGGTTGCGATGCAAACAAGTATAAAGGCGTTGTAAACGAATTTGAAAAGGATTTCTCAACGGATTATCTCGTTCGTGATAACCAAAAATGTATCCTTTGCCGTCGTTGCGTTGCTGTTTGTAACAAAATTCAACACTGCGGCGTAATCAATCCGTTAAACCGTGGTTTTGCAACTGAAATCGGTCAAGCTTTTGGCGAAGATTTAGATTCTTCACCATGTTCAGGCTGTGGTCAATGCATCAACGTTTGCCCAACGGGCGCTTTAACCGAAAAGAGCGAAATCGACAAGGTTTTAGAAGCTATTGCTGACCCTGATAAGGTTGTTATCGCAGGCGTTGCACCATCTGTACGTGCCGGTTTAGGCGAAGAATTCGGCTATCCTATCGGCACAAACGTTGAAGGTAAGATGGTTCAGGCTATGAAGATGCTTCAATTTGATAAGGTATTTGACGTAAACGTTACTGCTGACCTTACCATTTTAGAAGAAGCAAACGAGCTTGTTGAAAGAATTACAACGGGCGGCACGCTTCCAATGATTACAAGCTGTTCACCTGGTTGGGTTAGATTCTTGGAATACTACTATCCTGAACTTATTCCAAACCTTTCAACCTGCAAATCACCACAACAAATGTTTGGTGCTATCGTTAAAACCTATTACGCACGCAAAATGGGTATTGATCCTGCCAAGATTTACGTTGTATCAGTTATGCCATGCGTTGCTAAAAAGTTTGAAAAAACGCGTGAAAACCAAGCTGCTGCAGGCTATCCTGATATTGACGCAGCAATTACCAGCCGTGAGCTTGCCAAAATGATTAAGCGCGCAGGTATCTTATTTACAGATATTCCTGACGCTCAATTTGATAACCCATTGGGCGAATATTCAGGCGCAAGCGTTATCTTTGGTGCGACGGGCGGCGTTATGGAAGCAGCACTCCGTACCGCGGTTGAAACTATCACAGGTCAAACCTTGGAAAACCCTGAATTCACCGAAGTAAGGGGTACAAAGGGCATCAAGGAAGCATGCTATAAGGTAGGCGATTTAGAAGTTAAGGTTGCAGTTGCATCCGGTTTAGAAAACGCAAGAATTATTTGCGACCAGATCAAGAACGGTACGTCACCATATCAATTTATTGAAATCATGGCATGCCCGGGCGGCTGTGTAAACGGCGGTGGTCAACCTATCGTTGATGCTTATACAAGACGCAACGTTGACGTTCAGGCTTTAAGGGCTAAAGTTTTATACGACATCGATAAAGCTGCACCTATCAGAAAGAGCCACGAAAGCCCTGTTGTTAAGGCAATCTATGAAGAATTCCTTGGTAAACCAGGCAGTCACGAAGCACACGAAATTTTACACACAACTTACGTTGAAAGAAAGAAATATTAATTTTAGCGCAAGTTTAGCATAAAAATATAAAAACGGTTGTCTTTTTTGACAACCGTTTTTTGTGTGAAAAATCCTTCACGATTACTTAAAAGTCCGCCTATAAGCCGATTATCGGCATTTTTTACAATCAAGGATAAAATTTGCAGGGGTTTAAAGAAATACTTTTTAAATAAATAATAGTTATTTATTTGACACCTTTTGTGAATTGTGATAGAATTGTGAAGAATCAAGAATTAATTATGCTTGCCAGTTAATTGGCTCACAGCTTTAACAGTGAAAGGAGATCTGCTTATCAATATGCAAACAGACGTTAAATTAGTATTGAAAAACTTTACAAAGCGTTACGGCAAGTCTGACGTTTACGCTGTTAAAGACGCCTGCCTAGAAGTTCACGGCGGCGAAATTTTCGGCTTTTTAGGTCCTAACGGTGCAGGTAAGTCAACCATTATCAAAAGCATGGTTGGTATTCAGACTATAACTGGCGGTTCTATTGAAGTTGCCGGCTTTGACGTTAAAACCGATCCGGTTTCAGCAAAGCGTCAGATTGGCTTTGTGCCCGACCATTACGCCCTTTATGAAAATCTTACCGCAAGGGAATACATTAACTACATTGCAGACCTGTACGACGTGCCTGAAAAGGACTTTAACGAACGGCTGAACCGCTTTTTAGACCTTTTTGAATTCCATAACGCAATCGATAGGCAAATAAAAACCTATTCACACGGTATGAAGCAAAAAGTTACCATTATGTCAGCACTTATCCATAACCCCAAGGTCTGGATTTTAGATGAGCCTTTAACCGGTTTAGACCCAAACAGTATCTTCCAAGTAAAGGAGTGTATGCGCCGCCACGCCGAAGAAGGCAATATCGTATTTTTCTCAAGCCATATTATTGACGTTGTTGAACGTATTTGTGACCGTATTGCAATTATCCGTAAGGGGCAGATTCAATGCGTAAAAACCGTTGAAGAAATCGAAAAGACAGGCGTCACGTTAGAGCAGTTTTACTTAAACGTAATTGAAGGCACGCAGGTTGACGCTATTCAAGTTAAATAACAATTTGCCTTTATCGCAAGATAAAGGCTTTTATTTTGATATAAAAAAGGTCTTAAAGGTAAATTTTGCTAATTATTTAGGCATAAAGTGCTTTAAAATATATATTTTGTTCAAGTTTTTAAAAAACAGGCGATATTTTGTTGACTTTTTTTATTATTTGTAATAAAATCTTAATGTTGTCAAGCGGCAATATAGGGGAGTGGCTCAACGGTAGAGTAGCGGTCTCCAAAACCGTAGGTTGCGTGTTCGAATCGCGTCTCCCCTGCCAAAAGGGTACAGTTATCAGCTGTACTCTTTTTTATTTTTTTAAACCTGTGCCGCATTTTACATATTCACACAATTTTCATTTCCCAAAAGGACTTTTCAAAGGCGGATTATGGCTCAAATTAACGCTTAAAAAGTGCGTTTAATCGACTTATAGGCCAACTTTTACAAAAATTGGGCAAGTAATCCTACGTAGGCGCTGCACGGGTATAATTTAATTGACAAAATACATAAAATACTGTAAAATTAATAAAGTAAGTAAATTCACCATATTAGCTTTAAATCTGATTTAACTAATACGCCAAACGCGAAAGGGGGAATATGGCAAAGAAGGAATACAAGGTTGTTAAGAAGAGAAATCTTTTTAACAAATTCTTAAAAGGTTTAATCCGCATTTTTAAAACAAAGCCAAGCATCGTTAATCTTAATAACGAGCCGCTTATCGATAAAGCAATTTACGTTTCTAACCACTCGGGTGCAAGCGGTCCAATGACGTATGAAATGTTCTTTCCAAAGCGCATGACGCCTTGGGGCGCGCACGAAATGTGCGGTAACTATAAATCACGTTGGAACTATTTATATCACGTATTTTACCGCCAAAAAATGCATTGGAGCAAGCCTAAAGCCTTTATCATTGCAACGTTATTTGCGATAATTTCAAAGCTTTTATATAACAGCGTTGGTCTTATTGGAACTTATCACGATACACGCCTTTTAAAAACTATGCGTGATAGTACCAAGGTGCTTGACGAGAATATGCCACTTCTTATCTTCCCTGAAGATTCAACCTTGGGCTATTTAGAGCCGCCTGAAAGCTTTAATAAGGGCTACTTAACCATGTCAAAGCTTTACTATAAGTTACGCAAGGTTGACTTACCAATCTATCCAATGTATTACAGCAAGAAAAAGGCGTTGTTCGTCGTAGGTGAGCCTATCTACTATAACAGGCTTATTGAAGAAGGCTTTGATGAAGACCAGATTAACAATCAGGTTTTAGATGCCGTTACAAGACTTTATTTTGAACACGTTCAGGTATGTAGTGACGTTAAGCAAATCGAAGAAACTAAATAATTTTAAGTACGAAAGCCCAATCGGGCTTTTTTCTTTTCAAAAATGTAAAAGCAACAGCCCAAGTCAGGCTGTTGCTTAATTTTGTAATTACAGTTAAATATTTATGCGTGATTATAAATAAATATTAGTTTTCTTCAGGTTCTTCATTGCGGGCGTTGATAATAAGCGCACCGATTTCATCAATGATTTCTTTAGCCAGTAACTGGTCAACCTGAACGATTGTTTTGTTAATTGTATTACCAAAAGCCCTTTTACGCGTTAAGGATTCGCTTTCGCTATAGCTGCCGATTGCAAAGGGTGATTCGATTGCGCCTTTTGTTGTGATTACAAGATAAAATACGCATGCACGAAGCTTTTCGTTTGCGCGCTTGATACCTGCGATACCGCCTAAAAGCGCGCCGATGATAGTACAGCACCAAATAATGGATATAACCTTTAAAAACATTGGGCCGCCGCGTGCATTTTTCATAAATGCGCCTTCAACGCCGACGATATCTTCAATAGCGTGCTCCTGACGCTTGATTGTCAGGTTGCTTTCTGAAGCGTTAATAATACGTTTATTGGTTAAAACAAGATTGGTATGTAATTTTTTATTATCCTTTTGAAGAGCTCCGCCCGTAACCGAATAGGACCATTCTTTGATAAGGACTTCGCCATTTGCTAATTTTAATTCCATAAGATAGCTCCTTTGTTTTTTTAAATTATAGCACCGCGCGCTTAAACTGTCAAGCATAATTTTGTAAACTCTAACCCCAAGATAAAGCGGTGTATAATGATTGACTTACCAAAACAAGTGTGTTAAAATTAACGTAAACAAAATTTGGTGATAAAATGAAAACGGTTGACATTTACACGGACGGCGCTTGCTCGTATAATCCGGGGCCCGGCGGTTGGGCGGCAATACTTATGTATAAAGGTGTGGAAAAGGAAATTTCCGGCGGCGCGCTTGATACAACTAATAATTATATGGAAGTTTTAGCCTGCATAAACGGGCTTAAGGCTTTGAAAGAGATATGTAAGGTAAATCTTTACAGCGATTCAGCCTACCTTGTTAACGCAATTAATAACGGCTGGCTTGACGCGTGGCGATACAGCGGCTGGAAAACTGCCGACCGTAAACCCGTTAAAAACCGTGAGCTTTGGGAAGAGCTTACTGCTTTACTTGATAAGCACCAAGTTACCTTTATAAAGGTAAAGGGGCACGCTGATAACAAATACAATAACCGCTGTGACGCGCTTGCCCGCGGTGAAATTTCAAAGCTTACCCAGGCTTGATTTTATAAATTGACTTACAAAGGCAATAAAATGATACACAAAAGATATATTATTAAAGGATTTAGTTTATAATATATTTGTATGGGTAATCTTACTGATAACACTAAAAAAAAGAATAAAAATTTAACAAATAATCAAACCAAGAACGTGATTTTAAGCATTGCTCTAATTTTAGCTTTATGCGCGCTGTCCGTTCTTTTTATTATAAAAACAATGTCGCTTGACAATGCGCCGCTATATAATTATCGCGTTCATATTTTAAGCATCGGCGTAAGCCTTGTGGGCGCTTTAGCGTGCGTTATGATTGTCTTGCTTGTTATAAATAAAACTAAAATCTATAGGCTGCTTTTATCTGCGTTAATATTGATTACGCTGATTTTAGGCGGATTATATTTGCTTATTAAAAGCGGAATTTTTCAAAAAATATCTTCTATTGAAGAACTACGCGAATACATCAAAAGCTTCGGTACGCAAGCCTTTTTTGCAACCCTTATTATGCAAATTCTGCAGGTTGTAGCATTACCTATACCGGGCGTAATCGCAATAGGTGTTTCAGTTGCGCTGTTTGGTCCGATAAAGGGCGCGCTTATTAGCTTTTTAGGCATATTTATTGGTTCAATGATAGCCTTTTTTATCGGTCGCAAGCTTGGTAAAAGGGCAGTTTGCTGGATAGTTGGTGAAGACACGTTAAACAAGGTGCAGGATTCCGTTAAGGGTAAGGATAAAATCGTTTTGACCTTTATGTTTTTATTCCCGTTTTTCCCCGACGACGTTTTGTGCTTTGTTGCAGGGCTTTCAACCATGCCGACAAAATATTTTATCATAATGATAATCGTTACACGTATAATTTCGGTCACGACGACTGCTTTTTCCGTCAATGGTAACATTATCCCTTATGATACCTGGTGGGGGATACTGATTTGGGCAGTCCTTATCGGCGCAACGTTTTTATTTTCCTACTATTTTTATAAAAACAGCGATAAATTCAAAATTTTTAACAAATCAAAAAACGACAAAAGCAAGGATAAGATAGCTAAATGAGAACGATTTTGCACTCTGATCTGAATAATTTTTACGCATCTTGTGAGCAGGTTTTAAACCCAACGCTTAAAGGCGTTGCTTTTGCAGTGTGCGGAAGCGTGGAAGACAGACACGGCATAATTTTAGCCAAAAGTCAGCTTGCAAAGGAAATGGGCGTTAAAACGGCAATGACCATAAAGGCGGCAAAGGATTTGTGTCCCGACCTTGTGCTTGTTCGCGCCCGCCTTGATTTGTACGTTGAGTTTTCCGAAAAGGTTCGCCAGATTTATTTGGAGTTTACCGACCACGTTGAGCCGTTTGGGATAGATGAAGCCTGGCTTGACGTAACCAACTCCAAAATCTTTGGCACGGGTGAGGAAATCGCAGAAAAAATCCGCCGGCGCGTTAAAGAATTAGGTCTTACCGTATCGGTTGGCGTAAGCTTTAATAAGATTTTTGCAAAGCTTGGCTCTGACCTTAAAAAGCCTGACGCGGTAACGGTTATCAGTCAGGATAACTTTAAGCAAAAGGTGTGGCCGCTTGGCGTAGGCGAACTATTAAACGTCGGCAGACGCACGGCAGAAAAGCTTAAAAAATACAATATTTTAACCATTGGCGATTTGGCGAAAACAGATAAGTGCTTTTTGGAAAAGTCCTTTGGCAAGGCGGGTGCTATGATGTATATTTATGCAAACGGGCTTGACACTTCACCCGTAAGGCTTTACACTAACCCCGACATTGTTAAGTCGGTTGGCAACAGCATGACGTGCTATCGCGATTTAAAGGATATTGAAGACGTGCATATTATGCTTTCGGTGCTTTGTGACAGCGTTTCGCAAAGGGTAATACGTCACGATTTAGGTAGGGCAAACACGGTGACGTTATCTATCCGTGACGAAAACCTATCCACCATAACCCGTCAGGCAAAGCTTGTTCCGCCATCGAACATTGCAGATGATATTTTAGAGCTATCCTTAAAGCTTTTTAAGGAGAATTATTCCTTCCAGAACGGAATACGCTCTTTAGGCGTTGCCGTTAGCGACTTTAACAATGAATCAGAGCAGCTTTCTATTTTTGAAAACGCTGAAGATTACGAAAAAAGGCTTAAGCTTTCAAAAACGATAGGCGGTATCCGCGATAAATACGGTGCAAAGAGCGTAACTAAAGCCATTAACCTGAAGGATACGCGTATCTCGCGTGAAGACCCTGAAAATAATCACGTTGTTCATCCGCAATCCTTTTCGCCAAAGCAATAAATTTTGCAGCTTAATAAAATAATTTACAAAAAGGGTGTTTTTCAATTTGATAAACGCCTTTTTTATGTTATAATTAAGTAAGAAAATTTTGATGCTTTTACCACACACGGTTAATTACGAAAGCTTAAAAGCGTTAGGACGATATGACAGACGGAAACCAACTTATTGAAAAATTGTTAAACCATGCCAAAGCCCACCTTGAACTTTCCGATTACGACTTACCCTGTAAGCGTAGTCTGTTAAGGTATATTTTGCGTGTGGAAGATAATACTCCTGCTCCCGTTGACCAGATTATGGACGGGCAAAGCCTTAAAAAGGAGCTTATAAGCTACGCTTTAGAAAAGGGCTTGACCTACGGCGACAGCACAAGCGGCTTTGCTTCTTTTGTTATGAGCTTGTTATCACCGCTTCCGTCTGCCGTAAACAAAAAGTTCCGCACAATGCGCGAACAGCTTGGCGCGGCTTCTGCTTGCGAATATTTATATTCGCTTTCCGTTGGTGATTGGGGCATTGACGGGCTTTCGCTTGACAAAAAGACCAGGCTTTACAGCCAGGACGGACCCATTGAAATCCTTGTTGCAAATACTTTAAGCGCTGAAGACGGTTGCCCCGTTGAGCCGCGTATTGAGCATTGCGATTGCAACGACGTCGTGCGCTCGGTTAGTATTTCACTTGACGGCGAAGAATGTGTTTTGCAATACGTGTCTTCGTTAAGCCGTGATGAAGAATGCTTTATCTATTCAAAAAACAAGGCGTTTTTACCGCCCTTTGACACAAAAATAAACGCTATGCTTGACTTTATCGAATATATACCCGATTATTCAATCACGGCAACTAATAATCCGCTATTTATTGCTAAAAATCAGCCTGCGTTCGTTGCAGGTAGGTTCACGCCGACAGCCTTTACGGTAAAGCCTGATTTTTCACTTGAATCCAAGGCTTATCCCGACGTTGAAATTTCACTTTTCCACCAGATAAATTCGGGCGTAAGGCTTCAATCATTTAACCGCAACACCCTAGAGCGCTTGTCAACGGAGATTTTAACCGCTTGGCATAACTATCAAGACCAAAATATCGGTCTAACGGGCGTTCAGGGCGACGGCGCAGGTCAAAATTTTGCTTCAGTCTGCGTGCGTTATACAAAAGACGGCAGATACTGCGTTGATATTGCGCTTACGTGTAAAAAGTCCGTGCCTGACGGATTTGGAAAAGCTTTTTCAAACTTTGCAGGCGATTTAGGGCCTGAAGCGCTGTTCGGTATGGTAATTTTAACTGAAAAATTTAACGACGTGCTCAAAATGATAAGCGCCGTCTTAACCAAGAAAATTCCGCTTGATAACAGCCTGTTTACGGAAAGAGCGCCGCTATATGGCTTTGAAGAATTTTTAAACGGCATAATTGCTGATTTAGGCTACTTTAAAGACGAGCAAAAGGCGCAAAACCAACTTAAGACAGCAATGACTGCCGCTATCAAAAGGGCTATTAAGGATAAATCACCGTTTGGCTTTGACGACGACGGCACGCGTAGCTTTAAAATCTTTTTATCAACCGTTGACGTAAAGTAGTAAAGTGAATATATATTCACTTAAAAATTTGTTTTTTACGACTAAAAAATGAATAAATTGTGCTAATTAAGGGTGCTTTTGCGCCCTTTTTTGATTGCCAATTTTCACAAAACAATGTTATAATGTACGTGAAAAGATTATAATGGAGGCATATATGGACAAAATAAATGCACTAAAGGATAGAAAAAGTCACCTTTATTCTATCTCAAGCGCAGTCAGAGAGAACATAAATAAGCTCACCGACGAAAAAAGCTTTGTTGAGCTTGATGCTTTTGCTTTCTCTCATAATGCTTTTTATGATACAGATATCTACGGCGAAGGCGTGGTTACAGGCTTTTCACTTATCGACAATAAGCCGTGCTACGTTGTTGCAATTAACTTTGAAATTTTAAACGGCGGGTTAGGTCAAGGCGGTTGCGAAAAGATTATTAAGTGCCTTGACAAAGCAGGCGTATCAGGCGCACCCGTTGTTTACTTGCTTTCATCAAACGGCGTTTTAGCAGGTGAAGGCGTTACCGCGCTTGAAGGCATTGCGCGCGTTTTGGCAAAGGTAAACGAGCTTGCTGACCGCGTTCCCCAATTTGCAGTTTGCAGCGGTAAGCTTTTAGGCTCACCGTCACTTATTGCAGCCGCTTGCGACTATAAATATTTTATTAACGACGCTTGCGTTTGCTATGATAGTCCGTACGTTGTCTGCGCAAAAAGCAAGGTAAGCCTTGACGAAGCCAAAGCAGGCGGCAGCGCTTGCGCTAACGGCTTATGCGACTTTGTTGTGGAAGATTTTGAACAGGTCAGGGAAAGTATTACTAAAATCCTTAATATTTTACCTAACTATTCTCAAGCGGTTATCGATGAAGACGATTTAAACCGCACCGCACCAAACTTAAACCAAAAAGCCTGCGCAAAATGCTTGCTTGAAGCCGTTTACGATAAAAACAGCTTTGTGACCTTAAACGAAGGTTTTGCAAAGGAAGCTGTAACTTCTATCGGCAGGGTGGGCGGTCACGCCGTTGCAACGATAATCTTTGACGGCGAAGACGGCGTTGAGCTTACTAACGAAAACGTTGACAAGGTTACGTCCTTTATCTATTACGCAACCGACAACAATTTGCCAATCATAACCTTTGTAAATACGCTTGGCATTAAAGCAGATTTACAAACCGCAGCTTCACCTATAATGAAAAACGTCACCAGCCTGATTTATGCGTTAAGCTATGGCAATCAAGTGCCGCGCATCAACGTGGTTTACGGTAAGGCAATCGGACTTGGTTATACCTTATTTGCAACCAAGGCACACGGCGTGGATTACAGCATAGCTTTTGCAAACGCGCTTATCTCACCGATAAGCGACAGCGTTGGCGCAGAAATGCATTTTGCTGAAGTTGGCGGAAACAAAGAAGAGCTTAAAAACAAGTTCCGTGAAGAAGACATGGATGCAATGAACACAGCTAAAAAGGCTTGTTTGGATAACGTTATTGAACCGGCACACGTGCGTCAGCACGTAATTGCGGCGCTTCAGATGCTTACGGGGTGCTAAAATGATTAATATGCTACTGACGGGTACGTTGGATAAGACCTTCGTTTTCCTGCTTGGCGCGGCAGTTGCCCTTTTATTGGTAATCGTCGTGTTACTGATAGCTCTGCTTGCAACAAGTGCTAAACGTTCGGCAAAAGCCCAACAATCCCCACAAATTGTAAACCCATCACAAACCACCGCGCAGGATGACCAAGTCCCGGCACACGTTGCGGCAATCATAAGCGCGGTTATCACCGCTTATTACCAGGAAGAAGGTAACGATTGCGAATTCCAAATCAGAAAAATCAAGAGAGTTTAGTGAGAAAGGAGAATAATTATGCGTAATTTTTTAGTAACCGTTGACGGTAGACAATATCAAGTAAGCGTAGAAGAAGTTAAAGGCGGTTTCCCACAACCACAGCCTGTTCAAGTACCCGTTGCACCCGCTGCACCCGTTGCACCCGTTCAAGCTGCACCCGTTCAAGCGCCACAGCAAGAAGCCGCACCACAGCCTGCACCTACGGCACCTGTTCAAGCCCCACAAGACGGCTATAAATACACTGCACCAATGCCTGGCATGATTAAAAAGCTTTCATTATCTAGTGGTAGCCAAGTTAAAAAAGGTGACGTTGTTTTAGTCCTTGAAGCAATGAAGATGGATAACGACTTAACTGCACCTTGCGATGGCGTTATCACTTATTGCGTATCTGAAGGCGCAAACGTTGATTCAGGCGCAGTATTAGCAGTTATCGCGTAAGTTAACCGCTGATTAACAGACATAGTCTGTTACCATAAATACGGAGTATTAAAATGGCAAAAAGAGTATATATTACCGAAACAATTTTGCGTGACGCGCACCAATCCCAAGCGGCAACGCGTATGACGTTAGAGCAAATGCTGCCTGTTTTGGACCAGCTTGATGAAGTGGGATATTACTCACTTGAAGCCTGGGGCGGGGCAACGTTTGATTCCTGCTTGCGTTTTTTAAACGAAGACCCATGGGAAAGATTACGTATCTTAAAATCCCATTTAAAAAAGACGCCTATCCAAATGCTGTTAAGGGGGCAAAACCTTTTAGGCTACAAGCATTATTCTGACGACGTCGTTGACGAATTCGTTCGTTTATCCATTAAAAACGGCGTATCAATCGTAAGGGTTTTTGACGCTTTGAACGACGTAAGAAACCTTGAAACGGCTATGAAGGCAATTAAAAAATACGGCGGTATCTGCGAAGCCGCAATTTGCTATACGTTAAGCCCTGTACACACTAACGAATATTTCGTTAAGCTTGCCAAAACCCTTGAAGACATGGGCGCTGACAATATTTGTATCAAGGATATGGCTAACCTTTTATTACCTTACACCGTTTATGAGCTTGTTAAGGAAATGAAAAAGGTATTAAAGCCCGAAACAAAAATTCACCTTCACACCCACAACACGTCGGGCACGGGTGATATGGTCAACCTTAAGGCTATCGAAGCCGGTTGTGATATCGTTGACTGCGCTTTATCGGCTCTTGGTAACGGTACTGCCCAGCCTGCAACCGAGCCAATGGTCGCAACCCTTCAGCAAAGCGATTACGACACAGGCATTGACCTTAATAAATTATTACCGATAACAGAGTACTTCCGCGGTGTTGCCGACCAGCTTAAAAAGGACGGCTTCCTATCCGAAAAGGTATTAAAGGTTGATATCAACACCTTAATTTACCAAGTACCCGGCGGTATGCTTTCAAACCTTATCAGCCAATTAAAGCAACAAAACAAGAGCGAAAAGCTTATGGACGTTTTAGCCGAAGTACCTAACGTAAGAAAGGATTGCGGTTATCCACCACTTGTTACGCCAAGCAGTCAGATTGTTGGTACTCAAGCCGTATTGAACGTTTTAATGGGCGAAAGATACAAAATGGTTACCAAGGAATTCAAATCCATTTTAAAGGGCGAATACGGCAGATTGCCTGCACCTTGCGACAGTGAAGTCGTTGCAAAAATCGTCGGGGACGAAAGGATTATTACTCACCGCCCGGCAGACGATATTGAGCCAGAGCTTGAAAAATACCGCAGTGAATGTGCTGAATACGCAACCTGCGAAGAAGACGTTTTGTCTTACGCCGTATTCAATCAGGTTGCAGTTAATTTCTTTAAGTACCGCCTTGCTAAAAACCAGGGCGTTGATAAGGATATGGCAGCAAACGGCAACAAGGTTTATCCTTGCTAATAAACTAAATTAAACTATGGCGGGGGCTTTTGCTCCCGCCATATCCGATAAATAAACAATTTTACCGCTAAAAGCGGTAACTTTTGGTGACGTATGAAAACTATTGTAATCGGCGGCGGAGCTGCAGGGCTTATTGCCGCTTACTTTTCAGCAAAAAAGGGCGATAAAACCATTTTGATTGAAAAGAACGAAAAATTAGGTAAAAAGATTTATATCACGGGTAAAGGAAGGTGCAACGTCACCAACCTTTGCGAGCCGCAAGACTTTCTAAACAGCGTGGTTAACAACGCACGCTTTTTATCGGGTGCAATTTACGGCTTTACCCCGCGCGATATGATGGATTTATTGGAAGAAAACGGCCTGCCGTTAAAGGTTGAACGCGGCAACCGTGTTTTCCCCGTGTCGGATAAGTCAAGCGACGTTATTAAAACGCTTGCAAATATGTGTAAGTTTGCAGGTGTTGAAGTCTTGCTTAACCAAACGGTTGAAGGCATAACTGCGGCCGACGGGAAGGTTTGCGGCGTTAAAACCGATTTGGGCGATTATACCTGCGATAAGGTCATTGTTGCAACCGGTGGTGTTTCTTATGCGCTTACAGGCTCAACGGGTGACGGATATACCTTTGCTAAAGCGTTAGGGCATAAAATAATTCCGCCCGTGCAAGCGCTTGCACCAATGAAGATAAAGGGCGATTATCCTGCCCGCCTTGCAGGGCTTTCGCTTAAAAACGTAACCCTTAACGTAACCTATCAGGGTAAGCTTGTTTCATCGGAGTTTGGTGAAATGCTTTTCACCCACCAAGGCGTTTCTGGACCAATAGTTTTAACGACCACAAGCAAGATTAACCGTCTTGACAAAAAGGATTTATCGCTTGCAATCGACTTTAAGCCCGCCCTTGACGAAAAAACCCTTGACAACAGATTAATCCGTGAGTTTTCTGCCCAGAGCGCAAGGGCAATTAAAAACGTGTTAGACCAGCTTTTACCAATGTCGCTTATACCCGTCGTTATCGAACGCACGGGCATTGCGCCAGATAAAAAGGCAGGGGAGATCAGCCGTGCCGAAAGACAGTCTATTATCCGCGTGCTTAAAGGCTTTACGCTTGATTTGGAGTCTTTTGCCCCATTTAGCGAAGCAATCGTAACCGCAGGCGGCGTTTCGGTTAAAGAAGTCAACCCCAAAACCATGGAAAGTAAACTTATAAAGGGCTTGTACTTTGCAGGCGAAGTTTTAGACGTTGACGCATACACCGGTGGCTTTAATTTGCAAATTGCCTTTGCAACGGGTGCAAGGGCAGGTAGTTAAGGTCGCTTAAAATTAATTACAAAAGTTAAAATCCACCCTTAAACCACTTTACAAATCTATCAAAATTATATTATAATAAATCGGAAATTTAAGGAGAGAGAGTTTATGCTTAACATTGCTATTGACGGGCCAAGCGGAAGCGGTAAGAGTACTGTTGCAGACCTACTTGCAAAACAGCTTGATATTTTACATCTTGATACGGGTGCAATGTACAGGGCTTGTGCTTTAGGCGCAGTTAAGCGTAATATTGACTGTCTTTGCGAAGAAAAGGTAAAAGACTACGTTAAGGATATTGATTTACAAATCAAGTACGAAAACGGCAGACAGGTCACTATTTTGGACGGGGTTGACGTTTCAAAGGAAATCCGTAATAACGAAGTTTCACTTATGGCGTCTAACATATCGTCGCTTTCTTGCGTTCGTGAAAAAATGGTTGAAATGCAGCGCGAAGTCGCCCGCCTTAACGATTGCATTATGGACGGGCGTGATATCGGCACGGTTGTTTTGCCAAACGCAAGCCATAAGTTTTTCCTTACGGCTTCTGCTGAAGTCAGGGCAGAACGCAGGTTTAAGGAATTGACCGAAAAAGGTCAGACCGTTGATTTTGAAGAGCTTCTAAAGGAAATTAACTTGCGCGATTATAACGATAGTCATCGCAAAATCGCACCGCTTAAGCAGGCTGAAGACGCGCATTTTATAGACTCGTCCGATAAGTCTGTTGAAGAAGTAGTTGATTTCATTATTTCTATAATAAAATAGCAAACTTAAAAAGGTTTCAAATGTACAAGCTTGTCAGAGTAATCACGCACACCTTTACAAAAGTATTTTTTCCGTTCAGGCGGATAAATCACAAGCAGGCTGTGCAAACCCCGTGCGTAATCGTAAGCAATCACTTGTCAAATTGCGATGCGTTCATAGTGGGTTCAATTTATAATCATAAGATTTACGCCCTCACCAAAAAGGAACTCTTTAAAGGTAAGGGTGTTTCTTGGTTTTTAAGGACTTTAGGCGGTATCCCCATTGACCGTGATACGCCCGATGCTTCCACTATTTTGCGCTGTGTAAGACTTTTAAAGGGGGGCGACAAGCTATTAATTTTCCCCGAAGGCACGCGCAATAAATCGGGTGAAAAGCTATTGCCTTTAAAAAGCGGCGCGGCACTTTTTGCAATTAAGGCAAAAGTACCAATCCAGCCCGTATTTATTGACAGACCAAGTAAATTTTTACGCCTTAATCACGTTATCGTTGGCGAGCCTGTTTCGTTGGAGCAGTATTATAACGTACCGCTCACACCCGAGGTTTTAGCTGAAGCCGACGCGCTTATTAAAGACAGCCTTTTAAAAACGTCTGAAATCAGCGTAAGGTAGGTGGATTATGGAAGTTATACTTGCAAAAAACAGCGGGTTTTGCTCGGGTGTAAAAAAGGCTTACGACACGGCGCTTTCTTTAGCCGGGCAGGACGTAACGATTTACGGCGAGCTTGTGCATAATAATTCAGTAACCGATAAGTTAAAAAGCGTAGGCGTTAACACGGTTGAACGACTTGAAGACGTAAAAACGTCAAAGGTTCTTATACGCTCGCACGGCGTTAAAAAAAGTGATTTGGATTATTTTGCAGGAAAGGGCATAGAAGTTATTGATTGCACTTGTCCCTTCGTTAAGCGGATACATAATATTATCGAAGAGTACTCATTTAAGGGTTATCAAATAATTTTATTGGGGGACAGCACCCATCCCGAAGTCATCGGGGCGGCGGGCTGGTCAAAAACGCCCGTTATCGTTACAGACCGTTTTGACCCCGATTACGACTATAATCAGCACGAAAAATTGTGTGTATTGGCCCAAACTACCTTTTCAAGTGAAAAATTTGCGAATTTTTTAGATTTTTTTATGAAAAATTGCAAAAAAACAGTTGAGATTTTTCAAACTATCTGCTATACTACAAGGGAGCGTCAGAAAGAGACGTTATTACTTTCCCAAAAGTGCGACGCAATGATAGTTGTCGGCGGCAAAACAAGTAGCAATACAGCCAAGCTTTACGAGATTTGCTGTAACAACTGCGCCGTTGTTGATTGGGTAGAAAACAGTCAAAATTTTGATGCATCAAAGTATGTCAATTATTTAAAGGTAGGTATTGTATCGGGGGCATCTACTCCACCCGAACAAACAATGGAGGTTTTCTCAAACATGGAAGAAGTAGTCACTGAAGTTAAAACTGTAAACGAGATGGAAGAAGCTGTTGCTAAATTGGAAAATGGCCAACAAAAATTCAGAAAGGGGCAAAAAATAGTTGCAACTATTTCTTCTGCTACGGATGAAGGTTTAGCTTTATACATCAATAACACCAAAAAGGAAATCCTTTTGCCTAAAGAAGAGCTTTCTTGCGAAAAATACGTTAAACAAGAATACGCAGCTAAAGTAGGCGAAGAAATCGAAGTCCTTATTATTGGTCTCAACCCAGTTCTTTTATCAGAAAAAGCTATCAAAGCACTCGCTGAAGAAGAAAAAGAAATCGAAGAGATTAAGAACGGTAAACTGTTCAACGTTACCATCGAAGGTACAAACAAGGGCGGTTTAACCGCAAGACTCGGTTCTTACGGCGTATTCATCCCATCATCACAAATTAGAATCGGTTTCGTTAAAGATTTAGATAAGTACGTAGGCAAGACTTTAAGAGTTAAAGCTGAAAGAGTTGAAACTGCTGAAAGAAGAAAACAAATCGTTGCTTCTCAAAGGGTTATTTTAGAAGCTGAAAAGGCTGAAAGAGAAGCTCAACGCGCTCAAAAGGAAGAAGCTTTCTTCTCAAGCGTTGTTCTTGGCGACGTTGTTGTTGGTAAAGTTGTTAGATTCTCATCTTTCGGTGCTTTCGTTGAAGTTAACGGCTTCGACTGTCTTGCACACATTTCTGATCTTTCTTGGACAGGTGTTAAGAGCCCTGCAGAAGTTTTAGAAATCGGTAAAGAATATGAATTCAGAGTATTAAAGCTCGATAAGGAAACAAAGAAAGTTTCTATCGGCTATAAGCAACTTCAACCACGTCCATGGGAAAGTGTTCCAGGCAAATATGCTGTTGGTGATATCGTTACCGGTAAGATCGTTAGAATCGTTGAATTCGGCGTATTCGTTGAAATCGAAACTGGCGTTGACGGTTTAGTACACATTTCTCAAATTTCACACGAATGGTTAGAAAAACCAACCGAAGGTCTCAAGGTTGGCGACGAAGTAAAAGCAAAGATTATTTCTATCGATTACGAAAAAGAAAAAATCACTCTCTCTATCAAAGCTTGCACACCTGCACCGGAAGCTCCAGCTAAACCAAGAAGAGAAAAAGCTGAAGACGCTGGCGAAGAAAAGCCAAGAAGAAGAGAAAGAAGAGAAAGACCTGCTGATGACGGCGAAGTACACGAATGGAAGGATACTGCTTTTAGCGGCGCTTCTATTGCTGAACTTCTCAACAAGTAATTTTCGATAAAATTCGGTAAATTAAGCAGGTACTTAAGCCCTTAAGTGCCTGCTTGATTTATTTTAAACTTAAAACTAAATAACGCTAATGGTGTGGTACAAAAGATTTTGAAATCTAATGATTTTTTTCTAAATCTTACTGAAAATCGCTTGACAATCTCGTTGTTTTATTATATTATATATGAGCATTGTTGTTGTTGCAACGGGGTGTGGCGCAGTTGGTAGCGCGCGTGGTTTGGGACCATGAGGTCGTGAGTTCGAGTCTCGTCACCCCGACCATTAAAAAGCACTTTGCGGGCCTTTAGCTCAGTTGGTTAGAGCAGTCGGCTCATAACCGATCGGTCCGCGGTTCGAGTCCGTGAAGGCCCACCATTACAAATTAATATTAAAAATATGGCCCGGTAGTTCAGATGGTTAGAACGCCAGCCTGTCACGTTGGAGGTCGAGGGTTCGAGTCCCTTCCGGGTCGCCATATTTATTAGTTATCCAATGCATTTTTGCATTGGATACAAATTTGCCTCGGTAGCTCAGTCGGTAGAGCAGGAGACTGAAAATCTCCGTGTCGGTGGTTCGATTCCGCCCCGAGGCACCACCCAAAACTAAATATGCTGGTGTGGCTCAATGGCAGAGCAGCTGATTTGTAATCAGCAGGTTGATGGTTCGACTCCGTTCACCAGCTCCAAAATGGGGAGTTTCCCGAGCGGCCAAAGGGAGCAGACTGTAAATCTGTTGTCAACGACTTCGATGGTTCGAATCCACCACTCCCCACCAGAAAAAACGACAAGTTTCGACTTGTCGTTTTTTCAATTAAATCCGCCTTCTGCGGAATAAATCCACTTCGTGGATGAAATCGCTGCGCGATGAAATCTTGCTTCGCAAGGTTATATTAGGCGGATTTGATTTCATCTGAAGCCGTAGGCTGAAGATTTCATCCAAACTCGTTTGGATTTCATCCTGCAAAGCAGGATTTCATTAAAATTATCAGGCTTCTGGGATAGTTTTCTTCCCTGCAAGCCTTTTTTCTTTTTACCTGTAAAACACAAATCGTTAACTATATACCCCTTTCGTTCAATTTATGGGGTATCGTTCAATTATTGATTCGCTTAAATAAATTCTTGATTTTGGTCGGATTATATGATATAATAAACTCACCTAAAATCAAGAATTTGACAGGGGGTTGTATTATGCCAGGCAATATTGTTGCTTTTCTTGTAGGTGTTGTATTTATTGTTCTTGGAATTTCAAATATGCGAGGAAACATATCCACACTTCATTCCTATCATAGACACCGTGTTTCCGAAGAAGATAGGATACCTTTTGGAAAACAAGTGGGTTTAGGTACTATGATTATCGGAATCGGTATAATTATATTCAGCGTTTTGTCTGCTGTAACCCTATATACCGAAAACAACATCTTTATATTAATTGGTACTGTGGTTTTGATTGTTGGTATTATTGTAGGACTTATTATTAGTTTTAAGGCTATGATTAAATATAACAAAGGTATCTTTTAATTCGACAAATTTCAATTTATCAAACTAAAATTGTATCAAAATTTTTTGATTATTCACAAAAACGACCTAATTCGAACCACTCGGATTAGGTCGTTTTTATTCAAGCCGAAAGGCTTGGTATGTAATCGCGGCTTGCCGTGTATGTCATTTCGACTTGATTACATACAATTAAAATTGATTACATTTCGCTATTACGAATTCCATACACCGCCTCAGCGGTGATTTTTATTTTAGTACAATCATCAAAGCGCACGCCGTAGTGCCATTTTTATTGCAATTTTTTATAAATCAATTTATTTATCTTTATTTATCTTTTATCTTCATCTTCACTATACTCCAAAATATCGGCGGGTTGACAATCCAATTCTTTGCACAAAGCATTTAAGGTGGAAAATCGAATTGCTGAAATTTTACCTGTTTTTATGTTGGATAAATTCGCGTCCGTCAAGCCGATTTTTACGGCAAGGTCTTTCAGTTTTACGCCACGCTCTTTCATTACTTTATCTAATTTTAATACTATCATAATGTTTCGTCTTCATTCTTTTGTAATTCTTTGCCGTATTTGAAAAACAAACCAAACATAAACATAACAATACCCGATATAACTCCACCAAGCGAAATCGGGAACGTCAATTCGGTTGTAGGGTAGATTATACGTAAAACTGTTGAGCCGACAAGCGCAGGAACAACTGAAATAAGTACTACAAATATAGCACTCTTTTTCAAATAGTGACTTATTTTTTCTCCAAACGGGGCTTTTTCTTGCTCTACACTTTTGAAAAGGCTTTCGACATTCCAAAGTAACCCGATACACATAAACGCATATAAAGCAAGCGTACCAAATATGCTTGCAGTTTCCGCGACGGAAAATTCTTTAATTGCATTTGTACACGACAGCGCAATCGCCAAAGC
>JAFQEA010000006.1 GCA_017399185.1 Clostridia bacterium
CTCACTAAGTAATTTAATCTTTTTCTTTTCGCCAAGTTCGCGGACAGTAGCGACCGTGCCGCCAGCCCAACGACGAACCCACTCTTTTTCACGAGCCTTTTTATCCCTGCCGACAGTGACATAACGCGGATTAACCATAAATTCTGTGACGCCGTTGTTGCGGTATTCATTAATAACCATGTTTTCTTTCAGCCAGTTAAAGGCGCAAATGCAGGTTTTCTTATCGATACCGAGTTTTTCTTGGACGTACTTTTTAGTTGTGACAAAGCCGCGCTCCTCAAATTGTTGATTCATGGCAAGGAACATAAAGACTTTTAACGTAGCCGCCGAATTGCACTTCAGAAGTAATTCCTGTGTGTTTTCCGTATACACGATGACCCACCCCTTCCCGTTAGGAGACCCGCGAGTTAGAACTTCACGAATAAGCTCCCCAGTTGATTCGTCATAAACCGCCGTTTGCTTAACGTAGCCAGACATGATACAATACCCCCAGCGTTTTTATTCTATTCATACTCAAAATCACTTTTCAGGGGTAAACTGGAAGGTGATTTTTTCGTATCAAAGGTAGATTAATCCTACCGCAAAGGTGGAATTAATTCCACGTTTTGAATTTTAGCATATTACTCCCCGTAAGTCAACTTTCACTTGTCTTTCTACTCTTTCTCTGATAAAATAAATCTAATTTACAGGTTAACGATTTTCTATTAATTTTGATTACTAGAGGAAGGAGAAAAATTTATGGCTTACCAGTTCACGAACAGAACAACAGGCAAATCACAGATAACGGACGATAGCGACACAGTCATCACGCTCAATGGGATTAACACTTCGACGACGGACGCGAATGTTATCATGTCGGGCTTAACGACATTGCTCGGAATCGTTGGTTGGACAATTCAAGACGCGAATCGCGTAGTAACGCAGGACATTACGGAGGCGGACTAAATGGCAACGACACGTTCAGTTAAAATCAAGTTGGTATATAACGACGCCACGAGCCGCACCTACACGTTTAACGGCGTCGCCAGCACAGAATTAATAGAAGTAAAAGACAGAGTATTAGCGATAAACGCGAGCTTAGAGGCGGGAACTGCGCCGAATTTCGCGAACACTTTCGTTAGCAATCTCGGCAGTCCGTGCAAACTCATTAGCGAGGCGCAAATTATCAGACTTGATCAGGAGGTGATTTACAGTGCAAGTTAACGTATTGATAAACTCAACCGCGAACGGCAAGAAGAAAACAACGACACTTAGCTACGTGAATCCGCAAGCGTCAAACAATAAACTCCTCGCATTAGCACAGGCACTGAACGCCTTAACCGCGAACACTCTCGTAAGCGCGAGCAAGGAGACAAAGGGGGAAGTCCTATAATGGCAGATAAAACGACAACAACAAGCTCCCTTAAGTTTGAATGGCTTTTTGTGGACGGAGATACTCGCGTATTTACGCTTAGCAATCCGTTGGACAATATCACGACGGCGCAGATACAAGAGATAGAGACGCTGATAATCGACGCGCCGCAAGAGCCTACGGATGTTCAGACGCAGTTACTCATAGGCGACAAGGCGGGCGCATTGTTCAGGCGAATCAACACGGTTGTAAAGGAAGATAAAACGGTTACGACGCTTGACTTAGGGTTAGGATAATCAAAGGCGTTCCTTTATTCGAGATTAGGAGCCTGCGATAAATCGTTGGACAAATTGGGGGGACACCCCCCGCCGCAAAAAGCGCGCGGCTCCCCCCGACTTTGCCAGCAAACTAGCACCAATCAG
The DNA here is from genome assembly GCA_017399185.1 of Clostridia bacterium. Taxonomy (GTDB): domain Bacteria; phylum Bacillota; class Clostridia; order Christensenellales; family Borkfalkiaceae; genus UBA4636. The sequence goes on from JAFQEA010000006.1 coordinate 1,774, forward strand.
GTTAATCAAAATTTTTTAGGTACCGACACTCCGAAACAGGGGGGCTTTGCGGTCGCCCCCCCCCCAAAGGGTCCCCCCCCCTCGCGCGAAGGGGGTACTCAACTACCGCCAGTATTTCACTGAAACAAAAAGCAATCTCTTTCGCAAGGTTTTTTATTTAAACGAAGGGGGGTTGCGGCGGCGGCGCGGCGGCGGCGCGTTGAAAGTAATTATCAATAGCAAAAAAAATCCCCAATGTGGGGTGGTAAGGTTTTTCGTATTAAAGCAATCTCAGCTGATGAGGTTTTTCGTTTCTGGGTGGTTTTGCTCGTTGCCAATCACCGTGATAAACGAGTTTCGGGTTTTGCCAAATCCACGTTTCACCGTCTGCAAATCGGATGACGCCGACGAGTAGACGGTTTCTGTTTTTCATAAGTCGGAACCAGCTCTTGAAGAGTTTAAGAGTTTTCACACCGGCGACCTCGTGTTCTTTTGGGGTTCCGAGTTGGACGGAGCGATAGTAGGTTTTGACCATGAAGTTAAATTTGACAAGTGAGTTGTCTGGTCTTTTCATTTTGAATCACCTCTTTTCAAGGTCAATTATACGATAAAAATGGCGTCAAATCAAGATTTGTTGGGTTTTGTTGAGTTAATTTCTATGGGGTTGAGACGTCCGCTAGTTGGTCTCCGCGCGATCCTCGTCTGCCAGTTGGTTCTGATTGGGAAGTAATGAATTTCGAGACCGGCGACGCGGGCGGGGTTATCTCTTCCGAACGCCGTTTCCGCGCCGAACATCCGCAATACGTGCGGTCGCTGAGCCGAAAGGGGTCGCTGCTGCCTTGGTTGCGAGCGCGCGAGTTAGGTTATTATGTAAATAAGTCCGGCGGGCCCGCCTATTTTGTGAATAAGCGTAAGTGGATCAGATCAATTGTTCAGGCTTCGCGCGGGCGCATCCTGCGCTCCCGCGCTACGCCCCCTAACAAGTTAACGAACCAAAAGGTAGAGACGACCGCCCGCTTCGCATCCAGCTTCGCTACTACTCAAAAAGGCAATTTGAGGTAATCACCAACCGTCATATCTTCTGTGCGGAACGGTTTTCCGAATTGCATTTCATACATAAACTCAACGAGCTTGTGACGGTAATGCGGATTGTCACCGAATTTTTCGCGAAGTTCAGCCTGCTCTTTTTTCCAGTCGCGGTTAAGTTGCTCTTGATAAGTCATTCCACTGACCTCCCTACCTCACTAAGTAATTTAATCTTTTTCTTTTCGCCAAGTTCGCGGACAGTAGCGACCGTGCCGCCAGCCCAACGACGAACCCACTCTTTTTCACGAGCCTTTTTATCCCTGCCGACAGTGACATAACGCGGATTAACCATAAA
>JAFQEA010000007.1 GCA_017399185.1 Clostridia bacterium
AAGCGCATTTCCCGGTGTTCCGTTTATCGTGATAAATTTGGAACTTAAACCGGCAGCAATAAAGCGTTGTCCGAGGCAATCGTTAATAACGCAGTCGTTTTCGCTTTTTCTTACAATATCGTTTAGTGCGTCAAAATTAAGTTCTTTTGCACTTAATAATAACATTATACCATACCTCCAAGTTTTTTTCTACGATTTTCAACATCAAAAACGGATAAAGTGGGTGAAATTTTTAATAATTGTGTATTAACGGAATCAAGAGGTGTTTTCTCGCGAATGAAAGACGTGTAAATACCAGCTCTTGCAATTTCGCCAATAAGCATAAATCCGACGAGACAACCATCTTTTATAAATAATCTTTTGATGGATTTATCTGTTTTTTCTTCATACATCTCACCTGTATAGCTCCCGGCGGTGAGTGCATGAAGTCCAAAGAAGCCGATAGCGTTCATAGGAATGCCATAGTCGTAAATAGTGGACCCGCCTGCCATATTGATTCCCGCACAATTACCCTGCATAACAGCATTTGGCCAGATAGCAAGGATGCGGTTTGCTTTTATCGAGGCGTCGTAACCTTGCGCACAGTCCCCGATAGCATAAACGTTTTCCAAAGATGTTCTCATTGCGGTATCAACGATAATACCGCGATCGGTATTGCAACCGACGTCTTTTACAAGCGCAATATTTGGGCGAACGCCAACAGCAAGAACAAGCACGTCGAATTCTATTGTTTTCCCACTGCTCATTGTTGCAACGTTCCCATCAAATGCGTTTACACTGTCACCAAGCATAAAAGAAATACCGTTTTCTTCTAATTTTTTTTGCATAAATAATGCACATTCATCGTCGAGAATACTTGAAAGGACACGTGTAGCAAGGTCGCAAACGATGATAGAAGAAACTCTGCCTGAAAGCCCTTCCGCACATTTTAATCCAATAAGCCCTGCACCGACAATCAAAACACGGGAAGATGGCAAAATAGCGTTTTCGAGAGCAAGTGCATCTTCTTCCGTCATAAAACTGAATTTGTTTTTTACTGTTTCAAGCCCCTTAAAAGGAGGAACAAAAGGAGATGAACCCGTCGCAATGCAAAGTTTGTCATATTTGATTTTTTCTTTTCCTACGGCTACAATTTTGTTATCGGGATCGATTTTATCTGCTTTTCCGTACACGATCTCACAATTATTTTCTTTGTAAAAAGAGTCGGGGCGGTATTGCATTTTTTTAAAATCGGTTTTACCTTGGAGATAGTAGGAAATAAGAGGACGACAATATACAGGCTTATTTTCACCTGAAATTAATATAATTTTACAGGTTTTATCAATACTGCGGATTCCTTCGATACAGCCAACGGAAGCAACGCCACCGCCAATAATAACGTAATTTTTCATATCAATTTCTCTCCTCGTAAACAATGGCTTTATTAGGACAACCTTTTACACAAGCAGGTGTGCCACAGGAATTATTAATGCACAGTTCACATTTTTGAACGGCATGGTCGTTTGACGCGGAAACTGCACCGTAAGGGCAAACCAGGATACAGGTAAAACAACCGATACATTTGTTTTGGTCGATTGTAACAACTCCGTTGGTTTTCGTCAATGCGCCGGAAATACAGCTTTTAATACAAATGGGGTCTTCACAGTGCCTACAAGATACTGCATACGTAATTTTATTATCTTCTTCTACGTGGATTTTGGGTTTAATTTCTTTGTTTTTTAAAGCCTTAACCATATTTTTCTCGCCAGAATTGGCAAAAGCACAGTTATATTCACAAAGGTGACAGCCTAAACACCATTCTTCATTAACGTAAATTCTTTTCATTCTCCTGCGTGTGAGATACCGAGTATCTCAAGCTCCTTTTCAGTTATTCCGATGCCACGAAGCATCAATCGGTTGCCGCGTAAAGTTTCGATAGAGTTAATACCCATACCACCCATCAATTCTTTAATTTCGTGTTTCCAAGCGGTCATAAGGTTTATGAGTCGCTTGCTACCTATTTCAGGATTTAAACGCTTTACAAGCTCAGGATTTTGCGTTGCGATACCCCAATTACATTTACCTGTTTGACAAGTTCTGCAAAGGTGGCAG
>JAFQEA010000008.1 GCA_017399185.1 Clostridia bacterium
AGATTAGGGGATCCTGACGGCATCGCCCTAAAGGGCGAGCCTCAGGATGACAACGTCTCACCTTAAGCGAGCGTTGGAATCCGTAAGATGCAATAGCGAGTAAAAATGCTTGCGGGCAAGCTTGCTTGCACGGATTTACATTTTTGCGAAGCTATTATTCAAACGCAACGCGTTTGAAACAACGTTTTTGAATTAGCTAACAACGTCTCACTTTAGGCAAGCCTTTGTTATTGTAAAAAGTAAGCCTATAAGTCGATTAATGCGAAAAAAGCAGGTTTTTTGCCCTGCTTTTTTTAATGAAGAATGAAGAATGAAGAATTAAGAATGAAGAATTAAGAATTGTGGTAAACTTTTTGCCATTGGCAAAAAGTCTATTTAAATTTGAAAGGCTCCCTTGTGCAAAGGGAGCTGGATTTGACGAAGTCAAAGACTGAAGGATTGTATAGGCTAACAGGATAGATTAGGGGATCCTGACGGCATCGCCCTAAAGGTCGAGCCTCAGGATGACAACGTCTTGCCCTAAGCAAGCGTTGGAATCTGTAGGATGCAATAGCGAGTAAAAATGCTTGCGGGCAAGCAAAGCTTGCACGGATTTGCATTTTTGTGAAGTTATTATTTAAACGCAACGCGTTTGAAACAACGTTTTTGAATTAGCTAACAACGTCTCACTTTAGGCAAGCCTTTGTTATTGTAAAAAGTGGGGCTATAGGTCGATTAACGCTGTTTTTTAAGCTAAAATGCCGACGATTTGGGTTAATACGGCAAAATAGAGAGTGCCTTTTTAAAGGGATTAAAACTGAACCGATTTGCTTAATGCACGCTTACAGTATCAAAAATTGAGAGCAAAAAACATTGCTTTAAAAGGTTCAAGTTTTTGAAAATCGATATGAATTTGTATTCACCAAACGCAAATAAATTTTGCGGCTATATGAACACAAATTCATATTTTTTGTTTGGTAAAATTTTGGTAAAAAGTTGTGTTTTTGACGGTCAAAGCCCATATATTTACAAATATTTTACACAAATACCACTTGCATATTTTTCAATTTATGATATAATTTTTATAAGATGTAAAATTAGCGTGAAAATATATAATATTTTAAGCGCAAGTTTTCACCCAAGACAAAGAACAATAATTAAGGAGTAGATAGACACTATGAAAACAATTGTTATTGGTGTAATCGGTGCTGACGTACACGCAGTAGGGAACAAGATTATCGAATTTGTTCTTAAAAAAGAAGGCTACAACGTAGTTAACATCGGTGTACTTTCATCACAGGAAGACTTCATTAACGCTGCAATCGAAACTAACGCTGACCTTATTTTGGTTTCATCACTTTACGGTCAAGGCGAAATCGACTGCAGGGGCATGCGCGACAAATGCGTTGAAGCAGGTATCCCAAACATTCCGATGTTTGTTGGCGGCAACGTTGTTGTTGGTAAGCAAAACTTTGACGAAGTTAGAGAACGTTTCACAAAAATGGGCTTTAACAAGGTTTATGCACCTGGCACACCAATTGAAAGGACTTTACCTGACATCAAAGAAGTTTTAGGTGAATAATTATGGCACGTTATCTAATGGTCGATTTTGGCTCAACGTTTACAAAGCTTGTAGCCGTCGATACTGAAGTTGGCGACATAATTGGTACGGCAAGTCACTTTACCACCGTGGCAACTGACATTACAATCGGTTACGAAAAGGCGTTAGAAAGGCTTCATCAAAAAATCGGTGACGTAAGGTTTGACAAGATTATTGGCTGTTCATCGGCAGCGGGCGGTCTTAAGATGGCTGCAATCGGGCTTGTTGAAGAGCTTACACTTGAAGCCGCTAAACGCGTTTGCTTGGGCGCAGGCGCAAAGGTTGATCTGGCGTTTTCACATCACCTTACAAACGGCGACATACAAAAGATTATCGATAACAAGATTGACATCATCCTTCTTTGCGGCGGGACGGACGGCGGCAACAGCGAATGCGTTTTATATAACCAGATGATGCTCGCCAAACATCAGATTAAAATCCCGATTATTTACGCGGGCAATAAATCCTGCCATGATGAAATTATACCGATAATCAAAGAGTACGGCCTTAACGAATTCATTTGCGAAAACGTTATGCCAAGGCTCAACGTATTAAATATTGACAGCGCACGGGACAAGATACGTGAAGTCTTCCTTAAAAACATTATCGTTGCAAAGGGCATTAAGAAAATCGAAAGTCAGATTGACAAGGTTATTCTGCCTACGCCCGAATCTGTTTTAAGGGCGGCAAGGCTGCTTGCAGACGGCTACGTGCACGAGCAAGGTCTTGGCGAAATCGTTCTTGTTGATATCGGCGGCGCAACGACCGATATGTATTCGATTTGCTCAAACTCTGCAAAGAGAAGCGACGTAATTATCAAGGGCTTGGAAGAGCCTTACGCAAAACGCACGGTAGAAGGCGATTTGGGTATGCGTTATTCGGCGCTTGGCGTGTTAAAGTCGCTTACGGCTGAAGAAATCAAGACGATTAACCTTGACGAAGGCGTCGACCTTGAAAAAGAGCTTGTTTTCAGAAGCGAAAACGTTGATAACGTCCCTGAAAACGAGCATCAAGTGCATATCGACAGGATTATGGGTAGAATTTGCACGTCAAAGGCAATGAGCCGCCACGTTGGCAAAATGGAAGAAATGTACACGCCAATGGGTATGCTTTATAACCAGTACGGCAAGGACCTTTCCAAAATCGATTACGTAATCGGCACGGGTGGCGTTCTCGTACACAATCAAGACCCTGTAAAGATACTCAATGCGTTAGAATATAACGTCAAGTATCCGCTTGAGCTTCGGCCTGTCAAGCCAAAATATTTAATCGATAAGGATTACATTTTGGCATCAATGGGGCTTTTGGCTGAAATTGACCCAAGCTTGGCCCTTAAAATAATGAAAAAGCACATTATCCCTGCCAATTAAGGTAGGTCACAAAAACAAATAAAAACAATCTAAAGAGGTTATCCATGGTTAAAAACAAAAAGCTTACCGAAGCTGAATTTTTACAAGAAAGACAACAAGTACTTTCAACTTGGCACACCGGCAACGACCCCCAGCTTGATTTAGACAAAGCAGTAGAATTTCTTAAGGCTGTTCCTGAAGAAAAGAACTTTGCTATCAAGCTTCAGAAGGCAAAAGAAAACGGTACAAGAACTTTAGTTCAACCACGTGCCGGTGTTCCTGACATTGAAAAACATATTGAATTACTCGAATATTTAGAAGGCGCAGGCGCAGACTTCTTACCGTCAACAATCGACAGCTATACCCGTCAAAACAGATATAACGAAGCTGAAAAGGGTATCCAAGAAAGTATCACTGAAGGCCGCGCACTCTTAAACGGCTTCCCGGCGGTTAACCACGGCGTTAGCGGCTGCAAGCGCGTTTACGAAGCAGTTGGCGTTCCACTTCAAGCACGCCACGGCACACCGGATGCTAGACTTTTAGCTGAAATTATCCACGCTGCCGGCTGGACTTCAAACGAAGGCGGCGCAATTTCTTACAACTTACCATACGCAAAGAGCGTTTCTTTGGAAGACACCATTAAGTACTGGCAATATTGCGACAGACTTGTTGGTTACTATGAAGAAAAAGGTATTCACATCAACCGTGAACCGTTCGGCCCATTAACAGGTACTTTAGTTCCACCATCAATTTCTAATACCGTAGGTATTATCGAAGCATTACTTGCTGCTGAACAAGGTGTTAAGAACATTACCGTTGGTTACGGTATGGGCGGTAACGTTATCCAGGATACTGCTGCAGTAAGAACGTTACAAAAACAAACCGAAGAATATTTAAAGAAATTCGGCTATAACGACGTAATCGTTACAACCGTATTCCACCAATGGATGGGCGGCTTCCCACAAGACGAAACCGAAGCTTTAGGCTTAATCGCGTTAAGCTCAACAGTTGCTGCTTTATCGGGCGCAACCAAGATGATTAACAAGACCCCACACGAATCCGTTGGTATCCCAACCAAGGAAGCTAACGCACAGGGTATTAAGGCGTCCAAGCTTGTTACCAAGCTTTTATGCGACCAAAAGATGCCTGACAGCGAAGCACTCCGTGCAGAAATGGCACAAATCGAAAAAGAAGTTAACTGCTTAATGGACGCTGTTTTAGAAGTTGGCGAAGGCGACTTGGCACAAGGCGTTGTTAAAGCATTTGAACAAGGTCTTATCGACGTTCCGTTTGCACCAAGCAAATATAACGCAGGTCTTATCTTACCTGCAAGAGATAACGACGGCAACATCAGAATTTTAGAGTTCGGTAAGCTTGCTTTCACGGATGAAATCAAGGAATTCCACCACAAGAAGATTGCTGAAAGAGCTGCTGCCGAAAACAGAGAAGTATCATTCCAATTAACAGTTGATGATATCTACGCCGTATCAGTTGGTCACTTGGTTGGCCGTCCAAATTACGACGAATAAGGCTTATTTAGCCAACAGATAGATTGGGGGCTTGACACAACAACCACCTTTGGTGGTTGGTCAAGATGAAAACGTTATTAATTAGAGCAATAACGTTTTTCCCCAAAACCTAATTTATAAATCGAAAAATAAATCAAAAAAATAAAAGAAGGTTTTATTCTAATGAAAATTAAGGACGTAATTTTAACAAAATCATACACAGGTTTCTATTTTGATGACCAAAAGGCAATCAAGCAAGGTGCCGGTCACGACGGTTTTATGTATCTTGGCGAAGCTGTAACCGAAGGCTTTACAGCAATCCGTCAAGCAGGCGAAGCTATTTCTATCCAGTTAATTCTTGAAGACGGTTCAGTTGCTCTTGGCGACTGCGCAGCCGTTCAATATTCAGGTGCCGGCGGCAGAGATCCACTCTTTATCGCTGAAGAGTTTATTCCTTTTTTAGAAAAACACATTGTTCCTGAACTTATCGGTCAGGACGTATCTAAATTCCGCCCACTCGCTGAAAAGATTGATACGATGGTTGTTGAAGGCAAACGCTTACACACTGCAATCAGATACGGCTTATCACAAGCAATCTTAAACGCAACGGCAACCGCTAGACGCATCACTATGGCTGAAGTTATCCGTGACGAATACGACGTAGAAGGCGACGTTTACGACCCAATCCCTGTATTCACACAATCAGGTGACGACCGCCACGATAACGCAGATAAAATGATTATCAAGCAAGCTGACGTTTTACCACACGCGCTCATCAACAATGTTGAAACAAAGCTTGGTAAAAACGGCGAAATCTTACTTGAGTACATTGCTTGGCTCCGTGACCGTATTTTAAAATACCGCACAAGAGAAGACTATTCACCTGTATTCCATATGGACGTTTACGGCACAATCGGTCTTGCTTTTAACTATGACGTTGATAAGATGTTCAACTATTTGTTAAAATGCGAAGAAACAGCTAAACCTTTCAGAATCAGAATCGAAGGCCCAATCGACACGGGCGACAGAGAAGGCACTTTAAAATACGAAAAGATTTTAACTTCTATGCTCAACGAAGCAGGCAGCAAGCTTGAAATCGTTGCTGACGAATGGTGCAACACTTTAGAAGATATCAAGCTTTTCGCTGACGAAGGCGCAGGCCACGTTTTACAAATCAAAACACCTGACCTTGGCGGCGTAAACAACGTTGCTGAAGCTATTATTTACTGCAACAAAAAAGGTGTTGGCAGCTACTGCGGCGGTACTTGCAACGAAACCGACCAATCTGCAAAGACAACCACAAACATTGCTATTGCTTGCCGTGCTATCCAATGCTTGGCTAAACCTGGTATGGGCGTTGACGAAGGCTACATGATCGTTAAGAACGAAATGAACAGAGTAGTAGCAGCTGCAAACCGCAGGGCTAAAAAATAATTAAAAATTAAGGTGAATTATGAAACGTGGGACTGCGGGGACGCTTGAGTCTAACGACGCTATGATTATGGTTAAGGAAAGCGACGGCTTGAAAATAACCATAACCAGCATCGTTTATGACTTTTTCCATGAACAAATTGAAAACGTTATCAGAGAAACTTTGAAAGAAGAAGGCTTAACTAACGTTGAAGTTATCTGCAACGACAAGGGCGCACTTGACTACACGATAAAAGCAAGGCTTCTTACGGCGATTTCCAGAATGGAGGAAGAAAAGTGAGAAGAAGTTTGTTATTTATGCCGGGTAATAACCCTGCAATGCTTCAAAACTCTGACATTTTTGAAGCAGACGCTGTAATTTACGACCTTGAAGACGCAGTTGCCGTAACCCAAAAGGATTCAGCACGCATCTTGATTTCACAATTTTTAAAATCAAGCAAAAAGCCCTTCCCAATGGAAATAGTAGTGCGTATCAACGGGCTTGATACAGACTATTATATGGACGACCTAAATATGGTCGTTTCAGATAAAATTGACACCATTATGCTTCCAAAGGCAAGGGTTGAAACCTTGATTGAGCTTGACAAGATATTGTCAAGAATTGAAGAAGAAAAGCATCTTACCAAGAAAATAGGCGTTATACCTATTATTGAGCTTGCTATTTCCGTGCTTGAAATCAACCAGATAGTAACGCTTCCACGTGTAAACGGCGTTTTATTGGGGGCAGAAGATTTATCAAGCGATTTAGAAGTTGCAAGAACCAAAAAGGGCGATGAAATTTTACATCCGCGTATGTGCATTGCCGTTGCGTGTGCGGCGTATAAAATCGATTCAATCGATACGCCGTTTACCGACACCAACGACGATATTGGCTTAAAGGAAGATTGCAGATTCGTATCTTCAATAGGGTTTACGTCAAAAGCGGCAATTCACCCCAACCAAGTGCCTACGATTAACGAGATTTTCGTTCCGTCAAGGAAGAATATCGAGTGGGCTTTAAGGGTTGAAGCTGCAGCAAAGCTTGCCGACGAAAAGGGTCTTGGCGTATTCAGCCTTGACGGTAAAATGGTTGACAAACCCGTAATGGACAGGGCTAATAAAATTTTGAAAAAGGCCCGCAATTATAATTTGATATAGGTGAGTTATGATGAAGAATAGTTTAATGAGAAACGTTCCTGAAAATTATAACCCTTATGTTTCAAGCGACGACTATAAGAGTAAAAAGCGTGTGCTTATTGACAAAAAAGCAACAAATAGTACCGTTGAATATCTTGAAAGCTACAGCGATTTATTCGATAAGCTTAACATAACCGACGGCATGACGCTTTCGTTCCACCACCACTTAAGAAACGGCGACTTTGTGTTTAACGCCGTCTGCCAGGAAATCAAAAACCGCGGTCTTAAAAATATGAAGCTTGCACCAAGCTCAATTTTCCCTAACAACCAATGCTTGGTTGAGTTAATTGAAAGCGGTGCGGTAACGGATATTTACACCGACTATGCTAACGGCCCTGTGGCAGAATGCATTTCAAAGGGCAAGCTTAAAGGCGAGTTTTTAATGCATACGCACGGCGGAAGACCAATGGTTATTGAATCGGGCGCAATCAAGATTGACGTTGCAATTTTGGGCGTACCTACCGTTGACAAAAAGGGCAACGGCACGGGTAAAATCGGTAAAAGCGCTTGCGGAAGCCTAGGCTATGCGGAAAGCGACGTAACCTATGCCAAAAAAGTTGTTTTCGTAACGGATAACCTCGTTGATACACTTGACGATTACCAGCTTGATGGCAAATATTGCGATTACGTTTTAAAGGTTGACGCTATTGGCGACCCGAACGGCATCGTAAGTGGTACTACAAAGATAACTAAAGACCCTGTCGGTCTTAAAATTGCAAGAATGACCGCTAAACTTTTAGACGAGTTTGGCGTGATAAAAGACGGCGTTTCAATGCAAACAGGCGCAGGCGGTACAAGCCTTGCGGTTGCCCACTACGTTAAAAACATAATGCAGGAAAGGGGAATTAAAGGCTCGTTTGCATCGGGCGGTATTACAGGGTATTTCACCGATATGTTGGAAGAAGGTCTTTTTGAAGAGCTTTACGACGTACAGTGCTTTGACCTTAAAGCCGTTCAATCAACGCTTAAAAACACAACGCACCACGTTATGAGTGGCAGCCGCTATGCAAACTGCTTTGACGACAACGTTGTTGACAAGCTTGATTTCGTTATTTTGGGTGCAACCGAAATCGACACAAGCTTTAACGTAAACGTTACGACAGACTCCCACGGTAAAATCATGGGTGGCTCGGGCGGACACAGCGACACGGCACACGGCGCTAACATAACGGTGATTACAACCAACTTAATCAAGTCACACATGCCAATCATCAAGGAAAGCGTAACAACGGTTACAACACCGGGCGCTGACGTTGACGTTCTGGTAACGGAAAGGGGCATTGCAATCAACCCACTCCGTACCGACCTGATTGAAAAGGTTAAGGATTCAAAATTACCTATCGTTACGATAGAAAAGTTACTTGAAACCGCGCACGAGATTACAGGCGTACCCCAAAAGATTGAAAGATCAAAAGAAGCAGTTGGCTACGTTGTGTACCGTGACGGAACAGTTATTGATACAATATATAAGATTGATTAGGTGAACCGTGGAAATTAAAGACGCTGTTTTAGACGTTGAACTAAATAAGGTTAAGGATTTTTTGGCGGGCTTTGGATTAAGCTTTGAGGCTAATACAGAGCTTACCTTATACGCTGAAGAAGAAGGCCAAATCGTCGGAACGGTGTCTGCAAGCGGTAACCTTATCAAGCAAATGGCAGTATCAAAAAGCATGCAGGGCGAAAATTTAGCAGCAACCCTTATCACCAGCATTATTGAAAGACTTAATGCAAATAATATATTTGCCTACAGGGTATTTACCAAGCCGGAATATAAAGATTTATTCATAAGCCTTGGCTTCAGCCCAATCGTTGAAAGTCAAAAATTTGTTGCGCTTGAAGGGGGCGATAGCTCGATAAACGGGGCTATAAGCCAGTTAGCAAAGAAAATCACGATGGAAATGGGGTATATCGAACAGGATACCGCAGCTATCGTTATTAACGGCAACCCGTTTACCGAAGGTCATTTGGCGCTTTGCGAATACGCACTTAAAAGACATAAACGCCTGATTGTGTTTATCGTTGAAGAAGACGGGCAGACCTTTAGCTTTAAGGAAAGATTTGCACTTGCGTATTTAGCGCTACGCCAATACAAAAACGCGATAGTCCTGCCTGCCACAAGCTATATCGTTTCAAAGGAAACTTTCCCAAGCTACTTTTTAAAGTCGGTTGACGAAATGAGCGTTCAGTTCGCTTTATACGACACGCTTATTTTCAAAAACTACTTTATGCCGGCGCTCGGCATCAAAAAAAGGTACTTTGGCAGCGAAGTTACCGACTATATGACCTTATATAATAATATTGCACGCGAAACCTTCGGCGACGGTGCGGAATTTATTCAAAGGTTTACCAAAGATGAAGAAGTAATATCTGCAAAACGCATAAGGGGCTTGATTGAGGAAGGCGAGTTTGATAAAGCAATAAGTTTAGTCCCACAAGCAACCAGAAGCATGTTTTCACTTATGCTAATGCAAAAAGGCTTTAAAAAACAGTCATAGGGTATTGCAGGCCGAAAGGCTTGTTGATAGATAGAATAAAAAAGAAAAATATAACTAATTGGAGGAGAAAAAATGAACAAACACTTATGCAAAATTTTAGCATTCATGCTTGTTTTCGTTATGTTGTTTGCTATCGGTTGCGGTAAAAACAACAACAAGGATAGCGGCGGCAGCTCAACACCACCTATCAGTGGTCCTGACACACCGACACCACCTAGTTCTGGTCCTGACACACCGACACCACCTGTAAGTGAAGACGACTGGACAGACCTTTCCGTAAGGGAAGCAACCGGCGCTAACGGCGTTGTAGCATCTGCAAGCGCATACGCATCAAAAGCAGGCCTTACCGTATTACAAGCAGGTGGTAACGCATTTGACGCAGCAGTTGCAACTTCATTTGCTTTAGGCGTTGTTGAACCAAACGCATCCGGTATCGGCGGCGGCGGCGTAATGACAGCTTATAACGCAAAAACAGGTAAATACGTATTCTATAACTTCCGTGAATTCTTACCAGCAGCAGGTACACCTGAAAAATACGAACAGCTTGGCGGTCCAGACGCACTTGACAACGGCATTACTGCTGCAGGCGTTCCAACACAGGTTGCAGGTCTTGTTAAGATTGTTGAAGATTTAGGTTCAGGCAACGTAACACTTGCTAACATTTTAGCCCCGGCTATTGATTACGCTGAAAACGGCTTTACAATCGAGCCAACGTTAGCAAGCGCAATCATTGACGCATCTAGCAAGATTGTTAAAGATCCACAAGCAAAAGAAATTTATTCTGACGGCTTTGAAATGTACGGCGAAGGTGACCTTTTAATCCAAGAAAACTATGCTAACGTATTAAAGGAAATCGCAGCTAACGGTGCTGACGGCTTCTATAAGGGCTGGGTTGCTGAAGCAATCGTTAAAGCATTTGCTGATCACGGCGGTATCGTAACTCAAGCTGACCTTGACTACGCAGCTGAAAACTATCCGAAGATTGGTGAACCACTCCACGGTACCTACAACGGCTACGACGTATATACCGCAACATTACCATCATCAGGCGGTATCATCTTAATCGAAACCTTAAACATGCTTGAACATTACTGCAAGCAAAACAACACAACTCTTGCTGAATTCAAAGCAGCAGATCCTGCAGCTTATGCACACGTTTTAGCAACGGCAATGCAATTAGCTTATGCTGACAAGCGTCACTACATGGCAGATAACAGCATCAGCCCTGTAACAAACGAGCCATTCGTTAACGTTCCTATCCAAGGCTTAATGAGCAAGGTTTACGCAGCACAACGCTTTGACGCTTTATATAACCCAACAAAACCTGTATTCTTAACTTCAAAATATGACTGGGGTGGGGCAGACAGAAGCTCTAAGGGTTACCCGGCTGACCAATCACCATGGGATTTCCAAATTCCGGGTGCTTGCGAAGAAGACGGTAGCGACGAAGGTGGCGAACACTATTCAACAACTTCCTTCTCTGTAACCGATAAGGAAGGCAACATCGTAACCTTTACACAAACAATCAACCACTTCTGGGGCGCATTCGTTATGCCTGAAGGCTGTGGCTTCTACCTTAACAACCAATTATCAAGCTTCTCATTAACAGATACTAGCGTACACTACGTTCAACCATATAAACAACCTGTATCACACATCATGCCAACCATCATTATGAAGGACGGCGATCCATTTGCAACTTTAGGTTCACCGGGTTCAATGAGATTAGTTGCAGCTGTTATCCAAACAACGCTTAACTTACTCGACTTCGGTATGGGTATGCAGGAAGCTATTTCTGCACCACGTATTTACAGCTACTGCGTAGGCACTACAGATATGTTCTATGAAGGAGGCAAGGGCAAGAAGCTTTTGGAAGTTGAATACGGCGAAGGCTGCATGAGCGCAGAAGTTGTTGCAGGACTTGAAGCAATCGGCTACGGCGTTAACAAGTATAAAGGCAGAAACCTTTACTTCGGCGGTGTACAAGGTATTAAATTCAATTACGACGAATACGGCAGATTAGTCAGCATGACAGGCGGCGCAGACCCACGTCGTGACGGTAAAGCACTCGCTTGGTAAAGCTTCAGCTTACTAATTTTAAGGAAACCAATTTAAGGAACTGACAAATGACATTTACACAAATTGTTTTTGGACCTGAGCTTTTGTATTTTGTGCTTATGATAGGCACGTTCATTGCTCTATTGATGTTGGCAAAATTACCTTCAGGTATTTGCTTGATGGCGTCAGCTGTTGTTGGCGCCGTCGCATCAGCGTTAATATCAAAAACCGATTTTGCATTAAGATATTTTGTGGAAGGTACGTTTGCGTACTTTGATACAATCTTAATCATTACGGTTGCTATGATATTTATGGGGGCAATGCAGTCTTCAGGCGCACTTGAATACATAAGCGCGGCTATCGTTAAAAAATTAAGAAAATATCCAACACTTTTATTGATTTGCTTTATGCTTATTATTATGTTCCCGGCAATGGTTACGGGTTCATCATTAGCATCAGCAATCGCATCAGGTGCGCTTTTAGCACCTATTATGATTAAATGGGGTATCCCTAAAGCAAAAGCGGGTGCAATAGTTGCAACAGGCTCAATTTTGGGTATGGTATCACCACCAATCAACGTACCTGCAATGGTTATTTGTGACGTTGTTGATATCCCATACGTAAACTTTACTTTACCGTTACTTGTTTTAGCACTCCCAATCGCAATCGTTACTGTTGTTTTACTCGGCAGAAAATACGTTAAGCCAATCGAAGAAGACCAAATTGACAAGGTTGTTGATACTAAAGTTTTAACAGAACTTAAATGGACGGTTTGCATTCCAATGTTCGTGCTTATCGCTTTAATCGTTGGCGAAATCGTTTTACCAAAATACTTTGGTGTATTAGGTATGGTTGCAATGTTCGTAATCGCAACTATTTTAAGCTTCTTCTTTGGCAGAAAGCTTCCTTTCCTTAAATCAAAAGAAGAAAAGGTTGAAGTTAAAGAAGGTGAAGAACCAAAGCCAAATACTGTTGTTGAAGTTATTTCAGCAGGCGTTAAAAAGTCATTCTCTGCAATGGGCTTATTAATGGGTGTTGGTATGTTTATGGAAATCATTACACTTAACGGCGTAAGAGGCTACTTTGCAACAATTGCGGTTTCTATCCAAGCACTTGCAGGTGAAACAGCAGGTAACTTAAGTATGATTTTAACGCTCCCAATCTTCGGCGGTATCTCTGCGTTCGGTTCAGCGTCAGTTTTAGGCGGTCCGTTCGTAATGATGCTCAACGGTATTGGTGCAAACGTTACTGTAACTTGCGGTTTATCACTTTTAGCGGCGCTTGGCGAATTTATGCCACCAACAGCTATGAGCGCAACCTTCGCTTCACAAATGGTTGAAGAAAAGAAATGGTCTTCAGTAACAAAGGCGGCTATACCATCAATGGCAATGATTTTCGTTTACTCAAGCGCGTATACAATCTGCTTGGGCAGAATGATTCAAGAAACATCAAAGGCAAACGTTAACGGTTTATACGTTGCAGTTTTAGGTGTTGCGATAGCCGTTGCAATCTTATTTGCGATTTTCTACCCAATGATGGCTAAAAAGCTTCCTAAAAAGATTAAAGATCTTATCCCAACACTTGCAATCGTGTTTACATATGCAAGCTTATTCACAATTTGGTTTGGTAACATTGTAAAAGATGACCTTAAGTATGAGGCATTCAAATTAAACGGTAAGCAAATTGTTGTTGTTGGTATAATATTAGCTGTTATTGCGGTTATCCTGATTGCATTTGCATTTATTTATCCGCTTATCGCGGCTAAAAAGGAACAACCTGAACAAGCTGAAGAAGCTGAACAAGAAGAAGCTCAACCTGAAAAGGCTGAAGAAGCTGAACAAGAAGCTCAATCTGAAAAGGCTGAAGAAGCTACTGAACAAGTAAAGGAGGGAGAATAATTATGATGCACTTTTATAACGTTTTAACCGTACTTTACGTTGCTTTTGCAGTAATTATTGCAGGCTTTATCGTAGTCAACCTTTTCAAATCAAAAAAAGTAACTGATAAGATTATCGGCGCACTTGCGCTTGGTATGTTCTTACTCAGAATATTCTTTATTAAGTGAGGGCGTAAGATATGAAGTTTAAATTCGATTTAAAAGACAAAAAGACAAATATCATTTTTACGTCAATCATTTTAGCACTTGCTATTGCAATCACGGCAATTACGGGCGTTCAGTTCCGTCAATTTTCTAAATTCCAAACACAGTTTTACACGCAAGACGTTGATGAAGTTTTACACTTTAGCCAATTTTCACCAAAATTAAAAGGTACGGTAGGCGATTCTGAAATTTACGTTAAATACGGCAATCAAAACACAGTTTTAGTTGCAAAACCTGATAAAGTAAGCGCTTATCAGACAATAGAATCATTAAAAGGCGCAAATATCGTTGGTATTGACGGTTCAACCCAATTAGCAGCAGCTATAAATTCCGGCTTAACTGTTGAAACAAAACCAAGCTCACATCAAGCTATATTAGCACTTGATTCAGGTGCTGACGTTGCAGTTTTATCTTACGGTGAAGCAAGACAAGGCATTAATAGCGGCGCTATCAAGGTTTTACCAATCGAGGTTGAAAAAGTACCAAGCATTTTGGTTATGGGCGGTACTCACCCTAACGAACCATCAGGTCAGATGACTGCTATTATGTTCCTTGAAAACGCTGTTGTTGAACGCGGTATCTTATACGTTATGACCGAAGTTAACAAGAGTGCTTACACACACTCACAGCCACAAGAAGCAACAACCTGGTACTATGACCTTGAAACTAAATCAGGCGGCACAAGAACCTTCAAGTTTGGCTCAAGGGCAACAAACACCAACGAGCAATGGCCAAACCCTGACGTTTACGTTCACTCATCAGGTCAAAGTCTTTCTTCATCAGAAGTCAGAAACATCAACCGTGCGTATCCGGGCTCACCAACAGGTAACTACACCGAAAGGGTAGCCTTTGCCGTTGCTGAATTCATCAGACAAAAGGACGTTACAATCGTTGTTGACCTTCACGAAGCATCACCGGAATACATCACCATCAACGCAATCATTTACCACCAAGATTCTGACGGTATTGCAGGTCAAGCTGTGTCAGGTTTAAGCGGTAGTATGGAATCATATACTGCAGAAACTAAAAACGGTGTAGAAATTGACGGTGTAGAAATTACTCCTCAAGAATCACCAAAAACCATGCACGGTTTAACACACAGAGAATTAGGCGACTATACAAACGCTTACGTATTCTTACTTGAAACTTCAAATGCGTCACAAGGTAAATACCGCGGTGCTTTCACAGAAAGCCTTATCACTTATTACAAAACTGATAAGTTCTACGAATTTGCTGCAAGTGTTGACCAAAATAAAGGCACACAATTACTTTATGCACGTCCTGTTTCATTGGACGAAAGAGTCGCACGCCACGCACTTACAATTGAATGCATCATCAATGCTTACAATAAAAAAGGCGTTTCAAGAAAGGTTGTACAAACCGCTGAATCACGTCAAGACCAAGTAGGTAAGGGCGGCGATCCACTCGGTAAACTTATCATCAATAATATGCCTGAATACGTTGACTATATTGACAACGGTGTTGGCTATTATCTCAAAGATTTAGCATAATGCCTAATGGCATCAAAATAAAAAACAAAAATTATTATATTTTCGGAGGAAAAAACATGAAAAACTTTTTCAAAATCTTAGCACTTGTTTTAGTATTTGCTATGACAGCTGTTATGTTCGTTGCTTGCGACAAAGACAACAACGACCAAGGCGGCGGCACAAACACACCACCTGCAAGCAGTGACACTGCTGGCGACAGCTCTCCAACAGATCAACCAAAACCAGAAACTCCTGCTCAAAACGTTGATAAGACTGTTTCTGAAGCTTCTTTAAAGAACCTTGTTGGTAGCGGCAACCTTTACGTTACAGCAATCGGTTTGGGTTCAGCAGTAACTGTTGAAGCTCTTTTAGAAGAAATCGGTTGGACACCTGGTACAGCACCTGCAGCAAACGTTTATGTTGTTAACAACGAATTAACAAAAAATGACGTTAAAGCAGGCGATACAGTTCTCGTTATTTTAGGTACATCAGGCAAAGGCTTAGGTGATGCAGGCGTTAGCGTTGCTGACGAAATTGCACGTGCAACTGCACTTGTTGCAAGAAAAGATATCAACATTATCGCTATACACACAGGTAAACAACCATACCGTGGCGAATCTTCAGACCCAATTATCGAAGTAGTTGCACCAGCAGCTGACGTTGTTTTAGTTATTGACGGCGGTGACGGTAAAGGTGGTAACTATGACGGTTTATTCACAACACTTTGCGGTGAAAACGTTCCACTTTACGTTTTCTCAAAAGCAGGTAAGATGGTTGCTTCAATGGAATATCTTTTAAACGCTTAATTTAAGGGGCAAATTTAAAAATCTATAATTTAGAGGATTAAAACTTTGAAAAATAAGCAAACAATTTTTAAATTAATTGTTATTATGCTTATTGCAGTTTCGCTATTACTTGTGGGGTGTGGTAACACCTCACAAGGGGGCGGCTCAACGGGAGGGAACGGTAGCTCTTCAAGCACGGGCTCAAATACTGGTTCGTCAGATTCCACACCAATCGAGCCACCCGTTGAAATCCCAGCAAACGTAACGCACACGTCTTGGAAGATTTTAAAAGGTAAGATTACCGAGACAACAGTACATAAATACGTTACGGATAAGCCGGGCCCAAAAATCGTTATCGTTGGCGGTATTCACGGCGACGAAGACGCAGGCTGGACTGCTGCATTAAGATTAGTTAATACAATTTCACAAGAAAAAGGCATTTGCGGTGAGATTTTACTTATCCCGCAAGCAAATATTTTAGCAGACAATGCTCTTGTCAGATATAACGTTAAGGGTATGGGTGTTACTTTTAGTGACTTAAACCGTTCCTTTGAAGTCGGCAGAGAATCTACTGCAAAGTCTGCAACTATTGAAATTTCAGACGCTTTAGTTGAAACTATCGATGAATTTATTGGCGATTATCAAATCGAAGAAGATTACGACTTATGTATAATCGACTTACATGAATCACGCGGTAGTTATACCGAAGGAACTGCTGCTAAAGGTTTTTTGGGTGACCAATTAATCTGCAAAAACAATCCGTTCTTTATGGAAGACCTTTTAGATCACTATAATAGTAATTATAGAGAATTAGGCGATCCTGACTTCCGTACGGAAGAATCTGTTACAGACGGCAGTTTTTCACTTAACTTTTCAACAAAATATCGCAAAGCAACTGTATTTACTATTGAAACCAATCGCGGTTACAAAAACGGAACAAATACTATTGCTTTAGAAAAGCGTGTTAGTCAACAGCTTAATATTTTACAAGCATTGTTTGACTTAGCATGGCAGAGAATTTAGTTAATAAATTTACAAAATTAAGGTGGAATAATGAAAAGAAGCAACCTGATTTTCGGTATTATTGTAATGGCTGTTATTCTTACTATGTGTTCATCTTTTGTTGCTTGTCACATGCACTCTTATAGTCAAGATTGGACAACCAATCCTGAATATCATTGGCGCGAAGCAACCTGTGAGCATATAGATCTTAAGGCTAAATACGGGGCTCACGTTGATGAAAACGGTAACGGGTATTGTGATGTTTGTGTCTATTTTATGGGACAAACAGAAAACCCAACACCCGATCCGGAGCCAACACCCGATCCGGAACCAACACCCGATCCGGAGCCAACACCCGATCCGGAACCAACACCCGGGTTTGATCCTACGCTTGACGTAGCAATAACGGATGAAAGCCTGCATAACATTATTGGCACAGGTAATCTTTACGTTACTGCAATCGGTCAATCAGCAACTTCTACCGTTAAGCAACTTTTAAAGAAAGCTGATTGGTACGTAGCTGAAGAAGCTGAAGGTGTTGCAAATGTTAATGGTACGTACGTTATTGACAACTTATTAACTGCGACGGATCTTCAAGCAGGTGATACAGTTATTATCGTATTAGGTACTTCTGGTAAGGGCTTAGGAGATGCAGGCATTAGCCCAGCAGACGAATTAGCGCGTGCACAAGCTATCGCTAATAAACAAGGTATCAACATTATCGCCATCCACACAGGTGGTAAGGGTTACCGTGGCGAATCTTCTGACCAAATCATCGAAGTAGTTGTTCCTGCTGCGGAAGTTGTATTAATCGTTGACACCGGCGACGCACAAGGCGTTAATTACGACGGTTTATTCACAACGCTTTGTGGTTCAAACGTTCCACTTTACAAGTTCTCAAAAGCTGCTAACATGGTTAGCTCTTTTGGCTTTCTGGTAAACCAATAGAGAACTAAATAAAAAACTTAAAAACAAATATAAAAAGATAAGGAGAAAAACATGAAAAGAACAAGACTATTCAGCTTGATTGCTCTCGTCTTAGTTTTAGCAATGAGCCTTTCGTTATTTGCTTGCAATAAGCATAAGCATACGTTCAGCGAAGACTGGTCAACCGACGCAGAATTCCACTGGCACGCAGCAACTTGCGAGCATAGCGATCAAATAAGCGACAAAGGCGCACACGCTGATGACGACGGTAACAAGCTTTGCGACGTTTGCGGTTACGTGCTCAGCACTGATGACCCAACTCCACCAGCACCGGCTACAGTTACACCAATCAGCACACTTTTATCTGAAACAGCAAACAATACAGACGTTGTTGTTGAAGGTGTTGTATTTGCAGTAACAAGCGAAGGTTACTTCATTAACGACGGCACAGGTTCAATCTTTGTTTTAACACAAGCAGCACAAGCTGTTGGCACAAAGGTTAAAATCAATGCAAACTTCAGATTAAGAGACGGTCAACCAATCGTTCGCGGTTATGAAGTTTTAGAAACTGTTGCAGGTCAAACACCAATCACAGCTGTTGAAGCAACAATCGCATCAATCGTTGTTCTTGACAAGGAAGCACGTGATTCTTACGGTAAGTTCTTACATATCGAAGCTATCGTTGCTAAAGACGCAGTTGGCCGTTACGTTTTATCTGACGGCGAACGTCAAATCATCGTTAGCGAAGAATCCAACGACGAAGCTTTAGCAAACTTTATCGGTAAAAAGATTTACTTAGACGTTATCACCGACGCATCAAGCTCTGAAGGCTGGTTCGTTTCAAGCGTAACAGCTGAAAGCGACATTGCTTTAGTTCCTGTTGTTATCGAAGACGTTAAGGCAGAAATCTTTGCACAAGTAACAGAAGAATTAAAAACAACCGTTTATACTTCTTTAGAACTCCCACTTTCAAACAAATCACACCCAAGCGTAGAATTTAACTGGACCGTTAAATCCGGCACAGCTATCGCAATCACTGATAACGTTGCAACGGTTACTGAAGTTGCCGCTGACGAAGAAGTTGTTTTAACCTTAACAATCAGCTCTTACGAACAATCTGCACAACAAGACTTTACGGTTGTTGTTAAAGTTATCACTGCTGTTGAATTAGGCCAAGTTGGTTTAATTGAAGACGCAGAAAAGGTTATTTCTACACAAGGTCAAGTTGTTTCCGTTTACGGTCAGCACCTTGTTCTCCACAAAAACGGCAATTATATCAAGGTTAAAGCTGCAGGCGAATACAAAGTTGGTGACGAAGTTACCGTTGTTGGTACTTACGGCGTTATCACTAATGGCTTCAAGGGTATCACAGCAGAAAAAGTTACAGTTAGCTCACATACTGACGTTGACTTCTCAACCTTAACACACGTTATTTTAGATTCTGAAGATGACTTTGTTAACATAGTTGCAGATTATGCAAATCAACAAGTTCACTTTGTTAAGATTGTTAACCCATACATTAACTATTCTGGTAGTACTTCATACAGCTGGATTCGTATTTCAGGCGACTCTTCAAGAACAAATGGTTATAAGTTCCCTGATGAGAAAACAAGAAATATTTCATTACCACTCGATTCATTAAAGGGTCAATTTGCAGATTTAGAAGCTGAATTAGATCCACCGAAAGAGGCTGAAGGCGCAGAGCAAAGACCTGGTTATACATTCTACGGCTTCTTCTACAGTGCAGGCTCAGAAACCTGGCAATTCGTTTTAGCTGAAGAAAACGGTGTTGTTCGTGATAAGGCAGTTCTTACCGAACACGAAATTATTTCAAGCTTTGCAACTTCTGCAGTTGACGCAAAAGAAAACGGCAATATTGCACTCTTAAGATCAGGCAAATACGTTGAAGAAATCACTTGGACAGCTGACGTTGATGGTATTATCGATACAGCTACAGGTGACTACGTTGCTTGTTCAGAAGATAAGACTATTATCCTTACAGCTTCTTACGTTATTGATGGCGTAACCCATACAACTGACGTTGAGCTCAACTTCTTCGCTGAAGGTATCGTTTATAAGACTGTTTCAGAAGTTATTGCTTTAGGCAGTGGCAAGTACAACGTTGAAGCTTACGTTGCAGCAAACGCAACATCAAGTGAAAGCTCAGCAGCTAAGCTTTACGCTGGTTTAATCTTAACAGACGGCGTTAACGCACTTTATTACATTCAATCTGCATCTTCTTCTTATACTTATACCGTAGGCGATAAAGTTCAGATCTTCGGTCTTGAAGTTACTGTTGAAGAAGGTCATATCCAAACAGCAAAGGCAGGTAAGTTCACCCTCGTATCACGTGAAAACACAATCGACTATTCAAACATTAACGCTATTGAAATTTCAAGCGAAGAAGAATTAGTTGAATACGCTAAGAATTCTAAACCAGACAAGGGCTTAATCCTTAAGTTCACAGGTCACTTCGGTTTCATTGGTACTGGTACACTTTCAGACACCAGCATGTCAAGAATCCAATTAACCTACAGAGAAGGCTTAACAGGCAGTGAAGACGCAAGATATGCGTTCGCTGACTACAGTGCTGTTAACAAGGGTAACAGAACGTTTGCTATCAACTTAGTTGCTTCTGTTCCTATGATGGGTGAACAATGGTGGATGTCTTTCGGTATTCCTGAAAAATGCGGTTCACGTAAGGTTCACTACGTAACCGGTACTATCTATGCAGTTGTTGGTTACAACGGTAATACCTTACAATCAATCACAATCATCAACCCAAGCGCATTTGACGTTAAAGCTGATAAAGCACACCAAGCTGATTACGAAGTAAGACAAGCAACCCCTACCGATTTAGTTAGAGGTGGCACACTCCCAACTTCTACAACAAACGTAGAATCAATCGCTTGGGAATGTTCAGTTGGTTCAATCACCATCGCTGCTGACGGTTCTTATACAGGCTTTACTGAAGATACACCTGCAACACTTACAGCAATCTACACAGTTGACGGTGTTGAATGCACAACTACTATTGAAGTTGTTTTCGTATATGAACTTCCAACCATCACCTTAGCACAAGCTTTACAAGCACGTGGCGAATTAGTTAAATTCACTGCACAAGTTCTTGCAATTTCATTAGATGGCGCAAAAGGTACTGTTGCTGACGCTCCAAACGGCTTCATTTTATCAGACGGAGTAAACACAATCTTCTATAAAACAGAAGTAATTGGTGAATTCAAGCGTGGCGATAACGTTATCGTTAACGGCGCTACAATCGAAGCAGCTTCTAACATGGCAACAGGTGGCAGCATGTCACTTGTATCCGAAGGCACAGTTGCAATCGACTATGCAACGCTCGTTCACGATACAGTTACTACTGAAGAAGAAGTAGTTGCATACGCAGCTAACCACGGTTTAGTTTCAGGCTCTGTATTAAAGGTTACGGGTACTTTCTATATCAGTGGTACTTCAAAAGGTGATGATACTGAGTGGCGTGGTCGTTTAGTAATGGACGACAGAACAGGTGCTGATGTAGCTGTTTATACTTGGAAAGACGTAGCAACAGCATCAGCTATCTCAATTCACGGTCACGGTAACTCACTTAACTTTGCAAATTGGATTGAAGACTTTGGTTTCAAATTCCCATCTTCAGGTGTGGGTTATGCTATTGAAGGTACAGTAACACTCGTTTACTCTGAAACTACTGATGCTAAGTATTCTTCATGGACGATTATCGATTACGATATCACAACCCCAGCAACATACTAATAGCAAAAATTATTACAAAATAATAATTTAATGATAGCGGCGGAAACACCGTTCTGGTGTTTCCGCCAATTCATTAAAGACCAAATAATTTCAACTTAAAAAAACAAAAAATACTTATCTAAAACACAAATAAAAGGGAGCAAAAATGTTAGATAATCGACCTATAGGCGTGTTTGATTCGGGCGTTGGGGGGCTTACCGTCCTTGAAACGCTGATTAAAAACTTACCAAACGAAAGCTTTTATTACGTGGCAGACCAAGGGCATTGTCCTTACGGTCCAAAGCCACTTTCTTACGTTGAAAACAGAGTCGTAACCATTGCAAGGCACATGCAAAATATCGGCTGCAAGGCAATCGTTATTGCTTGCAACACCGCGTCACTTCACATCAAAGCCGCACAAAAAGCCGTCAATATACCCGTTATCAGCGTTATTCAGCCAACGGCAAAATACGCGCTTGAAACTTCAAAAAATAAAAAGGTATTGGTTTTAGCAACTAAAGCAACGGTAAACA
Source organism: Clostridia bacterium (assembly GCA_017399185.1). GTDB lineage: Bacteria > Bacillota > Clostridia > Christensenellales > Borkfalkiaceae > UBA4636. The sequence continues at coordinate 22,185 of JAFQEA010000008.1, forward strand.
GCGGTGTTTACGCACAAATTTTATTGGACGGCGGCGCCGAAGTTAAGCAGGTTGCTTGCGGTGAATTTGTTGACTTTGCTGAAAATTATGACATTAACGACCCAATCGGGGCAAAAATCGTTGCGGACAAGCTTGAAGCCGTCAAGGGCTTTGATTGCGACACCGTAATCCACGGCTGCACACACTTCAGCCTTTTAGAGCCTTTCATGAAGGCATATTTAGGCGACAAAAACTTTGTTGCGTGCGGCGGACCAACAAGCGCTGCGCTTGAAAATATTTTATCCGAAAATAATCTTTTATGCTTACAAAAAACGCCTGATAGCGGGCTTATAGACATATTTACCACGGGTGATACCCAAAAGGCCGAAAGCGCTATGAAGTGGTTTAAAGCTGGGCATAATCAAGTTAAACATATTGACATTGAATAAAAAGGGGTGTATTATTAAAGGTATGAGAACTATCGATTTAAAGCTTGTTACTAAAAAGGTAAGCGAAATGTTCATTGACGCTTGCCAGAATATCCCGGAAAACGTTTTACAAACGCTTCAAAGGGCAAGGGATGAAGAAAAATCTCCACTCGGCAAAGAAGTTTTATCAAAAATCATTGATAACGACCTTTTGGCGCGTGAAAAATGCTTACCAATCTGTCAGGACACGGGCGTTGCCGTTGTATTTTTGACAATCGGCTCTGAAGTTACCTTTGAAGGCGACATTCACGAAGCCATTAACGAAGGCGTACGCATTGCGTACCGTGACGGCTATTTACGTAAATCCGTCGTTCGCCATCCGCTTGACAGGGTTAACACAAGGGACAATACACCCGCAATCGTACACATTAAGGTTGTCCCGGGCGATATTTTCAAGATTGACGTTGCACCTAAAGGCGGCGGAAGCGAAAATATGTCCCTTGTAAAAATGCTTATCCCTGCAGACGGGGTTGAAGGCATTAAAAAGCTCGTATTAGATACCGTATTTAACGCAGGCGGTAAACCTTGCCCACCGGTTATCGTTGGTTTAGGCATCGGCGGCAACTTTGAAAAGTGCGCACTTATGGCAAAGGAAGCGCTTCTTCGCGAAATTGACGACGTTTCTGACGACCCAATCGTTGCCAAGTTAGAAGCAGAGCTTTTAGAAGAAATCAACAAGTGTGGCGTAGGTCCAATGGGCTTTGGCGGTACAAAAACCTGCCTTGCGGTTAAGATTAATACATACCCATGCCACATTGCAAGCTTGCCTGTTGCAATCAACATCCAATGCCACGCCGCAAGACATAAATCTTGCACTTTATAATAGGTGATATTATGACGATTAAATTAACCACACCAATTAGTCCAGAACAAGTTAAAAGCCTTAAAATCGGCGACGTTGTGCTTATTTCCGGCGTAATTTATACGGGCCGTGACGCTGCACACAAGCGCCTTGTTGAAATGATTGACAGAAACGAAAAGCTTCCTATCGAGGTTGAAAACGGCGTTATCTATTACGTTGGCCCAACACCGGCAAAACCGGGCAGGGCAATAGGCTCTGCAGGCCCAACGTCAAGCTACCGTATGGATGCTTACTCCGAGCCACTTATGCAAAAGGGCTTGAAGGTTATGATTGGTAAAGGCTCAAGAAGTCAGGAATTTAAAGCACTTTTACCTAAATACGGCGCAGTTTATCTTTCTGCAATCGGCGGTGCAGCTGCATCAATTTCAGAAACCGTTAAAAAATGTGACGTCGTTACCTTTGAAGACTTGGGCGCAGAAGCCATCCACCGCTTGGAAGTTGAAGACTTTTATGCAATCGTAACTTACGATTCTAACGGTGACGATTTATTTGAAAAGGGTATCAACGAATACCAAGTAAAATAGTTAACAACAATTAAAAAATCAAAAGGAGGTAATCTATATGTTTTCGCCAATTATGATAATTATAGCCATATTGTCGCTTGCATACGTGGGTTATCTCTTTTTTGAATCCATTTATCATAAACGCTTACGCAAAAAGCTTAAGCTTGTCGTCCACGTAAACGGAACGCGCGGCAAATCCACCACCACAAGGCTTATTGCCGCGGGCTTAAGGGAATGCGGATATAAGGTCTTTTGTAAAAGCACGGGCACAATTCCTATGACAATCGGCGTTGACAACGTGCAAAAAAAGATTAACCGCTTGGGCCCTGCAAACATTCGCGAACAGCTTAAAATCCTGCGTATGGCGGTAAAAGACGGCGCTGACGCCTTGGTTATTGAGTGTATGGCGGTTAATCCCGAGCTTCAGTATATAACCGAGCACAAGATATTAAATTCCGATATTTCGGTTATAACCAACGTGCGCGCAGACCACTTGGACGTAATGGGTAACACTTTAGAAAGCGTTGCTTTGGCATTAGCAAACACCACGCCAAGCGGCGGCACGCTTATTCTTGGCGAAGATAAGTTTACTGAAATTTTCAAAAAATGCGCCCAAAAGGCTAACGCTAAATTGGTCGTTGCAAAGCCTTACGACGGCGATAAGCTTGATACCTTTAGCGAAAATATCGGTCTTTCATTAGAAGTCTGTGACCAGTTAAACCTTGACAGAACGGCATTTTTTGAAGGTCTTAAAAATTACAAGCGTGACCCGGGTGCGCTAAAAACCACTAAAAAAGGCGATACAACCTTTATTAACGCCTTTTCGGTTAACGACCCCGAGTCCACCTTAAAGGTTTACGAAGAAGTCACAAAGGATATCGACCAAAAAACCGTGTCGGTTGTCATAAATACCCGACAAGACAGGGCGTTCAGAATCGACCAGCACGTAAAAATGCTTGACCAAATGACCTTTAATAAGGTTATCTTGGTTGGCTCATTCCAGCAGGTCATTGCAAAGCGTTTGGAAAAGCAAAATATACCTTGCGTTATTTTAAAGGACATTAAAGACCTTTTATCCGAACAGGTGATTTTTGGTTGCGGTAACATTAAAGGCGACGGTATGCGTATCATTAACTTTTTTGAAGAAGGTGACAATCTATGAGTGAAATTTTAATTCTTGGCATAATTGTCAGCATAGTGTTTTATGAATTAACCGACATAAGCCCGGGCGGCATAATCGTGCCGGGGCTTATGGTTGTGTACATTACCCAGCCAATCAGAATTATTTACACATTAGTCGTTGCCGTTTTAGCCCATCTTTTGGTCGAGCTTTTATCCAAAAAAATTATTATTTTCGGTAAGCGCAGGTTTGTGCTTCATATCGTTGCAAGCTTTGTTTTGCACCTTGTTATCAACCTTATTTTAGGCCTTTTCGTTAAAGACTTTACCGTTGTTGCGCTCTCACTTGTCGGCTACACGGTGTCGGGCATTATTGCAAACAACATCCACAAGCAAGGCGCGGTTAAAACCGTTGCTTCAACGGTAATCGTTACCGCTTTTTTAGAGCTTGTTATTTTACTTTTATCACTCTTTGGGGTGGTATTATGAAAAAACGCATATCCATTGCACAGCTTTTGCTTGTTATCTGGATGGTCGTAATGGTTTTGGCTGTGGTTTCAAACGTGCGCTTTGCAAAAACCGCCGAGCATCCTTACCACGAAAAAATGCTTGAAGCTTCAAGCCTTACAAAAAAAGCATTTGATACTATCAAGCAATACAAATTGGATAACGGTATGCCAATCGTTAGCGAAGATAAGCTCAAAACAGGGCTTATCGGTGAAGAAGCAACTGCAATCTTCACAACGCCCGGTAATCTGCACGCAAAACGCACAACCTGTAACCCGAACTGGGCGGCGGTTATCATTGATTATTTTTATAAAGCCAACCTTAAAAGCGGCGACCAGGTCGTTTTTGTCTTCTCGGGCTCGTTCCCCGGGCTTAATATCGCGGCGCTTGCCGCGGCAGAGGTTTTCGGACTTAACACCGCAGTTATGGCGTCGATTGGTGCGTCAAGCTACGGTGCAACCGACCCCGATTTTACCTTTTTTGACATGATGTGCCTTTTAAACGGGAAAAACGTGTTAAAGGACAGGCTTGATTACGTGTCCTTTGGCGGCGGCTCTGATACGGGCAACAACTTCCACGACGAAGAAGAAATTTTCTGGAACGAAGATTTGGAAAATTTGCGCACGATTGAAGAAATTAAATCTTCAATCAAAGCGCGCATTGATAAAGAAGGCGTTAATTTTATTTACGAACCCGACTTTTCGACAAATATCGACAAGCGCATCGAATATCTGCGCCAGCTTGTGCCCGACGCTAAATTCCTGCTTAACGTGGGCGGTAGCTCCGTCGGTATCGGTGTTGACGCTGAAACCTATATTGATTCGGGCTTTCAGGACCCAACAACCAAAATGACAAGCAAGCTGTCAAGCTTTGACGTCAACAAGGATAATTGGGGGCTTATTCAATACTTTTTAACCAAGGAAATCCCCGTTGCCAGTATGCTTAACATCCGCGGTCTTGCAAGCGATTACGGCTTGGCGTATGACCCTGACGTTATGCCCGCTGTCGGTGACGGCGAAATCTACTTAATAAAAACGGGCAACTTAACTATTACGATAATCGCGATAGTTGTTTCCGTTGCCGTTGCTGTTTTCTACTTTATTAATAAACGCAAGCTAAATGCGGAGGAAGGACAAAATGAACGAAACTATATTCTTTGTTGAAGATGACGTGGCAATTCAAGCCCTTTTAAAGGAAGTTTTTGAGCTTCACGGTTACAACGCCGAAGGCTTTTTAAACGGCGCAGACTTTTTTAAAAGATTAAAAACGGCTTGTCCCGACCTTATTATTATGGACTTAATGCTACCCGGTATGTCGGGCAGCGAAATCATCAAAAAGCTTAAGTCTGACGATAATTACAGCCATATCCCCATTATTATTTTATCTGCACTCGGGGATGAACAAACCGTGGTTAACAACATTGACCGCGGTGCAATCGACTTTGTCATTAAGCCGTTCAGGGTTAACGAATTTATCTCACGCGTGCGCTCTGCACTCCGCAATTCCGCGCCAAAGCGTGAAGAACCGCAAATTTTAACCGTTGGCGAAATCACGCTTGACCGCTCAAAGGTTGTCTGCACGGTAAACGGCCAACAAGTGCCGATGACACCAAAGGAATTCAAGCTTTTATACCTTTTAATGAAGCAAAAAGGCAAGGTTGTGCACCGCACAGAGCTTTTACGCTTAATCTGGGGCTTCCACGTTGAAGTCGAAACAAGGACTGTTGATATGCATATCAAGTCCTTAAGGGAAAAATTAAGCAAGGTTACCGACAAGCAATACATCAGCACGGTGCGTTCAATAGGTTACATTTTAAGCTGCGAGGAATAATTAATGCAAAAGGAGCTTGTTTGGCGCAATTTATTAATACTTTCCGTCAGCCTGATTGCTTTCTTTTTCGTAACGCTTTTCGTTGCAAACTACGTTAACCGTTACAATCAGGAAAAGGAGCTTTTATACGTTGCCGACCTTTTTAAGGACGAGCTGACAAGCGTTTCAAGCCAAAATCTTTCTAACGAAGTTTACCGCTTGACCGACGGGCAGGAACGTTATTCAATCGTGCTATCTGACAACCTGGGTGAAATCAAAATTGACGGCGCTTCCGACCATATGGGTGAAGGCGTCTTGGACAGGCTGTCCGAAAAGGAGCTTTCAGGCTTTAACGAAAGCCAGAATATGCCTTACGTGTACATTGCCGACGGCAAAATGCATTGTATGGTGCGCTTTAACAGCGATTTGATTTTGCGTACGTCAATCGCTATGGTTGACAACTCTGAATTTATCATTACAAGCACGTTTTTCCTTGTGGTTGTGCTTCTTGTCGTTATGGTCATTTCCGTAATGATGACAAACAACGTTTCCAAAACGGTCGTTAAAACCTTTTCTAATATTAATCACCACTTAAAAACCATTGCAGGCGGGCAGTATTCGCCCATAAGCTTAAACGAGCCTTATCCCGAGGTTGCTGAAGCTTATAGCGAAATGAACGTCGTTATCCAGAATATTCAAAGCTATATCCAGAATATCAACGCCGAAAAAAACAAGCTTGACTCTGTTATCAACAACGTTGGCGAAGGCATTATCATTTTGGATACAAACGGCTTTATCGTTACTATAAACGAGTTTGCTAAAACATTTTCAAAATTTTCACAAGGGCAAACCAATCATTACACGGACAATCTTAAAAACCAAAGGTTTTTAACGCTCATATCAAAGGGCTTGACAGAAGATTACCACACCGATTTTTCAACCGAAGACGGTAAAATTTATTACGTAAGCTTTAATCATTACGTATCCGGCGGCGACAAGCTTGTGTCAATCGTTATTTTTGACGTAACGGCCGCAAGGATTGAAGAACGCCGCCGCGTTGAGTTTTTATCAAACGCCTCGCACGAGCTTAAAACCCCTATAACGTCTATAAGCGGGTTTTCAGAGCTTTTAGCGTCAGGGCTTATCAACGACAGCGACAAGGTTAAAGATTACGCAAATCGCATTTTAACGGCTTCTATCGGTATGAAGGCAACCATTGACGATCTTTTATACCTTTCCCGTATAGACAACATAACAGACCAGTCCTTTAAAACCGAGCCGATAAACCTTGCAGACGTAATCGCCGATTGTATTGCAAACAGGCAGGTCTTGGCTGAAAACAAGCGCGTTGAGATAGTTTTTGAGCCTAAAAACGTTCAGATTATCGGTAACCGCGGCTTTTTAGGGCATATGATATCTAACCTTATCGACAACGCAATAAAATATAACGTTGTCGGCGGCAAGGTTATTATAAGCCTTGGGAAAACCGAAAAGGGCGTTTCCTATCTTTCGGTTGAAGACACGGGCGTCGGTATAGACGAAAGTCATATAGAATTTATTTTTGATAGGTTCTACCGCGTTGACGACAGCCGTAACCGCGCAACGGGCGGCACGGGGATAGGTCTTACTATCTGTAAAAAGATTGCAACCCTTCACGGCGGCGACATAACCGTTGAAAGCCAGCTTGAAAAGGGAACAAAATTCACTGTAATTTTTAATCGTAATAACACTTTAAAGGAAGATAAAAATGATTAAAGAACAACCACTTACAACAGATTTAATTGGGGATAAAACCCTTAAAACAGACAATAAAATTGAATTTTTCGGCAGCGTTGACGAGCTTTCTGCCTTCATTATGGAATTTATCCATCACATTGACGATAAGCGCCTGGAAATGCATTTAAGAAAAATCGTTTCACTTTTATCAACAATGATGGGTGAAGTCGCAGGCGGCTTCGGGCATATAGGGGAGCTTCATTTATCCGAGCTTCTATCTGTTATTTCCGACTACGAATCCAAGGTCGGCGCGTTCAACGGATTCTGCTTGCCGGGTGAAACCTTGTTAGGTGCTAAAGCCCACGTTTTAAGGACGATTACACGCCGTGCCGAAAGGGCTTATGCACGCGTTTTTGAAGCTGACGGCGGCAGCCTGATTATTTTTGAATACTTAAACAAGCTTTCAACGTTTTTCTACGCGCTTGGCAGATATTATGATGAAGTCGTAGGTCAAAACGCATAAATAAAAGCAGGATAGTGTCTTATGCAAGGTTTAAATCAAATATTAATTGACCGTGAAAAAAGGCACAACTTAATACATAGCTTAACAAAAGATTACAACGTGATAACTGTTAAGGCTAACGTTGCAGGTGGGTGTAAAAACATTTACCCATCTTTTGTTTTGTCAAATTATTATGCAAACCTGATTTACAAAAAGTGGGGCTATAAGCCGATTATCGACCAAAATAGCGACGGTATTTGCTATATTTTTACGCTAAAAGACAATATAAACTATAAAGAGTACACCACTTTTTTGGAAGAACAAACCCCGCTTGGCAGATTAGTTGATATTGACGTGCATTTAAAAAACAGCCAAAGCTCTGTTTCAAGAAATATAGCGCGCAAATGCTTTCTATGTGATAACCCAGCATTTGTGTGCGGAAGGCTAAAAAGTCACCCTATAAGCCTGTTAAACGACTTTTTAACAGAAAAAACACGTGATTTTTTCAGGCGTGAGATTTCAAAAATCATAAAAGAAAGCCTGCTTTGCGAGCTTGAGCTTGAAAACAAATTCGGCTTGGTCACCAAAACGACAAGCGGTTCTCATCCTGATATGGACTACTTTCTTATGCAAAAAGCGCAGGATAGTATTATCGGTGATATTACGGAAAGCTTTTTTATTGGGCTTAAAGGTAATGACCCTTCAAAATTAATGGACGTGTTGCGGCCTATGGGGCTTGAGTGCGAAAATAATATGCTTAAAGCAACCAACGGCGTTAACGCATACAAGGGCTTTATCTTTATCAGTATGATACTTTTGCCAAGCCTTGGCTACGCGTTAAAGGAAGTAAATAAGGGCGTGGACGTTTTTGAGATATCAAAAATATTAGCTTCGCATAAATCTGTTGTCGCACCGCTTAACACCTTTGGCTACGGCGCGTATAAGGATAGCTTTTTTGGTGTGCGTGGCGAAGCCTTTAATGGATTTTCAACCGTTCAAAAAGCAAGCAAGGCGTTAAACAGCAATAGCTTGCATAAGGTTTTATGTACAATCGTTGGTGATATTGACGACACGGTTTTATTAAAGCGTGCAAAAAGCTTTGAAAGGTATTTATACTTTAAAAATATGATTTCTTGCGTTGACACCACCAACACAGCCGAACTAAAAAGGGTAACTGAAATTTGCGTAGAAAACAATATATCTATCGGTGGCGCGGCAGATATTTTGTGCTGCGGCATTATGATAAACAAGCTTAAACAGCTTTTCTATTTTTAACGTGAAATCAACGATAAAAGTGGCGCTATAGGTCGATTATCGCAACAAAATACAAAGTTAACAGGTTAATTTATTATGAAACAAACACCATCAATTCAAAAACACCTTGAGTGGAAAGGCAAGGTTGAAACGCGCGTAAAAGCCCCCGTTGATACGGAAGAAGCTTTAGCTTTAGCATACACACCGGGCGTTGCAGACGTTTGCCTTGCAATCAAAGAAGACATAAATAACAGTTATTTGTTAACGGGGCGCGCTAACGCCGTTGCGGTTATTACCGACGGCACGGCAATTTTAGGCCTTGGCAACATTGGCCCCGAAGCAGGTATGCCCGTTATGGAAGGTAAATGCGCCCTGTTTAAGCAGTTTGGTGGGGTTGATGCAATTCCTTTATGCTTAAAAACAACCGACACGGAAGAAATTATCCGCACCATCAAGCTTTTGGAAGGCAGCTTTGGCGGTATCAATTTGGAAGATATTTCTGCACCACGTTGCTTTGAAATTGAAACGCGCCTTAAAAAGGAGCTTGATATCCCTGTTTTTCACGATGACCAGCACGGCACGGCAATCGTGGTTGGTGCGGCGCTTATCAACGCGTTAAAGGTTGTCGGTAAATCCATTGAAAACGTAACCGTCGTTGTAAACGGCGCGGGCGCGGCAGGTATATCAATCGGTAAATATCTTCTTAAAATGGGCGTTAAGGATTTGATTTTTGTTGATAGATTTGGCATTATCTGTGAAGGCGATAGCTTTGAAAGTAAAACACACGAAGAAGTCAGCCATATCTCCAATAAGCACCACCTTAAAGGCGCGCTTAAGGACGCGCTTGTTGGTGCTGACGTTTTCGTTGGCGTATCGGTTGGTAATATCGTTACTAAAAAAATGGTTGAAAGCATGAACGATAAAGCAATCGTTTTTGCAATGGCAAACCCGATACCTGAAATCGCACCTGATTTAGCAAAAGAAGCGGGCGCAGCAGTTGTTGGCACGGGCAGCAGCAAGCACCCGAACCAAATAAACAACGCTTTAGTTTTCCCGGGGCTTTTCAGGGGCGCGTTAGACGTCCGCGCAAGCGATATCAATCTTGAAATGATGATGGCTGCTTCAAAGGCTATTGCCGAAACCGTGCCTGAAGATAAGCTTTCAGCCCAATATATCATACCAAAAGCTGTTGATAAAACCGCGCACGAAAACGTGGCTAAAGCCGTTAAAATGGCGGCAATTAATAGCGGTGTTGCAAGGCTTATTAATTAGCCTAAAAAACGCAAAAGCCCTTCTATAGGTCGGTTTTCACGCGTTTTTACGATTAATCAGCAATAAAGAACAAGCAAAAAAGGCTTACCCAATCGGGTAAGCCTTTTAAATTTAAGTTATGATTTTTTAAGTAATTCAGTTTCTTTATGGATAAGCGCGTCTGTTACCGAAACCTGGTTAATGATAAGCTTAATTATCTTATCCAAATCGCTGTTTGACGTGTAATCGCCGCGGCAGATAAAGTTAACGCGGTCTTGCTCATATAGGCTATAAACCTTTTCCTTTTGCCCTTTAGGATAAATGGCGATTGACTTGCCGCCGCGCTCCTTAACCAAGGTCATGCACGGAACGTCCGTTAACCCGTCGCCAATATAAACGATATTTCTAAAAGGTATCCTTACGGATTTGCTTCTGGTGTTTACGCTGGCATCGTCCTGGATATCGAAAATACCTTTTGATACACGGAACAAAAATTGAGTTTTAGTGGTGTAATTGATTGCAATCTGCGGCCAGCTTGCAATGCCGTTTTCGTCAAATAAAAATTCGCAGGCGTAAATATCGGTAAATTCTTTAGCGATGGACGTGCCTTCGATAATTTCCTTCGTGCCGCTTGACAGTATATAATGCTCAACCTTAACGCCGCATTCAGCGCCAAAAGCGTTTATGCGCTTGAACCAGTTTGTTACGCCTTCAAAAAACTTAACGTCCTTGCCAAGGCTGTTTAGGTATTCACGCGTTAAAGGTATGTTTTTCTTTTTACACTGCTCAATCATAAGGTACATATAAGCAAGTACCTTATCCATGCCCGTATTTTGGACTAATATTCTTGATAATTCCCAAAACTCATGACTTTCCATACCGAGTGCAGGTATAAAGCCAAAGTTTTGCATATCGTCGGTTGCAAGCGTCTTATCAAAGTCGTAAATAAGCGCGATTATAGGTGTGGGTTTAGCCATAAGCCCTCCTTAACGTCAAAGCGTTGCAAATTATATTCAAATTAAGCGTTTTGCCTATTTGTTTTTGTGCTTATCAAGTATTTTGTGGATTCTTTCAGAATGGTCAAGCAAGTGGCTTATTGTATCGTCGTGGTTAAGCGTATCGATAAGGTAAGCAACGTACTTGCACATATTAACTTCAGCATACCATTCTCTTTGCAATAATTCAGGCGTTCTGTAAACAAGGTTGGTGGTGAAAACCCTTGATAAAATGCCGTCGTTATACGCATTGTCAAGCTTTTTAAGACCGTTGCAGAAAAGCCCGAACGTTGCAAACGCAAATATACGCTTTGCGCCCTTTTTCTTAAGCTGCTTTGCAACGTCTATTATAGAGTCGCCTGAAGAAATCATATCGTCAACGATAATAACGTCTTTACCGTGTACGCTTCTGCCTAAATATTCGTGCGCAACGATAGGGTTTTTGCCGTTAACAATTTTAGAGTAATCCCTGCGTTTATAGAACATACCAAGGTCGATGCCCATAACGGAAGAGAAGTACATACACTTGCCCATACCGCCTTCGTCGGGCGAGATAATCATGGTCTTTGCAGGATTGATGTCAATATCGGGGTATTCGCGGATAAGCGCTTTAATCATTTGGTAAGACGTGCGCACGTCTTCAAAGCCCGAAAGTGGGATTGCGTTTTGAACGCGTGGGTCATGCGCGTCAAAGGTGATAATGTTAGAAACGCCCATGTTGATAATTTCTTGCAGTGCCATAGCGCAGTCTAAAGACTCCCTGCCGGAGCGCTTATGCTGTCTGCCTTCGTAAAGCATAGGCATAATAACGCTTACACGCCTTGCTTTACCGCCGATAGCACCGATAACCCTTTTAAGGTCCTGGAAGTGGTCGTCCGGGCTCATACGGGTTTGGTGACCGTACATTTCAAAGGTGACGCTATGATTAAAAACGTCACAGATAATATAAACGTCGTTACCGCGTAAGGTGTGTTTTATAACGCCTTTACCTTCGCCACTGCCAAAGCGTGGGCAAGAGGCTTCAACAATGTAAGATTCGTCACAAGTGCTTCCGCGCCACTCGGTCAAATAATCGTTAACTTGTTTGGTGAAATCTTCACAGCCACGCATACCGATGACGCTTAATTGGCCAAATAAAGTGTCTTTCATATGTAATCACCCCAATACTTTATTTGCTCTATTTTAACATACTTTTAAAATAAACACAACAAAGTTAACGCAAAATACTTCATTTTATGGATTTTTCAGCATTTTATGGGTGTTTTTTGGCGTGTATCAGGTTGATTAAGCTATTTTTTTGAAGCAAGAAGGCAAATTTATTTAAAAGTATTGTGTTTTTTGTGCCTTGGTGCTATAATGTAACCATTAAATTAAATGATCGGCATTTGCGGTTAAGATTATAAAAACCGCGCTATAGGTCGATTATCTACTATTATGGGCAAGTATAATATAAGTAAACAATTTGGTATTTGGGCGCAATTTAAGCCGCCAAGGCTTACAAAGTTTATTGCAAAAATAGCACAAAAATTCACGGGCGGTATGTGGCGCACCTTAAAAAGACAAAAGGGGATAGCTTTTAAATGGGTTGAAATCCAAACTGGCTTAAAGGCATTTTTGATAAGCCCCGAAGGGTGTGTATCAAGTGACTGCCTGGTATATTTTCACGGTGGCGGATTTGTGTTTGATGCGGCGTTTAGTCACTATAAGCTTGCGTGTGAATACGCAAGGCGTTGCGGTATAAACGTCCTGTTTGTAGGGTATACGTTAGTGCCAAATCGCGTCTATCCCGTGCAACAAAAAGAGTGTTTAGCTGCTATAAATTACGCAAAAAAAGGCTTTGACAAGGTAATCGTCGGCGGCGATAGCGCAGGCGGTTTTTTGGCGGCAACAAGCCTTATTCAGTCAATAAATGCCGGTATACGTTTAGACGGTGCAATGCTTATCTATCCGGTTATTGATAACAAAATGCGCACAAAATCAATGATGGAGTTTTGTGATACCCCAATGTGGGATAGTATAAACAATAAAAAAATGTGGCAGTGGTACTATGATGGTGTAGATTATCCGGTGTCTTTACTTGATATCAGCTTACCAAATAATTTACCGCCGATATATATTGAAACTGCCCAGTATGATTGTTTAAGAGATGAAGCCCTTTTATTTAGTCAAAAGATTATCGCGCACGGCGGTAAGGTTTATGAAAATCAAACCCAATACACTATGCACGGCTTTGACGTAAAAGACTGTCAAATTACGCGTGATGCAATTTCAAGCCGAGTTGATTTTTTAAAAACACTTTTATAGTCCAATTTACCCAAAAGTGTCAATAACCGACCTATAGCCCCACTTTTTAACAATTTTTAGGTCAAAATCAACGTCGTGGATTAATTAAGTAAACAAAAAAACATATTTTGTTGCAGCCAAATTGTAAATTATCATTTACAAAATACAATTTATATGATATAATGGAAAAAGCGTGAAATCACGCTAAACTAACCAAGGATAATATTTTATGAAGCAAAAGAAAACTATTTCACAAAAGCTTGCAAAGCGCAAATACCGTCCACCACACCGCTTTATCGCGTGGATTTATCACTTAATTATGGTAAAGATTATCGGGCGCAAGTATAACCCGCAATTCCATATTATTGATAAGGTTTCCGACTGTGACGGACCCTGCTTTGTAATTTTTAACCACCTTTCACGTATTGACCATATGTACGTTATGGGTGCGTGCTATCCGCGTATTACCAACATGATGGCAGGCTATTGTGAATTCTATCGCGGTAAGTTCTCGTTTGTCTTCGGGCTTAACAAGGTTATCCCTAAAAAGAATTACGCTGCAGACGCACTTCCTATCCGTGCGGTAAGCAAGGTTCTCAAAAAGGGCGGCTGCGTTACCTTTGCGCCGGAAGGCTTGGCAAGTGACTTTGGCGGCAACAAGCCAATCGTACCTGGGACGAGTAAGATGTTCAAGCACTTCAAAGTGCCCGTATATTTTTGCCACCTTCAAGGTCAGTACCTTCAAAACACCAAGGTTTGCTTGGATGAGCGTTTAGGCCAGACCCACGCAACAATGAAGCTTTTATTCAGTAAGGACGACGTTGCGCGCTTATCCGTTGAAGAAATGGACGATATCATTAACGAAAAGTTCCGTATCGACGAATACGCTTGGGGTAAAGAAAACAAGATTAAGTGGAAAACAAACGGCAGGATTTGCCACCGCTTGGAAGACCTTTGCTATAAATGCCCCAAATGCGGTAGCGAATTCACAATGAAGGGTGAAGGCGATAAGATTTACTGTACCAAGTGCGGCAACGGCGCAACCATGGACGACTACTATGAATTCCATCCGTTTGAAGGCTCCGTTATCCCCGAGTCCCCGCTTGTTTGGTCTGAAAATCAACGTAAGGATATCATAAGGGAAATCCGTGAAAATCCAGATTACCGCTTTGAAGATGAATGCGAAATCGGCAACCTTGACGAATACAAGCTTTTATGGAAAAATAAAACGAGTAATATCGTTGGCTCGGGTAAGATCTGGATTGACCACAAAGGGCTTCACTATGAAGGCACGAGAAACGGTCAGCCTTATGAATTCCACGTTAGCTACAAGTCGCTATATACGCTTATCACCGAAGTTGATATGAGCTATTTCAACTTCTATTTGGACGGCGAATATTTTGACGTATTCCCCAAACACCAAACCGTTTGGAAGTTCTATCTGTTGGTTGAAGAAATGCATCGTTATCACGTTAACTTCTATAAAAACTTTAAATGGAACGACCATTTGTACGAAGGTTTAGAGCTTGGTATTGATAACAAGCAAGATAAATAATCAAATAAAAAAGCGTAGCAAAGCTGCTACGCTTTTTCTATTCCCAAAATAATAAAATAGCAAGTTAACGGGCTTATAGCCCCACTTTTTTAATAAATACCTTGCATTATCATAGCGGTCGAAACCTTTTTAAAGCCCGCTAAATTAGCAGCTTTACATAAATCGTAACCTATACCAAATTCATTTGCCGCGTCAATAAGCTGGTTATAGATACCGCGCATAATGTCTTTAAGCTTATTATCGACTTCTTCTTTCGTCCAGGAAAGTCTTTGACTGTTCTGGCTCATTTCCAAGCCCGATACTGCAACGCCGCCCGCGTTTGCCGCCTTTGCAGGACAAACGATTACGCCGTGGTCTTTAAAGTAGTCGATTGCTTGATTTGTGGTTGGCATGTTTGCACCTTCGTTAACAAATTTAACGCCAAGCTGTACGGCTTTTATTGCTTGCTCTAAATCAATTTCGTTCTGGGTTGCACAAGGCATATAAACGTCTGCTTTAACCTTGCCCCAAGGCTGTTGATTCTTATAAAATACGCCGCCAAATTTATCGGCAAATTCTTGTTTGGTTAAGCCCTTCTGTCGTGCTAAAATGATATCTTCAGCGCCTTCTTTTGACAAGCCGTTTTCAAAATAGATATACCCGTCCTGACCGGAAAGCGTTACAACCTTACCGCCAAGCTCAATTATCTTTTTCGCGCTGCCCCAGGCAACGTTGCCAAAGCCTGAAAGTGCAAAGGTAAGCCCTTTAATATTTTGATTGAAATGGTTTAAAACCTGCTCTAAAAAATATACCGCGCCATAGCCCGTTGCTTCGGGGCGGATAAAGCTTCCGCCAAAGCTTAAGTGCTTGCCCGTTAGCACGCCGTTTTCGTACGCGCCGCGTATGCGTTTGTATTGACCGAACATATACCCAACTTCGCGCTGGGAAACGCCAATATCCCCGGCGGGGACGTCAATATCCGGGCCTATATGTCGATAAAGCTCAGTCATAAAGGCTTGGCAAAAGCGCATAATTTCCCCGTCGGACTTACCGCGCGGGTCAAAATCCGCACCGCCCTTACCACCGCCCATCGGAAGGGTAGTAAGGCTGTTTTTAAAGGTCTGCTCAAACGCCAAAAACTTGATAACCGAAAGGTTTACGCTTGGGTGAAACCGAAGCCCGCCCTTATAAGGTCCGATTGCGTTGTTAAACTGCACCCTGTATCCGCGGTTTACTTGTGGCTTGCCGCTATCGTCCACCCAGCAAACCCTGAAGCTTATGCACCTGTCAGGCTCTACAAGGCGTTCCAAAATACCGTTCTTTTTGTAAAGGTCTTGGTCCTTTTCAATGGCAGGGGCAAGGGATAAAAGAACTTCGCTAACCGCCTGGATATATTCGTGCTCGTTTGGGTTTTTGTCTTTAACTGATTGAATAACTTGATTGATATAATCCATAATCCACCTATATAATGGTATATTTTAATGCAAAACGATAAATTTGTCAATAGTAAGCCCTAAATTAATATTAATTTAGCCTTTTTTATTAAAATGCTTTACATTAAAGCGCAAAAAGTTTATACTTTAATAAATTAAGCTTGCGGCTTAATTATGACTTAAGACTTGAAAGGGGGCACGTATGCCAACTATTATTTTCGCGCTTAACGCGGTTGTTCCGCTCATTTTAATAATTGCGCTTGGCTACGGCCTTAAAAAAGTAAACTTTATCACCAAGGAATTTGCCGCAATCGGTAACAAAATGGTGTTTAAGGTTTTACTGCCGATAACCTTGTTTAACAACATTTATTCAATCCAAAGCTTTTCAAGCATCGATTGGTCGGCTGTTATGTTTGCTGTGGCAGGGATTGTTGCCGTCTTTGCGCTTGGGTTTGTGCTTGTACCCTTATTTGTCAAGAAAAAATCCCAACGCGGTGCAATCGTGCAATGCTTATTCAGGTCAAATTACGCAATAATCGGTATCCCGCTTGCGCAAATGATTGCAGGGGAATCGGGCAGACAGGTTGCGTCGCTTTTGTCAGCGTTTGCAGTACCAACCTTTAATATTTTGGCGGTAATAACGCTTTCATATTTTCAGGTTGAAAAGCCAAGCGGTGAAGACGCTCAAACTAACGAAGCCAATCAAGCAAAAAATCAGTCTGCGCTTAAAAAGACCCTTTTGGGTATTGCAAAAAACCCGCTTATCCACGGCGTGTTGTTAGGTCTTGTCGCTGTTGGTGTAAGGTCGATTTTCGTAAAGCACGGCATAAGCTTTAGACTTTCAAATATCAAGTTTATATACGACGCGGTTGAAAAGTTAGCCAACGTAACAACCCCGCTTGCGCTCATCGTTTTAGGCGCACAGTTTGAGTTTGCTTCCTTTAAAAAGGACCTTGTTACCGTTATTATCACAAGCGTATTCCGCAATGCAATTATCCCTGCGGTTATGCTTGTTATTGCAGGCGTATTCTTTAACTTTAGTCCTGCGGTAATTGCATCTTTGGTTGCAATTTTTGCTTCCCCAGTCGCCGTTTCAAGCGCGATTATGGCGCAGGAAATGCACGCTGACGCAGATTTGGCGCGTTCGTTCGTTGTATCAACAACCATACTTTCAGCCCCAATGCTCGTTATAATTATTGCGGTGTTGCGTGCGCTTACGCTGGTATAAAAATTTATCTTAAAATATAAAAAGTCCGCCTATAAGTCGATTATCTCAACTTTTTAGGCGGTTTTTTAATTGAATTTATTTATTTTTTATCTCGTAAAGCGCTTTATTTAACTGCGCTTTATACCAATTTGCGGCTTGGCGATTTATTGGCTTTGCCCAAGAAACGGCGTTAAGGCCTTTTAATTTAGGATAATATTCAAAGCGTGCGGTTTTATCCCTGAAGGTGTCGTTCCACTTGTCAAATACGGTATCTTTAACGTGGCTTGAATATTTGCAGGAAATAAACGTTGATTTACCAAAATCACGCCAAGGTCTTGCAAGATAGGTTGTGTTGTCCAAAACGTCGCTTTCTGCGTTAAATGTGCAGTTTAAAAATACAAAGCCAACGTCCTGCTTTAACGAGTGTGCAGGTGCTGCAACGTAAGCGGTTGTTCTTCCGTCGTTCACGTTCGTGAAGGTGCAATTTTTAAAGAAAGCCCTTGCCGTGCCAAAGACGTAATCAACGCTTCCAAGTATGTTACAATTCAAATAAACCTGGGTGCTTTGACCTTCAAAATAGCGTTCGTTATCTTTCAAAAAGCCGTTGTATCTTACAACCAAGTCATCTGGCAAAGGTCCACAAAAAAGCGTGTCCTGCATAGAACAAAGCCTTAAGTTTTGTCCTAAAAAGTTGTTGCCTAAAACGGATAGCGCAACGGCTTGACCTTTTGCTTGCGGAAACATCGCGTCGTTTATAATTGTCACGTTTTTTAGGGTAACGTTATCGGCAATTACGTTCACGGTGTAGGTTCTAAAGGTGTTATACTCCTGCCCGTCGGCGTGTATTTTTTTTGCGTAGTCGTCATAAACAATTACGCTTTTACCCGACTTGTCACCAAGGATAGTGATATTGTCAACACTAACCACAAGCTTTTCGCGGTAAACGCGCGGCGATAAAACAATAGTGTCACCGGGCTTTGCGCATGCAAGCGCTTGGGTAATGGTTTGTTCTTTAACTTTGATTATACTCATAGTCAATACCTATTCAGCTTCATTATCGGTGTTAACGTCATTATCAGACGGTAAGCCAAGCTTTTTCTTAACGTCGTCAAAAAGATGGTTGCGTTCAGGGTGATAGATTGCAGAAAGCATTCTATCCTTTGCAAACGGCACGTCAGCTTTAATGCTTGCAATAAGCTCTTTAACGTATTGGCGTTTAGTATGCTTATCGTAGGGGCAATAATTCTTAATAACAGGCAGATTTTTAGAATAAGCCGCAACGTCCTTTTCTTCAATATAAATCATAGGGCGGATAACCGTCATTTGGCTGCGGGAAAGATAAGTTACAGGCTCAAAGGTGGAAAGCCTTCCTTCATAAATTAATGATAAAAAGAAGGTTTCAACAAGGTCGTCAGCGTGATGCCCAAGCGCAAGCTTGTTACACCCGTGCTTTAACGCTAATGTATTAAGCGCGCCGCGGCGAAGCTTACTGCACAGACTGCAGGGATTTTTTTCCTTTCTCACGTCAAAGAGTATTTCACCGATATCGGTCTTTTCAACAATGTATTCAACGCCGAGCTCTTTGCAATATTTTTCCATCTGCTCAACTTGGGCGTTATCGCATTCAAGCCCCATATCAATCCTTATTGCGATAAGCTCAAAGTCCTTCGGGTAAAATCGCTTAAGTGCGGCAAAAACGGTCAGCAGGGTAACGCTGTCCTTACCGCCGGATAAACCAACGGCAATTTTGTCGCCGGCGGAAATCATATTGTAATCTTCAATCGCACGTCTAAATGGCGATAAAAGCTGTTGGGTTTTCATAGGCTTAAAAATCCTTTGCAAAAAGACAATTTTGTGATATAATCATAATATATTATTTTTAGCGGAAAATCAATTTTTTTGGAGCTGTTATGGCAGATAAAGCTGTAGAATTTTTACAATCGATCACCCAAAACCCATATTTGATTGTGTTTTTGGTGTCAATGCTGCCACTTATTGAACTAAAAGGCGCAATACCAATCGGTGCTAAATTAGGTCTTGGGCTTATGGAAAGCTCTATTTTAGCCTACCTTGGCTCAACGGTCGTGGTGCTTTGCGTTTTCTTTTTGATAAAATATGTATTCATATTGCTCAAAAAAATAAAATTTATCAAAAAATTGGTGCTTAAGGTTGAATACGTAATCAATAAAAAGGCGCAAAATCTTGCAAAGCGCTCACAAAATAAAGCTGAAGACGTAAAAAACAAAATCATATTTTTAGGGCTATTAACCTTTGTTGCAATACCCGTTCCGCTTACCGGTGTATGGACGGGTGCGGCGATAGCAGTATTTTTGGATATGCGCTTTTTACCGTCGGCAATCGCGCTTTGTGCGGGTAATCTTATTTCTGGCGCAATCATTACGCTTTTGACCTTTTTATTTAAAGATTACGTTGACACAATTATCTTAATAATTCTTATGCTTGCCATAGTTTTACTTATTGTGACAATCGTTAAGGTTATCATGTCACCCGCGGCGGAAGATGAAAAATCATTACCCGGTGACAAAAACTAAAAAGTGCTGTTAATCGACCTATAGACGGGCTTTTTATCTAAAAACAATAAAATTTAGGGTGCAAAATGGACGTTAAAACAAATTATGATTTTCAATTTGATAATATTGTAAAGGGGCTTGAAACTAAAAAAAGGCTGCTTTTACACGCTTGCTGTGCGCCGTGCGCGTCAAGCGTTTTAGAGCGTGTAACCCCATATTTTGACGTTACCATATACTTTTATAACCCCAATATAACAGACAGGGCAGAATATCTACATAGGTATAACGAGCTTTTAAGGTTCGTCAGCATAGTTTACGGCGATAAAATCAAGGTGATTGACGGCGGCTTTGATCCTAGGCCTTTTATCGAAGCCGCACGCGGTTTAGAAGATGAGCCCGAGCGTGGTTTGCGCTGTGATAAGTGCTTTTATCTTCGTCTTAAAAAAACGGCAGAGCTTGCAAAAGTCGGCCTATATGACTATTATTGCACTACTTTGAGCGTAAGCCCACATAAAAATGCGCAGCTTTTAAACGAGCTTGGCTTTAAAATTGAACAGGAAGAATTAGTTAAATGGCTTCCGTCAGACTTTAAAAAGAAGCAGGGCTACGTCAGGTCGATAGAGCTTTCTAAAGAGTACGATTTGTATCGCCAAAACTATTGCGGATGCGTCTTTTCGCAAAAATTGGCGGAAAAAAATAATTAGTTAAGGATAATTTTTTGGCGGTTGGGTTGTTTTACCTTTACAAACCGCCTTTTTTATTATAATATATTATATATGCTTACTATTAAACAAGTATTTGAAGATACAATCGGACAAGAAATCGGCTTGAAGCCGGGTGATATAATACTTTCCTTTGACGGCTTTGACTGTCAGGATATCCTTGATTACTATTATTTTGAATCAAAGGAATTTTTCACCATGCAAGTAAAGCGTGGTAAAAAGATACACGATATTGAAATCGAAAAGGACGAAGACGAACTTTTAGGTCTTTCCTTTGTTGACGACGGCCTGGCAATCAAGACCTGCCACAATAACTGCATTTTTTGCTTTGTTCAGCAGCTTCCTAAAGGCATGCGTGAAAGCTTGTATGTAAAAGACGACGACTTCCGTCAAAGCTTTTTATGCGGTAACTACGTAACGCTAACAAACGTTAGTGACGACGATATCGAAAGGCTTTTGCGCCTTAAGCTTTCACCTATGTACATATCGGTGCATTGTCTTTACGGCGACGTGCGCGAAAAAATGCTTAAAAACCGCTTTGCCGGCAGGCTTTATAGCATTATGGAGCGGCTTGACAAGGCAGGCATTACCATGCACGCGCAAATCGTGCTTGTTAAAAACGTAAACGACGGCGACAAGCTTGATTATACATGCCACCAACTTGCAAAGCTTGAAAACCTTAAAACTTTAGCCGTTGTCCCGTGTGGGATTAGCGGTCACAGACAAGGACTTACAGCGATTGAAGACGTTGACGGCGATTATTCAGCCGCACTTATTGAGCAGGTTGAAAGGCTTAATAAGGAATGCGAAAAGCACTTTATTTTTGCCGCAGATGATTTTTATATCCGTGCAAAGCTTGATTTCCCGCCGTATAAGGCGTACGGTGAGTTTGAGCAGATTGAAAACGGCGTGGGGATGTTCGCATCCTTTATGCACGATTTTGAAAAAGTAAGCCATAAATCGACCTATAGGCAGACTTTTTTAGTGGTAACGGGCGTTGCTGCATACCCGTTTATATCAAGCTATGCTAAAAAATGTGAGCAGCTTATCGACGGCTTAAAGGTACACGTTATCGCGCCCGAAAATGAATTTTTTGGCAAAACCATTACCGCAGCAGGGCTATTAACAGGTAGGGATATTCTGGCTAAAATTAATCAAACCACCCAAGATTTTGACTGTATTATCTTGCCGAAAAATATGATGCGTGAAACCGAAAACGTCTTTTTGGACAACATGACGCTTGAAGAATTCGCGCAAAAATCAGGCAAAAAGGTTATGCTTATAAGCCCTGACGGCGCAAGCTTTTTCAAGGCGCTTGCGGGCGAAATCACAGAATAAGACTAACGAAAAAAGGCAGAGCCTTTACACATAAAACCAATAAAACAACTACAATTCGGAGAAATAAAATGAAACCTATCGTAGCCATTGTTGGCAGACCAAACGTTGGCAAGTCAACGTTTTTCAATAAAATAACGGGTACAAAAATCGCCATCGTTGAAGACAGACCCGGCGTTACCCGTGACCGCATCTATTGCGATGCAGAGTGGTGCGGCTATAATTTTACCTTAATCGACACAGGCGGTATTGAGCTTAAAAGCGAAGACCAAATGTGGAATCATATCAAAAAGCAGGCTGAAATCGCTATTGATACGGCTGACGTTATTATCTTTATGTGCAGCGCAAAGGAAGGCGTAACCACGGCGGATAGGGAAGTTGCAGATAAGCTTCGCCGCAGTAAAAAGCCTATCGTTTTAGTTGTTAATAAGCTTGATAATTACCGTCCGCAGGACTTGTTTGAGTTCTATGAACTCGGTCTTGGCGACCCTATCGGCACGTCGGCAGAACAATCCAAGGGCTTTGGCGATTGCTTGGAAGAAGTCTGCAAGCATTTTTCAAAGGTCGAAGAAGAAGACGATGAAGAAGTTATCAAAATTGCCGTTGTCGGCAAGCCAAATGCGGGCAAGTCAAGTCTTGTCAACGCGATTTTAGGCTACGACAGAACAATCGTTTCCGACATATCGGGTACGACAAGGGACGCAATCGATACCGACTTTGAGCTAAACGGACAAAAATATAAAATCATTGATACCGCAGGTATCAGGCGTAAGCGCGCCGTTGACGAAGACGTTGAGTACTACTCCGTAGTACGTGCTTTTGGTGCAGTTCGCCGTGCAGACGTTTGTCTGCTAGTTGTTGACAGCACGCAAGGGTTGACTGAACAAGACGTAAAAATTGCAGGCTATATTCACGAGCAAGGCAAGCCGTCGCTTATCGTTATGAATAAGTGGGACGCCGTCGAAAAGGACACTTTTACAATCGAAGATTTCAAAAAGAAATTAAACGCCGACCTTGCGTTTATGGATTATTATAAATCAATCTTTATTTCAGCAAAGACGGGTCAACGCGTTCCAAAGACGTTAGAGCTTGCGCTTGAATCACTTTCAAACGCAAAACGCCGTATCACAACGGGTACGTTAAACGACGTTATCACCGACGCTGTTCGCATGAACGAACCGCCTTCATACCACGGCAGAAGATTAAAAATTTACTATTCGGTGCAGGATATGGTTTGTCCGCCAACCTTCGTTATTTTTGTTAACAGCGCCGATTTAGTGCATTTTTCATACCGCCGTTATCTTGAAAACGTTATCAGAAAGGCTTTTGACTTTGCTGGTACGCCAATCAGAATTCATTTCAGGGAAAAGAGCGAGGAATAATGAACTTTATTGACTTGTGGTGGCAGTTTGCGCTACTTATTATTGGCTCCTACCTATACGGTAGCGTCAATAACGCAATCTTAATAACCGGGCTTATGGGTAAGGATATCCGAAAGGTTGGTAGCGGCAACCCCGGCACGATGAACGTCAGCCGTAACTTCGGGCTTAAAATCGGCGTTCTTGTTTTAGCGCTTGATATGCTAAAGGGTGTAGTTCCAACGCTTATTGCCGTACTTATTTTTAAGGGCAAGACCTTTGAATATTCAACCCTACCCGTATCGGTCATGGCAAAGTACATGGCAGGCTTTTTCGTTGTGCTTGGGCATATCTTCCCTGCGTATTATCACTTTAAGGGTGGTAAGGGCATCGCAACGACAATCGGCGTGTTTTTGGTTTGTGACTTTTTAGTTGGTGCAATCTTTGCAATCGTTGCGCTTTGCTTTATCCTTGTCACAAGGATTGGCTCAATGGGTTCGTTTTTAGCGACCACGCCCCCCGCAATTTTCGCCTGTTTAGAACTTTATAACAAATACTTCCTTGACGAGCCCGTGCTTGAATACGGCTTAACGTACATCATTATTGCAAATATGTTCGTTTTGGGTATAGTTGCTTTAACCTGGGTTGCCCATCGCGAAAATATAAAGCGGCTTTTATCCGGCGAAGAACACCCAACCGAGTGGCTTCAAATGATAAGGGATATTAAGCTTAAAAAAGCTGCAAAAAAGGCGGCTTTAAAGGTTGAAGAAAATTTGGATAGTTGTGCTGACGGGGCAGACGACAAAGCAGGTTAAGCTGCATATAAATTGCAAAATATTAAGATAATCCACCTATAGACGGACTTTTTGTTTAATTTATAGGTGATACGGTATCAGATTATGGATAAAAAATTTAATCAAAACCAAACAAATCAAGCGCCGAAAAAAATAAGCTACAGGTTAAGCGGTGCGTTTTCAGCCGCTATGATTTGTTATATATTTGTTGCACTTATTTTTGGGCTTATCACGCAAAGCCTTGATAATATGGAAGCCTTTCAAAAGAGCACGGCGTATATTTTGCTTAACTACTTTTTGGTTAGTATTTCACTTGTTTTAGGGTGCGGATATACGCTTTTCCGCAACAAGGTAAAGCCCTTTGACGCGGTTAATTTTAAGCTTGACTGGCGTTTTTCTGTAGTTATACTTTTGGTCTTTGTCGGCAGCTATTTTGGTTTATCAAGGCTTAATGATGCGTTCGTTTCTATCTTTGAAAAATTCGGCTACGTCCCTGACGAGCTTAAGCTCCCGCAAAAGTCGCCACTTAACGTCATTTTAACTATAATAACCGTTGCACTTTTACCTGCCGTGTGTGAAGAATTTTTATTCCGCGGATTAATCTTGAACGGAACAAAGTGGCTTGGCGGGTTAGCGGCTGTTTTAATTTCAGCAGGCTGCTTTTGTATTTATCATATGTCGCCATACCAAACTGCTTACCAGTTTGTTATGGGGTTAATTTACGGCTTGATTGCACTTAAAAGCCAAAGCCTGTTACCTACGGTAATATTACATTTTTTAAACAATTTATTCGTTATACTTTGGTATTATTTCTTCCCAAGCTTTGCAATAACCGGCACGTGGCAGATAGTAACCACTATCCTTGGCGTATTGGCTATCGTTGGCGCAATTATTTTATGCTTTGTATTTAACAAGCAAAGGGTTGAAAAATCACCGCTTACAAAGCAAGAAAATTTAGACTTTTGTATCAATATAATCCCAGGTGCGTTCTTGTGCCTGGTTGTCTGGGTTTCAAACCTGTTTTTATAAGGCTAAACTATGCTTAAGATAAACATTATTGCCATTGGGCGCGTAAAAGAAGAATATTTTAAGGGTGGGATAGACGAGTATATCAAGCGTTTATCACGCTTTTGCGCGGTCAATTTGATTGAGCTTAAGGAAGAAAATTATACCAACCCCACCGATAGCCAAATACAAAAAATCATTGAAGTAGAAGGCGATAGCATACTTAAAAAGCTTAAAGGTGAAGTCGTTTCGATGTGTATCGAAGGCGAAAAGATATCTTCAAAGCAGTTTGCCGACTACATAAAAACACAGCTTGATAAGGGGCAGGAGCTTACTTTTGTTATAGGTGGTTCATACGGGCTTGATAAACGGGTTAAGGATTTATCAAGCAAAAAGCTGTCGTTTTCCCACATGACCTTTCCGCACACAATGTTCAGACTTATGTTTGTCGAACAGCTTTACCGTGCGTTCACAATAATTAATAATACGAGCTACCACAAATGAAACAGCGTTTTATGAAAATGGCGATTAATCAAGCTATAGCCGCACTTTCCAAGGGGGAAGTCCCTATTGGTGCGGTTATCGTTAGGGATGATAAGGTCATTGCCAAAGCCCACAATTTAAGACAAACAAAGCAGATTGCAACCTACCACGCGGAAGTTTTAGCAATAGATAAAGCCTGCAAAAAATTAAAAAGCTGGCGGCTTGATGAGTGCGAAATGTACGTCACGTTAGAGCCCTGCATTATGTGCGCTGGCGCTATCACCAACGCAAGGCTTAAAAAGGTTTACTTTGGCGCGTACGAGCCTAACGGCGGTGCTTGCGAAAGCAGATTCAAGCTTTTATCCGAAGGCGTTTTAAACCACACCACCGAGTTTGAAGGCGGCGTTATGCAAGAAGAATGCTCAAAGCTGATAACCGACTTTTTCAAAAAACGGCGCGCTGAAAATTCAAACGCCCAATCAGGTAACAACAAATAAACAGGTCAGTTAATTATGAAAATAGTATTTGGGCTTGGTAACCCTGATAAAAAGTACCTTACAACATATCATAATTTGGGGTTTATCGTTGCGGATAAGCTTGCGGCAGAGCTTGGGCTTAATTTTAGGCTTAAGTCGCTTTTAAGATGCA
Source organism: Clostridia bacterium (assembly GCA_017399185.1). GTDB lineage: Bacteria > Bacillota > Clostridia > Christensenellales > Borkfalkiaceae > UBA4636. Next base: position 48,503 of record JAFQEA010000008.1, read on the forward strand.
CGATGGCAAAGGGCGTATATAGGGGCGAGCAGGTTATAATCGTTAAGCCCACAATCTATATGAATTTAAGCGGTGAATGCGTAAAGGCCGTCAAAAACTACTTTAACGTTGATAATAAGGATATCGTTGTTGTCTATGACGATTTGGATATTGATATCGGTTTGATAAAATATAGACCGCGCGGCAGTAGCGGTACGCATAACGGCATGCGTAATATTACAGCTTGTCTTAAAACCGAAGACTTTGCGCGCGTACGCGTTGGCACTAAACGTGAAAACCCATTAATCCCAGTTGTTGATTACGTTTTGTCCAATATCCCTGAAAGCCAATACCCAAGCTTTAACGAGTCGACAACCCGCGCAAAAGAGTGCGTATTAGACTTTATCCAAGGCAAAACGCACGACGACTTAATGCAAAAATATAACGGACAAAAGGCATAAAAACAAAAAGACAAGCGCTTTTATAAAAATATAAAAAATGGGCGATAATCAACCTATAGGGGCACTTTTTAGCTCCAAATTATTGCCTAAAAACTTATTTTTTAGTAGATTATGCTAATAAAATATATACAACCTAAAATTGATAGTGATTTAAAAAATCTCTATTTTGATACCCGCAGTGGAAGTTCTACTGCGGTATTTGGCGTTTCAATGCCACTTGCAGGATACATTATTTCCAACCTTGACGGAAAGGTGCTTGTCCTTTGTAAGGACGGGGTAACCGCAAAGGCTTTGGCGACGGAAATCACAAGCTTTACAGGTGAAGATGCGGTATATCTTAACCCTAAAGATGACGTTTTGCTTTACAAAAAGTTTTACAACCGTGAAAGCCTATTTGCCCGTATCACCGCGCTTGAAAAAATCCAAAGCGGCGCACGCTTTGTGACGGCAATCACAGAATCGCTTTTACAGTTGATGCCTAAAAAGCTTGACAAAATAAAGCTTTCAATCGGCACGGAATATTATCTGCAATCGCTTTTAAAGGATATTGTCAAAATGGGCTACAAGCGTTGTGAGTTTGCACAAAACAAGGGCGAGTTTGCACTCCGTGGCGATATTTTTGAAATCTTCCCGATAAACAGTGAAGACGCTTTCAGGTGTGACTTTTTCGGTGATGAGATAGAAAAGATTAAGATTTTAGACGTTGATACCCATATCGGCGGCGAAGAAATCAGACAGTTTGAGATTTTGCCCGCTATTGATTTTTGTATTGAAAAAGACCAAGTTAACGGGCTTATAGACCGACTTAATCAATCTAAAAGCAAGGTTAAAACCTTGCATCAATCTGTAAAAACACGCCAGATTTGCCAGGAGCTTTGTGAGCTTTTGGAAAGTGACAATTTATCCGACTCTTCTTTATCTTATCTGTATCCGTTATTAAATAGTACGTGCGACAGCATTTTTGATATTTTCACGGGCGATATCACCGTCGTGTTTATCGAGCCAAAGTTAATTGGCGAAAACGGTAATTCGGTTGTAAGTGAGCATACTGAAAGATGCTTGGCCTTGTCCCGCGCAGGCGAAGCCTTGGATTTTACAATCAATCAAATTACAGACCTTAATAAGCTTTTCAGAAGCCTTACTTCTAAAAAATGTTTAGCTTTACAAAACATTACGGCGGCAACGTCCTTCTTTACGCCCAATAAAACCTTAAGGATAAATTCAAGCCCGATTACCCGCTACACAACCCGTCAGGAAGATTTATCGCGTGACCTTTTTGCTTGGCAAAAGTCGGGCTATAGGGCGGTTATCGCGGCGGGAACGGCTGAAAGGGCTAACCGTTTAAAGGATAATTTATATCAAAACGGCATTTTGGCAAGCATAACCGAAACCCCTTACGATACACCGGGCGTGTATATTGTACCTACGCAGCTTGGTAACGGCTTTATACTTCACGGCGAAAAGCTTGTTGTGCTTGGTACAAGTGACTTGTTCGTCAGCGCAATTCCAAAAAATAAGCTGATAAAGCGAAGAAAAGACACCTTCTCCGCCCCCGAAATAGGCGATTTTGCCGTACACGAAATCCACGGCATTGGTCTTATCCGCGGCACGGAAAGAATTTCCACACTGGAAGGCACTAAAGATTACATTGCAATCGAATACGCCGGCGGCGACTTTTTATACGTCCCGACCGAGCAAATGGATAAGCTGACCAAATATCTTGGCGGCGATAAATCCCCACACCTTAACAAAATTGGCGGTACGGAATTTGATAAGATTAAGCAGCGGGTTAGAGAATCAATCTCCCGCATGACCATTAACCTTAAAAAGCTGTACAAAGACCGCGCAACTAAAAAAGGCTTTGCCTTTTCACCCGATAGTGAATTCACCAAAGAGTTTGAAGACAGCTTTGAGTTTGATTTAACCGAAGATCAAGCCCAGTCGGCGTTAGAAATTAAGCGCGATATGGAAAGCGATAAGATAATGGACAGGCTTTTAATGGGTGACGTAGGCTTTGGCAAAACTGAAGTTGCCTTGCGCGCAGCCTTTAAAGCCGTTATGGACTTAAAGCAGGTTGCAATCATGTGCCCAACCACGATATTAAGCGAACAGCATTTCAGGACGGCAACCGCGCGCTTTAAAGATTTTGGCGTAAAAATTGCACTCCTTAACCGCTTTGTTTCACCTAAAAAAATCAAGCAGTACGTTGAAGGTATAAAGGACGGCACTTACAGCATAATCATTGGCACGCATAGAATACTTGGCAAGGACGTTGAATTCAAGGATTTAGGTCTTTTAATTTTGGACGAAGAACAAGCCTTTGGCGTTGAAGCAAAAGAAAAGCTCCGTTCAATAAAAAACAGCGTTGACACACTTACAATGACGGCAACGCCAATCCCAAGAACGCTTCATATGTCCTTATCGGGTATCCGTGATATGAGCCTTATCAACACCCCGCCCGTTAAGCGCGTACCCGTACAGACTTACGTTTTGGAAGAAAGCGACGCGCTTATTAAAGACGCCGTTTTAAAGGAGCTTGCGCGCGGCGGTCAGACTTTTATTTTATATAACCGCGTTGAAACGATTGATAGCTTTTATCGACATATAGCCCAACTTTTGCCCGAAGCCAAGATAGTTATCGGCCACGGTCAAATGAAAAAGGAACAGCTTGAAAATAACGTTATGGCATTTTTCAGGGGCGAGTACAACGTGCTTATTTGTACCACCATTATTGAAAACGGTATTGACCTGCCTAACGCCAATACGCTTATCGTTATCGACGCCGATAACTTTGGTCTTTTCACCCTTTACCAGCTAAAAGGAAGGGTTGGCAGAAGCGACCGCATAGCCCACGCTTACTTTACCTTTAAGCCCAATAAGGTCTTAACCGACGTTGCTTACAAGCGCCTGTCAACGCTTACCGAGCACACCCAGCTTGGCAGCGGCTATAAGATTGCCATGCGCGATTTGGAAATCCGCGGTGCGGGCAACGTTTTAGGTAAGGAACAGCACGGCCACATGGATAAAATCGGGTACGAGCTGTATTCCAAGCTTTTAAGAGAACAGCTTGGCGAAGTAACAAAGGACTATCAGACCGAGCTTGACGTCCGTTTGGATGCGTTTATCCCCAACGAGTATATTTCGGTTTCCACGTCCAGAATGGACGCCTACAAAAATATTGCTGAAATTTCAAGTGAAGCCGACAAGCAAAATATCATAAAACAGCTTACCACGCTTTATGGCAAAATTCCACACCAGGTCAGCAATCTTATCAGTATAGCAGAGCTTAAGTACCTTTGCCAGAAAGCAGAAGTTATCAAGGTTGAAATTTCAAAGCAAAAAGCACAGCTTATCCTAAAGGATATTAACACGCTTAAAAACTGCGGCATATCGGACGGATTGGTAAAATACAAGCTTGTTGCGACCTTAAGCTTTGGCACTAATCCGATGGTTACGATACAGCAAGGGGCTAAAAGTTCGGAGTATAATTTGGGTTTAGTTACGGAATTTTTAAAATTTTCGTTAACAAATAGTAATTTGATTTAAAAAACAACCCCAAAAGCCTTGATTTAGTTTAGTTTATTTAGTATAATAATCGGGTACAAACGCTCAAAATCCCATTTTGCGGGTTTTTCACAGCAAAACGGCAGGGCGTTAATCGCAAAGTTATTTTTATCGCCCATATCGGGCAGCACAATACCGACTAGGAGAGTCTTATGAAGAAACTTATCGCAAAAATCTTAACCCTTGTGCTTTCGGCAACTTTTGTTCTTTCAATGTTTGTCGCTTGTGATTGGGTTACGACCAACACTGACAGAGATTATAATCAAGTAGTTGCTTCAGTTAACATTGACAGCGAAAAATTATACAACGATGAAATCACCAAAAGAGAACTCATCACAAACTATCTGTCTTACGCTTATCAATACGTACAATACGGCTACTACACCCAAAGCCAGGCTTACGAAATGGTACTTGACAACCTTGTTTCAAACAAGGTTATCGTACAAAAAGCACGTTTGGATTTAGCTGCCAGCAAAAACGTAACCTTAAAGTATGAAAAAACCGGTGGTCGTGGTCTTGAAAACGATTACGTTAAGCACCTTAAAGCATTCTTAACAGATTACGAATACGCACAAGCAATTTATCAGGTACGTGATTCAGTTAACTCAATGATTGATTCTTTCGTTAAAGAAGAAGAAAAAGACCCTGAAGAAGACGAAACAATCACCATCCGTACAACCCCAACTATCGAAGCTGACGGCGATATGGATGAAGCTGAATTAAAGGAACACGCTGCTGATAGCGATGAAAAGGCTATCGTTGCCGCACAGCTTGGTGACGCACATAAGGCTGAAGTTGAAGCAAAGATTTCTCTTTACGATCTTAACGCATACCTTTATGCTAACTACGCTATCGACTTTTCCGGCGAAAGATTAAAAGCTGTTAACCAAATGTTTGACTTCTTGGAAGAAAACGGCTTCATTTTAGAAGGCGAAAAGAAATCATACCTTGATACGGCTAACCCGGATAAGGTTTTGAATACAACTTACTTCCAATCATTAATCGTTTCCAGCTTGGAATCTGCAGTTATCGCCGTTTATGAAGATTCATTAATCGCTCAAATTGAAGGCGAATATCTTTCTAACGACGGTTTATGGGAACAATACGTTTACGAATACGAAAGCCAAAAAGCTTTATACAAAAATGACGTTACCGCTTACGAAGCTGCTTTAAACAAAGCATCTGACAAGTCGTTCGTTCTCTACTGCCCATACGAAGGCTACGGCTACGTTGCAAACCTTTTAATCGGCTTTAGCGAAGCAGAATCTGCACTTTTATCTGAATATTCAGCAAAGAAAGGCATTACTGACGCTCAAATCAAAGCTTACAGAACAAGCTTATTAAGCTCTGTTAAGGCTTCTGACCAACGTGCAAGCTGGGTTCAATCAAACTACGGCGAATACGCTGAAAACGCTTTCACCTTTGGTGAAAAGTATCGCACTTCTTCACTTGAAAACATTTCAAGCTTCATCGGTACTGTTGTTCCAACTACAGCTGAAGGTACTGAAAAGGAAGACGAAAACGGCGTTAAGAAGACTGTTTGGACCTTTGAAAAGGTTGAAGCAACTGAAATCCCATATAACACCTTCTATTCAACATACGTTCAACCTGTTTTAGGCGACCACGTTTTATTTGAAGAAGGCAACAACGCAACAATCAAAACCGTTGCTAACTATTCTGAAGAAGTTTTCAACAAGTTTGAAGATTTATTATTTGCTTTCAGCACAGACCCAGGTTGTTTAGGCACAGAATACGGCTATCTCTATTCACCATATACAAACACCTACGTTGAAGAATTTGCTGCAGCATCAAAGGCTGTTATCGCTCAAGGCGAAGGCGCTTACACCGTTGTTGTTACTGACTTTGGTTACCATATCATCCTTTGCACAAAGGTTGTTTCTAACCCATACGACGTTGAAGCTGCTGACCAAGCTGCTGAAAAAGCAAAATTCGTTGCTGATTTAGCTAACGAAGGTTCACTTGCATTTAACTACAGAGAAGTTAAGAAGGATTCAATCGTTTCTGAAAAGATTTCTAAACACATCGAAACAGAAATCAGCCCATTCTTAAAAGACGGCTCTACAGCAGTTACTTACTTTGAAAAGACTTATTCTGACCTTATCACAGAAGAAAGTGAAGATGAACACGATCACGATCACAATCACTAATTTTTAAATTAGTTAATAAAAACACCGCTTTGGCATTTTGCTTAAGCGGTGTTTTTTTGTTTAGTTTTTTATAACATATTATATAATATGTCGTAAAAGTTTAATTATCTTTTTAGGGCAGTTAATTTTTCCTTTACGGATATTATGTTAGTATCGGTTGGGTTTTTGTCAATGGCGTTATTCAAAATTGAATTAAGGCTTTCAAATTCTTCCGCGGTGAAAAACGCCGCGGGTATTTTAAATTGGGGCGCGATAGAGTATCCGCCGTTCCTGCCGTAGGTTGAAATTATAGGTATCCCCGCAACCGAAAGCGTATCAACGTACCTGAAAACCGTGCGGCGCGGAAGCTCGAAGCGTGCCATTATGTCCTTTATGGTAACGCGTTTGTTTGACAGAAGCATTAAAAATAATTGCATTAAAATCTGGTACTTCATAAAATCACCCTGTAATTTATTATAAAGATAATAGCACGCAATTACTTTTAAGTCAACCGTCACGCAAATTTTTTAATATAGTAGGCTATATTTTTATTTCCGCTTGCAAGATCAAGCTTTTCCATATTATCTAAAAGCTGCTGGCTATTTTTATCAAGCATATCAATTTTAAGCTTAAGCCCGTACCTTGTCAAGCCTTCTTCATTTAAAACAAGACAAGCGTTTTTGCGGTAAAAATATTCAGCGTTTTCAATCTGGTCCCCGCGTGACGCTTTTTTGGATAAGGGGATAAAAAGGGTTGGTATTTTGCAGGACAAAAGCTCAAACAGCGCGCCTGCCCCCGCGCGTGAAATTGCCATATCGCACGCGCTGTAGCAAAGCGACATATCGTCAATATAGCCAATGCGCTTGTATCCTTTTTGGGCGACATCATTTGGTAATATATGCTTATCGCCACATATGTGCAGGATATCATATTTTTGCAATAAATCGGGCAACAGGTCGGTTATCGCGTTATTTATCGTTAAACTACCGCTGCTTCCGCCGATAACAAGCAGTACTTTTTTATCACCACTAAAACCAAAATGGTCAAGGGCTTTTTGCTTATTTAAGCTAAAGTGTTTTATTGGCGGACCTGTGTACACGCCGTTTTTAAATGCTTTTGCCGTTTGCTTAAAAGACGTAAGCACGGCTTCACACCGACCGGATACAATTTTGTTTGCAAGCCCGGGGCTTAAATCAGATTCGTGCGCGATGACGGGGATATCAAGCTTACTTGCGGCAATCACAACGGGCACGCTTACGTAGCCGCCCTTTGAAAACACAACGCTTGGCTTAATTTTTTCAAGCGCCGCTTTAGCTTCTTTTACGCCCTTTACAAGGCGGGGCAAAATTAAAAGATTGTCAAAGCAAAGCTGGCGTTTAAGTTTAGTTGTACATATGGGTATATATTCAAATATATCTTTAACAATGCGCCGTTCAATGCCGTTTTCAGAGCCAATATAGTAAAATTTATCAAAGCTATCCTTAATAAATGGATAAATTGCAAGGTGGGGGATGCAATGGCCGGCAGTTCCGCCACCCGTTAAAACGATAGTACTCATATATACTATATTATGCAAAAGAAAAAAATTTTTATCAAAACCCTTGAAAATCTCTCGGTTTTGGTGTAATATATATTTATGAACAAGGTTATTGGTATTGATATTGGTACAACTTCAGTGCGCTCTGCCCTATACAATGCGGACACGGGCGAATTCTCAATCGTTAAGCAAAAAACCGTTGAGCAGTATTACCCGCAGATTGGCTGGGTTGAAGAAGACGCTGACGAGATTTATTTATCCACAATCCTTTGCTTGAACGATGCATTAGACAGTGCTCTTTTGGACGTTAAAGGTATTGGCATAACCAACATGCGTGAAACCGTTGTTGCGTGGGATAAAATTACCCATAAACCCCTGTATAACGCGATTATCTGGCAATGCCGCCGTACAAAAGAGTATTGTGAAGCTATGTCGGAAGCCGATAAAAAGCTTATAAAAGACAAAACGGGGCTTGTGGTTGACGCTTACTTTTCGGCAAGTAAAATAAAGTGGCTTATAGACAACGTGCCACAGGTGCAAAGGGCGTTTTCACAAGACAGACTTATGGTTGGCACGGTTGAAAGCTACATAGTGTACCGCTTGACGGGCGGGCAAAGCTTTGTCACTGACGTCACGAACGCTTCACGAACAATGCTGTTTAATATTGCCACGCTTGACTATGACGATGAGCTTTTACAGCTTTTTGGTATTCCGCGCAAAATTTTACCTGAAATCGTTGATAACGACAAGGTTGTCGGTGAATACCGCTACGAAGGCAAATCTTTCCCAATCTGCGGTCTTATCGGCGACCAGCAATCCGCTCTTTACGGGCAGGACTGCTTAACCCCGGGCTCTGCAAAAATCACTTACGGCACGGGTATGTTCCTGCTGTTTAATACGGGTGACAAGATACCAAGCTCTGAAAGCGGAATTTTATCAACGGTTGCTTACAAGGTTGACGGCAAGGCGTGCTATGCGCTTGAAGGCTCTGTCTTTAACGCGGGTACGGCGATACAGTGGCTCCGTGATAAGCTTGGCCTTATCACCGAAGCAAGCGAAAGCGAAGTTTTAGCTTATTCGGTCCAAGGCACGCAAGGGGTGTGCTTTGTCCCTGCGTTCACAGGCCTTGGCGCGCCTTATTGGAAGCCCGATGCAACAGGGCTTATTACCGGTATCACGCGTGATACGGGGCGTGCGCATATTATCAGGGCTGCGCTCGAATCAATGGCGTTTTCAGCACGTCAGCTGTTTGCGCTTATGCAGGAAGACAGCGGCGTTAAGTTAAGCTTTATCCGTGCTGACGGCGGTGCGGCGGTCAATAAATTTTTAATGGGCTTCCAGGCCGATGAGCTTGGGGTTGAAGTTAGAGTTCCACTAAATCCTGAATCAACCGTGCTTGGTGCAATCAAGCTTTGCTTAAAGGGCTTGGGCATTGAAAACAAGGTCGTGGACGACGGGATTGCAGTTTACAAGCCGCAAAAGGCGCACGATGAAGAATATAAAAATTGGCTAAAGGCCGTTGAAAGGTGTGTTTTATGACAAGGTATGAATTAACAAGCTTTGATAGTAAGAAGATTTCCGTTGTTGAATGGGGTGTTGAAAACCCTGTCGGCATCATTTTGATTTCGCACGGTATGTGTGAGCACGCTTTGCGTTACGACCGCTTTGCAAAAGCAATGAATATGGCTGGCTATCTGGTTGTGGCGGACGATCATCGCGCGCACGGTAAAACCGACCCTGAAATCCCGGGCTATAGCGACGGCGATATCTTTAACGATACCTTAAAGGATATGGCAATGATACTTAAAAAGTATGGTGAAGACTATCCTAACCTTAAAAAGATTTTGTTCGGGCACAGCTACGGCTCATTTTTATCACAGCGCTTTATCGAAGAATACCACACCTATATTGACGGGGCTATTTTGGGCGGAAGCGCAAATATGAAGGGGATTTTACCCGTTGCAGGTGGCGTGGTTGCAAGCATTGGCGGATTTTTTAAGGGTAAAAATAAGCCGGCTAAATTTATTAACCACATTACGTTTGATAACTATAACAAGCAGCTTGGCGGTAAAAGCTTTATATCTTCTATAGAAGAAGAGTGCCAACGCTATAATGAAGACCCTGACTGCGGCTATATCTGCTCCAACGCGTTTTATAAATATTTCTTTAACGGCTTAAAACAAATCTATAAAGCAAAAAATATTGAAAAGCTTAATAGGGACTTGCCAATGCTGATAATAAGCGGTGCAAAAGACCCTGTTGGTGAATTTTCAAAATCAACCACAAAGCTTTATGAAATGTATAAGGCTTGCGGCGTAAAGGACGTAACCTTAAAGCTTTATGACGGCGTTTATCACGAATACTTAAACGACACGTCAAAAGAAGAAGCCACAAACGATATTTTAACCTTTGCAAATAAGATTATAAGCGCATAAAAGCATAAACAAAAAAAGCCTTGCCGAATCCGTTCAGCAAGGCTTTAATTTTTGTCGTAAATTGTAAAAAGTCTTTGTATAGGTCGATTATCGCATAGTTTTTACTAAAAAACAAACAATAATCATATGCGCAAATATGAATATATTGAAAGGCATATAAAAACGCTTAACCCTAAAAAATGTGCTTATAAAACAAAGCGGATTGTAAAAAGCGTAATAGATAGCTTTAATAATCCCAGTCAGGGATAAATTCTTCGCCCGAAGACGTAAAGTCCTGCAGAAAAAGATTTTCAAAGCCCAAAGATAAGGCCTTGTCAACAACCTTTTGGTATTCACGGCGGGTTATTTTGCGGTTTAGCTCTTTTAAATTTTCAATACTGCCAAACGGGGTGTACTGCGACATAATCGACAAATAATTGTCACCAATGATTGGGCGTAAAAATTCTAAAATCTTAATGCTGTCGTCTGTGTTTTCGGGTAAAACCAAATGTCTTACGATAACCCCGCGCTTTAAAAGTCCGTTTTCCATAACGGGCTTTTTTGCGTTAAGCATAAAGCTTATTGCGTCTTTAGCGCGCTCAAAATAGTTTTCTTTTTTAGTGTATCTACGCGCCCTTGACGGCGTATAGTACTTAAGGTCGGGCAGATAAATGTCCACGTATGGGTCGATTATCGACAAATTTTGCAAGGTTTCATACCCGTGCGTGTTCCAAACGATGGGGATATTCGGTCTGTATTTATCAAGCGCTTTAACAATTTGCAGGCTATAATGGGTTGGGTTAACAAGGTTAATGTTGTTTGCACCCATTTCTTCAAGCTCCTTAAAAATTGTTATAAGTCCGTCAATGCTGAATTCCTTTCCGCGCGCTTTGTGTGAAAGCTCATAATTTTGACAGAACGCACAATTTAGTGAGCAGCCCGAAAAGAAAACCGCGCCCGAGCCATTTTCGCCCGAAATCACAGGTTCTTCGTAAAAATGCAAAGCGTATTTTGCAAGCTTTATTTGATTTGTAACCCCACAACCGCCAGCTTTAGCGTCGCGATCAACCTTGCAGTTATTGGGGCAAACGGTGCAAACGCTCATATTCCACCCAAACTATTTTTTTAAATTTTACCACTTATTATCACGTTTGACAACTAAACAATTGACAATTTTTGCTTTTAGCCTTACAATTATATGGTTAATAATTTATATGTACACATATAAACCTATTTCTTCAAACTATAAATTTCTTAAAGGTGTATTATGAGAAGATACTTTACAAGCGAAAGCGTAACTGAAGGCCACCCAGATAAGGTGTGCGATTTAATTTCCGACGCCGTTTTGGACGCTATTTTAGAGCTTGACCCGGACGCGCGCGTTGCTTGCGAATGTACCGCTTCAACGGGCATGGTTCTTGTAATGGGTGAAATCACAACCGATTGCTACGTTGATATACAAAAAATCGCAAGGGATACCATTTACGACATTGGTTACACCCGTGCAAAATACGGCTTTGACGCTGATAACTGCGCAATCATTACAAGCATAAAAGAGCAAAGCCGCGACATCGCTTTGGGCGTTGACAATTCAAAGGAATATAAAGAAGGCGGCGAAAGCTACGACCTTATCGGTGCAGGCGACCAGGGTATGATGTTTGGTTACGCTATTGACGAAACCAAGGAATATATGCCACTTGCGCTTATGCTTGCACACAGCCTTTGCAGACGCTTGGCAGAAGTCAGAAAGTCAGGTCTTTTACCATACCTTCGCCCGGACGGCAAAAGCCAGGTTACCATCGCTTATGAAGACGATAAAATCGTCGGCGTTGACACGGTTGTTGTTTCTTCACAACACTCTGAAGATATCACCACCGAAAAGTTAAGGGAAGATATCTTGGAACACGTTATCAAACACGTAATCCCTGCACATCTTTTATCGGAAGAAACAAAATATTACATCAACCCAACCGGCAGGTTTGAAATCGGCGGTCCAAAGGGTGATTGCGGCTTGACTGGCAGAAAGATTATCGTTGATACTTACGGCGGATATTGTCCACACGGTGGCGGTGCGTTCTCCGGTAAGGACCCAACAAAGGTTGACCGCAGTGCCGCATATATGGCGCGTTACGCTGCTAAAAACGTTGTTGCCGCAGGCCTTGCAAAAGAATGCCGCGTTGCACTTTGCTATGCTATCGGCGTTGCTAAACCGCTTGCCGTTGCTGTTGACACGTTTGGTACTGGTAAGCTTGACGATGAAGCGCTTTGCAAAATCGTTGAAAAGGAATTTGACTTCCGCCCACTTGCTATTATCGAAAAGTTAGACTTAAGAAAACCTGTCTTTAAACAAACCGCGGCTTACGGCCACTTCGGTAGGGAAGAATTTTCTTGGGAAAAATTAGACAAGGTTGAAGACCTTAAAAAATATTTGTAATAACTAAAAAATATAAAAGGGTGACCCGGATAGGTCACTCTTTTTTGTTTTTATTAAAAGTATAAAATTGGCGGTTAATCGACTTATAGCCCCACTTTTTCAATAAATATATCTTGCATATTTGCTCTTTTAATATGTCTTAATGCCTAATTTTATTTACTAATCGCGGTATGTATTGTAAGTTTGTGCTTATATTTAGCCGAGCTTAATAACAACCTCTTGCGGGTTAATTAGTGTAAATTCGCTAATAACTAATTGCAGATCTTTTAACTCTACTGTTTCACCCACATCAAATATTAACATGAAGTCGCAAGACAAGGTAGCTGCAACGGTAACGGAATACCATAGTATATCATCATAATCGTATAATATTGCATCGAGATCTTGTATAATTTTTGTTGACCCTTTATACTTTAACCAAACTTCAGAATAGCTACTAATAAATGTATCGCAGCTTTGATTATCAACAGTTAAAAGTACAAACAAATATTTACCGCTTGGCTTGGGGGCTCCAGCATTTGCCGCTTCTTGTCTGCTCATAAAAACGGCGCCTATTACCTTGAAAGTTAGTCCAGGTGCCCAAGAATCGGCGACTTCATTCATATTGTAAACTTTTGTATTTGATGAGTTAGATGCTGAACTATTTGTGATATTTGAAGAATCGGTTGTACTTTGGGTATTATTCTGACCTTCAGTTGATATTTTGTCTTTGCAAGCTGTCATTGTAAATAAGAATAAAACAGATAAAAGTATTGCAATAATTTTTTTCATAAATACCTCCGTAAAAATTAAAAAAGTGCGTAGCCTAAGCTACGCACCGCAAAACGTAGCTTTGACAGTTGTCGTACAGTTCAAACCTTGAAAAGGATATGAAAAACAAAGCATACGCTATTGCTAAAGTATGCCTTTTCAAGGAAAAAAATATTCAACTGTACGACAATTTCATTTTACACTAAAGGAGCCCAATTGTCAATAAAATTATATGTTATACTCAATAAAAAAGCGGTGCAAAAAGCCATGCACCGCTTTAATTTTAGTTTTTTATGGTCTTAAGCCCAAGCCGCCTTCAAAGGTTAAGGTTTCACCCGTCATATACTTAAAGTCAGGGTGTGCAAGCTGAACGCAAGCCCTACCAATTTCCTTTTCAGGGTCAGCAAAGTGTCCGCATGGCGGTGCTTTAACGTTTGCCTTGAAAGCTTCGGGATAAGCGTTCTTGAATTGTTCTAATTGCTGTGTCCAAGCAAGCGGACAGATAACGTTAACGGTGACGTTATCCTTTGCCCATTCGGTTGCGGCAACACGTGAAAGACCGCGGATACCTTCCTTTGCGGCAGCGTAAGCGCATTGACCAAAGTTGCCAAAAAGGCCAGCCCCACTTGCAAAGTTGATTACCGTGCCTTGCGTTTTAACAAGGTGTGGATAGCACGCCTGCATATAATAAAAGGTTGCGTACAAGCCGCTGTACATTGCAAGGTCAAATTGCTCGGTCGTATGGTTTGCAAGCGTAACGCCCGATGCCGATGCTTGCGCGTTATTGATAAGCACGTCAATTCTGCCAAATTCTTCAATAGTTTTAGCAATAACGTTTTCAACGACGGCCTTGTTGTCAGCGCCGGCGTTCACGTCAGCCTGAATAGCCAAAACCTTGATGCCGTAAGCACCTTCAAGCGCGGCTTTAGCGTCTTCAAGTTTTTTAACGTTTCTGCCTGTAATAACAAGATTACAGCCTTCCTTGGCGTAAGCCGTTGCAATGCCGTAACCGATTGAACCGCAGCTACCGTCGGTTAAAACCGAATAGCCTGCGCCCGTGATAATTGCAGTTTTACCTTGTAAAAAGCCCATTTTTATTTACCCCTATACATATTTATAGTTACATTTTATATCATAAACCGCGTGCTGTCAACCCTTTTTCAAAAAAAAGGGCACGCTAAAAAGTGATATCCTTAGCGGAAAATTTGAAAGTCACACTAAGTGCGAGCATCTCATTTGACTAGTAAAATGCACTTGGGCTAAGCCCAACCCCTTATTACACGCAGAAAGAGCAAACACGCAAGACTAAAATCTTGTATGTCTGCTCTTTTTTTGTTAGTGATGTTTTTGCTAACGCAAAAGTGATGTTATGCTAAGCATAATGATGTTGCTCGCAAATGCTCGCAGTGATGTGATGTTTGCATACTACGCCGTCAGGCGTAACATCATTCACGCAGTGAACATCACTGACGAAGTCAACATCACTTGCCCTGGGGGCAAACATCGTTTAGCGTGAATACTCCGTTAAGAGTATCACGCTAAATTGCGCGCCCTAAAGTTTACTTGCTAAATTAAGCTAATTTTAAAATTGTCGCGTTGGAAACGCTGTCAGTAAGCGCCCCTGCGGTGTTACCGCCAACGTAAACGTCGGCCCCGGTTTGGTTAACAATAGAAAAATTGGTGGCTGCGTCTGTTAAGGTTATTACCGCATAGCCGTTTACAGGCAAATATTCCGACCCTACAAGCTTTGATGCCTGCCCGTAAACGTTGCCGTCACCGTCTGTCAAGCTAAACAAAACCGCTGTGTCTTCAACGGCGGTACCCGTATTGTCCGCGCGTGTGTAAACGTTAAACAAAACAAGGTAAGTGCCTACGTCGTTAAAGGTAAAGGTATTGTTCGTCGCGTCAAGCGTTACTAAATTGGTTTGGTCAAGGGGTTCTTCGGTTAAGGGGACGGTGGCGTTATTGGCTATTGCTGTTTCTGTTGTAGGCGTGCTGGAAGCTAATACAGCAGTATCCAAAGTGCCGTCTAAACCCGCAGGGCCTTGTGGACCGGCAGGACCTATTGGACCTTGTGGGCCTGTTGCACCTGTTGCGCCCGTTTCACCGGCAGGGCCTTGTGGACCGGCAGGACCTATTGGACCTTGTGGGCCTGTTGCACCCGTTTCACCTGCAGGGCCTTGCGGACCGGCAGGACCTATTGGACCTTGCGGGCCGACAGCACCTTGCGCGCCTTGCGGACCTTGTGGACCTATTGGCCCTTGCGGACCTTCAGGACCGCGTACACCGTAAGCTCTTACCTGATTACATACGTTAATGGGATAAGGTCTATAATTAAAGCTGTTACGCTGATTCTGTTGGTTGTTTCGGCAGGGATTGCAGCCAAAAATATCGTAAAGTTCAAACATAAATTCCCTTGGGCATTTGCCCATTTTATTATATGCCAAAACAGATAAAAGGTTTAAATTAACGTATGCAAATATGATAATATATTAAATTATAAATCAAGAAAAGTCTTTGTATAGGTCGATTAATAACATATTTTTTATCAAAAAGCAAAAATAAAAGCCCCCAAAGTCGGGGGCTTTTAGCGTTTTAAATTAGCCGTTAAAGCTGTCCTTAAATGATTTACTGAATTTTAAAACTGGTTTTTTGCTTTCTTCAATGTGGATTTTTTCACCCGTAGCAGGGTTAATACCTTCTTTAGCGGGTACTTCCTTAAGCTCAAACGTACCAAAGCCAACAAGTGCAACTTTGTCGTTATCCTTTAAAGCTTCTTCAATAACTTCAATAATCGCGTTATAAGCGTCGTTCATTTGTGCTTGTGTCAAGCCTGCCTTGTGCGCTGCAATTTTAACTAATTCGGTTTTTGTCATAATTTTCCTCCGCAAAGTTATTTGACTGTAAGTCCTATATTAAATATATACCAAAACGCGCAGTTTGTCAATACGTTTCAAAAAAATAATGCCCAATTTAGCAAAAAATATACCTAAAACGCGGGTTTAATATCATTTTTTGAGATTATCTTGCAAAAACCGATTAAAAGCGGCTTAAAAATCAATTATGCCATTTTATAAAAAAGTCTTGACAGTATAGTATAATTTAGGTATAATTTTATTTAGAATAAAATTTTACCGCACCGCTTGTTTTTGATGCGTTAAAATTTCAAAAATGTAAAAAAAGATTGGTTAAACGGCTTATAGCCCCACTTTTTGATAAAATCGCATACAAAACCAATCTTAAAGGGATATAATGTTAAACCAAAAATACTTAAACCTTGGCGTTCGCCGCAGCGATATCAGGGAGCTTTTTGAATACGCAAAAGCCTTAAAAGCCGAAATCGGTGAAGAAAACGTTTTTGACTTCAGCCTTGGCAACCCAAGTATCGCCCCGCCAAATTCGGTTAACGAATCAATAAAAAGCATGGTTGACAGCGTTAATGCAACCACCTTGCACGGTTATACTTCAGCGCAGGGCGATTTTAACGTGCGTAAAGCAATTTCAGATTCCATTAAGCAAAAATTTGACTTTTTTATGCCGACTGACAATATCTATATGACGTGTGGCGCGGCGGCATCGCTTACGATAACCTTATGTGCACTCTGTCAAGCCGGTGATACCGTTTTGGGCTTTAAGCCATACTTTCCGGAATATGCTGTGTTCACACAAACTTCGGGCGCGACCTTTATCCCTGTTGACGGCGATAAAGGTTTAGATATCGACCTTGTTAATTTTGAAAAGTCCATCAATAAGTCGGTTAAAGCCGTAATTATCAACAGTCCAAATAACCCAAGCGGCAAGATATATAGCCTAGAAAAGCTTAATGCGTTAGCGCAGATTTTGTGCAATAAGTCCAAAGAGCTTGGCCATCCGATATACTTGATTTCTGACGAGCCTTATAGGGAAATTTCTTACGGTAAAGAAGTGCCTTTTATCCCGGCAATTTACGATAACACTATCGTTTGCTATTCCTTTTCAAAGTCCTTATCACTCCCGGGTGAGCGTATTGGTTATATCGCCGTAAGCCCAAAGGCTTATGATAGTCAAAACGTTTACTATGCCATAATGGGTGCGGGCCGTGCACTTGGTTACGTTTGCGCGCCGTCACTTTTCCAAAGGGTTATTGCAAACAATCTGTTTGCAGTTGCCGCGGTCGAGCTTTATCAAAAAAATCGTGACGCACTTTGTGACGGTCTTAAAAAACTAGGCTACACCTTTATTAATCCCGACGGCGCGTTCTATCTTTTACTTAAAGCGCCCGACGGTAACGGAAAAAACCTATCAGACCTTGCTAAAAAGCACAATATCATAATGCCGTCAGGCGAAAGCTTCGGCGCACCCGAATACGTAAGGATTTCTTACTGCGTATCCTATGACACCATAATTAATTCCATGCCCGCCTTCAAAACCCTTCTTGAAGAGTATAAATAACAGTTCAAAATAAAATAGATACCACACACAACATCGCAAAATATCATTTTTTGTTAATGAGTTGTGGTTTCAGGTGGGTTTGGCACTAAAAAAGTGCAAAAGCCAATTAATTATCCGTTTTATCCATAAAAGTACAACTAAAAAGTATAGACTTAAAGCGTAAATTAATTTATAATATTAACAATAACAACAGACTAACGTTCAGGAGATTTTATTATGAAAGTAGTAACCTTTGGTGAAATTATGTTAAGACTTGCCCCAGAAGGCTATCTTAAATTTTTACAAGCTGACAAGTTCTGCGCAACCTTTGGCGGTGCTGAAGCAAACGTAGCGGTATCACTTGCAAACTACGGTGTTCCTGTAGATTTTGTTACCAAATTACCTGCACACGACATTGGTCAATACGCAGTTAACTCACTCCGCTTTTTCGGTGTAAACACAGAAAAAATCGTTCGCGGTGGCCCACGTGTTGGTATTTACTATTGCGAAAAGGGTGCAAGCCAACGCCCAAGCAAGGTTGTTTACGACAGAGCAGGCTCATCAATCGCAACGGCTAAAAAAGGCGACTTTAACTGGGCGGAAATTTTTGACGGCGCAGATTGGTTCCACTTTACAGGCATTACACCTGCACTTTCACCAGAAGTTGCTGAAATCTGCTTGGAAGCATTAACCGAAGCTAAAAAGAGAAACATCGTAACGTCTTGCGACTTAAACTACCGCAAAAAACTTTGGACGCGTGAAGAAGCAGGCGCAACCATGGCAAAGCTTTGCCCACTTATTGACGTTTGCATTTCTAACGAAGAAGACGCAAAAGACGTTTTCGGTATCGTTGCAGATAACACCGATATCACAAGCGGTAAGCTTGACTACGAAGGCTATAAGTCAGTTGCAAAACAGCTTAAGGAACGTTTTGGCTTTAAGCACGTTGCAATCACTTTAAGGGAAAGTATCTCTGCAACCGATAACAACTGGGCTGCAATGCTTTACGACGGGGAAGAATGTTACTTCTCTAAAAAGTATGCCGTACACATCGTTGACCGCGTTGGCGGCGGCGACAGCTTCGGCGCAGGCCTTATCTATGCCTTAATCAATAATTACGATAGCCAAAAAGCAATCGAATTTGCAGTTGCGGCAAGCTGCTTGAAGCACTCAATCGAAGGTGACTTCAATATGGTAAGCGTTCCTGAAGTTGAAGCTTTAGCTAAAGGCGACGGCTCCGGCAGGGTTCAAAGATAACTTAAATAAAATACAAAAGGCTTTGCATATCGCAAAGCCTTTTTAAATTTAATAAAAGGTTTTTGCGTTTGCCAAAACCTGACCACAATTCTTAATTTTCATTCTTAATTTTTGATTAAAAACCCACCTATAAGCCCGTTATTAGCACTTTTTTATATATTAAAGCCCAACTCAACCAAGCGTTGAGTTGGTTTTTTATAAAACCTATTGCAATGTGTATATGCGTATGCTATAATAAAAATACAACTAAAAGTAAAAGGGGGATTTTATGATGCGTAAAACAGGTAAATTATTTTTAATCTTTGGTATGATTATTTGCATTTTGTTTGCCACAGGTTGTTTATCAAGTGGTAACGATCAAAATCAAGGCGGTGATACACTACCGTACGTCTGGATTGATTATATATATAGTAACGGCGATGGGCGATTAGTTGAAAATAAACTCACTGTTAGAGTTAAGCAGTATGGTTTGCAACCAGTCTCAAATTTATATCTAAGCATTTTTATTGATAATGAAGAAGAAGCAATTGAGTCGTTTGAGATTCCAAATGATAAGAAAGAAAGGTTTTTTGAATATTTCATAACTGACTATGATATACACGAATATATTAAGTTTGAGGTATCTTATGATTTTATAGGTTCAGCTTATATGATAGATCACGTAAATGAAATACTATATATCTATGGATATGATAATGAAGATCGCTTTGTCATTACTAAGATATTTGAAGATGGATTTCACGAACTAGAAGAACTTTAAGTATATAGGAGGTGGTATATGAAAAGAATCGTTATTAACAATAACCGAAACGAATATGGGTGCTATGGTTATAAATGGTGCTAAATATTCGGCAAGCGGTAGTTATATGCTGCCGGACGGGACTGCTATTTTGGTTGAACAAGACGTTGACGCGTACTTTGCAGGAACGCTTGTATTTTACGATCAAGATGAAATACCTTTAACTGAATAAACTAAAAAGGGATAGCCTGCGGCTATCTTTCAGTTCTAATTAAAAAAGGACTATCCAGTTGGATAGCCCTTTGTGTTTTATACGTTAAAAACAGGGATTTTTGCAAGATAGATAACGTCAGTTCTGTCAGCCGCGTCAGCTTCTGCTAAAACAAACGCTTTTTTGTGGATAATACCGCCGGCAAGCTCAACAAGCTTTTCTAAACCCAAAAGTGAAGCGCCTGTTGAAACAACGTCGTCAACGATACCAACCTTTTTACCCTTTAAAAGGTCAACGTCGTGCTTGGATAGATACAAATGCTGTTCTCTGCCTGTGGTGATGGAGCTTTCAATCAAAATCTCGATACCGTCTTGCATATAAAGCTTTTTGGTCTTTCTTGCGGCGGCGTAATAATCGTGACCAAGCTCACGCGCGATAACGTGGGTCAGCTGTAAGCCTTTTGATTCTGCTGTAATCAAAACGTCACAATCTTCAAGGTGCTTTGCTAGTGCCTTACCGCAATGCTCTGTAAGCTTTTGATTGCCGTGCAGATTAAAAAACGCAATCTTTAAGCTTGGTGAAATCGGTAATATTGGTAAGCTTGCTTCGTAGCCTGCGATATCAACTTTTAAAATGTCCTTCATAAGTCGCTCCTAAAAAAATGGCTTTTGTAAGCCGTGCTTTTTGAAAAAAGCACCTTTTTATTATAGCACAAAACAATATTATTGCAAGCGTTTGGCAATATTTTTAGATAATGCGCAAAAAAAATTAAAATAAGGTAAAAGGGAATAATTATTTTTTTGTTGCCAATAATACTTAACACCCGTTTGATTTTAGTGTGCTTTTTGCTTGTCTAAATTAAGCGATAAAGTTAAAAATCCGTCTATAGGTCGGTTATCGCAGGTTTTTTATAAATAATTAACACTTTAAAATAAAAAGCCCCTTAAAGCTTGGTACATACAAAAAGGGGGATTTAATGAACAAAAGTGTTTGTATTTGCGGTGTTAATACCGCCACCTTGCCAAAGATAAACGCAACCGAATGTGAAAAGCTGCTTGTTGCCGTCAAGCGTGGCGATAAAGGCGCAAAGGATAAGCTTGTTATGGCAAACGTAAGGCTTGTGTTGTCGGTTATAAAGCGCTTTAATAACAGCGGGGTATCAAGTGACGATATGTTCCAGGTTGGGTGCGTTGGACTTATTAAAGCCGCCGATAATTTTGACTTAAGCGTTGGTGTTAAATTTTCCACCTACGCAGTGCCAATGATTATTGGTGAAATTAAAAGGTTTTTGCGTTCAAAAAACAGTATGCGCGTTTCAAGGAGTATCCGCGATACAGCCTACAAGGCGTTAAAGATGCGGTGCGAAATCGAGCGCGATAACCAAGAAGCCACGGTTTGTGAAATTGCACGCCGTTTAGACGTTGCCGAGAGCGAAGTTGCTTACGCGCTTGATGCAATTTCCGACACGGTGTCCCTTTATGATCCTGTTTTTAACAAGCAAGGGGATACCTTAATGATTGTTGACCAGCTTGCCGATGAGTTTAACACCGACGAACGCTGGAGCGAGTCGGTTGCCTTAAATAACGCTATAAAAGATCTTGACGAGCGTGAGCAAAAGATACTTTATTCCCGTTACTATCTGGGTAAAACACAGACTGAAATATCATCGGAAGTCGGCTTATCCCAAGCGCAGGTTTCCCGCATTGAAAAAACCGCGCTAAAAACCATAAAGGCAAAAATATCATAAAAAGTCAGCCTATAAGCCGATTAGCGGCGTTTTGTAATAATTTAAAGCCCTGCATAATATAATAATGCAGGACTTTTTATTATGCAGATTAATTTTACGGATTTAAAGAAAAAACGTGTTATCAACGTTTTAGACGGGCGTGAGCTTGGCACGGTCACCGACCTTGTTTTTGATTTCCCTGAAGGCAAAATTTCCGCCTTTATCTGCGGGGATAGGCGTAAGATATTTAAGTGTGACGAATATATTGTTAATTTGTGCTGTGTAAACAAAATCGGTGACGATACCGTGCTTGTCAGCTTAAAAACGGGCGAATAGCCTTTTAAGGCTAAATGCCGCGTAGCGTTGTCGTTGGTTGCTAAAACGCAGGTTAAACGCGTCAAAATACCATAATTTGCAGTTATATTATAAATAAAATAAATAATATAAACTAAAAAAGATTGACAACACCCATTAAAACGTTTAAAATACAGATAGTACTTAAAAGACAAGCAGGCTTTTTTAGCCTTAAAGGAGAATTATGTCTGAATTTTTAGGCGGTTTAAAGCGCACTAATATGTGCGGTGATTTCAGGATTTCTAACGTAAACCAAGCAGTTACGGTCATGGGTTGGGTACAAAGAAGACGCAACCTTGGCAGCTTGATTTTCGTTGACTTACGTGACAGAACAGGTATTGTTCAAGTTGTTTTTGACGAAACTACAGAAAAATCTGTTTTTGAAAAGGCAGAAACAATAAGGTCTGAATACGTTCTTGCAGTTTGCGGTGTGGTTAGGGAACGTCAATCCAAAACCAACAAAATCGCAACGGGCGACGTTGAAATTTTAGCAAGCGAGCTTAAGATTTTATCGGCCGCTGATACAACCCCGTTTGAAATTTCCGACGATACCAACGTAAACGAAAATTTACGCCTTAAATATCGTTATCTCGACTTACGCCGTCCATCACTTCAACAAAGGCTTATCACGCGCTCACAAATCACTATGTCAACGCGTAACTACCTTGCTGAAAACGGCTTTTTAGAAGTTGAAACCCCATACCTTGGCAAGTCCACGCCGGAAGGCGCAAGGGACTATTTAGTTCCGTCACGTATCCGTGAAGGCTGCTTCTATGCGCTTCCACAATCACCGCAGCTTTATAAACAGCTTTTGATGATTGCAGGGTACGACAGATACTTCCAGATTGCAAAATGCTTCCGTGACGAAGACTTACGTGCAAACCGTCAGCCTGAATTTACCCAAATCGACTTGGAGCTTTCATTTGTTGAAAGCGAAACCGACGTTATGTACCCGGTTGAAGGTCTTATCAAGCGCGTGTTTAAAGAAAGCATTGGCGTTGACCTAGGCAAAGAGCACTTCAGAACCATGTCCTGGCAGGAAGCAATGGACAGATTCGGTTCAGATAAGCCTGATACACGCTTCGGTTTAGAGCTTAATAACGTAACAGACCTTTTTGTTGGTAGCGACTTCAAGGTATTCGCTGACTGCTGCGTTGAAGGTAAATCCGTACGCGCAATCAACGCTAAAGGCTTTGCTTCAAAATTATCAAGAAAGGATTTAGACGGCTTGGGCGAAGTTGCAAAAACCTTCGGTGCAAAGGGTTTAGCTTGGCTTACAAAGCCTGCAGGCGAGCCTGTTAAATCTTCATTTAATAAATTCTTAACGCCAGAGCTTGTTGAAAAGCTTACCGAAAGATTGAACATTGAAGACGGCGACGCTGTATTATTCGGCGCTGATAAGGACTCTGTTGTATTTGCATCCCTTGGCGGCTTAAGATTATACCTTGGCGACAAGTATAACCTTTACGACAAAAACAGCTATGACATTTTGTGGATTGTTGACTTCCCAATGTTTGAGTACAGCGAAGAAGACGGCAGATACGTTGCAATGCACCACCCCTTCACCGCACCAAAGGACGAAGACTTATATCTTTTAGATATAGACCCAACCAAGATGCGTGCAAAAGCTTACGATATCGTTATCAACGGTCAGGAAGCAGGCGGCGGCTCAATCAGAATCCACTCACGTGAGCTTCAAAAGAAGATTTTCAATATCTTAACCTTTAGCGACGAAGATATCGAACGCAAATTCGGCTTCTTTGTAAACGCTTTCAACTACGGTACACCACCACACGGCGGCTTGGCACTCGGTCTTGACAGACTTGTTATGCTTATTACAAAGACTGATTCCATTAAAGACGTTATTGCTTTCCCGAAGGTACAAAACGCATCTTGTCTTATGAGTGACGCACCTGCACCGGTTGAACAAATCCAGCTTGACGACTTGTATTTATCAATCAACCACACTGTTAAGGAATAATCAAAAATAGCCCTATAAGCCGATTAACGCATATTTTTAATTGGTTTTAAGGCAAAAAGAATAAACAAAAAGCGGTTGCAAATAATTGCAACCGCTTTTTTAAATTAAAAAAGACAGCTAAAAGGCTGTCTTTTAGTTTTATTAAAAATTATTCACCAAGGTCAACGCCCATAACCGAATCAACAGGCATTGCAAAAACTACGCCCGCCCCGTCCGTTGCAAGGCCTGACGCGTCCTTTATAGCCGTCATGATAGCGTTGCGGTCGCTTTGGCTTGATAAAATCAAAATAATTTCCTTATTAGGGTGAAGGGTAATACCCATAAACTTAACAAGGTCTTGCGCAGAAGCCGTACCGCGTCCGTTAATGATAGTACCGCCACGCGCGCCTACGCCACGCGCAGCTTCCATAACCTTTTCTTCATATCCTTGATTTACGATTGCAATGATTAATTGATTCATATTAACCCCCTAAACCATATCTTTAGTGTTGCCAAGTAGTACCTGCAGCGTTAAATTACCGCCGACGGCAGAAACAGGTATCGTCATTGCGATAGCCTTGTTAGACTTGTTAGTGAACATTGCGTCAACCCTTTGATAAATATCTTCAACGTCTTCCATTTTGGCAAAACAGATAACGACGTCCTTTTCAGGCTCGCCAATACCGAGTGCCGAATAAATATCGTTCGGTGCTGTTCCGCGCCCGTGTAAAACCGAAGGGAAGGTAGCAACGTCTTTAATGTTTTCAATTATCTTATCCGCCGTGTTACGGGGCGAAATGATAATCATAAATTCAAGCAAAATATCTTTCATAATAAACCTTGATAATTATATTTTGATAAAGCAAACCGTTTAGCGTTCGCTGTTGAGTTCGATAACGTCGTTGTCGTAAAGCTTGATTGTCGTCTTGGTTGATTTTTCCTTTCCGGCAGTTTTAATCTTAACGACAAGCCCGAGTATCTGTAAGGTGATAAGCGGTGTCAAAGCGATAAAAGCAACCAGTCCGTAAGCGCTTGTCAAAACGCTTTCCGGTCCTGAAAACACAGTTGCCGCGCCGATTGCAAGCGGAAGCATAAATGTTGTTGCCATCGGCCCTGACGCAACCCCGCCCGAGTCAAACGCAATACCCGTATATGTCTTTGGCACGACAAACGCAAGCACTATTGAGATTGCGTACCCGGGTATCAATATATAATATACGGGGATACCTGTTAAGATCCTTGTCATTGCAAGACCGACCGAAATCATCATTGACACGGAAAGCGCAATAAGCAAAACCTTACCTTTGGTGTTGCCGTTAGAAATTTGTTCAACCTGCTTGCACAAAACGTGTACTGCAGGCTCGGCTAATACGATGAAAGCACCGATAACCATACCGACGGGGACTAACAGCCAGTTGTTTTTAAGCGCCGCAAGCCTTTGTCCAAGGTTGATACCCATACTCATAAAGCCTGCGTTAACGCCCGTTAAGAAAAGTGATAAGCCAATATAGGTGTAAACAAGCCCAACGATGATTCTGGTTATGCGTTGCTTTGGCAATTTAAAAAAGATTGCGTTACCGATAAGGAAGAACGCCGAAATCGGCAGGATTGCAATAGCAACTTCCTTCAAGCAATGTGCAAACGTAACCAAAAAACCCTTCAATAGGTCGGTTATCGAAGAAAAATCGTTCATATTCGCCCCGAAGGAAATCTCGGGCTTGAATATCATACAGAGTAGTATTACGAAAAAGATTGGGCCAACCGAACAGATTGCAACCACGCCGAAGCTGTTTTCATCACGGTTCTTACTGTCAAAGGTGGATGCAACACCGATACCAAGCGCCATAATAAACGGAACGGTTATCGCACCTGTCGTTACCCCGCCCGAGTCAAATGCCATAGCCAAATATTTATTGTCAACGAAAATCGCTACGATAAAGACTAATGCATAAAGTACTAAAAGCACGATATTAAGGTTGATTTTCAAAAATACCCTTAACAGAGCGATTACAAGGAACAGCCCAACGCCAAGCGCGATAGTTACGATAAGTTCGATTTTGATTGAGCTTAACTGGTTGCCTAAAACCATAAGGTCAGGCTCTGCAATGGTTACCATAAACCCAATAAAAAAGCCGACTATCAAAATAATACTAATCTTTTTAGTGCCCGTTATTCGGTTACCGACGATTTCGCCGATAGGGGAGAGTGAGATTTCGCTGCCGAGCGAGTATAAAATCATACCAAGTATAAGTAAAACCGAGCCCAAGAAAAACGCCACTAAATTAAACCCCGTCTGTGCGTTTGGCAGAACAAAGTTTAAAATAAGTATTACCGCCGTAATGGGTAGGACGGAAATAAGCGAATCTTTAATTTTGTCTTTCAAAATGTTGTTCATATCTACTTAACAGCCTTTGGTTTGTACTTACGCTTGCGGGCAAAAATGTGCCTACGTCAAGACGATTTTTTACTTAAAAATCGATTGTTACAAGATTATACTATACTTTTATTTTTATGTCAATTTAGTTATGTGAAAATTGGGTAAAGTTTTTTAAAATATAAATCTTTTTTTGCTCAACGTTTTTTCACCGTTTTAAAGGCTATATAAACGGCTGATTTTAACGGCGGAAAAAATTGCACTAAAAAAAGTGGGGCTAATTTTTCTGTAAGCCTTTTGCCATTTTGTGGCGTTAATCGGCTTATTGCCCCACTTTTTATATTAATTTTTGCTTATTACCAAGCAGTTTTTTCAGTTAAGAAGCTAACAAGATTTTCAACAGGGATTCTGATTTGTTCCATAGTATCTCTGTCACGAACAGTTACGGTGTTGTCTTCTAACGTGTCAAAGTCAACCGTGATACAATAAGGCGTACCAACTTCGTCCTGACGGCGATAACGCTTACCGATAGAGCCTGCTTCGTCGTAAGTTACGCTAAAGTATTTTTGTAATGATTTTAAAATTTCTTTAGCCTTTTCGCCAAGGTTTTTCTGGAGTGGTAATATTGCCGCCTTATGTGCCGCAACTGCCGGGTGGAAGTGCATTACAACGCGTGTTTCGCCGTTTTCCAAAGTTTGTTCTTCATAAGCTTCAGATAAGATTGCAAGCATCAATCTGTCAGCGCCGATAGAGTATTCAATGTCGTAAGGGATATACTTTTCATTGGTCATCGGGTCAACGTATTGGATATTCTTACCCGAATATTCCTGGTGGCGTGATAGGTCGTAGTTTGTACGGTTGTGAATACCGTTAAGCTCTGACCAGCCGATCGGGAAGTTATATTGAATATCGCAAGCAGCTTTAGCATAGTGCGCAAGCTTGTCGTGGTCTTTATAGCGTAAGTTTTCAGCTGCAATACCCAAATCGAGTAAGAATTGCATAGCTACGTTCTTATAATATTCGTACCATTCAACGTCGGTGCCTTCCTTGCAGAAGAATTGGTGTTCCATTTGTTCAAACTCAATCGTTCTGAAAATAAAGTTACCTGGCGTAACTTCATTACGGAAAGCCTTACCGATTTGCGCGATACCGAAAGGTACTTTAGCGCGCGTAGTTCTTTGTACGTTCAAGAAGTTAACGAACTCACCTTGAGCAGTTTCCGGGCGAAGATAAATTTTGTTTTGACCGTCTTCAGTTACCCCGCGTGACGTTTCGAACATAAGGTTGAATTGGCGGATAGGCGTAAAGTCGCACTTACCGCATCTTGGGCAAACAACGTTGTTTGCTTTGATATATTCTTCCATTTCTTCGTTGCTCATAGCGTCAGGGTTAACAGCGCCGTGAGAGTGGTTTTCAATCAAGGTATCGGCACGGTGGCGTGTTTTGCAGTTTTTGCAGTCCATCTTTGGGTCGGCAAAGGATGCGGTGTGACCGCTTGCGTCCCAAACCCTTGCGTTCATTAAGATTGCCGCGTCAACGCCGTAAGAGTTGTTGCTTTCCTGAACGAATCTCTTCCACCAAAGCTTTTTAAGGTTATTTTTAATTTCAACGCCGATTGGGCCGTAGTCCCAGGTATTACCCATACCGCCGTAAATTTCACTGCCGGGGAAGATAATCCCGCGTGACTTACAAAGATTAACTAATTTTTCCATTGTAACAGAGCTTGCCATAAAACACTCCTTAATAAGTTGAATTTTCAATTTCCTTGAATATTTTATATAAAACGGGTTTTAAAGTCAAGTATTTGTGTTAAATTCCGTCAATTTGACTTGATTATTTTGTTTTTGCGTGCTAAAATATAACGGTAAAAAGTTGAAACCGCACAAAAACATAGTTTTTGCGCTATTACTAAAAGCTAAACAAGGGGTTTTAATATGGAACTTAAACCTGCTAACAATTTTATTGAAGAAATCATCAATGAAGAATTATCCGTTGGCAAAGTTGAAAAAATACGCACGCGCTTCCCGCCCGAACCAAACGGGTTTTTACACATCGGCCACGCAAAAAGTCTTTGCATTAACTTTGGCACGGCGCAAAAATACGGCGGCAAGTGTAACCTGTTTTTTGACGACACCAACCCTTCAAAGGAAAAGGACGAATACGTTCAAGCCATCAAGGAAGACATCCGCTGGTTAGGCTTTGAATGGGATACGATTAATTACGCATCAGACTTTTTCCAGGATATTTACGAGCTTGCAGTTGGTTTAATCAAGGCAGGCAAGGCCTTTGTTTGCGACTTGACCGCTGATGAAATCCGTGAAAACCGCGGCACGCTTACTAGGCCTGGCGTAGAAAGCCCATATAAAAACCGTTCGGTTGAAGAAAACTTACAGCTGTTTGAAAATATGAAAAACGGAATGTACGCTGACGGCGAAAAGGTTTTACGTGCAAAAATTGATATGGCTTCGCCAAATATCAATATGCGCGACCCTGTTATTTACAGGGTTTTACACGCAACCCACCACCGCACGGGCGACAAGTGGTGCATTTATCCTATGTACGACTTTGCACACCCAATCTGCGACTCTCTGCAGGGCGTAACCCACTCACTTTGCACTTTAGAGTTTGAAGACCACCGCCCACTTTATAACTGGGTTGTTGAAAACACAGGCGTTAGCCACAAGCCGCGCCAGATTGAATTTGCACGCCTTAACGTAACCAATTACGTTATGAGTAAGCGTTATCTTAAAAAGCTTGTTGAAGAAAAGTTCGTTGACGGGTGGGACGACCCACGTATGCCAACCCTTACGGGCTTGAGAAACCGCGGCGTGCCTGCGGAAGCCTTAAAGCGCTTCTGCGAAGAAATCGGCGTTGCAAAAGCAAACTCTGAAATCCAGGTTGAATATTTTGACCACTTTGTGCGTGATTATTACAACCAGAACGCACCGCGTGCAATGGTTTGCTTTAACCCGATAAAGGTTATCATTGACAACTATGAAGGCAGCGAAACCGTCTTAACCGACATCAATCCAAACAAGCCCGAGCTTGGTCAGCGCGAAATGACTTTCTCTAAAACCGTGTTTATCGATGGCGAAGACTTCTCACTCTGCCCACCACCAAAATACTTCCGTATGAAAAAGGACGGGCTTGTAAGGCTTAAGGGCGCGTACGTCGTTCGCTGTGACGATTACGTTTTAAACGAAGACGGAAGCGTAAAGGAAGTACATTGCACCTATCTTCCTGAAACAAGAAGCGGCTCTGATAACAGCGGCATCAAGGTTAAGGGTACTATCCATTGGGTTGACGGTCAAAACTTTGTTCCGTGTCAGGTTAATAAATACGGTCACCTACTTAACGATGCAGAGTACGCCGGTCAGGATTTTTCCGAGCGTATGAACCTAAACAGCAAAACCGTCATCGACGCCGTTTGTGAAAGATACGTTGCAGACGCTGCTGACGGTGAGTGCTTCCAGCTGTTAAGAAAGGGCTATTACAAGAAAATGTCAGGCGGCGATAAGCCTGTATTATCTGAAATTGTTTCACTTAAAGACAGTTTTAAGGCTTAATTTGCTTAAATTGTGTATTTTCTTTAATAAAATTAAAGTATTTAATTAAAAATTTGCAAAAACTTATTGACAATCGCAATTATATTTAATATAATATCAATAGGTATGGTTGTGTCACTATATACTTTTTTGGTGCAAAACTTACCTTAAAGACCTATAGGGGTGTTTTTATGCATTGGGTTCTTGACATTTTAATCGTTGTTATTTTGGCAGCCGCATTATTTTTAGGCTACAAAAAAGGGCTTTTAGGCATGGCAACAGGTGTGCTTGCCGTTATTTTGATGCTCGCGCTTACGCTTGTTGGCATCGCTGGCTTTTTATTACTCTTTTATAAGCTTGGCGTTATCGACAACCTTGCGTACTTGCTTGTTCAAGGTCCTATTGGCGAAACCAATATGATTTTTGAAATGATTCAATTCACAAGCTATGACGTTTGTCAAATCCTTGCAGCCGTTATTTTGGCTTTCATTTCATTTATCCTTTCTTACTTCCTTGTTATTTATCTCTTCAAGGGTATCAAGGCACTTATGGATAATATTGAACGCCAAGGCGTTTTCGAAGTTGTTGACGGCACTTTAGGTCTTGTTGTTAACGCAGTAATCGTTTTAGGTATCACTTGGGCAGTTCTTGGTCTTGTTTACGCAATCAGCTATAATGGTGACGGCGTATTTATCGGCGGTATTGACAGAGTATTCCGCGCAGGCAAGATTACCCGTTGGTTCTATGAAATCAATCCGTTAAACGATTTATTCATCAGCTTATTTGCTTAATTTAATAACTTCCGCTTTTGCGGTAAAAAACCCTTTGCCATCAAGCAAAGGGTTTTATTTTGTAATTTATTTATTCATATATAATATTGTTAGTAGCGCCGTAAGGATTAACAGATAAGGGCTAATTATTTAAAACCACCTTTTCGGCAATAATCTTTTGGGCTTTGCCGTCAATAAGTAAGGCTAACGTCTGCTCGCTTGTGATAAGCCCAACGTACCAAAAGTTCTTGCCGCCTTGCTCGATAAGGCGCACGTAAATTTCGCCGTTAAAGGCATTGTTCTGGCTATGCGCTTGTATGTATTCCTTTTTGCTGTTATACACAAGGTCAAGGGCTTTTTCATAGCTTATCGTATCTGTGTTTAAAACCGTATTTAAGGGGACTTCTTCAACCGTGTCGTTATGGTAAATTTTTGCCGTTAATCCGCTTATAGGCAGACTTTCCACCTGCGTTTTAGAAACGTAGCAATCTGAATAAGCGCTGAACATAAAGTCAAGGGTGTATTCCTTGTCGAGTGTAAAGCAAACCTTAAAGTTACCCTTATTGCCGTTTTTTACGCGAAGTTTAACGATAACGATTTTTTCGCTGTCGCCAATATTGCCGTCTGCAATAAGTGGGGATTCACGTATTTCGGGGTAAAGGGTTACTTCATAGCTGTCGGATTGCCCTTTAAAAATATTGCTACGCACGCGCGAAACGTTGCCCAAAAGCCCGCCCGATTTGTTGCAGCCTGATAATAAGCAAAACACACCAATAACTAAAACAGGTAAAATCTTTTTTAAAATTCTCATAACACCATCTCTTACTATATTGTATTAGCAAATTGTTAATTTATGAAAATTTTATCCAAAAGGTTTGTAATTGTAGTATAAATGTGCTAAAATAATATAAATCCACAAAAGGTGATTGACATGAAAAAACTAATCATTAAAACTTCAATAATTACGGTTTCAGCAATAATCGCTGCAATTTTATTAACATATTTAACCTTTGTTATTTTTATGCCGGGCAGGCTTGCGGGCTTTTACGATAAGCTTGGGCTTGAACGCCAGGCTGTTAAGCAAATGTCGCGTGAGTATGAAAAAACAGACGACTTATCCGACCTTATCAAGCTTTGCCAATATTGTGATAAATATGGCGATAATCGCCTTATAGCCCAACATTTTAGCAAGCTTTTCGATAATGAAGCCTTTTTAAATTACACAAAAACCCTTGAAAACGGCAGTGAGCTTTATGACCTTTTTGCCGGCAAGTTTGTTGTTGCTCTATATAAAACGGGCAAGGATAGTGTTTTTGTGGTGGATAGGGCGTTTGAGCTGACGCACGCTTACGTTGAGTATAACCCCGTGCACGCGCTTATCGTTGCCGCGCTTGAAAGGGAATCGATTGACGCTGTAACGCTTACAGGCATAAAAGACAGATTACAAATTTTACTTACAACCGCACCTGCGGCTGAAATTCAGCTAATTAGCAGTCATTATGATTTTTTGGTTGGGGTGCTTACCGAATAATTAACTTACCGTATTTATGATAGAAATTAAAAATTTAACAAAAATATTTAAAAAGCCTATCCGCAAGGAAGGAATCCTTGGCATGTTTGCCACCTTATTTTCAAGAAAATATGAAGAAATCACCGCCGTTAACGATATAAGCTTAACTATTGACGACGGCGAAATCATCGGCTATATCGGCGCAAACGGCGCAGGTAAGTCAACAACCATAAAAATGATGTGCGGCATTTTAACGCCAACGTCTGGAACAGTCACTATCGACGGGGTAGAGCCTTATAAAAAACGCCGTCAGGTTGCACAAAACATTGGCGTTGTTTTCGGTCAAAAAACCCAGCTTTGGTGGGATATACCGCTTATTGAATCCTTTAAGGTGTTCAAGGAAATTTATCAAGTCCCCGACAAAGAATATAAAGAACGTATGGACTTTTTATGCCAGCTTTTAGGTATAAACGAGTTTATGAATCAGCCCGTACGAACACTTTCGTTAGGTCAGCGTATGCGTGCCGATTTAGCCGCTGCTTGGCTACATAACCCTAAAATCCTGTTTTTGGACGAGCCTACCATCGGGCTTGACGTGTTGGTTAAGGAAAATATCCGTAAGGCTATAAAAACCATGAACCAAAAATACAGCACGACGGTAATACTTACCACCCACGATATGAAGGACATTGAAAATTTATGTTCGCGTATCGTTATGATTGAAAACGGCAAGATTATTTACGACGGCTCTCTTTCAAAAATAAAGGAAAGCTTTGGTGATATCCGCACTATTTACGTTACGCTAAATTACGTGCCCCAGCTTGATAAGCTTAACACCTTTGACGGTAAGGTCACTTACGATTATCGCGACGGCGGGCTTGCTATTAAGTTTAACGCCCAACAAATCAAGGTAGAAAGCGTTGTGGATTACGCCTTCCACACGCTGCGCGCAAACGACTTCAAGATAAGTGAAATCTCTATTGAAGACGTTGTCAAATCCATACTCAAAAAACAAAATGAAAAGTCATAAAAGTCTGTCTATAAGCCGATATAAGCCCTTTTTCAGGGCAGGGGCTATGGACTTGATGGCATATAAGTTCCACATGATCACGTGGCTTATTGTCACGGCGTTTCAAGTTTTATCCGTATTCTTTTTATGGGTTGCGGTTTACAAAAACAGCCCCCACGCAGTTATTAACGGCTATACCTTTAAGGAAATGATAAGCTTTATGGTTATGATTAATATCTTTAACTATATCGCTTTTGACGGCTACACAGGCGACGTTATTTCTGACGAAGTCAGCGACGGCACTATTGCAAATTCCTTTATCAAGCCAATTTCTTACAGGGTAAGGTTTTTGGCAACAAATCTTGGCGTGCTTGGCGCAAAAATAGTTGTGTTCGGGCTGCCAATGTTTACGATTTCCTACGTCATTTTTGCCCTTTTAGGCTTTATCGTGATAGAAAGCATCGGCACGTTTTTATTATCGCTGCTACTATTTTTGATTGCGCTTGTTTTAGCAAGCATGCTGTACGACGCGATATCTTATATTTTTGGTGTTTTAAGCTTTTACACAACAGCCTACTTTGGCCTTTATATGCTAAAGGAAACGACTATTCAGTTTTTGTCCGGTACGCTTGTCCCACTTGCGTTTTTCCCGGCTGGGATGTATAAGGTTTTAAGATATCTTCCTTTTGCAGGGATGGCTGAAAACCCCGTATTAATACTTTTGATGCGTGATAGCCCACTTGTTGCGCTTCAAAAGATAGCAATAGCTATCGCTTGGCTTGTCGTTATCGAGCTTTTCGGCGCGCTCCTATTTAGCCGCGCAAGCAAAAAGGTAACGGTAGGGGGTGGCTGATATGCGATATATAAAGCTGTACTTTACCTGTTTAAAGCGTGCAATTATTTCAAGGCTACAGTATAAGGCAGATTCCATCATCGGCATTATCGGCTTTTTGATTTCAAACACGGCAACGCTTTTATCAATTTATTTTATTATCGATGCAATCCCAAGCCTTAACGGCTGGTCAATTTATGAGCTTGGCTTTTTATACGGCTTTTCAATGATGCCCGTTGCCTTTGACCACTTTTTTAGTGATGAGCTTTGGAACACCGCTTATTGGAAGATTAAAAATGGCAAGCTTGACCCATTCTTTTTGCGCCCTATCCCCGTATTGTTCCAGATAATTGCAGAAGCCGTTCAGCCCGAAGCCTTTGGTGAGCTTATTCTGGGCGGCGTAATGCTTGGTATCTGCGCGGCAAACGTCGGCGTTAAATGGTCGTTTGGCTTAATATTACTATTGGTTATCGCCACTATTTTTGGCGGAATACTGATAACGGGTATTAAAATCTTTTTTGCGGCGTTTGCGTTAAAGTTTAAACGCTCGGGCACGCTTTTGCAGGGCGTGTATAATATGATTGGCTACACGCGTTATCCAATCAGCATTTATCCGCTTATTTTAAGGACGCTTTTAACCTGCATTTTGCCATTTGCAGTTATCATCACAATGCCCGTTGAAGCAGTACTTTTTAGCGCGTTCAATCCGTATTTGTTGTCGCTACTTATCATTGGCGTAGCAGGTGCGGTGCTTGTCTTAAGCGTGCTGTTTTGGAATTGGATGGAAAGATTTTATCAGTCAACCGGCAGTTAAAATCATTGAATAATCGACACATAGACCCACTTTTTGACAATACTTTGTCAAATTTTAATTAAAAATAAACTTAAAAAGGAAACATTTATGCGCTATAGAATTTTAAACGTAAACGCTGAAGAAATTGCTTTTAAGGTAAACCGTATATCGTTACCGCCTGCAACAAAAATTAATTTATCACCAAGGTTTAAGCGTCAGGTCAAAACTGCTGAACACAACCCAAATCTTAAATTAATCGCGCTTTCAATGTCAATAAAGTCAACCGAAGAAGATAAAAAGCCGTTTGACCTTTATATCTCATTTGTCGGCAACTTTGAAGTAAACGGCGCAGACGATACACAGTCTAACGAAGAATTTTTACTCCGTGCTACTAACGATTTGTTCCACTATTTAAGAACAGCCGCTTTAAGCGTAACAGCTTGTGCTAATATCGCGCCCTTTATGCTCCCGATAGAAGCACCTTATTTCCCACCGACAAACGATTAATCTATTGGCGCACATAAACGCAAAATTTAGCGTTAACGGGCTTATAGATAGGTTTTTTATGTAAGGCTCTGTCACAACAAATGGTTGATAAAATAAGGTTTATATACGTCGCAATACTTTGTCAGACGCAAATTTTAACAATTCCTGCGTACAGCAAGTACGCCCCCTTGTTAAAATTAACGTCTTTCGCGTCTTGCTCGTATCTAAAACTTATTTTTGCTTAAGCAATACGATTATTTTGGTCTAAATAAAAATCAACCATTGTTTGTGCCATCGCCTTATGTAAAAAATAAAAAGAAAAGCGTTTTTAAGGGGCAATCTTTAAAATTTATTAAAACACTTTATCAAAGACAGAAGGGCAGAGAGTATTATATCTTTTTGTCCTTTTTTCATATCCTAACTAAAAGGCGATACTTTTTTAGCACCGCCTTTTTTTGTGTGTTCTTTGACGATACCATTTTAGCACGTCGGTGACTTGCTATTTTTGATAAAGCTATGTATCTATGCCCGTTAATGCAAAAATACGGCACAACCCTTTCGAGATATGCCGTATTTTGAAAAGCTGTTTTTAGTGTTATTTCTAATCACAAGCATTTTTTTGTTATTTTTTATGTGCCTTTATAAAGCCGAATAATTTAGCAAGCTCCATTACCACAAACGGAACAAGTGAAAGTGCCAAGCCGATAAGATATAACTTATAGTCAAGCATAACAAGACCGAAAATCTTATAAAGCGGTGTAAACATAACGACTGCCATTAAAATAACTGAAGTTAAAGCCGCTAAATTAAGGTTTTTATTTGTGAAAGGACCAATCTTAAACAAAGAGTGCTCTGAACGCATATTGAACGCCTGAACAACCTGTGAAAGGGCTAAAACCATAAACGCAAGTGTTTGTCCGCCTTGGTGCGTGCCTGTAAAGTATTTACCAAGCGCGTAAGCCGCAACCGATAACCCACCAAACATAAAGCCTTGGATAATAATCCTTAAGCCGTAGCCGTTTGCAAATAAGCCTTCGTTCTTTGGCTTGGGTGCTTTGTCCATTACGTCCTTTTCAACGGCTTCCATACCGAGCGCGATTGCAGGTAAGCTGTCTGTTACAAGGTTAATCCAAAGTAGCTGCATTGATTCAAGTGGGGAAATATGCCAAACGAGCATTGCAACCAAAACGGTTAAAATTTCGCCAATGTTAGTACCTAATAAAAAGCCAACAACCTTTTTAATATTTGCGTAAATGCCGCGGCCTTCTTTAACTGCAACAACGATTGTTGCAAAGTTATCGTCAGTCAAGGTCATATCAGCCGCGCCTTTAGCAACGTCAGTACCCGTAATGCCCATTGCACAGCCAATGTCAGCAGCCTTTAGCGCAGGCGCGTCGTTAACGCCGTCACCCGTCATAGAAACGATTTGTTCCTTTCTTTGCCAAGCTTTAACGATTCTTATCTTGTTTTCAGGGGATACACGTGCATATACGGAGATATGTTCAACCTTACTGTCAAGCTCACTATCGCTCATATTATCAAGCTCTGCACCCGTGATTGCAAGGTCGCCGTCAAGTAAGATACCAAGCTCTTTAGCGATTGCAGAAGCCGTAACAACGTGGTCGCCCGTAATCATAACAGGCTTGATACCTGCTTTTCGGCAGATAGCAACAGCTTCCTTTGCTTCGGGGCGCGGCGGGTCAATCATACCTACAAGGCCCATAAAGTTAAGACCTGTTTCAAGGCTTGTTGTGTCAGGGTTTTCAGGTACGTTATCAATAATTTTGTACCCGATTGCAAGCACGCGTAGTGCATCACGGCTCATTTTGTCGTTAATAAGCCTTGCTTTTTCAATATCGCCGGAAACGCATCTTTTAGCCATAACGTCAAACGCGCCCTTAACGATAACAACCTTTTTGCCGTCGATAACGTTAACCGTGCTCATTAATTTTCGGTCAGAGTCAAACGGAAGGGTGAACAATCTTTCATACTTACTATTAAGCGCTGCTTTAGTCATGCCGTTAACGTGTGCCGCGTAAACGATTGCAGTTTCCGTCGGGTCACCAAAGTGTGAAACCTTATCGCCGTTAACTTCAATATCGCCGTCGCTGCAAAGCGTGCCGTAAGCCAAAAGCTTTCTGATATTTTCGTCGTTCTGGCTGTTTATGTCAGTTATTTCGCCCCCGTCAAGGTAAGCTTTTACAAGCGTCATACGGTTTTGGGTTAACGTGCCCGTTTTATCCGAACAGATAACCGAAGCCCCGCCAAGCGTTTCAACTGCAGGTAGTTTACGGATAATCGCGTTCTTTTTAACCATGCGCTGTACGCCGATTGATAAAACGATAGTAACTATTGCAGGTAAGCCTTCAGGGATAGCCGAAACCGCTAGGGAAACCGAAGTCATAAATATCTTAAGCGCAGGGATTTTTTCAATCAAGCCGATAATAAACACCACGCCGCACGCCGCCAAAGCAACTATACCTAAATATTTGCCAAGGTCAGCAAGCTTTTTCTGTAACGGTGTCAAGCCTTCCTGCTCGCCGTCCAAAAGGTTAGCGATTTTGCCCATTTCGGTATCCATACCCGTTGCGGTAACAACCGCGCGTGCCGTGCCGTAGGTTATAGTACAGCCCGAAAATACCATGTTAGCCCTGTCGCCAAGCGGTGAATCGGGCTTTGCAACAAAGCTTGCGTCCTTTTCAGACGGAACAGATTCGCCCGTAAGGGCAGATTCTTCGCTTTTTAAGCTTGCGCTTTCCAAAAGCCTTGCGTCGGCAGGGATAAAGTCACCCGCTTCAAGCAGGATAATGTCGCCGGGTACAAGCTCGGTTGCGGCAATAACCGTTTGCTTGCCGTCACGGATAACCCTTGCGTGGGGCGCGGAAAGGTTTTGCAAGGCTTCAAGCGCCTTTTCGGCCTTGCTTTCCTGAACGAC
Organism: Clostridia bacterium; assembly: GCA_017399185.1. GTDB lineage: Bacteria > Bacillota > Clostridia > Christensenellales > Borkfalkiaceae > UBA4636. The sequence continues at coordinate 86,700 of JAFQEA010000008.1, forward strand.
GCCCATTGCCGCGTTAATCAAAACGATAAGCAAAATAAGTGCAGGCTCAAAAAATTCGGAAGGATTCTTTTCAACGCACGCAACCACGAACGAAATAATGGCGGCGGCAATCAAAATAAGAATCATTACGTCCTTAAACTGCTCTAAAAATCTTTGAAGAAGGGTTTTCTTCTTTTTTTCGCGCAGCTTGTTAGGGCCGTGCTTTGCAAAAAGGCTTTCAACCTGTTTAGTGTTAAGGCCTTCTGTGGGGGAAGTTTCTAACGACGATAAAAGCTCGTCTTTAGAAATGCTGTGCATGTCTTGCATAACAGTTTATCTCCTTATAATTTATTATCAACTTTAATGTATGCAAAATAAATAAAAAAACGAGACCATCTGCAAAAAAACAGATAAGTCTCGTCGTTTATAACCGTGCCAGAGGTCAAAGACCACACGATGTTGACAGCGGTTGCAATTATGCCGACTACTCCCTTATGCGGAATAGGTTTTATTTAGTTTACGCTAAACATTATAGCGTATTTTTAAAGCTTTGGCAACAAAAACCAATAAATTTTGGTGAAAGCTTTGTTAATTTTTGGTAAAGTTTATTTGTTTTTCTTTTTAGCGTCAATTTTAGCAAAGATATGGTTAAGTAGGTACGTTGCGCCGATTATGATACCCATAACGATAAAGATACCAAGCATACCAAGCCCCATCCATTCAAGGTTGAGAATAAAATTAATAGGTTCAAACATGATTCTACCCCCTTATAAGAAGAAGTTAAGGATAAGACCGCCCGCAATAACCGAAGCAATCTGCCCTGAAACGTTTACGCCGATAGAGTGCATTAACAGGAAGTTTTGCGGGTCTTCCTTTAAGCCCATCTTGTGTACCACGCGGCCCGACATCGGGAATGCCGAAATCCCCGCAGCACCAATCATTGGGTTAATCTTTTTCTTTAAGAAAAGATTAAGGAATTTTGCAAAGAGTACGCCGCCTGCCGTGTCAAAGATAAATGCAAACAAGCCAAGGCCGATTACAAGCAAGGTTTCCCATTGAACGAACTGTTCAGCCTGCATTTGTGACGCGATAGTAATCCCCAAAAAGATTGTGATAAGGTTTGCAAGCACGTTTTGTGCCGTTTTGGATAGTGAATCTAAAACACCGCACTCACGCATAAGGTTACCAAACATCAAGAAGCCAACCAGTGCAACCGAATCCGGCGCAAACAAGCCTGCAACAACCGTTATAATGATAGGGAAGAGTATCCTTGTCTGCTTGGAAACTGTCTTTGCCGTGTTATCCATGCGGATAAGTCTTTCCTTTTTGGTCGTTAACATCTTTATAACAGGTGGCTGGATAAGCGGTACAAGCGCCATGTATGAATACGCCGCAACCATAATAGCAGGTAGCTTTTCAGAGTTTAATTTGATTGCAACTGAAATGGCTGTTGGACCGTCTGCCGCACCAATGATAGCTATTGCCGCCGCGTCGTTTATCGGGAAGAATATTGACGCCAGGCAAAGGGTAAAGAATATACCAAACTGCGCCGCCGCACCAAATAGCATAAGCTTGGGGTTTGATAGCACAGGGCCAAAGTCAATCATTGCACCGATACCGATAAATAATATAAGCGGGAATAATTCGTTTGCAATACCCGCGTTATATAAAGTGGTTAGCGGACCGTGTTCACCAATCGCGCCCGAAAACGGAAGGTTTACAAGTATCGCGCCAAAGCCCATCGGCAGTAAAAGTGTAGGCTCCATTTCAAACTTGATTGCTAAAAAGATAAGCGCCGCACCAATTACCCACATAACGCCCATTTGCCAGGTTATGTGCGTAAAGTTTTCATACAAAAATTCCATAAGTTAAGCTCCTAAAAAAACTTAAAATTGTAAAAAATCCGTAAATTTTATATCATAAATAAAATTAAATGTCAATTTAATTTGAGCGTGAACCTTTATTCACAAATTTTATGACCGATTTTGATATATAAAGTGCGCGTTTTTGCCTAACGTAGTTTATGCCGCTTGTATTTCTTGGTGCTGTTTATCGGGTTGGGCGGCGGAATTTATGTGGGATTTTAGCAAAATTTATATTTGCAAAAAAAATGTCAAAATAAATTTATAAATTTAACGTAATTTTCTTGCTTTTTTGTAAAAAGTAGGATATAATAAACAGGCTTGAAAACAAAAGCACGTGGGTTTTTAGTGTAAAACCTGCAAAAAGGGGATTATTTGGTACTGCGTACCAAGAAATATTCCAAGAGGATTATTTGATGCTACGCATCAAGAAATCCTCCTCGCTACATTCGGAGGATTATCGAAGTGGTCATAACGAGGCGGTCTTGAAAACCGTTTGCCTTCACGGGCACGGGGGTTCGAATCCCTCATCCTCCGCCAACAAAAAACCGCCTAAAATGGCGGTTTTTTTGTTTGGCGGAAAAATCGGGATTTGAAGTAAAATTTGCGTGCAAATTTTATTCGCATTGCGTAGCAATCTTGCCGAGGGGCTCCCGCTTGCGGGAAACGGCAATATCCCTTACTTTCCGCAGTTAAGTGTGATAGCAACCGAAGGTTGCGGAGCGAATCCCTCATCTTTCTTTCGCGCATTTGCGTAGCAAATGCAAGGGAGCAATTTATTGCGACCGCTCTCCCTCATCCTCCGCCAAAAAATACTGCAGAAAAGGATACGTTTTCTGCAGTATTTTTTTATCCATTGCGAAAGCAATGGTATATCATCACGCTTTAGCGTGTATCTCATCCGCCTTGCCGAGTATATCTCGACAAGGCGAGTATATCATCAGCCGTAGGCTGTAGCCTCTTTCGCAATGATGATATACAACGGCAAGCCGTTGATGATATACGATGCTCTGCATCAATGATATACACGGCTCCGCCGTGATTAATACACGACAGTTCAAGCCCAAACTAAAAGTGGCGAAATACTTTTTTATCCCTCATCCTACGCTTTTCGTTGGCTTTTTAATTTCGGTATTTTAGGTTTGAGCTTGTTTAATAGGCGTGCGCTTGGCTCGGCGAGGCGTAGCCGAGCCGACTTGTATCAAGACAAGCACACGTCCTAGTGCCAAATTTAAATTTAAGTAATGCTTTATTTGATTTTAATAATGCTACTAAATAAAATGCGAAATGATTGTTTTTATTGGCTTATTTATTACAATTAAGTATGTTAAAATATACTTAATAAAAACAATCGGGCTGTTTATACGTATAAAGCCATTTATCTACCCAAGAGGTAAAGAGCATCTGCTTTCTTTCCGCTTTGCGACGCTCTGCATCCGTCATAAATTAGTGAAATCTTCGCAGCGCATCATCCTTATTTATTCCGTAAAACGACTTTTGTATTTTTGTCCCATCAGCATTATGTCCAATCGTGCGCTTTAACTCATATCTGCCGTCGGATCTGTTTTGTTTTTTCGGACGTGGCATGGTTACCTCCTATCTGATTTTCATTTTTTTAATTGTCTTTAAATCGATGACTACTTATTTTTTGTTATTTTTCTAATTAAAAGCACAAAAAAAGTAATAACTACACCCCAAAATATCAAAAGCATAAATATCATTTTGGCGCCATATTCAAGTCCTGCTTGAATAGATGATATAAGCAAAACAACTATAACAGAAAAGAACAATAAAATGCCAAAGGAGGCTACCGATGCTAATCTCGGGTGTTCGTTCATTAGGTCAGATATAAAAGCGGTTTTTCCAAACACTTTTACTATAAACAAACGCCAAATAATAGACCATATTACAAGCGCAATAAGCCCATATATAATAGCATCGCCAGCATCAAAATTTGTGTTAAGCCATTCAATAATATTCATAAGCAATATTCCTAAATAAAATTATTTCCGCTGCGTAATCAATCTTTCAACAATGCTTACAGGCACGACCTTACACATGGAATCAAGCCAGGCTTGAATTTCCTGCCGAATCTGAGCTTTTAATTTCGGCATCGTGTACGTTTAACACACTCTGGATCATTCGCATCTTGCCTTCCTCGCTCACCTCCCGGAACAAGCGTAGAAGGGTTTTTTCTTGGTCGTTAAGGACGTCAAGGATCTTTCCTTCAGCTATTGCTTCAGCATCAGGACACTGGTAAACATTTCCATCAACCCAACCCATCAAGTAGGCAGGAGTAACGGACAATACATCTGCCATTATTTCTACCTTTTCCATAGGAATATTGGTGACGATATCGTTCTCATATTTATAGATAGCTTGCTTTGTAGAGTTAACCGATCGTGCAAGAGTCTCTTGCGAAATCCCTAGTTTTTTCCGAGCTTCGCGTATCCTTTTTCCTATTGTCATTATAGGCACCTCCAGTATAGTGTAATATAATTTTACCGCATAACCTGCGAGTTGTCAAGTTTTCAGAAAAATTTTCAAAAATGACTTGACGAGTTACAAAATGTGTGATGAGATAGAGTAAACCCGCGGGTTACTTTTTGAAAGGAGGTGCGAAACATGTTGGACAAAAATGCTCTTAGAGCAGAGATGGCTAGACAAGGATTAACTCAAAAGCAAGTTGCGGCTGAACTCGGCATTAGTGAAAAAACATTCATATCGCGCATGAGACGCGGAGTGTTTGGAACAGATGAAGCGGAGAAGCTTATTGCGCTTTTGAAAAAGGCTCCTTAAAGATTAAATAACAATGATAAAGGCGAGAAATTTCTCGCCTTTAAATTTATTTAAAAACTTTTCAAAATTAGCACTCTATCCTTGACAGTGCTAATAGTTTATGGTAAAATATAGACACTAACGCATAGGCAGGTTGCTCTCTCGCAAGGTCTGCTATGCAGATGGACATCTTTTGATGTATTTTAAATGGGGTATGCTAGTCTTTATATGCTTCATTCCCTATATCCCGATAAACTTCAATAACGCTAAAGCGAGAGGTTTATCTGGTAGACTTTTGGTATTATAGTTCAAGCCTTAGCATTGACAACTAAATTGTTATTAGAGTGAATTAAGCGAGAGGCTCCGTTTTGGAGACTGCTAATAACGAGGAGGTGAAAAAATGTCAACTGCTAACAAAACAACTGAAGGCAACGTAGTTGTTGTCATCATTGCTGCTGATAATTTAACTGTTAACGGCAATGTTATTATCGGCAATGGAAACACCATTGTTGAAAATGGCTCTCAACTAAACAAAACTGTTGAGAAAAAAAGTGCGTTAGGTGAACTATTTAACAAAGTAGGCAAAATCATAGTAAACATTGTTAGCAAAATAAAAACTATGTTCTTGCCGAGAGTGTAATACCAAAAAGCATTCTAAATATTATTGGCGTGAGGTAGCCGTTGACTTATAAATTATGTAGATTATATGGACTAAAATCCAAAAAAACTTTACGTGAATGGCTCGAAATCGATGATTCGAGCTTTTTTCATAGCAAAAATATTGCAAAAAATTATCACCCTTACATTGATAATAAAGCAAATAAAAAGCGCTTAATAGAGGTGTCATCCCCAAAGTTAAAATTTGTTCAAACAAAGATTTTAGGGATGTTAAAGAATCTTGATTATCCTGAATATTTGTTTTCAAGTGTAAAAGGCGTTTCGTTTATTGATAACGCTAAACAACATTCGGGTAAATATTACACATTTAAAATTGATATATCAAAGTTCTTCCCCAATACAAGCAGAAACAAGGTTTATAACTTTTTTAAGAAAGACCTTAATACATCGTCAGACGTAGCGACAATACTTACTGATTGCACAACAGTAGATTTACGCAATTACAATTCCGATAAGCATCATAACGAAATTGTTAACTTTTTAGAAGAGTATAAAATTAAGCAAATCGCACACTTGTCAACAGGTGCGCCAACTAGTATGTTATTGTCTTTTTTAGCGAATCGACCAATGTTTGAAGAGTTAAATTCTTTTTGTGAACAAAGAGGCTATATCTTCACTGTGTATGCTGACGACGTAACGATGTCTTCCATTAACCCTATTTCATATAGCGATAGGAGCGCGATAATAAGGATAGCAGAAAAATATGGGCATTTTGTTTCAAAAAGAAAAGTTAAATATTACAACGCTAATCAAAGCAAAAAAATTACAGGTGTTGTTATAAATAAAAATGGAGAAATTTGCACCCCTAATAAATTGCTAAACAAAACGCATAACAAAATATTAAAATATAAAAGCAAAAACATTGACGAACACGAGATAAACTCGTTAAAAGGTTGCATCAATGTAGCTTATCAGATAGATAAAAGATATCCTCACTTAAGAAAAGTTTTAAATAAAAATTCAAACTATTCAAAGGAGAAAAATGGATAATTATAAAGTTACCGTAGGATTGGAACCTACCAACGATTATGAAAAGGCAAAGCAAGATTTCTTAAGAGCTTTAAACTCTATTGGCAAATTAACACCACAGGAAAGGCAGAGATTATTAGAAGAATTTTATGGCGCAGCAAAAGTAAAGTTTATTTTTGATTTCTTTAACAATTACTTCAATAAATGATTTTTTTAAATGTTCTACAATACAAAGCATATAAAGAAAAGTGAATAATGAATAAAGTAGTATCAAAATTCAATTAAGAGTTCAATGAGTGAAGCATACGTTCCGCCAAAAAAGCCTAAATCAAAATGGTTTAGGCTTTTTTTGTTGCTTTATAGATGAATTTTAATGAAAATTTGCTTGCAATTATTTTTTAAATTAACTTGCTATTTTGTATTGACAGGTTTTTATTTTTATGTTACACTATATCAAGAACTATATCACGGTATAGGGGTTGGGTTATGGAGATATCTAGTAAAAACAACGTTAAGACCAAGGTTTTGCAAACGGCAATAAAAATGTTTTTGGAAAACGGCTACAAAAAGACCACTATGCGCGATATTGCGGCAAACGCAAGCGTCAATTACGGTTCGTTAATGTTTGCTTTTAAAACCAAGGAAGCTTTGGTGTGTGAGCTTGTCGGCTTTGTTATCGATTGTCAGTTTGAAGTCGTTTCAAGCACGCTAACGGACGTCACGCACGACAAAATTCTGCAATATGCGGTTGAAACTGCCTTGCAGCTGCGCATTGCCGAAAAAAGCGCGCAGATGAAGGAAATGTACATCGTTTCATATTCCATGGCGAATTCATCACAGGTTATTTACAACAACCTGACAAAGAAGCTGCAGCATATCTTCAAAGAACAGCTGCCAAGCCTTGAAGAAAAGGATTTTTACGAGCTGGAAATCGCCGCGGCAGGCATAATGCGTAACTTCCTTACGATAGATTGTGACAAATACTTTACTATCGACAGAAAGATAAAGCGCTTTTTGGAAACCACTTTTTTAATTTACCGTGTCAGCGATGAAAAAATCAAGGAAATCATTGATTTTATCGACAAAATCGATTTTGAAAGCCTTGAAAAGTTAACCCAAAACAAGATTTTGGGATATATTGAAAGTAGAATTTAGTTTAGGAGAGCCTATGAATAAAAAGAAAAAAACCATTATTATAGTCAGCATAGTTCTGGCGGTAGTGCTACTTGTCGGCGCAGTGCCTGCAATTTACTTTGGGACAAACAAGGTTGTTGGAACAAGCGCGGCAAAGATACTTTTAGCGCGTGAAAATATGAACAACGCTGACGATTCCTTTGATTGGCAAAGCTTGTTTGAAAGCACCAACCAGCAGGTTGCAAGGCAAGATAGTTCGCCACTAAACGCGGTGCGCGCGACTTCAAACAGAAAATCTGTAAAAAGAAGCACGCTGTCATCAGACCAAAGCGCCGGGCTTGGTGAGCTTGTTTACGACAGCCCTGCAGGCAAGGTTTACAAGCAAAACGGCGAGTATAACTTCCAGAACATAAGCGGTGCTTCACAGCAAGGTTTAGTGGTTGAATCACGCCTGTTTAACATTGATTACAGGGTGGAAAACGCTGCAAAAAACATAAATTATCTTAAAAACGACCTTAACATAGTTAACAAATGGGTAAGGGACGGACATTCCAAGTTTTATTTGGACGTAAACAGCAATAAGGAAACGTTGATTGAATATTACGAAGACACTCAAGGTCAAAAAAGCCTTTGGGTTGTCGAAAGGGAAACGCGCGCTGACGCAAACAGCGTTTATTCGCTTATGTACACCGATATGCAAAGCGGCAGCTTATATAACCCTGTATATATTGTGTACATCCCTGACGAGCGTTACGAGTACTATTACGGGCACGAAGGCAACGCAACCGACTATCTTATTGCCGAAAAGGACAAGGGCTATTGGAACGTCTTTATGCCTGATAAAAACGATTATTCAAGCGTTATAATTGGCGATAATTTCGCATTCCAAAGCTCTGGCGAATACGAAGGGGAAGGCGACGATTACGGCACGGTCAGCACCATTGACTTAAAAGAAGACCTTATCACCCATCATGAAATCGGCCTTAACGTGCATTTGTCGGCGTTTGACGGCGTAAAGGGTATTTACGCGCCCGAGCAAAGCTGTTACGTTGAAACCTACGACGGCGGCGAAAAGTCATATATTGCCGTGGATCACCAGGATATGAAAAAATTAAGGGTTGATCTTAATAGCGGCGGCTCAATCAAATACGGTGACGTGTTTGATTACGGCGGTAACAAGATTGAAATCAGCGATATTTATTTTAATTTCTACACAAACCCGGGCTTTGCCGATCCGCAATATAGCCTTTCATTAACGCTTGACATGGGCGAAGGCTTATCTTTAAGCCAAAAATTGTCTTTATTTGAAGAATTCTTAAACGACAACGGCTTAACGTGTAAGTACGGCCTTGATTCCATTGAAAGCAGTATATTAAAAAATAGCGAAATTGCAAATTCAACGACGTCGTTTTACACCTGGAACGGCTATCTTATGAATTCAAGCACAAGCTTTGATAATGGCGAAAAGGTTATTTTTGACAAGATTGACGCGCTCTATGCCGAATACGAAAGCGTAAAGGGTGCTGAAGAAGTCGGTAAGCTATTTTCTGCCAAGGTTGCAAAAAGACAAGACTTTGCCAAAACAAGCGGCTTAACGCTTGATACTGCAGCGTACAGCCAAGGTAAAATTCAGATAGGCAATCTTTCACTTACGGTTGAAAAGTCAAAGCTGTTAGAAAATGATAAAAATTATAGGCTTCAGATAGGTCTTGCGCGTATCGACGAAAACGGCAAGCCGTTAAGCCAGAACACGGTCAACCTTCAAACAAATGACACCGTTTTATCAAAGGCTTACGCAGGCGACGCGCTTACTTTGAACGCATCTGGTGTTTACGATATCCCAACCGCACTTGAAGAAGGCCGCTACGTGGTGGTTGCTTACGCCGTGACCGAAGACGAAGGTATACGTGTCAGCCAAATGCAGTCAATCGCTTTTGTTGATACCGTGAACGACACTATTGAAACAGACGTTGTTAAAATCAATATCCAAACAAGGGATAATAGCTTGATTGTGGAATACACCACTAAATTATATTTTAACGTCACCTTAAGCGGTGAAGTCAGCTATTCGGTTTTAAAAAGAGCAATGATGCAGGAAGCCTTAAAGCACGGTTACCCAATGCACAATGAAGAAATAACAGCTTCAAACGGCACAGCGGTAGGCGGCGGCACGGCTAATGTGGGCGAGTATAGACTAAAATTTGTCGTTCCAACAATAGACGGGCACGTCACAGGCTACGTTATCTGCACGGTTGAATAATATTGGGGCATCATACATAACAATATATAAAAAAGGCCAGGTTTTTGACCTGCCTTTTAGCTTGATATTATATATCGATTTGATAAAAACCCGCCTATAAGCCGATTATCGCATAATTTTTAAGCTAAACAGCAGGGGAGTTATTGAATATACTTGCATCTTTTGACTTAAATTTCACTAAATAATCACTCTAAAATAACCATTGCATTTTAAAGTTTTTAAAATAATCATTTTATGGTGATAAAATCTAAAATAGCAAAGTATGCCTAAAGTGGCGTCAGGTTGCTGATTAATTTTATCAATCACAAAGGCTATTATGAAAGAAAAATCACAAGTTTTTACAATACCTAATATTTTATCCTTTTTCAGGATTGCAATGATACCTGCAATCGTTGTTTCGTTTATTAAAAACTTAATCGTGCTTTGCGTTGCGCTAATACTTGTTTCTGGGCTTACGGATTTATTGGACGGCTTTATTGCGCGCCGCTTTAATATGATAACACCGCTCGGCAAGGCATTAGACCCCGTCGCAGATAAGCTTACTTTAGGCTCAATACTTATAATGCTTGCAATCAAAAAGCCGATTTTGTTCAGCCTTTTTGCAATCTTTATCGTTAAAGAAGTTTTTATTGGTATACAAGGCTTACTTATAATCAAGCGAACGGGCACAACCTATTCGGCAAAATGGTACGGCAAAATCACAACGCTTTCATTATACGCAAGCACAATGCTTATTATCGTTTGGGAATCAATGCCGCAAATTTTAACCTACGTTTTGCTTGGGGTGTGTTTAGGGCTTGTTATCTTTTCAATGATAATGTATACATTGCGCAACTTCAAAGCCTTAAAGCAAGCAAAAACAAATAGTAAGTAAGAACAAAAAACCCTTAAAAAGCGGCCTATAGGTCGGTTTTTAAGGGTTTTAATTATTAATTAAGTATATTATAAGAATTTTGTTTTGGCTTTAAAGTTGGTGACGTTTTTATAGCCAAGCTTGGTATAAAAATGCTCGTGACCGTCATCGTTAACAGCATCAAGGTGAACCATTTTGCCGCCAAGTGCTTTAACGCGCCTTTCAAGCTCTTGCATAATGATAGTGCCTAAACCCTTGTTTTGATACGCCTTTGCTACTACGATTTCAACAAGGTTGTAGCCGGTTAAGTCGTAAAAGGTTTCAAATCTACCCATTGCAAAGCCGATAACTTCATCACCATTATAAGCCAAAATTGAAAGTGAGTCAGGAGACCCAACAACCTGCCAAATGCGTTTATAGGTGATTTCTGGCGTCCAATTATCCCCGGTGCTGTTCCAATATTCAATGTAAAGGGGGATAACCCTTTCAATGTCCGTTTGCTCCATTACTTTATATTCAAGCTTCATATTAATCCTGCAAATATCTGTCTATAAGCCGATTAAACGGCTTTTTTAGTTAATTTTAATTAATTGTTACGTTAATATCACCGGTGGTGGTTGTGATTTCACATCTGCCGCCGGTTGTTAATTTTGGCACGTTTACTTTGCCGGTTGTAGTTTGGGCAAAGATGATTTTATCACTTGCAAAGCTGCCGCGTACGTCGCCCGTGGTGGCGTTGATGTAAACTTCCGCCCCGTCGATTGACCTGAAATTAACATTGCCCGTGGTGGTGTTGATGCGTAAATTATTGGCTGTAAAAACGCTGTGCATTTCAATGTCACCCGTGGTTGCCTTGATTTGAACGTCGGTTTGGCAATTTAAGTCTTCAACTTCAATATCGCCCGTGGTTACTTCAATCTGCACGCTATCAGCTTCAACGCGGGAAACAGAAATGTCACCCGTCGTTGCTTTTGCGTTAAGGTGGGTGAGTGTGCTGTCATAAAGCTCGGTATCGCTAGTATCTGTCGCAATCATGGCGGTGGTGCTTACGTTTATGTTGCTTGCTTCAATATCGCCCGTGTGGCTTGTAACCATTAATGAAACAAGATTAAGGCTATTTAATTCAACGTCACCCGTATGGGTTTCAATATCAAGCGTTCCGTAATCGCCAAAGGGGAGATAAACAGTAACCTTTTGGTTGTCCGCCGTAAACCAGTTTGCAGGCCATGGGCGATCGTCAATAAGTTCTATAACGGCCTTGCCGTCAGCAACGCGCACAGAAAGCTCAAGCTTTTTATCCCTTGCGCACTCAACGTAAAATTCACCGCTTGAAGCTAAAACAGTAACGTCAGCCGTATCGGTTATAATTGTAACGTCGTTTATATCACCGTTAATTTCCTTGGTTTCTCTAACAAGGTTTTTGTTGCAAGCACTAAAGCACAGCATAGCGCTTAATAAAAACGCAAAAACCAGTACTGATATTAATAATTTTCTTTTCATTTTAATCTCCGTTTATGTGTTAAGTAAAATTAACACTTTAGAAAGTGTTAACCTGCTTTTAGTATAACATATATAAAAGAGCTTTGCAACGAAAACGAACGATAATGCGCGCCACGGCTTGTAAAATTTCAGTTGAAATGAAATATATTACGTCTTTTGGGGGTAAGCGATTGTCTTTTTATGTGTTTTTTGTTACAATATAAAAAAAGGGAGCACAAAAGACAAAATGTATTACAGACACACACTTAAAGATAAATACGTTTACCCCGACCGCAGTGACGAGCATATGATTAGCGTAAAGCATCTGCGCGACACCCACTTTGACGAAAACTTTGAATACCTGCCAAAGGGGTTTTGGCACAAGGTAAAGCGCGGTCTTTTATGGATTGTATTAAACCTTATTGTTTTCCCCGTTGCAACCATACGCCACGGTCTTAAAATCCACGGTAAGCGCAACTTAAGGAAGCATAAAAAGGAATTTAAAAAGGGCGCAATCACAATTTGCAACCACGTTTTTATGTGGGACTATATCTGCATATTAAAAGCAATACGCCCACATCTTCAGTACCACCCCGGCTGGAAAACCAATTTTGAAGGCCCAAACGGTCCGCTAATAAGATGGGTTGGCGGTATTCCTATCCCCACGGATAATGTAAGGGCAATGGCTAAATTCCAAAAGGCGATAGGTCAGGTTTTGCAGGAAGATAAATGGTTGCACTTTTTCCCTGAAGGAAGTATGTGGTTTTTCTATCCGGACGTCCGCCCCTTTAAAAAGGCGGTGTTCAAGTATGCTGCGCGCTATAATAAGCCCGTTATACCAATGGCGTTTTCCTTCCGTCCAAGAAAGGGTATATACAAGCTGTTCGGCAATAACCCCTTGGTTGACTTAAACGTTGGTGAACCGCTTTATCCTGACGCTACGCTTTCCATCCCTGAAGCAACCGAAAAGCTCCATCAAGAAGCTTATCACGCCGTGCAAATATTAGCAGGCATCACCCCGGATAGTCCTTATTATAACACTGACCAAAATATTGATAACTATCAAAAGACTATGTAAAAAGTTGGCTTCAAAAACCATTGTTTTTACGCTTAAATTGCTAATTAACCGACCTATAGCCCCACTTTTGGTGCTAAATTTAACAAAAAAGCTTTGCTAATTGCAAAGCTTTTTATATTTTTTGATATGCTAAACGCTCATCCCCGTTTAAAAGATAAATAATCCCACAGTACTTAAATCCGCGCTTTAAAAGTGCGCGCTGCATAGGCGCGTTATCCTTATGTGTGTCAATGCGTAAGCTTTTACAATGCTTTAAGCAGTAATCAATACAGACACCAAAAAGCCCCACGCCTTGCGTCTTTACTGCAATGCGGTGGATAACGCCATAAGGCCCGTCATCAAGCCACGCTCCGCCGTAAATTATATCATAGGTAGGGTCGGGCTTGGTGCTGAACATAAAAACGGCAAGTATTTCGCCATTATCTTCTAAAACGTAGCCAATGCCCTTTTGCATATCTTCACGCGCAGTGTCTTTATTTGGTCTTGGGCTGTTCCATTGCTCTAAATTTCCCGTTTCACGCATAAAGCGCTTGGCGTTTTCATAAATCAAGCCAATTTGCACTAAATCGGCTTCAACAGTCTTTCTTATAAGCATTTTGCACCAATAATTTTTATTTATAGGTAAATAATATCATATTTTTAGTGTAAATTCAACAGTTTTTCACAATTAAGCGCTATAATAACCTTATTATTAAGAAAAGGGACGCCGTTATGAAGAAAAATTCTTCAACTTTTATTAAAATCGCGTTTAAGCGCATACTTTTAATTTTGTCTTGCTTGATTATGACGCTTGCCGTTTGCGCGTGCAAAATTGCGCCCACGTGGCTTAAGGTTTCCACCTACAACGTCTGGAAATGCTGTGATTACCCAACCTATCTTGAAACCAAGCAGTTTGATGCAAACGCTGATAAAATTGTTGACTTTGTTCTTGATGAAAATATCGACGTTATCGCCCTGCAGGAAGTTGACGTAAACCGCATTACTTCATCCGCACCCGACAGCGGCCCCGAAAAAGACCAGCCAAAGTACATAACCGACTGCTTAAAAGATAAGTCGGGCGAAAACTATTACTACTGCTTTGCGCCAACGCTGGTGCGTGAAGCCGCCGACACGGAGTATAAAAACCCTTACGGCTACCCAACGGGCACGGGGCTATATGGTATAGCAGTTATTTCACGCTTCCCAATCGTTGATTACCGCGTGGTCTATCTTGCTTTCCACGACGGCTACGATGAAGAAAACGAAAAAACGTACGCTATGAACGGCTATGAGCGCCGCGCGCTATTAATTGTTGACATTATGGTTGAGCGCCAGGTTGTAACCGTGATAAACACCCACTTTGATTTGGACGTTGAATCCCGCGCTAAATCTATTAAGGTTTTGGAGCGTGAGCTTGAAAATATCGATAACCCCGTTATTTTTATGGGTGACCTTAATATGACCGAAAGGGAAGACTCCCTAACCTATATTGCCGAAAACCTTTTGACGCCGGTAAGCGATATAGGTGCGCCGCAGTTTAGCTTCCCAAGCAACAAACCAAACCGCCAGATTGACTGGATTTTTGTAAGTGAAGATATCGGGTATAAGGACTTTAAGGTAATTAACGCAACCTTTTCAGACCATTGTCCATTATCCGTATTAGTAAATATCCCTGAAGAATAAAAATTAAAAAAAAGACGGGCTAACAATATGTTATTCACACCAAAAAAGTGTGAATAATCGACCTATAGCCCGTCTTTTTGTATTTATTTAGTTTTGTTTTAATCCTTTTTAAGCCCGATAATATCTTCTTCCTTGTACTCATACACAAAGGAAGGGCATTGCCCGCCAATCTGTATGGTATAGGTTATTGCACCGCTTTGTTTATCCCGTTTAGCGTCGTAAATCCAGCCAAACCAAAGCTCACCGCGCCGTCTAAAATTTACAAAATCACCCTTACTATACTTTGCTTCTTTAGGGTATCTTTTAAAAAATAGCATAAAATTAACTCCTTTTAAAAGCGTTAAGCCTTTGTAATGTCACAGATATACTTAAGTGACCTTGTAAAGATATTTTCGTTATGGGTGTTGATTTGAGAAATCTCATCGCCAAGCTTTTCAGCCGCCTTGGAAAGCTTAACCCTTTCAGCTTTATCCTTTGAAAGATAATGCTGCATTGAAAGCAATAAGGCTTGGGCATAAATATGCTCTTTAGCAAACTCAAGCTCTAAAAAAGAATCGACTTCATTGTTTGCAACGAATATTTTTCTTACAAAATAGCGTGCTTCAATGGCTTCTTCCAGGCTATTGTGCCAATTTTCAGGAAAGCTGTTGTTTACAAGGTAGGATAAAAGGTCAATCCTTGCCATGTTAAAGGAAATATATCCCTTCCACAGCACGTCGGCTTCACTTGACAGCGTTGCTTGTTCAAAGGCAAGCTTTGCCTGGTTTAGGTAAAGGTCAATTTCCTTTTTATCTTCTTCGCCGTATGAAAACTTTGAAATCAAATCCATATTATGGGATAAGAATTCTTCGTCGCTATAACCTGTAAGCTCACGTATTTTCTTTAAAGCCTTTTTATGGTATTCAAGCCCCAAATAGTCGTAATAAATGGTCTTTGAAACGCCGTTTATAAGCATACGCCCACGGATATTGAGCATTTTGCCGTTAGCGTCAAGTTCCTTTCCGTCGTGCGAAACCGATTGGTAATTAAGCGTGTTCTTAATTAGCTTAATATGTTCCCTTAAAACGTATTGGTTGCCGTTACTGATTGCATTGAACTCATTGTACTTTTTCTCAATTTTTTCAATAATCTGTCTTACCGCGATTTGGTAATCCTCACGCTTGGTATCAAGATATGCAAGCCATAACAAACGGTCAAGGAAGTATTGCAAAAAGTCGGTAAACGCCATACACGTTTTGCCGTGCTTTTTAAAATACTCGTCAAGGTCCAAAAACAGCTTTTTTTGCAAGTCAAGCTGGGTTGTGCAGTCGTCATACTGCTCAACAAGCTGCATATATTCCGCGTTATAGTTTTCGTTACAAAGCACGTTACCCTCCATTGAAGAAAGTGCGTTAACCGCATCAATCGAAACGTAAGTTATTACTGAAAATATCAGCGCCACCACGGAAATCAGCAGTGAAACAAGCCCGATACCAAAGCCTAATACCGAGTTAACTGTATCAAAATAGATAGTGTCGTAATACAGCGCAAAGCCCACGTACATCATTATAGCGGCGACAATAGTGAGTGCCAAAGCAATCAACCAATACTTAATACGGTGTTTCCATTTCATAATAAGCCCCAAAAATCATTTGTGTTAAAAATAATTATATACCATAACCTTAAGCTTGTCAATTAACTGCAATATTAAGGTGTAAATATGTTCACGTGTTAAAGCGCGAACACTTGCCAAGACCGATTATTTGGTGTAAAATATAAGGTAATAAATCACAAAGGAAAGACCAATGTTTTTACCTATAAACAAACAGGATTTAATAGAGCGCGGTATCGACCGCTTGGACTTTATTTACGTAAGCGGTGATGCTTACGTTGACCATCCGTCCTTTGGCCACGCAATAATAACGCGTATGATTGAAGCCCGTGGCTACACGGTTGGCGTTATTGCCCAGCCCGTTACCGATGACGACTACAAGGCCCTTGGTGAGCCGCGTATTGCCTTTATGGTGGGTAGCGGCGTTGTTGACTCTATGGTCAATAATTACACGGTTGCCCGTCGCCGTCGCACGGATGACGATTACAGCGAAGGCGGAAAAGCAGGCCGCAGGCCCGACCGCGCGCTTACAGTTTACAGCAAGGCTTTAAAAAGGCTTTATCCCAAATCTTGCGTTATCGTTGGCGGGATAGAAGCTTCTTTAAGAAGATTAAGTCATTACGATTACTGGTCAGATACCGTTATGCACTCTGTGTTATACGACTGCGGTGCGGATTTATTAATGTACGGCATGGGTGAAAAGCCTTTGACCGAGCTTTTGGACTTTTGCGACCGCAACATCCCTCTATCCAAGGTCAAATCGGTGCGCGGCACGGCCTATCTTACTGACCTTGCCCACGCCAGCCGTGACGTTAAAGACGCAATCGCATCAAACGGCAGCGTAAATTATACGCTTTTGCCGAGCCACGCGTCAGTTTCAAGCGATAAAAAGGCGTATGCTAAAGCCTTTATGCTAACCACCCAAAACGTTGACCCTATCGGCAGTAAGGCAATTATCCAAAAGCAGGATAACGAAACCTATCTCGTGCAAAACCTGCCACAATTTCCGCTCACCGCCAAGGAAATGGACGCCGTTTACGCGCTCCCTTACGAGCGCCGCCCCCACCCAAGCTATACGCTCGGCGTGCCCGCCATTGAAGAAGTTGAATTTTCCATCACCAGCCATAGGGGCTGCTTTGGTAACTGCGCCTTTTGTGCTCTTACCTACCATCAAGGCAAGCGTATCCAGCACAGGACCGAGCAATCTATCGTTGAAGAAGCAAAGCTTCTTACTTCAAACCCTAACTTTAAAGGCTATATCCACGACGTAGGCGGCCCGTCCGCAAACTTCCGCAACCCGTCTTGTCTTAAGCAAGAAAAATTCGGTATGTGCCCCAATCAGGAATGTATCGGCACAAAGGCTTGCAAAAACCTTATCGTTGACCACAAGGACTATTTGTCGATTTTGCGCTCCGTGCGCAAGCTGCCGGGTATAAAAAAGGTGTTTATACGTAGCGGTGTGCGCTTTGACTATCTTATGCTGGATAAGGATAAAACCTTCTTCCGTGAGCTTGTAAAGCACCATATAAGCGGTCAGCTTAAGGTCGCGCCAGAACACGCCTGCGACAGCGTTTTAAAGGTAATGAACAAGCCACCGCATAGCGTTTACGAAGCTTTTTGTAAGGAATTTTATTCCACCACCGCATCTTGCGGGCTTAATCAGTACCTTGTACCATATTTGATTTCTTCCCACCCGGGCTGTACGGTAAACCACGCCGTAAAGCTTGCCGAATACTTGCATTCTATCCACTATATGCCAAAGCAGGTGCAGGATTTTTACCCCACCCCAAGCACGCTTGCAACCACTATGTATTATACCGAGTTAGACCCCAAAACAGGCGAGTCTATCTTCGTTGCCAAGGATGACGAATCCAAAGCAATGCAGCGCGCGCTTTTGCAGTATAGGCTGAAAATCAACCACCGCCTTGTGCGTAAGGCCTTAAGGCTTGCTGGGCGTACCGACCTTATCGGCACAGCCCCAAACTGTTTAGTGCCACCTGAATCCGTTAGCGAAAAACCCCAGCGCTTTAACAGCACGGGCGGCGGTAAGACGGCAGGAAAGACCGCAGGGAATGGTAGCACTAAAAATGGCGGCAAGCCAAAACAGGCGGCGGCAAATACTGGTCGTGCTAATTCTAACCGTAAAGCCACTAACAGCAAATCCGCCCCGCACACACCCTTTAAGTCAAAAAACACCCCCAAACAAGGCTCTAAAAATAATAAAAAACATTAAATAAGTTAATTTTAAAAGCAGTTCGTACTAAAACGGACTGCTTTTTGTGTCACTTCATTTGACTTATTTTCTATTTATTTGTGTTTTTTTTGCGTGTGCTTGTCTATCGGCGCGAAGCGACGCCACTTGAATCAAGACAAGCACACGCCCTGCGGTCACGCTTAAATCGTCAACTTATTTTTGTGGACGGTTTTTATTTCAAACATTATGTCTTAAAATTGTGGCGTTTTTTGTGAAAATATTGACATTTTTATAAAGACATGATATAATTATAATCAATTCTAAAGTAGATAAATAGTTTACTGTGCACAATATAAGTTGATGTGAATTTTTGACATGTATTTTCTTGTCATAACAATAGGAAGGCGTATAACTATGAGAAAAATTATATCACTAGTCTTAATTCAATTTATGCTCTTATCTGTTCTGTTTTCGCTTGCATCTTGCAACCCAGAAAGGAACGAAACATACACCAGGGAAATAACAACACGTGATGTTATACTAGATAAATCATCTGATAGTATTAATGTTGCTTTCATAGTGCGTCCCCAAGTTGATGTTGCCGACTTAATGATAACAATCGGTTTCTATGATAAAAATGATTATCCTGTTAGTGCTAGAACAAAAAAATTAGGTAAAGTAATCGCAGGTCAAGAGTATCACATAGAATTCAATGATTTTTCTTACAAAGAGTTGTTGGCTATATCTAAATACAAATTCTTAGATGCCGATGGAACTATGAGGATAGAACAAGACACAAAGGGTTTTTGCTCTAAACATAATTATGATGATGGTTTTATAAGTAAAGAAGCAAAATGTGGCTGCTTGGGAGAACGGTTATATACTTGTCAAAATTGTGGATATAAAAAAAGTGAAATGATTCCTCGTATTGAACATAATTGGGTAGAAAACAAATACGGTGATATGAATTTTATTTGTACAAAATGCTGCGTACAGTGCGATTGGAAAGATTAATACTATTTACTTCATTATTTGCTTTGAAAGAGGAATGTTGACTACGATATGCTTTGAGCGCACATATAAAACTAATTTAATTAAAAGGTTAAACTTAAAGGCGAGCGTACGGCTCGCCTTTTCTATACAAAAAACAAAGAGCGCAAGCCAAACCTCTCGGTTCAACTTGCGCTCATAGTGGTGCGGATGAGAGGATACTATATAGTATGTATTGTATACAAAAAAGTCCACGCCGCGGGCTCTAATACTCACTTAGGGCAAGACGTTGTCATCCTGAGGCTCGCCTTTCAGGGTGATGCCGTCAGGAACCCCTAAACAACTTGTTAGTTAATTTTGCGACTACCCACCCGTTCAAGTCCCCTATTAACCTTATGCAACGAAAAAAGCAAGAGTGAAATCGTGCAAAGCACGATGAAATCCGAGCAAGCTCGGATGAAATCTTCGCCTACGGCTTCAGATGAAATCAAATCCGCCTAATTTAACCTTGCGAAGCAAGATTTCACTCAACATAAGTTGGATTTCATCCACGAAGTGGATTTATTCCGCAGTAGGCGGATTTAGTTGAAAAAGACTCAAGATTGTATCCAATCCTGAGTCTTTTTCTGGTGCGGATGAGAGGACTTGCTCCGCAACCTTTGGTTGCTATCACGCCGGGGTGGCAAACGCAAAGCCCGTTGCGTTTGTCGTCGGCTAAAGTGAAAGATTAAACTTGTAAGCCGACGATTCCCACCCGTTCAAGTCCTCTAACAAACTTTAACACAAAAAAAGTGTGAACGCAATGTTCACACTTTTTTCGTGGTGCGGATGAGAGGACTTGAACCCCCACGTCGAGGACATAAGATCCTAAGTCTTACGCGTCTGCCAGTTTCGCCACATCCGCAAATATGTTGGGCTATAAGCCGCTTATTTGCTATTTTTTAGCAAATTTTATACAGTTTATAGTCCTAAAAAGAATTTATCCTGCCTCCGCTAACACTAGCAGAAGCAGGGTAACTTGGTGGATCTTCGGGGGCTCGAACCCCGGACACCCTGATTAAGAGTCAGGTGCTCTGCCAACTGAGCTAAAGATCCATTTTTGGTGATCCACCGGGGACTCGAACCCCGGACACCGTGATTAAAAGTCACGTGCTCTACCGCCTGAGCTAGTGGACCGACCTTGACGGTGAACCGTCCTTTTACACCGGATAACCGATATAAATTTGGCTGGGGTGGCAGGATTCGAACCTACGGATGCTGGAATCAAAATCCAGTGCCTTACCGCTTGGCGACACCCCAATTTGATTTAAGGGAAATAAATGGGGCGAGAGATGGGATTCGAACCCACGACCTCCAGGACCACAATCTGGCGCTCTAACCAACTGGGCGACTCCCGCCGTGATTTAGTTTTTTTAAATGGCGCACCTGGAGGGATTCGAACCCCCGACACACGGCTTAGAAGGCCGTTGCTCTATCCGACTGAGCTACAGGAGCATATACACGACAACCGTGTGCGCAAAAACTCCAATAATACTTTGGAGCGGGTGATGGGAATCGGACCCACGCAACCAGCTTGGAAGGCTGGTGTTCTACCATTGAACTACACCCGCACTTCACACAATGCTTAAAGATTATAACAAAACAAAATTGGGTTGTCAAACATTTAATTGACTTTTTATAAAAATTCGACTAAAAAAGATTAAAAAAATTATTGTTTATCGTTGCGGTGGTCTTTTTACCGCTTATTACAAGGTAACCAAAGCTTTTATTTGTACTATATTTTGATAAATTGCCGGGGTTGATGAATAATAAGCCGTCTTCTTCGGTAATGTCAGATAAATGCGTATGACCGTAAATAGCGACGTCCGCGCCAAGCTCCTTTGCCCTGTAATAAAGTCTGTCAAGGCCTTGCTTTACGCCGTACAAATCGCCGTGCGTGATAAAAACCTTAACGTCTTCAACGTCAACAAGGCGTTCTTTTTCAAATGCTGATAAATCACAATTACCGCTAACGGCAATAACCTTATTTAATATATCGCGCGGTAGCGTTAACATATCGTTTGCGCCGTCACCCGCAAATAAAATAAGGTCGGCTTCACTTAAAATATTATGCATTTTTTGTAGGTCAGCACGGTTGCCGTGCGTGTCTGATAGTATAACTATTTTCTTCATAAAATTTGGACAAAATTCACAAAAACCAGCCTATAGGTCGATTATTAAGCACTTTTTTAGGGATAATCGTTTAAAATGACAATGCATTTTGTTAAAAATTTAATTCTTTAAGCTTTAATAAAAGCGCGTCAATCGCTCTTTTGCGGTGGGATACGCCGTTCTTTTCTTCAGGCGTTGCAACGCCAAAGCTCTTTTGTAAATCATAGCTAAAAAAGACAGGGTCGTATCCAAAACCAAACTCGCCAACGGGGGCGTGTAAAATTTCGCCAAGCGTTTGTCCGTGGGTTACGATAACGTCATTATCTAATATTAAAGTCAACGCAGTCACAAATTTTGCGTGCCTATCCGTTACACCTTCAAGCTTGTTAAGTAAAAGGGTATAGTTTGCCTTATCGTCGCCGTGTCCGCCCGCGTATCTTGCGCTGTTTATGCCGGGTTCGCCGTTTAATGCGTCAACCATAAGCCCGCTGTCGTCCGCAAGAGAAGGTAAATGGCAAAAATCATATATTGCTTTTGCTTTTATATAGGAATTTTCTTCAAAGGTTGTGCCCGTTTCTTCAACGTCGTCATTGTATCCAACGTCAGCTGCGGCCACAACTTCAAAATAGTCGCCTAAAATTTCCTTAAACTCTTTAAGCTTGCCTTGGTTTTTAGTTGCAATAACAAGTTTTTGCATTGCATATCCCCCTTAAATAAGAATAGGTGATTTTCGATAATTTGTGTAAAAAAGGTGAATTGATGCTTGCAGTTATTTATAAAAAGCAGGAGCTTCCCCCTGCTTTTTTATCAAAATAAGGCAAGCCTACGCTTGCAGTTATTTGTGCAAAAACACAAATAACAGGCCTATAGCGGCACTTTTGTGTGTTCAGACTATATTTAGATAACTTCAACGATAAGCATACCGCTTGTTGCGTCAAACGTGAGATTTGATGCCGTTTCCTTAATCGCTTCCATTGCCTGTGCTTGTTTAACAGACGGTACTGTAAACACGCTTGTGTCAACGGCGTTGTTTGCTAAAAGATTGATTGCCGAATCAATATTGCCGTAACCGTTTGTTACGCAGTTAAAGTTAAGCTGCTTGATAAGTGCAACGTTAAAGTTGACCTTTAAGTTTGGTGTGCCAAACCCTGCAAAGCAAAGGGTTGCGTGCTGACCCGCAAGCTTTAACGCGATGTCTGTGTTCAGGTTAGAGCCCGTCATATATACAACCTTTTTAGAAAGCCTTGCGCCCGTTAAATCACTAACGCTTTTTTCAACGCGGTTATCGGCAAAAAGCGTGTAATAAACACCTGCGCTTTGTGCAAGCTTAAGGTTGTTTTCGTTATTATCAACAATGATTGGTACGCCTTGGTAATAAATAACAAGCTGTGCCAAAAAGATACCCAATAAATCGCCGCCAACGATGACAACGTGTTCGCCCTTTTTAAGCTTCAAAAGGTCGACAACGTTAACGCAGAGTGCAACGTGCTCAATAAACAGCGCCTGAAAATCAGTTACGCTTGGGGGAAGAAGTGAAATTTCGTTATTATCAACGACGACAAAGTCCCTTAAGAACCCGTCTGTATTCTTGCCCGCGATATTAAACGCCGCGCAGTGCTGCTTTTCCCCTTGGAAGCATTCAAAGCATTTGCCGCAAGCCCTTTCAGGGTGCGGAAAAACACGCATACCGCGGACCAGCGTTTGGTTTTCTTCGTCCGAAACTGCTGAAATCTTGCCGATACCGATACGTGCAGGGATAATAGGATATTGGATTTTTTCGTTACCAAGGTAAGCATTAAAGTCTTCACGGATAAGCATGGCCTTGGTAATTATAACTTTGGTGCTTTCGATACTGCTAAAATCTTCTTTTTTAGTGACAGTGCTTAATTTTTTAGCAGCGGTAATTTGAATTCCGTCCATAGTTCCCCCAATAAAATCTGTAAAAAACATTTTACTATAAAAACGCAGATTTGGCAAGTCTTTTTACAATTTTTTTATCCATAAACCCGTTTTTTGCCCTATAAATGGATAAATTTTAAGCGGAATTAGTCGAAACAAAACGCCGCGCCGCTTATCGCCATTAGCATAAAACCGCAAAAAACGCGGCTAAAATACCTTTACGGCAACCCGATTTGGTGTAAGTTTACTAAAAATTAACAAAAATTAATGGTTGTGGGCGGTTAAAGTGGGTTAAAACAGTTGACTTTGGTTATTTATTATAATATAATAATTGACGGCATCGGGTTCTCGATGTAACAATTTTGCGAGGTGCAAAGCTATGAAGGAAAAAATTCATCCTAACTATAAGTTAGTTAAGGTGCAATGCGCTTGCGGTGAAAGTTTTATGACAGGTAGCACTAAAAACGTTGACGTTATCAAGGTTGACATTTGCTCAAAGTGCCATCCATTCTTTACCGGCAAGCAAAAACTCGTTGATACGGGTGGCCGTGTAGATAAATTCAAAAAAAGATACGGTATTTAGTAAACATTGGCAGTCCGATTATTCTGGGGCTGCTTTTTGTTTTAATTTTTCGTGGGCGGGATAAACTTTTCGCCTACTTTTGTGATACAAAAAAGGTATATTATGGGAAAACTTAAAAAAACAAACAGAACTTCTATCGGCGGTCAAGCCGTTTTAGAAGGCGTAATGATGCGCGGCAGCACTTCAATGGCGACTTCTGTTCGCGATGAAGACGGTAATATCCGCGTGGAAACCGAAAGAATTAAATCGGCAAAGGAAAAGCCGCTTATTTTAAGACTGCCAATAATAAGGGGCGTTGTTAACTTTGTGTCTTCAATGACCATGGGCAGCAAAATTTTGATGCGCTCTGCTGAAGTTTATGGCGAGCAAGAGCCTTCAAAGTTTGAAAAATGGCTTTCAAAGACCTTTAAGATTGACCTTATGAACGTCGTTATGGGCTTAAGCCTTATTTTGGGTTTAGCGCTTGCGATTGGTCTTTTTATGTGGTTGCCACAGTTTTTAACGGGGCTTTTAGCACCGCTTATCAATATTGAAAAGACAAGCATTTGGTTTAACCTTATCGAAGGTCTTGTCAAAATGCTTGTTTTCGTGTGCTATATTTTGCTTACAAGTCTATTAAAGGATATCAAGCGCACTTTTATGTACCACGGTGCAGAGCATAAAACCATATCGTGCTATGAATGCGGTTTAGAGCTCACCGTTGAAAACGTTAAAAAATGCTCACGCATACACGACAGGTGCGGCACGACCTTTATGTTTTTGGTCATGTTCATAAGCATAATCGTTTTCTCCCTTGTCAACGGTATCTTCCAGCACTACGATATTCAGGTTGAAAAAATCTGGCGCGTTTTGTTAAAGATTGGCTTATTGCCCTTTGTTGCGGGTATTTCTTACGAAATTTTAAAGCTTTTATCAAAGACTGACAGCGTGCTTGTTTTACCTATCAAATGGCCGGGTATGCTTTTGCAAAGGATAACCACCAAAGAGCCTGACGACGGGATGATTGAAGTTGCAATCAATTCCTTTAAAACCGTTTTGGAAATGGATGCCGACCCGACTATCGAGCCGCAAAAGTTTGTAACGGCTATGCCTTGCGACAAGCTTTTAGCTGAAGTTGAAAAGACATTAAAAGACGCAGGTATTGAAGATAAAAGCGACAGCGAGTGGATTGTTGCAATCGCTTCTTCTAAAAAGCGTAGTGAAGTCGTTGAGCTTAAGAAGAATCTTTCCCCATCTATCGTTGAACGCGCACTTGACTGGGCTAAAAAGCGTGCCCAGGGCGAGCCGCTTTGGTACGTAATCGGGGATACAGAGTTTTACGGCTATAAAATCAAGGTTGACAGCCGCGTGCTTATCCCGCGCCCCGAAACCGAAGAGCTTGTACTAAATGCTAAAAAGCAGATAACAGGTGAGCATAGGGTGCTTGATATGTGCACGGGTAGCGGCGCAATAGCAATCGCTATAAAGCTTGAAACGGGTGCAACGGTTGACGCTGCAGATATATCTGAAGACGCCTTGGAAGTCGCTAAAGAAAACGCAAAATTAAACGGCGCGGATATCAATTTTATCCATAGCGACCTATTTGAAAATATCGACGGCGTTTACGATTTTATCCTATCAAATCCGCCGTACATTAAAACCGAAGACATTAAAAATCTTCAGCCCGAAGTCAAGCGTGAGCCTATTTTGGCGCTCGACGGCGGAAGCGACGGTTTGGCCGTTTACAGGCTTATAGCCCAACATTTTGATAAATATTTAGCCCCAAACGGCACAATGTATTTAGAATGTGGGCAAGGTCAGGCACAGGATATTTGCAATCTTTTTGCAAGCTATAAAACACAAATTATTAACGATTTAAACGGCGTTGACAGAATCGTCGTTATCCAAAAGCAATAAAAGGTCAATTAATTTAAAGATATTATGATTTCAAAATTACAAGGTATTTTAGAAAGATATGAAAAGCTAACCGAGCTTGTTTCCGACCCAGCCGTTTTGGCGCGCATGGACGAGTGGCGTAAGTACACCAAGGAACGTGCCGATATGGAAGAAACGGTTGAAAAGTTCAAGGAATACAAAAAGATTGAACAGGACAAATTGGGCGCGGAAGAGCTTTATAAGGTTGAAACAGACCCCGTTATGAAGGAAATGCTTGAAGAAGAAATTTACGACTGCAAGCGCAGAATGGAAGGGGTTGTTGAAGAATTGAAAATCCTGCTTATCCCAAAGGACCCGAACGACGATAAGAACGTTATTTTGGAAATCCGTGCAGGTGCCGGTGGCGAAGAAGCCGCACTTTTCGCGTACGAGCTTTATAGAATGTACGTCAAGTATGCCGAAAGAAACCGCTGGCGCGCGGAAGAAATCGATTCAAATACCACAGAGCTTGGCGGTATAAAGGAAGTTACCTTCTCGGTAAGCGGCAAGGGCGTATATTCAAAGCTTAAGTTTGAAAGCGGCGTTCACAGGGTTCAGCGCGTACCCGAAACCGAATCACAAGGCAGGGTACACACTTCAACTGCAACCGTTGCGGTTTTACCGGAGCCTGAAGACGTTGACGTTCAGATTGAAGAAAAGGACTTAATCATTGAAACCTGCCGTTCATCGGGTGCAGGCGGTCAGCACATTAATAAGACCGAATCCTGTATCCGCATGGTGCATATCCCAACGGGTATCGTCGTTAACTGTCAGGATGAGCGTTCACAAACCAAGAATCGCGAAAAGGCTATGAAGGTTATGAAGAGCCGTGTATTCGATTATTACAACACAAAGTACCAAAACGAATATTCTGAAAACCGCCGTGCCCAGGTTGGTACGGGCGACCGTTCTGAAAGAATAAGGACTTATAACTTCCCGCAAGGCAGGGTAAGCGACCACCGTATCAATAAAACCATGTATAACCTGGATGAGTTCATTATGGGCTATATTGACGAAATGACAGAAGCTTTACAGATTGCCGACCGCGAAGCAAAGCTTTCAGGTGAAAATAACGACTAATTTTTTCAAAAATCCGCCTATAAGCCGATTAATCGTGTTTTTTTGATATAAATATCAATGGCGAACGCCATTATAATCGGTATAATTTATTATCTTTTTTGTTGGTTTTTTGTACAAAAACCGCTGATTATTATGAAATTTTCAAAGCTATCGGAAAGCGTTTTTGAATCCTTAACGCTATCAATATCTGCAAAAGCAAAGCAGCTTAAGGCTGAAGGCAAAAGCGTAATAGCCTTTACCGCAGGCGAGCCCGATTTTGACACGCCCGATTTTGTCAAGCAAAGCGCAATACGTGCGATTGAAGCAGGCTATACCAAATACACGCCGACGGTTGGTATTTTGGAATTGCGTGAAGCAATCTGCAAAAAGCTTAAAAGGGATAACGGATTAACCTACGGCGTTGACGAAGTTATCGTTTCAACGGGTGCAAAAACGAGCATTTATCACGTACTACTTGCTATTTTGGACCAGGGAGACGAAGTCATTTTAGGTGCGCCATACTGGCTTACCTATCCCGAACAAATCACGATTGCCCGCGGCGTTCCCGTGATAGTTGATACCACGGCGGACGGCTATAAGCTGACCGTTGAAAGGCTTGAAAAGGCGCTTACGCCCAAAACAAAAGCTATTATTATTAACTCGCCGTCAAACCCGACGGGTACTATGTATTCGGTTGAGGAGCTTGCAAAAATTGCTGATTTTGCCGTTAAAAACGACCTTTTGGTTGTGTCTGACGAGATTTACGAAAAGCTTTCCTACGGCAAGAAGCACGTTTCAATAGCTTCTATATCGGAAGAAATCAAAAAACGCACAATCGTTATCAATGGCGTAAGCAAAGCGTATTCTATGACGGGCTGGCGTATAGGCTATGCGGCGGCAGATAAATCAATCGTTAAAAAGATGGCAACAATGCAAAGCCATATCACAAGCAACGCTTGCACGATATCCCAGTACGCCGCGCTTTCCGCTATCGACGGTGGTGAGCAGTTCGCTAAAGACGCACGCGCAATCTTTGCCGCAAGACGGCTTTTAATGCTTGAATTTTTCAAGACCTTGGACGGGGTGACCTTTCCACAGCCTGACGGCGCGTTCTATATGTTCTTGAACGTTTCAAAATACTATGGCGCGACCTACAAGGGCAAAAAGATTGACGGCAGCATGAGCTTTGCAGACTGTCTTTTAGACCACGGCGTTGCGGTAATCCCCGGGCTTCCGTTTGGAGACGATAACTCCATAAGGCTATCTTACGCCGTGTCAGAGCGCGACATTTTGGAAGGCTTTATCCGTATAAAAGACTTTTTATCACAGCTTGAACGCTAAAATTTAACCAAATAATGATAAAATAATTTCAAGTTCCGTATAAATTTTTTAAAAAACCCTTGAAATTGTCATTAAAATAGGTTATTATATAAATATAAATTAATATCAACATAAATTTTCGGAGGAATTTTATCATGATTCAACTTATTTGCGGTCCAAAAGGCACAGGCAAAACAAAAATTATTTTAGAAAGACTTAACCAAACAGCAGAGACCGCAAAAGGCGACATCGTTTTTATCACAGATAAAAGAGTTTCAACCGTAGGCGTCAATTTTAAGGTTCGTTGCATCTGCACGGAAGAATTCGGCGTTAATGAAGTTAACCAATTCACAGGCTTTATCAAAGGCTTGCTTGCTGGTAACGCTGATATCGAATACCTTTATATCGACGGTATTTGCCGCATTATCGGTAAAGAAAACGACACTTTAGACGCATTTATCGGCGTTATTGAATCTTTACAAAAGGAATACGGCTTCAAAGCAGTTTTAACAATCAGCGCAGAAAAGTCAGAGCTTTCTGAAAAATTAGCAGGCTACATTGCATAATAAAAACCCACGGCTTTTGTGGGTAAACTAAATAAATTTACTAATGATATCATCGCTAACCCTTTTTTGGCTGGCGATGATAAAAATATTTATAGGTTTTTATGGAAAGAAAGGTAATGTTTAGCGCCGTTCAGCCAAGCGGTATCCCAACTATTGGCAACTACGTTGGCGCAATTAAAAATTGGGTTCAGTTTCAAGACGAATACGATTGTATCTATTCGCTTGCAGATTTACACACCTTAACGGTAAAGCAGGTTCCTGCAGAGCTTCGTGCAAGAAGCTATGAACTGCTTGCCCTTTATCTTGCGTGCGGTTTAGACCCTGAAAAGAGCATTATTTTTGCCCAGTCACACGTTCCGCAGCACGCTGAACTTACTTGGGTTTTAAACACTATGACTTACCCTGGTGAGCTTGCGCGTATGACCCAGTTTAAGGATAAATCTGCCCACCACGCTGAAAATATCAATATGGGGCTTATGGATTATCCTGTGCTTATGGCTTCGGATATCCTTCTTTACGGGGCGCATTACGTCCCGATTGGTGCCGACCAAAAGCAACACCTTGAAATCACGCGTGACCTTGCAATCAGGTTTAATAACCGTTACAGCCCGACCTTTGTCGTGCCGGAGCCTTTAATCCCTAAGATGGGAGCAAGGGTTATGAGCTTGCAGGACCCAACTAAAAAGATGTCAAAGTCTGACGAAAACGTTAACGCGTTTATTTCCATGACCGACAAGCCTGAAGATATTATCCGTAAATTCAAGCGCGCCGTAACCGACAGCGATATGTGTGTTAAATACGACGTTGAAAATAAACCGGGCGTATCAAATCTTCTTACAATCTACAGCATTTTCACTGGCAAGACCGTTGAAGAAGCCGAGCGTGAGTTTGAAGGCAAGGGCTATGGCGAGTTCAAGCAAGCCGTTGGCGAAGCCGTTGTTGAAGTTTTGCGCCCGATTAACGAGAAAAAGGAAGCGCTTTTAAAGGACAAGGCTTACCTTAACAAGGTTTTAGCTGATGGTAAGCAAAAGGCTGAATATTTAGCACGCAAAATGCTGAATAAAGTTTACAAAAAGATTGGGTTTATTCAGCTTTAATTTAGTTTATTCAAGCCTTATTATATAAGGTATAACGTTTAGGAAGGTTAAGTGCATGTTTGGTTACGTAAAGCCGGATGACCCATATTTATATAAAAAGGACGACGTCTTGTACCGCGCGATGTATTGCGGCTTATGTAAGTCAATCGGCGCAACCTGCGGACAGATGGCAAGATTTTCCTTGACCTATGACGTTGCTTTTTTATCTGTTTTTGCACATAATCTTTTAGGGTGCGACGTTGCTATTAAAAAAAGCCATTGCGTTATCCACCCGATAACAAAGCGCCCGATTGCAAAGCGTGACGGGATTTCTGACGACCTTGCAGCCGTCAACGTTATCTTGGCAAGGCACAAAGTAAACGACGACCGCTTTGATAGCAAGCGTGGGTTTTTTAAGGGCATGCTGTTTAGGCGCGGATACAAAAAAGCAAAAAAGCGTTTACCTGAAATTGATGAGATTGTTTCATCAAGATACAAACAGCTTTTAGCGCTGGAAAATGCCGATAACGGTGTTATAGACCAGGTTTCTGAAGTTTTCAGCTTGATGCTTGCAGAGATTTCCGATCGGGTTTTTAAAGAAAAGGCAACCGTTAATACCTATAAGGTTTTCTTTTATTTAGGCAAGTGGATATATATTATTGACGCGCTTGACGACTACGATAAGGACGTTAAAAAGGGCGAATACAACCCGCTTGTAAAACGCTTTAACGCTAAAAATTTAGCCCAGCTTTTATCTGATAACGGGCAGGATATCGACTTTATGCTTAACGATATCTTTATAAATATTAGCGAAAACTTACAGCAAATCAAATTTCACTTTAACGGTGATTTGGTTAAAAATATACTACTACGTGGTCTTCCGTCACGCACCAAGCAGGTGATAGAGCACCACTTAAAGCAAGGGAAAAAACATGTTAAATGATAGTTATAAAATTTTAGGTGTTGACGAATACGCTACTGATAGAGAAATTTCAGAAGCCTATTTTGCTTTGCGTAAAAAATACCTTGAAGAACGTTTCGCCGAAGGCGAAAAGGGCAATGAAGCTGCAAAAATGCTTACAAAAATCGATAGCGCGTATGACGAAATCACGCGTTACCGCCGTGAGCGCAGTGGGGACAGCCAGTCATATAGTCTTTATAAGGAAGTTGACACGGCGCTTAAGTCAAACGACTTGCAAAAGGCGCAATCCCTACTTGACAGCTTTGATGAAAGAACTGCAGAATGGCATTATCTTCAGTCTGTTGTCTTTTATAAAAAGGATTGGGTTAACGAGTGTAAAAAGCAGCTTGAGATTGCTATGAATCTTGAGCCGGAAAACACCAAATACAAACAAACCTACGAAAGATTAAACAATAAAATCAACGCTCAAAAAGCAAGCTATAGTCAAGGTCAAAGCGCACAGGGCAGTAAAAGCGCGCAAGGCCACCCGCAAGGCAACTTTGACGAGCCGCAAATGGGCGGCGATAGCTGCGGTGAGTTCTGTTGCCGTCTTGCAATTTGTAATATTTGTTTGAATTGCTGCTGCAACTGCAGATAATTTTTAAGGTAGGTGGGTAATGAAGTTATCCAAAATGATAGCGCTGTCAAGCTTGGTCAGCGCGTTTTGCGCCGTTTTATTATATCTTGGCGCACTATTTCCAACGTTGAGCTTAAGTTGCATATTTTTAGCAAGCCTTACAATTATGCTTCCGCTTGCAAAAAAAAGCTACAAAGGCGCGATACTTGCGGTTGTTGCAAGCTCAATTTTGTCATTTTTGCTTGCGGCGTTTTCATTTGAAACGTCATTGCCGTTCATTTTGTTTTTTGGCTTCCACCCAATAATTAACCGCTTTCAAAAGGATAAAAAGTTAAACAAGTTTTTATTGTTTGCGATAAAGGATATCTGGTGCGTTGGCGCGCTGTTTGCTTGCTATTTTTTGACCGAAATGTTTGTTACTGAAAATGAATTTTTCCACAAATATATGCCTTACATACTGTCAATTGGCGGCACTTTGTTTTTTATCGTTTACGACTATATGATGTTTTATTTCCAACGCGCAATCGACAGGGTTGCCGAACGATTAAAACTTTAGGATACCTATGAATAAAAACGACGTAATTTTAGCAACATGTGATTCGACCGGTTATAACGGCGAAGGAATATTTCATTATAATGGCACGACAATCTTCGTGCCATATGTTTTATGTGGCGAAACTGCCAAGGTGCATATCTTAAAGGTTAAAGGGAGCATTGCTTTCGGTAAGGCTTTAGAGATTGTAACCCCGTCAAAAGACCGCGTTTTGCCAAAGTGCGCCGTGTTTAATAAGTGTGGCGGCTGTATGCTTCAGCACGCGTCTAGCGCCTTGCAGGATAAAATCAAGACCGAAACGGTGCAAAACTGCTTTAAAAAGATTGCTGGTATCGACGTGTCTGTTGACGGCGTTATAAGCGGTCAAAAACTTTACGGGTATCGCAACAAGCTTCAGCTACCAATCCGCAGCCAAAACGGTCAGGTTAAAATTGGCTTTTTCAAGGAAGGTACGCACAATATTGTTGAGATTGACTCCTGTCCAATCCATCCCGACTGGTCGGGCGTTTTGATTAAAATCCTTAAAGATTTTATTGCTGACTATAAGGTTTCCTGCTATGACGATACAACTAAAAAAGGTCTTTTAAGGCACGTTGTTGCAAGGGAGGTTGAAGGCGAATTTATATTTACGCTCGTGATAAACGGTGACACATTTAAGGCCGTTAACGGGCTTATAGACCGACTTTTGACTAAATTTAACAACTTTTCGCTATACATAAACGTAAACAAAACCGATACAAACGTTATCCTTGGCGATAGGTTCAACCTTGTTTACGGCAAGGGTTATATTGACGTTGAAGAATTCGGCGTTAACTACAAAATCGGTCCGCAGTCCTTTATGCAGGTTAACACAGAAGTTAAAAAGCTTTTATACAGTCACGTTTTATCGTGCGCCGATATTGATAACGATACGGTCGTTATTGACGGCTATAGCGGCGCAGGCGTACTAACCGCAATGCTTGCTAAAAGGGCTAAAAAAGCAATCGGCGTTGAAATTATCAAAGAAGCCGTTGATGCTGCTGATAATTTAGCAAAAGAAAACGGCTTATCTGACAAAATGCAAAATATTTGCGCCCCGTGTGAAGCCGTTTTACCCGATATTATTAAAAACGCTAAAAAGGACGGCAAAAAGGTTGTCGTTATTTTAGACCCACCAAGAAAGGGTGTTGAAAAAAACATTTTGCTTGCTTTAAAGCAAAATTTAGTTGACGCAATTATTTACGTCGCGTGCAGTCCGCAAAGCTTGGCGCGTGACGTTGGCATATTAACAGGCAGGGTTAACCCTGAAACGGGCACGATGATAAAATGCGAAAATTCACAAAATGCCCCAATAACCGACCTATTGCCCGACTTTTATCAAGATTACACAATAAAAAGCACTCTTTTATTCAATATGTTCCCACAGACAAAACACATTGAATCTGTCGTTTGTCTGACGCAGTCAGCCAAAGCGACGTGATATAACGCCTACGGCGCGTGATATATTCGCTTTTGCAAAATATAACGCAAAAGCGAACGTGATATAGAACGCTTTGCGTTCGTGATATGTCGCTTGCGCGACGTAAGGCGATGGAAATCCACGCGCACAAAGTGCGCATATCACGCATGCGATAGCAAGCATATCACGAAAGTCATCGGCTTTCCATATCACGCGCGACGAAGTTGGCTATATCACGACGGCAACGCCGTCTATATCACTCCACCGCAGGTGGACAAAACAGGAGTATTTTATGCCAAAAACCTCTCACGAACTCGCTATTGAATTTGCGGTCGAAGTTACCGAACTTTGCTCAAAGATTAAGGGTCATCCCGAATATATAAAACAGCTTATTCGTTCCGCTTCTTCAATTAGCGCAAACATTGCAGAAGCTAAATATGCCGAAAGCAACGCCGATTTTGTTCACAAGCTCGAAATCGCACAAAAAGAGGCAAGCGAAACGGAGAATTGGCTCTCGGTGTTGTTCAAGAGCGGTATAATTGATGAGCCCACTTTCAAATCTCTGCGAAACAAGTGTGGTAAAATCAGAAGAATGTTGATTGCTTCAATTACTACCGTTAAGTCCAAAATGTACGGACAAATAATGATTTCTAGCGAAACTCGAAACTTCAATTTACATCTGTTTAATACAACATATCGAAAGGAGCTTTTATGAAAGAAATTGTTTTTGGCGGTTTGAACTTCTCCATTTCAAATTCTTATAGAACCATGAAATCACGCATTAAAAACTGTTCATGCGTATCACTATTTGGAGAATTTTCTGCAAAGGTCTTGATTTATAAAAGCTTTTTGGGAGCGGAAATAGAATTCGAAATAGATAAATGGGATGCTTCGACTCTTTCTAGAATTGATGACATTTTAACAGGCGAATACGGCGAGCCCGCTTACATAGCAAAAGGCGAGATGAAGGTTTGGAAAGGAAAAGACTTTTATATCGTTCACGGCATGGATGAGAAGCATTACCAAGTGGACGTTCATATCGTAAAGGTATGTTTCAGCAGACCTTATCTTTTCATGTTGGATTATGAAAAATACCGCGAGTATGTCGTCATTTTTAGCAAGGTAAGCGAAAAATTGGGACTGCGGTGGACCGGTAATTTAAGCGTCCTTGACAGACAAATGGCTGTCTTGATGGACTCCGAAGCCTATAGTTATTACTTTTATTTTAGCAAAGGCAAATTTACGTTTTTCTCAAGCGAGAAGAAAAAAGAATCTGTGGGTGTTCGTTTGGTTCCGTCTTGGAGCATCAAGGGTAAATATAAAACAATTCAAGATTTACACAATCAATTGGTTTCCTTCTTTGATTATCTCAAAGAATATGATTTAAGCCTAAAAGGGGATTAAATGAGACTTTAAGGTATTACACCCCCGTTTTTGATCGTTTTGAGACCTTTTGGAGTCTTAACCCACGTCGAGACTCTTGTAGTACTACAACGAAAATAACCCCAAAATACACAGAAATCCTTTCTTTTCCTATCGTTTTTCCACATTTTGTGTTTATTGAAGATGAGGATGGATACAAGCAAAAAGTGCTAAAAAAGCACGCCACAGTTCATATTGTAGCTAACTTTGTAACGGGGAGCACAAGAACTAAAAACTGAAAAATACTAGATAAATCTTAACGAAAACCGTATTCCTCGTTAGGATTTTTTATTTTTTAAAAATACATATTCCTTTTGTTGTGTCAACCTTTACCTCTAAAAAAGGGTAAAAATCGGCATTTTTGAGTGATTTTTCACAAGATTTTATAGAAAACGATTCAAAATTAGTTGAAAATATTTTTAATTATTTTTATGAGACTCTTGTAAAAAGTGAATAATTATGTTATAATATTGTTATACATTTTTATTTTGAGGTGTAGTATGACTTTTGGCGAAAAAATCAAAGCAGTAAGACTAAAAATGTTTTTAAGTCAAGAAAAGTTTGCAAAGGAAATAGGCGTTTCATTTGCTACTATTAATCGTTGGGAAAGGGGATTAAACGAACCCAACTATGAAGGACAAAAGGCGATTCACGAATTTTGTGTAAAGAATAATATTAAAATTGACGATTAGACTGCTGATTATGTCTAACATATTTGATAAACGTAGCGTTTAACGAGGTAAAATTTAATGTCAAAAATTTCAATTAGATTTTTTAATGATACGCCAGTAAGAGCCGTTTGGGTTGACGATAAAAATACTTGGTATTTTAGCGTTTTAGATATTATTTCAGCAATTAGGAAAGAACCATCTTATGAAAAGGCAAGAAACTACTGGAAGTATCTTAAAGCAAAACTAAAGAAAGAAAATAGCCAGTTGGTTAGTGCTACTACCCAACTGAAAATAACCGCAAACGACGGCAAGAAATATAAGTCTGATGCGATTGATTCTGACGGGGTAATGACTTTACTTGCAGAATTTCCAAGTAAAATCAGTTCAGAGTTTATTGCGTGGCTTACAAGAAGTGAAGAAAGCGTTGACGGAAAGAGTAAGCAAAAAGCATATTCGCTGTTTGATAGTTCGTTGCTTGACTCAATAGAAGTCGGGACTATTAAGGGCTTACAACAAATCCATTCTTATTTGTTTGGTGGGCTTTATAACTTTGCCGGTCAAATAAGAACGATAAATATCGCAAAAGGTGGATTTGCTTTCGCACCTGCTATGTATTTAGAAGACAATCTTAAAAACATAGAGAAAATGCCTGAAAGCACTTTTGAAGAAATTGTTGCTAAATACGTCGAAATGAATATTGCACATCCTTTCATGGAAGGGAACGGCAGAAGTACAAGAATTTGGCTTGACTTGATTTTTAAGAAAAATTTAGGCAAATGCGTTGATTGGTCCAAAATTGATAAAAAAGATTATTTAGAAGCAATGCGTAAAAGCATAGTTGATAGCACATTAATTAAAGACCTTTTATCAAACGCTTTGACGGACAAGATTAACGATAGAGAAGTCTTCATGAAAGGCGTTGACTACTCTTACTATTATGAAGAAACAAACGACTAATAATTTTTATAAATATGACGAAATCTGTCATGTAAAATGTGGTAGAATTGAAATAATAAGAGAAAAGTATGAACAAACAACAATTAGCTTCACTTATTTGGGATTATTGCAACGGCTTAAGAGGCTCGATATCTACAGTTTAAATATGGTAGATTTGATAATATTATGTCATCTTTAGACAAAGTTAAAGCGAAAGAAACGATGGAAAGAATTGAAAATACTACGATAAATAATCATAAGGTTGTTATAAGGGAAGAAGAGTATTTAAGAAAGTTTATTTTGTCTGGTGGTTTTGATATAGAGAAATGCTAAACCGTAAAATAAACTAGAGATTATAGATAAAGTTTTTATAAATCAACAAAGGAGAAAAAATGACTGATATAAATACGCCAGAGAGAGAAGCGTATGCTGCAATAATTTTATATTCTTTTTTATTAGAAGAACGAACCAAATATCAAGAACAGTGGGAAAGTTTCGAAAATGCAGTTATCTTTAATAATAGATTTTTTGTAAAAAATGAGATTTTGGACGAGGTTGAATTATATGCAAAAAAAATGACTTTGCATTATTCAAAAGATACATTATTGTACAGGGCAAGAATTTTCAACCGAGACCCAAATGAAAAATTTATAGAGAAGTATAAACAAGTTTTAGAAGAAAACGGAGAAAATTTTGAAGAGCACAAAAGAGAATTTATAAATTCGGAATATCTTAACTTTAATTTGTCAATGTTGGAGAATCTTACTATACAAGATGACTCTTCGGTTGAACCTTTTATGCGCTATAAATTAGAAGCGATTAATCGATGCAAAAAGTCTCCCTTAAAAGGTTATGACAAAAAAGAATCTTTGCCTCCGCCAGCAGAGAAATGTGTAGCAGGAAGGGCTAATCCTGAATTTATTAGATATTTATACGTTTGTGAGGATGATGAAACTCCAATATATGAGGTAAAACCTTCAATTAAACACAATATAAGTTTGGCAAAATTGAAGCTGAAAAGAGATATAAAAGTTTTTGATTTATCAACGGATTATTGCATGGATGGAGATAAAATACAGGGGTTGTTTTCTTTTGTGTCTGAGAAGTTTTCTATTCCCAACTACAATGAAACTGTTAAATATATACCAACTCAATGTATAACTGAAAAAATAAAACAACTTGGGTTTGATGGTATTAGATTCAATAGTTCATTAAATGTGGGTGGTAAAAACTTAGTATTATTTAATGTCAATGACTGTGAAGTTGTATCAACATCATTAGTTGAAATATCTAATATTAAAATAGAGAAGCGACCTTCTGGAATATATGGAGACGTAAAACAAGAAAATAGATCTGTGGAGTAAAATATGCAAGACGAAAAAATTATATATCGTTTAGATGATAATATATCATTTAGAAAATGTTCGCTTTATGACGGTGGGCAAATAAAACATGGCGATTGTACAAATTATACCAAAAGAGAAGTTAATTGGAGGGAATACTGTTTTTGTGAACAAGATGGCATTCATTTACATTGCACAAAAGACCCCGAAGTTGAACTTGAAGTAGACAATTCTGGAATTGCATTATATTTAACCTGTCCAAAATGTAAAAACAAAATTTTGCTAGAAAGTGTACGCTCGGTTTATTCTCGTTGCCAAAAGTTATTAAATATGGAATTGTTTAAGGATGCAAAATTGGTACGCTTGGATGATTGGTATACGCATGAGATTAAAGAAAAAATTAACTTGCCATCTGATTATTGGATTACAGCTCAGGTAAAAACCGACAAAGACGGTGATACTATTGTGATTTTGTATGTTGGCAAAAAGGGGCAAAAAGACAAATCTCAATTCTTTATTAAGCCTGAGAAACTCCAATTGACAAGCGACCATAAAGATTTAGATCCATCTTCAATCTTGTCAAAAATCGAAGTGACATTAAAAGATAGGACTTTAACACAAAAATTTGATGGCAATGATTAGGAGAATGTCTTTATAAAAAACTTTGTTGGTCAATAAGCTTCCTTGTCAAAGGGATAGTCAATAGTAAAGAGGAAAAAATGATTTTTAATTTTTATTATCCTGATTTCACGGATGAAGAATGGATTTACGTAATAACTAAATATTTAAAAGGTTTTACTGAAATTCCTTTGACTCATACAAGTGGATATGATATAGAAATTTTAAAGTTCTATGATGGATTACTTGGTACCTTGTTAAAACACACCGAAGAAATTTCAAACAACTGTCCTCAAATGTTAAACAGTAAATTTATTAACTCTTGGAAATTTCAAGGCAAATTGTATCGTGTTTTGCATAAGACAATAACTTTGGGAAAGTACAATAGAGAAAGATCGTGCTTTCCAAAAATAAATTATCACGGTATGATTACTCATTGGACAGATGATTTCACGTTTAAGGGATTAATGGATAAATTATCAGATAGAGAAGAATATATTATTTTGGAAGCTGATACAAAAGAACATTTTGCGTTTGACGTAAATAAATTTCGTAGAACATATAAGTGCGAAGAAATATATACAGCGAAAGAAAGAGAAATAATTTTTCCTATGTACAAGGAAAACATTATTGAATATTATATGACTGTAAATGATTTTATTCAAATGAAGAAGCAGGAGAGAAATCGTGACGGGAAATAAACTTCATGACGCGTGTCGAATGTTTAAGCACGCTTGTTCGTTTGTGGATTGTGCAACTTTTTGTGAACGAGAGCCTAAAAATATAAAAACGGGTGTAATATCTCATACAGTAGCTTGTATAGTAAATTCTGCATTTGCTTGTGAGGTGTTCATAAAAGCATTATTTGTTTATCATGGCAAGACAGTGGAGGAAATTCACGGTCATGAGCTTTGGATCCCCGCAGAAGAACTTGATAATTTTAATAATCACATAATAGGAAAAATCGAGATAATTAAGGTAATTGAATAACTTACAATATACTTTTTGGAGTCTTAACTCACGTTGAAAGTGTCGTATATTTGAATAAAAAGGATTAGTTTATGAAGCTTGTTTATATTATCGGTAGTGGTGCGGTCGGGAAGATGACCGTCGGGCAGGAACTTGCCAAAATAACCGATTTAAAATTATTCCATAACCACATGATGATTGAGCCCGTGCTGGAAATTTTTGGCGACTTTAACGGCCAAGTTATTTCAAAATTAAGGCAAACTATTTTTGAAGAGTTTGCTAAATCCGAGAGCTACGGGCTTATTTTCACCTATCTTTGGGCGTTTGATATGCCGTCCGACTGGGATTACATAAACAACCTGACTGCACTTTTTGTAAAAAACGGTGCAGAGATTTATTGTGCAGAGCTTGTTGCTCCTAAAGATATAAGACTTTATCGCAACGGCACGGAAAACAGGCTTAAATATAAGGCTTCAAAGCGGGACGTTGAGGCTTCAAATGAGCGCCTATTAAGGGAAGAAAACTATCGCACGGTAAGCTTTGATGGGGAAATCCCTTTCAAAAATTATATAAGAATTGACAACACGAATATTTCTGCGGCGCAGGCTGCAAAAATGATTAAAGAAAAATTTGATTTATAATAAGCGTTAGGGGGGCACAATATGCAACACAAATTATCACAAGGTAAGCTTTTAGACGAAAACGGCAATCTTTTTGAAGCAGGCTACGCAACCGAGCTTGTTAAAGAATATTCAAGAAAGGATATAAAAGCGGGCAAGTTAAGGATTAAAGAGTGGGATTACTACTTAATCAGCGACGGCGAAAAGGCAGTTGCTTTAACGCTTGACGATAACAGCTATATGTCAATGGCGTCAGTTAGCTTTTTGGATTTTAAAAAGCCTGGCTACATAACAAAAAGCGAAATCAAGTTTTTCAGCCTTGGTAAGCTTAACTTCCCGTCAAGCTATCACGATGGCGATATAAACTACCAAAGCAAAAACGTAAAGGGCAGCTTTTTAAAGCAGGGCGATAAGCGTATTTTGCGCTTTGAATACAAAAAGTTTGATGACAAAAATAAAGCAAACGGCGACTTTGCTTGCGAGTTTATCTTAACCGATGAGCCACGCGATAAAATGGTTATCGCAACGCCGTTTAACAAAAAAGGTCACTTTTATTACAACGCAAAAATCAACTGCATGCGCGCTGAAGGCTACGCAAGGATAGGCGATACTACCTATAACTTTTCAAAGGACAATGCTTTAGCCACCTTGGACTGGGGGCGCGGGGTATGGACTTATAAAAACGAATGGTATTGGGGAAGCTTACAAGCAACCCTTGACGACGGCAAGACCTTTGGCTTTAACATAGGTTACGGCTTTGGCGACACGTCAGCCGCATCTGAAAATATGATTTTTTACGACGGCATTGCACATAAGTTAGAAGACGTATCCTTTAATATCCCCCAAAAGGAAAACGGCAAGGGCTTTGATTATATGAAGGATTGGACCTTTACCGATAATCTTGGCAGGTTTAATTTAACCTTTAAGCCTGTTATTGACAGATTTGACAATACTGACCTAATAGTGCTTGGCAGCTGTCAGCACCAGGTCTTTGGTCTATTGTCCGGCGAAGTTGTTTTAGATGACGGCGCAAAGGTTGAGTTTAAGGATAAATTAGGCTTTGCTGAACACGTTAAAAACAAGTGGTAAAGTGCAGATAATCGACTTATAGCGCGACTTTTTATTAAAAAGTATTATGAAAATTCAAATTATTGGCTACTCCGGCAGCGGTAAATCCACATTGGCAAGGCGTTTGGGCGATAAGCTTAATATCCCCGTTCTGCACCTTGACAGCGTTAACTTTTACGGCGATTGGCAGGAGCGCACGCTTGAGCAAAAAACACAAATTGTCACCAATTTTTTAGCAAAAAACGACAGCTGGGTTATTGACGGCAACTATTCAAGCGTGTGTCCTGTGCGCTTTGAGCAAAGCGACATAACCATTTATCTTAACTATAACCGCTTTTACTGCTATAAAAAGGTGCGCGAAAGATACTTAAAGTACAAGGGCAAATCGCGTGAAGACCTGCCTTGCACGGAAAAGCTTGATAAAACCTTTAAAAGATGGGTTTTATATAAAGGCAGAACTAAAGCAAGGCAGCTTAAGCATTTAGAAAACCTTAATAAAACAAACGGTAAACGTGTAATAATTAAAAACGTAAGACAGTTAAACAAGTTTTTAAAAGATAACAACTTATGACAAAAGTCGGCCTATAAGTCGGTTAAACGGTGTTTTTTAACAACCTATCAACCGAAAATAGCCGACTTTTGTTAAAAAAATGATAAGTATATACGGCAAGACCACAGCATACAATATTTTATCAATCGCTAATTTGGCGTTTAATTTTTAGTTTATTAATAAACTAATTATTTAAAACCTTATTAAAACGTTTGAAATAATTTATCAAGTATTGTAAAATAGGAGTTGCCATTTGAACGCTTACCAACAATTTAAAAACAATCTCCCCCACGTTGACGCGCGTGAAGACTTTCAGATATCCCCATACACAACCTTTAAAGTTGGCGGTGTTGCTGACGTTGCGGTTTTCCCAAAAACCCTTGATGAGCTGCGCCAATCAATTTTATTTTTGTCCCAGACTATGCCGTACGCTGTTATAGGCCGCGGTTCAAACGTTCTGGTTTCAGACAAAGGGTTCAGGGGCGGCGTGATATTCACAAGCAAGCTTGAGCGGATGGAGCTTAAAAGCAACGTGCTTATTGCTGAAGCAGGTGCTAAAGTTAAAGACGTTTGCAATATGGCAATCACCAACAACTTAAGCGGTATTGAGTTCGCCGTTGGTATCCCCGGCAGCATTGGTGGGCTTGTGGCGATGAACGGCGGTTGCTTTAATAAGTGCATAGCAGACGTTGTTTGTTACGTAATTGCTGACGGCGGCGTATATAATAGGGCGGCGTGCAATTTTAATTATCGCTACAGCAGGTTTTTGGACGGCGAAATCATCCACGCCGTTGCACTCAAGCTTAAGGTGAGTGAAGAAGACGTAATTGCACAAAAGGTTGAGCGCTTTACCAAAACGCGGCTTAAAAACCAGCCCAAGGGTAACAGCGCGGGCAGTATATTTTTAAACCAGGGCTATTTCGCGGGCAAGCTTATTGACCAAGCGGGGCTTAAGGGCTACAAAATAGGCGGTGCAAGCGTTTCAGAAAAGCACGGCAATTTTATTATAAATAACGGCAGAACTGCACAAGATATATTTGAGCTTATTTCTTACGTAAAGGAAACCGTTTTTAAAAAGACTAACATAAAGCTTGTTGAAGAAATCAGATACATAGGCGAATTTTAATGAAGATAAATTTTGATTACCACACACATACAACTTATTCACACGGCAAGGCAAGCATTTTAGAAAACGCTTCTAAAGCAAAAGAAATTGGGCTTGAAGGCATTGCGATAACCGACCATGGCTTTAGCCACATGCTTTTTGGTATGCGCCGCAGAAAGGTTGACAAAATGAGAAGGGAATGTGCTGAAGCCGCCCAAAAGACGGGCATTAAGGTTTTACTCGGTATTGAAGCAAATATCACGGGCGAAGAAGGCAAGACCTGCTTAAAAGAAAGCGACTATGAAAATTTAGACGTTTTCCTGTGTGGTATTCATCGTGGGGTATTCCACCAAACAATGAAGGACTTAAACAAGCTGTTAATTGCAAACTTTAATTACGTCCACAACAAAAAGGAAGTCCCTAAATCGCTTATTGATTACAACACGCGCGTGTATATAAACGCAATAAAAAACAACCCTATTGACATTATAACACACCTTAATTATCTTGTGTTTGCAGATGCCAAGCAGGTTGCGCAGTGTTGCGCAGATTACGGTACGTACCTTGAAATTTCTACCAAAAAGGTGCATTTAACTGAAAAAGAGTGGCAGGACGTATTTGATACAAAGGTAAATTTTGTTATCA
This sequence comes from Clostridia bacterium, assembly GCA_017399185.1. Classification (GTDB taxonomy): domain Bacteria; phylum Bacillota; class Clostridia; order Christensenellales; family Borkfalkiaceae; genus UBA4636. The sequence goes on from JAFQEA010000008.1 coordinate 130,251, forward strand.
ATTCGGACGCGCACTCAACCGACCGCATTGGGGACATGAAGCTTTTTTATGAGCTAAATAAGGATATAGACTTCCCGGAAGGCAGAATCCATAACGTTGGGGACAAGCACCCGACTTTAAGGTTTACGGAATTTAAAAAGCACCTATAAATTAACCAAAACAGGGTGGATTATGAACTTTTCAACTAAAGTTAAAAACCAAATAATAACCGATAAACTTGGCGGCAGGTGCTGTAAGCTTGCTATGCTTTCGGCCTATTTAAGGACGGCAGGCAGCATTGAAATTAAAAACGGCAAGTTTGGCTTTACGGCTATTCAAGAGCCAAGCATTAACGAGCTTATCTCAAAAATAATCAAATCCCTTTACGGCGAAGAACCAACAATCGTCAAAGAGCCAAAGGCGCAGCGCACCAAGCTTACGCTTATCTCTGACGTCAGCAAGCAAATACTTGTCGATACCCAGATTTTATGCTTTGACCAAAATCAAGGCGTATCCGTTCAGCTTGGGTTAAAGGGTGAATTAACCAAAAAGGATTGCTGCAGGCGCGCACTGCTTAAGGGTGTGTTTTTGGGTTCGGGCTCGATAACCGTGCCAAAGCTTGAAAGAAGTAACACGACAAGCTACCACTTGGAATTCGTATTTTCAAAGTACGTGACTGCATTGGATTTTTCCCACATTTTAAGCGATATCGGCTATATAGCCAAGCTTGTTGAAAGAAAGGATTCCTTTGTCGTTTACTTTAAAAACTCTGAAGAAATCTGTGACCTTCTGGTATTAATGGGCGCACAGCTTGCAAGTTTAGAGCTTACTGATATTATCGTTCAAAAAACTGTCAGGAACAACGCCAACCGCGTTGTCAACTGCGAAGTATCAAACATTGCAAAGCAGGTTGAAGCATCGCTTAAATGCCGCAACCAAATACAAACAATAATAAGCGCTGTAGGGCTTGAAAAGCTTCATCCTAATTTAAGGGAAGTCGCTTCCGCGCGGCTTGAATATCCTGAAGACACGCTTTCACAGCTTGCTAAAAGACTTAACATAACAAAATCATGCTTATCACACAGGCTGAATAAGATTGCAGAAATCGCTGAAAGCCTTCAATAAATTCACGTAAAAAAACACCCCGATCACCAAAAAGTGATAGGGGTGTTTTTTATAAAGCTTTAAAGTGATTTATAAGCACTAACCACTAAAAAGTGGGGCTATAAGCCGATTATCGATAAATAACCGATACAATTTAAAGCTTTTTTGCGATTAAAGATTATTCTTGTTCTTCGTGAACTTCTTTAATATAGATGTACTTTAAGTATTTTCTACCAACAGAGATAGTAACTAACTTCCAGCCCTTTTCGCCAGCTTTGTTAAGTTGTCTTTCTTGTTTTTTGTTGTCGCGGTTAAAAAGCCAACCTTGTTTAACGATTTCAACCTTGTATTCGTACTTCATATTTTCTTCCTCCTAACGTATTTACTAAATACTAGTACTGCGCTTATTATACACCCATAATTTACCTTTGTAAAGTGTTTTTTAAAAAAAAGTAGCAAAATTTGCCAAAATATGTGGGTTTTTCGCTATTTTTCGACACCGTGTTGCTAAAAATTTGCTATATATATCCCCTTAAAAACAAAAAAAGGCGCTCTCAAGCGCCTTTATATATTGATTGGCTATTGAAGCTGTTAAACGATAATGTTAACAAGTCTTTCAGGGATAACGATTACCTTTTTGATTTGTGCGCCATCTAAAATTGAAAGAACGTTTGCATCATTTAATACAGCTTGTTCGATTTCCGCCTTATTTAATGACTTTGATAATACCAAGCGTGTTTTAAGCTTGCTGTTAACTTGTACTGCGTATTCGATTTGGTCCTTAACGGTCTTTGCAGGGTCATAAACAGGGTATTGTTCCTTAAATACCGATGACGTATTGCCAAGTTTTGACCATAATTCTTCAGCAAAGTGTGGTACGCAAGGTGCTAAAAGCTTGATAAGCACGTTAATGCTGTCTTTTAAAAGCTTATTGTTTTTGGTTGGTAAAGCTTCGTATTTAGTCAAAGCGTTTACGCATTCCATAAGCCTTGCGATTGCCGTGTTGAAAGAAAATACGTCCATATCCCTGTCAACTGCCTTGATTGTGTTGTGTAATACAAACTCAACTTCCTTTTCAGCTTCGCCAATGATATCTGCGCCGTCGTCGTTTAAAGTTAAAGTCTTATCAAACAATCTTTCAACGCGGTCTAAAAATTTAGCAACAGACTTAATGCCGTCGTCAGACCATGGACCGCCTTCGGTGTAGTTAAAGCCGAATAAAAGATAAAGCCTGAAGATATCCGAGCCGTATTCGTTTACGTAAACGTCAGGCATAACTACGTTACCCTTGGACTTACTCATTTTGTTGCCGTCAGGGCCTAAAATTACGCCTTGGTGAACGAGTGAAGTAAAAGGCTCGTCAAAGTTAAGATAACCCATATCGCGTAATGCTTTAGTAATGAACCTTGCGTATAAAAGGTGCATACAAGCGTGTTCAGCGCCACCGATATATTTGTCAACAGGTAACATCTTATTGATGATTTCCGTATCAAATGCCTTTTCAGCGTTGTTTGCGTCAGCATATCTTAAGAAGTACCAGCTTGAGCAAACGAAGGTATCTAACGTATCGCTGTCACGGAGTGCAGGCTTTCCGCACTTTGGACAGGTTGTGTGCATGAATCCGTCGTGCTTTGCTAGCGGTGATTTTCCGTCAGGCTTGAACTCAACGTCGTACGGTAGCTTAACAGGTAAATCTTCGTAAGGTACTGCAACGTCACCGCAGTGTGGGCAGTGGATAATCGGGATTGGTGCGCCCCAATAGCGTTGGCGTGAAACAAGCCAGTCGCGTAAGCGGTAGTTAACCTTCTTGCAAGCTAATCCGTTTTCAGCAAGCTTATCGATGATTGCAAGCCTTGCTTGTTCGCCGCGTAAGCCGTCAAACTCACCGCAGTTAACCAAAACGCCGTCTTCGGTGTAAGGTAAAACTGTGTCTTCGTTGCCGTCAGAGATAACCTTGGTTACAGGGTGGTTATATTTTTTAGCAAAGCCAAAGTCGCGTTCGTCGTGTGCAGGTACGCCCATAACAGCACCCGTGCCGTAGCTGTATAAAACGTAATCGGCAACCCAGATAGGTACTTTCTTGCCGTTTGCAGGGTTGATTGCGTAAGCCCCTGTGAAAACGCCAGTCTTTTCGCGGTCGGAAGACAATCTTTCAATTTCGTTTGCCTTTGCCGTTTGCATCGCGTAATCTTCAACCGCAGCCCTTTGATCAGCCGTAGTGATTTCCTTAACGAGTGGGTGTTCAGGTGCAAGCACTACGTAAGAAACGCCGAAAATCGTATCGATTCTCGTGGTGAAAACCTTGAATTCCTTATTGCTTTCAGTTTTAAATACTACTTCCGCACCGACAGACTTACCAATCCAGTTCTTTTGCATAAGCTTGGTTTTTTCAGGCCAGTCAAGCTTGTCAATGCAGGTTAAAAGCTCTTCAGCGTAGTCGGTTATCTTTAAGAACCATTGCGTTAAGTTCTTTTTGATAACCTGTGAGCCGCATCTTTCGCATTCACCGCCGATAACCTGTTCGTTTGCAAGAACGGTTGAGCAGGAAGGGCACCAGTTAACAGGTGCTTCCTTGCGGTAAGCAAGACCCTTTTCAAAGAGCTTTAAAAATACCCATTGTGTCCATTTATAATAATCGGGCATGCAGGTTTTAATTTCTTTAGTCCAGTCAAACATACCGCCCATGCGCCTTAACTGACCTTCCATGGTGGCAATGTTTTTAATGGTAGAATCTTCCGGGTGGATACCTGTTTTGATTGCGTAGTTTTCTGCAGGAAGACCAAAAGCGTCAAAGCCCATTGGCTGGAATACAGAATAACCCTTCATTCTTTTATATCTTGCAAAGCTGTCCGAAAGGCCGTAGTTATACCAGTGGCCAATGTGCAGGTTAGAGCCTGACGGATAAGAGAACATTTCCAAGCAGTAATACTTTTTATCGGTATTGCCGTCAAACTCATTAAGCTTGGTTTCATCCCAAATCTTTTGCCACTTTTTTTCAATTTCAAGCATGTTCATAAAAGATACCCCTTATGGATAAATTATATCTAAAATTTATAATACCCGTATATTATAGCATTGCCAATCCAAAAAAGCCAATAATTTGCCATTAATTTTGGCAAAAAAACGCATTTTTATTGATTTTTACAAATTAAGTGGTCAATAACACTTGAAATTCTTAACAGTTGTGATAAAATAATATATATCTTTTGTATGTTTACTATAAATAGTAAAGCAAGGGGGAACTATGAAGTTTTTAAAGGCAAACGTTAAAACATTGTCAATCATAGGCGCTTTATTGGTGCTACTTATTATCGCGTCTTTTTGCGACCTTAATATATCCAAGGCGGTTGCCGATCTTGAAGGTGGCGCATATTACTCTAAAAACGGCTTTGGCGTTTTCTGGGAAGTCTTCGGCGAGACACCTGTATATATCGTGCCAAGCATAAGCCTTGGTGTGATTTTCTTTTTCGTTTACCGCGGTAAAAAGCTTGACGGCTTTAAGCTTATTGCTTTTTCAGCGCTTATAGCCATTGCAATGCTCGGGCTTAATTATTACGGCAGTCACAAGCTTGTAAAATACATGATAACCCACCGCTGGATTAAAGCAATTACTGGTATACATAAAACCTTGACCATCTGCGGGTTTGATCTTGTGTTTACCGCGCTTTGGCTTTTTGTTGCTTCACGCGTTAAAGAAGAACACTTAAAAAGTGCGGCTATATGCGCGTTAATCGCAATTATTATGGCTGTATTTTCGCAAGGGGCAACACAGCTTATCAAGCCGTTTTTCGGGCGCGCACGCTTTAGAATGCTTTACGTTTTAAACGATTACAGCCAATACACAGATTGGTTTGTTATCAACGGTAAGCGCTCCGTACCCGACTTTTTATTGAATCTTGGCGTTGCTAAAGACGGGTATAAATCCTTCCCGTCGGGGCATACGTCGGCGGCGGCAATAGTGTTCGGGCTTTTGGCAATACCAAAATATTTCCCAAAGCTTGGCAAAAAATGGAATATCGCCATAACTGCATTTGTTTTATTATATACCGCTACCGTTGCGTTTTCACGCATGGTTATGGGCGCACACTATCTTTCTGACGTAACGGTTGGTGCGCTCTTATCGGCAGTAGGCTTCCTTATCGGTGATATCTTGGTTGACAAATTAATCGTTAACCGCAAAAAACAGAATAATTAATTTAACGTCAAAATACAATATACCGAAAAGGTGTATGTATTGAGTTTTGAAAGAGAAATCGAAAGCTTTTTAAATCCCTTAAAGCAGTCGTTCGGATACAAATATACGGTCATCGACGGGGTGGGCGCTTACTTTGAAAGCGTTTTAAAAATTAACGAAATATCGACCTATTGCGTGACTTTACTCATAAAAAAAGGGCAGCTTAAGGTGCTTGGCGAAGATATTTCCGTCATCAAATACGCGGGCGGGGATTTGGCGCTTTCAGGTAAAATCCTAAAGGTTGAGTGCTGCCAATGAGTACGGTTGATATTTTATTTGAAGGGCTTAACCTTAATCTGCTTATTGAAAGGCTTAAAAAGCACGGGGTTAATATATACCACGTTAACAAGCTTGACCAAAAGCATACCGTTATTAGGATAAAATATAAAGACTTATCAAAAGCTTTTGCTATTTCGCAAAATATGTGGTATAATACCATATTAGGTTACGGTGGAATAATCGGGCTATATAAAAAGCTTAAAAAAGCCCTTTTACCGATAGTGCTTGGCGCTGTGTTTATGGTTGCCGCGTTTTTTAGCGACAGACTTGTTCTGGATATTAAAATAACCAATTCCAACAAAGCTCAAACTGCACAAATACTTAAGGTTTTAGACGGCGCGGGTATTAAAAAATACAAAATCGTTAACGTAAAAGACCTTAAATCCGTACAAGAAAGCTTATACACAGGCTTTAACCAAATAAGCTTTGTTACAATCAAAAAGTCGGGCAATAGGTTGATTATCAGCCCAATTTACAAAAAAAGCCCGCAAAGCGTTGACAAAAACAAATCAATAATTGCACAAAAAAGCGGCAAAATAATAAAGCTCGTCGTTGTATCGGGCACGCCACTTATAAAGGTGGGGGATACGGTGAGTATGGGTGACGTTTTGGTTGACGGTGCAGTTGCCCTTGCCGACGGAACTATTATCCAGCAAGACGCCATTGCAAGCTACCAAATGGTATGTACGGCGTATTCGGAAATAACTTGCGATAACGACACTTTAAAAGAAAGCGTAATTGCAAAAGCCATTTTTGATTTGGGTGTTGAAGAAGACGCTGTTTTATCCGCAACTATAACCCCAGCAATAAAAAGCAAAAATACAACCACTTACAGGGTAAGTGTTACATATTTACATTTCAAGGAGTTTTAATTTGGAAAAAATCACCAAGCTGTTCACGGTTGACACGGTTGACAAGCTTTCCTTGCTTGCCGGTAGCTTTGACGAAAATATTAATACCATAATGAAGCACACCGACACGGAAATTTACATTGAAGGCACTTCCTTTAACGTAAGCGGTCAAAAGCAAAACGTTGAAAGGGCCATTGCCGTGCTGGACAACTTAAGTGCCACCGCAAACATGGGTATTGCCATTGACAAGGCAAGGCTTATTTATTGTTTAGAGCTTGGCGAAGAAGCCCCCAAGCAGGACATAGAAAAGCTTATGAAGGACGTAATTGCAATTACTTCCCACTCAAAGCCGATTAAATGCAAAACCATAGGTCAAAAGGCATACGTTGACGCAATCAACAAAAACACTATCGTGTTTGGCGTTGGTCCTGCGGGTACGGGTAAAACCTATCTTGCGGTTGCGCTTGCTTCTGTTGCGTTTAAAAATAAAGAAGTCGAAAAGATTATTCTCACAAGACCTGCCGTTGAAGCAGGTGAGCGTTTAGGCTTTTTGCCAGGTGATTTGCAGTCCAAGGTTGACCCTTATCTGCGCCCCCTATACGATGCGCTACAGGAAATGTTCGGCATGGAAAACTACCAAAAACTTATGGAGCGCGGCAGTATAGAAATCGCACCGCTTGCTTATATGCGAGGCAGAACGCTTAATAACGCCTTTATCATTTTAGACGAAGCCCAGAACTGCACCAAAGAACAAATGAAAATGTTCTTAACCCGCCTTGGCGAAAACAGCCGTATGATAATAACGGGTGACGTCACACAGATTGACCTACCGGAAGGCAAAACAAGCGGATTAAAGCACGCGGTTTCAATTTTAAAGGGCGTTGACGATATTGCAATCTGTCAATTAACCCATAAAGACGTTGTCCGCCACCCGCTTGTAATGCAAATAATAAAAGCCTATACAAAAAATCAGCAATAACTAAAATTTGTCGATAATCGACCTATAGCGCCACTTTTTTGATAACTATTAAGTGGCAAAACAATCATTAGACCTTATCTTTGGGAGAAAATTATGTTTTATCAAAACAAAAAACATATTGAATGGAAAAAGAAAAATTACGTTTGGTCAATACTGCACTTTGCGTTGCATTGGCTGTTTTTATCTTTGATTGCAGCTTTCGCGCTTTACATCAATTTTGGCTTTACAAAAGCTATTGATTTTATTACGGGTGACCAAACCTATTTGAAATGCATTTTTGCCGTCATTGCAATGCTGCTTATGTGCTTTGTCGTATATTTGTATCTGTACTTTGAGTGCCGCGACTATCTTATAAAAGGCAAGAACATTGCAGTGTTTTTCTTTGTTATTGAGCTTTCTATGATTATTTGCCTTGTTATGGGCAGATACGTTGGCATATTTGCGCGCCCAAGCGCACTTTGCGCGTTGCTTATTTTGCTTTTAGTAAACAAGCGCACGGCAACCTTTGCAAACTTTATCTTCAATATCTTAATGCTGTTGACGGACATACTTGTCGCAAAGGACGGCGTTTCCATACAGGTTATAGGTCAGTTCGTTACAGGCCTTTCAATCAGCCATTTAGCCGTTTATCTTGTTGATAACGTTGGCTCACGCATTAAGGTTTTCGGTATGGGCTTTATAATTTCATTACCGATAGTCGCAATGGGCTTTGTGTTCCATTTAGACCAATCCATCAATATTTATGAAGCACTTGAAATTGTTTTACACGGCTTTATGTCAGGTATAATTTCTGTTGTTGCGTTAATGGCTATCTTGCCGATTTTCGAGTATCTTTTCAACGTTTTGACAAACTACCGCTTGGCGGAAATCACAGACCACAAGTCAAAGCTTATAAAAGCAATGATAACCGAAGCAAGCGGTACGTTCCAGCACTCAATCGTTGTTGCAACCCTGGCTGAAACCTGCGCAACGGCTATTGGCGAAAACCCATTGCTTGCAAGGGCGGCTGCGTACTATCACGATATGGGTAAGCTAAAGCAACCTATTTACTTTACCGAAAACCAGCACGGCTACAACCCGCATGACGAGCTAACGCCCGAGCTTTCAACCCAAATCATCCGCGCCCACGCAAAGGACGGTAGCGACCTTATCAAAAAATATCACTTACCGACCATTTTAGCCGACGTTGCTATCGAGCACCACGGTACGCTTCCAATCCAATACTTCTACGCGAAAGCGCAAAAGTTTACCGATGGTGAGCTTGATATCAAGGACTATTCTTACCCGGGCCCCAAACCGTCATCAAAGATTGCGGCAATCATCATGCTTGCCGACGGCGGCGAAGCTGCAGTACGCGCCCAAAAAGACCGTACGCCCGAACGCGTTGAAGCCGTTATTAAAGCAATCATTGACGACCGTATGAAGCTTGACCAGTTCTCAAACTGCGAAATCACTATGCGTGAAATCGAGCTTATTAAGGAAGCCTTGGTTTACGGTCTGTCAGACGTTTACCACAGCCGCGTTCAGTATCCAAACAAAAAGGACAAATCACGCAACCTGTTTGCATCATCAAAAGAAAATAAAAATGCCAAAGATTAAAGTTTACGCAAGCAAGGACTTGCCACTAATTGAAAAAGCCGCACAGACAGTTTACAAAACGCTTAAGCAAAAAGCCCCTGTTTTTGTTGAGCTTGATATCGTTGACGAACAAACAATACAAACGCTCAACCGCGAAAACCGCCAGATAGACAAGGTGACTGACGTTTTGTCTTTCCCCATGCTTGACGGCATACGCGATAAGGCTTTTACTAAAAAGGACTTTCCGCTTGACTACGATGAAGACGAAAAGGCAATCTTTTTAGGCTCAATCGCTATATGCGAACAGCGCGCCAAGGAGCAGGCTGAAGAATTTGGTCACAGCTTTGAGCGTGAGCTGTATTATTTGTTCGTGCACGGGCTATTACATCTTTTCGGGTACGACCATATGACCGAAGAAGACAAAACGCAAATGAGAGAAAAGGAAGAGCAGGTTATGCTCAAATTAGGTATTACACGATGAAAAGCGGAACCGTTGCCGTTGTCGGCAGAGCAAATGCAGGTAAATCAACCCTAATAAACGTGCTTGTTGGTGAAAAGGTTGCAATAGTTTCCCCAAAGCCACAGACCACGCGTGACCGTATTTTGGGCGTGAAAAACGGCGATGACTATCAAATCGTGTTTGAAGACACCCCCGGTATCTACAAAGCATCGTCATTGCTTAACAGCCGTATGCAAAAAAGCACGGAAGTTGCCGCGCGTGACGTTGACCTTATTTTGTATTTAATCGACGCCCATGCCGGCGTTCAGGAAGAAGATAAAAAATCGCTTATTAAATTTGCAACGGGCGATATACCTTTGGTGCTAGTGTTAACAAAAACCGACATTATGCCCAAGGAAAATATCCCGCTTATGGTTGCCGAGTTTGAAGACGTTGAAAATATCGATAAAATTATCACGGTTTCCGCCCGCCGCGGCAAAAATCTGGGTAAGCTCACGGACGAAATTTTAAAATGGCTGCCTGAAGGCGACCCGATTTTTTCAGACGATATAATTTCAGACCGCTCTGAAAAGTTTATGATTTCCGAAATCATGCGTGAAAAAATGCTTTTAAAGTACGATAAGGAAATCCCACACGGCGTTGCAATAGTTATCAATACCTTTGAACGTCAACCAAACGGCGTTTACGATATCAATCTTGACATTGTGTGCGAAAAGTTCAATCACAAGGCAATCATTATCGGTAAGCAGGGCGCAAAATTAAAGGAAGTTTCATCCTTTGCCCGTCAGGCGATGGAAAAGTTTTTAGACGCTAAAGTATTTTTAACCGTTTACGTTAAGGTTAAAGAAGGCTGGCGCGATAACCCGTCAAGACTGCGTGAATACGGCTATTCTGACGAAGACTTTTATTGATTTTTAAGATTTTTTGCAAAAAAATCCCCCCTTGGCACATACTATCCATAGGGGGTACGCTTATGAAAATTAACCCGGCAGACGCTTGCTGGAAGCTTTTTGAAAGAACAGGCAAAATATCTTATTACTTACTTTATAAAAAACTAAAAAATAAGGATTAATCGGCTTATAGGCTGACTTTTATTAAAAATAAGTCTGTTTTAGCCGATAAACTTTTAATCATGGACGAAAAATTCAACGCACTTTGCATACGGGCAGTACCGTATAGGGATAACGACATTATGTTAACGCTTTTCACGCTTGAAAAGGGTTTAGTGTCCGCAATGGTGCGTGGCGCTAAAAAGCAAGGGGCAAAGCTTAAGTTTTGCACCCAGCTTTTTTGTTTTGCACAGTACGTTGTGGCTGAAAAATCTTCCCGTCGCACGGTCATTGAAGCAACTGAAGTCGATAGCTTTTACGGCATTAGCGCCGATATTGATAAATACTACTCGGCGCTTTCCGTTGTGGAATTTATCCGCGGCATATTAAAGGATGAAATATTAGCTTACGATTTATTCTTATTAACAATCAAAGCGCTTAAAAATATTAACGAAGGCCTTGTCAGTCCCTACGCTTTATTGGTTAAGTTTTTTGTTGAAGCAATCGACATCTCTGGCTACGGTGTGGACTTTAATAAATGCGGCGTATGCGGTCACGCAATTAATAACAGGGTATTTTTTGATTTTAACGACTGTCTTTTTAAGTGCGAAAACTGCACCGATGAGTTCGCCGTTGAAATGCGCTTTTCAACCTACACCTTTTTAAAGAAGGTAAAAAGGCTTCCCATTGACCACCTTAAAACAGATACCTATCTTAAGGATATGGGTGCAGAAGCCCTTAACCAAAACTGCCTTAACGCCATAAAGTTTTTGGATTTTTATATCCGTGATAAGGTGGGATTAAACCTTAAAACCAATCAAAGCATTATCGAAATGCTCAAAGCATAACTAAAAAGCAGATAAAAAAAACACCGAAAATGCGTGCTCTCCGTTAAGGATAACACGCATTTTCGGTGGTTTTTTTATTAATCAATATAAACTAATTTTTCGTCCTTTTTGAATTTGTGGCAGCAAATTAAGCTTGCCATTGCAAATATAAGCGCGATAGCTTTTCCGATAAAAAGTCCGCCTATAACTTGATAAAACGCATTATTTAGCTCAACGTAGCCAATTAATAGCAGCAGGCCTAAAAAGATTACGCTTTCAATAACCGTGCCAACGATAAGGCAAATTAATACGTTAAGGTGCGGGTTTAATTTCTTTGCTTTTAACAGATCGTAAAGCTTACAAACGACTACACCTAATACAAGTGAAGCAACGGTCGTTGAAACAAAGCGGAGCATGCCTTTAATAAGCGCGGTATCAATCCCCGAAGACGCCCACGTTGACAAAAACTGAATAAACGCCGCAAACAAAACTGCCGCGATAGAAGTTGCAAGCAAATTATAGGTCTGCTTTTTGCCGTAAAAGGCGTGCATTACGACGATAGTAAACACAAACAAGAAATTCACCACCGCGTCAAGCCCCGTCGGCACGCCAAAGACCTTAAAAGGATAGTCAAAGGCGTTAAAGATAGAGCCGTTTATTATACAGCCGATTGCCAGCATATAGTTTATTGAAGATTTAGCGCGGGCAGGGAAGACCACGTAAAGCCCAAACCCCACCACACAAAACAATAAAATTATAATTAAGTTCATTTGTAATCCTTAAAGCCTATTTTTTGGGCTTTTCTTCATGCATAATCTTTTTGAACAGTATAAGCAAAGGTATATCAACAGCCAAAAGCCCCAACAAAACAAGTGCTTTATAGATATTGTCTTTAAGCGGTATAAAGCTTTCAAGCCCGAAAAATCCTTGCGTTACGGTGGTTGCAACAATCAACGTGCAAAGTGTTAAAACAAGCGTTGTTATCAATGCGGTAAGCAAGGCTCTGAATTTGTTGTAAGGATAGCAAAGCACCAATAAAAACGCCAAACCGCCAAGCGTTAACGCTATTGCAGACATCGTGGTAAAGGTTGCTTCACTAATGCCGATAACGGCGCGTAAATCGGGCACTGAATATAAAATCTTAACTGCAAGGGTGTTGAGGATAAGCACCGCCGCACCTGGTATCGCGCGCGCAAATACAATCCTTATAAAGTTGCCCGTTATGCGCTTATCGTTGGGTTGGATAGAAAGCATAACTGACGGGATACCTATGATAAAGAATTCAAGCATAAGCATCATGCCCGGTGAGAACGGGTAATCTGAAACTGACGCTATCGAAATCACCGCGTACAAAAGGGTGAAAAGCGTTTTCATAAGGTAAAGTGACGCAGATTGCTGAATATTGTTTACAACGCGCCTGCCTTCCTTTACAACCTTTGGTAAGCAGTTAAAGTTATTATCTAAAAGAACTAGGTGAGCAAGACTTCTTGCCGCGCCGCTACCCGATGCAACGGTGATGGAGCAGTCTGCTTCCTTCATAGCCAAAATATCGTTTACGCCGTCACCGGTCATTGCAACCGTGTTGCCGCCCGACTTTAGCGTTTTGATAATCAACGCCTTTTGCTCTGGGGAAACTCTGCCGAATACCGAATACTTTGTTGCGGCTTCAATAACTTCCTTTTCGTTAAGCCCAAACAGGTTAACGTAGCTGTCGTAGCCGTCAACACCCGCACGGCGCGCGATTTCTGAAACGGTAACAGGGTCGTCGCCCGAAATAATCTTGACTAAAACGTCGTTTTCTTTAAACCATTTGATTGTTTCAATGGCTTCGGGGCGGATATTGTCCTGCAAAACAACAAGCCCTAACGCTTCGCGGTTTTCAGGTAAAATCTCGTCAATTATCTGTCCGTTGGATTTAGCAAGCAGTAAAACGCGTTTACCAAGTGACATTTGCGCTTCAATACGTTCTTTGATTTGGTGCGGGATATCACTTAAAACAAAGTCGGGTGCGCCTAAAAGATAGGTCGTGTCACCAATGGTGATTGCCGAAAGCTTACGCTCGCTATTAAATGGGATTTTTGCTTTAATTTCGCCAAGGCATTGTCCGTTCGGGCATTTTTGTTGGGTGCTGACAAATCCAAGTAAAGCGCGTGCGGTCTGGTTGTCTTCTTCAAGCGCGGTTTCCATTGCGCCGATAATCTCAATAAGCTTATCACGTTCAATGCCGAAGGGGATAGTATCTTCAACCGTCATTTGCCCGTCGGTCAGCGTGCCAGTTTTATCAAGGCACAAAACGTTGGTGCGCGCAAGCATTTCAAGCGAATACATATCCTGCACCAGCGTATTATAGCTTGCAAGCTTGATAATACCAACCGCAAGGGATAAGGTGGTTAAGAAGAACATACCCGCAGGTATCATACCTATAATAACCGAAATCGTCGGTATAACAACGCCCGTTGCAAAGCTTTCAACCTTGCCGGCGGCGGTGTAAAGGTGGTTTTGTACGATAAACGTACCGATTGCAATAGGGATAATAAGTAAGCTTACGCTTTTAATGATTGTATTAAGCGCGTTAAGTAGCTTTGAGTTGGTTTTTTGGTAAGCTTTAGCCTTTGCAGCTAAAGTTTGAACGTAGCTTTCCGCCCCAACCTTGTCTGCGCGTGCAAAGCACGTTCCGCCAACGACAAAGCTACCGCTAAAAAGGCTGTCGCCCGCGCATTTTTTGATTGCCTTGGATTCGCCCGTTAAAAGCGATTCGTTAACTTCAACGGCGCCGTCTAAAACGATGCAGTCGGCAGGGATTTGTGAGCCAAGCTTTAATAAAAGCACGTCGTCTAACACAACGTCTGAAACCGCAATTTCTATCTGCTTGCCGTTTCTTACGACGATTTGCGTCGGCGCTTTGACAAGCGAAAGCCTTTCGACCGTCAATTTAGCGCGGATTTCCTGTATAACGCCGATAATGGCGTTTGCAACGAATATAAGCACGAACATATAGTTCGATAACTGCGTATCCTTTGCAACCGATAATAAAACGAAGAAGCACGCAAAGCACAAAAGGTTGAAAAAGGTGCAAAAGTTATCAACAAAAATCTTTAAATAAGACTTGGAAGATTTATTTTTGACCTTGTTTGTCAGCCCTTTTGATATCCTTTCATTAACGGCGTTATCATTAAGCCCAACCTTTATATCGGGCACGATTCTTTCAATATTTGGGTTGTTGTTTTCCATAATTACCTATGTAAACTTAATACATTAAGTTTTTCTATTACTTATTTGGGGTTCCCCCAAGTGTAAAGCATTATAGCAAAAAGAATTTTTTTTGGCAAGCGTAATTATATACAAATTGCCTTTAGCAAAGCACGTACGGCGCATAAATTGGTGAATTTTGTAAAAAATTAATGTTTTTATAAGAAAAAACGCCTTACTTTTATTACGCAATAAAATTAAGATTGACAAAAGCGGTCAAATTATATAAAATAGCACTATAATAAAAACAAGGTGGTGGCTTTTTTGCAATATCGCTACAAATTACACGGCTATAACGATAATCAGGATTTTTTATCAGCCGTTCAAAAAATTAAAGACGTAACAGAGGTTTTAGTTGACGATGGTGACCTTTTGGTTACCGTAAGCGACAGGGCGTATGAGTTTGACTTTTTAAACGCTTTATTTGCCGTATCTGAAGATTTTAACATCGTCCTTGATATGGGGGATGATGAAGAAGAAAATGCCGATAACGGGCCTATAGAAGAGGATTTACCTGAAGAATTGCCCGAATCCGCACCAAAAACCACAGCTAAACCCGTTAAAAAGGACAATAAAGTCGTCAACGATATTTTAGACGATAACGATTATGACGACGCGCTTGAAAAGGGTAAAAAGGAATTCAAAAAGGACGTCATCGCAAGGGCTATCGAGCTTTTAATTGCTATCGTGGTTTTCGGTGTAAGCTTTATATTTGAGATAAGCAATCAAACCTTTAGTGTAAGAACTATTTTAACAATAATTGCTTTCTCTGTTGCCGGATACGAAGCAGTTTACCAAGCCTTTTTTGAGATTGCAAAAAAACGCTTCTTTGACGGAAGCTTGATATCACTGCTTGCTGCAGTCGTATTAATCATCGTTGGGTATTCCGACTGGGCAACCGCGTTTATCATTTTGTTTGCTATTGCACAAGCCGTTGTTACACTTTCAGACAAAAAGCGCAAGCTTTTGGTTGATGAAGCCTTTTATACCGGAAGTTTACCCGTTTTACTTGACGGCAAATACGTTGCCGTTAACACGTTAAAGCAAGGCAACGTAATAACCCTTAACCCGGGCGACGTTGTGCCTTGTGACGGTACGATTTTATGCGACGGTCAATTAAGCAGCTACACCGTTGATTTCAGTGATAAATTAGACTATCAGGAAGGCGATTTAGTTTTAGCAGGCAGCGTTGTTATCAATCAAAAAATAACCGTAAAGCTTACCAAAAATTACGGCGAAAGCTTGATTGACGTTAACCGTAAAGCCTTTGAGGACCGCACCGCATTACAAAACTCACCAAAATACAAAAAAATCAAGAAAATCGGCTTATACGTGGACATTTTAGTTCTTTTTGCCGCTTTAATTATCAGCTTTTTATTACCTTTAAAAGAAAGTAATTACGTCAGCGGCCTAATTTATTGGGCACAGCGCGGCGCACTTTTATTAACGTTCACGCTGGCAAGCTTTGCAATCAATCTTGTATGGTCGCTCCGCCAAAATATTTATGCAATCGCAATTTTAAAGGGAATAAGCCTAGGTGATGACGATAACGTTGCTAAAATTGCAAAAGCCAACGCATTGAAAATCAGCCCCTACCTTTTATTAGACGATACCCTTAACTCAATTAATAAGGGTAGCTTACCTATTTTGAACGAGCTTCATCAAGCAGGCTTACAAAATATTGTCGTCGACTTTGAAGAAGCACCCGTCCCCGAAGATATCAAAAAGCAGCTTGACTTTGTTCAGTCGCCTTTAAAGCGTGAAAACATGCTTTATATCGGCAACGGTAAGGGCGATATTTCCGTCCGCGGCGGTGATACGAATATTTTAAACGGTCAAATCGGCTTTGCACCCGTTGCATACAAGCTTTGCAAAAACGCCCGTAAAACAAAAAACGTGCTTTCGGTTTTACTTATTGCGGTAAAGCTTGCGTGCATTATAGGCACCTTCTTTATTCCGTTTAAAACCCTGTCAATGCTCGTTTGGGTTATCTTGTGCGGTTTAGTCGTTGCAATTTCTTCATTGACAACGTTTTTGTCAGTAAGCAAAATTAACTGAAAATTTATAATCCTGCCGTGGCAAATCCGCCACGGCTTTTTTATTTTAAAAAATAAAATTCACCAAAAAAACACTTTTAGGCGCGCTATTTTGACACGCATTTTGTTGACATTATTTTAGTAAAATAATATAATAACAAAAAAACTAAAAATTGTTAGCAACCTAACATTATTTTTAAGGGTAAATTATGTATTTTGTCGGGCGTGAGCTTAAAAAAACACACAACCTTATAGCACGCGTAATTGAAGACACACAAAAGCCCCAAACCAAAAGGGGGTGCTGTGTTTCTTTTATGACGCGCAAAATCATTGATTTTTTATACCGCAACCAAAGCAAGCAGGTTTTCCAGCGCGATATCGAAAAGGAATTTTCCCTTCGCCGCTCATCGGCAAGCCAGCTTTTATCCAAAATGGAAGAAGGCGGGTATATAGTCAGGCTTACAAGCCAAAAGGATAAACGACTTAAAGCAATCGTATTAACCGATAAGGCTGAAAAAAAGTGTGCTGACTTTAAAAAGGGTATTACAAGGTTTGAAGAAAGCCTTATTGATGGCTTGTCAAGTGAAGAAGTTGAAGCCTTTTTAAAAACCCTTTATAAAATACAGGATAATGTCCAAAAGTTGACCAATAAGTCGGTTAACAGCAAAAACGAATGCGAAATCCAAATAAAAAATCAAACCAAAAATCAAGATAAAACAAACAAAAGGGGGTGTAAAACGGTATGATTTCTTTAATCAAAAGATGCGTCCGTCAATATAAAAAGGCGTCAATTTTATCGCCGATTTACGTTGCTCTTGAGTGCGTTTTTGATATACTTATTCCATTTATTATGACCTTTTTACTAGAGGAAGGCGTAAACAAAAAGGACAGCAACGCAATCATTTGCTACGGGCTTATTTTAGCGGCGCTTGCCCTTGTTGCACTCTTATTTGGGGCGCTTTCAGGCGTACAATGTGCAAAGGCGGCAAACGGCTTTGCAACAAATATCCGTAAAGATATGTTTGAGCATATCCAAACCTTTTCCTTCAGCAATATTGATAAGTTTTCACACGCGTCGTTAGTTACACGTCTTACAACCGACGTTAACTCTGTACAAATGGCGTACATGATGATAATAAGGATTGCAATCCGCGCACCGCTTATGCTTATTTTCGGTGTTATAATGACAGTTTACGCCGGCGGCGCACTTGCAGGCATATTTGCACTTGTTATCCCAATCCTTATTGTAGGGCTTTTACTTATTTTTAAGTTCGCATACCCATTATTTAAAACCTTATTTAAAAAGTACGACCGTATGAATACCGTAGTTGAAGAAAATATCCGCGGTATGCGCGTTGTTAAATCAACGGTAAGGGAAGACGCTGAAATTAAAAAATTCAGCCAAGCGTCAAACGATATTTATAAGACCTTTAGTAAGGCAGAAAGAATCGTTGCCTTTGCAAGCCCGCTTATGCAGCTGGCGATGTACTTAAGCATTACGCTGATAAGCTGGTTTGGTGCAAACCTTGTTATATCTTCAAACGGGCAGGCATTAAATCAAAGTCAGCTTACGATGATTATAACTTACAGCTCACAAATATTAATGAGCCTTATGATGCTTTCGATGATTTATATCAACGTTACTATGAGTAAGGCATCAATCGACCGTATTAACGAAGTTTTAAACGAAACTCCTGAAATCAAAAATCCTGAAAACCCGGTCTATAAGGCGGTTAACGGCCAAATTGACTTTGAAAACGTAAGCTTTTCATACAAGGGCGAAGGCGGCGTTTATTGCTTAAAGGACGTTAATTTACACGTTAAAAGCGGGCAAACGGTCGGCATTATCGGCGCAACGGGTAGCTCAAAAACCACGCTTGTTCAGCTTTTGCCAAGGCTTTACGACGCAACGGTCGGCACGGTCAAAATTGGCGGCGTTGACGTTAAGGATTACGACCTTGATACCTTAAGAAGCGCCGTTGCAATGGTGCTTCAGAAGAACGTTTTATTCTCCGGTACTATCCGCGACAATATGAAGTGGGGTAAACCTGACGCTACCGATGAAGAAATCAACAACGCCTTAAAGCTTGCTTGTGCGTATGATTTCGTTCAAGGCCTTGGCGGGCTTGACACCCATATTGAGCAAGGCGGCTCAAACGTATCTGGCGGTCAAAAGCAAAGGCTTTGTATCGCGCGTGCGCTCATTGCAAATCCAAAAATTATCGTTTTGGACGACTCAACCAGCGCCGTCGATATGAACACAGACCTTCTTATCAGAAAGGCGTTTAAGGAATACATTCCTGAAACCACAAAATTAATTATTGCACAGCGCGTTGTATCCGTTATGGATGCCGACCTTATTATCGTTATGGATAATGGCGAGGTCGTTGCCCAAGGCACGCACACAGAGCTTATGGACACTTGCGAAATTTATCGTGAGGTTTACGAAACACAGCAAAGCGGGGGTGATTTTGATGGCGAAAACTAATACTAAACCAAAAAGACCCCCAATGAAGGTCAAAAACCCGGGCAAAACCCTTGCAAGGGTATGGGGATATATATCCAAGGGGCACGGCTTTAAGTTTGTTCTGGTAATGCTACTTATTATCGTTTCAAGCTACGCGTCGGTACAAAGCATGTCGCTAATGGAAGATTTAGCGCTTGAAATCGGTAAGCAGCTTGACGCTGTTAACCTTCACGGTTTGCAGCCCGAGTACGGCGGCATTTTAAGCGTAATTATCAAGATGGTTATCATATTTGTCTGCGGTATTTTAGCTTCCGCTATAAGCGAACAGCTTAACGTTGTAATCGCGCAAAGCGTTTTAAGGGACGTGCGCGACACCATGTTTGCAAAAATGCAACGCTTACCTATTAAGTATTTTGACACGCACACCTTTGGCGAAACTATGAGCCGCTTTACAAACGATACCGACACGTTGGAAGAATTAATCGCGCGAAGTATCCCCAATATAGTTACTTCAATGATAACTATCACCGTTTGCTTTATTGAAATGCTTATTAAAAGCTGGCAGCTTACAATCGTCGTTGTGCTTACCGTATTTGCAATGTTCTTTGTTATAAAAGGGCTTGGCGGCAAGAGCGCACACTACTTTGTTTCAAGGCAGAAATCTGTCGGTAAGCTTAACGGCTATATCGAAGAAATGATGAACGGGCAAAAGGTTGTTAAGGTTTTCTGCTATGAAGACCGCAACAAAAAGGCGTTTGACGCACTTAATAACGAGCTTAATCACAATGCAACCCAAGCAAACAAATATGCAAATATATTTATGCCGATTATGGCAAACCTTACCTATTTGCAATACGTAATCATTGCAGTAGTTGGCGGTCTTATGGCAAACAAGGGCTGGCTTATCGTTGGCGACAGCACTAATACTTACGCGGCGTTTGCGCTTGTATCGGCATTTTTACTCCTTTCCCGTTCGTTCACAAGGCCAATCAACCAGGTATCACAGCAATTTAACGGCGTCATTATGGCGCTTGCAGGTGCTGAAAGGGTATTTGAGCTTATCGACAGCGAGCCCGAAGCCGATAACGGCTACGTAACCTTGGTTAAGGCTTATTATGATGAAAACGGAAATATCGTTGAAGGCACGGTTGGCGATTGGTTTTACGCCTGGAAGCACCCACACGGCGACGGCACTTTAACTTACACCAAGGTTGAAGGTCACGTGGTACTTAAAAACGTTGACTTTTCATACGACGGCAAAAAGCAGGTCTTACACGATATCACGGTTGAAGTTGAACCGGGTACAAAGGTTGCGCTTATCGGGCAGACGGGTGCTGGTAAAACGACAATTTCTAACCTTATCAACAGATTTTATGACATTGACGATGGCAAAATCCGTTACGATGGCATAAATATAAATAAGATTAAAAAGGACGATTTGCGCCGCTCGTTAGGGCTTGTGCTGCAGGATATCAACCTGTTTACCGACACGGTAAGGGAAAATATCCGTTACGGCAACCCTGAAGCCACCGACGAAGACGTTTATAAGGCCGCAAAGCTTGTTCACGCAGACGAGTTTATCAAGCGCTTGCCTGACGGGTACGATACGGTCTTAACCCTTGACGGGGCAAATCTTTCACAAGGTCAACGCCAGCTATTATCAATCGCACGCGTTGCGGTTGCAAATCCGCCCGTTATGATTTTGGATGAAGCAACGTCTTCAATCGATACAAGGACGGAATCTATCGTTCAAAGCGGTATGGATAACCTTATGAAAGGCAGAACTGTTTTCGTTATTGCACACAGGCTTTCAACCGTACGTAACTCTGACAACATAATGGTTATGAACGCCGGCAGGATTATCGAGCAAGGTAATCACGACGCGTTAATGGAAGCAAAGGGCACGTACTATTCACTTTATACTGGCGCAAAAATATCGACCACTTAATATGGCTTAAACCAACAAAAGTAGTCCTATAAGTCGGTTAATTGACAAATTTAATAATAAACACCCACGATATTTTGAAAGGAATTTTCTGTCGTGGGTGTTTTTTAGTGGGGGTATAAACATAAATAAACAAACAATATTTGCAGGCGTTGCAACGGCGCTTATTACGCCCTTTGATAAAACAAACGGGGTTGACTATCAGTGTCTTAAAAGGTTGATTGAGTTTCAGATTGCAAACAATACTCAAGCAATCGTTATTTGCG
This sequence comes from Clostridia bacterium, assembly GCA_017399185.1. Classification (GTDB taxonomy): domain Bacteria; phylum Bacillota; class Clostridia; order Christensenellales; family Borkfalkiaceae; genus UBA4636. The sequence continues at coordinate 151,554 of JAFQEA010000008.1, forward strand.
GCACTACGGGGGAAGCCCCAACCCTTGGCGTAAAGGAGCATAAAAAAATCATTGATTTTTCAGTTCAGACGGCAAGGGGCAGGATAAAAATTATAGCAGGGTGCGGTTCAAATGACACCCGTCACGCAGTAATGATGTCACGCTACGCCGAGCGCGCAGGGGCTTACGGGTTATTGAGTATTTCGCCCTACTATAACCGCCCGTGCGAAGACGGACTAAAAAAGCATTATTTAGAGATTGCCGATAGCGTAAGCCTACCGATAATTTTGTATAACGTACCAACGCGCACAGGCGTTGATATGTCGGTTAACCTTTATAAAAGCTTATCAAGTCACCCAAATATCGTTGGCATAAAGGAAGCAAGCGATAGCTTTTCCAAATGCACGCGCATTTTTGAAGCGGTAGGGGACTACCTTGATATTTATGCTGGTAACGACCAAAGCTTTTTAGGCTATCTTGCACTTGGCGGTAAGGGTGTGATTTCGGTTGCATCAAACCTTGTACCTAGTAAAATGATGGATATTTACCGATACTATACAAGCGGTAAAAAGCATCTTGCCGAAAGGGCATTTATGCGTATGCTACCATTTATTAACGCGCTTACAAAAAGGGTTAATCCCGTTATGATAAAATACGCTATGCACAAAGCAAAAATGTGCGATAATCGACTCCGAAGCCCACTTTTAGCTGTGAAAGAGGGCGACACAGAAGCCGAAATAATCAAAAAAGCGCTAATGGGTGATTACGCTTATGAAGGCTGAATTTTATAAAATGCAATCGCTTGGTAACGACTATATCTATTTTGATTTAGTAACAAAAAGGGTTAGTAAAAAGCTGACAAGATATTTGGTTGATAACGCAAGCCAAATTGCCGTAAATATTTGCAAACGCAAATTTTCATTGGGCGGCGACGGTATCGTTTTAATTTTGCCAAACCCAAATTATGATGCAACTATGATTATTTATAACAGCGACGGAAGTCGCGCAAAAATGTGCGGCAACGCTTTGCGTGCCGTGGGGTATTTGTTGGCAAGGCTAAATAAAAGCCATCAGCAGTTGGTTGAAACTGACAGTGGCTTAAGGCGTGTATATATAAATGAAAACTCTGTTATGGCGCAAATGGGTAGGGCAAAATTTATACCGTTTAGCCTTGATGATTTATCTGATAATACGTTGACAACAAGCTTAAAAAGTGCGTTACGTTTTGATTTATTAAGTGTAGGGAATACCCATCTTGCAGTTATGCTTAAGGACCAAAAAGACGTTGATTTCCGCCTTATAGCCCCACTTTTATCTAATAAATTGGACGTCAACGTTGAGTTTTTTACAATAATTGACGGCAAAATATGTGCCCGCGTTTATGAGCGCGGCAGCGGTGAAACCTTATCCTGCGGAACGGGTGCTTGCGCTGTTGTTGCAAGCGCTGTTAAAAACCGAATTATTGATTACGGCAAAACAAAGGTAAGGTTTGGCTCGGGTGAGTTGTTTGTTGAGATTAATAAGGATTTTACAATGCTGCTTGGCGGCGAAGTCAAATTTGTGTGTGAAGGGTGGATTGACATTTGAGTATAAATAATAACTTTGAAAGGCTTGGCGGCGAATATATTTTCGCAAAGGTAAGCAAAAAGCTTAAAACGGTTGATAAAAACGGGCTTATAAAACTTGGCATTGGTGACGGGGTTTTACCCTTACCGAAACCGCTTGTAAAAAGCGCTGCTATTGCCGCGCGTGAAATGGGAAAGACAAAGACCTTTAAGGGTTACCCACCCGCAAGCGGCTACGGCTTTTTAAAAACCGCCATTAAGGACTATTACAGAAGGATTGGCGCTTATATAAGCGAAGATTCAATCTTTGTAAACGACGGGGCAAAAAGCGGTTTAGCAAGCATTCTTGACTTGTTTGATAATATTACCGCAGTGATAAACGTGCCGTCTTATCCTGCTTATTTAAGCGCAAATATAATCCGTGGCAATAAAATATATCACCTTTATGCTAACGCGCAAAATAATTATCTGCCCACGCCCGACGGCTTAAAGCTTGAAAATTGCCTGATATACATTTGCTCACCAGATAACCCAACAGGGGAGGTGTACGGTCGTGATTTATTAAAGACGTGGGTTGATTTTGCTAACAAAACCCGCTCAATTATCCTGTTTGACAGCGCGTATTCGCGCTACGTAACCACAAACGCGCCCAAAAGTATTTTTGAAATCCCGGGTGCAAAAACCTGTGCGATAGAAGTTAATTCCTTTTCAAAATTTGCCTGCTTTACAGGGATTAGGTGCGGCTTTGTAATCATTGATGAAGCCTTAACCTTTTGCGGTAAGTCATTAAACAAGCTCTTTGCCGCCCGTCAGGACGCGCTTTTTAATGGTGTGTCCTACATAACCCAAAAATGTGCCGCGGCGGTTTTTACTAAAAAGGGCGAACGCGCCGCGCAAAAGACGGTTGACTATTATCTTGACAATGCACGCCAGCTTAAAGCCGTATTAAAAGGCGGTGGCGTAAAGGTGCTTGATACAACAAATTCGCCATATATCTGGTTTGAGTGTCCCGACGATTTAAGCGGTGAAGCATTTTTTGATTATCTTCTTGATAACTATAAAATTGTCGGCACGCCGGGCGGTGGGTTTGGCAAAGATTGCAAAAACTACTTCAGGCTTTCCGCCTTTTGTACTAAAAAGGATTTATCACTTGCCAAAATTCGCTTGCAAAAAGCCTTAAAAAGCCTATAAAAAAACTATAAAAAAACTATAAAAAAAGCCCCGTTTAAGGGGCTTTTATCGTAATTAATTTAGTCTAAAAACGAAAACACTTGACTGATAAGTCCGTAGGTTTCAGCTTCAAAAGGCGAGCTTAAGCCAACTTCATTCAAGCTTTCAACGTAGCCGTTTTGCATTTTTAAAAGCTTTGTATAAACGTCAACTGCGTTAGCGTAATCGTTTGTGGCAAGGGCGTAAAGCTCAAGCGATGAAATCAATGAAACCGAATAACTGATATAGTAGGACGGGTTTGGTATAGTCACAAGTCTGAAATACGTTTCGGTTGACATAACGCCTGTAAACAAGCCTTCAAGCGCACCGCTACCGTAAACGTCGTTTTTAATGGAAATCATCAAGTCGTCGTAGGTTTTTCCGTCTTCAAGCGGGTTCTTATACGCGTGAACTTCAAACGCGCCCACAAGCGAGCTTAAAATTATGGTATAGCCGTCAGACTGAAGCTTGTTGCCGATTATATAGTCGTAACCGGCCTTTTCCACCTTATCTTCAAGGTATGCCGCAAACAGCCATTCCGCCCCTTGGGAGTGGGTTTCCATAAGCTCGTAAGTGGCGTCGCCGTTACTGCCGGCAAAATAAAAGTTTAAGTAGTGGCCAAATTCGTGAACGAATGTGTTAACCGAAACGTAATAAGGGTTGCTTGCGCTAAAGTACATATAGGGCGCGCTTATTGATGAAAAGTAAGACGTGAACGCACCTTGATAAGCGTTTTCGCTGTGGGCGATATAATAGTAGCCTTCATTTATGAGCTGGGTGTACGCGTCGTAAATTTCCGTGCCAAGGGTTTTATAAAAGCCGTCGAGTATGGCCTTGCCTTCGGCTGTGTAAAACGGGGTGTTTAAAAGTGCATTATATTCGCTTATTTGGCTTTCGCTGATAGAGCCAAGCAAGCCGTTATAGCTTGTAACCGCGCTTTGGATTGAGCCAAACAGTTCATCTTTTATAAGCTGTGTATAATAAAGCGTATCCTGCGGGGTGTAATCCCTTGCATAGGTCACTGCGTAGCTTTCTTCGTTAAAGCTTTCAAAATTATTTAAAACAGCAAGCGCGTTTTGCGCGTCTATAAGCTCTTTATAGTATCCGTCAAACGCAGGCGATAATTTTTCTGCGCGCGATAGTGCGTTAAAGCGTGTTTGTATATCCGTTATCTGATTGTTAAGCGCAACCTTTTCGTCCGACGGTGCTCTGTATCGTATAAGCTCTTCAATTTCTTCGTCGGTCATTTCGCCGTAAAAATCTTCCTTAAAGGGCGATTTATAAACTACTTCATAAAGCTTGTTGAATTCATTTGTGGACGTGTTGTATTTTGTATCAATATCAATAAACGCCTGGTAATTTTCCTGGTTGGTGGTGTCTGCGTAATAAAGTATCCTTGCTAAATGGTATGAATCAACAAGCCTTAAGCGGTGCATAGTAAGGTCGGTTATCAAAAGACTGAATTTTAAGTTGCTGGTTTTTGGGTTTACTGCCGCGTCGTAAGTGTCGCTTATCGTTTCAAGGTAAGCGTCAAATTCATCCTGCGTGTAATTAAACTTAAAATCATCGCAGTTTACGTAAGTATGCTCTGCAAAGGCTTTGCCGTCGCTTTTAAAAAAGTTAAAAATTGCGCATCCCGTTGCAAGGCATAAAACCGCAGCGGTCAAAAGCGCACATATTAAGGTTTTAAAAAGTTTTTTCTTCATGATGGTTTACCTTTTTACATAGTAATTAAAGCTTTACTAAATTCTAATTTTATTATATATTGATATACAATTTAAGTCAACGCAATTAATAAAAATTTAGCAAAAAATTATTTAGGCCAAATTTTAGTGTGTGCATAAAAACTATAAAAAACCCGCCTATAAGCCCGTTATCGGCATAAAATCAAATAAAAATCAAATTAAAAATTATTTAATATAAGGGTAAAAATTCAAACGCAGTTTATTTTTTATTGCCTTTTTGGTTTGGTGTGCTATAATATACCTATATTCAACTATTGTTGAAAATCAGTTGATAAAAAGTTTATCTTTTAATGATAAATTATTGTTAACAAACAGATAAATATCATAAAACAGGGAGTGCTATGTTTAAAATTTTAATCGCAGAAGACGACCGCAAGCTTTGCCAATTATTTGAAAGGGTGCTTATTAAAAACGGATATTATACGCGTGGCGTTACAAACGGCAAGGAAGCCCTTGACGCACTTGATAAGGAGTATTTTGACCTTTTAATCACGGATATAATGATGCCCGAAATGGACGGGTACGAGCTTATCGAGTCACTCCGCCAAGCAGGTAACAATATGCCCGTTTTAATGGTTACCGCTAAAACAGAATTTGACGATTTAAAAATGGGCTTTTTGTCGGGTACGGACGATTTTATGGTTAAGCCGATTAATATTAACGAGCTTGTTTTGCGCGTTGGTGCATTGCTTCGCCGTGCACAAATGATAAACGACAGACGTCAGACTATCGGCTCAACCGTTTTAGAGTGCGATTCGCTTACCATAACGACCGAAGATAAAAGTATAGTTATGCCCCAAAAAGAATTTATGCTTTTATATAAAATGGCTTCCTTCCCCGGTAAAATTTTTACCCGTCAGGAGCTTATGGACGACATCTGGGGGTATGACAGCAACAGCGAAACCCACACCGTTGACGTACATATCGGCAGACTGCGTGACAAGTTTAAAAATAACCCTGACTTTGATATCGTTACAATCCGCGGTATCGGTTACAAGGTGGTAAGAAAATGAAAAACGTAAACCCTATTAAAGAACGCTTAAAGGCCTACGGCAACTGGAAAACCCACAAGCGCCCAACGTTCAGGTTTTACTTTGTTCTGGTCGTTACGCTGGTGGTAATGATTTCGGTATCTGCAGCTTCCAATTTTTCCAGCTGGATTGCCTATCTTGGTAATATTGAAAGTCAGTTTGAAATTCTTCTGTTATTGGTTGGCGCAAGCCTAATTATTGCCTTTTTATTATCTGCAATCGTTTCAAGGTCGCTTTTAAGGCCTATTGCCAGACTTCAGGACGCGATGCAAAGCGTAACAGAAGGTGATTTCAGCGTGCGCATGAAGGAAAACAGCAGAATTGAAGAAGTTGAAAATATCAACCACAGCTTCAATATCATGATGAAGGAGCTTTGCTCCAACGCCGAAATGCAAAAGGACTTTATGTCAAACGTCTCGCACGAGTTCAAGACCCCGCTTTCCGCGATTGAAGGCTACGCAACGCTTTTACAGGATAAAACGCTTTCCCCTGAAGAAAGCGAAGAATACACGCGCGAAATTTTGTCAACCACAAAGCTTATGAGCGAGCTTGTAAGCAACATTTTACTTATTTCTAAAATTGAAAATCAGGTTGTTGATTACAAAAAAGCAAAATTTTCCCTTGACGAGCAAATAAGACACGTCGTCGTTTTGTTAGAGCCAAAATGGTCAAAAAAGAATATCAATATTGATGCAAATCTTGATAACGTGGTTATAAATAGCAGTCAAAGCTTATTAATGCACGTTTGGCGTAACCTTATTGAAAACGCAATTAAATTCAGCCCGGAAAACGGCAACGTAACGATAAATCTTACAAAAAAAGGCGGCAAGGTTGTTTTCAGCGTGCAGGACGAAGGCTGTGGCGTTAAGGATAAAACACAGATTTTTAATAAGTTTTATCAGGAAGATACGTCGCGTAAACAGCAGGGCACGGGCTTGGGACTTACACTCGTTAAAAAGATACTTGACATAATGGGCGGCGATATTCAGGTTGAAAATCTTTCGCCCAAAGGGTGTGTGTTTACAGTTGCGCTGACCGATGTTTAATCTTCAGCACACAAAGACAAATTTGCAATTTAAAATTAACCTATAATAGCCGGGGAGTATCACCCCGGTTTTTAATTTTCAACAATTGTTGATTTTTAATTGAACTAAAGTTTATTTTAAGTTGATATAATAGCAACGCAAAATGTCGAATTATGTCTAAAAATAAATATTTTTAGCTTAACGTAAAAAGGAACAACCAAAGGGGTTATTATGAAAAGAAAGGTTTTATGCACTTCAACGGGCTGCTTGGAATACGCGCCAGAAAGATACTTAAAGGACCACGATATCGGTATTATCCGCATACATATTTTATTTAAGGGCAAGGAATATCTTGAAGGTCAAGGTCTTGACCCTGTTGAGTTTTACAAGGAGCTTGAAACGTTAGAAGACGTTAAAAACAATCTACCTAAAACGGCTATGCCAACTTCCGCGGAAATCTGTGAGCATTTTGAAAAGGCGATTGCAGACGGCTATGAAGAGCTTTTCGTTATCTGCATCAGCTCAAAAATGGGCGGCACTTATAACTTTATACGCTTAATGGCGGAAGATTTCAAGGACAGAATTAAAATCCACGTTATCGATGCTAAAATCACCTGCTTTGGTGAAGGCTTGCTTGCGGTTAAGACGGCTGAAATGATTGAACAGAATATGCCAACCGAGCAGATTTTAAAGGAAATCAAGTGGATGCAGGACCATCAGGAATTTTTAGGTATTGACGGCAAGCTTGATTATCTTATTTACAACGGCAGGCTTAAGGGCGGCAAGGCGTTTATGGGCAAAATGATTGGTATCTGCCCGGTTATACACTTTTCAAAGGACGGCGATTGTGAGCCACTTTGCAGCGTTGTTTCCCAAAAGAAGGCGCTCAATAAAACTTGCGAAATCCTTAAGGAAATCATTGGCGACAGAGAGACTAAAGACTATATTTTATTCCATATCTTTACGGGTACTTCAGTTATTGAAAAGCTTGACGTTATCGAAAAGGCACACGGCATCAGCTGCAATCACGAGCCCGTTATTATGTCACCCGTCAGCGGCTGTCACAACGGCCCGTGGCTTGCAGGCTACGGCTTACTATTTTTACGCAGAGAAGACGAACCGCTTGAATAATCAATTTATTTAATTAACTGTGTTAATTAATTCGGAGCTTAAAATGGAAAATACAATCACAGGCTTGCAGTTTATCGCCATGATAAAATCAGGCGCTGCAAACTTAAAAAAACACGTAAAAGAAGTTAACGATTTAAACGTTTTCCCCGTTCCCGACGGCGACACGGGCGAAAATATGCTGCTTACATTAAACGGCGGGCTTAAAGAGCTTTTAAAGCTTGACACCGCTGCCGCACCAACGCTTGAAGTGGCTTCAGCAGCCCTTGCAAACGGTATGCTTTTGGGTGCGCGCGGGAACTCCGGCGTAATATTTTCACAGCTTTTTGCAGGGCTTAAAAAGGGGCTTCAGAATAAAACTACGGCTGACGTTAATGATTTGATTGAAGCCTTTTCACACGCGGTTGAAAGGGCGTATGCCGCAGTTTCAAACCCTGTAGAAGGCACAATTTTGACCGTTGCGCGTGAATCTTTTGAAGGGGCAAAGGCTTATCTTGGTAAGGACGTAGCCCTTGTTGATTTTTTCAAAGCAATCCTGATTGCGTGCAAAAAATCGCTTGATAATACAATCAATCTTTTACCTGCGTTAAAGGAAGCAGGTGTAATTGATAGCGGCGGCGCAGGGCTTTACTACTTTATGCAAGGCGCGGCAAGCGTTATTTTTGGCGAAGAAACAAATTTTGAGGTTGAAAAGGAGCTTGCTTTAACCCTTGATACGGAAAAACCCGCTAACGAACTTGATTTTTCCAAGTTCACAAAAGACAGTGTTATGGAATACGGCTATTGCACAGAATGCTTGCTTCAGCTGCAAACTGCTAAAACCGACGTTGAAGCCTTCAGCGAGCAGGTTATCGTTGATTATTTAAAAACGATAGGCGATTCAATCGTTGCATTTAAAACCGAAACCATAATCAAATTACACGTTCATACCTTAACACCGCATAAGGTGCTTGAATTCTGTCAGCAATTTGGTGAATTTTTAACCATCAAGATTGAAAACATGACGCTTCAGCACAACGGTTTAGGTAATGACGAAGCTGAAAATGAAACCACCGTTGGTTACGATGCCCAAGCAGTATCTAGCCAATCCATAGATCAATCTTCCCCCGAAAAAAGATTTGCCCTGGTTACCGTGGCACAAGGTAAAGGCTTAACAGAAGTCTTTAAGGATCTCGGTGCGGACGTCGTAATCAACGGTGGCCAAACTAACAATCCGTCCGTTGAAGACTTTTTGGCGGCATTTGATAAGTGTAACGCACAAGAAATTTTCGTTTTACCTAATAACTCAAATATTATTATGGCGGCGGAAAACGCAATATCTATCTATAAGGGTAAAGCGCACCTTATCAAAACAAAAAACATTGGTCAAGCGTATTCGATACTTTCAAGCCTTGATTATTCGTGTGATGACGGTCAAGCTATCGCAGAGCAAATGCGTGAAAGTTTAGATGATACGATCACCGCGTCAATAACGACTGCCGTCCGTGATGCAAGCCTTAACGGCGTTGAAATCAAGCAAGGCAATTTTATAGGCTTTACCGATAAGACAATGCTTTATTCAAGCGCTGACAAGCTTGATACCTTAAAGGGGGTTTTATCAAAGCTTGATTTACAAGATAAATACTTCCTTATTGCCGTTTACGGCCAAAGTATAACGGCTGAAGAAAAGGCAAAAACCCGCCAAATGATTGAAGATAGTTACGAAGATTTAGAGTTTTATGAAATCAACGGCGGTCAAGACGTTTACGACTATATCTTGATTATCGAATAATCTTAAAAGTCGGTCTATAAGTCGATTAAATGACTGTTTTTGGTTTTAAAATACATATTTTATACAAATAAAACAATGCGCGTAAGCCGTTTGAAGCTAAAAAGCTTTAAGCGGCTTTTACTCATTTTACACGTTAATCAAGTTAATTTATTAATTAATTATTATAAAATTATCTTTAAAAGATTGTAAAAACCTTTAAAATATGCTAAAATAATAACTCAAGTTTAAGGGTGAATTATGAATAAGCAAAAATGTGCTGACGTTATTAATATTTTGGCTGCAACCTACCCAAATGCGGATACGGAGCTTAATTTTACCACTAATTATGAGCTTTTAGTTGCAGTTATGCTTTCCGCACAATGCACCGATAAGCGTGTCAACCTTGTCACGGCGGAGCTTTTTAAGGAGTACAACACGCCTGAAAAAATGCTTACGCTTTCGAGCGGTGAGCTTGAGCAAAAGATAAAATCGTGTGGTTTATACCGCTCAAAGGCGGCGCATATTTTATCGGCAAGCAAAGATATTTTAGATAGGTTTAATGGTCAGATACCTTCAACGGTTAAGGATTTGCAAACCTTGGCAGGTGTCGGTAGAAAGACTGCAAACGTTGTCTTTGCCGTCGGCTTTGGCGGCGATGCTATTGCCGTTGATACACACGTTTTCAGGGTTTCAAACAGAATCGGTCTTGCAAACGCTAAAAACCCGCTTGAAACAGAAAAGGCACTTAATCGGCTTATAGACCAACATTTGTGGGGTAAAGCACACCATTATTTAATTCACCACGGCAGGAATTTATGTTCCGCACGTAGTCCAAAATGTGATATTTGCCCGTTGGCAGATATTTGTAAATACAATAAAGCGCAACAAAAGCTAAAGCGCTAATTAAGGGGTAAAATATGTTTGTTGATAAAGAGCATATAATTGTTAAGGCGGGTAACGGTGGCGACGGCGCTACTTCGTTTATCCACTATAAAGGCGTAACCAACGGCGGCCCTGACGGCGGCGACGGCGGTGACGGCGGTAGCATTTATTTTATTGGCGATAAGCGTAAATCAAGCCTTATCGACTTTTACTATAAAAGAAAATATTTTGCTGAAAACGGCAGTAAGGGCGGTCCTAAAAAATGCTACGGCAAAAGCGGCGAAGATTTAGTTATCCCCGTACCGCTTGGTACTGTTATCAGGGATAAGCAAACGGGCAATATCGTTTGCGATATTTTTTACGACGGCGAAAAGAAACTTGTCTTACAAGGCGGCACGGGCGGTAAGGGTAACGTTAAGTTTTGTACTGCAACACGTCATGCGCCCCACTTTGCGCAAAAGGGCGTCCAGACCGAGCCTGTAAGGCTTGTTTTAGAGCTTAAAACCATTGCTGACGTTGGTCTTTTAGGCTTCCCAAGCGTGGGTAAGTCAACACTTTTATCTAAAATTTCAGGCGCTAAACCAAAGATTGCTGCGTATCACTTTACAACGCTCTCACCAAACCTTGGTGTGGTAAGACACTATGACGACAGCTTTGTCGTTGCCGATATCCCGGGGCTTATTGAAGGCGCTGCACAAGGCGCAGGGCTTGGTCACGAATTCTTACGCCACATTGAAAGAACGCGCATGCTTATCCATATCGTTGATATTTCAGGCGTGGAAGGCCGCGACCCAATCGACGACTTTATTAAGCTTAATAAAGAGCTTGAAGAATACGATATTAACGTTGCTAACCTAAAGCAAATCGTCGTTGCAAACAAAATGGACATTGACGGCGCGGAAGAAAACCTTAAAGCGTTCAAGAAAAAATTCGGTAAAAAGTATAAAATCTTCCCGATAACCGCGCTAAACAGCCAAGGCATTGAGGAAATGCTTGACGAAGTTTACCAAACCTTAAAGACCTTGCCACCTGTTCAGCCTATTGAATACGAAGAATTCAAGTATGAAAGAAAGGATGAATCACAATTTGATATCGTCAGGGATGATGACGGCGCTTACGTTGTGGTTGGTCCGCTTGTTGACCTTCTTTGCCGTAACGTTGTTTTGGACGACGTTGACTCACTTGCCTACATGCAAAAAACCTTGCGTAACCGCGGCGTATTCAAGGCGCTCAAAAAGCTGGGCATTAAAGACGGCGATACCGTTGTTATCGGCGAAGTTGAATTTGATTACCTTGACTAATACTTAAGCTATTTTGGAGAATATTATGGAAAATTTCACGTCAAAGCAAAGAAGCAATTTAAGAAGCATTGCTCAAAATATTTCACCTATCACTCAAATCGGTAAGGGCGGCGTAAGCCAAGGTCTGATTGATACCGTTGATAAAGCACTTTCCGCGCGTGAGCTTGTTAAGCTTTCGGTTTTGGATAACACCACGGAAGACGCGCACGATTTAGCAAATGAAATCGCTGCAGCAACAGACTCAACTGTTGTTTGCGTTATCGGCAGAAAGATTGTTTTATACCGCTACTCAACCAAAAAGGGTGTTGAGCATATCGAATATTAATTAACAAATAAAATCGCCCTAAAGGCCGTTAACCGACCTATAGGGCGACTTTTTGTATGTTTAACGTTTAGCTTTAATTGTTTTTACGTGGAAAGATTTTATTTATTATCGGGTACAGTAGTATTGAAAGCGGGGTATTGATAACAAACGCCGTGATAAGGGTTGGTATTATCCTATATGAAACGTAAGATATAAGCGTTGGGTACTTCGTGCTTATGCTTGAATACATAAAATAGGTTGCCGACGTATTTAAAAATAGAGAACAAACGATAAAGCCGATTACGTAGCTGATAACCGTATTCAATATAAAATGCTTTCTAAAGTAACCGAAAATCACGCCAGGGATAAACCCCCATAGACTTGAAGCAATAGCAATGATTGGATTGTAAGGGCCCTGTGGGGCAATAATGCCTGCAATTAAATCGCCTAAAAACCCAACTGTAAATCCACCGCCCGGACCTAAAACAAGCCCTGCAATAAAGGATACTGTCGGCACAAAGGAAAACTTCCATAAATCAGGGCCAGAAGCACCCACGTTTGCAATAAAAGCAAGCGCAACCAGCATTGCAGTTACGGCAATTTTTTTCGAGCCTTCAAGCTTTACGGTGTGCTTTGGTGGGTACAAAACGCACAACAAAACGACAAGCCCGATTATCCCAAAAAGCACTAAATAATAGTACCACTCTGTAACGATATTAGCGAAAATTTCAAGTATACTGAACGCGCCGATTTTGTTTGCTAAAAATAAATTAAAATTGTTAATCATAAACCACCTGAATGGTCCGAAACAAAAAAGCCTATGCAAAAAGCAAAGGCCGTAAAAGGGTAACCCCAAATTTGCAACGGACGCGGAAGAGCATCGCAAGGCACAAGGCCCTTTCGTTTGCATACAACATCCCGTTATGCAACACTTAACGCACGCTTCCTACTTTGCATTAATGTCTATATTATATACACCGCAGGGTATCGTGTCAAGCAAAAGCCTTAAGTTAACATTTTTTTAGGGCTAAAAATACCAAAGACCCACGTCAGGGCGGTGTTAAACACGGTAAGAACCACACCCATCACCACGATAAAGAAAAATGGTGAAAGTCTGCCATCTAAAAGCCTTGATAAAACGCTGCCGACAGCAAACGTTATAAGGGCTGTAAACGTAAACGCCGCTGCTTGTAAAGCGTACTGTTTTCCGCGGTGGGTGATTTTAGTTAGTGCCAATATGTTAAGCAGGGCTGAAATAACGTAATTTAAAAAATATCCCAAAACCAAAGAATAAATACCTAAAAATCTTGGTAAAAGCGTTACGCATAAAATCAAAATCGCCGCGCCGACTACAAAGTTTATAAGGGTTGCGTTTTCGCGGCTTAAGGAGTTTAGTACGCTGTTTGAAATCATTGTCAGGCTCATCGGTATCATGATAAATGCAGAGACGCTCAAATATATGCCTGCCGTCTGGCTTGAATACACAACCTGACCAATCTGCCGCCCAGCACACACGAACACGGGTACGATAAGCGACGTTATCATGAGCGAATAACTAAAAGCAAGCTCAATCGAGCTTTTTAAACTATCAATGCGCCCCGTGTAAAAGCTTTCGGAAAGTCTTGGTACGATAACAAGCGCGATAGAGCCTATCAAGGTTGACGGTATAAACAAAAGGGGCATTGCCATACCCGTCAGCTCGCCAAAGGCAGATAGCACCTGCTGGTTGCTGTTGCCAAGCGCAATAAGCCTTGCAGGTAATATAACCGCTATAACAGAGCTTATTGACGAAGTAAGCGTTCGCATCGCGGTTATCGGCGACGCGCTTTTTAAAAGCGGCTTTAGTTTGCTTTGCGGGTGAGTGAACTTACCGCCCTTTATTGCGAAAACCGTGCTTGATAAAACAAAAGAAACAACGTAAGATATCATTACGCTTTTTGCCGCCATTTTGCCGCCTTCAAGCGGGCTTATCTTTGTGGCGCGGCTAACTAAAATAACGCCGACAAGGCACATTGCAATTTCTTCAATAAGTTCTATAAGTGAATAGGTTAAAAAGTATTGGTTTCCCCAAAAAAAGCCGCGTATGACCGCGTAAATCGCAGTTATCACCACACCGGGCAGAATAATAAGCAGTAGGTCATAACACCTTGGGTCTGCAAAAATAAAGGAAAACACGTTGCGCCCAAAATATAAGATTGCAGTTATCGGCAGGCTTAATAAAAGGCTTGCAATAATGCCTGCCCAAACAACGTCAATTTCACCCTTTCTGTCTTTTTGGGCGCGTTCCTTTATCATAAGGCGTGATACCGTTATAGGTATTCCGCTTGCCGTAAGGGTAACCAGCACCCCCACGACCGACAAGGTTATCTGATAAACGCCAAGCATCTCGCTACCGAGGGTGCGTGATAAAAATATGCGATAAATAAACCCAACAAAGCGTTCCACACAAGAAAATATTGTGACAAACGCCACGGTCTTAACTACCTTTTTAATAGTATCACCTCAAAAAGCATAAAATTTGTTTTGGTTTAATATATTCATTGTATGAACGACTTATTAATTGCAGGCTGCGTTTTTGACCAATATCTTTATTTTGTAACCGACAAAACCTTATTTGATATTGCGCTTGAAACAGGTGTGTCCCCAACCAACATAATTAGTGATAACAACCTTAAAAGGTCGCCAAAGCGCGGGGACGTATTGCTAATTATCAAGCGCAAAAGCTTAAAAATGCTTTTACCCGAAGACTTTTCAAACAAGGATTATTTGGAAGAAATAAAGCAAAAAAACGCAAGTGATAGCTTACATGTTTTTCAGCTCGTCAATTATTGACGGGGTGTGCTTTTTAGTTGCTGTATTTTGCAAAAATTGTCGATAATCAACCTATAGAAGGACTTTTTGTAATTTTTGTCATTTATTTGACTAAATTTTTCCAAAATTTTACTTACTCACCAAATCTTTGGCGGTATATTTTGTTGTCAAAGATTTTTTATTGTGCTACAATTTACAAAAAATTATCAGGTGATAATATGTACAAGCTTGCAATATTTGATATGGACGGAACAATTTTATATACTATACCCGACCTGACGGACGCTATTAATTATGCCTTGGCAAAAAATAATATGCCGTTAAGGACTGAAGCTGAAGTAACAAAATTCGTTGGTAATGGCATACCGGTTTTTATTGGCAGGGCAGTTCAGCAAGGCACGTCAAAAGAGCTTCTTGATAAGGTTATCAAGGATTTTGGCGTTTACTATAAAGTGCACTCTGCAGATAAAACCGTACCTTACGACGGGATTTGTGAGCTTATTAATAATTTGCGCGCGGCAGGCGTTAAAACCGCAGTTGCTTCCAATAAAGACGATTATGCCGTAAAGGATTTATGCGTTAAATATTTTGACGGTCTTTTTGATTATTCAATCGGCAGGCGTGACGATATAAGTACAAAGCCTGCGCCCGATATGGTAAACGCAGTTTTAAAAGAGCTTTGCATTGAAAAAGATAGCGCGGTTTACATTGGTGACTCTGACGTGGACTTTTTAACGGCTAAAAACTCCGGGCTTGATTTTATAGGCTGTGATTGGGGCTTTAAGGGGCGTGACTTTTTGCTTAAGCTTGGCGCTAAAACAACTTGCGCACATCCAAGTGAGCTTCTTGACCTTATTATTAAATAAAATTATTATAAAATTATGATAACGGCAAATTTTGCCGTTATTTTTTTATGCAAAAAAGTATTTGTTATTAAAATCGCTTGACACAATCTATTTTGATGTGTATAATAATAAATATAAAAATCTGTTTCGATAACGATAAAATTAAAGTATGCAGCCAGAAGTATTATTGACGGCCTTGGCGGACAAGTCCCGCTTGAAGATTTTAGCATCTTTAAGTCAAGGACCAAAGTTTGTTGAAGAGCTATCTTTACAACTTAATATTGGCGTGTCGACGGTCAGCTTCCATTTAAAGAAGCTTCTGGCCGCCGACCTTGTCGTTGCAAAAAAGGAGCAGTACTATCAAACCTATTCCTTAAAGCAGGGCGCTTTGGGCAAAGAGATTTTAGCACTTTTATCGGGTGTTAACCCTAAAGAAGACGCCTTTAAGGAAAGCGTGCGGCGTGATTGCTTTACGGGCGGCAGGGTGATTACCTTGCCAGTTCAGGTCAGAAAACGCCACGCCGTTTATGAAATCTTTTTGGAAAGCTTTAAGCCGTCCAAGGCTTACACGGAAGGTGAAGCTTCGCTTATTTTGGCAGAGCTTTGTGAAGATTTTGTAACCGCAAAAGATGAAATGCTAGCTTTAGGGTATTTAAAGCGCCACAACAAAAAAATATACAAAAGTTAGCCTATAAGCCGATTATTGATATTTTTTAACATTAATAACAATGGTGAATACTATATTTCGGCACTAAAATCAGTAATAATTAATTTCTAAATATATTGGAGGAACTTATGCAAAACGCTTATTCGGCAGATAAGATTAAAATTTTGGAAGGTTTAGAAGCCGTTAGACTTCGCCCCGGTATGTATATTGGTAGCACGGGCGTTAAAGGGCTTCACCACATTTTGTGGGAAATCGTTGACAACGGTATTGACGAAGTTTCAAACGGCTACGGCGATACGGTTCAGGTTGTTTTGTATCCTGACGGAAGCGCTTCGGTTGAAGACAACGGCAGGGGTATCCCGACCGATATCCACCCAAAGGCAAAGGTATCGGGTGTTGAAGTTGTATTTACACAGCTTCACGCAGGCGGTAAGTTTGACAGCGAAAACTACAATTATTCAGGCGGCTTGCACGGCGTTGGCGCATCGGTTACCAACGCGCTTTCAGAGTGGCTTGTTGTTGAAGTTTACAAAAAGACCGTATATAAAATGTCGTTTAGAAGCTACGTTGATAAAAAGACGGGCAAGATTTACGCAGGCATACCTAACGGCCCGTTAGAAAACACCGGCGTTGCAACCAAAAAGCACGGCAGCTACGTTCGCTTTAAGCCTGACAAGACCGCATTTGAAACCGTTGAATTTAATGCCGAAACAATTATTAAGCGTATGCGTGAGCTTGCATTTTTAAACAAGGGCATTAAGCTTGTCTTTGTTGATATGCGCAGCGGTAAGGCAGAGCCGTTAGTATTTTGCTATGAAGGCGGTATTTACGATTACGTCAAGTACCTTAACGAAGGTAACAACACCCTTATTGACAGTCCAATTTACGGCTACCAGGAAGTTGAGATTGCAGGCACAAGGGATACTGTCAAGGTTGAATTTGCACTTCAGCACACCGACGGCTATAACGAAATCGTTTTATCCTTTGTTAACAATATCCCCACCCACGACGGCGGTAAGCACGAAGAAGGCTTTAAGTCGGGGCTTACAAGGGTATTAAACGATTACGCGCGTACACGTGGTCATATTAAGGATAAGGACGAAAACTTCCTTGGCGAAGACTTCAGAAAGGGTATGACGGCAATCGTTTCTATCAAAATGAAGAACGCCCAGTTTGAAGGGCAGACAAAGGGTAAGCTTGGTAACCCTGAAGTTAAGGGTATCGTTGAAGGTGTAATCGTTGAAGCAATTTCTAACCACTCAAAGAACAAAAAGAACTTTGCCGATATGGATAGGATTATCAAAAAGGCAATCGAAGAAGCAGGCGTAAGAAAGGCGATCAAGCGCGCTAAAGACGTTGCAAGGGCAAAATCATCGGCGGATAGTGCAAAACTTGTTGGTAAGCTTTCCGATTGTTCATCAAGAAAGGCTGCGCTAAACGAAATTTTCATCGTAGAAGGCGACTCGGCTGGAGGTAGTGCAAAGCAAGGTCGCGATAGACAACACCAAGCAATCTTACCACTGCGTGGTAAGCCTGTAAACGCAGAGAAAAAACGTATTGAGCAAATACTTGACAATAATGAAATCAGAAGTATTATCAGCGCGCTTGGTACGGGTATTGGCGACGACTTTAAAATGAAAGATTTAAACTATGATAAAATCATCATTTTATCAGACGCCGACCAGGACGGGGCTCACATCAGGGCAATACTTTTGACATTCTTCTATAGGTACATGCGCCCACTTATTCAGGAAGGACACGTTTATATTGGTATGCCACCACTTTATAAGGTTTTCAAAAAGGACGTCGTTGAATACGCTTACGACGACAAGGAATTAAAAAAGAAAATCGAAATCGTTGGCAGAGGGTATCAATTACAGCGTTACAAAGGTCTTGGCGAAATGAACGCTTCACAGCTATGGGAAACAACCTTGAATCCACAAACGCGTATGCTTATGCGTGTAACACTTGAAGATATTGCTGAAGCTGAAAGGCTAATACCAATACTTATGGGTAGTGAATCAGAAGGCAGAAAAGCGTATATTCAGTCGTACGCTGACTTTAACAAGGTTGACGATTTTGAAGCCAGAACCGAAAACTAAAATTTACGGCTAAATTTACTAAAAGTCGGCGTATAAGTCGATTATCCCAATAATTTAGTGTTAAAAATTTAAGGTTTTAACACCAAATAAAACACATTTTAAAGGTGAAATATGGAAATAATTGAAAACGAAAAAAACATAATAAACAGTAACTTTGACCAAGTGTTACACCAGTCAATGATACCCTATGCTGAATACGTTATTTTAGACAGAGCTATCCCACGCGTTGAAGACGGCTTAAAGCCCGTTCAAAGAAGAATCATTTATTCTATGTACGAGCAAGGAATATTTCCTGACAAAGGGTATAAAAAGAGCGCAAGGGTAGTTGGTGACTGCTTGGGTAAATACCACCCACACGGTGATACTTCAATTTACGATGCAATGGTAAGGCTCGCGCAGCCCTATAATATGCGTATGACGTTAGTTGACGGGCAAGGTAACTTTGGCTCAATCGACGGCGACTCTGCCGCTGCAATGCGTTATACCGAGGTTAAATTGCAACCACTTGCATTAGAACTTGTTAAGGATATTGAAAAAGAAACCGTAAAGTGGAACTTAAACTTTGACGATTCCTTAAAAGAACCCGACGTTCTGCCGTGCCACTATCCAAACCTTTTGGTTAACGGCGCAACGGGTATTGCGGTTGGTCTTGCAACCAATATCCCACCGCATAACCTTGCAGAAGTTATCGACGGCGCTTGCGCATATATCGAAAACCCAAAGATTAGTTTGTCAGAAATAATGAAGTACGTACCCGGTCCGGACTTTCCAACAGGTGGCTATATCATTGCTGGGCCAGAACTCAAAAAAGCTTATGAAACGGGTAAGGGCAAGATTTTAGTTAGGGCAAAGCTTCATATCGAAGAAAACCAAAAGGGCGCAAAGAGTATCGTTATCACCGAAATACCTTACACGGTAAACAAAGCCGATATGCTCACAAAGATTGACAAGCTTTGCGATGACGATAGCGATAAAAAGGGGCGTGAGATTTTCGCAAACAGCATCCAATCGGTTGGCGACGAGTCCGACCGTAACGGTATGCGTGCAATAATTAAGCTTAAAAAAGACGCTAACGTTGAAAAGCTTTTGGAAGCTTTATACAAATACACAGATTTGCAAACTTCTTTTAACTTTAACGTCGTTGCCATTGCCGACGGCAAGCCGAAACAGTTAGGTCTTTTGGATATCTTCCGTCATTACACGGAGTTCCAAAGAAACGTAATCTTGCGCAGAACAAAGCACGATTTAGAAAAGGCAAAGGAACGTGCGCACATTGTTGAAGGTCTTATTGTTGCCGTAACCAACATTGACGAAGTTATCGCAATCATTAAAGGCTCGCAAGACACCGCAAGCGCGCGTCAGGCGTTAAGAAAGGCTTTCAACCTTTCTGAAAGGCAGGCAAACGCAATTTTAGATTTGCGCTTGGCAAGACTTACCAAGCTTGAAGTCAACAACTTAAAGCAGGAATTAAAGCAGCTTTTAGACCTTATTAAGGAATACGAAGCAATCATTGGCAGTAAGAGAAAGCAGTTTGAAGTCGTCACGCGTGAGCTTCAAGCCGTTAAAAAGAAATTTGCTGATGATCGCCGCACGGTTATCGTTGATGAAGAAGGCAAAATCAGCGTTGCTAAATCACACGATACAAACACGGTTGAAACCTTCGTTGTAGGCGTTAACGCAAAAGGCAGGATAAGAAAGCTTAAACCTGCACAATTTAAGCGCATTACCGAAAACAGCACGCCAGCCGTTAAGGATATCTTTACCTGCTGGACAAAGGCAACCACCGAAGAACAGGTTTACGCCTTTTCTAACCTTGGTAATTGCTTCAAGATTGACGTTGAAGTATTACCTGAATCAAAGGGCGGTATGCTTGACGGCGTTAAGCTTGAAGATTTATTCAAGCAAGCCTTAAAGAAGGAAAAGATTGTCGGTATGTTTGCTGTTAAGGGCATAGAAGTTCCTGAAGGTCGCTTGGTATTCATCACCAAGGAAGGTATGATTAAGATTACGCCTTGGTCAGAATACACCGTGCTAAAGGGCTATTACCAGGCAATGAAGGTTAAAGACGGTGACGAAATTATCACTATCGAGCAAGAAGCGCCTGAAAAGACAGTCTTATACGTAACGGCGCGCGGTATGTCGCTTAATATGCTTTATGACGGCGTACCTGAACAAGGCCGTGTTGCAGGCGGTGTAAGGGGTATTGGCTTATATGATGACGATTACGTTGTATTTGCAACCCAGATTGGCGAAAAGCAAAAGATTATAATCGGTGCAACAAACGGTATGTTCAAAATCGTTGAATGCGATACTATCAAAAAGCTTGTTAAAACGCGTAAGGGTGTAATGATTATGGACCTTGGCGACAAGAAGTACAACGAAGTCATCCTAGCTTGTGCAACAATGGAAGAAAATCAAAATAAGGGCTTGTATATCCTTGATAGGATAGGTACGGATTTCTATACCGACACCACGGCAATCGCTCACGAAAGCCGTGAATCCAAAGGTAAGCTTTTAAAGGGTATCGGAAGATGTCAGCCGGACGAAATCAAAATTTATTAATATTTTAATGATTAACTAAATACTGAATTTGGGCGATAAGTCGGTCTATATGTCGATTATCGCCCTTTTTTGTTTAAAATTGCCGATAAAAAAGATAAATGATTGCTTTTAAAAATTGCCTTTTTTGTGTTGACATTAGTTTTTAAAATATATATAATATTTATAATAAACTCTACTTAAGCAAACAAGGCGGTTTTATTATGCAGTTTAAAATTTCACTTGCAGGTGATTTAGGAAGCGGTAAAAGTACTGTTGCAAAGATTCTTTCTGAAAGGTTTGGCGCAAAAATTGTTTCTGCGGGTAACATTTACAGGGAGATTGCAACAAGTCTTAATATGACTGTTGAAGAATTTAACATCAACAACGAATCAGACAAAAAGTACGATACGTTGGTTGACGATATGCTTAAAAGCTATGATAAAAAGCAGGGCGATTTCATTTTTGACTCACGCCTGGCGTTTCATTTCGTGCCGTCTGCGATTAGCTTTTATCTAAAAGTTGACCGCCAGATTGCCGCACAGCGCGTATTTTGCGCTTGCAGAAAGGACGAGCATTTTTCTTGCGTTGAAGAAGCAGACAAGTCCTTGACGTCACGCCGCGCAAGTGAGCGCCGCCGTTATTTGGACTATTACGGCGTTGATATTATGGATATGGCAAACTATGACTTTGTTATTGATACGTCTTGCGCGTGTCCGGAAGACATCGCTGACGTAATTGCCAGCTTTGTTGAACAAAAAATCGGTCAATAGGTCGGTTATCAAAGTTTTTTAACCAAAAATCAAACTTAAAAACGATTATTTTTTATCACTATAAAGAGGTGTCACTATGCATTGGGCTGAAAAGATTGCAGAAGAAATTATTGCATCAAACCCACAAAAGGAAGAATACGTTTGCGCCGCAGGCATTAGCCCGTCAGGCTCTGTTCACATTGGTAACTTTAGGGATATTGCAACAAGCTTTTACGTTGTTAAGGCTTTACAAAAAATGGGTAAAAAGGCTCGTCTTTTATTTTCTTGGGATGAGTTTGACCGTTTAAGAAAAGTCCCTTCAAATATTGCTAAAATCAGCGAAAACTTTGATAAGTATATCGGTATGCCATACGCTTTTATCCCAGACCCACACGGCGTTGCGGCATCTTACGCAGAGTATAACGAAAAGGAATTTGAAGCATCCCTTAAGGAGCTTGATATCCACCCAGATTTCAGATATCAGGCAAAGGAATACACGTCCGGCAGATACGCTGACAGGATTGTTTTCGCACTCAAAAAGCGTTTGGAAATTTACGACGTATTAATGAAATATAAAACGCAGGAAGCAAACGACGGTGAAAGGGAAAATTATTACCCACTCAACGTTTACTGCGACTGCTGCAAGACTGACTTCACCCAAGTTTTATCTTGCTCTGACGACGGCGAAACTTTAACCTTCCGCTGTAAAAAATGCGGTCAGGAAAAGACGGTTAAGGTGCGCGATTATAACCTTATCAAGCTTGTCTGGAAGGTTGACTGGCCAATGCGTTGGGGCGTAGAAGGCGTTGACTTTGAGCCGGGTGGTATCGACCACGCTGCTGCAAGCGGTTCATACATGGTTGCTTGCGACATTGCTGAAAACGTTTTAGGCGTTAAGCCGCCGCTTTTCCAGGGCTACGGCTGGTTATCAATCGCAGGGCTTGGTGATATGCACTCATCAACGGGTAACAACATTACGCCTGCCGCTGTTTTAAAGGTTTACGAGCCTGATATGATTAGATGGCTTTTTGCTAAATACGAGCCAAAAGCATCATTTTCATTTAACTTTGACGATACCATTATCCGTCACTATAGCGAGTTCGATAAGGGCTTGGAAGCTTATAAGAGGGGCGAATCTGATGAGTTTTATACTTCCGTTTACGATTACGCGTTAATCAACGGCAAAAACACCAGAAGCAAAGTTCCGTTTGGCGTTTTAGCAAGCGTTGCAACGGTTGTTGACTTCAGACCTGAACCTGTACGTCAGCTCCTTAACAAGATTGACGTTGAGTTTACCGCTCAAGACGAAGAAAGATTATTGCGCGTTAAAAACTGGATTTCTGACCATCAACCAAGCAAAATGTACAAGCTTTTAACCCAAAAGAATTCTGCTTTCTATGAAACGTTAGAAGACGATAAGAAAGCTGCCGTTAAAAAATTGCACGATTATCTTTTAGCTGAAGAAAACGTTAAGGAAAAAGAAGTCCAACAATTTATTTATTCAATAATTAATAATCCGGAGCTTTCTAAAAAAGAAAACATGGCAATCCAGCAGCAATACTTCAAGGCCTTTTATAATTTATTAATCGGTCAAGACGCCGGCCCACGTTTATATCTTTTCCTGGCGGCTGTTGATAAAGCACAATATCTGCACCTTTTAGATTTCTAATTTAATAAATTTACCCCTTGGCATAAGTCAAGGGGTGTTTTTTTGTGCTATTTTGGCGTAAATTGACAAAATTTGGCATATACTTTTATGACAAATAAGTAAAGGTTTTTACAAATTTTCTTATTTTTATCGTGCCAAAATTATTTATAATTTTTGCAATGGAAGTTTATATTGAATACGTTGTGATAGACAACCTTGTTATGGATTATCTGCTGCTTAAATTTACGGCAAAGCTTTTAAAGATTGAATATAAAAGATTTATGCTGTTTATCGGCGCTGCTATCGGTACTTTGGGCGCGGTGTTTATCCCTATGCTTGTATTGCCGCAAAATCTGTTATTTTTGATAAAAATTGCGCTTGGGATGCTCGTTTGCTTTGTCGGTGTAAACCATAAAAGCGCATTTTTGTACTTCAAGTTTTTTAACGTGTTTTTGCTAATGACGTTTATGCTGGGCGGCGCGATAGTTGGTATATTGTCAATTATGGGCGTTGAATACACGGCACAAGGCTATAAAGCAAAAGGGCTTTTACCTGTCGGTGTGAACTTAATTGTCGCATACGTATTTGGCTTTTTGGTCAAAAAGCTTGCAGAAAAAAGCTACCGCTTTATAATAGCAAGGCGCTTTGTTTATAAGTGCAGACTCTATAAAAACGGCGCTTGTATAAATCTTGACGGATACCTAGATAGCGGTAATAACCTTTTTGATAAAAAAAGCGGTAAGCCCGTTGCACTTTGTGATGAGCGGCTTATTAAAAAATTGACGGATAAGGGCGCAACGTTTACGCCGCCAAGAAAGCTTGTTTTATCAACCGTTTCAAGCCAAAAAGAGATTAATCTTTACGACGTTGACTACTTAATTATTGATTGCAACGGGCAAGAAAAGAAGTGTGATTTAGTACTTGGCACGGTGGAAAATAAAACTTTTAACGAAGACCTTTTGCTTGGTGCAATGATGGGCATATAATGGGCTATAGGTCGATTATCGGTACTTTTTTGATATAATTTTGTGTTTTTTTGGGGTGTGTAATGATAAATTTATTCAAAAAAATCAAGCAGCTTATTTTGCGTATCTTTACAAAAGAAAATACGGTCAATTATTTGTCGGGTAGCGAAGCGCTTCCGCAGCCTTTAGACGACGCGCACGAAAAGGAAGTTTTACAAAAACTATCTTCGGGTGACACGTCCGTTAAAAAGGAACTTATAGAGCATAACTTGCGCCTTGTTGTGTATATCGCGCGTAAATTTGATAATACAGGTATTGACCTTGACGATTTAATTTCAATCGGCACAATAGGTCTAATAAAGGCAATAAATTCCTTTAACGTTGATAAAAATATCAAGCTTGCAACCTTTGCTTCGCGCTGTATCGAAAACGAAATCTTAATGCACCTGCGCCGTGTTTCCAAAATCCGCGGTGAAGTTTCCTTTGACGAGCCTTTAAACGTCGATTGGGAAGGTAACGAGCTTTTGCTTTCCGATATTTTAGGCACAGACGGCGACGTCGTGGTAAAGCAGGTTGAAAGCACCTGTGAAAAGCAAATATTAAAAGAAGCCTTAAAAAAGCTTAACGAGCGTGAAAAGCGCATTATGGTTTTGCGGTTTGGTCTATCGGGTAGCCGTGAGCTTACGCAAAAGGAAGTTGCAGATTTATTAGGTATCTCACAATCCTACATATCCCGTCTTGAAAAGAAAATTGTCGTTAAGCTTAAAAAGGAAATGAAAAAGGCGGAAAACGATTAGCCAAAAAGGATAATTCACCGTGTTTTTACTTATAGTAAAAGTTTATTTATCGGTTTAACAACAATTTTTGCCAAAAGTATTGACAAAGCTTTAACTTAATGGTAAAATGCTAAAACAAATATATGATATCTTAATTAGTAGTTAAGTTAAAGGGGAATATGAAAGAGTTTTTACTTGAAAATCCTATAGTGGATTATATCTTACGCATTATGCTATCGGTGCTGCTTGGCTTTATTATCGGTGTTGAAAGACGTCACCGCTCAAAGGAAGCAGGTATCCGTACACACGCCGTTGTTGCGGCAGGTGCAGCACTTTTTACAATAGTTTCAAAATACGGCTTTAGTGACGTTGCCGATTACGACGCGTCGCGTATTGCTTCACAAATCGTAAGCGGCGTTGGTTTCTTGGGTGCAGGCATGATTATGCACCAAAGGCGTATGATTTACGGCTTAACAACGGCTGCAGGCGTTTGGGCAACGGCAGGGGTTGGTATGGCGGCAGGCGCAGGTATGTGGCTTGTTGCAATCGGTGCAACCGCACTCATTATTGCAGTTCAATGTATCTTCCACTTGAATATTAAGTTTTTCAGGCTGAAACGTCAAAATCAGTTAAAGGTTGCATTTCATGCAGGTGAAGGTCAGCTTGAAAAAATCACCAAGCTTTTTGGGGTGGAAGAATTCACAAAAACCAACACCAAGCGCGAAAACGATAAGCTTGTTACCTACGCAACGCTTCGTACAGACGTCAATATTACTGATGAGTTTATCTATCAGATGCTTTTAGATAACCCAACTATTATTAGTATTGAAAGGGCTTCCGATGAAGACTGATATTAACTAAAAACTAAAAAACGCATTAGCTAAATTATCAAAAAATCGGCCTATAAGTCGGTTATTTGCAAATTTAGCTAATTATTTTATTAAGGAAAAACAAATGCAGGGCTTTAATTTATTGGTTGTTTTTAATAAAAGCTTGGATAGGATTTTGATGTGCAAGCGTACAAAAGAGCCTTATTTGGGTCTGTCAAATTTTGTCGGCGGTAAAATTGAGTGCGGTGAAGACGGCTTTGCCGCGGCTTACCGTGAGCTTGAAGAAGAAACTTCCATTACAAAAGACGATATTACGCTAAAATATTTTGCCAACTTTACCTATTTTTACGGCGATTGCTATCTTGAAATTTACGTTGGCAAGCTCAACAAGGAAATCACTCCGCACGGGGATGAAAAGCTTTTATATTGGTCGGATTTAGATCACAACTTTTTCAATTCAAAAGAGTACGCAGGCGAAGGCAATATCGGGCATATTTTAGAAGAAATCGAGCTTGTCAAAGACCAATTATTTGATTTGTAATTTACACCAAAAACTGCCGTATAAGTCGATTAACGGCAAATTTACACTAAACAAAGGATACATTATGGGCATAACAGACAGACAAAATTTAGCAAAAGACGTTATGATTGATTTAAAAGACGTCTTACCAAAATATCCTACAAAGCTTGACGTTACAATCGTTAACTTTTCATACAAGGTGACAAACGCGCTTTTGGAAAACGGCGTTATTGAGCCTATTGAAGGTGAGACGATAAATTCCGTTTCACTTATTTATCAGGTTTACCGCGTCGTGGGTACTAACATTGGCTTTATAAACACAACGGTTGGCGCACCGATGGCTTCGGGCATAATCGAAGAGATGGGTTATTGCTTTGACTGTAACAAGTTTGTTGTGTTCGGCAGCTGCGGCGGGCTTGATAAAAATCTGCCCGAAGGCAAGCTTATCGTCCCAACTGAGGCCTTCCGCGATGAAGGCGTAAGCTATCATTATTACGACGGCGGTGACTATATCCCTATTAAAAATCACGCCAAAGTTGAAGGCGTGCTTGATAAAATCGGCGTAGGCTACGTCAGCGGTAAAATCTGGACGACCGATTGCTTTTACCGTGAAACGCGCGAGCGTTTTGAGCAGCTGCGTTCCGACGGGTGCATTGCAGTTGAAATGGAAGCCGCTGCTTGCCAGGCAGTATGCGATTACCGCGGGCACGAGCTTTTCTACTTTTTGTACCGCGGCGATAACCTTGACGCACCAAATTGGGACAGGGGCATTTTAAGCGATATATCTGACGACCACAGGCTTATCCATTTTAATATAGCTTTAGCGATTGCAAAAAGCGTTGTCGGTTAACTATAACGCCTTGCAAAATAAAAAATCGATTTGGCCCGAAATTGTTGATAAGTTGCAGTTTCTAAAAGCCAGCATAAAGCAAAAATTACTACATATAGCGGTCAAAAGACCACCTATCCACAAGACCACCCTAAAATTTGTTGACACTTTGCACGCAAAAAATCTTTTTTAAAGGTACTTTAAAAGGAAAAACTGCAACCCAACGTGGGCAATTTTAACAAATTTTATTAAAATTATAAATTATGCCGAAAATATTCTTGAATTCGACAAAAAATTGTGATAGAATACAGGTACAAAATATTTTTAATTTAGATTAAGGGTGTTTTATGAAAATTCTTTTGCGCAACAACTGATACAGAAATAGTCGTTCGGTTATTTTCTGTATCTTTTTTTTATGTCTTTTTAGAGCGCAAAAGGTAATTATCTTACAAAAATACACAAGATAAATTTAGGGCAACACAAAGGCTTAAGGTTGCGGTGGCTGGGCTACGCCACGTGGCAATAAAGATTGGCCAATACAAGGACACAATGTACGATTTACAAAAAGCATCTTTTTTAAAACGGTTTTCCGCATATCTACTTGACGTAATCTTAACGCTTGTACTTGCAACAGGTTTTGCCTGGCTGGGCTCTGTGATAATAAATTACGACGCGAAGATTGACGCTTATCAGGAAAATTTCACCAGGTACGAGCAAGCCTACGGCATTAACTTTGAAAAAATATCAAAACTCACCGAAGAACAGCTTGAAGCATTGCCCGAAGATGAAAAGGCAGTTTTAAAGCAGGCTGAAGAAGCTTGGGCAAAGGACCCCGTCGTTATCAAGACCTACGACATTGTGGTAAACAGCGCACTTCTTCTTATTACCATATCACTTCTGCTTGCAATCGGCGTTTGGGAATTTGTTCTCCCGTTAATTTTGAAAAACGGACAGACGGTTGGCAAAAAAATGTTTGGTATATGTCTTATGCGCAGTGACGGCATCAGGGTAAACCAGATGATGCTGTTCGTCCGTTCAATCGTTGGTAAATTTGCAATCGAAACAATGGTTCCCGTGTACATCGTGCTTATGATGCTGCTTGGCCTGATCGGCTTTATGGGGCCGCTAATTTTGTTCCTGCTGTTGGTTTTACAGGTTACAATGTTTTTTGCGACGAAGACGCGCTCCCCAATACACGATCTTTTAGCACAAACGGTGGCTGTTGACTATTCAAGCCAAATGATTTTCGACACGGTTGAAGAGCTTTTGGAATACAAAAAGAAAATTGCGGCGGACTACGTTACCGTGGCAGGCGGCTATAAGGACAATAACTTTACTGAAGCCGACCGCGAAAAGCTAACAAAAAAAGCAAGCTATTTTGAAAGTGACGACGAATAATTAAAGTCCTTAAAAATAAGCAAATTAATTATGGCATTTAGGCGAAAGCCTTTGAATAAACAAGACAATTAATAATCAGAAGGAAAAGATTATATGAAAGTTGAATTGAAAAATGTAACAAAAATCTTCCCCAGCCGCAACAAAAAGGTTGGTGGCGAAGTCGTTGCTGTTAACGACTTCACCTTTGAGATTCCCGATGGTAAGCTCATCGGTCTTTTAGGGCCATCCGGTTGCGGTAAATCAACAACGCTTTACATGATTTGTGGTTTGCAAAAATGCACAAGCGGTCAAATTTTCTTTGGTGATAATGACGTTACCGAACTCTCTCCTGAAAACAGGGGGGTTGGTTTAGTGTTCCAAAACTACGCTCTTTATCCACACATGACAGTAAAGCAAAACATTTTATTCCCATTACAGAACTTAAAAGGCGAGGACAAACTCACCAAAGCCGAAATGATTGAAAGAGCATACACAGTTGCGAAGCTCGTTCAAATCGACGATCTTATGGAAAGAAAGCCAAGCGAACTTTCCGGCGGTCAGCAACAACGTGTTGCTATTGCACGTGCTTTGGTAAAGATGCCTCGCGTTTTACTTTTAGACGAACCTTTATCCAACCTTGACGCAAGATTAAGGCTTCAGACAAGGGAAGAAATCCGCCGTATCCAACGTGAAACGGGTATCACAACCGTATTCGTAACGCACGACCAGGAAGAAGCTATGTCAATTTCCGACATGATCGTTGTTATGAAGCTTGGTGTTATCCAACAAATCGGTAAGCCACAAGACGTTTATGATAACCCAGCTAACTTATTCGTTGCAAAATTCTTGGGTACGCCACCAATCAACGTATTCAGCGGCCGCGTACAGGATGAAAAGCTTTATATCGGCGATGCTGAAGTTTTACCTGCAAAGGGTATTTCTGACAGAGAAGTTTACGTTGGCGTAAGACCTGAAGGCTTTGCTTTAAACGAAAACGGCGCACTCTGCTGCAAATTAAACAACGTTGAAGTTATGGGTAGAGACGTAAGCATCGTTTCCACAAACGAAGCGTCACTTAACCCAGTTATCCGTTCAATTATTTACTCTGACACACGTCTTGACCTTTCAGGTCACACCGAAGTTAGATACGACTTAAAGCCAATCAAGACCTTTATCTTTGATAAAGAAACTGAAGAAAGACTTTACGTTGAAGAAAACTAATTGCTTGGTGTCATAAATAATTGAAAAGGAGGGCTATTTCGAAATGAAAAACGTAAATAAAGTAGCAACCGAAAAGCCCGTTAAATGCACAGTCACGTTTGATTCAAAGGGTGGCAGCAAGGTATCCAAGGTCCGCGTATTAGCAGGCACAAGCGTTACCGCGCTAAAAACCCCAAAAAGAAAGGGCTACACGTTTGACGGTTGGTTTGAAGACGTTGCACGTACAAAACCATTTACAGGCAAGCAGATTAATAGCGACTTAACAGTATACGCAAAGTGGCACATCGGTCTTAAAAAATCCGACGTTTCCAAGTATTACCGTATATTAAGAAAGAAGCTTGCAGGAAGATGCGCGCTCAACGATGGTTATAAATTAGCACCGGGGACAACAAAGACATTTATCATCGTTAAAAGAGATGATTGCTCATTAACCTTATACTTACCTATCCCGAAGGATCAGTTATTAAGGGAAGGCTATGAAGTATCTTCTGCCCCGGAAAAATCCGAATACGCACAAACACCAACAATGTTTGTGGTTAATACAACGCACGACTTTATGCTTGCATTACATCTTGTTGACAGGGTTATTTCAACCGATATGCTTCAAGATATCAAGCGTAAAGATAAGCCTTTAAAACGTGAAGGCGGTTGCGCGTTAAGAATCCATGCAGACAAGCCTACAA
Source organism: Clostridia bacterium (assembly GCA_017399185.1). Classification (GTDB taxonomy): domain Bacteria; phylum Bacillota; class Clostridia; order Christensenellales; family Borkfalkiaceae; genus UBA4636. The sequence goes on from JAFQEA010000008.1 coordinate 182,037, forward strand.
GGGGCTTAAAGAGATATCACCCGGCAAAGCTCAAAAATAGTAATTTTGAGAAAATCAAACCTTGGTTATATCTTTCACCGGCACTTGTTTTATTGGCAGTTTTCACAGTCTGGCCTATTATCAATACCATAAGGCTTGCGTTTTTAGAAAACTATTCAATGATGGCAGCGCTTAACGGCAAGGTTTATGAATTTGGTTTTAAGAACTTTGAAAAGGTTATTGAATACAATGGTTTTCTCATCTGTCTTAAAAACACCTTGCTTTTATGTGTTGTAACAGTCCCTATTTCAACCGTTTTAGCGTTATTGATTTCAGTTGCACTAAACTCAATCAGACCGCTCAGGAGATTCTTCCAGACAATCTTCTTCCTTCCTTACGTAACAAACTCAATCGCTATCGGTATGGTATTCTCTGCAATGTTCAACATTGTTGGTAACTTCCAGGCTGATAATGGTACAATCGTAACCGCGGGTATTATCAACAACATTTTAGGCTGGTTTGGCGTTGACCCAATCAACTGGATAAACGTTGGTTCAACGTGGGAGCATAACTTTATCGTAATGGTTGTCTATATTGTTTGGAACGCTTTACCGTTCAAGATTTTGATTATTTTGGGCGGTTTACAGGGCATCAACAAGCAATATTATGAAGCAGCCAAGGTTGACGGCACTTCAAAGCCAAGGGTATTATGGCGCATTACAGTTCCGCTACTTTCACCAATTTTAGCATACGTTCTTATCACAAGCTTCATCGGTGGCTTTAAGGAATATTCAAGCGTTGTCGGTATCTTCGGCGAAACGATGGGCCCTCCGGGCAACGTTGGTACAGGTCAAATGCAAACCATGGTTGGGTTCATTTATGATTCACTCAAAGGTAGTCACCAAGGCCGTGCAAGTGCGGCAGCACTTATCTTGTTTGGCATTATTTTGGTTGTTACACTTATCAACCTTTACGTCAGCAAGAAGAAAACACACTATTAAAGGGGGTCTTAAGTTATGTCTGAAACAATCGTAACAATGAAAGAAAGAGATATCAATAAGACCGCCAATCGCCAAAGGGTTATGTACATCCTTTCAACGGTAGGTAAGTATTTGTTCTTATCACTTATTGCTGTCATTGTATTATTCCCATTTTACTGGATGCTTATCTCATCAGTAAAATCCTTGGAAGAATACAGACGAAACACCCCAACCTTCTGGCCGGAAGTTTTCCACTGGAAGAACTACACCTATGCTTTTAAGCAAGCAAGCCTTGGCAGGCTTTTCCTTAACACACTTTACGTTGGTGTTGTTTCAACAATACTTTCACTCGTAATCACGGTTATAACAGCCTTCGTATTTGCCCGTTTAGAGTTCAAGGGTAAAAACGTATTGTTTGCAGGCTTACTTGCAACAATGATGATTCCGGGCGAATTATTCACAATCACCAACTATGAAACAGTTTACAGATTTGGTTGGTTAAACACTTATACGGTACTTATCGTACCTTTCCTTGTCAGCGTATTCTATGTTTACCTTCTCCGACAGAACTTCCTGCAGATACCAAACGAATTGTATTATGCAGCAAAGGTTGACGGTACAAGCGACTTAAAGTACCTGATCAGGGTAATGATTCCTTTAGCACTACCGACAATCATCTCTATAACAATATTAAAGATGATGGGTGCTTGGAACTCTTATATGTGGCCAAGGCTCGTTGCCAATGACACGGCACACACCTTGATAACCAACGGTTTAAGGAGCTTCTCATTTGCGGCAGAAGAAGACCCGGGCTCTGTTAACTACCCGGTACAGATGGCTGCTGTTGCAACCGTTTCTGCACCACTCTTCCTTGTATTTATCTTCTTCAGAAAATACATTATGAAGGGCGTTTCAAGAAGCGGTATCAAGGGCTGATATTATTAACAATAGACGCGTTCAGGTAAGCATTGACCTTTAAACGTTAAACTTTCAATAATAAGGTCAATGACCTACCACAAAATGCACAAAACATAATTTTTTGAAAACTTTTTTAAGTTAAAAATAAAAAACATTAAGGAGTAAAAAAATGAAAAAACTTATCGCACTTATCTTGATGGTTGTACTTTGCGTTGGTTTCACAGCTTGCGGCAAGCCAGCTGGCGGCGGCAACAACAACAATGCTGAAATCAACTTTAAAGTACCTGAAGTTGGCTATGACGGTAGCGAAGTTAATTTAACTTTCTACCACACCATGGGTGAAAACTTAAGAACTGTTTTAGACGCTTACATCGTTGAATTCAACAAATTGTTCCCAAACATTCACATTGAACACAAGCAAGTTGGTGGTTACGACGACGTTAGAAGCCAAGTTTCAACAGAGCTTCAAGTAGGTAACTCTCCTAACATCGCATACTGCTATCCAGACCACGTTGCACTTTACAACGTATCAGGCGCAGTTGCACATCTTGATAACCTTATTGCAAGCGATATTGAAGTTTCACGCAATGACGGCACAACAGAAACCTTAGGCTTAACACAAGCACAAAAGGATGACTTCATCCAAGGTTACTACACAGAAGGTCAACAATTTGGTGATGGCTTAATGTACACAATGCCATTCTCAAAATCAACAGAAGTTTTATACTACAACAAAACTTTCTTTGATCAACACGGCTTACAACTCCCAAAAACTTGGGCAGAAATGAAGACACTTTGCGAACGTATTTTAGAAATCGATCCTACCTGCATCCCATTAGGTTACGACTCAGAAGCTAACTGGTTCATCACTATGTGTGAACAATACGGCTCACCATACACTTCAGCTGAAGAAGGCGATCACTTCCTTTTCGACAACGCTAAAAACAAAGAATTCGTTAAAGAATTCAGACAATGGTATAAAGCTGGTTTAGTTACAACACAAGAAATCTACGGTGCTTATACATCTGGCTTATTCGTAGAACAAGGCGTTAACGAAGACGGTACACCAAAGCAAAGAAGCTACATGTCAATCGGTTCATCAGCAGGTGCTACACACCAACGTCCAACCAAAAACGCTAACGGTGAATATCCATTTGAAGTTGGTATCACTTCTATCCCACAGGTTAACCCAGCTAAACCAAAGGTTATCTCTCAAGGTCCATCAGTCTGTATCTTCAAAAAAGATAACGCACAAGAAGTTGTTGCAAGCTGGTTATTCGTTAAATACTTAACAACCACAACAGCTTTCCAAGCTCAATTCTCAGACGCTTCAGGCTACGTTCCAGTAATCAAATCAGTTGCACAAAACGAAACATACGCTGCAAACCTTGCTAAAGCAAACGGCGGCGACTACATTGCATACCTTTCAGCAAAAGTTTGTCTTGAACAACAAGATGCTTACTACACATCACCAGCATTCAACGGTTCATCAATCGCACGTGAACAAGTTCAACAATTACTTATCGCTTGTCTCACAACCGACGCACAAGACGTTGACGCTGAAATTAACAGATTATTCCAACTCGCAATTGATGAATGCGAATATAACGTTTAATAAAAATTGACTTTGTAATCAAACACATTAATAAACTTAACAGAATTTATTAAAATTATGAAAAGAACTTTTAAAATTCTGTCCATGATTATTGCACTTTGTCTCGTTTCCGCATTTATGTTTGCTTGCGTTGTTGTGCCCGATGACGGCAAAAACAGCGGCAGCAACAGCGGAAGCGGGTCAGGTGGCAGTAACGGTGGGCAACAAGTTGAATTTGTTGACTACGTTTCAAATCTTACCCTTGATATGACTTCTAACACAAAAAAGGAAGTCGTAACCGTTAAAAGCTTTATTGACGGCGACACAACACACTTCTATATCAGCAAAAGTGTTGCTTCAAACGGCGTATTAAAGGCAAGATATTTAGCAATTAACACACCTGAATCAACAGGTAAGATTCAAGACTACGGTCACACTGCATCACGCTTTACAAAAGCAAAGCTATCAGGCGCCGAATCAATCATCGTTGAAACCGACGGCAGCGATTGGGAGCTTGATTCAACCGGTGACAGACACCTTGTTTGGGTTTGGTATCGTAACAGCGCGACAGAACCATATCGTAACTTAAACGTTGAAATTTTACAAGAAGGCTTGGCAATCGCTTCAAACACGGCACAAAACCGTTACGGCCAAGTTGCGTCAAAGGCATTAGCACAAGCAACCGCTATGAAGCTTTATTGCCACTCCGGCAAGGCTGACCCTGAAGTTTACCGCGGTGACGCTATTGAAGTTTCAATCAAAGATTTACGCTTAAACATTGAAGAATACAACAACAAAAAGGTTGCGTTTGAAGGCGCAGTAGTTAATAACTATAACAACACCGTTTACGTTGAAGCTTATGACGAAGATACCGATATGTATTACGGTATGCAGGTTTACTACGGCTACAGCTTATCACCGGGCGGTTTAGAAATCATCTCACTTGGTAACTACGTACGTATCGTTGGTACCGTTCAGTACTACGAAACAGGTAACACTTATCAGGTTTCAGATATTTCTCACAACGCATTTGATTCAAGCAATCCTAACAACTTAAAGCTTATCGAATCTGGTTGGGGTGCATCTTACGTTGAAAGAACCGTAAGTGAGCTCACCACCGGCAAGGTTTACGAAGGTCAAGAGCTTTTAGGTAATTTTGCAGATCTCGCAGTTTACACAACAGTTTCATTGAACAACTTGGTTGTCAAGAGCATTTACACAACGGATAATGACGTTGAAAGCTCAAACTTCGGTGCGATGACGTTAACCTGTGAAGACGCTCAAGGCAACAAAGTTGATATCCGCACAGTTCCATTTATGCTTGACGGTCAATTAGTTACCGAAAGCTATTATATGGGCAAGACCATTTCCGTAAAGGGTATGATCGATTATTATTATAGCAGTTATGATCAAGACGGCTTCTACTATCAAGTTAAAGCCTTCAGAATGGGTGACATTCAAATCAATCAATAATAAAAACAAATTTTAATAATAAAGGAGAAAATTAACAATGAAAAAAGTTCTTGTGGGCGTTCTTATGGTGATCCTCACGCTTTGCACACTCGTTGGTTGTACCATCAAGCCTGTTAATCCGGGCGGAAACTCCGGTAGCACCAACGGCGATCTCGATCAAGCTAAGGCCGCTTTAAACACAATGTACTATGGCGAAACCACAACTATCGTTGGTGACTTCGAAAGAATCAGCCAAGTTAACGTTAAGGGTACTATCTATCCTATCACTTGGACAACTGATGCAACTGAAGGCGTTGTTATCAATGAAGTTAACGAAAAGGGTATGGTTGTTATCGGCATTACACAAAGTAAAGAGCACGATATTAACTTTAACTTAATCGCAACCATCACTGATGAAGAAAGTGGCGAATCTGTTTCAGTTACTTACTCTTTCACAATCGCTAGATGGAAAGAAAATACTTTCGCTGAATATTTAGCAGCAGCTGCAGGTGATCCTGTTGTTGTTAAGGGTATCGTTTCAGGTATCATGTCAACACAACTTGGCGACAGCTACAATGGTATTTATTTTGACGACGGTATCGGCGGCTACTACGCATACGACTGTGAAGACCCAATCGAAAAGGGTGTTGAAGTTGGTATGGAAATCCGTGTTAGCGGTCTTAAAGATAACTACAGCGGTACACACGAAATCAAAGACGGCGTTGTTGAAATCTTAAATTCTGAAAAGAAAGAACTCGCTCCTGTTGATTTCACAGAACTTTATGCTAACGCAGCAGACATTAAAGCAGCAGCTTTAGTTGAACCACAAGCACTCCTTGTAACAATCAAGGGCGTAACAATCGGTGGTCAAGAAACCTCTAACGGTTACTACTACTTCTCACTCGGTGGTTTAGAATCTTACGTTCGTATCTCTTCTTCAATGTGCCCATTGAACAAAGCAGATACAGAAGCATTCAAAGAATTCCACAGTGCACACCTAGGTTACACAGCTGACGTTACCGGCGTTATCTGCGTATTCAGCGGTGCTTTCTACTTAACACCAGTTTCAGTTGACGCTTTCACAAACGTTCAACTTCCAGAACTTGACGATGCTGGTAAGGTTGCTTTAGAAAAAGAGAATCTTGAAGTTATTGCTAACATTACAGAAGAAGGCGTTGTTGAACTTCCTGTAATCGGTAAGACCTTCACAGACGTTACAATCGCTTGGGCTTCAAATAACGAAGCATTCCAAGTTGCAGCTGACGGTAAGTTAAACGTTGTTCTTCCAGAAGAAGCTACAACAATCGTATTAACAGCTACAATCACATCTGGTTCTGTTCAAGAAACAAAAGAATTCTCAGTTTTAATCGATGCAGCTTCTACACAAGCTTACGTCTTTAAACCAATCAGCGCACCTGCTGCTGGCACATATAAGATTGCTATGGACACAACCCCAGCAAACGGTGGCGTACTTTACTTTGACGGTACGTTAAACAGCAAGGGTGCTCTTCAAACAACAGAAAAAGCTGACAAAGCAGTTGACGTTGTTGTTGAAGTAGTTGACGGCGGTTACACACTCAAAGTTGGCGATAAGTATCTTGAAGGTTACTTAAACGGCACATATAAGAATCTCAGATTAGTTGACAATGCAGCAGTTTGGACATGGAA
>JAFQEA010000001.1 GCA_017399185.1 Clostridia bacterium
GGGGGTCCTGTTAGTATTTACAATCCTTCAGTCTTTGACTTTGTCAAATCCAGCTCCCTTTACACAAGGGAGCCTTTTTTAATATTAATAAAAAGGTTTTGCGATGCAAAACCCGACCATAATTCTTAATTCTTCATTCTTCATTATTCATTATTCATAAAAAAAACGCCTTGCAATATGCAAAGCGTTTTTTGAAATAACCCATAAGGGAAATTATCTCTTTGAGTTTTGAGAGTACCGTTTGATATCGTGAGTATCGCCCAATAAAGTGTTGCCCCAAATTTACACCAAAATCAAACCAACGGGCAGCACTTATTTTAGTTCGATAAATTGGAATTTTAATAATCTAACATTATAAACCTAATGCTACACCAACGATCATCAAAATGGTCAGTATTGCCGAAAATGAAATTCCTAAAATCGTTAGTCCTATTTGAATTTTATTATCCATATGTTTCTTTTGAAATTTGAGAGAAAAAATTCCTACAAGCCATCCAAAGAGTGGCGGAAAGGACAAATAAGTCAATATCAGTGCATATATTTTGTTATATTTTCCTTCTTCATTGGCAGATACAACGTTAATGTCCATTCTCTCAATCTCGTCTTTCAAGAGAAAATCCAATGAACGGTTAAATAACTTACTAATCCTTATTAACTTATCTGTATCTGGATATGTTATATTCAGTTCCCATTTTGACACAGATTGCCTTGATACATTTAATATTTCCGCAAATTGCTCCTGCGTCAAATTTTGTTCTTTTCTAAGTTTAGTGATTTTTTCGCCTATTGTCATATGATATCTCCTTTCTGTATTTGATGATAACATTTTAATAAATTGTGTTAGATTTTTCCACCAATTATAAGTTTCAAAATGTAAATTGTGGGTTGCTTCTTATTTTTTGTTAAGTAACAGGATGGATTTGGGGATCCTGACGCCCTGCTGTGCAGGGCTCAGGATGCAATAGCGAGTAAAAATGCTTGCGGGCAAGCTTGCTTGCACGAATTTGCATTTTTGCGAAGCTATTATTCAAACGCACCGCGTTTAAAACAACGTCCCGCCCTAAGTAAGCGTTGGAATCCACAGGATTGAGTTAACAGGATAGATTAGGGGATCCTGACGGCATCGCGCTGTGCGCGAGCCTCAGGATGACAACGTCTCGCCCCAAGCTAACAACATCCATTTTTAAATTTAATAAAGACTTTTTGCGTCGCAAAAAGTTAACCATAATTCTTCATTCTTCATTCTTCATTCTTAATTATTCATAAAAAAACGCCTTGCAATATGCAAAGCGTTTTTTAAAAACCCATAAGGGAAATTATCTCTTACTAAATTGTGGAGCACGACGTGCTTTCTTTAAGCCGTATTTCTTTCTTTCTTTCATACGTGGGTCACGTGTTAAGTAACCTGCTTTCTTAACGATAGTTTTAACTTCCGGTTCAGCGATAACGAGAGCGCGTGCAATACCGTGACGGATAGCACCGGCTTGACCGGTAAAGCCACCACCGCAAACGTTTACGAATACGTCGTAAGCGCTTTCTTTTTCGGTAAGTGTTAATGGTTGACGGATAACGAGCTTAACTGTGTCAAGTGCGCAGTATTCATCAATTGATCTACCGTTGATAATATATGTGCCGTTGCCACCTGGAATAAGACGTACTCTAGCAACTGCTTTTTTTCTTCTACCAGTTCCCCAGAACTGAACTTTCTTTTTTGCTGCTTTAGCCATTATCTATACCCCCAATTAATACTCGATTTTAAGTTCAACAGGTTGTTGAGCTTGTTGTCTGTGTTCAGCGCCTTTGTAAACGCGAAGCTTTTTGAGCATCTTTTTGCCAAGTGTGTTCTTTGGAAGCATACCCTTAACTGCTTCGTAAACAGCAAGGTCAGCCTTTTTAACCATGATTTCTGAATAAGGGATTTGCTTTAAACCGCCAACGTAACCTGTGTGGTATGTGTATAACTTTTGGTCAAGCTTCTTACCAGTTAAAACAACCTTATCGCAGTTGATAACGATAACAAAGTCACCGCAGTCAACGTTTGGTGTGAAGGTTGGTTTGTGTTTGCCTCTTAAAACCGCTGCAACTTGTGTAGCAACTCTACCTAAAGGAATACCGGCAGCGTCAACTACGAACCATTTTCTTTCAACGGTGGCAGGGTTTGCCATATATGATTTCATGATAGTAATCTCCAAAATTTTATTAGCGCCTTTATATTGGGACTATTTTGAACGCAAGGGGCTAATTCGCATGCAAAATGGAACGCCAAATTTAGACGACTAACACATTTTAACTTATAATATAATTTAAGTCAAGCATTTTTTTGCATTTTTTGGGGATTTATACATATTTTTATGCGTTTTTTTGGTGCGATTGTGCTTAAAAATTAATTAACCACAATATGTTGTGTCACCTATAATTATGCGCGGATTGATTTTTAGCGCGCTTGATTATTTATTGCTATACAATGCTTTTACCCGTTAACGCGTCCTGCAAAAGTAAATAATATCCGCCACTTTTATCAAAATAATCGTTAGGGATAAATTTTGCACACTCAAAGCCCTTGGGTATATCCCCGATATCACCCGTTACCGCATAAGCTAAATAAGCGGGCGTACCCGATAAATAAATAACGCCAAAATAGTAAGGTCTTTTAGCGTTTTCCACAGGGTAAAACTTGGAATCTAGTATCAGATTTTGCAAGGGCAAAAAAGGCTTTGCTAAATTTAAGCCGCTTAAAAATTCACGCTGTCGTCTTTCAAAAAAGCCTTGTGAAGCTTCACAAGGTATTCCACCGCCTTTGGTGGGGCAGGGGGCTGTGTTTGCGTAGTCATACGGCTTTGCTGCATGCTTTTGGTGCGCTTCATTACCACAAGCTTTAGCTTCATAATACGCTTTTTGTTCTCCTTTAAGGCCTTGCGCTTCAAGGTCTGCATCGCAAGCAGTTTTTTGGCTTTCATCCAACGTATCCCCCTTTAGATAATAATTTTCGGTGGCGATTGCTTCGTCGTCATAATAATCTGCGCAAGGCTTATTTTCACCCGATATAACCCCAAGATAATAATCCCAAAGCAAATCCTTATCGGCGTGGCACCTGCCCCGTTTGGAAAAGCAGACGGGCGCGCCGCCGCGTATAACAAGCAGGGCAAGATTTTCAATGTCAACAGTCGCTTCATACCCTGACGATAAATCGTCTGCAATAAGATAATTTACCCCGTCAAAAAGAACGATTACCGTGTCCTTAAAATCGCCGCCGTCAACGCAGGTAAGGCTGAATTCAAGCCTTACCCCCTGCCGTTTTATACGCAGCACGCCGTAAGGCTTAAGGGCAAAATCCACAAGACTAAACAACGCTTTATCAATCATAAAATCACCTTTACGCTAATATATGCGCGCACGTGATAAATAATTAATGAAACAATTTTAGCCTTATATGCGGCGCAAATTTTGCCAAAAGCCGTCGGTTTTAAGCCGACTTTGTAAAAAGCGCAAAATCGCTGATAAAATACGGCAATATATGAATTTTAATTCATATAAATTTTTAAAGTTTTGTAAGATTTTTGTAAAATTTTGGCTTTTTATTGTTTACAGTTTGACAAATTGTTGCTACAATAATATTGGTGGAGATTGGGCGTTTTATATATACAAAAGGGACTAATCCCTTAAAAAGCGCACCGCCTATAGAGATTAAAAAATATAAGAGCGCTTTATTTAGCGCCGACAAGGAGATAAATAATGACAAATAACAAGGCTGTACTTGAGTTTGTAGAACAAAGCAGGGCTTTATGCCAACCAGATAACGTCGTTTGGATTACCGGGGATGAAGCCTTATACCAAAAATTGCGTGACGAAGCTTGTAAGACGGGCGAAATGATTAAGCTTAATGAAGAGCTTTTACCAAACTGCTATCTTCACCGCAGCGCTTTAAACGACGTTGCAAGGGTTGAAGGCAGAACCTTTATTTGCTGCACCAATAAAGAAGACGCAGGCCCAATCAATAACTGGATGGCACCAAGTGAAGCTTACCAAAAGATTGGCGAAATTTTTAAAGGCTCAATGAAAGGCAGAACCATGTACGTTATCCCATACTCTATGGGCGCGGTTGGCTCGGAATTTTCTAAAATCGGTATTGAAATCACAGACTCTATCTACGTCGTATTATCAATGAACATTATGACGCGTGTTGGCCAAAAGGTTTTAGACAGCCTTGGCGACAGCGCGGACTTTGTGCGCGGGCTACACTCTAAAGCAGAGCTTGACGAAGAAAAGCGTTATATTGCGCACTTCCCTGAAGACAACACTATCTGGTCGGTTAACTCTGGCTACGGCGGAAACGTTTTACTTGGTAAAAAGTGCTTTGCGCTCCGTATTGCGTCTTACCTTGGCAAGAACGAAGGCTGGATGGCTGAACACATGCTTATTTTAGGCGTACAAAACCCGAAGGGCGAAATCAAGTATATAGCGGCAGCCTTCCCATCGGCTTGCGGCAAAACCAACCTTGCAATGCTTATCCCACCCGAACTTTACCGCAAAAAAGGTTATAAGGTTTGGTGCGTTGGTGACGACATCGCCTGGATTAGAGTTGGCGCAGACGGCAGACTTTGGGCAATCAACCCTGAAAACGGCTTCTTTGGCGTTGCACCGGGCACGAACATGAAGTCAAACCCTAACGCACTTTTATCCACAAGGAAAAATTCAATCTTTACGAACGTTGTTCACGACCTTGATACCAACACCGTTTGGTGGGAAGGTATGGACACCCCTGCCCCACAAAACGCAATCAACTGGCGCGGCGAAAAGTGGGACGCGTCTAAATATAACAAGGCTGACAAGTCAACCTACGGCGCGCACCCTAACTCACGCTTTACAGCACCGACCGTTAACTGTCCGTGTCTTTCCGACCAGTTTGAAGCACCAAACGGCGTTCCGCTATCTGCAATCGTTTTCGGTGGCAGACGTGCTAAAACAGCTCCGCTTGTATATCAGGCAAGGGATTGGAACAGCGGCGTATTCGTTGGCTCAATAATGGCGTCTGAAACGACTGCGGCTGCAACGGGCGCGGTTGGCGTTGTTCGCCGTGACCCTATGGCAATGAGACCTTTCGTTGGCTATAACATGGCAGACTATTTTGCACATTGGATTGAAATGGGCGAAAAAATCACCAACAAGCCACAAATCTTTAACGTTAACTGGTTCAGGACCGATGACGAAGGTCACTTTATCTGGCCGGGCTTTGGTGACAACCTGCGCGTTTTAGAGTGGATTTTAGACCGTTGCGAAAACAAGGTTGACGCAAAGGAAACGCCAATCGGCTTCGTGCCTAACGCACAAGATATCAACATTGAAGGCCTTGACATTACCACAGACGTCGTTGAAGAGCTTTTAACCGTTGACAAAGAAACCTGGAAGGAAGAAGTTAACGGCATTGAAGAATTCTATGCACAATTTGGTGACAGACTACCTGAAGAATTAAAGGTTAAGCTTGAAGAATTAAAGCAAAGACTTAACTAAAAATAACTAAAAAACTCCCCTATAAGTCGATTAACGACCTATTTGGGGAGTTTTTTGAATGAAGAATTAAGAATGAAGAATGAAGAATTATGGTCGGGTTTTGGCAGTAGCCAAAACCTTTTTATTAATATTAAAAAAGGCTCCCTTGTGTAAAGGGAGCTGGATTTGACAAAGTCAAAGACTGAAGGATTGTAAATA
>JAFQEA010000009.1 GCA_017399185.1 Clostridia bacterium
AATTGCAAGTCTGTGAAATCCAAGCAAACCTTTACCTGTATCTACAATCTTCATATCGTCAGGTCCACGAGAAACCGTTTTGGAAAAACCGTCACAAAAGGTAGAAAAAGTGGCACCGCTTTCGCAATAACCTATAATTGAACACATATAAAATACCTCTAATTTAGTAAATTCAGCATCCTATAGGGCAAGTGCTGTACTCGCGGTGCCACCTATATTTGTTCTTCATTTTCGCCTCCATCAAGGCTGTGTCGATTGACGCACGACCGAACGGCGCACCTACTAAAATTCCTTTTTCAGATTGCAACTCGAAAAGTGTTATTCGTACAAGCCCTACCGTATAGTTCTCACCTTTCTATACTCTCTGTGCGCGGACACCTGTATTACTTCTCTTTTCTCAAACGTCTTTGTTTATTATATTTTTATTTTACCCCAAAAAGCAGTTCGCCATAGGTCGGGAACGGCCAATATTTATCCGCCGTAAGCGTTTCCGCCTCATCGGCAACGGCACGAAGTTCGCCCATCTTCGGAAGAATACTATCACGTATTGCATAACTTTCTTGTTTTACGTCGGAGATAAATTTAAGTTTCATTATCTCGTCTTCAAGCGTTTCTGTTTTATCCAAAATCTGTTCCATGAGAAGCGACAGTTTTGTGACCGTTTTCTTTTCGTATCCACAAGACGCGTCGGGAGTAAATTGTTTCTTCGCAACCGCTGTTTTCGATACTTCTTTCACGTAAGCTTCCACAGCTGGCAATATCTGCCTTCTCGCCATATCCACCATAGTATTCGCTTCGATAACAACCGTTTTGCAGTAGTTATCAAGCATAATTTCACAGCGGGATTTAAGTTCGGTTTCGGTAAATACCTTATGCGACGTCAGCATTTCCACGTTCTTTTTATCCAGAAGATGCGGCATACAATCGGGCGTGGTACGATAATTCATAAGCCCACGCTTTTCCGCTTCTTCAATCCACGTTTCGTCATAACCGTTGCCGTTAAACAGAATACGCTTATGGTCTTTTATTGTCTTTTTTATCATTTCGTGAAGCGACTGCTCGAAATTCTCTACCCCTTCCAATCTGTCCGCATAAATCTTGAGTGATTCCGCTACTGCACTGTTGAGCATAATATTTGCACAGGAAATACTGTTGGAAGAACCGAGCATGCGGAATTCAAACTTATTACCTGTAAACGCAAACGGAGACGTACGGTTTCTATCCGTCGTATCACGTGCAAATTTAGGAAGAACGTCAACGCCGAGTTTTAACGTCGTTTTCTTTGTTCCCGCATAAGGCTTATCGCTTTCAATTGCTTCCAAAATCGCAGCAAGTTCGTCCCCAAGGAAGATAGAAACCACTGCGGGAGGCGCCTCGTTTGCCCCCAAACGATGGTCGTTCCCTGCCGTTGCCACAGAGATACGGAGTAAATCTTGATAATTATCAACCGCTTTGATTACTGCGCAAAGGAAAATCAAGAACTGTGCGTTTTCATAAGGCGTTTCGCCCGGAGAAAGCAAATTAACTCCTGTATCCGTTGCCATTGACCAGTTATTATGCTTCCCGCTACCGTTTACTCCTGCAAACGGCTTTTCGTGGAGTACGCATACAAGACCGTGTTTAAGTGCAACCTTTTGCATAATTTCCATAGTAAGTTGGTTGTGGTCGGTAGCAATATTCGTCGTTGTATAAATCGGAGCAAGTTCGTGCTGAGCGGGCGCCACTTCGTTATGTTCGGTTTTTGCAAGAATACCGAGTTTCCAAAGTTCTTCATTAAGTTCTGCCATAAAGGCCGCAACTCTCGGTTTGATTACGCCAAAATAATGGTCTTCCATTTCCTGCCCTTTCGGTGCTTTTGCCCCAAAAAGCGTTCTTCCGGTAAATACGAGATCTTTTCTCTTATCAAACATTTCTTTGTCGATAAGGAAATATTCCTGTTCCGGACCAACCGACGTGCGAACATATTTAACGTCGTTATTCCCAAAAAGTCTCAAAATACGCAAAGCCTGTTTATTAAGCGCTTCCATCGAACGAAGAAGCGGTGTTTTTTTATCGAGCGCTTCGCCTCCATACGAACAAAAAGCCGTAGGAATACAAAGCGTTTTGCCTTTAATAAAGGCATAAGAAGTAGGATCCCAAGCGGTATAACCCCTCGCCTCAAACGTCGCTCTTATACCGCCCGAAGGAAAACTTGACGCATCCGGTTCGCCTTTTATAAGTTCTTTACCGGAAAACTCCATAATCACTCTGCCGTCGGGTGCAGGAGTAATAAAACTGTCGTGTTTTTCGGCTGTAATACCCGTGAGCGGCTGAAACCAATGCGTAAAATGTGTTGCTCCGTTAGCTACAGCCCAATCTTTCATTGCTGAGGCAACTGCATTTGCTACGGAAAGATCAAGTTCCGTCCCTTCGTCTATCGTCTTTTTAAGAGATTGATATACTTTAGCGGACAAATTCGCCTTCATTACTCTGTCGTCAAATACTAGGCTGCCAAAAGTTTCTGTTACTGTGTTCATAATTCTAACTCCTTTATAAAAAATAAGACAATGGCGCTTTCAAGAATTTCTTAAAAGACGCCATTGCCTTTGTCTTACAAAATAATATCTTTTTGTTTTTTTATAACGATAAAAAAGAAAAACGCCTATGAGAAAATTTTCTCAAAGACGCCATTGCCTTTCCCTTTTATGCCATAATTATATTCTTTCAAAACTGATTTGTCAACAATTTTTTTATCATTTTTTCAAAAAAATTTTTCATTTTTTTATTTGTTATAGTTGACAAATCTTTTTCATTTGAGTAAAATGTTGTGTAAAGATGAGCAAAGGCGTTCATTGGAGGTTAGTCCTTCGGTGAACGCCTTTTTCTATTTATTTTTCCGTTTAGAGGTATTATTATGCAAAAAGAAGGTCAAATCAGAATCCCCTCAGGTTGCGCTATCGCCGCTGTTATTTCCAA
>JAFQEA010000010.1 GCA_017399185.1 Clostridia bacterium
GAATTAAGAATGAAGAATGAAGAATTATGGTCGGGTTTTGGCAGTAGCCAAAACCTTTTTATTAATATTAAAAAAGGCTCCCTTGTGTAAAGGGAGCTGGATTTGACAAAGTCAAAGACTGAAGGATTGTAAATACTAACAAATTTATTAACAACGTTTTACTTTAAGTTATCAGGGAACCCAAGGGGGTCCTTACGCCACAACCGCTTTGCGGTTGGGCTCAGGATGCAATAACGAGCAAAAATACTTGCGGGCAAGTTTTACTTGCACGGATTTGTATTTTTGTGAAGTTATTATTTAAACGCAACGCGTTTAAAACAACGTCTTGCCTTAAGTTATCAGGGAACCCAAAGGGGTCCTGACGGCGTTTGCCTACGGCAAAGCCTCAGGATGACAACGTCTTGGTATATACTAACAACGTTTTTATCAACGTCTCGCCCTAAGTGAGCGGTGAAATCCCCTAATCTATCCTGTTACTCAATCCCCGTTGTTTTTATCAATCCGCTTTGACATTTGGGTGTGGCGGTTAAGCATATCTATCGCGCTTTGCTTGGGTGAAACAAAGCTTTGCCCCACGTCTTTAAAATCGCCGCCAAATGACGGCTTAAAACCGCCGCTATTGTTGCCGTTAACGGGCTTATAGGCGGGTTTTTGGTCGTAGGGCGCGTTATTTTTTACCCCAACGTCTTTTGCGCTTAACATTGCGCCGGTTAGTTTTGTGATTAAGCTTAATAGTTTAGCGTTCAACATTTTTAAAGCACCTTTTTTTGTCGGATTTTTCCGTCTTGTTATAAAATAACAAAATTTTGCCGTGGCTTTTATAAAAATTTGTTATTTATTTAGCTATTATTTTATTATTTAGAGAAAAAACGCCCTGTTTTTTATTGATTATTTTGTTTTTTTAGTATATAATAATAAAACGGGTTTAAAGTTATAGTTAAGTTAAATAACTTAAATTAATACCTAGTGTGATTAAATTATATTACTGCCACTCAAAAAATATGCTAAAAAGTGGTTATACAAAAAGGAGTAATAGATGAAAAAGTTTTTAAGCTTAATTTTGGCCGTTGTAGCAATCTTCTGCTTATTTGCTTGCGGCAACAATGGTTGGAAGTCACAAGTTACCGATTACAGCGGTGAAGTTTCTTCAAACGGCGGTTTTGCAGTTGTAAAGGGCGATTACGTTTACTTTATCAACGGTATTGAAGCAAACACAGCTGACAACAAGTTCGGTACACCTGTTAAAGGCGCGCTTGTTCGCGTTAAAACAGCTGACCTTGGCACAGCAAACGCTGCAGCACAGGTTGTTGTTCCAAAATTATTCTACAGCGAAGTTACAAGCGGTAAGGGCTTCTATATTTTAGGCGACTACGTTTATTATACTTCACCAAGCACGGACAAAAACAAAGCCGGCGAAACTTTAAACAGCAAATTACAATACGTTAGAACCAAGCTTGACGGTACGGACACAAAGGTTATCCTTCAATTAGATAACTTAACAACGCCATACAGATACGTTAAGTCGGGCGACAACGTTTACCTTGTAGTTTATACCACGGTTGACGGCGAAAACGTACTTGTTAGCTACAACGCGGCAACGGGTGACAAGGTTGCAACAAGCCAAGGCGTAACAAGCTATATCTTCTCTGACGACCTTGCAAAGGATTACTGCTACTACGTAGAAGTTGCACACAACGAAACTTTAGATAAAGACGAATCATTCCACAACGTACGCACCTTTAACTTTGCAACAGGCGCTGACGAAATCGTTTTAAGCGGTAACAAAGGCACACAAGGCGTAACCTTCTCTCTTATTAAAGATACGGGCGCTGAACTTTACTACAGCGAAACCTTCGTTGATACTTCCGTTAACACCGTTGTTAACTACTACGGCGTAAAGGAAAACAAGTTTAACGAAGCAGTCGTATTAAACCACGGCACTAAAGACGCTGCAACAATCTTTGCTGCAAACTCTTATTACCACGGCTTTGATTCAATCATTTATCACGACGCAACCTACGGCTTTGTTAAATATAACTACACGTTAGAACAAGACAGCGCAAGCTTCGGCCACGAATATTTGGTAAGCGACAGGGCTGTTATTGAAGAATTAGCTGCTTTAACAGTTAAGTTCTATGAAAACGGCTACGTTTATTTAACAGACAGCTCTAACTTCTATTACAGGGTTAACCTTGAAAAATTGGCTGCAGGTGAAGTTACCGTTGAACAAATCACCTATATCGCTTTAACAGAAACCTGGTATAGACCTGAAATCATTGGCGAATACGTTTTAGCATCAATCGAAGCTAAACCATTTGGCAGCTACGTTTACGCAATCAAAATGGGCCTTGCAGAAGACCAAACAGAAGACGATAAGTTAGACAGCTATGACTTTGCAGTTAAAGCAAACGTTGAAGCTTTCAAGGCATCACTTATCGGTGTTGAAACACAAGCTGACAAAGACGTTTATAACACATATTTAACCGACACTTTTAAAGACGAAGAATAATCTTTAAAGATAAAAGCCTACGCCGCGTGGCGTAGGCTTTTTTGTTTTACTTTTTTTTACTATTAATGTTACGCGCGCCCGCGCGTAAACGAATACTTGGTAAGAAAAGTGTGGTTGGCGTTTCCACCAACCACGCGTAGATCAAATTAAACTGAAACCACTTTATTGGGATAACCCCAACAAGGTAGTTAGTTTTAGCAACTTTTGAAAGACACCACTTTGAGCATTTCCCAAGATATTAATTTACATTAATTTTGTAATCATTTAAAATAATCAATCTTTGTAAGTCACAATCATATGCAACAAATATACATACATTTTGGCCGCTTGGTGGAAATGCATTGTATTCATCACTAGTTACGTTGAAGAACAAAAAATAATCAAAATCTGCAGTTTCATATTGTACATCAAATGGCAGCAAACCTTTAATGCCCGTGTTTAATACATCTTGCCACAATTGATTATTTCTAATTTTTTCTTCGAAAGCTCTTTTACTTTCATTATCGATAATTTTTGCATAGCTTATATTGTATAACTTTAACTTTGTATTTGACACTTTAACTTGATCAGGTATTTCAAAATTAATTTTTTCTTCAACAATTGATATCTCGTTAACATCGTATGTAACAACACTATTAAAAATAAATCTATATGAACCAAAAATCACTAGCAATGATAAGCAAATAAATGAAATAATAAAATACTTCTTGTATTTTTGCTTGTTATTTTTAAGTTTAAATCCAAATAAAATTGATAAAAGTCCAATTGGAATAAATAACAGCATCACCCAAGAATATCTTATTATTCCTGCGACACCAAATATTTCAGCTTCCCCAATTATACTCGCTAATGAAAATGAAATCATCGGAGAAATTAAAGTTGCCACCAATAATATATTGCCTATGATTTTTTCTTTTTTCATATACTCTCCTTTTTATACTGGTTGCAAACCTGACATTGGTGCGGTGTATCCTGTCATAATTACCTTGTAAAGCCAAACTATTGCCATAACTAAAAACCTGTGTTAATACCTACTGTAAAGCCTTTTGTTCTAGTTGTACCATTTCCCAAATCAGTATCTACCCCAAAACCAATCCATTGTTGTTTTATTGTTAAATTATCATTTGTAAAATGCCTGCCGTCTTCATAGACGAAAGTCTTTACTGTGTCATACGTACCGCTTGTATAAGTAAATACAAGCATAAGAGTATAAGTCGCTCAAAAATTGCGTATTACAAAACGAAGAGCGTCTTATACTATTTATAACTATTTAATTATCTGTTCGATTTTATTATCTTTTAATACTTTCTCGAACTCATCTTTATATCTTGTATTAATCAAAACTTTTTTTTCATTTATGAATAAATTAAATTGATAAAACACAGATTTTCTATATCTATTACATGTATATTTTTTAACATCGCATAAATTAAGCTCGATTTTTTTAAATAAAGTCTTTAAATAAACTTTTTCACCATCAAACTCTACTCTATACTTAATAGCATATAACCATTCGTATAAACCATATAACAAAAATAATGTATAAACTATTAACATAGATACCAGAACATCATCCTTAAAACTTTTCTTATTAACATACATATCTACAAATGTAAGCGCTAATAAAATGATAGCAAATATAGCAAGTTTCAAAAACCCTTTTCCTTCTTTTTTCATTCCATCAATTATCTTATTATCCATAATTAGCTTCCATCATTATTTAAACAAATTTACTATAAATATAATGCATGCACAGTGGCCGCAACAGCTCTAGCACCTGGTACGGTTGTTATTAAAGCGCCAATAATTAAAGTTGAAATAGCTAAATGCCCGCTTGGGTCAATGTACATTACAGGATTGTTGATTAAAGGTATTATATCACAAGGTTATTGATTTGTAAATAGATAAAAACGTGTAGCCGGCTTTATTAAGTTTGCAAGTTATTTAGGGGATCCTGACGCCACAACCGCTTTGCGGTTGGGCTCAGGATGCAATAGCGAGTAAAAATGCTTGCGGGCAAGCCTTGCTTGCACGGATTTGCATTTTTGCGAAGCTATTATTCAAACGCACCGCGTTTGAAACAACGTCTCGCCCTAAGCTAGTATTAGCCCCTTTAAACCTTACTGATAACTTAAAGTAAAACGTTGTTAATAAATTTGTTAATATTTACAATCCTTCAGTCTTTGACTTCGTCAAATCCAGCTCCCTTTACACAAGGGAGCCTTATTTAAATTTTAATTAAGACTTTTTGCAAAGCAAAAAGTTTACCACAATTCTTCA
>JAFQEA010000011.1 GCA_017399185.1 Clostridia bacterium
AAAAATTCTAAAAACTTGTAGGATCTATACTTGATTGTATTAACCTTATAGTTTTTGTTTTGCCTTTCTGTACTTTGTTTGATAACATATCTTGTTATCTCGTCATATTTACTATGCAGTTGTCAATCTTCAATGCCCGACGACAGTCGGGTTTTTGCTCAAATTTGTTTCAAGCCTACTTATGATACCATTAACAAAATATTAAGTCAAGCGAATTTCAAGTAATTTTAGAATTTTCTTAAGAAAAATTAAATTTCTAAAATCTTCTCAAAATCAGACGCCATCTCGCGATAACGCATTTGAGCGTCTTCCTTATTTTCGCCTTTAATTGAATAGTAAATTTTGAGCTTTGGCTCTGTGCCGCTTGGTCTTAAGCAAACGAAACCACCGCCTTCAAGCTCGTAATACAAGCAGTTAAGACCGCTGAATTCAATCTTTTCAGCGTTTCCGTTGCAATCGGTTCTTTCTCCCGTTTCATAGTTGCGCGTTGCAACAACTTTTACACCGCCAAGACTCGTTATAGTCTGCTTTGAAACCCTTTCAACCGCGGCGTTCATAAGCGCCATTGCATTTAAGCCCTTGAACGCTTTGCTTTCGGTGTAATCAAGGTAGAAGCCAAATCTATTATAAATATTGTTTAAAACTTCAAACACACTGACCTTTTTGCTGTTATAGTAACAAACAAGCTCGGCAAAAAGCATGCTTGCAACTACAGCGTCCTTGTCGCGCGCGTGAGTGCCGCGCAGATATCCGCAGCTTTCTTCAAAGCCGAAAACGAAATCGCCAACGCCCGTTTGTTCGGCAATTTTAATCTTTTCGCCGATAAATTTAAAACCAACGGGGACTTCCTTCAGCTCAACTCCGTAGCTATCAGCGATCGGTTTAGCAAGACCAGCTGAAACAAAGCTTTTAACAACAAAGCTGTCTTTCCTGATCTTGTTATCTTCTTTAAGTCTTAATAAAATGTAATCAAGCAGCAACAAACCAACCTGGTTACCCGTTAAAGCAACAAACTGCCCGTCGTTTGCGCGTAGCGCAACGCCTAACCTATCACAGTCAGGGTCAGTACCGAAAACAACGTCGGCGTTAATTTTATCTGCAAGCTTGATACCAAGTGAAAGCGTTTCCTTATTTTCAGGGTTAGGAACTTGAACTGTTGAAAATTCCGTATCGGGCATAGTTTGCTCTTCAACGACCGTTGCGTGAATACCAAGTCCGTTTAAAACCGTGCAAACAGGCTCATATCCCGTGCCGTGCACAGGTGTGTAAACAAGCTTAATACCCTTACCTTCTTGCTTAACAGCTTCAGGCGATAAAGAAAGCGCATAGATTTTGTCATAATAATCCTGCTCAAAATCCCTGCCTAAAAGTATAGCACCCGCAGCCTTTGCTTGGTTAACGTCAGCAAAAATCCTTGTGAAATGACCTAAATATTCTTGGGTCTGGTTAATATAAGCAACAACCTTTTTGGTTGCTTCAGGCGACATTTGCGCGCCGTCACCGCCGTAAACCTTATAGCCGTTATATTCCTTTGGGTTATGGCTTGCCGTAATCATAATACCCGCAACGCAGTTAAGCTTTCTTACTGCAAAGCTGAGCATTGGAACGGGGCGCGGCTTTTCATAAAGGTAAACCTTGATACCAAAATCCAACAAAACGGATGCTGAAATCAAAGCAAACTCTGTTGATTTACGCCTTGTGTCGTAAGAAATAACAACACCTTGCTCTTTTGCGGCTTGACCTAAATCGCAAATATATTCAGCTAGTCCCTTTGTTGCGCGCGATACGGTGTAAATATTCATCATATTCATACCCATACCGATAATACCGCGCATACCTGCAGTACCAAAGCTTAACTCACCGCCAAAGCGGTATTCAATTTGGGAATTATCGTTTGCAATTTCTTTAAGCTCTGCTTTGCCTTCGTCATTTAATAAAGGATTATTAAGCCAATTTTGATAATTACGTAAGTAGTCCATTAAACACCCACCGGATTTTTTTACTATTATACACTAAAACACACAAATTTTCAAGTAATTTTTATATGCGACTTTGTCTATTTTTGTTACCGACAAGAAAAGCCTTCAAATTGCCATATAAAATTTTATTAACGTCACTTGCATTATATCCCTTGGAAAGCAAAAAATCCGTAAGCAAATATTCAAAGGAATAATCTTTAAAGCCCTTGGGTAGATTGTCACAGCCGTAAAAATCCGTGCCAATTGCTAAATAATCCACCCCAAAATGGTTAGCAAAATAATCGACGTGCTTATAAACGTCTTCTACGGTTGAATAGCCTTTTTCAGTTAAGAAAGGCGTATATAAGGTCAGACCAACAAGCCCGCCACGCTCAACAATTTGCTTAATTTGATGAAAGTCAATATTCCTTTCGTGCCGATTTACATCATAAAAGCAGGTGTGCGAACAAACAACCGATTGCGCCAAATCAATTACGTCATAAAAGGACCGCTTTGATAAATGCGCAGTATCAACCGCAATTTTGCGTTTATTAAGCTCCTTAATCAAAGCCGTGCCGCGCGGCTTTATTCTACCGGACGCGCCGCATCCAAACGCCAAATTGTTTTCGCCGTTCCAAGTAAGACCAACGTAACAAGGGTTACGCGACAATAGCCCCTGCCGCAAAAGCACCATATCGCATTCGTAACCAAAATCTTCAAATGCTAAAAATAAATTTTTAGGCTTTTTAAGCTTTGCGCGCTCATTTAAGGCTTCACTAAATATCTTGCACAAATATTTAGCAAACAAAAAATCACGCCGCCCACGAAATATTGCCGAAACAATCAGGTTATCGCTGTTGACGTAATTATTAATTATCTTATAACGATTAGTATCGACCAAATAGTCGTTATGAAAATCTGCTATCATTATTATATAATATGTATAACAAACTTTTATGGAAACAAAAAAACGGACTATAAGTCCGCTTTTATTATTCAAAAATATCAAGTAATTCTTTTAAGCTTAATGCCGTATAATCGGGCAAGCCCTTTTGGGGATTCGGCTCGTGATAAGGCCCAACAACACCTTGCTTTAAAAACACCGTCTTAAAACCAAGCGATTTTGCGGGATAAATATCGTTATCAAGCCTGTCACCTATCATGCAAGCTTCCCCAGGCAAGCAATCTGCCTTTTTAAGCGCGAGCTTGAAAAATTCAAGGTCAGGCTTTTCCATACCTTCGTCAAAAGAAGCAAGAACAATATCAAAAAAGTGTAATATTCCCCAGTTTAGCAACCTATCACAAGTACCTTTAGCCTGATTAGCTAAAACGGCAAGCCTGTATCCACGACGTGAAAGCTCGGATAAAATGTCATTTACGCCGTCGTAAAGCTTTTCTTTATCGTTACGCCAAGGCTTTAGGGTAAGATTGTAAAATTTAGCAGCTTCCTTATCCCCTGCGGAAAGCGTTTTTGCATACTCAATGCGTTTACTATCAAACTGCTCATAGCTAACAGCAGAGCCTTCTATGGCTTCAAGCACGCGATACCTGTAAGCGATAGTTTCGTCAACAAGCGTTGAGCCAAGGTCAAAAAACAACCATTTAGGCTTCATATTAATACTTTTCAGGTAACGGATAATCTACGCCAAAGGTATCAACCGTAACGGTTTTCATTCTTTGTGGGGTTACCGGACGATCAGAATAATCCGTTTCAACGCCGGCAATTTTATCAACGACTTCTATACCTTCGATAACTTCGCCAAAGCCTGCGTATTGACCGTCAAGGTGCGGACTGTTTTTGTGCATGATAAAGAATTGTGAGCCTGCAGAGTTAGGCATCATAGTTCTTGCCATAGAAATTACGCCGCGTTTGTGCTTTAAGTTGTTCTTTTTAAAACCGTTTGCAGCAAATTCGCCTTTGATTGTGTAGCCAGGACCGCCTACGCCCAAGCCCTTTGGGTCACCACCCTGAATCATAAAACCGCTGATAACACGGTGGAAAATTATTCCGTTATAGTAACCGCTGTTTGCAAGCGCGATAAAGTTATTAACCGTATTTGGTGCAATTTCAGGGTAAAGTTCAATTTTAATTACGTCACCGCTTTCCATAGTGATTGTTGCAACTGGATTCATTATAAATCTCCTTCTTCGTATTTGATAAGTTCAACCTTTGCTTCGTTTAAAAGCTGGATTGAAAATTCATCGGGATAGCCTTCCTGGTAGATAACCTTTTTTATACCCGAATTAATTATAAGCTTTGTGCAGATTGCGCATGGCTGATGGGTGCAATAAAGTGTTGCACCTTCTAATGAAATGCCTAACTTTGAAGCCTGGCAAATTGCGTTTTGCTCTGCGTGAACGGCAAAGCAGATTTCATGCCTTGTGCCGCTTTCAACGCCCAAATCACGGCGAAGACAGGCTTGACGTTCTTTACAGCTTTTTATACCTGACGGAGCGCCGTTGTACCCCGTTGTAAGTATTCTTTTATCGCGGACGATTACCGCACCAATCTGGCGGTTTGGTTGATAACAGCTTGACCAGCCACCGACAACCTTTGCCATCTCCATAAAACGCTTATCCCATTTATTCATAGAAAACACCTTCTATTCATTTTTATTGATTTTATCACATAAAATAAACTTTTGCAAGAAATATTTGTTAAATTTAGCCAAGCAACCGCCAATTTGACGTATTTAGCCCTGTTTTTAGCCTACTGCAGATAAAATTAAACTTATTAAACGATATTCGACAAAATTTATGGCTTTATTTTATTTATCGCAACTAAATATCTTGACAATTTAATATTAATGATTATAATTAAATTAGCAATCTACTTGATAGAGTGCTAAAAAGTTAAAATTTGATAAAGGAGCTTTAATTTATGACCATTAGACCTTTATTTGACAAGGTTGTAGTTAAACAAACCAATACAGAAGAAAAAACAAAGAGTGGGTTTATCCTACCAACGTCCGCACAAGAAAAGCAGCAAACGGCAACCGTTGTTGCTGTCGGTCCCGGCGGTATCATTGACGGCAAGGAAATCACAATGCAGGTTAAACCTGGTGACGTTGTGCTTTACGCAAAATATTCAGGCAGCGACTTTAAGGTTGACGGACAGGAATTCACAATCATTCGCCAAAGCGATATTTTAGCAATAGTTGAATAATAAGGAGAGTTTTTATGGCAAAACAAATTAAAACTGGCATGGAAGCTAGAAAAGCACTTGAAAACGGCGTAAACACATTAGCCGATACAGTTAAAATTACGTTAGGTCCAAAGGGCAGAAACGTTGTTCTTGACAAAAAATACGGTGCACCGCTTATTACTAATGACGGCGTTACAATCGCAAAAGAAATTGAGCTTGAAGACCCATTTGAAAACATGGGCGCACAGCTTGTTAAAGAAGTTTCAACAAAAACTAACGACGTTGCAGGTGACGGCACGACAACTGCTGTGGTTTTAGCACAAGCAATGATTACCGAAGGCTTGAAAAATTTAGCCGCAGGTGCTAACCCGATTATCCTTAAAAAAGGCATCATGAAGGCTGTTGAAGTTGCAGTTGATTCTTTAAAAGAATCATCAAAGGCAATCGACGGCAAAAAAGCAATCGCACAAGTTGCTTCAATCTCCGCCGGCGACGAAGACGTTGGCGCACTTATTTCCGACGCTATGGAAAAGGTCGGTAAAGACGGCGTTATCACCGTACAGGAAAGCAAGACAATGAAGACCGAGCTCACAACCGTCGAAGGTATGCAATTTGACCGCGGATATGCTTCTGCATATATGGTAACAAACACCGATAAAATGGAAGCAGTGCTCGACTCCCCTGTTATTTTAATCACAGACAGAAAAATTTCTTCAATCCAGGAAATTTTACCTGTTGTTGAACCAATCGCTCAACAAGGCCACCGCTTATTAATCATTGCTGACGACGTTGAAGGCGACGCACTTGCCGCACTTGTCGTTAACAAGCTTAAAGGCGTATTAAACTGCGTTGCAGTTAAAGCACCGGGCTTCGGCGACAGAAGAAAAGCCATGCTTGAAGATATCGCGATTTTAACAGGCGGTCAGGTTTTATCTTCAGATTTAGGCATTGAATTTAAAGACTTCACAATGGATATGTTAGGCCGCGCGTACCAAGTTAAGGTTGACAAGGATAACACAACCATCATCGACGGTGCAGGTAACGTTGAAGCAATCAAAGCAAGGATTACCGCAATCAAAGCGCAAATTGCTGAAACGACATCTGACTACGACAGAGAAAAATTGCAAGAACGCCTTGCCAAGCTTTCTGGCGGCGTTGCAGTAATCAACGTTGGCGCTGCAACTGAAGTAGAAATGAAGGAAAAGAAGCTCCGTATTGAAGACGCGCTTGCTGCAACACGCGCAGCCGTTGAAGAAGGTATCGTCCCCGGTGGCGGCGTTGCATTATTAAATACCGTACCTGCCATCAAGCGTTTAGCTTTAAACCTTAAGGGCGACGAAAAGACTGGTGCAGAAATCGTTATCAAAGCAGTTGAAGCACCGCTTCGACAAATTGCAACAAACGCAGGTCTTGACGGCTCGGTTATTTTAAACCGCGTTGTTACTTCAAAGAGAGAAAACTTTGGTTTTAACTTCCTTACAAACGAATATACCGATATGGTATCTTCAGGTATTATCGACCCAACAAAGGTTTCAAGGTCAGCGCTTCAAAATTCAGCGTCAATCGCTTCAACCTTGTTAACAACCGAAAGCTTAATAACAGATATCCCTCAACCGGAGCCACCAATGGCTAACCCAAATATGGGCGGTATGTATTAATTTAAAACCTAATAATTTAGCAACGAAAAAGCCCTTTGATTAGCTCAAAGGGCTTTATTTTTATGTTAAAATATTGCGATAATCGACTTATAGGCTGACTTTTGATAAATAATAGGCTTTCATTGCCATACTGTCTTCCGTTTGATTGCCGGCAGATTCACAAATGATATGCGGCTCAACGTTAAGTGCAATACAAGCATCAATAAAAGGCTCGTATCCGGGGCCGTAAATTGTATCGTCAAAGTTAAGATGTCTGACTTCGCCTTTCGCAGAATATTGAATTTTTGAGAAATGAACGTGGAAGTTTTTAACCCTATC
This sequence comes from Clostridia bacterium, assembly GCA_017399185.1. Classification (GTDB taxonomy): domain Bacteria; phylum Bacillota; class Clostridia; order Christensenellales; family Borkfalkiaceae; genus UBA4636. The sequence continues at coordinate 7,080 of JAFQEA010000011.1, forward strand.
AAAACCTAATTTATCAATCATATATTGAATGCGCGTTTTAAAATCTTCAATCGACTTTAAACTGCCCTGCTCGCGCGCGTTGATATGTCCAAAATCAACAGTCGGCACGTAAAATGGTGCAATTTGACAAAAGCGGGTTACTTCTTCGATAGTCCCGATTTGTACTAATTTACCCATAGTTTCAGGACAGAAAATCATATCATCAAGCCCTTCAGCCTTAATAATTTCAGCAAGGTTTTGAAGGCGCAAAAAAGTCCTATCAACGGCTATAGTGCGATCTTCTTTACCTTGTGAAGCCGGGTGGAAAATAATGCGGTTTGCACCCATTTTTCTTGCCATAAAAGCAGACTCTAAAACATAGTTTACAGAGTTAATCGCCTTTTCATCATCGGGATTTGCAAAGTTAATGTAATATGGCGCGTGCACGCTGATTTCAATATTAGCTTTTGTAAACGCGTCTTTTAAAATTTGTGCTTTTTCATCCTTTATATTCACACCGCGACCAAAAGAATACTCAAACAAGTCAATGTTTTTATCTTTTAGCCAATCGGCAGCTTGTTCAGTTTTAGTAAATCCTTGCGCATAAAAGCTTTCGCCTGCGCCGCTTGGTCCAAATTTAATCATAATTAGATAAGTCCTTATTAAGTTGAGCTTTTAGTTCACTAATTGTGTCAAACTTTTTGGTATCACGTAAAAATTTATCAAAATAAATGATAATTTCCTTACCGTAAAGATTATCAAAGCTTGACAAAATATGTGTTTCTATTTTTGTTTCGTTATCATAAAAGGTTGGTGCATCACCAAAATTTGTTATTGAATTATAGAGCTTGCCGTCAAGTAAAGTTTTTGTCAGATAAACGCCGTTTTTAAGCGGCAATTTATTAGGTGTTTGTATATTAGCAGTTGCAAATCCTAATTTACTGCCGTCGCCCCTACCATGCATAATTATACCTGAAATATAATATTTTTTACCTAATAATTGATTGGCTTTTTCCACGTTACCACTTATAATCAGTTCTTTAATAGTCGTGCTTGAAACTTTAAGTCCGTCAATTAATACCATTGGTGTAACGTTAAGCTTTATATTGTTAATTTTACAAAAATCTTTAAGGGTTTCAACTGTGCCCGACTTACCTTTACCGAAGGTATAATCTTCCCCGCAAACGATAGCTATTGGATTAAAGTTATCATTAAGTAAGGTTAAAAAGTCATTTGCAGCAGTACTAAAAAATTCAGGCGTTTCATACGCGTAAATTATTGCATCAGCTTTAGTGTTTTCAATCTCTAAAATCGTTTCTTTTTGCGTAAAAATAGTGTTTAATCGGCTTATAGGCTCACTTTTAAAGAAAGAAAATACACATACGTCACAATCTATGCCACAATTATTTTTAATCTTTTTAGCGTCTTTGATTAAGGCTTGGTGACCAATATGCAGCCCATCAAAGCGACCCAAACAAATAATCGTGGGCTTATCATGTTTTTTATAAACGTCAAGCAGTATCATAAGTCCCTTACGTAAACCTTCATTTTTAAGCTTTTATCTTTAACAACGCCTACGCCCCAGAATTCATTTTGACTAAACACCTTATATGTACCGTCTTCACGGTCAACAAGACATAAAACCCCGTCTATAAGCCGTTTAGATAAGATTTTATCAAGATTAATTTCTTCAAAAGTTAACGCATCCTGCGGCCTGATAACAAATTTTGTATAATCGCTTGAAGCGAGTAATTCTTCAATAGTTACTGAATTTTCGATATTAAATTCCCCTGAAGAAATTCTATCTAAAGCAATCATTGTCCCATAGCAATTTAATGCTTTTGCCATGTCCCTTACAATCGAACGGATATACGTACCGCCGCTACAAGTAATCAAAAACTTAAACGCCGTATCCGATACCCTTTCTAGAAGTGTAATATCGTATATTGTTATCCTTTTTGGCGGCAGGGTAAAATCAACCCCACGGCGTGCCAATTTATAGCTACGCTTGCCGTCAATCAGCTTTGCAGAAAAGTTCGGGGGTACTTGGTCAACTTCACCGATAAGTGAACTAAGTATGCTTTTAATCTCTTCTTCTGTTGGTATATTTTGTGAATAATTATTCGGCTTGGTTTCTAAATCATATGAAGGTGTTTCGTATGCAAAATCAAAGGTTGCGATATACTTTTTTTGTTTGTCTAAAAGAATATCAAAAAGCCTTGTCGCCTGCCCTATAGCAATAGGTAAGACCCCACCGGCAAGCGGGTCAAGCGTGCCCATATGCCCACACTTAACCTTTAAATGCTTTTTAATCATATTTACGCAATACGTTGAAGTATCGCCCACCTTTTTATTTATGCAAATAAAACCGACCATTATAAATAGTTACCACAAGTATAAATTAGTTTATCAATAACGTCTTCATAGATACCGGCAATAACAGCACCACTCGCCTTTTTATGCCCACCACCGCCAAAGGTTTGGGCAATCTGGTTACAATCAACGTTTTTACTTCTGAAGCTTATTCTGAAAACTTCCTTCCTAAATTCTAACATACTAATACCGACTTCAACGCCCAAAACGGTCATTGTGTAATCAACAAACCCGTCTGTAACGTCAGGCGTTAAGCCGAATTTTTCTAAATCACTTTGCCTTACTGCGATAATTGCAACCTTGTTATCAAGGTAAAAACGCATTTTAGAGATTGTTTCAGCATAAAGTTTAGCCCTTTCCTTTGTTTGCGAGCGGAACATTCTGTCATACGCAAGCGAAATCGAAGCTCCGTGCGATAAAATTTCAGAAACGGTCGAAAAAGTATTGCTATCACAGTCGTCATGCGCAAAATTACCCGTATCCGTGCAAATACCGTAAAGAAGCGCTTGGGCAATTTCAGCGTCAATCTTAACCCCCATTGCCTTAATAACGTCATAAACAATTAGCGCGCAAGCAGGTCTTACGTCAACCAAGCAGTTTTTAGCGTAGCGCCTGTTTGATAAGTGATGGTCAATCAAAAAGGTTGACCTTTTTTTAGTAAATTGGGTTGATAAACTGCCTAAAAGCTCCAATGTCGGGCAGTCAACCGCAATAAAATTATCATAGCTTAAATCGACCTTATTAGACGGGCAAAACGGAAAGCACGGCTCAAAAACCTTGGGGAACGGATCCGCACAAACGATATCAACACGCTTACCAAGTCTTTTAAAGGCAAAATATAAACCGAAAGCGCACGATAAAGTGTCACCATCCGGTCTGGCGTGACAAAATATCAATGCGCTGTCAAGGCGTTTTAATTGACCAGCAAAATCATTCACCGTCATTATTATCACCGTAAGTAAAACCACTAATTATCTGGTCGATTTTAGCACCGTACTCCATAGAGCCGTCAAGCAAGAAATTGATTCTCGGCACGGTTCTTATACGCATTTGCTGGGAAAGCAATTTTCTTACCTGTGGTGCAGATTCAACGATAGCCTTAAAGGTCCTATCAGCCAAATCCTTATTTGTAGAAAATACGCTAACGTAAACGTAAGCTTCTTCTAAATCGCTTGTAACCCTTACGCCCGAAATTGAGAACATTTCGGTGATATTAGGGTTTTTAATACGTGTAGATAAAAGCTCATAAATTTGTCTTGCAAATTCTTTTTCAAGTCTTTTTTCGCGTTTATCTTTCATTTATTAGTCCTTTTTCTGTTCTACAAGGTAGCATTCAATAAAGTCGCCAACCTTAATATCGTTAAAGTTTTCGATAGAAATACCGCATTCGTAGCCTTGTGCAACTTCCTTAACGTCGTCCTTAAAGCGCTTAAGCTGTAAAACGTTGCCTTCACAAATCATAACGTCGTCACGGTAAATACGTAATTTAGCGCTACGTAAAATCTTGCCGTCAACAACGTAACAGCCTGCAACCATACCAACGCCCGTAATCTTAAACGTATCCCTGACTTCAGCCTTACCCATATAGGTTTCGGTGTATTTAGGTGCTTGTAAGCCCTTCATAGCGGCTTTAATTTCGTCAATAGCGTCGTAAATTACTCGGTAAAGCTTAACGTCGATTTTTTGTCTTTCAGCAAGGGCTTTAGCCTTTGTGTCAGGTCTTACGTTAAAGCCGATAACGATTGAGTTTGAAGAATCCGCAAGCATAATATCGGTTTCGTTAATAGAGCCAACGCCCGCGTGGATTGCATTAATCTTAACTTCGTCGTTAGAAAGCTCAACAAGTGACTGCTTAACAGCTTCAACAGAGCCTTGAACGTCAGCCTTAATGATGATATTGAGCGTCTTTAACTGACCGTCAGAAATCTTGGAGAACAATTCGTCAAGTGTAACCTTTTCAGAACGTCTTATCATTTCTTCACGTTCTTTGTTCTTACGTTCTTCAGCAACAAGCTTCATAAGCTTATCTTCTGCAACGGACAGGATAATATCACCGGCGTTAGGCACAACTTCCAAGCCAAGTACAGAAACTGGCATTGAAGGACCTGCTTCCTTAACCATACGACCCTTATCGTCAAACATAGCTTTAACCTTACCCGTTGCAGTGCCTGCAACGATATAGTCGCCCGTACGGAGCGTACCGTTCTGGATTAAGATGGTTGCCATTGGCCCCCTACCTTTGTCAAGCTTTGCTTCAATAACAGCACCTTTAGCACGGTTAGTTGGGTTAGCCTTTAATTCCTTCATTTCAGCAACAAGTAGGATTGTTTCTAAAAGTTTATCTACGCCCTGACCTGTTTTAGCTGAAACAGGAACCATGATTATATCGCCGCCCCATTCTTCAACGAGAATATCTCTTTCAGAAAGCTGTTGACGTACTCTGTCAATATTTGCGTGTTGTTTATCAATTTTGTTTGCCGCAACGATGATTGAAACACCTGCAGCCTTTGCGTGGTTGATAGCTTCAACCGTTTGTGGCATGATACCGTCGTCAGCAGCGATAACGATAACAGCAATATCCGTAACCTGTGCGCCCCTTGCACGCATTGATGTAAACGCAGCGTGACCAGGTGTATCAAGGAAGGTTATCGTGTTGCCGTCTGTAACAACCTGGTAAGCACCAATGTGCTGGGTAATACCACCGGCTTCACCAGCGGTAACGTGTGCAGACCTGATATAGTCAAGAAGTGAAGTTTTACCGTGGTCAACGTGACCCATAACGGTAACAACCGGCGGACGTGGAATATAGCCTTCAAGGTTTTCTGTTTCGTTTTCAAAGTTTTCCTTTAAAACGTCTTCAGCAGTCTTCTTAAGCTTAAGCTCAAGCTCAATACCAAGACCTGCTGCAACAAAGCCTGCGGTATCAAAGTCGATTGAGTCGTTAATCGTTTTGATAATGCCTTCTTTGAAAAGAATCTTTGTGATTTCAACCGCAGAAACACCTAATTTTTCGCTTAATTCCTTTAAAGGAATTATTTCTTTAGTGATAACTGCTTTGTCAACCTTAATACGGCTTTCAACAACGTCAGATTTGTTCTTTTTAGAGCGAACCTTTCTGTAGCCGCTTCTTTCATCGTCAAAGTCGTTAACGTTTACGACACCGCGCATTGCAGATTTTTTGTTAACCGCACGCTTGTCGTCGTAGCTTTTTCCGTCAGATTTTTTCTTATTGTAATTTTGTTTATTTTCCTTTGGAACGAAGGCAACTTCTTGCGGTCTCTTTACACCACCCATTTGCGGTCTTTGTGAGCCCATTTGTGGTCTTTGCGCTTGACCCTGCGGGATAGCAGCAGGCCTTTGACCGCGTTGCTGGGTTTGACCAAATTCACCTTGAGGTTGAGCCCTTGGTGGTCTTTGCCTGTCGTTATTTTGGTTAGGAACGAATTCCCTCCTGTTTTGTTGCGGCGTAAATTCACGTACGCGCGGTTGCTTATTAGCGGCAATTTTAGCCCTTTCAGCAGCCTCACGCGCATCAGATTCGCGCTTTAACTGTTCAATTCTTTCGCGACGTGCAATTTCAGCCTGTTCTTTTGCAAGACGTTCAGCATCTTCCTTTCGTTGCTTTTCAGAAATCTCGGCCTGAATTCTTGCTTCTTCAGCCTTTTTAGCTTCTTCTTCAGCCTTTTTAGCCGCAAGCTTGGCTTCTTGTTCAGCCTTAATGATTTCTTCTTGAGCTTTCAACTTTTCTTCGCGAACAGAAGCAGCTTCCTTTTCAGCTTTAGCCTTTTTAAGCGCCGTTTCCCTTTCACTAAGTTGTTTAGTAATATCCTTTACTTCTTGACCGGCAAGCTTAACCTTTTTCATAAGCTCTTGAAGTGAGCCGTTAAGTGCTGATGCAACGTTTTTGATATGACTGTTGTTGGATTCTTTTTTAACTTCCATGCTCAATTATTTGCCTCCAAATTGCACGAATTTATCGTTTAAATTATCTTTTATCGCATTCGCAAGCGAGCTATCTAAAATAGCAGCAAGCTTACAGTTTTCTTTGTTTAAAATGTTTTCAAGCGTGTCACCCTTGCAAACAATAATGTCAGTGCCACATTTTTGGGCTATCTTAACAGCTTCCTTTACCGTGTTTTTTGCGGCAGTATCACACATAATCAATAAATGTATGTCGCCACGGTGTGAAAGTATTGCGTTAACGCCCATTTTTATTTTGCCTGCCTTTATGGCAAAGCCTATATAAGATATTATCTTGTCACGCAAAGTTTTAACCGCCTTGAACGTTATTAAAGTGATTTATTATCTCATCATATACCGATTCGGGGAGTTTTTCTTTAAAAACCCTGTCAAGCGCGCGTTGCTTTTTAAGCTTGATAAGACAAGCGCTTGCGCCGCAGATATAAGCACCGCGTCCGTCTTTGTTGCCACTTTTATCAAGACTGAACTCATTATTAAATTTAACAACCCTTAAAAGCTGTTCCTTATCAAACTTGCTTCTGCAACAAACGCAGGTCCTTTGTGGTATATGCTTCATTTTGTTTACCGTAAATTAGTCAATAATTTCTTGTTCGGAAAAATTTTCAAAGATTTCAGCTTCTTCCTTTTCAGCTTTAGAAAGACTCTTAACGTCAATCTTCCAGCCGGTAAGCCTTGCAGCAAGGCGTGCATTTTGACCGTCACGACCGATTGCAAGTGAAAGCTTATCGTCAGGAACGATAACTTTGGCAATCTTTTCGCCTTCTAAAGCGGTTACCTTTAATACTTTAGCCGGTGATAATGCTTTAGAAATGTATTCCAATGGGTCTTCTGACCATAAAATGATATCAATCTTTTCGCCGTGAAGCTCTTGAACGACAGCGTTAACCCTGATACCGCGCATACCAACGCAAGCACCGACAGCGTCAATGTTCTTATCCTGGCTGTAGATAGCAATCTTGGTTCTTTGACCAGGCTCACGCGCGATTGACTTGATTTCAACGTAGCCTTGCTTGATTTCAGGCACTTCGTTTTCAAAGAGCCTGCGTACAAGACCAGGTGCTGTACGTGAAACGAGAATTTGCGCATTTTTGCCGTTGTTTCTTACCTTTTTAACGTAAACGATAAGCTTGTCGTTAACGTTATAGGTTTCGGTTGGAACTTGGTCTTGCGGAAGCATTACGCCCTCAATTTGACCGCCACCGATTTCAACGTAAACGTTTCTGTTTTCGATTCTGCGGATAATACAATTTTGAATTTCTTCTTCCTTGTCTTCGTATTCAGCGATTGTGTTGTCGCGCTCTAACTCTCTTAATTTTTGAAGAACAACCTGTTTTGCAGTTTGCGCAGCAATACGGCCGAATTTTTTAGGAACGAATTCCACTTCAAAAGTATCGCCCATTTTGTATGTGCGTTTATGTTGCTTTGCTTCAACAAGAGTGATTTCCTTTTCAGGGTCTTCAACTACTTCAACAATCTTTTTTGTAGCATAAAATTTAGCAACGCCTTTTTCAGGGTTGAGTTTTATCCTAATGTTGTCAGCGCTATTACCCGTGTTTTTCTTGTAAGCAGATAAAAGTGCTGCTTCAAGTGCTTGTAATAAAACTTCCGAGCTAATTCCTTTTTCTCTTTCCAAATCTTCTATGGCAAGGAAAAAATCTTTATCCATTATATATATCCTCCTGTCGCAACGCGACAAATTCAAATTTCAAAATTAAATGTTTTATTAATCAAAAGTGATTGCGCGGCTAACCTTTGCAATACGGTTAAGTTCAAACTTTTCTTCCTTACCGCCGATAACAACGGTAATCGTATTGCCGTCGTAGCCAACAAGCGTGCCTTCAAAGAACTTTTCACCCTTAATAGGTGCAAAAAGCTTTATTTCAACGTCCAAGCCCAAATTACGCTCAAAATCACGCGCAGTTTTAAAAGGTCTGTCAAGCCCGGGGCTTGAAACGTTAAGCGTGTAAGCCGCACCAAAGGTTGGGTCTAACACGTCAAGCGGGTCGTTAATAGCGTTGTGGAATCTTTCAAGGGTAATAAGGTCAATCCCGTCTTCCGTATCAACGAAAACCGTAAGCGAAGTGTTTTTACTTACTTTAACTTCAACGTCAACAAGCTCAACACCTTCTCTTTCTGCAATCGGTTGAAGAAAATCTATAATTTCTTGTTTGGTTTTAACCTTCATAATTCCCCTTACAAAAAAATTTGAGAGCGGCAAGCCACTCTCATAACAACGTTATTATTAAGTATATTAATAATAGCATAAGATTTTTTTGTTTGCAAGCGTTTTTTGCAACAATTATTAATTTATACTAAATTTATACGAAATTTTAACTAAAATTAAACGTTAAAACGGTAAATCACCACGCTTACGGATAATTTCAACAAATAACTGGCTTGTCGCATAAGCATCTGCATACGCCCTGTGATGATTGAATTTGATACCAAATTTATCGCAAAGGGTGTTTAACTTATAATTACTCATACCCTTCAAGGTTTCACGCGCCAAAAATAGGGTATCCATAAGCGGATTGTCAAAATAATAGTCAATAGCCGCACCTTGATTTTTGATAAACCTTGAGTCAAATTCAATGTTATGTGCAACTAAAGTCGTTCCCTTACAGAACTTAAAGAAGTCCCCACAAACCTGCTCAAAGGTAGGTGCGTCCTTAACCATTTCGTTTGTAATACCTGTTAAATCCTGAACTTCCTGCGGGATATTCTTTTGCGGATTGATAAGGGTTGAAAAATACTCTGTAACAACGCCGTCAATAAGTCTTACTGCGCCGATTTCGGTGATTTTATCGTCGTGTTCAATACCGGTCGTTTCAAGGTCAAAAACAACAAATTCACGCCCGATAAAGCATTCAGGGACGGTTTTTTGCTCTAAAAAGTTGTCTTGTGTTTCCACAACCATTGGTTTGGGGAATACGACCGTGTAATTTTCAGGACACGGCCTTGACTGGCGTTCCCGCGGCACAAAATTGGTCGGGAAGGTGCATAAATTTATGCTCTTAATCGTGAAATTGCGGTATTCGCCGCGCATTGCAAACTCACCGCACACGATAATCTCCGTACCGACTTCAAGCCTTAACATTTTTGGCAGCTTATCCTTTGACGGAAATACCATACCCGATATACTTGCAGTTCTATCGTTAATTTCAATTATGTAAAATGATTTATCGGTTTTTGTTTTACGTTCCTCAATCCTTGTGATAGTGCCGGCAAAATAGGCTTCGCCTAAAATTTCCTTTGAGTCCGAAATATAGGTACAAACCCTGTTATCGTCGTTATCAAAAAGGCGTGTAACGTCGTCAACCTTTAGCGTCCTTGGCTGTCTTTTGAATACCGTAGGCGCAGGAACGGGTGCTTCAAGTAAATCGGTGTCGGCCGCGCAAGAGCCGTTATCGCAAACAGTAACCTTAAAATTTTCAACAAAATTACTTTCCAAATGCTCTTTGATTTCCTGCAAAATCTGCTTTTCCTTTACGTACGCACAGCAGGTGCTGTCAACGTAAATTTTAACTGCTGCGTCATATCCGTTTTTAACAAATTCGGATTTAGCAGTATCAACAAACCCACAGATAGCCTTATGGGAATCAAACAGAAAATCGCTTACGCTTTTTAGTACGAAATCCTTATCTGTCACGACCTTTTCAACCGAGCAGTTAACCAACTTAAAGGTGGAAGGAAGCTCACTTAATATTAACTTTTCGATTTGCTCAACCAATTTAACGCTTACCGTAAAATCTGCGATTAAATGCAGATTAAGCGATTTTTGGGCAAGCGAAATTGAGCCGCTTTTAACGATTATTTTGCCTACCACGCCGTCTAATTGATTGATTTTGTTAATTATGTTTTTCATTGTACAATTTTTCTATTTCACTTAAAAATTCTTGTTTATGCTCACCAAACGCAAGCGTTTTATAAACTTCGCCTTTTTTAAAGATAACGCACTTGCCGTCACCGCCGGCAATACCGATATCACAATCCTTTGCTTCGCCGGGGCCGTTTACAACGCAGCCCATTACGGCAATCTTAAAGGGCTTATCGTATTTTGCAGTAAAGGCTTCAACTTCCTTTACAAGGCTTTGTAAATCCCAAGCCGTTCTGCCACACGTTGGGCAAGAAATAACTTCAGCATAATTCTTATCAAGCCCGACCGCACGTAAAATGCGCTTTGCGGTTATAACTTCCTCGGCGATTGGTGCAGTTAATGAAACCCTTATCGTATCACCTATGCCGTCTAATAAAAGCGCGCCCATTGCAACGCTGCTTTTAACAACGCCGTTTTCAAGCGTACCTGCTTCGGTTACACCAAGGTGTAAAGGATAATCGGTCTTTTGCGATAAATAGCGATAAGTTTGTGCCGTTAAGCTTGCGGATGAAGCCTTTGCTGATATAACGATATTATCAACGCCGTGTCTTTCAAGCAAGCTAACCTTTTTTAAAGCACTTTCAGCTAAAGCCGCAGCGCTTTTGCCGTATTTTTCAAGATATTCTTTCTCAATACTACCCGTATTAGAACCAACCCTTACTGCAACGTTATTGTCTTTTATCACCTTTGCTAAAGCTTCAAGATTGGCATCCGCGCCGATATTGCCCGGATTAATACGGATTTTATCAACGCCGTTGTTAATTGCTTCAATACCCAATTTATAGTCGAAATGAATATCGGCAACGATAGGCATTTTTGTTCGGTTTTTAATTTGCTTAATGGCTTTTGCATCATCAAAATTCTTGACTGCAACCCTGAAAAGGTCACAGCCAAGGAATGAAACTTCTTCAATTTGTTCAACAATCTTATCAACGCAAGTTGTCTTAACGTCAGACATAGTCTGAATCTTAACAGATTCACCACCGCCGATAAAAATATTGCCAACCGAAACTTTTTTAGTCATTATCTACCCTGTTTATATCGTAAAGGATTTTTAACCCGTCAAGGGTAAGGTTTCTGTCAATGATATCAATGCAAGGCGTTTCGCGCGCGATAGTTTCGCTTAAACCGCCCGTTGCAACAACCACAACGTTGTCAGTACCAAGCTCTTGCTTCATTTTTTCAACGATATGGGTTACAAGACCTGCAAAGCCGTATAAAAGCCCTGCTTGCATGTTTGTAACCGTGTTCTTACAAATAATCGATTTGGGCATTTCAAGCTCGATATTAGGCAATTTTGCCGTACCGTTAACAAGTGAGTCAAGCGAGCCTTTAATCCCCGGTGAAATTACGCCACCGATAAGCTCACCCTTATCGCTGATAACGTTAAAGGTGGTTGCCGTACCAAAGTCGATACAAATAACGTTTCTGCCTTTACCGTATTTTCGAAGCGCTGAAACGCTATTAACTATCCTGTCAGCACCGACTTCACGCGGGCTGTCAACCTTAATGTTAATGCCCGTTTTAATACCGGGACCAACAATTAATGGCGTATGACCAAGATAATATTCGCACATATGTGAAATCGTATAATTAAGCTGTGGGATAACCGATGATAAAATTACGCCTTTAATCTGTGATTTTGCAATTTTTTCATTAGCCAATAAATCACGCACAACCGTGCCGTATTCATCCGACGTTGACGCTTTAACCGATGCAACGCGGAAGCTTGCAACAAGCTTGTCGCCCGAATAAACACCATACTTGATATTGGTGTTGCCGATATCTATACAAAAAATCATAACAATTACCTTTTGATATATTTTTCAATAATTTGTGTAAGCTTAAAAATAGCAGGTGCAAAAATTAAGTTGATAGCAAGCTCCACAAGGAAGTTAACGCCCGCACAAACGATAACTAAAAAGTAAATAACGGTTGTGCCGTCAACAAAGTTTGCAGATAAAGTATCGCTCATACATAAAGCACCAACGATAAATAAGCCTGTATTTACAACCGGTGCCGCAGCTGCCGCGATAAATGAAGCCGCAAGCCCGTCTTTATTTTTGAATAAATTGTATAAAACGCCTGAAACCAAGCCTGCTGCGCCGCCTTTCACCAAGCAGGTAAGCGCAGTAATAACAGGGTGGTCGCTGATTAATATTCCTGTGAACGGGTCAACACCAAACAAGCCCTGCAAATAAACTATTACGCCAAAAATAACGCCCAATAAACAACCTGCAACAGGGCCTAAAATCATACCGCAAAGAACGATTGGCACTAAAACGAAGCTTAACTGGGTAACGCCGATTTTAATGCTTCCGCCCCAAAGCTGTAATACAATAACGAGCGCTAACAACATTGCAAAATACGCAATGTTTTTTGCAGTAAAAAAGCGCTCGTTCTTTGGGGCATTTTTTGCCCCACGTTTACTATTCATAACAACCTCCAATCAGATTTCCTTATAAGGAATATCTGTCGTAAAAATAAAAAAGATATTTTATGTTTCCCCTAAAAAGGGTGAAACTGTGTTCATATTTTAATACATATCATATCAAATTGCAAGTAATTTAAGCATTTGTCACAAAATTTATTTTTGTGCCGTATTATGTATTGATGGCTTTTGCCCAGACTTTTGAAGGAGAAATTATGTTAAACTGTTTCAACAATAATTGCTATCTTTACATATTGATAATTTTGTTAATTTCGTGCTACGGCGATTGCATAAACGGCATTATTAACAAAATTCTTTCAAACCCATGTTTATTACCCGTACTACTTACTTTGCTTCTTACAAGCTGTAACAAACCAAGAACCCCTTTCGGCGGTCCACAAGGCTGCGGCTGTAAGTAATTTTAGGGGGCTACTACCAAGCGGCAGTAGCCCTTTTATTAATACCCTAAAAATTCAACGCCCTTTAATAAAACGTCGTTAATAAGCTCGTTTTTAAGTGCGTAAAAAATCACCTTGCCTTGTCTGCGCATCTTTACCGCACCTAAATTTTTAAGCAGTCTTAACTGGTGGCTTACGGTGGTTTGATTAATCATTAACACGCTTGAAATATCTGTTACACACATCTCGCTTATAGCAAGCGCAGATAAAATCCGAAGCCTTGTAATATCTGCAAAAATGCCAAAAAAATTAACGAGCTCTGAAAGCATTTCTTTTGTGGGAACGTAATCTTCAACAAGCGATTGCGTACGCTTATCCAACAACAATAATTGCATAATTCACTCCCAAAAATTTTACTAAATAAATTTTAAACCGCCAAAACACAAATGTCAATTTGCTCATATATAAATTTGACACCGCATAATGTATATTAACGTCGAAATTTAACGAAAATCAAAAAGGAGACCAATTTTGACATCTACAAATTTAGTTTTACTTGCGCTTTTATTCTTGTTTTATAGCTCCGGCAATATATCTTCAACCCAATTATTTTTACTGCTTGCACTTTTAACAACCACTTCTTGCGTATGCAGTAACCAAACAAATGCATAAGTAAAACCCATCGGCATTGTCGATGGGTTTATTTTTTATTTTTTAGCCAATTAACTCAAAAATAGTGTCCGTAAGCTCTGTGACGTCGTCTATTTCAAGCCCGCAAATAAGTCTTGCCTGGCCGTATAAAACCTTTACAAGGCTTTCAAAGGTCTGTTCGTTTGTACTTACTGTTTCGATAAGCTTATTATAAACCTTATGGTTTGCGTTAATTTCAAGCACCTTTTCGGCAACCGCGCCCTGTCCGCTTGGTATCTTTGATAAAACCTTTTCCATTTCGATTGTCAAATCGCCCTTACTGGTTAAGCTTACAGGGTGATTTTTAAGGCTTTGGCTTAACTTAACTTCAACAATCTTCCCTTTTAGGATTTCTAAAATTTTATCGCTGACAGCCTTGTCAATTTCAGGCGCAACTTGACCGTCGGTGAAATCTTCGCTTTCAACAGACTTAAACTCTAAATCGTTATATTTTGCCAAAAGCTTTAAGCAGAATTCATCGACTTCTTCGGTAAGACATAATACGTCAAAGCCCTTTTCGATTGCACAGTCAACCTTTGGTTGAGCCTTGATTGCTTCAACTGACTTACCGCAAGCATAATAAATTGCCTTTTGACCAACTGATAAGGCGTCAGCGTATTCCTTTAAGCTTACGTACTTGCCCGTTTTTGCAGATTTAAACACGATAAGGTCAAGTAATACGTCCTTGTTTGCGCCCCAGCTTGTATAAATGCCGTACTTAAGCGACAAGCCGAAGTTATCGAAAAATTCCGTGTACGTTTCGCGGTCGTTTTCAAGCATAGAAGCAAGCTCTTTTTTAATCTTCTTTTCAAGGCTTGCAGCGATTGCTTTAAGCTGACGGTTGTGCTGTACCGTTTCGCGTGAGATATTCAAGGTTACTTCACTATCAACGACGCCTTTAACAAAGTTAAAGTAATCGGGTAAAAGGTCAGCACACTTATCGGTAATCATTACGCCTGCCGTGTAGAGCTTTAACCCCTTTTCGTACGTCTTTGTGTAATAATTGTAAGGTATTGTCTTTGGGATAAAGAGTAACGCTTTATAGTCAACCGCACCTTCAGCAGAAGTTGCAATAACCTTTAACGGGTCTTGTGGGTCGTAAAATTCTTCTTTATAGAATTTTTCCTGCTCGCCGTCTGATAGTTCTGCCTTTGTTTTGCGCCATACAGGCGTCATTGAGTTTAAAGTTTGTTCCTTTTTGACCTGCTTTGGCGTGTGGTGGTGATGTTCTTCGTTAGTGCATTCGCCTTGGCAATCACATTCCACGTCGTCGTATTCGTAAGTGGTTACGAGCATTTTTATAGGATATCTAATGTAATCGGAATATTTTTTAACTAATTCCCTGATTTTGTATTCCCTTAAAAATTCGCCAAAGCTTTCTTCGCCTTCGTCATCCTTAAGATAAAGCGTAATGGTTGTACCTACGGCGTCCTTTTCAGCGCTTTCAACGGTATAGCCTTCCGTACCGCAGGACGACCAAAGGTAAGTTTCTTTAGCACCAAAAGCCTTTGATAAAACTTCAACCTTTTTTGCAACCATAAATGCAGAATAAAAGCCAACGCCAAACTGACCGATAATGTCAATATCTGCGTTTTCACCCGTTTTATTTTCTTTAAAGTCGTGTGAGCCGGATTTTGCGATAGTACCAAGGTTATTTTCAAGCTCATCCTTTGTCATACCGATACCGTTATCGCTAACAGTTAAGGTGCGGGCTTGCTCATCAACGCTGATATTGATTGCAAAATCGTCACGCGTAAAGCCGGATAAGCCTTCAGTTAAGCTTTTATAATAAAGCTTATCGATAGCGTCGCTGCTGTTTGATAAAAGCTCACGCAAGAAAATCTCGCGATTGGTGTAAATTGAATTGATCATAAGATCAAGCATTCTTTTTGATTCGGTTTTAAATTGTTTCATAAATCTCCTATATGAAGTGGCAAAATGCCAAAATATACTTTTTCTTAAATCATATACCCAAAAATTAGCAATGTCAAGCCGAGAGTGCTAATTTTTTGATAATTTTAAAGTTTTTTCAAAATTTTCACAAAAGGATTTTGCTTGGAATAAAAAGTATGGTATCATTTTCATAAGAAATAAAGGGATAAATTTTATGGCTTATACTGTTACCTTAAAAAAGAACGAAGAGAAGCGCATTTTGCGCGGCGAAAGCTGGGTTTATGCGAACGAAGTTTTATCTATCGAAGGCAAAGATAAAAACGGCAGTCTTTGCACGGTCCGCGCACACGACGGCAGATATTTAGGCAAGGGCTATATCAATCACCTATCTAAAATTTTAGTCAGAATTTTTATAACGAATAATGACGTCGATGACGAAGCGTTATTTTTTAATCGTATAAAATATGCTGATGAAATGCGTAAAAATTATTTATCGGAAAATTGCTATCGCGTTGTTTTTGCCGAATCGGACTATCTGCCGGGCTTAATTGTTGACCGCTTTAACGATGTTTTGTCCGTGCAAATTTTAACGCTTGGTATGGAACTTAAAAAGCAAACAATCATCAAGTGCTTGGTTGATTATTTTAACCCAAGGGCTATCGTTGAGCGCAGTGATTCAGCCGTCCGTAAAAAGGAAGGTTTAGAGCCGTTTAAAGGCGTAATTTACGGCGAAGACGTAACTTGCACACAGATTATTGAAAACGGCTTAACGCTAAACGTTGACCTTTTAAACGGACAAAAGACGGGTTACTTTTTAGACCAGAAGCTTAATCGCCTATCAATTAGACCTTACTGCAAGGATAAAACAGTACTTGACTGCTTTTGCAACGCGGGCGGATTTGCACTAAACGCAAGCAAGGCAGGTGCAAAAAAGGTTTATGCACTTGACATATCAAAGCAAGCGCTTGAGCAAGTTAATTTAAACGCAAGCTTAAACGGATTAACCAATATTGAAACTGTTGAGTGCGACGTTTTTGAAAAATTAAGAGAATATAAAAAAGAAGGTAAAACCTTTGATTTAATAGTATTAGACCCACCTGCTTTTTGTAAAAGCGCAAATGAAATCAAGAGTGCTTACAAGGGCTATAAGGATATAAATATTATCGCAATGAAGCTTATAAACAAGGGCGGGATTTTAGTTTCGTCTTCCTGCACCCACTTTATGAGCCAGCAGTTGTTTAAAAAAATGCTTTCTGAAAGTGCGGCTGAAGCAGGTAAGCGCGTTAAGCTTTTGGAAGAACGCATTCAATGCCTGGACCACCCTGCCCTTTTATCTGCTGAAGAAACAAGTTATCTTAAGTTTTGCATAATGCAAGTTGACTAAAAAAATCAAAACCGCAAGGCCAAGTCGCCTTGCGGTTTTTCTTTTGTGTCTTATTATTCTTCAGTAACGATTTCGCACGTACCACGCGCAAATTCATCAACTATTATCTCTCCAATAGATTTGGCTTTGATTTTACCGATTGGGTTTTTAACGCTGTCAACGCTCGTTGTAATATCAGCTTCAACCGTGGTGTTTTCAAAGGCTAAATCACAGTCGTAAAGCTTACAGTTAACAAGCTTTAAGTTTTCAGCATAGCAAAATGGCTGCGTGCCGTGGATTTCGCAATCAATAAAGGTCAGATTTTTGCTGTACCAAGCCAAATATTCGCCTTTAACAACGCAATTTTTAATTACAACGTTTTCGCCGTGCCAAAACGCATCCTTTGTATCCAAAACACAATCTTCAAGCACTAAATCCCTGCAGTATTGGAAGGAATATTTAGCCTTCATCTGCAAGCGGTTAAAGCTTGAGCTCGTCAAATGTAAAAACGGGTATTCAGAAACAAGTTTAGTATTTACAACCTTAACGTTTTTGCAAAGCCAGCCAAATTCAGCCGAATTAATCGTGCAATCTTCAATAACTAAGTTATTGCATTCCCTAACAGCCTTAATTGAATCGCAAATAAGGTTTTTATAGACAACGTTTTCGCAATACCAAATCGGCGCACGACAGGTATCGTAAAGCGTGCAATCAACAACTTTGCTGTTCACGTTATGCCAAAGCGGATATCTTAACTTAAAATGGCAATCCTTGATTAACAGGTTTGACGTTTCTTTTAAGCAAGATTCCCCGTCAGCCGGGCCGACAAAGTGACAATTTGAAACTATTGCATCTTTCACGCCGTACAGGGCGCGCTCTTTATCGTCGGTAAGATTTTCGATTGTTTTCGTGTAGTGTAAGTCTTCCATACGTATATAATAACACCACACGCAAAAATTTACAAGAAATTTTACCCAAAAGTATGCATATTTAGTTGGATTTTTGTTTAAACAAGCCTTCTTTGACTTGTAAAAGCAGAAAAGTTGTGATATACTTTTGCTAATAATACATTAATAAACATTAAGCGGGAAATTATGCAACGCGACGATATTTTATACCAAAGTTATCTTGAAATACTTAACGAAGAACTTATGCCTGCAATGGGCTGCACAGAGCCAATCTCCATTGCCTATTGTGCTTCTAAATTAAGGGAATGTTTAGGCAGGCTTCCACAAAAAATTGACGTTTTAGTAAGCGGCAATATCTTAAAAAACGTTAAAAGCGTAATCGTGCCGCACACTAACGGCTTACACGGTATTGAAGCCGCTGTTGGCGTTGGCGTTGTTGCTGGCAATCCTGATAAGGAGCTTGAAGTTATATCTGACGTTACCGATAAAGATATTACAAAGCTTAACGAATACCTAAAGGAAACGCCAATTAAGGTACGTGCAAGCAACAATAAGCACACACTTTATATTGAGCTTATCGGCTACGCCGAAAATGACGTTGCGCGCATTATCATAAGGGATTCGCACACGCACATATACCTTATAGAAAAAAACGGCGTTGTCCTTCACCAAAAGGAAGTTGAAAACAAGCGCAACGCAAAAAATACCGATAAAACCATTTTGTCGGTTGAAAAAATACTTGATTTCGCAAACACCTGCCATATTGAAGACGTAAAACCCGTGCTTGACAGACAAATCAAGTGCAATATGAAGATTGCAAACGAAGGCATTAATAACAATTACGGCGCAAATATCGGCAGAACAATCTTAAAATACTCCCCTGACGACGTAATGTCTTACTGCAAGGCTTTAGCCGCCGCTGGAAGTGACGCGCGTATGAACGGCTGCAGTATGCCCGTTGTTATCAACAGCGGCTCTGGCAACCAAGGCCTTACGGCTTCAGTCCCCGTAATTGCTTACGCTGAAAAAACAAATAAGTCACAAGAGCTTTTATACCGCAGCTTGGTTTTATCAAACCTTTGCACAACCCACATAAAAAATAATATCGGCAAGCTTTCAGCTTACTGCGGCGTTGTAATTGCAGGCTCTTGCTCGGGCGCGGCGATTGCCTATCTTGAAGGTGCTACGCTTGAACAGATTTCAAACACTATTGTGAATTCACTTGCGATAATTTCAGGCGTTGTTTGCGATGGGGCTAAATCATCCTGCGCGGCAAAAATAGCGTCGTCTGTTGAAGCCGGTTTTTTAGGCTACTATATGAGCAAGGAAGGTAACAACTTTTTCTCCGGCGACGGTATAGTTAAGCGCGGCGTTGAAAAAACCATTGAAGCCGTCGGTAAACTTGCACGCGTTGGTATGTGCGAAACCGATAAAGAAATTATACACATAATGCTTGATTAGGCATAAAAAAAGCACCCTATCTGGGGTGCTTTTAATGTTTTTAATATTAAGCAGCTTTGATAGCAGCCTTTGTACCGACATAAATCATCTTGCCTGATTGTTTAGCAACGACTTCTTTTCCTTCGCCTTCATCTTTAAGAAGGTCATTAAGCTTGTCCTTATATTCCTTATAGCAATCTTTTGCAGCGCCTGATTTTTTGAAATATAAAATAGTGATAGCTTCACCGTCGCCGTTAGCAGCAGAAACACCTGCAACTAAATCGCCACGTTCTAAACCTAAAAGCGCTTCAGTAAAACCAAGAGAAATAGCGTCTGTAACCAACGTTGCAGCGTAGCCGTTTTCTTCAAGTGATGCTTTTGCCTTTTCAGGGTCAGCGTTTGGTGCGCAAGCAACTGCAAAAGAAAGTGTTAACACAACTAAAAGCATTGCTAAAACTTTAATTGATTTTTTCATATAATGCCTCCGATTAAATTTATAATTTAATTTTACCCCTTATACCACGCCAAGTCAAGAAATTTTAAAAAGATTATTAAAAATTTTACAAAAATAAGAAAAGGTGCAGGCATAACCCGCACCCTTTTGGAAAGGGGCGAAAAAAATATTTTACCTTTTTATCGATGAATTTGAACCCGCGCGTACTCAATCACGGCGGAGCCGTGCATGGAATCCGCAACTTGTTGCGGTATGGAATTGATTGCAAAGCAATCGTATGGAATCAAGCCGCAGAAAAATGCACCTTTGGTGATGCCATACGCCTACGGCGATACCATACACGCTAACGCGTGATTCCATACCAAGCCTGCGGCTTGAATAAAAAACGACAAATTTCTGTCGAAATTTGTCGTTTTTTGGCCTACCCGATAGGATTCGATTCGCGGCGCGAACTGCGCGCCTTGGTCGCTCGCGGTCGCGGACGTCCCCCGGAAGTCCGCTCTGTACCGCTCGTCCTTCGAATCCTTTCGATGATAAGAAAAAATCAAGGCAAGAAGCTTTAATGTGCCCCCTGTCAAGTAGACAGCGTAAAAAACAAAAAGAATTTGTTAATTGAATAAGAGTCTTTCTACTCC
>JAFQEA010000012.1 GCA_017399185.1 Clostridia bacterium
CGGCTACCCATCGTCGACTTGGTGGGCCGTTACCTCACCAACTATCTAATGGGACGCGGGCTCATCTCTATCCGATAAATCTTTCATCCAACTGTGATGCCACAAAAGGATTATATGCGGTATTAGCACACATTTCTATGTGTTATTCCCCAGATAGAGGCAGATTACCCACGCGTTACTCACCCGTCCGCTACTTTCAAAGAGAGCAAGCTCTCTTATCACGTTCAACTTGCATGTGTTAAGCACGCCGCCAGCGTTCGTCCTGAGCCAGAATCAAACTCTTAAGTTTAATTTCTTAAAGCCATCCTTCTTACGAAGGACAACTGCTCTAACGTTTTTTGTCTATTGCTGACTGTTTTTTTGGTACATATTTTAATATACTCAAATTAATAAATTGACAGAAACTTTTCATCAAAAAATTTTGAATCAATTCATTTCCTTCTATTCAGTTTTTAATCTACAATTAATTGAGCAAGCTGCTCAAATGAGTGCCGTCCTTTGGTGACAGCCTATACATATTACCATACCGCAATATTATTGTCAACTAATTTTTCGCCATTTTTTAAAAAATTTTAAAAGTTTTTGAAAAAATTTTTTTGACCGTTTTGCAAGGCACACTCTTTATTTGTGCGCCGCCGTAGCGGTTTCGCAATATGCGTTTATTAAACTACTTTTTTAGACATTTGTCAAGGGTTTTTTTAACATTTTTCGATTATTTTTTAAAAATTTTTTCACCCACTATATATAGTGGCTTTATCAACAGCTTTGCACAATCAAAATACAGGTTATCCACAATTCCACAAAAAGCCTATGTTAATAACGGATATCACAAGGTAATTTTTAGACCTTTTTGGCGTTTTTAGTAATTTTTTGTAAAACCATATAAATATTTGCTTTTTAGCGAAATTTGGCGTTTTTACGCCCTTAAAAAGCCGTTGTAAGCCCCTGCCGCCCACTCAATTTAATAATGATAGCGCGCACGCACACACGCGTATAGGCTTTTTTACAAAGCCAGATATCCACAACGTTTTTTCTTTAACTTATTTTGCAACAAAAAAACGCACAGCCTATTAGCGTGCGCGTTTATTTATATTTGGTCGCGAATAGCGGCGCTGAATTTTAATTTTTATAAACCTTTGAGATTTTACCACCGCCGATACAGAAATCACCGTGATAAAACACAGCGTACTGCCCTTCGGTTATAGCACGTTCGGCTTCCTTAAGCAAAACACTTGCCCTGCCACCACCTTCAAGCGTAACCGTGCAAGGCGTTTCCTTGGTGCGGTAACGGGTTTTAACCGTGCAGTCAAAGCTATCACCCAGCCCCGCAGGGAAAAGGTTGATATCTTCAATTTCAAATCGGGTGGCAAAGAGCGCGTCTTCAGAGCCGTGCGAAACGACAACCGTATTGGTTTTTGCGTCCTTTGCGATAACGAACCACCTACCGTCTTCACCCTTTTTTCCGCCAAGGTTAAGCCCTTTGCGCTGACCAAGGGTTACGGTGTGCAAGCCCTTGTGCTGACCGACAAGCTCGCCGTTATCCGTTCTTATTTGTCCAATTTTTTGGGGTACGTGCTTTAAAATAAAGTCAGAAAACTTTCCGCCTTCTGCAAGACAAACGTCGCTGCTGTCCTTTTTAACGGCGGTAGGGATACCTTCTTTAAGGGCGACCCAACGGACTTCTTCCTTATTAAGCCCTGCAAGCGGGAAAAGCACACGGTCAAAGACGTTGGGCTTAACCATAGCCAAAAAGTAGGTCTGGTCCTTTTTATCGTCCTTTGCCTTTTTAAGACACGTGCCGCCGTTTATCTCGCCAAGCGAGCAGTAATGCCCGGTCGCGATATAGTCGCAGCCCAGCTCGTCCGCCGTATCCAAAAGCGCGCCAAACTTAATAAACTTATTACAGCTTACGCAAATGTTTGGCGTTTTACCGCACTTGTATTCGTCGATAAACGGGGTTAAAACGCTTTTTTCAAACAGCGCGTTATAGTCGGCGATAACGTAAGGTATATCAAGGTGCTTACAAACGGCTTTAAAGTCAGTTAAGTCCCTTTCGCCGTCGGTGATGGTAAAATATAAGCCTGTAACGTCATAGCCGTCTTTTTTAAGAAGGTAAGCCGCAACCGAGCTGTCAACCCCGCCGCTTAAACCCAATAAAACCTTTTTACCCATAGCCCCACCTTTAGTTATCAAGTCAATAGTTTTTTGCCCTTAAATTTAGTAAAATGGGGCGATAATCTGCTTATAGCCCCACTTTTATCTAATTAGTATTTAACGATTTGTGAAAAATCAACAGCCTTTAAAGATGCGCCGCCGATTAAGCCGCCGTCGATTTCTTCCATGCCCATAAGCTCGGAAGCGTTAGATGGCTTCATGCTGCCGCCGTATTGGATACGAACCTTTGCCGCACATTTTGGGCAGAAGGTTTTAGCGATTACGCTGCGGATATAGCCGATAGTTTCGTTAGCTTGTTCCTTGGTTGCGGTAACGCCTGTGCCGATAGCCCAGATTGGCTCGTACGCGATAACAAGGTCAGGGATATTTTCAACGCCCTTTAAGCCTTCGGTAATCTGGCGGAGTAAAACTTCTTCAGTCTTATTAGATTCTCTTTCTTCCAAGCTTTCGCCAACGCAAACGATTGGCGTTAAGCCGTTTTCTAAAGCGGCCAAGGTACGCTTATTAACCGTTTGGTCGGTTTCGCCGAAGTATTGACGGCGTTCGCTGTGACCGATAATAACGTATTCAACGCCAAGCTCTTTAAGCATATCGCAAGAGATTTCGCCCGTGTAAGCGCCGCTCTTTGCAAAGTGAACGTTTTGCGCGCCGAGCTTAATGTTTGAGCCCTTTACCGCCTGACCAACAGCGTGTAAGTGTGTTGCCGGTACACAAACAACAACGTCACAAGTAGCGTCAGCCACTAATGGCTTAAGTTCTTCAACAAGTTGAACGCCTTGGCTTGGCGTCATATTCATTTTCCAGTTGCCTGCAATAATTGGTTTTCTCATATAATCACCTTTCAATATTTATTTTCTATATTTTAACACCACGCGCAAATCTTTGCAAACAAAAAGAGTTTAAAAACGACAATTTAACCCCTTTAATTAAGATTTTAACGTTAATTTATTGATTTTATCAATAAAAATCAAAAAGCAACCCAGAAAATCGGGTTGCTTCTATTTTAGTATTAATCGTTATTTTGTTGCGACTTTGTCATTGCTTTAAGCTTTTCTTCGCGGAAGGGTTTGTAATGCTTTTTAACTATAAGCGCAGGGACAATCATCATAAGCGCTGAAACAGCGGCAAAAAGGAACATTTCAAACGGATAGATATAGTCGCCTAATTTATAGCCGCTGCCGTTTGTTAAAAGTGCACTTTCAGCCGTTACGATTTCGCCAAAGCCCTTAATAATAAACGGGCTTATAAGCGACGCCAAAACCATTGGTAGCGTTACGTAAATAATAATCTTAACGCCCTGGAATCTGCCTGATTTGCCTTTAGGGATATAGTCACGCGCAGCCGCGATAAACACGCCCGCCGCAACGAGTGAAGCAGTTTCAACAAGCGTTCCGCCAATGCAGAAGATTATAAATCTTGTCGCAAAATTTGCGCCTATAAATTTGATTAAATAGACCAAAAGTCCGCCTATAACACCGCTAACGACCAATGGGATAAAGAATTTGTCCTTACCGTGTTTATCCATCAGCTTACCTAAAAGTGCTGCTGAAACAGCAGATAATACAACGACAATCCCAAGCGGCGGAACAAAATTTTCAAGCCCGACGGTGTATTGGATAAGCATAATCATTTGTGGCTGCCAAAGCTGCATTGAAAGTGCTGAAAACATCATGCCGATATAGCAGACGTAAACCATTTTGTTGTTTTTAATAGTTGACGGTCTGAACCCGTAAACGACGTCCTTTAAATAGTGTCCGCTGTGGTCGGGCTTTAAGGTTTTGCTGTCCTTAAACAGGAATATACCTATAATACCCGTTGCCGTCGTTACGCCACCTATTAAAAGGAAGAACGCGGTCCAGTTGCCAGCGTCTGTGATCCAGCCCAAGCCAATCATAACGATAATGAGCGCCGCAACGGGGAGTATTGATAAAATAGTGTCAGTAAAGCCGCGGTTTGTAATGTCCGTGTTGTCTGAAATCCAGGCTGAAAACGCCGCGTCGTTCGCAAGCGAGCCAACCAAGGTCATAACGCAGTCCATTACCACGAAAAGTGAAACGATTGCAACGACAGAGCTTCCGTTTTCAACGCTTATCGCGTTTGTGGAAAACATTGCAAAGCTTGCCGTGATTATACCCCAGGCAATATAGCCGAAGCACACAAAGGGCTTACGCTTGCCGAGCCTGTCGGATAACGCCCCGCCAAAAAAGGTTGCAAGCGCCGCGCAGATTGCTGAAGCCGCAACGGTTGCTGACGTTGCCCAGGCGTCGGTTGTGATTTGCTTTTGGATAAAGGTTGAAAAGTAAACGTTTTCAACAACCCAGGAAAGCTGACCGATAAGGCCAAATAATAAAATGGACGCCCATAATCTTGCGCCCATTGGCGTTGGTTTTGAAACTTTTGTCGTGGGTGCTGTCATAAAAATAGTATCCTGCAAAAATTTTTTTGGTTGGGTTATAGCTATGCTATAATCCCAAAAGCCTAATTATTATACCATTAAAGTCTGTCTTTTGTCAATATGATTTGCAAAAATAAATAACGTGCTCTTTAAGGTTTTTAATTTACGCCAAAATCCGCCACAAAAAAAGCCGTTTTTGTTGCATAACCCGAAAAGCTTTGGCATAAGTTAAACCATAATATAAAAAAGGAGCAAAGTATGTCAAGTCAAGAATACGCAGAAATGATTGAAATACCCGTGTCAACCACACAAGTGGTTACTATAGCCGCCAAAGAGCCCGAAAAACAGCAAAAACGCCCATCCCCTTTTGCCTTTTTACGCGGCAGAAGCAAAACCCAGCCAAAGGAAAAGACCTTTGACGATTATTTTGAAGACAAATTGCCGTGCGGGTGCGTTGGCTCTTGCACGTGTAACCAAAACCAATGCGATACACCTAACACCGAGAAGTGCTGTGACTGTCAGCCCGAAAATGCTTGCGCGTGTGAAAATAATACGGCTTCACCTTGCACGGATAACACAGACTGTGATTGCGGTTTAGAAAATCATCCTTCTGACAGCGATTGCCGCACAGAAGAACCCGCTTGCAGCAGCGCTGAAGCTGATACACCCATCAAAAAGCGCGCAAAAATCAATATCATAGGCGTGCAGGTTGCGGCGATTTTCGTGCTGGCGGTTGGCATTTTACTTACCAACCTTTTCTGGCAGGATAGCGGTATTAACAATATTTTAAGGTCTGCATTTTTAAAGCAAGAAGTCGTCGTTGACGAGCGCGATTACACCCAGTTTACAGCCCTTTGCCCAACAAAAGGTCAAATGCAGGTTGAAAACGGCGTTATCACCATTACCGAACAAAGCGCAGTTTACAGCCCTGCAAACGGCACCGTGCTATCAGTTGATAAAATTAACGACAAATACACCATTACAATCGGTCACAGCGATAAATATAAAACGGTTATCTGCGGTGCGGACTACGTTTATTCTGCCGTTGGCGAAAGCGTTTTTACTTCAACCCCCGTTTGCTACGCTCTAAATGGCGGCGTGGAAGTTACAATGTATAATAGCGGCGCGATAATTTCTGCGTTTTCTATAACGGACGGGCAGGTTGTATGGCAAAGCTAAAAAGGTTTTTTGACCGATTTAATTTTAAAAAAAGTCAGGGTTTTAACCGAAAAATAAAATTCAGCGTTCACCCGCTTTTTTTAGCACTTGGGATATACTTTGCCGTAACGGGCAAAGTATTTTCTTTTTTAGTTTTCACCCTGACCGCACTTATACACGAGCTTGGGCATTCGCTGACAGCAGAAAGTTTAGGGTACAGGCTTAATAAAATAGTGCTTTTGCCGTACGGGGCAATCGTCAGCGGCGAAACGCAGGATATGCCCAATATCGACCAGATAAAAACTGCCGCCGCAGGGCCGCTTGTCAATATAGTAACGGCAATATTTTTTGTGTGCTTGTGGTGGCTTGTTCCGCAGATTTATCCTTATACAGAGCTTGCCGTCGTTGCAAGCTTAACCCTTGCAACTATTAACCTTTTACCCGCATATCCCCTTGACGGCGGAAGGGTTTTACTTGCCTGCTTAAGCCTTTATATGAGCCAAAAGTCGGCCTATAAGCTGGTTAAACGCATAAGTATAGGTATTGCGCTTTGCGTTTTTGGCTTGTTTATATACTCGCTTTTTAACACGCCAAACGTGTCGCTTTTGTTTTTCAGCCTGTTTATTATAACGGGTAATTTAAAAAGAAAGGACGGCGCGCATTACGTGTTAATTGCAGGGCTTTATAGCTTTAAGGGCATAAAGCGCGGCAAGCGCGTAAAAACCATTGGCATATCGGCAAGCTCCACTATAAAAGAGCTTTTATCAAACTTTTCTTCAGGGGAGCTTTTAGAGTGTATCGTTTTTAGTGACGACCTGAAGGTATATAAAAGACTTTCACCCGACAAGGTTATCTATCTTTTACAAAGCGCGCCAATAAATATGCGCGTAAAAGACGCGATAAACAGTTATCTTTAACAAACAAAACCCCGCTAAAAGGTGCGTTAATCGACCTATAGCGGGGTTTTTATATATTTAAGATAAATTATTCGATTTCGTTAAGGCAAGCGATACCAGGTAAAACCTTACCTTCAAAAAGCTCTAAAGAAGCACCGCCACCAGTAGAGATGTGGCTCATTTTGTCAGCAAAGCCTAACTGTGCAACAGCCGCTGCAGAGTCGCCACCGCCGATAATTGTTGTGCCGTCAGCTTCTGCCATAGCCTTTGCCATAGCCTTTGTACCTTCAGCAAGCGTTGGGTTTTCGAAAACGCCCATAGGACCGTTCCAGATAACAGTCTTTGCGGACTTGATTTCTTGTGCGAAAAGCTTGCGTGTTTCTTCGCCGATATCTAGACCCTGCATATCTTGCGGGATACTGTCGGATGAAACTGTTGAAACTTCAATAGGTGCATCGATTGGGCTTGGGAAGTCTTTAGCGATTACAGTATCAACAGGTAATAAAAGCTTCTTGCCTAAATCCTTTGCCTTTTGCATCATTTCCAGGCAGTAATCAATCTTGGTATCGTCAACTAAAGAATTACCAACTTCCTTACCTTGTGCCTTCATAAAGGTGTAAGCCATACCGCCACCGATAATTAAAGTGTCGCACTTTAATAAAAGGTTAGAAATAACGTTTAGCTTATCAGCAACCTTTGCGCCGCCGAGAACTGCAACGAACGGGCGAACGGGGTTTTCTAACGCATCAGCCATAACTGAAAGCTCTTTTTCAATCAAGAATCCGCAAACAGCAGTCTTTACAAAGCCGTATTCAACAATAGCAGCCGTTGATGCGTGTGAACGGTGTGCCGTACCGAAAGCGTCGTTAACGTAAACTTCTGCAAAGGAAGCAAGCTTACGGCAGAATTCTTCTTCACGTTTTTCTTCGCCGCCGTTAAAGCGTGTGTTTTCTAAAACCAAGATATTGCCTGCTTGTAAAGCGGCAACCTTTGCTGTAGCGTCTTCACCAACAGTGTCGGTTGCAAAATCAACTTTAACGTCAGGTAAAAGCTGTTGTAATCTTGCAGCAACCGGGCGGAGCGTAAGCTTCGTTCTGTCCTTTTGTGCCTTTTGGATAAGCTGTTCTTCAAGGGCTGCCCTTTCTTGTTCTGGTGCAGCTTCAAGTAAAGCCTTTTCCTTTTTGTTTAATTTGATTTTTGCATCAAGCACGTTGTGTGGCTTGCCAAGGTGTGAGCAAAGTATAACCTTTGCGCCTTGCTCTAAAAGATACTTAATCGTTGGTAATGCGCCGTTAATACGGTTTTCGTCGGTAATAACACCGTCTTTCATAGGAACGTTAAAGTCAACCCTTACAAGACATTGTTTACCTTTAACGTCTACGTCTTTTACAGATTTTTTGTTCATATCTATCTCCTTAAAGTGTAAAACTATAAATTAATCTTTTTATCAATAACGTATTCCGGGCGGGCTTTAACCTGCTCATACGTTTTATGCAAATACATGTCAGAAATACCCTTAAACACCATTAAAAGTCCGCCTATAAGCCCGTTAAACGGGAAAAGATAGTATAGCGGATGTGTGTAAACGCCGCAGATATTAAGCACCGCAAGCACAATGGCGGCAATAACTGACAGCGCTGAAAACCCTATGCCAAACTTAATCGACAGCGTAAGCGGCCACTCGCTAAAGGATATAACCCCGTCTTTAGCAAGCCTGACCATTTTTTTAAGCGTGTACTTGGTTTCACCTTCCTGACGGGCGTGGCGCTCAAAATCCACAAAGGTCTGCTTAAAGCCCACCCAGGATTCAAGCCCCCTTAAGTACTTACCCTTTTCGGAAAGCTCACAAATTATATCGCACACGCGGCGCGATAACAGCTTAAAGTCGCCCGTGTTTTGTGGGATTTTGGAAGTTGTTATCTTGTTTAAAAACTTATAATAAGCTTTTGCCGTGGACTTTTTAAACCTGCTTTCGCCCTTTCTTGACAAGCGCCTGCCGTGAACGACTTCAAAGCCTTCTTCAAACCTTTTAACCATTTCAAGCACGACTTCGACAGGGTCTTGAAGGTCGCAATCCATTTCAACGACCGCATCGCCCGTTGAAGCCCTGAACCCGCAGATTATTGCCGCCTGCTGTCCGAAATTGCGTGAAAAACTTAAAACCTTAACCTTTGCGTCGGCTTTTGCAAGCTCATCAAGCTTTAAAAAGGTGTTATCTGAAGAGCCGTCGTCAACAAAAATCAACTCATAGTCAAAGGCTTGTCCGCTAAACACAGCGGTTGCTTCCCGATAAAAGCGTTCAACAGAAAGCTCTTCATTATAGCAAGGCACAACAACACTAACCTTCATTTTTCGGTTTCTCCTTCTTGTGGAAAATAAACATACGCCTTGTTGTGAAGTTATAAATAAGCGCAACGAAGGTCATTACTATTTTAACAATCCATTCGTTAATACCGAATAGCCCGAACAATAAAAGCATGCCGATTTCGTGCAAAATAAGCGCGCCGATACTGAAAAACGCAAACTTGAAAAACCCTTTGAAGGATTTTGCCGTGGACTTATCGTTAAACACGAACAAAATTGAGAACAAATAGTTAATGATAAGCCCGAATATAAACCCAAGCCCCGTGCCAACGGTTGCGGCAACGCCGCTCGGATCCCCTGCCTTACCGATAAATACGCGCATAAAGCTGTCGTAGTTTTCGGGGTTAAACACGTAAAGAGTAACGCCCATGACAAGGAAGTCAACCACAGTTGACACCCCGCCTACCAAAAGGAATCTTATTATTTCACCCAAAAGGGTTGGTTGTCTAATAAAATCTCTTACCTTTCCCATGCGTTACCTTAATTTAATAGAAATAGGTTTACCCTAAAATTTATCCTTTGTATTTTTTTGCGCCCGATTAATCAAAAATCTTGGACGCCTTTTTTAAAGTTTCAATAATTTCAATGTGCTGCGGGCAAGCGCTTTCACACGCGCCGCAAGAAATGCAGTCTTTTGCCTTGCCACCGCCTTCACGCACCAAGCCGTTATAATACCAGTGCGGGCGGTTGTGATCCCCAAACGTTAAAACCGAATTATACGCCTTAAATATATCGGGTATGCGTATCTTTTGCGGACAGCCTTCCACGCAGTATCTACAATCCGTGCAAGGCACAACGGGTGTATTCCTGAATATATCGTTGACCTTGTCAAGTGCAGCGCGCTCCTTATCGCAAAGCGGTGTAAGGTCGTCAAACGTTGATACGTTATCAAGCATTTGCGACATATTGTTCATACCCGATAAAACCATCTTGACGTTTTCAAGCCCTGCAACAAACCTGAACGCGTAAGAAGACGGGGTTTTGTCGCCAAGATCAGCAAAAACCTTAACGGCTTCTTGCTTCGGGTTAGATAGTATACCGCCCTTAACAGGCTCCATAACCACAATGTCTTTATTGTGCTTTAAAGCGACTTGGTAATTTGCACCTGCTAAAATAGTGGCGTCTTCCCAGTCGGTATAGTTAATTTGTAATTGAACGAAATCCACAAACGGATAATCGGTCAAAAGCTTGTCTAAAAGCTCCGGCCCGCCGTGAAATGAAAACCCAAAATACTTGATTTTGCCTTGCTCTTTTAAGGCTTTACCAAAATTGAAGCTGTCAAATTTATCAACGCATTCCATGCGCGAATTCTGCAGGCTGTGTAAAAGATAATAGTCAATGTAATCAACGCCTAAACGCTCAAGCTGCTCGTCAAACATTTTTTCGGCACTAAAGGTATCAGACAAAAGCCAGGTTGCCTGCTTCGTTGCGATTGTGTATTTATCCCTTGGATAACGCTTTGCAACGGCTTCCCTGAAAGCAACTTCAGCCCCCTTGTAAACGTAAGCGGCGTCAAAATAGCTATAGCCCGATTCAATAAACTTATCAACAAGCGGTATAAGCTTTTCAATATCAATTTGCCCGTCCTTTTCTTCAAGGCGCATAAGCCCAAAGCCAAGCTTTTTATCTGTAAAATTCCCCATAACAATCTCTCTTTGTGTTAAAATAGTGGCCTATGTGTCGATTATCGGCAAATTATTCGGGTTTTTCTTCAGTAACGCTAACCGAAGCAGTCCCGTCCAAAACCCCGCTTAAGGACACAACGTAAGTCCTTGGTTTTGCACCGATTGGTATAATAACGGGGTCGGTGAATTCATCCGGTGCAAGCCAGATTGTAAGCTCGTGCGCTTCAAAGTCAAGCCAAAACGTTTGGTGCTGACCGCTTTTAAGCTCACCAACGCAAACGCCGTCAATATAAACCTTAAAGTTAGCAAACGTCCCTGCAAGCGCCTTTTTACGGATAACGGTTACAAGCTTTTTCTGCCCCGTAAAGTCAGCCGCAACGATTGGCGAAGGCTTGCCGTCACGGTATCCAACCGTACCGATATCGGGCACGGGGTGACTGACGGGCTCTTCAGCCTTAACGGGTGCTGCTACTTCTTCAATATCTTCAAGCGCAACGTGCGGCTCTTCAATATCTTCAAGTGCAACGGGCGGCTCTTCAATATCTTCAAGCGCAACGCGCGGTTCTTCAACAGTTCCCGGAACGACTTCTTCAACCTGTTCAAGCGTATCTGTTAAGCCGGAAGCTTCAACTTCTTCAAGCGTTTTGACTTCTTCTAAAACGCTTGGCGCAGCTTCTTCTGAAGTAGGCTCTATAATATTTTGCGTTGGGGCTATGCTTTGAACGCTTGGTTCAACGACCACGTTTTGTTGTTCTTCAACGTTTTCGCCCTGAACGCCATCTAAATTATTGATATCTTTTAATAAATTATCCATTTTCTCCACCTAAAGTACGGAATAATTAATGTATAAGTAATTATACATTACGCAAACAGTTTTGTCAATACTAAAACCCCGCCCGCGCCCCTTAAAGGGGTGTTTTTTGGCGAATTTTTGATGAAATCATTAGTTTTCTGCGCCCAAAACTATAAAAAAGCTTTAGACTTTTACCCTGAATTGATTTTTACGGCGGCTTTTTTTGACTTTTTGCCGCGCGGTGGGCAAAACAAGAAGCTCTGTCAGCCTTGAAACGGGCTTTAAAAGCGGAAGCGCCACGACAGCCGAAGCAATATTGAACACCGTGTGAAAGTTTGCAACCGCGCCGCTATTTGTTTGCGCAGTTTTTTGTAAAAGTAAGCAAATACTATCACCAAAGCCAATCATCAATAAAAAACCAACCGCCGCCCCAAGCCCGTTAAATACAAGATTAAACACCGCCGTTTTTTGTGCAACCGCGCCTTTTAAGCTTGCCGCAAAAATAACCAGCACGCAAGAGCCTACGTTCGCACCTAAAATCATATAGATTGCTTGCTCCAGCCCAATAATCCCGCCGCCCGTTAATATTACAAGCATGCTTGTCACCACCGAAGAGCTTTGACATATTGCCGTAATAAAAAAGCCGTTTAACAGTACTATAAGCGGACTTTTGACCAAAAATAGCCCTTTAAACCAATCGTAATTATACAGGCTTTTTGTAAAGGTTGTCATTAAATTTATCCCTATAAAAACAAAGCCGAACCCGCTTAAAATTTTACCAAGCGCTTTAATCTTTTCGGCTTTAAAAAGCCCTAAAACAACACCAAAAAACGCCAAAAGGCTTCCAACGGCTGCAACCAATAATTCCTTATCAACGGTAAGCGCAACAAGCTGTGCCGTCACAGTTGTGCCAACGTTTGTACCAACAATTACCGCGCAAGCGCTTAAAAAGGGCAAAACCCCGCTGTCAGCAAGCGCAACCACAACCATGTTTGCCGCCGCCGAGCTTTGGCTTACACCTGCAACAGCAGACCCTATAAGCGCACATAACGTCCTGCTTTTTGCCGCCTTTTTAATAGCACGCTCAACCCCTTGCCCGATTATCGCGCTAAAATTATCGCTAATCCGCGTCAACCCCACCAAAAACACGGCAACGCCGCCAAGTATAAGTAAAAGATTAAGTATCCCTTGCATAAAAAACGCCCCTATATAATATATATAGGGGTCTTTAGGTTTATTCTTTTGCCGCTATCTGATTACGTTAAAGCGCTTAACCGTACTGCTTTCGGCAACCACTAATATTTCAATCTTGTCATTGTTTTTGTTGATTTTAAGCTTAACGGGGCGGGTCAAGCAAAAATATTCGCCAAGCAAGGCTTCAACGTCGCGACGGATAAGCTCTTCCGAGCCGCTTGCAAAGCCCAGCCTGTCAGTTTCAATCATGCGCATCGTGCGCGAAATCTGTTTATCCTTCATACGCTACCTGAACGCACGCCTTATAAGCCCAACCGCCCCGCGGTAATAAAGCGTCGGGTCAAAAAGCTTACCCTGCCCGCGCCGCAGCGCCTTTGCAGTAAGCCTGAAAGCGTTTTTTGCGCGCCCGTTTTCTAAAATAAAGCCGTTTGACAGCATAACCTTGTCGTCGTCGGGGATACAGCCGATAACGGGGATTTTTAAAACCGATTCAATCTCGCTTACGCTGGCGGTCTTGCCGGATAGCAGCAAATCGCCACGCACCCTGTTTACGATTGCGTAAACGTTTTTCAGCTTGTAATTTTTAAGCAGCGATAAAACCTTATCCCCGTCGCGAAGGCTTGTTATTGTTGGCGTTACCACCAAAATGGCTTCGTCCGCCGCACACGCCGCACGGTGAAATCCGCCTTCCACCCCGGCAGGACAATCGTAAAAAAGATAGTCAAAGCGGGACGAAACACCTTCAGCCAAAAGCTTTATGTTTTGCCCCGTAACCTGCCCGTCAAAGGTGTGGCGCGAAGGTATGAGCGCAAGCCTTGGCGTGCATTCGATTATGGTTTGCTTAACGCGGCACTTTCCGTCCAAAACGTCCTTTATGTCGTAAACAACCTTGCTTTCAACACCCATCACAACGTCTAAATTGTTAAGCCCGAAATCCAAATCAAAAACAGCAACCCGCTCCCCCACGCTTGAAAGCGCGTAACCTAAATGCGCGCACACGCTTGTTTTACCAACACCGCCCTTGCCGGACGTAACCAAAATCTTACGCGCCATCTTTCCCCCTTAATTATAACTATTTATTAGCATATATTATATAATTTAAGGAAAGGCGTTTTTTATCCCCTTTTGCCATATTTTGGTGAATATTGTAAAACTGCCCACGGCGCAGCTTAACAAATAAAAAGTGTGGTTGGCGTTTCCACCAACCACGCGTAGATCAAATTAAACTGAAACCACTTTGTCGGTGTTACCCAACAAAGGGATTTTTTTGACTTAACTAATCATCAATACGTCCCAATATATCTTTTTGATCAGCTATATTTTTATATAGAGATTCATTACAGTTAGCCAAGATTTTACTTTTTGACTTTCTTTGTAATTTCCTTATGCGGCATAGTTCATGTTGATTATATTTTTTATTACACCTAAAACAAACAAAATAGTGCGTAATAATTCTATTTTCATTAACGAAGGGATTATAACCTACACCAAGATGGTTTTTTGTGAAACCTTTATCTCCTTTATGTAATATATTATTTTTTTGTATTCTTTCTAGTCGAATGCCGCAATACGGACAATAATGCTTCTTGAAAATTTCAAAAGTGAATTCATAAGATGTTATTTTTGCCATACTCTACCTTCTAATAATTAATCTAATAATTTCTTTTATAAGGGCACCAAAGTCGATAGATATTGTAAACCCCGGGGTTCAAATTGGATCAATTTTAACTCGCAATTTTCCCTTTTCTAAATAGAAGAAAAAATCTTCTTTCCACCTGAACGGGTTGTTGATTAAAAGTATTATATCACAAGGTTGTTGATTTGTAAAGAGTAAATTTAAAACGAATACTTGGTAAGAAAAGTGTGGTTGGCGTTTCCGCCAACCACACTTGGGCTTATTTACGACCTATTATTAAGGTTTATTTTTTGTATTTTTTTATTAAGCCTTTTTGATAATATACCATTAAAACTATATCGATCGTAAAAATAGAAATCCTCTTTTTCTCCATTCGTATATTTAACGACAAAACATATACCAAGGTTACCATTTTTAGCAACGTCTATGTTAGATATATTGGATAAAACTCGTTCGTATTTCGCGTTTGGTAATAAACCCAATATTAGTCTCAACTTATTGTTTTTAAAATCAAATATTATACCTAATGTGTGTATCCAAAGCAAGCAAATGATGGTAAAAATTATTGCAACTATTGTTAGTATAACATCTTTAAGTTGAAATTTGTTATAAAAACACGTATCAATCATTGCGTAAGTAAGAAATGTAAACGAAATTATAATAAAAATTCTGGTTAATAATCCAAAAAGAAAAATCTTTTTCACTTAATTAATCCACTCCTTCTTTTTTCTTTCCCACCAGTTATCTAGTGCAGTTGAGATTTTAGTAACCAATACAGTTCCTGCAACAACAATAGTAATTAAGCTAATAATTTCTTTTATAAGGGCACCAAAGTCGATAGATATTGTAAAACACGGGGTTCAAATTGGATCAATTTTAACTCGTAATTTTCCCTTTTCTAAATAGAAGAAAAAATCTCCTTTCCATCTGAACGGGTTGTTGTATAAAGGTATTATATCACAAGGTTGTTGATTTGTAAATATATTAATAATGATCTGAAGACAGAAAACCAATGGCAATCATTTTAAGTTATCAATAAAGTTTAAGGGGGCTAATACTCACTTAGGGCGAGACGTTGTTTCAAACGTTGTTAGTATATACCAAGACGTTGTCATCCTGAGGCTTTGCCATAGGCAAACGCCGTCAGGATCCCCTTAAGTTCCCTGAAAACTTAGGGCAAGACGTTGTTTTAAACGCGTTGCGTTTAAATAATAACTTCACAAAAATACAAATCCGTGCAAGTAAAACTTGCCCGCAAGTATTTTTGCTCGTTATTGCATCCTGAGGCTCGCCCCTAAGGGGCGATGCCGTCAGGATCCCCTAATCTATCCTGTTAGTACGTACAAATCTTTGTTTTACAATCCTTCAGTCACCTGTGGTGACAGCTCCCTTTACACAAGGGAGCCTTTTAAATTTTAATTAAGACTTTTTGCAAAGCAAAAAGTTCACCACAATTCTTAATTCTTAATTCTTCATTCTTCATTAAAAAAACAGACCGAAAAGGTCTGCTTTTTTAAAACTATTTTTCTTTATAGTAAAGCTTGCAGTGGCAAAAGCCTTCAAAGTCAGGGTCTTTAATTTGGGCTTTGAATTCTTCGCACATGCATTTGTTTTCGGGTAGCTTGCCTACCTTACACGGGCAAAAGCCGTCCTTTGCGGCTAAACCTTCTTTGATGGTTTTAACGACTTCTTGGTCTTCGTTTAATCTGATTTTCATAAAACACCTATAATAATTATTGACAAAGTTTTGTTAATACAAACGGCTGTCATAAGGTAAGCCTTACAACAGCCGCATTGTTTAAGTTACAAGATTAATCTTTTTAAGATTATTCTTCGATAGGTTGTTCAACTGGCTCTTCAGCTTCAACTACTTCTTCTGCAGGTGCTTCAGCTTCTTCTGCTACTTCTTCAGCAGGTGCTGCAGCTTCTTCAGCTGGTTCTTCAGCTGGTGCTTCTGCTGGTTCTTCTGCTGGTGCTTCAGCTTCTTCAGATTCTTCGATGTAGTGGATTCTGTAACCGAAGCTCTTGCCTTCGTAAGGTTTAGCTTCAACTTCTTCTTCAACCTTTTCAAGGCCGTGTTCACGCATCATAACGTCAACAAGTTCTAATACCCTTGCAAGCTCTTCGTCACAGTTAACCTTTGAAAGTGCAGGTGTGTCAGCAAAGCCTTCGCCTTCAACAGCTTCAAGCTCGTAAGCGGCAGCTTCTAATGCCAAGTAGCAGTAAACAGCATCTTCACGCTTATAAAGCTTAACAAGCATCTTGCCGTCTTCAGCCTTTTCGTTAGCTTCGTAAAGTGCATAACCACTTGCAGCCTGACGGATCTTTGCAAAGTAAGCGTTGAGTTGTTCGTCGGTTACTTCAGCATGTTCAGCAGGTGCTTCTTCGTGCTTTGGTGCGCCAACTTCAAGAACGTATTTAACTTCGCCTTCAGCAGCGGTTGATTGGTCTTCGATTTCCTTAAGTGAGCAAGCAGTAATAAGTCTTGCAACTAATTTTTGTGCAACTGCAAAGTCGCTTCTTGTGTTGATAACAAATAATGCAGGTGTTTGTGCGCATTCTGGATTATCTGCAACAGATTTAACTTCAAAGCCTTCTGCAACGAGTGTTGCTGGGTCAAGTGCTAAATAAAGTCTTAATGATCTATCTTCTTTGGTTAATACGGCGAATATCTTTGTTTGACCTTCTGGGATAGCAACGTCTTGTGTTAAGCAAGCGTGTGATGCTAAAGCGTGTCTTAAAGATTCATAGTAGTTATTGATTCTTTCAGGTGTTAATTCTAAATTCCATTTAGCGTAAGCCTTTAAGCCCTTACGTCTTAAAATGCTTGTTGCAAGGAAACGTTTTGTTAAGTCAACGTCTTCAAACCAACCAGCAAAGGTGTAGCCTTCCCTTGTTGGGTTTTCAGGCATAACAAAGTGTTCGCCCTTTCTTGCGCGTACTTTCTTAACAGGTGTACCGCCGTTAGAATCAAATCTAACTGCATAGCAAGCGTACTTGAGTACGATTGAGATTACGATTATAAGAACAATTAAAGCAGCAACTGCGATAAGCCAGAAAATTGGGTTTGATAAAATGTTTTCTGTGCCGCCTGCTGATAAAGCAAAACTGCCTAATGCTGAAGTTTCAAACATCAAAATGCCTCCATTCAATTGAGATTTATTAGCAAGGACCTTTCCGTCGTCGTAAGAATAACAGAGAGAACCGGTTTGGTTTTTTTGTGATAAAAGTTTGTCTGCGTTCTTGATATCTTCAATCTTGTTTTCTTCGCTGCCCCAAACGCCGCCAAGGAAACCGCCTAACATTTCACCAAGGAAGCCGTTGTTGCTTGTTGATGAAAGGTTTTTGTAGTATTTTTCAAGATCGATTTTAACAACGTAGATAACGCCGCCCTTCGTGTTTTTGTTTACCCTTTCAAAGTTGAAAGGCTTTGAGCGATCGTAAACGTTGATTGAAATCAAGTAACCGATTGTTAAACCGCTGTTTTCTGCGTTGATTGCTTCGCCTGCTAAACGTGAATCAGCACTAGCGTTTCTTGAGTATGCGTTAATCTTAACGGTTGCTTTCTTTGGGAATACCTTTGCTTCAACGTTTGCCGTGCCACCAAGCTCAAATGATGATTTGATGTAAGCTGTAACTACGATTGAACCGTCTTCAGATCTTAAGGTTGATAAGTTATTGCTTTCAACCGAGCCGTCTGTTACGGGGTGTTCTTCAAAGTAAGTTTTAAGGTTGTCGATTTCACCGGCGTAAGCCTTCTTAACGTCTTCAGACGCACCTTCTAAAAATGCGTTAACCTTGTTTTGGCACTTACCTTGCGCGTCCTGTGAAAGCTCGTTAACAGGTTCTTGCTCAACTGCGCCGCGTTCGTAAGCCATAACGTCTTCGTAACAATCATAGATGTGTTCGATAACGTTTCTTGGGGTTTGACGCATTGCGTCAATGCAAGCTGCTTTCGCATCGGCAATTGCTTGAGCTTCTTCTGCTGCGTCAATTGCTTCGATTGCTGCTTCGCGGTGGCTGTTGATAAGTGCCAAGCCATAACCGTCTTCGATTGCTGCCTGGTCGTCATAGAAGCCTTCGATTTGGTTTGCAGCGCCGTCAGGATAATTAACGTTTGCTGCTGTGAGCGTTCTGAATTCCTTTTCGATTTCAGCTTTTGCTTCAATCTTGTCAAGCTTTAATTCAAGGGTGTTAACGATAAGCGTTTTGATACCGGAAAGATCGTAGCTTGCGTAATCTGTGGAAACTAATAATCTTGCCCTAACGCCGTCGATTGAGCTTGAGTGTTCGTGTCTTAATTCTGCCAAATAGTCAAGGCCGCTTGTTGAGTTTTTGAACTTTTTCTGTCTTGTAAGTAAAGCGTCGTATCTCTTTGCGATGTTGACTATTCTCTTCATGCCTTCAAGGTCCCCTGCCTTGTAAAGCTGCCAGAAGTAACCACCGTTTTCGTAAGTGTGGTCACCATCTACGTAGTCGCATTCGTCGATCAACCAAGCCAATTCACGATTGTTCAAGAAATATGTAAGAATATCTTCTTGCTGGCCAGTTTGATCTGCCTGGGCGCTTGCCATACTTGCTGAACCGATGAAACAAAACATCGTGCACATAACAAGAAGTACAGCCAAAATCGCCCTCTTAAACTTGATGTTCGCCATAAGCACTCCTTATATTACTGTTCGGCAAAACTTTTGCCCCGTACAGATAAAAATTATTGACGGAAGCTTCACCGAAGTATGTACTTGTCATTATAATATCATACTATTTATTATTTTTCAATGATTTTAAGCTTTTTTTTGAAATTTTTTTTAAAATTTTTTGTTAAAAACCGCCTTATTGCCCAACTTTTGCCCAAAAAATCCAAATTTTGATATCCGTTTTGTCCATAAAATGTCCGTTTTGTCTTTTTTGCTTAAAATATCCGTTTTGTGCATACAATATCCGTTTTGTATAATTTGCCTGCATTTTGCAGATTTTGTATTTTTGCCTGTTTTTTATCAAAATATGCCCCTATAAGCCGATTATCGCCAAGTTTTGATAAATTTGTCATATTATTGACCTTGGTTTTGCGATAAAGCCGTTTTACGACAAACAAATGGGGTTTGGGCACAAAAATTGTGCTGTAACGCTTGCTTAATAAAGTGTTTCGTGTTAAAATTTTTATATGCTGAATAATTTATTAAGCGCGCCGCAATATTTTCCGTTTATTGTAATCGGCGCGGTTATCATAATAATACTTATTATCTATTTTATTGCAAAGCGCAATCCGCCGCTTCCTAACTACTTTGTAAAGGACGCTCTTATGACAAACGTTGAGCTGCAGTATTTTAGGATAATCAATTCTTACCTTGGCGACAGATATATCGTTCTGCCACAGGTAAACCTTGCTTCCGTTATCGACAAAGAAGACCAGGGCTTTAGGACGGAGCTGTTTAGAAACGTTGACTTTGGCGTGTTTGATTATAATTACCGCCCGCTTTTACTCATTGAAATCAACGATAACACTCACTTTAGAAAGGACAGGGTTGAGCGCGATAAAAAGGTTAACGCAATCTGCCGCCGCGCTAAACTGCCAATTGTTACCTTTTGGACAAAGGACGGCATTGACCCAGATAAAATAGTAAGAACGCTTAACAGGTACTTATAAAAATTATGCTGAAAATCTTGTTTGTATGTTACGGCAATATATGCCGTTCCCCAATGGCGGAGTTTGTTATGGCAAAAAAGCTTGCCGCATATAAAGCCCCTGCCCTTATAAAATCAAAGGCGACGTCGTCTGAAGAGCTTGGCAACCCCGTTTATTGGGCAACGGCTAAAATACTTGATAGACTTGGCGTTGACTACTCTAAAAAGTGTGCCGAAAAGCTTGTGCCTTCAGACGGCGTGTATTACGACTTTATTATCGGTATGGAAGAGAGTAACGTCCGCGCGATAAAACGCATTATCGGGGACGGGGCGAGCGCAAGGGTTTTACGGCTTTTGGATTTCACGCCCAACCCACAGGACATTGCCGACCCCTGGTACACGCGCAATTTTGAGCTTACGTTTGAGCAAATTGACAACGGAACCGATTATTTGATACAATATTTAAAGGACAACGGGTACGTTTACTAATAATTTAAAGGGAGGTGGCTTTATGTCGAAGAAATGGGCTTTTGAGGAAGATTACTTGGTATGTAAATTTTATATTGATCATGAAGATAACTGGAAGGAAAAATTGGATTATCTAATGGAATTGCTGTGGGAACATGGCTTCCGTGATAGAGACAAGGCTTCGACTAGGATGCGAATACAGAATTATGTGTATTTACATGAAGGAGATAGAGGTTTAAGTAATGTTGCAAAGCAATCTAGAGAAATCTATGAAACTGTAAGAAAGAGATTGGAAAACTCTAAGGTTTAAAATGAAAATTTTTGCTATAAGCGATTTACATTTGTCAACCACCGCGCCAAAGCCAATGGATATTTTTGGCACGGGCTGGACAGACTACATACAAAAAATAACCGAAGACTGGCAGGAAAAGGTTAGTGACGACGACCTTGTTTTGATTGCGGGCGACATCAGTTGGGCAATGCAACTTGAAGACGCGCTTAAAGACCTTGAAACGCTTACGCCACTTAAAGGCCGCAAGGTTTTTATCCGCGGTAATCACGATTATTGGTGGAAGAGTATTTCACGCATACGCGCAAGCCTGCCCGAAGGCTTTTACGCCTTACAAAACGACTGCGTGCGCTTTGATAATCTGCTCGTTTTAGGCTGTCGCGGCTGGACGGTTGAAGGCGACAAGGATTT
Organism: Clostridia bacterium; assembly: GCA_017399185.1. Classification (GTDB taxonomy): domain Bacteria; phylum Bacillota; class Clostridia; order Christensenellales; family Borkfalkiaceae; genus UBA4636. The sequence goes on from JAFQEA010000012.1 coordinate 21,030, forward strand.
TACCGAGCAGGATAAAAAGCTTTACTTAAGAGAGCGCGAAAGATTGCACCTTGCCCTTAAAAACGCCGAAAAGGAGCGAAAACACGGGGACAAGCTTATTGCAATGGTGCATTTCCCACCCTTTAACGTCAAGCGTGAAAACTCTTTATACACCGACCTTTTTGAGCGTTACGGTGTGGACGCGGTTGTTTACGGGCACCTGCACGGCAAGGACTGCAAGGGCGACAAGCTTGTCAAAAAGAACGGCGTGGTTTATTACCTGACGTCGTGCGATTTAGTGCAAAATAAGCTGGTGGAAATTACCTTATGATAAAGATTTTTACCCCAACGCAAACGGTTGACGACGACAATCAAAAATTTTTAGAAATTTTATCCGACTATCTCAACTTTGACGGCAAGGCAATCACCAAAGAAGACGTTTTAGCCGTAACCGAAAGCGGCGTTTCAAAGGAGCTTGCTTTCAGCTTTTTGCTGGCGCTTAAGTTTGGCATAGACCCTTACGGGGCGGAGCGCGACTTTTTTAACAGGTATTTTGTGCCGTCCATTAAGCAGCTTGATATTGAAGATTATTATAACGACGCTTACAACAAATACGTTAAGTTTGAGCCAAAAACGGTTGGCAACTGGCAATTAACCACCCGTATTTACGCGCCGTTTGAAGGCTTTGTGCGTGACGACTTTGTTTACGAAAGCGACGGGCGCGTAATTCCGCTTATCGGCTTTTTTGATAAGGAATATCACTATCCTGCCGTTTTGCAGGACGGGCGTGAGTGGATGACGCTGCTTCCGAACGAGATTAATTCGCAAAAGCGCTATATAGAAGAAGCCTTCGGTAAGGTTGCAACCTACGGTTTAGGGCTTGGCTACTACGCCCTGCACGTTGCGCTAAAAGATAGCGTTGAACGCGTTGACGTGGTCGATATTTCTGACGACGTTATCAATCTTTTTGAACAAAACATACTGCCAAAGTTCCCTGATTTTGTGCGCAAGAAAATACGCATTATTAAAAAGGACGCCTTTTTGTTTGCAAAAGGGTTAAAGGACGGGGACTACGACTATATCTACGCCGATATCTGGCACGACTGCCAGGACGGGGCGGAGCTTTACCCAAAGTTTAAGGCTTTGGAGTGCTTTTGCAAGACGGCAAAATACGGGTATTGGATAGAAGATTCTATAAAATATTACTTAAAATAGCTTAATCTATGGCCTAAAAGTGTGGATAATCGACCTATAGGCCAACTTTTTTGAAAAATGTTAAGGGGTTACAATATGAATAAATTTATGAAGATGGCTATCGAAGAAGCCAAAAAAGGCATTGATTTAGGCCACGGCGGGCCGTTTGGCTCGGTCATTGTTAAAGACGGCAAGGTTGTATCTAAAGGGCATAACCACGTGGTTGAAAACAACGACCCAACCTGCCACGGCGAGATTGACGCCATAAGAAAAGCTTGCAAAAAGCTAAAAACCTTTGATTTATCGGGGTGCGAAATCTACACCACGGGCTATCCGTGCCCAATGTGCTTTTGTGCAATACTCTGGGCAAACATTGACAAGATTTATTACGGCTGCAATACGGCCGACACGGAAATCATTGGCTTTAGGGATAAAGCGTTTGAAGAAAGCATCCCACAAAAGAAAATTGACATCTGTAATGAGCTTGACCGCGAAGCTTGTTTGAAGCTTTATAACGATTACAAAGAAATCAAAGACAAAACAATGTATTAAGCCGCCCGCCATTGGGCGGTTTTTTACTTTCAGCCCAAAAACTTGAAAAAGTTTGTGAAAACTGGGTAAAATTTAATTTTTTAGGCTTGACAAAAGCGCCGATTTGCATATATAATGTAATTGGTAAAAAGTGGGTTTCCACAACAAAATTATAGGAGATTATTATGGAATTAAAAGGTTCAAAAACTGAAAAGAATTTAATGGAAGCTTTTGCCGGCGAATCACAAGCAAGAAACAAATATACTTACTTTGCTTCAAAGGCTAAAAAAGACGGCTTTGTTCAAATAGCTGCTATTTTTGAAGAAACAGCAAACAACGAAAAGGAACACGCTAAAATCTGGTTCAAATATTTAAACGGTATCGGCACGACGGAAGAAAATCTTCTCCACGCGGCTGAAGGCGAAAACTATGAATGGACTGATATGTACGACCGTATGGCTAAAGAAGCTGAAGAAGAAGGCTTTAAGGAAATCGCACAAAAGTTCAAAATGGTTGGCGCTATCGAAAAAGAACACGAAGAAAGATATCGTAAGCTTTTAGCAAACGTTAAAGAAGGTTTAGTATTCTCTAAAGAAGGCGACACCGTATGGCAATGCTCTAACTGCGGTCATCTCGTTTTCGGCAAAAAAGCACCGCTTGTTTGCCCGGTTTGCTTACACAAACAAGAATACTTCCAAGTACGCGCAGAAAACTATTAATAAGACAAAAAGCAGGGGCTATCCCCTGCTTTTTTTAATGAAGAATTAAGAATTAAGAGTGAATAATTGTGGTTAGTTTGCTCGTTTCACTCGCAAAACTCAATTAAATTTGAAACGATACTTTGTTTGAGTTTACTGAAAGCTTAGGGTGGGTGGTGTTAAAAACGTTGTCAACTTATTCAAAAACGTTGTCATCCTGAGCCTTGCCCCGTTGGGGCAACGGCGTCAGGACCCCCTAATCTATTCTGTTAACTCATTAAAAAAGTGCGGGCTGTTGCCCGCACTTTTAATTATATCGGTTGAATTTATTATAATAAAATTCAAATACGCGGTTATTGCAATTTTGATACGGCAATGCTAAAATATTATTGAAGCGCTTCAGTATGAATTTAAGGAGATAAAAATATGGATGCAAAAAAAGTAGGTAATCAAATTGCCGCGCTTAGAAAATTAAAAGGCTTAACACAAACCGAGCTTGGCGAAAGGCTAACGATATCGTTTCAAGCCGTAAGCAAATGGGAACGCGGCGAAACCTTGCCCGATACCGCAATTTTACCTGACCTTGCAAGGGTTTTGGAAACCACGGTTGATTTTATACTATTGGGCGGTGAAAGATTGGTTGATTATAAAGGAAAAGTCAGCGTTTCAGACCTTATACAAGGGCTAAAGTGTCTTGAAAAAATGGGCGACTATCTTGGCAATGAAAATATAATTTACCGCGCCGCAATAAACGGTATTAACGAAAGCTTAAATACCGACGTTGAAAAGGCCTTCAACGATGATTACGTTTTTGAAGCCTTTGTTGCAGAAGCCGTTATCCAAAGCCTATGTATGGGTGCGTACGTTGATATAACCGATGTAAAAAACAGCTTTAAGTACGACCATTTTAAAGAAATAGTTTTAAGCTATTGCTCTAAAAAAGGTATAAAATAATTGGCTTTTTTAAATAATAAATTATTGCGGATTTGTATTAACAAAAAGCACGCGGAACCGCGTGCTTTTTTGCTAATAAGGCAAACTAACGTTTGCAGTTATTTGCACAAGTAAGTGCAAATAACCGACCTATAGGCCGCTTTTTTGTATGTTTTGTGCTTTTTGCCAGATATTAAAATAATTCTCTTTTATATAGCGGGCGTAAGGCGTATCTTGTGATAAAAGGTTGTTACGCGCGATTATATCAAGAAAGGTCTTTTCTATCCAGGCAAGCTTTTTATCGGATAAATCCTTATACCGATTAAGCTTTATCGTGCCCTTAACTTGCTCTTCTTCAAGTGCTTTAAGTAGATCGGGCACGAAGATTTCTTTTACAATTTCAACGTCAGCTTCACATAAAAACTCGTTAGGGATTTTACCTTTTTCCACACTTTTGGGTGCGCAAACGTAAACGTAAGCAGATTTTTTGGCGTAAAGCTTTTCAAAAGCGCCTTCAAAATACTCGTCAAAATAGATTTCGCCGCCGATTGTGTAGCCGTAAGTGTATTCAAAGTTTTTAACGCCGTAAATTAAGGCCATGGGATAAAGCGATGTTAAATAAACACGCTTTTCCTTATCAAAATTTTCGGGCTTTTTTGCAGTTAAAACCTTAAGCCCGCCAACGGGCGTACCGTGATAAAAGGTTATTTTATCCGTCATAAGCACTCCAATTTCCGTCGTAAATCATATTACTGCCGGGGATAAATAAATCTGCTGTTTGCTTACTGCCTTGGTCACTGAAAATGATAAAACCGGCTTCTTTTGGTACGATAATCTTATATACGCCCCCGCCGATATTGGTCATTGGCTCGCCCGGCCAGCTGGTTAATGACGTGTTATTTGTCGCCCAAAAATACGCGTAAGGCGCTAAAAAGCCGCTTGTGTTTTTGTAGTAAATAACGTAATCCCCCGTAACGGGCGTTTCCTGCTCTGGCACGTCAACGCTGTCGTCAGGTGGGGTGGTGTTTTTAGGGTCATAAATAGCAACGATGCCGCTTTCACCGATTTTGCCCGTCATGGTGGTGGAAGTTACAACCCATTTTTCGCCTGAAATCTGGTCAACGTACGTGCCCGGCCTTGTCAAGCCGCCACCGTTTGGCACGGTCACGGTGAAATTCGCGCCAGAGCCTGCAACGATAACTGCGCCCGTTTGTCTTGAAACCACCGCGCAGTTTTGACCGGTTGTAAAATATTCCTTTTGCCCTGCCATTGCGTTGTGGAATTTATTGATTTCGGCAACTTCGCTTACGGCGAAGTGGGTGCTGCCCTTTTGCCCCATTAAGATATGTTCTTTGATATGTGTGATTGGTCTTGAAAAGTAAAGCGCGGTTGCGCCGTCGCGTGCGGCGGCGATTGCGTAAGCGCGGTCAATATTGTTTTGGCTTGTCGCACTTGAATAGTCGCCTTCCTGCCCGTTAGAAAAGCTATCGTGGCTTTCTGCCCAGTAAACAAGCTTGTTGCTTTCAACACCCCTTGCCGCCCAGTTGGCGTAAGCGGTTGGCGCATACCCGAACGCAAAAGCGTTCCTTAACAGAGAGCCGTAAGCGCTGTCCGTTACGGACATATAGTTTGTGTATTCCTTCATTAAGCCTTCGTTGCCGCTTGACCTGTCGTCGGGCGCGTATAAAATTTCGCCGTAGTTGTACATTTCGGTATCGATAACGCTCGGCCAAAAGTCACTGCCTTCGCTCGGAAGTCCTATGTGCTTTGCCGCATCCCAGCGTATGCCGTCAACACCCAAGCCCTTTAAAAACTGCACGTAAGATTCAACCTTTTGCTGAACGTAATCGTTTTCGGTGTTTAAGTCCGGCATGCCGACGTCGCCAAGCGTAACCTGTCGGCGGTCCTGCCAGTTGCTTACGCTGCCTTGATTGTGCCAAAACTCGTCTGCCTTTAAGTCCTGCGGAATTTGGTAAGCGCTTCCGCTTAAGTGGTTGGCAACTACGTCAACGATAACCTTTATGCCGTATTCGTCAGCAGCTTCACAAAGGTCTTTAAGCTGGTCAACCGTGCCTAAAGGGTTTTGGCTTGCGGCAAGGTCCTTTGGCTGGTATAGCCAGTACCATGAGCCCGTGCCCGTTGGCGCTTGCGCGGGTGAAGTCTGCACCGCGGTAAACCCTGCTTTTGCGATTTTTTCAAGCTCGTTTGTGATATCGGTGTACTTCCAGTTAAAGCAATGCAAAATAACGCCGTCCTGAATATTATCCTGCAAGCCGTAGCCTACGTCAGGCGTTGGCTGGGGTGGGTTTTTGTCACCGCCGTTTCCACCTTTACCGCCCGTGCAGGCAGTCAGACTGAATATTAAAACCAACGCTAATATCAATGATAACAGTTTTGTCTTTTTCATATTTCACCTTGAAAATTTATAATGCTTTTTTGATTATACCACACCCTATCAAAAACCGCAACCCAAATTGATAAAATACTTTTTACTAAAATTTGATTTGTCTTTATTTCCAGCATAAGGCAAGACGTTGTTTTAAACGCGATGCGTTTTTTAATGAAGAATGAAGAATTAAGAATGAAGAATTGTGGTTAGTTTGCTCGTTTCACTCGCAAAGCTTAAGTAAATTTGAAACGATACTTTGTTTGAATTTACTGAAAACTTAGGGTGAGTGGTGTTAAAAACGTTGTTAGCTAATTCAAAAACGTTGTTTTAAACGCGTTGCGTTTAAATAATAACTTCATAAAAATGTAAATCCGTGCAAGCAAAGCTTGCCCGCAAGCATTTTTACTCGTTATTGCATCCTGAGCCTTGCCCCGTTGGGGCAACGGCGTCAGGATCCCCTAATCTATCCTGTTAATATATTAAAAAAGCACGCAAACTTGCGTGCTTTTTTGCCAATAAGGCAAACTAACGTTTGCAGTTATTTGCACAAGTAAGTGCAAATAACCGCCCTATAGGCGGACTTTTATTGTTTTTTGCATTTATAGAATTCATTAACCAAGCTTTTATATCCAAAGCCCTTAATGGTTTCATAACGCAAATTAAAATTTGCTTTTGTGTGCTTGCCCGTTTCAATATAGCGTATGCACGATAACATATATTCATCAATAACGTGCAGGCTTTCACTTGACGAAATCGTAGGGAAGTACCACCTACACCAAGTTATATCGTTAAGGTCCGGGTTGTTGTAAAACTTGCGGTTAAAGTGGCGGATAAACGCACAGATTGCCCTTTCGCTGCTTTTGTTGTTACGCTTTTTCCAGCGAACAAGCGCCTTTGCCTTACGGCGCATTTTATCCTTTATTTTTTCAAGCGCGATTGTCGATATATCCACTTTGCCGTCTTTTACCGAAAAGCCTAAAAATTCCCACGGCTCACCCGGGGCGGTTAAAACTTCCTTTTTAGGATTAATTGCAAGCCCTTTTTGGGCTAAATGCTCATCAATCACCTGCTTGTATTCTTCAATTTCCTGCAAGGTCTTTGCAAAAACAATGATATCGTCAGAATACCTTGCGTAGGTTACGCCCTTATTAAAAAACAGCGCGTCTAGTTCCATAAGATACAGATTTGCCAAAAACCCGGATATCGGCACGCCTGCCATAATGCCTTTGTTTATGCAAACAGCTTCGCCTTCCTTTATGCAGTAAGGCTGCAAAATAAGCGACTTGATAAAGGTAGCCACAGGTAGGTCATCACACAAATGCTTATCAATAAGCGCAGAGATTTTTTCGGGGCTTACCGAATTAAAGTAATCGCTGACGTCAACCTTATAGGTGTAATAGCTGCCGCCCTTTGTGGCTTTTAGTATGCTTGAAAGTGCGTTTTTTACGCATACGTTATGCCTAAATGAGTACAAATTGTTGCAAAACAGGTGGTCATAGCTATTGAGCAAAAACGCCAAAAGCTTTAAAACCATATTGCAGGATTCTTCAAACACAAAAACCGTACGCTTTTTTTTCGCGTTCTTTTTATTAAGCGACTTTACGGTAGGCAGCGGAAAGGGCTTACCGTCCAAAATGTCCTTAACAATCGGGGCGTAACGCTCTTCATTAATAAAATCCACAAAAAGCTTTTCTTCGCGCGCGGAAAGATGCCCACCGTCTTTTTTGGACTTTAAAAGCTGTTGCCAGTAATATTTATCGCCAAGCTTTTCTAAAATGGACATTTTGAACCCCGTAAAAAATTTGGGCACGGGCGTTTGCCCGCACCCTTATAATCAAGCTGCCAAAAATATTAAACAAACGTTAATACGTTTACACGACTGAACGCAACCAACTGCCTGCAAAGTTAATAAAGATTACGCTTTGTCCGCCGCAGGCGCTAAAGCATTTGGCAGTTAATCACTAAAATTAATTGTAAAAACGTCTGACTTCGCCCAATTCTTCTAATACGCGGCGAACGACGTAGTGTTCCTTGTTAGGATAGCCAACGATAAAGTGAACGTAATTAATGCCGCGTTCTTCACACTCAATCTTAACGTTTTTAATCGCCGGGTGAGAAATCCCCGTGTATGGCACGATATTAACTGCCAAAACGCGGTCGCCGTCTTTATAGAACATAAAGTTGATTGGCTTGCAAGCAGGGTCTAAAGCAAGCTCTTCCGGACTGTAGTTTTGTACGATTTGATAGCCTGCAAGCAAATCGTTTTTAAAGTAAGCTTCAAAATCAGCGTGAAGCTCTTCTTTTGACCTTGGGTCATTAGCGTTTAAGAACCAAAGCTCGTCTTCGGTGCCTTCAAGTGCGCGTAAAACTTCTTCGTCAAGCCTTACGGTGTAATCGTTTGCAAAAATTGAAGGGTCAACGCGCGGTTTATTAGCAACAGGCGTTGGCTCACTTGGTGCTGACATAACGCGTTCCTGTTCTTCTTTTAAAGCGATAGCTTCTTTAACGGTGATAACCCTACCGCAAGAGCATTTAACCGACTTTTTAGCAAATAAGCCCGTACTGAACATTAAGCCTGCCCCGCATTCAGGACAGCTGCAAACAAAACTTTTACCCATAATTATCTCCCATAGTAATATTTATTTATATATTGGTTATAGCACAAAATTGTAAAACAGTCAATAGTTTTTCAAAATTTGTTAATATTTTGCGATTTTTGCAAAGCAAAGCATTCTTATTTGCTACTCAATCCTTCGGCTTCCAACACTCACTAAGGTCAAGACGTTGTTTTAAACGCGATGCGTTTTTTAATGAAGAATGAAGAATGAAGAATGAAGA
>JAFQEA010000013.1 GCA_017399185.1 Clostridia bacterium
CAGTTGACGTTGTTGTTGAAGTAGTTGACGGCGGTTACGCACTCAAAGTTGGCGATAAGTATCTTGAAGGTTACTTAAACGGCACATATAAGAATCTCAGATTAGTTGACAATGCAGCAGTTTGGACATGGAACGAAGAAGCTAAAGTATTCGTATGCGATATCGAAGGTATCAAATATTACTTCGGTGACCGTGACCGTGGCGGCTATGCAAACACAACAATGGCACTCAGCGATATTAAATATATCACTGGCGACAATCTTTCAAAAGTAGGCGTTTCTCAATTCCCAGGTCAATTCACAAATAGAGCATTTGTTGAAGATAACCAAGGCGGCGAAACACCAGAACCACCTGTAGTTGAACCACCTGTAGTTGAACCACCTGTAGAAGGAGTTATTGATACTATTGCTGAACTTAAAGCAATCGCTACTGCTGACGAAATGACAGAAGTTTACACTATCACAGCTACCGTTACAGGCTGGTATAATCCAACCACAGCTCCTACCAAATATGGTAACTTCTACATTAAAGACGCTACCGGTGAAATCTTAGTTTACGGTGCAACAGCTACTGAATCTGCACTCGTTTTAGCTGATGGCAAGTACAAATACACTAACAAACAAGACTTCTTAACAAATGACGTAACAAAGAACATCAAAGTTGGTGATACTGTTACTTTAAAGGTTGTTAGAACAAACCATAACGGCACAGCTCAACTTAATGCAATCGTTGTTTCAGTTGCAGCACATACATGTGATGCTAATACTGTTCTCGAAGCAGTAGAAGCTGGTTGTGAAACTGTTGGTTACACAGCAGGTACAGCTTGTTCAGTTTGCGGTGCAGTTCAATCCGGTCACGAAGAAGTAGAAGCTAAAGGTCACAGCTACGCTAACGGCGTTTGCACAGGTTGCGGCGCTCAACAACCAACAGCAGACACAGTAACAGCTACTATCACTTTTGATGATAAGGCAAAGAGAACCGAATTTGACACAAACCATCAAGTTTGGGTTGAAAATGGTATCACTATTACAAACAACAAAGCTTCTTCAACATCTAACGTTGCTGACTATGTTAAGCCAGCAAGATTCTATAAGGGTTCAGAACTCATCATTGCTGTTGAAGGCGGTATCACAAAGATTGAAATTACTGTAAATAGTTACGATACAAACAAATACGCACAAGCTATCAAAGCTGGCGTTTCAAACGGTACTGTAACTGTTAGCGGCCAAGTTGTTACTATCATTTTAGATGGTTCAGCATCAAGCATCACAATCAGCTTAGCAGCTAACCAAGCAAGAGTTGATTCAATCACAGTTACTTACAACGGCTAATTTTTAGCTGAATATAAAAAAGCTTTGCGGGTAACCGCAAAGCTTTTTTGCTTTAAAAGCACAAAGTAATAAAAAAGCGGATGCAATGTTGCATCCGCTTTATCCTTACTTAATCAATTTATTAAGCGTATCATAATCTGTTTTATCAATATTAAAAGGTGATATTGATATAAAATCACTCATAACCGCGTTATAATCAATGCCTAAATCATCGGTTAATTCGTACTTAAAGTCCGTGTATTGCTTATACATATTTTCGCCGTCAGCAATAAAAACGTCGTGGTAATAAAACAAGCCCTTACGCGTGATTTTAATGCCTTTTTTATCAAACGGAATATTTACGTTGTAAAGTGGGCAAAGGTCCAAAAGCTTGTTTTTATCAAAGAATTCCTTAACCGTATCCAAGCCCTTTTCAACGCCTTCAAAGCTGTAATAATAGGTGGAAAGCGCAACTGCCTTGTGTCCGTTAGCAACGGCTTCAGAAGCCGCTGCAAGCGTTCCTGAATACAAGGTATCGTTGCCAAGGTTAAAGCCCTTGTTAATACCCGAAAGCACCAAATCGTACGTTCTATGAAGCCCAACGATGCCCCATCTAACGCAGTCAGCGGGGGTTGAATCAACCATATAGCTTTCAACGCCGTTAAAAAGGTCAACCTTGGTTATTTCAAAGGATTTTCTTATCTCAAGAGAGTGGCTTTTTGCGCTTTGCTCGGTTTTTGGCGCGCAAACGGTAACGTCGGCAAACTGTTTTGCCCAGTTAACAAGTATTTTAATGCCTTCTGCGTAAAGTCCGTCGTCGTTTACGATTAAAATTCTCATAGCCAGCCACCGTTATTTTTCTTGAATTCGCCCAAAAGCTTGTCCGCATCGTTGATTAAGCTTTGGATTTCTTCATCGCTATAGCAAGTTGCGCCCGCAGCCTGTGCGTGACCGCCACCGCGATACTTTTCGCCAAGCTCATTACACGCTAAAAACCTTGAGCGAAGCCTTACCCTTGTGCTGCCGTCCTTGTTTTCGATAAAGGCAAGCCATATAAGGCTTCCTTTAATTGAATCCATAAAGGAAATGCAAGCGCTTGCTTGTTCGCTTGTAAGGTTAAATTTTTCCTGCGTGGCTTTGTCAATAATAAGGTAGGCAACGCCGTTTTCCGTGATGCTTATTTTGTTTGTGATTTCGCCCTTGAACTTAATATATTCAAAATCTTCTAAATAAAGATTAGCATACAAGGTTTCAGTATCAATCCCAAAGCCAAGCATAATACTGGCGTTAATTAAGGTTTCGCTTGAAACGTCCCTGAATCTAAACCTTCCAGAATCGGTTACCATACCCGTATAAACGTAGGTTGCACAAAGCTTATCAAACTTAAGCTCATCCTTAAAGGTCTTATAAAAATCAACGACCATTTCGCACGTGGAAGAGCGCAATTCTTCAACCCAACTGATATCGCCGTACGGTGCAATCGGAATATGGTGGTCAATTTTGATAATTTCTTTTGCAAGCGTCACTTTTTTGTTGGAAAATCTATCCATTGAGCCCGTGTCCAGGACGATTGCAAGCGCGTCTTTATATAATTCGTCTGCAATTTGCTCATCTTCGCCGCCCAAAAAGGCAAGATAGTCCGAATAATCTTCGTTGATAAGATAAATTTCCTTTTCGGGGAAGGTGAGTTGAAGCATTCGTGTAAAGCCCTTTGTTGAGCCTATTGCATCGCCGTCTGGCCTGAAGTGGCGTGATACGATAATGCGGTCATAGCTTTTGATTTTATCTAAAATTGCTTGTTTTACCTGTAAGTTATTCATCAATTTCTCCTGCAAGCTTATTTAAATCTTCAAGCATTAATTTTGCTTGGTCAAAGTCCTTTAGCGTTGCGCCGCTTGCCTTTTTGTGTCCGCCACCGCCGTGTTTAACGGCAATTTTGTTAATGTCCTTGGTGGAAGACCTTAATTCCGCAAGCACGCCGTTTTCGGTTTCCGTAAAGTTAACCCAAACGTTTACGCCCCTGATTTCCGCCATGGTTGAAACCATCCCGCGTGAAATAGTGAACTCTGTCGCGCCGTATTCCTTTACTTCTTCTTTAGTTGTAAAGATATACGCAACGTTATTTTCAGTAAATTTTATCTTTAAAACGAACCTTGCTTTAAGCTGAATCATTTTAAAATCGTCAGCGTAAAGATTGGTGTAAATATCTGCCGGGTTAAAGCCGGCGCTTAATAGATATGACGCCATTAAAAAGGTTTTTGGCGTTGTTGAATCATATCTGAATCTCCCCGAATCCGTCACCATACCTGTATAAAGTGCTTTTGCCGCAAGCGGCGTAAGCTTTAATTCAAGCGTTTTAACGATATTTGCAACAAGGCCTGCACAGCTTTCAAAGGTGGTGTCAACGATTTCGTTCTGGCAGATTTCTTCAACAAAAAGGTGATGGTCAATGCGCGCAGTTTCCTTTGCAGTCAGGTATCTGTCGTCGCTGATTAAATGCTTTGCCGAAGTATCCAGAACGATTGCCAAGCTGTCCTTATAAAGCTCGTCTTCAACAACATCCATTATAGCGCCTTCAACAAAGCCGTATCTACCAGGCTCGTCACCGACTGCTAAAATCGTTTTTAAAGGGAAGCTTTCTTGTAGCACAAGCTTAAGCCCAACCTGACTACCGATAGCGTCGCCGTCGGGGTTTTTATGGCGGTGGATAATAATAGTGTCGTTTCTCTTGATTTGTTCTAAAAGCTTATTATACATAATTAACTCCATTACCTATTAATAATAACATATTTATAAAACCCTTGTCAACCTGCGCGGCTTATTTAGGATAAAATGCCTAAATTCTTATGGCAATTTTTTATTATTCGGTTTAATATTTGCGCGCATTTTTATTGTATGCAAAATTTGGTTTAAAACATAAAAAGTCCGCCTATAAGCCCGTTAAACGGACTTTTTAGGCGGATGATATTATATTTTTTTAACAAAACAGCGGCGGCGCTTGTGCTGGACAACTTCAAAATTCTTCCATTGGTTTAAAATGTTGTTGTTTTCTTCAAGGTTAAGGTTTGTTTCGGCGTGCTTAATGCCGTTATTAAACAAATCCAAAAGCCCTGATAGCATCGCCGTTGAAACGCCCTTGTTTCTGTATTCGGGGCTAACGCCAATAAGACCAAGGTCTAAAATTTCAGGCTTGCGCTTTGCCTTTAGTATTCTCAAAATACAGCCAAGCGTTAATCTGCCGCCCGATTTTTGCACGGCTTTCGCGATGGACGGGAAGCATATTGAAAAGCAAACAACCTTGCCGTTTTCGTCAATAATGACGTCGGTAAACCTTGGGTCAACGATAAGCTTAAAGCTTTTGATAAGCTCCTTTTTAACCTTATCGGTAAGCGGCACCGTGCCGTAAATGTGCTCGTAGGTGATGTCAAGCATTTCAAAAATGCCTTCAGCGTACTTCTTTATAAGCTCTGCGGTGTTTTTGGGCTTGCCAAATCTTAAGTTGTAACGCTCCAGCATGCGATTACCTAACCTTTTAAGGCGGTCGCTTTCAATATTGGGCTTTGAAAGCTTATGCTCAAGCCAGTCAACGTCCTTAACGTACCCTAAATTTTCAATTAGCTTTTGATAGTAAGGGTAGTTGTATTGTTCTTCAAAGGTGGAAAGCTGGTCAAAGCCTTCAATAAGTAAGCCTTCGCGCTCCAAATCAGAAAAGCCAAGCGGCCCAACGACTTCTTCCATACCTTTTTCCTTTGCCCAGTTTTCAACTGCAGCAAAAAGGGCGTTGGCAACTTCCTGGTCGTCAATCGCGTCAAAGCGGGTAAATCTTACACGCTTTTGCCCCCACTTTTTGTTTGCAGCGTGCTGCAGTATGCCGTGGATACGCCCAACCATTTTGCCGTTATCGTCGTAAGCGTTAAAAAACACCGATTCAGCTTCATCGTGGTACATATACCCCTTTTTAAACATTGCCATTTCGTCGGCGTAAAGGGGCGGCACAAAGTAAGGATTATTTTTATAAAGCGAAAGAGGGAATTCGACAAATTGTCGCTGTTCCCCCCTAGTGATAACTTGTTTAACAATCATAGAATAAATTCTCTTTGATAATTATTTGTTGATAATTATTTATATCTGTGTTTAGAGTGGAAAGCAATACCAACGCAATATGGGCCGCAATGCATACCAACCGTTGGGTTAACCTTAACGAACTCAACGTCAAGCTTACCGAATTTTTCTTCAAGCATCTTATGTGCAAGCTCTGCAACGTCAGGTAAATCGGTATGTGCAATAATAACGCGGTGTGATGCGATATCTTCCTGTAATTCTTCAATTAAAGAAACCATTTTCTTTAAGGTGCTGATTTTACCTTGCGCCTTTGCCATAGCGTTCATAACGCCTTGGCTATCCATATGGATAATTGGGTGCATGTTTAAAAGCTTGCCAAAAAAGCCTGCAATATTGCTTACACGGCCGCTCTTCATAAAGAAGGAAAGGTCATCGCAGTAAAAATAAATTGCGTGCTTATCAACTTCTTTTTCAGCCCAAGCAAGCATTTCGTCCAAGGTTGCACCGTTTTTGTGCATGAGGCCGATTTCCTTAACGATAATAAGTGCTAATGCAGAGATAGCTTTTGTATTGATGGTATATAAATTTCTTTCCGGATACTTTTCCTTTAATTCGGAAAGTGCAATATTCATTGCGTTAAACGTACCGCTCATAGCAGGCGAGAAGTGTACGTATAAAATATCGTCGCCGGCAGCAAAATGCGGCTCAAAATATTCAACGTATTTTTCAGGACTGATTGCGCTGGTTTTACCCATCTTGCCGCCACGTAAAATTTCAAAAAAGGCGTGCGCGTCATAAGTGTCAAAAGTTTCGTAAGGGTAAACTTCTTCTTCCCCAAACGTGTAAGGCATGCTGATTAAACCGCTGTAACCAAACTCCCTGGCAATTTCTGGCGTTACGTCACAATCTGTGTCGGTAAATAGTTTTAACATAAATAAAACCTTCTTAATCTTTAGTATGTGCTCAATTCGCACATTATGAATTTTAGCACTAAACGGGCTAAAAGTCAAATTAAATGATATATGATTTAAAAATTTAACTTTACCAAACTTTTGCCAAAAACTGTAAAATTTGCCGTTAATCGACCTATAGCCCCACTTTTAAGCTGTTTTTAGCGGATTTTGGGTGATAAAATTTCACATATAGACTGCTTGTTTTTTAAAAAAATTAGCTCAAACGTTGACTAATTTATATATTAATGTTAAAATAATAGCATAATTATAATAAATAACAAAAGGTGAATTATGATTAAAATTATTGTAGATACACTTGGCGGCGACAGAAGCCCTTACGCAAATATTGAAGGCGCAGTAACAGCCCTTAACAAAATTGAAGATTTAAAAATCGTGCTTGTCGGTCATGAAGCCGATATCAAAAAAGAGCTTGAAAATAAAAAATATGACGAAGCCCGTTTAGAAATTTTAAACGCCGATGATGAAATTACCTGCAACGATAAACCTACCGAAGCAATAAGGACTAAAAAGGAAAGCTCACTTTATAAAGCCATTGAGCTTTTACGCACGGATGAAACCTGTGGCGGCTTGGTAACGACAGGCTCAACAGGGGCACTTTTAGCAGGTGCGGTTTTACGCGTTGGGCGCATTAAAGGCGTTAAAAGACCTGCCTTTTGTCCAATAATACCTACGATGAATCAAAGCGTGGTCGGTTTATGTGACAGCGGTGCTAACGTTGACTGCGATAGCTTGCAGCTTTCCCAATTTGCGCTTATGGGCAGCTTGTATATGGAACTTGCACACGGCATTAAAAACCCGCGTGTTGCCCTTTTAAACGTTGGCGTTGAAGCTGAAAAAGGCGATATGCTACGTAAGGAAGTTTATGAAATCCTTTCTAATGACGAGCGTATCAACTTTGTCGGTAATATGGAAGCGCGTGAATTTATTTCCGGGGATTGCGACCTTGTCGTTGCGGACGGGTTTTCGGGTAACGTATTATTAAAGTCAACCGAAGGTGCTTGCCTTAATATGCTTGGTATGTTTAAAGGCGTATTCTTTAAAAACCTTAAAACAAAGCTTGCAACTGCGTTGCTTAAAAAGGACATATATGAAGTTAAAGATTATATGGACTACAACAACTACGGCGGGGCAGTTTTACTGGGTGCTTCAAAGACAATCGTTAAGGGTCACGGCTCATCAAAGGCAACTTCAGTTTTCCATTGTATCGAGCAAGCTTATAACATGGAAAAATCAGGCTTAAGGTCAAAAATTGCAGAAGCCTTCCAAAAAAATTAATCTAAAAAAGTATATAAAAGCAAGCCCCACGCGGCTTGCTTTTTTAGTGTGAAAAAATGCGGACTTTATCAAAAAGTCCGCATATAAGCCTGTTATTGAGTGTTTTTGTTATCTTCAGGCGTGTCAGGGTTAAAGGATTTGTTACGTTTTTTAACACACTCGGTCAAAAGATATTCAATTTGTCCGTTTATTGACCTGAATTCATCATCGGCCCATTTTGCAAGCTGGTTATATAGCTTTGGACTTAACCTTAACGGGACTTGTTTTTTAGGCTCTTGCATAATTAATAAACTGAACCTGTGTTAACAACGGGCTGCGCGTCGTGATTGCCGCAGAGAACGACTAAAAGGTTTGAAACCATCGTTGCTTTCTTTTCATCGTCCAAAACAACCGTTTGGTTTTGTGATAAGCGTTCAAGCGCCATTTCAACCATACCAACTGCGCCATCAACAATCATTTTTCTTGCGTCAATTATTGCAGAAGCCTGTTGGCGTTGAAGCATAACCGCGGCGATTTCAGGTGCGTAAGCAAGATAGGTGATGCGTGCTTCGATGATTTCAAGACCTGCAAGCTCAACCTTTTCTTGGATTTCCTTGCGGATTCTTTCAGCAACGACTTCAGATGAGCCGCGCAAGCTGCCTTCATCGGCAAAGCCGTCACCCGTGGTATCAACGTTCGGTGCAACGTCGTAAGGGTAAATACGTACGATGTTTCTTAAAGCCGTATCGCATTGTAATGATAAATATTCCTTATAGTTATCTACAACGAAAACAGCCTTTGCCGTATCAACAACGCGCCACATAACGGCAATACCGATTTCAACAGGATTACCCAAGCAATCGTTGATTTTTTGGCGGTAGTTGTTTAAGGTCATGATTTTAAGCGAAACCTTTTTGTTTGAAGCGTCAAATTGTGCGTTTTCTGGGTTTGGCAGAATAACGTGCTGCTGTGCGGCAACGTCACCGCTTTGTGCAAGCTTGGTTTTAGCCGCAGGGTTAACTGCAACCGCAAACGGGTTAACAAAGTAAAAGCCTTCGCCCTTTAAAGTACCGACGTACTTACCGAATAAGGTTAAAACTAAAGCTTCTTGCGGCTTTAAAACCTTTAAGCCGGGGATTAATACACAGCAAAAGGTCATAAGTATAATACCCGCAAACATTAAAACGACGTAAAGGATGTCTTCAGGTTTTTCAATAAAAGCTTCTTCAGGTAAATTGGTTGCGGCAAAAATGCAAAGTGCGATTGCGCCAATCATGCCTAAAATCATCAGGATAAGCACAAGCCCACCGTTTTTCTTATTTGTTAAAATTTTTTCTTGCATGTTTAAACTCCTTGCAATTATTATGATATCAAAATGATATCACACAAAATGGCAAATGTCAACACTTTTTACCATTTAAACACCTTTTTCAGACAAAAAGACAAATTTTTTGCGCAAATACTTGATTATTCCACCCAAACAAACTATAATAAAATACAGGTTATTTATATAATAATGAATAGCGTATTGACATTAAGCCGTAAGGCTTAACGTATAAATTACAAAAGGGAGGCAGATTGGCTAAAACCAATTTGAGAATGATTATGACGATTGATATTAACCAATTAGAGAGTACTTTAAAAACCGTTAACATCGTTCTTTACGTCGTATTTGCTGTCGTGCTTATACTCGGTGCGCTTTTGGGCATGAGACGCGGCGCAATCGCAACGGGCGTAAGGCTTGGCGTGTTAATTCTTTCAATAGTACTTTCGTTGTTTACTTACGGGCTTATTTCAAAGTATATTTCAGAGAATTTAGGCCCAGCAATTATTGAAAGCGTCGGGGAAGAAGAGATTATTCAAGATATTTTCAACGCTTCACCGTCCGTTTACGATTACGTTTTATTCCTGGCAAGGGGTTTAAGTGGCCCTGCATCGTTTATGCTGTTATTCTCGATTATTTACGGCATTTTGTGGATTGTTGCGTTAATTTTGACAAAGGTGTTCACAATCGGCGGCGATAAGGACGAGCAATCCGGTCTTTCACGCGGGATTGGTGCAGGTATTGGCGCAGTAACTGCACTTTTAACCGTTATGGTTTGGGTAATGCCTGTTACAAACTATATGTACGTATCTGCTGACGTTTTCGATTCCATTGTTGAAACGATGACGCCCGTTCAGGAAGAAGGTCAGGACGATGAAAGCTTTAGCGAAGAGCAACGCCAATTTGCAGACCTTTTACAAATTCAATCTGCCGTACACGACGTTCAAGATATGTTTATCGTTAAGTTAAGCAGCGGCATTACGCGCCCGCTATTTAAAGCAACGGCAACCGTAAACACAAAAACGCGCGGCAAAATGTACGCTTTTGACGAAATCAAGGTGTTTGTTAATATGATACCTGAATTCCAAGGCCTTGCAGAGCTTAATTTTGACGATATGGAAAATATCGACCTTACCCCGATTGACAATCTTGTTGACGGCATGGGCGAATCTGTTTGGTTAAGGGCAATCATGTCTGAAGCCTTTTCATACGCAGGCGGCAAGTGGTATAACGGCGAAGCATTTATCGGTATAAACCTTAAACAGGCCTTGGCTGAACAAGACCCTGCCTATGCAAACGTATTCGACGGCTTGCTCGTAAGGCTTGCTGATTGCACGGAAGACAACGTTATCCAGTTAATGCATGACCTTGTTGCTACCGTTGAATCCTTCTCTAAAACGGTTGTTTACTTAAACAACTTAACGTCAAGCGAAATGACCTTGGAAAACCTTAACGAAAATTTAGGCGAAGTTTTAAAAGGGCTTGACCAATCAACGGTTGACCTTATCACACCTGCATTTAATCCTGAAGTTTTACAAACCGCAGGCTTAAGCCAAGGCGATGCTGAAGTTGTTTCCGGCATTTTAACCGACGTTTTAAACGGCGTTGTTGAGCTTTCCGACCAGGAAATCGATGAAGAAGCCGAAGCTTTAGGCACGCTTATCAGCTACGTTACCACACCTGATTCTGCCAACGCACCAGAGCCTGAACAAATAGTTTCTTCAATACTTGATTCGGCAATCGTTATGGACGCAGTTTCAAGCTACACCGAAAGCAGTAGCGCTGAACCTATTGATTTAGGAACTGAAGCTACAACTGAAATCGAAAATGCAATCAATGACTATCAAGCAACAAATCCTGAAGTCAGCCAGGAAGATATCGACGCTTTAAAGAGCCTATTTGGTATCACCGGCTAAAATATAATAGCAAAAAAAGCAACTCAACCAAGCGTTGAGTTGGTTTTTTTATAAAACCTATTGCAATGTGTATATGCGTATGCTATAATAAAAATACAACTAAAAGTAAAAGGGGCTTTTATGATGCGTAAAACAGGCAAATTATTTTTAATCTTTGGTATGATTATCTGCATTATATTTAGCAATGGATGCTTTTCTGTTGACGATGGTAAGAGCAATAAAGATCAAAGTAATAGCTTAGATAATCAAATTAGTGACGTTACTCCAAATCTTTGGGTTGATTATTACTTTGAAAAAAACAACAGCGTATTAGTTGATAATAAAATTACAGTTTGTGTTCGTCCCGAAACTCCAGAAGCAATTTGCGATATATGCTTAAGTATTTTTGTTGATAATGAAGAAATACCAATTGAAGAGCTTAAGATTCCGATTGATAATCTTGAGAGGTTTTTTGAGTATATTATAACTGACTATGATATACACGAGTATATTAAGTTTATATTGTCATATGAATTAGGCAACCCTGGGTATAGTCAGCAAATAACTAGAGAACTACATGTTTATGGTAGTTTTAAAGATGATGATTTTATAATAAGCGAAGCATATGAAATAATAGGTGGTTTTAAAGTGGAAAGGTAGGTGAAATATGAAGAAATTAGTTATTATAATTATGTTTATATTAGTATTTTTGTTACCGTTATTTTTAAATGAGGAAAGTAAAACAATAATAACGGCAAATGCTAACGAAAATAAAATGTTAAATGAAAGCAATACCTTTTCGTATGACGTAACTGTTGAGAATAGCATTGTTCCATATGGTAATGAAATACATATTAGTTTCACACTAAACAATGAAGCAAGTAATCAGGAAGTCTCTGTTATCAATTCAAGCTTTACGTTGCTTGATAGAATAATTACTGACGACGATGAAATAGACGTTTACGTTACCAATAATCATACGGCGGGGGAATATTTTTTTGAAGTTGAAGCGGAAGATGAAAACGACATATCTTTTACACAGTCTATATACATATATTCTGACGGAATAAGGGATTGTGTTAGCACAAGCTGTATTGAAGATGCTAAAGACATTTATTTTTGTAATTTTGTTGCTACGCAAGAGCAGTTGACTCTCCTAAATAAAATAGAGCAAGTTGATAATATGGTGTATACCACTAGTTATTATGAAACAATTAACACATATGAGGATTTTGTGTATAAAGATGGTGATATTGAATGTATTGCCACAAAAGAAGCAGCAGCTATAGATGGACTGCTTTCAATAACCGGTACAATACAATGGATTGATAATAATGGTAACTTGCACCCACTTGTAAACAACGTTGTTTATTTATGTGACAGTGAGATATTTGTTTTCGAAGTTTGTGGTTTTGCGAAGACAAATGAGTTTGGGGAATTTTCATTTACGATTTCCAATCAAACTTTGTTAGAAAATGGTGGTCGTGACCTGTATGTTGCTATCTACCCCCAAAATGATGCTGCGTATGTTGAGAGTGAAAATAATAACTATATTTACACGACGCCAATATTTGATAACGTAGCGGATAATACGTTAATGAATTACGATATAATTATAAATTGTGGGGAATCAACACGGGCTAACGCTTATCAAATAGCACAAATGATGCATTACTCACAGGTATATATTCATGATATGTCGTACGAACTGCTTCCAGCGATTGAGATATTATATCCAAATATAAAAGATCGTTGCTTTTTTTGTGATGATCCAGTATGCATTGTCATGGATAAAAGAGCATATTACAGCTGGGATGTTGGTATGCATGAATATGGCCATTATGTTGACTATTATTTTAATTTGTCATATTTGCAAGATGGTCCACATTGGTTTGGCAAAGACTTATCTTATCATTATGGTAAAGTAAAAGGTTTAAGGTTGGCATATACTGAAGCTTTAGCCACCTATCTTAGTATATCAGCTCAATTTTATTTGAATTTGGGAACAACGGGAATACCAACGGTTGGTAATTATAGTTATAATGCTTACAATGGGGTTAATGCGAATGGTTTAAATTACGGTTATGGTGAAAGTGATGAAGGTAGTATTTTTGGCTTATTATTAACCTTAGCTGATAGCGTAGACAGAACTTATGATGATGTAGCCTTAGGGTATGACGTTTTATGGGAAATATTAGATGCCAAAAAACGCGATAATATTAGTGAGTTGTTAACAGATATTGTAAATCAATATCCAAATTTTAAAAATGAGTTAGGATTGTTGTTTGAGCGTTTTGGTTTTGCACCATTAAATGCGACAGCATCGGTAGATATTTTAGATACTAGCAACTATAATAATATATTAAGTTGGAATCATAATAGGGTACATGTAACTGAGACCGCTTCAGAACTTGATCAATACTCATTAGTGTTTTATGCTGAAGACTATTTGGCGCGTTTGGATGATCCAACTTGTATGTATCAAATAGATAACATAACGACAACAAGCTATACGCTTACTGCCAATGATTTTAATAGTATTTTATCGTTAAGTGGTGACGTTGTATATTGGCAGGTTTTAGGATATAACACAAAGGGCCCTGATACGGGACCATACAACAGTAGTCTGAAAGAAATCTCAAAAATTACAGGTGAACTAGAGTTGGATGATGGTCTTGATGGTTCCGTTGGGGTACTTGAATCGGTTTGGTACAAATTTACTGCACCGGCGCTTAGCAAGTACGCGTTTTTCACGACAGGCAACTGTGATACTTATGGGGAGCTGTTCCCCGCAATGGTTCCGGATAATACGTTTACAAATAAGTATAGCGGGGATGATAATTCAGGTGACGGATATAATTTCAGAATTGTATATAGTCTAACACCCGGACAAGTTGTTTATTTAAGGGTTAGCAGATTGCCGGATAGCGAAACTGATGATTTTACACTCTGCGTACAGCACGTGCACGAATACGTATATAGGTCGGTTAATGCCAGATTCCATATATTAAAATGCCACTGCGGTGCAACAAGCGGTAGTAACGAAGCACACGTAATCAACGGCAGTTATTCACCGCCTGACGGCAACACAAGGTATAAGCCGTGTATTGGTTGCGGTGAGATGATTGATACCTGGGCAGGCGGTGTGTTCCCGATAATAAAGAATAACGTCATCGCATACGTCACCTATCAAAACAGGCTTATCGGGGATGAATTATTAGATTTAACAATAACCGAAACGAATATGAGTGCTATGGTTATAAATGGTGCTAAATATTCGGCAAACGGTAGTTATATGCTGCCGGACGGGACTGCTGTTTTGGTTGAAGAAGACGTTGATGCGTACTTTGCAGGAACGCTTGTATTTTACGATCAAGATGAAATACCTTTAAAAGAATAAATTTACTTTTAAAAGATAATCAAAAAAGCCGTGGCGGTTAGCCACGGCTCTATTTTTTAGGTGTAATAACGGATAAAATTAAGTGTTAAAATTAAACGTTATTTTCTGGGTTGTCGTAGTCGTATTCCTTTTGTTCTTCAGCTTGTTCAGCTTCAGCTTCATGAGCTACTTCTTCAGCTTCTTCAACTTTTTCAACTTTTTCTTCTTCTTGAGCCTTTGCTTGAGCTTCTTCAGCGCGCTTTTGTGCTTCAAGTGCAGCTTGTTTTGCAGCAGCTTCACGTCTTTCGCGGTTAGCTTTGATACGTGCTTGTGCAGCTTCACGACCGCTACGGTCAAAGTTGTTTTGTTGTGAAACTTGAACTTTTTTGTTTTTCTTAACGACTAATCTAACGACAACAACAACTAATACAGCGAGTAATACAACAGCGATGACGATAGAAGTGATTTGAAGCGTCCAGTTCCTTGAACCTTGTTCGTTTTCTTCTGTTTCACCTTCGTCAGGTGTTTCTGTTGATGCAGTGTTGTCGATTTCGTTTGTTGTGTGTGTTGTTTCGTAGGTTGCAACGATTGTGCTTGCTACGTCATAGCTTGTGAATACAACTTGTTCGTCGTAGGTGATTGTATAGGTTGCTTCTGCGCCGTCGCTGTTTGTGTACTTAACAACTGTGTCAGCACGTTTGTGTTTAGCTGTCGTTGTGTTGTCAGCGTTGATATCAAAGTCAGCGTGTAATTGAGCGAGAAGGGTATTAACGTTAGGTGACGTTGTAACCTTAAGACCGTCAAAGATAACTGAACCTGTTGAAGGTGCGCTACCTGATCTTTCGCCGTTCCAAAGTTCAACTCTGTAAATAACGTCGTCATCGCCGGTGGTAACTACAAAGTTAACTGTTACCCAGCTATCTGTCTTTGCAGATTGGCTGTCTTTCGTAACCTTAACTGCTAATTGTTTTTCAGCAACAGAAAGTGTTGTGAACTGACCTAAAGGTTCAGCGTTTACTAAATAAACGTAAGCATTTGCGTCGCCAACAACCTTAACGTTAACAGAAATTAAAGCGGTTGTGTTTGCAGCGAGTGTAAGCTGTGAACCAACAAAGCCGTAAGCCTGTGCAGTTGTGTTTTGGATAACGATAGGTTGGATATCAGCTTCGCCCTTTAATGCTGTGATAGCAGCAATGGTGTCAGCGTTTAAGCCGTAGGTGAAGGTGCTTGTTAAATACTTTGTATTTAAGATACCAGCAAGGTTATCTTGGTGCTTGTAAGAAGATTGTTCGCCGCCAACCATTGTGTGGCCACCAACGATACCCGTGTAACCGGAAATGTTGCTTACAAGTTGTGTTTGGATAAGTGCGTTTGTTGATGACGTTGTGTTAAACGTATAAGTTGCTTGTGCTTGAGTA
Source organism: Clostridia bacterium (assembly GCA_017399185.1). Classification (GTDB taxonomy): domain Bacteria; phylum Bacillota; class Clostridia; order Christensenellales; family Borkfalkiaceae; genus UBA4636. Next base: position 15,617 of record JAFQEA010000013.1, read on the forward strand.
TCGTCAGCTTCTGGACCGTTAACAAATTCTCTGCCTAAAGCGATTGTTGCGCTGTGATCGTCAACAGATGCTGAAGCGTTGAATTGTTCTTCTGTTAAAGCCCTTGTTGAAAAGCCTGCAAATACTGCGTGACCTTTCGTAAGACCTGTTACAGCTTGTTCGAAAACCTTATCTGTTGTACCAAGCGTGAACTTAATACGGAAGTATCTTACAGTGCTGTATTCGTTTTCAACAAATAAGCTTACCTTTTGCCATTCGTGTGCTTTGTCTTCAGCGTTATAAGTGTTGAAGTTTTGTGCAACAGCGATTTCGCTACCTAAAACGTTGCCTGAAGCGTCAACTTCTTCAACGATGATTGTTGCGCCTTTTTGGTTGATACCGGTTTCAACGTGAGCGAAGAAAGAGTAGTGTGCGTATGCGTTAGCAGCAACTTCAATCTTATCGCTTGTTACGGTGTAGCTTGAAAGTTCGCTTAAGTTGATGTATAAAGCGTTTTCAGTTTGAGCAACAGGTGCGTCGCTTAAGCCGCTGATTGTGCCTGAAACGTTTTCAAGTGTGTCAACGCCGGCAGTTGCGCCTGTGTTATGTGTATTGCTGTGAACGAAAACTTCGTTATAGTTTTGTTCCTTAACTGCAACTGTTAATGGGCTTTTAGCGATTCTGTGTGAATAAGAAACGTTAACCTTTGTCGTTGCGTCATAGTTAGCTTGGCTGAATTCTTGAGAAGCGTCACCGTTAGCTGCGTAAGTCTTACCTGTTTGGTTAGCAACTAATTCAGTGTATCTTTCGCCGTTAGCGTCTTCGTCATAGATGTTGTAAACTGTGTTTGCAACGTATTCAGCTTCTTCGATTTCTTCAAAGTGAACGTTATCAAAGTAAGCAAAGCCTTCAACGTATTCAGCTTTGTAGTTAGCCGTACCCATACCAAGGCCTAAAGTTACAGTGTATCTGGAGTTAGCAATGTCACTTGCTTCAATATAGATAGTGTATTCAGCCCAAACGCCGTTAGTGTTAATGTTCTTAACCATTAACGGTGGTTGTGATAATGAAAGGGTGCTTGCAACTGAAATGTAAGCGCCGAATTCTTGTGTATCACCTTGGATAGTCTTAAGGTCTTTTGTTAAAACCCAAACGGTTAACTTTGCATAGCCCGTTGACGTTGTTAAAGAAGATGATGAAGTAAACTTAATTGCAGCGCCACGGCCTGCTTCTGCAGTCGTTTCGTTGTGAATCATTAAGATCTTGCTGCCGCTTGTTACTAAACCGTCTTCGTTGTCGCCGTCTTCGTAAGATTCAGCGTTAAACACAAATTTGTCTTCAGCTTTAACAAGGCCGTAATATTCAGGAGTGCGTGGGTTGAAATACGTTGCTTCGTTTTCACCGTTAGCTTCCGTCAGTACTGGCTTGTTTTCGTCTGCCAATTTGTTGTAAGCGCTGTCTTCGGTGTCGATAACACCTGATGTACGTGATGACTTGCCTGCAACTGATCTTGTCCAGTTAATACCTGTGTATTTCGGATAAGAAGACTTTTCATCTGTGCCGAATTGGAAGTCACCGTTCTTAACAGCTTGTGTGTCAGTTTGTGTTACCTTTTGATCGGTAGCTGACGTGCTTGAAGAACTGCTTGAAGAGCCGCTGTTATTGTTTCCGCCTTTGTCACATGCAAAGGTAAACGCCATGCAGAAGATGAGCATAACGGATAGGATAACTGTAAACAGCTTTTTCATGTTGATTTTGTCCATTTTTCACCTTTATATATCAATCTAATAATTTTTGCCGATTGACTAACATTAGAAATTATACAATACTTAAAAATAAAAATCAATCTTTTAAAGCGTGCAAATCGCAAAATCATAACGAAATTTAATATATTATTAAAAATATTTTACTCATTGACTGATATTTGTAACATTTTTTAAATAAAGCGCGCAAAAATCCACATCATATTGGTATGAGAATTTCTAAACAAAACTGGCTTCTAGTCTTAATCGGCAGTATCGCGGGGCTTGTCAACGGCTTCTTTGGCGGCTCGGGCGGAATGCTTTTAGTTCCGTTTTTAATTGCCGTGCTGAACTATCCAAGAAAATCCGCCCACGCAACTGCGCTTCTTATAATGCTGCCCGTATCTATACTTTCAGCCGTCCTATACCTTTTAAGCGGCGATTTTAAAGGTGAAGTCGTTATCCCGGTAAGCATTGGCTTTTTTGCTGGCGGGCTTATTGGTGCGCTATGCTTAAAAGGGGTTAACGAAAAGGTTTTAAAATACGTTTTTGCGGGGCTTATTTTTATCGCGGGCGTGAAAATGCTGTTCTTTTAATTTTTTAAAAAAAGCGGGCTATATGTTGATTATTTGCACTTTTTATACGGGTGGTTCTCTTTAAATCCGCCCTTTGACACTACATAATGAAGGATTTTATTTTGTTTTTATTGCCGGCTGTCGTGTTAGGCGTGCCTGCAGGCATGGGGATGGGCGGCGGAACGCTTCTTATTCCGCTGCTTACGATATTTTTCAGTGTTGAACAATTTTTGGCGCAGGGCGCAAACCTTATTGCGTTCATACCAATGTCTATCGTTGCTTGCGTAATTCACGCCAAAAACCATATGTTCAAGCTAAAGGGGATTTTGTTTGCCATTATCCCTGCGCTTTTATTTGCCGTTTTAGGTACGTATTTGGCAAAAATCATTGATACAAAGCTTCTAAAAAGGATTTTTGGCGGCTTTATTATTCTACTTTCGGTCTTTTCGGTTTTCTGTGACAGCTTAACAAAAAAGGCTAAAAATAACAAATCGGAAAAGTAAACGTGAATTTATGTTCATACTATTTGTGCAAGTTGCACAACGGATTATTGCGAAAAATTTGAATATATCATACAAATGTAGTGCAAAAAAGGACGTTAAATAGAATATTTATAATACTCAACGGTGAAAAAAGTAAAATATTCGTAAATTTTTACTAAAAGTTGCACAAAAATTTGTTTTTTTGTGGAAAAATTTTAACTTTAATGTTATAATTTACCCGATAAAAATTTTGTACGGGCAAGATGCATTTGGCGTCTGTATTTGCCCATTGTTATGAGGCTTATTATGGAGAAAATTGGTATTATCGACCTTGGTTCAAACGTTGCAAGGCTAGTTATTGTCGAAATTCTTGCTGACGGCCACTTTATGGTTGTTGACCAAATCAAGGAAAACGTAAGGCTTGGTCAGGATATGGAACGCGACGGCTACTTAAAGCCGCAGCGTATTGCTGAAACGTTAAAAACGTTAAAAATGTTCCGCAAGCTTTGCGACGCTTACGGGATTGAAAGAATAATCGCCGTTGCAACGGCTGCCGTCAGGCGCGCTAAAAACCAAAGGAGCTTTTTAGAAGAAGTTGCAACCAACTGCGGCATCAAGCTTAAGGTTTTATCTGCCGAAGAAGAAGCAATGTACGTTTACCGCGGCATTATCAACACTATGGATATCCCTAAAGGGCTTATCGTTGAAGTTTCGGGCGGCAGCACTAAAATCATTTATTATAATAGGCGCAGTTTATTAAACTTTAAGACCCTACCTTTCGGTGCAATTACGCTGACGGAGCTTTTCCAGAACGACGGGCTTACCCAACAGCAACAAGCTGAAAAGATTGAAGAATTCTTTACCGAGCAGCTTGCAGGCATTGAATGGCTTAAGGATATCGACGCTGAAACAAAGCTTATCTTGGTTGGTGGCTCGTTCCGTAGTTTGGGTCGTATCAGCAAAATGATGCGTAAGAGCCCTTACCCAATCGTTCACAACTATCATATCCCTGTTGACGAATACGAAGCAATTTACGCGAAGCTTTTGGATATGGGGCTTGACAGAAAGAAACGTATCAGGGGTATTTCTTCTAACCGTGCAGACATTTTACCGTCAGCCCTTGCCGCTATCAGACCGTTTATGAAGGTTTGCGGCTTTGACGAAATGGTTATCTCCGGCTGTGGCTTAAGGGAAGGCTTAATGTTCAACTACGCAATGCCATCTACCTTTGAACGCCCGATTTCCGACGTTTTAGGCTACAGCTTAAGGACACTTGTTAAGTATTATAACTGCAACGAAAAGCACGTTGACCAGGTTTTAAGCTTGTGTATTCAGTTATTCAAGCAGTTAAGGGTATTACACAAATTCCCACGCCAGTATTTGAGAATTTTGAAGGTTTCTGCAATGCTTCACGATTCGGGCTCAAGGATTAAGTACTACGACTATCAAAAGCACTCTGCATACATTACGCTAAACTCTGCACTTTACGGTATTTCCCAGCGTGAAATCGTTATGTCCGCACTCGTTACTTCCGTTTACATTAACGACGATTTTGCCCCAAGCGATCTTGTCAGGTATAAGGAATTTATCACCGAAGAAGACGTTGATACTATCCGCAAAATTGCAATTATGTTAAGGGTTGCCGAAGCGTTGGACAGAAGCATGGACGGAAACGTCGTTGGTATTACCTGTGACATTTTAGGCGATTCCGTTATTATGAAGACCGAAGTTAAAGGCGACGTTTCACTTGAAATTAAAGAAGCAATGACTGCCGCGCAAGACTTCAGGCGTATCTTTAAAAAGAATTTGGACATTCTATAATCAATTTATAAATTAATAAAGGCGGTGGCTTACCACCGCTTTTTTGTATGTTGGTTTTATGCTTAAAATGATAAAAGTGAGCCTATAAGCCGATTATCGAACTATTTTTAAGCTTATTTGCGGTGAAAATCAAATAAAAAGGCAAGGTGCTTTATAATTAGCGGATATAGAAATATAAGTCTAACTATCTTTAAAAGCCGCTGTTTATAAAGCCTTTTTGGGGTTTGGGGCTAAAATCCTTGATTGTTTTAAATTATAGTGATATAATTTAACAAATACCGCAAAGCGAGATTTTCACTTTATGAAAAACACTAAATTAACAAAACTGATATTATCCGCGCTCTTTTTAGCGTTTTCTTACGTTTTGCCATTTTTCACAGGGCAGATACCTGAAATAGGCGCTATGCTTTGCCCAATGCATATCCCGGTTTTGTTATGCGGCTATCTTTGCGGCCCGCTTTGGGGTATGGCAATCGGTTTTATTGCGCCGCTATTTAGGTCGTTAACGCTTGGTATGCCGCCACTTTTTCCGTCGGCGCTTTGTATGGCGTTTGAGCTTTTAGCTTACGGCGGAATTTCAGGATTGATGCATAAAATATTACCCGATAAAAAGCCTTTTATTTACTGCTCGCTATTAATTGCAATGGTGGCAGGTCGCGTAATCTGGGGCTGTGCGATGGTTTTGTTTGTCGGCATAAGCGGCGGTCAATTTACCTTTGCCGCATTTATTGCAGGCGCTGTAACAAACGCAATCCCGGGTATAATTTTACAAATACTTTTAGTACCTGCACTCGTTATGATATTGCAGAACCAGAATATCTTTAAAAAGAGAGATTGATATGAGCCTTTCTTTGCAAGCCGACAAGACGCGCGCGCTTTTAGTTAAACACTGTAACGACTATCCCGATTTACAGCCGCAGGATATTTTCAAGTTTTTATTCCAAAGCGCTTTTGGGTGTGAGCATTTAGCTTCAAACGCGGATTTTGTGCTTAACTACATAGTTGATGAATATCAAAGGGTAGGGAAGAATATTGCCCCCTTGATTGAGCCGCTTGACGGGGCGTATTGCCGCGTTCATTTGTCTTGCTTAAATGCAGGTTTAACCGCCCAAACGCTTGCAAAATTGTTTTTGCTGTCGGCTAAAAAAGAGCCAAACGGACTTAATTTGTTGGAAGAAAAATTACAAATTACAAAGCAACTTATCAGCGACGGAACGCTTAAAATAGACGCTGCATTATTTGATAAATCCCTTGATACTTGGCACGATTTAGGCTATCCTGCGGTAAGACACTCGGATATATTCCGCAATGAGTATAAACCCGCATATCGCGTGATAACCGACCTATACGCCCACTTTTTAGATATTTTTACGCAAATTGACCGCTTAAAGGATAATAAAAAAGTGATTATTGCAATCGAAGGCGGCAGCGCAAGCGGCAAAACCACTTTAGCCGGTATTTTGGCTAAAATTTACGATGCGGCAGTCATTCATATGGATGACTTTTTCCTGCGCCAAACGCAGCGCACACCGTCACGCTTACAAGAAGTCGGCGGCAACGTTGACAGGGAACGCTTTATAGAAGAAGTCTTAACGCCGTTAAGTCAAAACAGGGTAGTTACATATAGTCCTTTTGATTGCTCAAAAATGGCTTTAAGCGAGCCTGTAACAGTTCCTGATAGAAGGGTAACTATCGTTGAAGGCGTTTACTCAACCCATCCTGCTTTTGGTAAGTATTATGACCTTGCAATCTTTTTGGATATTGATAAGGGCTTTCAAAGGTCGCGCATATTAAAGCGCAACGGGCTTGAGCTATCTAACCGCTTTTTTAACGAGTGGATTCCACTTGAAGACGTTTATTTTGATAAAACCCAAATAAAATCGCGTTGCTATAACAAAATAATTAAAAATTAAAATATATACGTAAGGAGACTTTTATGAGTAGCTTTGAAAACCTTCGCATTGTGGACAATTTCTATCAAACGTCATTGTTTTTCCCAATGCCAACAGTAATCATTTCTACGCTCTGTGAAGACGGTAAAACCAACCTTGGGCCATACTCTTTGGTGCAGCCCTACTACGTTGCCGGTAAGGACTATTACGCAATGCTTTTATGCTGCCGTAACTCATCCAACACGGCACAAAATATTTTGCGCAACGGCAAATGCACGCTTAACTTTATTGACGATAAGCCTTCTACCTTTAAAGAAGCAGTCAAGCTTTCTTGGCCGGGCGATAAGCCTGAAGAAAAAATGCCAAAATGCAACTTCAAGCTTGAAAAGAGTATGATTGAAGAGCTTACAGGCGAAAAACGCCCAATGGTATTAACCGATGCAATACAGGCAATCGAATGCACTTGGGTGCGTGAGCTTGACGGCGCTGACCGCGACGTGGCAGGTGAGCTTAACGGCTATGAACCGCCTTACCACGATTTTAACGGTATCACAAGTAAGTTCGGCGCACATTTTATTCTTCGCGTTGACAAAATCTTAATGAAGAAAAAGTATAGTGATGCAATAATCAACGGCGTAAGGGCAAAAGACTTCCCGGCGCTTCCCGTTGACTACGGCTACCGTGATTCTAAAAACTTCTGGTTCCACCGTAAGACAAGGATGCGTGCAGAGCTTTTACAAATGCGTCAGGCTTCAATCGAATCTGTACGCTATGCGGCTAACCGCGCTGACGACGTCGTTAAATTCACTGATGAAGCTTTAATGACTGTTTTAGGTGTTCCAAGGGTATTTTTACCACTCGTTTTAAAAGGCTGTGTAAATTGGGCCAAGGAAAATAACGTTACCCTTATCACGGCAGAGCATATGAAGATAATAAACGACAAACGCTCAAAAGAAAAGAATAAGAAATAATTTTAAAGGCGGCATAACTTTTATGTCGCCTTATTCTTTGTCTAAAATATGCCGATAATCGACCTATAGGCGGGTTTTTTTATAAATTGTTGTCAAAAAACACCAAAAATTAGCAATAAAAATTTTATATTACTTATTGCATTAAGTGGCAAAAAAATTATTGTATTAATTTTTTATATATGCTAAAATAATAGCGTTTATAAATTTTTTAGGTTCAATATATCCTTAAATTTCGGAGCTTTGCCCTTTTGGTTTAAACAAGTAATTTTTGGGGTATAATGACGTACGGAGACACTATGCGCAAAACAAAAATCGTTTGCACGCTTGGCCCTGCTAGCCAAACCAAAGAAGTAATAACCGGGCTTTGCAAGGCAGGTATGAACGTTGCAAGGCTTAACTTTTCACACGGCACGCACGAAGACCATCAACAAAAAATTGACCTTGTCAAACAGGTGCGTGAAGAATTAGGGCTACCTATTGCAATCTTACTTGACACCAAAGGCCCGGAATACCGCATTAAAACCTTTGAAAGTGGCAAAATCTTTTTAGCTGACGGTGATAAATTCACATTTACCGCCGACGACGTTGTCGGCACAAAGGAACGCGTTTCGGTCAGCTATGCCAAGCTTCATGAAGAGCTTGAAGTCGGCAATAAAATCCTTCTTAATAACGGGCTTTTAACCTTTGTCGTTGACAGTATTGAAGGTCATGATATCAACTGCACCGTCATTTGTGGCGGTGAGCTTTCCGACCGAAAGAGCATGAGCTTCCCCGGTAAGGTAATGAGCCAGCCTTATTTATCCGAACAAGACAAAAAGGATATCAAATTTGGCGTTGAAAACGGCATTGACTATATTGCTTGCTCCTTTGTTTCACAAAAGCAGGATCTTATTGACGTACGCAGCTTTATGCGTGAAATCGGTGCGGAAAATATTGAGCTTATTGCGAAAATCGAAAACCAGTCTGGTGTTGACAATATCGAAGAAATCTGTCAGTACTGCGATGGTATTATGGTTGCGCGTGGCGATATGGGTGTTGAAATCCCGTTTGAATATCTCCCTGCGATCCAAAAAATGCTTATCACAAAATGCCGTATGCTTGGTAAGCGCGTAATCACCGCAACCGAAATGCTTGAATCAATGATTACAAATTCCCGTCCCACCAGGGCTGAAATTTCAGACATTGCAAACGCCGTTTACGACGGAACGAGCGCAATCATGCTTTCGGGCGAAACCGCTGCAGGCAAATATCCTGTTCAATCGGTTGAAACAATGGCAAAAATTGCTGAAACAACCGAAGCAAACATCAATTACGAAAAGCTCTTTTACGAAGCAGACTTCCAAATCCGTAATATGACCGACGCGATTTCCCACTCAACCTGCGGTATGTCCATTGATATCGAAGCAAAAGCAATTATCGCTTCAACCCTTTCAGGTATGACGGCGCGCATGGTTTCGCGCTTCCGTTCACCCGTTCCGATTATCGGTCTTACCACGAACGAAGCCACTTGGCGTAAGCTTGCGCTTTCCTGGGGTGTAATACCCGTTATGTGCGAACATTTTACGTCAACCGACGTTTTATTCTATACTGCAAAAAACATTGCAAAACAAATGCTTGGGCTTTCTAAAAAGGACCGCATCGTTATCACAGGTGGTGATACAATGGGGCATTCAGGTCACACAAACCTTATTAAAATTGAACAAATCTAATAAAAAAACGCCTACTAACACGTTTAGTGGGCGTTTTAATTGTAATTGTTTCATCTATTAAAAGGGAATATGCCTGTTGTAAAATTCGGTAAATTCACGGGTAACGCGTTCTGGTTCGGTGATATACGCAAGCCCGTGGCCCGCATCCTTTACTGAAATCATCAGCTTATCGCTGGCGTTTGATTTGTTATAGTTTTCAACGCCCATTTGATAGGGGACGAAGTCATCCAGCTCGCCGTGGATAAAAAGTGCGGGGATTTTACTTTGTGCATAGCTTTCGGACGCGTCCTTTTCGGTTAGCGAAAATTTAGCAAATACCTTTGCGTAAAATCTGACAATCAGCTGGAAAGGGAAAAACGGAAGCTTCATAAGCTTTCTTACAGAGCTGATAATTGCATCGGGCGAAGTAAAACCGCAGTCGTTTGCGATAACCTTAACTTCGTCAGGCAAATTTTCGTCACAGCTTACCATACCAACCGTTGCACCACCCATTGAAACGCCGTGCAAACCAATCGGGCGACCGGGGAAGCGCTCTGCAAGGTATTTTGCCCATAAAAGACAGTCATTGCTTTCCTTTACGCCAAAGGTTATGTATTTGCCTTGGCTTTTGCCGTGTGCGCGCTGAAAGACCAGCAAAACTGAAAACCCAATGTCAATAAAATGCTTTAATACAGGGCCGAAATCATTAAGCGGGTCGCCGTGGTATCCGTGCATAAACAGTACCGTACCACGCGCGTTAGGCGTTTCGTAAAAATACCCGCATAGCTTAAGATTATCGTGGGATTGAAGGCTTACTTCTTCCGGGTTAAGTCCCAAAAAATAATTTGCGCCTTGCTTCATTAAATCTTTATAAGGCGCGTAAATCGGGTTGTAATCGGTCGCAATCTTTTCGGTACGTGTAAAGGTTTTCCTGAACACAACGTATGTGAATATAAAGCACACCAGGGTGATAAGTACAAGACACCCTACTGCAATCAACAAGATTGTAATCGGTAAATTATTGGTGTTTATCAGTACGTTATTATACATAAATATCCTTTTTCTAATTTAAATTTGTCTAAAGTATATCACGAAATCTAATTGAAATCAAGGGTTTATTTATCCTAATTACAACAGCTTTATCTCATTGGCAATCATAGCCATGGTTTTGGCGTTGGTATCAATTTTAATGGTACCTAATGCTTGATACATCGGTATTCTTGCTATGCTTCGCTCAATTATATCTTCTGAACGGATACCTTTTTCTACATCCATTGCCAATCTTTCACACAGAGTCTTTTCATCCGCTACAAGCGAGACGCATTTCACCTCACAGTTCTGTGTATCCAGCTTCTCAAGTATGGAATTGATAATACTCTGCTCGTGCATCACCCAACAAAAAA
>JAFQEA010000014.1 GCA_017399185.1 Clostridia bacterium
CTTGATAAAAGCAAATCCGTTTTAGAAATAGGAATTGGAACAGGGCGACTTGCCATCAAGGTTGCACCAAATTGTAACAGCTTGTGTGGAATAGATATATCCGAAAAGACAATTGGGAGAGCAACTGAAAACCTATCAGCGTATCAAAATATAAAACTTATTTGCGGCAATTTTATGTCTTGTGAGTTTGAGGCACAGTTTGATGTAATATACTCGTCATTAACCTTTATGCATATACAAGATAAGTTATCAGCTATACAAAAAATTGCGGATTTGCTGACTAATAACGGACTTTTTGTTTTGTCGATCGATAAAAATCAGAATGAGTATATCGATATGGGTGATAGAAAGGTAAAAATATATCCCGATAATCCTAACGATATACGTAGCTATCTTTCAATATCCAAGCTTAAGATCATAAATGAATTTGAAACAGATCACGCATACGTAACGGTCAGCACAAAAGCCTCCCTTGTGTAAAGGGAGCCTTTTTTAGTTCACCTATACCTTATCAATTTTCCTGACAAGCACTGCATTTGTGTCCACAAATACAAAATACGGCATAACTCTTCGAGATATACCGTATTCTTGCAAAACTGTCCTTTAGAGCGACGCTCTAAAACCTTTCCTTTTTTTATCGAACTTGCGGCCTCTTGAACTCGTCAAAAGTTTGTTTATTAATAACCAACGCAAAGCGTTGCTTTATCTTGCAACAAACTTTTTCCTTCTCCCCTAAAAATTGCTTCGCAATCTTTCGGGGACCCCGTGATTTATGTTGAATGGGGTTTGTAAAGACCACAAGTTCTTGTCACTCCGACCTTAAAACAAAAAAGGAAAGGCAAAAACCTTTCCTTTTTTTGTTGGTCGGAGTGACAAGAATCGAACTTGCGGCCTCTTGAACCCCATTCAAGCGCGCTACCAAACTGCGCCACACCCCGTCGGGTAAGGCTTACCTTACCACTTAAGCCTATACATTATAGCAATTAAAACCAAAATTGCATAACGTTTTTGCTTACTTTTTAATATTTTATGCGTGAAAATCCTAATTATTGCGGTTTTTTGCTTACGCCTTCAACCTCAACCTTAATCCTGCATGGGATACCGGAAATCAATTTGATATCAACTTCATAAACGCCCGTGCTCTTGATAGGCTCTGAAACGACGATTTTCTTTTTGTCGATTTCGTAACCAAGTTTACCTAAAGCTGAAGCGATTTCCTGACCGGTGATTGCACCAAAGATTTTTCCGTTTGCACCGGCAAAGGCTTGGCAAACAACCTTTTTGCCGTGAATTTCACGCGCTAACGCCGTCAAACGCTTTTCTTCTTCGCGCTTATGGAATTCTTCTGCTTCCTTTTTAATCTTTAAGCTGTTAACCTCAACCGCGGTTGCTGGCTTTGCTAAATTCTTCTTTATAAGCATGTTTCTGGCGAAACCGTCGCTAACGTCAACAACGTCACCTTTTTTACCCGTGCCTTTAACGTCTTGTATTAAAATAACTCTCATAATATTCTCCTGTAATCAGTCAAAAAGTGTCGTTAATCGGCTTATAGCCCGACTTTTACTATTTTGCATCCACAATTAATAAGTACGCTTTATATCTTTTTGCTTAAATTTTCTAAAGTGTCTAAAATGTCGGAAATCCTATCTAAATCATCGCGGGTATAATAATCGATATAAATCCTACCCTTGTTATCGTTACCGATTGCGCCAACCTTTGTGCCAAAGCCGCGTTGAAGCCTTACTATAAGATCTTTTAATTCAACGCTCATATTCGCCTGCGTTCTGCGTTTTTCTTCATCCTTTGGATGGAAGTAGTTTTTAACAGCCTGCTCAACTTCCCTTACGGAAAGTCTTTTCATAACAGCCTTTTTAGCAATAATTATTTGCTCGTTTTTCGGAAGCGTAATAAGCGCGCGTGCGTGACCCTGCGAAAGCTGACCTGTTTCAACAAGGTCTATAACTTCGCTTTCAAGGCTTAAAAGCCTTAAAGTGTTTGCGATTGTTGAGCGGTTTTTACCGATTCTTTCAGCAAGCTCTTCCTGGGTGATATCGTATTCGTCCATCAAAAGCTTCATTGCGCGTGCGGCTTCGATTGGGTTTAAATCCTCGCGCTGCAGGTTTTCAATCAAGGAAATTTCCTTAACCTGGCGTTCTGTGTAATCCTTAACGATAGCAGGAACGGTCTTTCTGCCGGCAAGCTTTGATGCACGCCAACGTCTTTCGCCCGCGATAATCATATATTTATCGCCCTTCCTGTTAACGACGATAGGCATAATTACGCCGTGCACAGCGATTGAATCGGCAAGCTCTTGCAAGCTTGTCGGGTCAAAAATCTTACGCGGCTGGTTTGGGTTAGCGTCAATCAGGTCGATTTGAATTTCAATAACGCTGTTCTTGATTTCTTCGCCTTCCGCCCCCAAATTATCAAAGGAAAATTTGCTGTAATCTTCTTGTGTGTCGGCAAGTAATGCCGCAAAACCTTTACCTAAACCCTTTGCCATGATTATTTCTCCTTTGTGTCGTCCTATTTATTGTTCTTTGCAAGATATTCGTCAACCAGGTTAACGTAAGCAACTGCGCCGCGGCAACGCTTGTCGTGCAGCATTACCGGAAGCCCATGGCTTGGCGCTTCGGATACGCGAATGTTGCGTGGAATAACGGTGTCAAAAACCTTGTTACCAAAGTATTTTCTGATTTCTTCTGCAATCTGGCGCGAAATAAGCGCACGGCCGTCGTACATGGTTAACAAAACGCCTTCGATAACGAGCGACGGATTGAGCGCTTTAACGACAAGCTTAACGGTGTTTATAAGCTGGCTTAAGCCTTCCAATGCGTAATATTCGCTTTGGATAGGAATAATAACACCGTCAGCTGCGGCAAGTGCGTTTACTGTAAGCAGCCCTATCGCCGGCGGGCAGTCAATGATAATATAGTCATAGCTGTCCCTTACCTTTTCAAGTGCGTATTGTAAGCGTTTTTCCCTGCCTTTTACCGAAACAAGCTCAACTTCAGCACCTGCTAAATCTATGCTTGAAGGTAAAACGTGTAAGTTTTCAATACCCGTTTCAACGATAACCGACTTTGCCGAAACCTGGTCGATAAGCACGTCGTAAACGCTTTTACTCACTTGGCTTTTATTAATGCCAAGGCCCGTCGTTGCGTTGCCTTGCGCGTCCATATCACAAATTAAAACCTTTTTGCCCTTAAGCGCCAAGCCTGCCGCAAAGTTGATACAGGTTGACGTCTTACCAACGCCACCCTTTTGGTTTGAAATTGCAATTATTCTGCCCATACTGCACCTGTCCTTTTTATTTTTGACTTTTGTTGATTTTATTTTTATTTTAAGCAAAAAGTTGGCGTATAAGCCGATTATCGCCACTTTTTGCTATTTTTTTAGATTACGTTTTATAATTAGTGATTTAACGTCCCATCTTCGTTTTGAAGCTTATTTTCTTCCTTTTTAGGCTCTTTAATACCTTGCATACGGTTGAACGGATTGCCCTTTGAGTTATTTTCCTTTTCATCCATATAGTCAAGGATTTCTTGGTAATCTTTACCTTCCATAATTAATTTTACTTCATCGGTATAGATTGTTTCCCTTTCGATTAAAACGCGTGCCATCGTGTCTAAAAGCGCTTTCTTTTCGGTCAATAATTCAACCGCCTTTTTATAGCTGCTTTGAACGATTAATCTTATTTCGTCATCGATTGCTTTTGCAGTTTCTTCGCTGTATTCAGCCTTGGTCTGGTAATCCCTGCCAAGGAAAATTTCCGTGCCGCTGCCGTAGCATACAGGGCCTAATCTTTCGCTCATACCCCACTCGGTGACCATACGCTTTGCAAGCTTTGTAACGTGTGAAATATCGGCACTTGGGCCTGAAGTCACTTCGTGAATAATGATTTCTTCTGCCGCGCGACCGCCCATCGTCATTACAAGATCATCTAAAAGCTTGGACTTAACAAGGTATTGGTCGTCGCTGTCGGGGCGCGTCATGGTATAACCGCCTGCCGCACCGCGTGGAATGATTGAAACTTCGTGTACGGGGTTGCAGCCGGGGAGCAGCTCTGCCAAAATTGCGTGGCCTGCTTCGTGATAAGCCGTTTGGCGCTTGTCTGTTTCGGTTACGATTCTTGAACGCTTTTGCGGCCCTAATAAAACCTTATTGATACCTTCGTAAAGGTCTTGGTTGGTTAAGAACTTTCTGTTTTGTCTTGCGGCTAAAATTGCGGCTTCGTTTAAAAGATTGGCAAGGTCCGCCCCGCTAAAGCCGCCCGTCATACGCGCAAGCACCTTAAAGTTAACGTCGGGCGCGAGCGGTTTATTGCGCGCGTGTACCTTTAAGATTGCTTCACGGCCCTTAACGTCAGGCATGTTAACGTAAATGGTTCTGTCAAATCTGCCCGGTCTTAAAAGGGCGGGGTCTAATACGTCGGCACGGTTTGTTGCCGCCATAACGATAATACCGTCGTTGCTTTCAAAGCCGTCCATTTGAACGAGTAATTGGTTTAAGGTTTGTTCTCTTTCGTCGTTACCACCGCCAAGGCCTGCACCACGCTGGCGACCAACGGCGTCGATTTCGTCAATAAAAATAATACATGGCTGGTTCTTTTTGGCCGTATTAAACAGGTCACGTACCCTGGAAGCACCGACACCAACGAACATTTCGACAAAGTCAGAACCGCTTATCGAGAAGAACGGAACGTTGGCTTCGCCTGCAACTGCTTTAGCGAACAAGGTTTTACCCGTACCTGGGTTACCAACAAGTAAAACACCCTTTGGTGTTCTTGCACCAAGTGCTGTGAATTTTTGTGGGTTTTTAAGGAACTCAACGATTTCTTGAAGCTCTACCTTTTCTTCTTCCGCACCGGCAACGTCAGCAAACCTTACCTTAATATTAGTAATAACTTGAGCTTTTGTTTTGCCAAAATCTAACGCGCCGCTATTTGCGCCCTTTGCTTGGCGCACGAATAATACGATGATAAAGATACCGATACCGATTGAGAAAATCGGCATTAACAAATCAGACCAGATTGAGCCTTGGTTTGGATTGCTTGCATCAATCGTGACACCTAGTGCTTCTAAAGCTTTAACCCTTTCCCACTCGTATTCGCGGTTAAAGTTAGCTTCAACTACAAGGGTATTACCATTGTAACCTTTAATGGTATATACGTCAATATAAACCTTGTCAATGTTTTCTTGTTCAATGATAATAAAGTTATTATCTGCGTCAACGTAAATAACCTTAACGGGCGTCGTTCCGTCTTTCTTGAAAACAGTTTCGCCATCCTTGTTTTTATATTCCTGACCAACCGTAAAGCTTTCAGCTTCGGTTGTAAAAACAAAGCCTGCCTTTTGCCAGAACTTTGTGCTATCGGTTGAACTATCGTAAAAATACGTTGCCGCAAGTAGCGCAATTACTACCACAGCAATAATACCGATTAAGATTTTTCCTGAATTCTTCATTAATATTACTCCTTAACGGCCACACGCCGCCATTATCAAATTATATTAATATTTTAGCACAATATAATATTTTTAGCAATCTAAATTAATAATTTATGCGCCTTTTTTTAAATTCTCATTTTTCCTTCGACATTTTACCACAAATTAAAATTTATCCGTCACATTATGTTGAGTTTTTGTGTAAATTTATCTTTGTATATATATTCACCATTGTTTCACGTGAAATTACAAAAAATGAATTGACAAAATTAGCCGTTAATCGACTTATAGGCTGACTTATTAACAATTTATGTTGATAATTAAGCCAATTTTGACTAATTTATAAAAATACAGTGTATTGTATAAGCAATTTTATCTATCGGATAAAATTTCAGCCCCTAAAACACCTAAATTTAGCCTAAAAGTGGGGCTATAAGCCGATTATCGATGATTTTTGCTTAAAATATTAGTAGATTTTGCTTGAATATTATTACAAGTATAAAAAACCGCATTTATTCATTAATTTTATCCAATTTCACGTTTATTTACAATGAATTTGATGTATTATTAAATTTTTAGCGTTTTATTAGTATAAATAAGCAAAATGGCGCAGAATTTACTAAAATAGCATAAAATAGGCGGAATTAGGATACAAAAATTAGTTATTTTACCAGCATCAACTAAAACACTATATTTTTTAGCGATTTTAATCTTTTTCAAGGTGTTAATTACGTAATCGCTGCTTATTTTATTAAAAACCAGCTTGTATTTATTAAATAGTAGTCAAATTGATTAAATTGCTTTAGAATAACTATAAATTTTCAGATAAAAGCTTCCCCTTTGGATAACAACTTTATTTTTACGGCAAATCGACAATATCTATCAACGTTTTGGCGATTTTATATGCCAATATCAGATAACCAACACCCTATACACCACTTTGCTAATAACAAGTTTCATTATTTTATTTAACGTTAAGCAATAATTATTTTTCAATTTTTGCGCCCGTTAACACTTAAATTAACCAATTTAGCGCACAAGACCACAATTAACGCAAAACAGTTAAGAAATATTTAAATTTAGATAATTCAGCTTAAATTTAGCTTTTTATATGTATTATTTATGATTTTTAAGCTTCCGTTAAAATGAATTCTAACAGAATTTAAAATTCAATTTAACCGGCGAAATTTTAACAATTCTGCCAAAATTCGTCAGTTTTTTCAGTAAAAACACCTAAATGTTTAATATTTAAACCATAATTTATCAAGCTTTTACGCCGAGTATCTATTTAATACAAAAATAAAGCTTTACGTCATATATCCACTATGAGCAGCTGACAACCATGAATTAATAACATAAATACAGCTCAAACAACAATGAACTCTTTATAAATCACTTGATTCTAAAATGAATTCTAACAGAATTTGGATATAATTTTCAGCAATATTTTTACGCAATTCTGTAATAATTAACAGCTTTAAATACCACCAGACACAACAACCAAGTCAAAATTAATTCAACACGCAGCAACGTAAAAACTATCTTACTGATCGAGATTATCAACGTAGCCTTTAATCAACTGCAGCTGAACACACAATAAACCATAACCTTAATTTATATCCTATAATTGTTTGCGCTATGCTGTTATTAATAAGTTTCACGTGAAACATTTTTGCGCCTTTTAATCAAACATATGTTCTATTGGGGCGCAATTAATTTTGATAGCGCATTGATATAATATTATCAAATAGCAAAAGCTCGGCACAGCAATTTAGCAAAAACATTAACAAATTTATACGCAAATTTATGCACGCAAATTAATATTTATGCGCTAATATTTCACGTGAAACAGCGATTTTTTGAGCCTAAAAAACCCGAAATGTTTCACGGGCAACAAAAAATGGGTAAATTTTGGCAGATTTTAAGTGATTTTTTGCCAAATTTTAGGCCAGAAATTGGCGATATTCTGCCTGAATTAACCCAATTTAAGCAGTATTTTTCGCAATTTTATCGAGTTTTTACCTGAAATTTCCTGTTTTTAAAAGTTTTGATTTTAAGTAGTGTGGCAAAGAAAATGTTTCACAAATATTATTGACGTATTCTATGGCATTTTTTTATGCTTATGTATAATTTATATTAATTTTATACATTCAAGTTTCTTTGTTAACGTAGATTATTTATTGCTTAATAATTTGCGCCATGATATTGAGTAGTAACGATATTGGAACGCAAATTATTATCTATCATTACCACAAAATTAATGTTTTTTGTTGATATGCTGCATTACCGCTTTTGTACGTTGGTTTAATATGCTTACAATACTACGTTTTTTTGTTTTGAGCTTTAACATACCTTATTTATTGTACGTTAATCGGGTCACTTTTTAAAATTATTATGAAATACGGTTTGCTTTTCCCACATTTTGGGCTTGCAAATTTTGCTTAAATTTACCGTTTTTAAGCCACTTTTTTATTAAAAACTGCTAACTTTAAAATGAATTCTAACAGAATCCTGTTTGATTTTTCAAGCTAAAAAACAGGGGATTCTGTCAGAAAATTTTGCCAATTTTAGCCCGTTTTTATCAAAATCAAAGTTGATTAATTCGTCGCGCTTGATATTTGGCGCAATAAAAATTATTTGCGCCCTAAATTTTAGTTTTGACAATATAAAATGCCTTACGGATTTACCCGTAAGGCAAAAGTTATTAAAACAGTAAACCAAACAAGAAACCAAATAGGTTGTAGTCAACCAAGAACCCTGCAATTATTGATGAATCAATCAAAAGCTTGAACTCGGTCAAAAACTTAAATGGCATTACGTTAATTATGAACAACAAAAAGTAAACTATGCTTAAGCCTTTAATGAAACCTGTTATCGCGCCGAGTGTTTTGTTAACCCTGTCAACGATTGGCAGGTTATCAGCAAGGAAGGTTAAGAAGTGTTTTAGTAAGAAGCACGCAACCCTGACACCAACAAAGATTAATAAAAAGCTTAAACCAATGATTAAATACTTCGCCACCGAAAAGCCAATAGCTGTTGCAATGTTTACCATACCTTCGCTGATTTTGCCGGCGTATTCGATAACAGCATTTTTCAAAAAGGCAGGCAAGGGTAGTGCGGTCAGTTTATCGGCAAGCTCTGTTACCTTTACTGTCTGGTCGGCTGCGTTGAAAAGACCTGCAACACTTGATGCGATATTATCGTCCCACTTGGTGGTATTACATATCAGGGTTGCAAGCGGCGAGCATAGCGAATACGCCAACACGAACGACGCCACAATTGCAACAAGCCCAATCACTTGTTTAATAAACCCACGTATTAGCCCGTATATGATAAACCCAATCAAAATGGCAAGCACGATACCGTCAACGTAGGTAAACGTTTTTGCTACACTCAATAGCATAAAAAACTCCTATCTAAAAAAAGTAAAGTCTAAATACAGATTAGCCGCGTTTGTTTTTGGTTTTGAGTACGCAGATAATCAAAACAGCGATTATCCCTAAAACACCAACGACCAAAAGCGCGTCAGAATAATTAAGTCTGTTCGCAAATGTAGGGCCAATAAACCCACCAACAGCAAACCCCGTAAACATTATGCCATAGTTAACGCCGTTATGCCTTTGCCCGAATACGTCAGCAGTAAGGGCAGGGTATACGCCCATGCTCCCGCCGTAGCAAGCGGCAATCAAAACCGCGCACACAATAAACGGCACAAGCAAAGAAAGCTTAACGCACAAAAATCCGCAAAAGCCTAAAAGCCCCAAGCAGTTCTGCCAAGCGTGTTACCAACGGCGATGATGCTCACCACCGCGGCGGCAAGTGCTTGGTCAAAAACACCAAATGCTTTAATAATCTGCGCGCCCTGGGTGATAACCATAAGCCCACCCGTTGCAAAAATAGTAAAAGCCGAAAACATTAACCAAAACCTGAAATCCAAAAGCATTTGCTTTCGGCTACGGTCAATTAAAGCTTCGTGACTATTGTTTGAAAAGTCTTGCGGTGGGAATATGATTTGTCGTCAACTGCTCCACCGCCACAGCCAATCCTTTCAGGCGGGGGGGGGATTTACAAACGTACCAAAGCCAACAATCAAAACCGCAAAGATAACACGAAGAATAACAAACGCGCTTTGCACGCCAAGCCGTGACATAATCCTTTCGATAATGGGCGGAAAGATTATACTACCCACCCCAAACGCCGCCGCACAAGCACCTGCAACAAAGCCGCGCTTGTCGGGGGAAAATTTTACTGCGTTATCAATAATGATTCCAAAAGCTAACGAAAGACCAAACCCGTCCCGATACAAATATTAACAATTATGCCGGCAATTAAAACAAGGTGGCGATTGCTAAAAGGCTTCATACACACCAAAAACAGCTTGCGATTACTCTGCAGCCCAAAATTAAGGCACAATATAGTTTATGCCTAATTATTATTGTACTATAACCGCGCAAAATTTTCAAGCGTTTTTTGTCTGTTGCGATTTTTATGGAATTTTTAGCCCTTTAGGGTATATTGTAACAGAATATGGCAATAATTATAACCATGCAAGGGTATTCATTTAACATAAATAATCGCACCGCGCGCGCAGGAATCGCCGACGGGTTAAGAAAACTTTTTGATAACTATATTCCTATCATTGTTTGTGTAGGGACTGACGCGGCAATCGGCGACAGCCTTGGTCCGATTATAGGCACAAAGCTAAAGGAAAAAAGCCTTCCTGCATTTATATACGGCAGCCTTGACTCAACCGTTACCGCAAAGGAAGTCAAAACAATCGGCAGATTTATCAAAAACGCGCATCCGCTGTCAAAGGTTTTGGTTATCGACGCCGCCGTAGGGCTTGAAGAAGACGTTGGAATGATACGCGTAATCAACGACGGAATCCGCCCAGGGCTTGGAGCAGAAAAGGATTTGCCAAAGCTTGGTGACGGGGCTATTATGGGGATTGTGTCACCGCGCTCTAAAGGCAATAATAGTTTTATGACCACAACAAGGCTTGCCCCAATTTACAAAATGGCAGAAGTCATTGCAAACGGCGTTTGTGACTACGTTTTAGGTTGTGAGCAAAAACCCGCCTATAGGTCGGTTAAATAGACTTTTTCATTAATTTTCTCTAAAAAACATAATAAAAACCAGCAAAAAAAGACGGCATTTTTTGCCGTCTTTTATCTGTTATTTGTTATCTGCAACAAACTTCAATTAAGGTTTTAAGATAGATTTCCGTCATAGTATCAAGGGTTGAAAGGGTAACGTATTCGTTGGGCTTATGTATGCTTTCGCCTTCTTCGTTAAGGGCAGGACCAAAAGCAACACCGTTTTCAAGTGCGCGTGCATAAGTACCGCCACCGATTGCGATAGGTGGCGTGGTGTCGCCCGTGCATTTAACGTAAATATCAGATAAAACCTTAACAAGCCCGCTGTCCTTTGGTGAAAATAGTGGTGCTTGATAGCTTAAAATCTGCATTTCACCGATTTCAGAAAGCTTTTCAACAACAAAATCCTTGTTTAAGGTTGAAGGATACCTTACGTCAACTGTTACGTAAATCTTTTTATCGTCCGTACGGATAACGTTTGGTGAGAAGGTAAGATGCCCCGTTTCGTCAACCAAATCCTTAACGCCGTTGCAGCTTACAAACAGCCCGTCCAAAACAGATTCGTCTAAAATATGGTTTTCGGTAAGGAAGCCTAAAATCTTCTTTATTGCGTTATCACCCTTTTCCGGTGTAGAGCCGTGTGCCGAAACACCCGTTGCCACAATCTTATTACCATCAACCGAAACACCTTGATAATCGGCATATAGGTCGACTTTTTCAAGCGTTGCGGTGCAAAAATCGCACACAACGTTGGCTCTTTCGCCGCCAAAAATATCCAAAACGGCTTGTGGTTTATCAAAGGCGTACTGGATATGCAGGATACCCTTTTCAGCATAGATAACAGGGAAGTCCGCGTCGGGTGAAATACCTTCTTTAGGTAGCGTTGCAACCTTTCTGTAATGGTCGATACAGCCCCAACCGCTTTCTTCATCGCACCCTAAAATGAGCTTAATCTGACGGCTTGGTACAATGCCCGCGTCCTTTAAAGCCTTCATACAATATAAAACGACCATAGCGCCGCCCTTATCGTCAAGCGCGCCGCGTGCATAAAGCTTTCCGTCGCGTATCGTCGGGGTGTACGGCGGTGTAACCCAATCGCTTAAATTTCCTTCAGGCACAACGTCCAGGTGGCACAAAACACCAAAAGGTTCACCTTCGCCAAAGATTACTTCGCCGATATAGTTGTCGTAATTAACAGTTTCAAAGCCCAAATCCTTTGCGAGATTCAAAAAATAATCAAGCGCGTCAAAAACGCCCTTACCAAAAGGCATATGGCCAACAGGCGCGGTCTTTACGCTTGGGATTTCAAGCAGCTTAAAAAGCGAATCCATAAGCATTTCTTTATTAACGATAGGCTTCATAATACCCCCATAAGCCAAAAAAACAAGGTTTTTTTGAAAGTTTGTTAAAATTTGATAAATATATTATACACTTTTTCTAAAATATGTTAAAATGTTTTGTATAAGAATATTAATTTTTGTGGGGAAAAATGCACACAAATCACCGTGACCGCCTTCGCGCAAAGGCGCTTGAAAACATAGATGCGCTCAACGATTACGAATTAATTGAATTAATTCTGTTTTCAGCAAAGCCACGCGTAAACACCAACGACACGGCACATCTGTTGCTTGACACGTTCGGCAGTATTGCAGGCATTATGTCGGCATCCCCAAAAGCCCTTGCCGAAGTTGACGGCGTAGGTCCGCAAACAGCGGCACACATTGCAACGCTTTCCAAGATAATAGAGCGGTATAACACGATTAAGGACAGCGAGCAGCCAAAGGTCTTTTCCTTTGCGGATTTCAAGCCCAAGCTCATAAGCCTTTTCAAGCCCTGCAAGGAAGAAGTCTTTCTTTGTTACTTTTTAAACAAACAGCTTCAGGTTGTCGGCAGGCGCGTGGTATGTGACCATAACCCTTCAAGCGTTACCTTAAAACTTGAAGAATTTGCAAAGCAGGTGGTTTTAAACAAGCCCCACGCGGCGGTTATTGCACACAACCACTTATCGGGCATTTGCCAACCCACCCCGAACGACGACAGCGCGACCGAAAGGCTTGCAATTTTGTTAGAGCTTAACGGCGTACAGCTTGTTGACCATATTATCGTCACAGAAAACAACGCTTATAGCTACTTCCACGACGGAAGGCTTGACCAAATCAAAAACAAGATAAAAAATATACTTTAGTATTAGGAGATATTATGACAGTTAGAACACGTTTCGCACCAAGCCCAACAGGCTTTATGCACCTTGGCGGTATGCGTACCGCGCTTTATTGCTACCTTTACGCTAAAAAGCACGACGGCAAGTTCATTTTAAGAATTGAAGACACCGACCAGGAACGCTTTGTTGAAGGCGCAACCGAAGTTATTTATTCTTCATTAAAGCAAGGCGGCATGAGCTATGACGAAGGCCCGGACGTAGGCGGCGATTTTGGCCCTTACATCCAATCCAAGCGCCGTGATATTTATATGAAATACGCTTTAGAGCTTATTGAACGCGGCGGCGCATACTACTGCTTCTGCTCAAAAGAAAGGCTTGAAACGCTCCGCGACGATTTAGGCAACGCAAGATACGATAAGCATTGCTTAAAGTTATCTAAAGAAGAAGTTGCTGCCCGCATCGCGGCAGGCGAAAGCTACGTTATCCGCCAAAATATCCCTGAAAAGGGCGTTGGCACTTACGAAGACGCAATTTACGGCAGGATTTCCGTTGATTATTCCGAGCTTGAAGACAACATTTTAATCAAGTCTGACGGCTTACCGACCTACAACTTTGCAAACGTCGTTGACGACCATCTTATGGGCATCACACACGTAATAAGGGGCTCTGAATACTTATCTTCAACGCCAAAATATAACCTTATGTACGATGCTTTCGGCTGGGAAAGGCCAACCTATATCCACTTGCCGCCGATCATGAAGGACGCAACAAGAAAGCTTTCCAAGCGCTATGGGGACGCTAATTTTGACGACTTCGTTTCAAAAGGCTATCTGCCTGAAGCAATCATTAACTATATCGCGCTTTTAGGCTGGTGTCCGAAAGACAACTCCGAAAAAATGACCATGCAGGAAATGATTGAAAAATTCTCTTTAGACCGCGTTTGCAAATCCCCCGCAATCTTTGACGACGTTAAGCTGCGTTGGTTAAACGGCGAGTACTTAAAGGCAATGACCGACGACGAATTTTATCAGGTTGCTAAAGATTGGATTACGTCTTCCAAGGTGGGCGAAAGCTTTGATAATCGCGTTATAGCCCAGCTTTTACGCACCCGCGTTGAAGTTTTAAACGAAATACCCGACAAGATTAACTTCCTTGCAGAGTTTGGTGAATACGATAGCGAATTATTCTTCCACAAAAAATCCAAGACGGATAAAGAAGTTGCAATCAAACTTTTACCAAGCCTTATTGAGTGCGTCAGCGGTTTAGAAAGCTTCGACCACGACACAATCTACAACGCTTTAGCGGAGCTTGCAACCCGTCTTGAAATCAAAGCCGCTTCACTTTTCTGGGTATTCAGGATTGCTTTAACAGGCCAAGCCGTAACACCCGGTGGCGCTGTTGAAATGGCACAGATTTTAGGTAAGAAAGTTTCTTTAGAAAGACTTAACTTCTCACTAAATATGCTCACAAAATAATTTTTCAGGCTTATCCACAACAAGTGGACAAGCCTTTTAAATGGGGATTTTATCTGGCAAATGAAAAAATACGTTTTATTAATAGCCTTAATCATACTCTCGCTTGTTTTTTGCGCGTGTAGCGTGCAACCCGTAACGCCAAACGGCTCAAGTTCAAGCACAAATTCGGGTTCAAGCTCTCTTTCAAGCACAAGCAAGCCTTCGCAAAGCACAGGGGAAAGTACTTCGCAAAGCACGGGCTCACAAGACAATCAGGATTCATCTGGCACAAGCACGCTTCCTTTACCTGACGACTACCCGCAAGGCCCAAATCTTCCCGGTACGATTGACAGCTTATCAACCTGCGCGCACACCTTTGTTGATAACGTCTGCACGGCGTGTGAAACCCAATATAGCCCATACGTATTCTCAATTTTTGGACAAAACGTTATCATTTTTGACAACGATACCCCAAACCCGTACGACGTCAACCTTGATAATTTAGGCAGTGACGTAAACGCAATCTTTTACACACCAAACCTTGCCGATTTTGAAGACCCTTACCTTTTGGTTAACAAAACCGAGTTTTACGCCGACAGCTACACCGCCGCTTGGTGTTACGAAGACAGCTATTACCGCACCAAGCACCACTTGTTAAGCGGTGACAACGCGCCACAAAACCACGCACCAAGCGCAACGCCCCTTCGTGACGGCAACCAAAATATCGCCGTTACCACGGCGACATATATCTTAACGCCCGACGGCGACTTTTTAGGGTATATCGTGAACGATTTTTACGGCGAACAGCAAATTATCTATTACGGCGCAGGCTACACCTCCCTTGAAGAAGTTGCGGCATACCTTCTTGCCTTTGGCGAAGTCCCAGCTAATAGCGATTACGCAAAAGGCTCGTCCGGTAAAAAGCAATCGGTCGCCGATTGGGGTGTGTTTGGCAGGGTAAACGTTGGTAACTTCCGCAACACCGGCAGTTCAACCGAGCCAAAGCTTCCGGGTAGCGCAAGCTATCTTGAAACCGACTTTGGCACGGCAGGTGGCTACACGGTGGGCAACCGCACGCAAACGGCTTACAACAACGGCACAACCATTACGCGCGGCACAGCAAGGTTTGTTTTTGTCCCTATTACAAGCGCAAAATCTATTGACAGCCGCTACGTCTTTTACACCTATAATCACTATAACGATTTTCAGCAGTACTTAAACTATAAAGGCGGCTGGGGCACACGCTTTGGCAATGAAAGCGCAGGCAACAGCTACAATACTGCAGGCAAAACGCCAACCGCGTATCCTTTGGTTTCTTTGGCTGGTTATCTTGAAGCATTTAATTACGTATAAAATACAAATAAGCGGCCTATAGGCCGCTTTTTTAATAAAGAATTAAGAATTGTGGTGGGGTTTGGCGATAGCCAAAACCTTTTTATTAAATTTAAATAAGGGGTTGCCTCGGAGCGGACAACTGACAATAATTCTTCATTCTTCATTCTACCAACCGCGAAGCGGTTGTGGCGTCAGGAACCCCTAAACTTGCAGATAACTTTAGTAAAATTAAATAAAGCTTGGTCTTGCAATAACGTTAAATTTTTACCTTTCACGCCCAAAAACTTACCTTTTAGGCAAAAAGTATTTACAAATTTTTAAAATAATATATAATGAAAGCATAAACGCTAAAGGACAAAAGCAAATGGACATAAAAATTGACGTTTGCCCAAGCGTAGCAGAAGAAGGCATACATATAAAAACGCCAGATATCCAAAAAGCCCAGGCAATAAAGGATATATTGCTTTCCACCGTCTTCACTAAAGACATGGACTTTTTTATCGGCGACACCCAATACTTTGTTGGTGTTAACAAAATACTCTTTTTTGAAACGGACGACGGAAAGATAACCGCACACACTTCAAAAAATATGTATTATTCACGCTCTACATTACAAGAGCTTGAAAAATCCCTTCCACCCTGCTTTGTTAGGGCATCAAAAAGCTGTATAATAAACGCAATGGCTGTTTCAAGCATAACCAAAAACCTTACAGGGCCAAGCAAGGTGTGCTTTAAAAACACCGAAAAAAGCGTTTACGTTTCAAAAAATTATTATAAAGACTTAAAGGACAAGATTTACGCGTTGCGTATCAAATAGGTGAATTATGAAAAAGAGTAACATAGTATGGGCCATAGCACTTATCGTGCTTGCGGTCGCGGTAATACTTAATACGGTCGGGGTTGACTTCGGCCTTAAAAACATATCGGCATGGAAGTTAGTTGCAAGCGGCTTATTGCTTGCCTTTGCCATTGAGCGCTGCTTGGAAGGCGAATTCAGCTTGCTTTTTATACCGCTTGTGATTATCTTTTTGATTTTGGAAAAGGAAATCGCTTTAGCCTGCGGTATCCCAAGCGGGGATATCGGTCCTAACTGGCTGTTTATTTTATCGGCAGTTTTATTAACAATCGGCGTATCAATGCTTTTACCTAATAAAGGTATTAAAATCCACATAAACGCAAACGGTAAAAACGGCAGAATAAAAAAAGACAACGTCGTGCGTGACGGTAACACGCCCGAAAGCCAAGAAACCACCGCCAACGAGCCCGCGCTTGATAATGAAGACGATTCAGACGATTGCGATTGCGACAGCGACCAGGATAATGAAGACGATTCAGACGATTGCGATTGCGATTTTGACCTTAACGAAAAGGCTTTTGACAAATCCTTTAAGGAAGCCTTCAAAAAGGGGGAAAACGCATACTATAACAGGCTCAGCTCAACCACTAAATACGTTGACTGCTCAAAACACAGGGAAATCAGCTGTTATAACAAGCTTGGCTCAACCGAAGTTTACTTTACCAACACCGAAAACTTCAAAGGCATGGCAAAATTAATGGTTGTCAACAAAATGGGCAACGTTGAAATTTTCGTTCCTAACGATTGGGTTGTTTCGCTTGACGTGGTTAATAATTTAGGCAACGTTGACTGTGAAAAATCACCAAAGGCAAACCCCAAAAAACGCCTTGTCATCACAGGCTATAACAAGTTTGGTAATATCGAAGTAACTTACACAAAATAGTCAAAAAGCGGCCTATAGGCCGCTTTTTTAATAAAAAATTAAGAATAAGTAATCAATAATTGTGATAAACTTGCCCGCTTGCATACGCAAGCGGGCAAGCTTAATTAAGTTGGAATATTTATTGAAAAGTATATTGTTTAGTCCAAACCAACAAACACGTTTATTATTGCTTTTCGTTTTTTCTTGGCGTATAAATAAGCAAGCGCAGTGCCGCTTTTTGGCTGATAGTAGCTTAAGCTTTTCTTTGAATTCTTTCTCAAATCAGGCTTGTACGCATTATCATAATAAAACACGCAAAAATCACTATCGTTTATCATTGCTTGGTTTCGTTCAACGTACCCGGCAAAGCCAGCCGTATATTTTTTAGGATGCTCTATTTCCTTTTCAAAACCGAGTAAATGGACTTTTTCTTTATAAAGATTGGAATATACTTGCTCCAATTTCTGCCGCTCAACTTCTAAAACACAAAACTCACTTTTACAAGTATAATTAACCCTTTGTATATAAGGGAATTCTTGCTTTAGGTTAGTTACAGCCGCATGACAAAGGTAATCAAATTGGCTACGGCTGCCAAACAAAAAGGTCTGCACGTTGTGGTTAACAATTAAGTCCTTTAAAAGCTTAAAAAGCACTTCTTGTAATTCTTTTGTTATTTGTATCTTTCTGTGCCCAAAAAAAGAGCATATTTTATGTTTTTCCATAAACAAAAACCTTAATAATAATAATTTTGAATACTCACACTAAACATTATAACACAATTTTATGTTTGTGTGTATTCAAAACAAGGTTTTTAGCAAAAATTTATGTATATCGCTTGTATATGTGGTGCAAAAGTTAATTTATAATTGTTGTATAAAGATTTTTTAAGGTTTGTTATGGAAATAAAAGAAATTCTAACAAGAATAGGTTACGTAAGAAACAAAGCAAATTTGTCCGCAAGGGAAGTCAGCTTAAGGATGGGTATGAGCGCGCAATACGTTGCACAGCTTGAAAGTGGCAGAATTGTTTTAACCGTTGAAAAATTGTTACAGATATTGGAAATTTGCGACTTTTCGGTCGAAAGATTTTTCAGCCCAAATATCGTAGATTACAACGTTGATAATGAATTAAAATCTTTAATTGAAGCTTTACCAACAGACAAAAAGATAAGCTTAATTGAATTTATCAAGAAATAATTTAACTAAAAAACACCGCCTAGAGCGAAACGTTGTTTCAAACGTGAACACCAGTTAAATACGAATAAAAAAAGCGACCGTAAGGCCGCTTTTTTTATTCGTATTTAACTGATAATAACGTTAAGCCCTTTGCAGGTGCGGTTTTACCAACGGCATTTCTGTCGCCAGAAAAAAGGGCGGCTTCAACGTCGTTTACGGTCAGTTTATCCTGTGCAACGGCAACGATTGTGCCTGCCATAATTCTGACCATATTGTATAAAAAGCCGTTACCTGTTACCCTGAAGCGTAAAAAATCGCCGTCAACAAAAACCCTTGCGTCAAAAATCGTGCGTACGGTGTCTTTTACCTTTGAACCGCTTGCCAAAAAGCACTTAAAGTCGTGCGTGCCGACAAACGTGTCACAGCAAGATTGCATTTTATCTAGGTCTGCCCCGTCAATGCGCGTTGCATATCTTTCAAAAACGGGCACTTTAACAGGGGATATGTAAAACGCATACTCATACGTTTTTTGCTTTGCGCCGTACCTTGCGTGGAAGTCTTCTTTCACAAGATAACTTTTTAAAACCTGTATATCGTCTGGCAGCAGTGGGTTTATCGCCAAAGCAATTTTTTCGGGCGGAATGGTCGTCTGACAATCAAAATGTGCAATCTGACCTTTGGCGTGAACGCCCGCATCAGTCCTTCCGCTTGCGATAAGGTTGGTTTTTTTATTAAAAAGCTTTTTTAGGGCTTCTTCTAAAATCTGCTGGCAGGAAATCCCGTTTTTTTGGTTTTGCCAACCGCAATAATTAGTTCCGTCGTAAGATATCTCAAAGGCGATTCTCATACAATCCCCCCAAGATAAATATTTGCAAAAATCACCGCAGTAAACACAGCCGCCGTTATAAACACGGAAATAAAATCCCTAAACTTAAAGGTCAGTTTTTTGTATTTGGTGCGGTTTTTGCTGCCGTTATAGCAACGCGCGTCCATCGCGTCGCCAAGCTCTTCCGCACGTCTAAAGGCGCTGATAACCAGCGGAATAAGCACGGGTAAAAGCGCTTTTGCCTTCTTTAAAAAGTTACCCGTCTCAAAGTCAGCCCCGCGCGCCTTTTGCGCTGAAATAATCCTGTCGGTTTCTTCCATAAGGGTGGGGATAAACCTTAAAGCAATGCTCATTATAAGCGCAAGCTCATGCACGGGGAATCTTATCCACTTAAGCGGCGTAAGCAAGCTTTCAATGCCGTCGGTTAAGGAAACAGGCGTGGTTGTCAGCGTTAACAAGCTGCTGCCGAACACCAAAAATGAAAGCCTTAACGCCATAAACAGTGCGTATTTTATTGATTTATCCGTGATTTTGTTTAAAAGCCACACGTCAAAAAGCACCTTTGCGCCTTCTTCCTTGTGTAAAAACAGGTTAATAATAAAGGTTATTATGATAATAAACAAAATTGCTTTTACGCTTTTAATTACAGAGCCAATCGGCACTTTAGCAATGATAATCGTTGCAAGCAAAAAGGCCCCTGCAAGCACAAAGCCCACAAAGTTTTTGATTAAGAAAATCATTACTATATATGCAATTAAAATCACTATCTTGGTGCGCGGGTCAAGCCTGTGCACGGGTGATGACACCGGATAGTACTGCCCAAAGGCAACGTCTGAAAGCATATTTTTCCCTTAAACCTGTCTGGATTTATAAAGATTTACGATTTGTTCAACAAAATTATCGTCCGTGTAATCGGTTTTAATTTCCAAGCCGTTTTTTAAAAGCTCGTTTTTAATAAAGGCCGTAACGGGCACTTCAAGCCCGCTTTCTTCAATCAATATAGTATCGTCAAAAAGCTCGCTTGGGGTGGCAACCCTTTTAAGCGTGCCGTCGCTGAACATTGCAACGCGCGTGCAATGCTTTGCAACGTCGTTCATATCGTGTGAAACAACTATTATAGTTTCAACCGTGGTTTTGTGCAGGTGGTGTAGTAGCGCCCAAAGCTCGGTTTTACCTGCAGGGTCCAAGCCCGCGCAAGGCTCGTCCAAAACCAAAATGCTTGGCTTTGCAACAAGCACACCGGCAATCGCTACCCTGCGCTTTTGTCCGCCCGATAGGTCGAAAGGCGATTTGTCTTTTACTAAATTATAGTCAAGCCCCACAAGTGAAAGCGCGCCCTTAACAGCAGCTTCAACTTCTTCAGCACTTGGCTTTTCGTTAAAGTTTTTATAGCCAAAAGCAACGTCTTCAAACACGGTTTCAGCAAAAAGCTGTTGCTCCGGGTACTGGAAAACCATCCCAACGCTCTTTCTTAAATCCTTAAGCCTTTTTTTGTATTCCTTTTTCTTTTTACCCTTCTTTTTTTCGGGGGAAAGGTCGATTTCACCAACGGATAGACTGCCTTCTTGGACTTCACAAAGGGCGTTCAAATGTCTGATAAACGTTGACTTACCGCTGCCCGTGTGCCCGATTATCCCAAAAAATTCACCGCTTTTTATGGTTAAACTTACGTCCTTTAAGGCATACTTTGCAAACTCTGTTTTTTTGCTGTACTGAAACCCTAAACCATTGCAGATTATATCCATTTTCACACCCCCTTTTAAAGTATTTTTAAAAAGTATTTTCTTGTAAAAGTTGACCAATAAGCCGATTATCTTAAGTTTTTATTGGTTTTGCTTGTTAAATGCTTCAAGTAACGCTTTATATAAGCTTTCTTTATCGGTTACGCCGTCCAAGCCCTTTATACCACGCTTTTTAAGCTTATCAGCAAGCTTCATTGCGTTTGGCTTTTCAAGGCCTGCCCTAAATAAAAGTTCTTCATCGCTAAAGATTTCTTCAGGAGTTGCAATGCGTTGTATTTTGCCTTCAATCATTACGGCAACGCGGTCGCATTCGGTTACTTCGTCCATATAGTGGGTGATTGCAATAACCGTCATGCCTTCCTTTTTATTAAGCTCCTTTACAACTGACATAACTTCGTCACGCCCACGCGGGTCTAACATAGAAGTCGATTCGTCCAAAATAAGTATCTGCGGCTTGATTGCCAAAACGCCAGCGATTGCAACCCTTTGCTTTTGCCCGCCCGATAATTTTGATGCCATTGACGTGCGGAAGGGCTTAACACCCGTCGCGTTTAAAGCAAACTCTATGCGCTCACCGATTTCTTCACGGCGAACACCAATGTTTTCGGGACCGAAGGCAACGTCGTCTTCAACGATAGACGCAACCATTTGGTTGTCGGGGTTCTGGAATACAATACCAACCTTTTTTCTTATCTCAAAAAGCTCTTTTGGCTTTTTGGCAACAATGCCTAAAACTTCGATTGTGCCTTCGTTTGGCGTTAACAGCCCCGTTATAAGTCTTGCAAGGGTGCTTTTACCCGATGCGTTTCTTCCGACGACGGCTAAAAACTCACCACTTTTTACGGTAAGACTTAAATTGTCCAAAACCGGCTTTTCAGCTTGGTCGTAGCTAAAGGTTAAGTTTTCAATCTTAATTGCGTCCAAAGCGTGCACCCCCTTTTTTTTATTCCCGAATTAATATTATATCAATTTTGTGTTATTTTAACAAGTGTTTTTTAAGTAACTGTAAAATAATAGTTAAAATATGGAAAAAAGGGGCATATCAAAGCCCCTTTTTGTGTTTTTGATTAAATTATCAAGCTTCATTTTTTTATTCGGCTTTTTCTTCAGCTTCAGCATTTAAAGGTGCTTTTGCTGCTGCGGCAGCAAGCTCTTCAGCGCGTTTTTTAAGCATATAATTTTGCAAAAAGTAAACGCCAACAGCAAGCGGAATCATAATAAGCGACCAGAACTGTGAAGGTGAAAGACTGCCTACAAATTCACCGCGGTGGTCTGCGCGGAAGAATTCAATCACAAAGCGCCAGATACCGTATGAGCCTAAATATAAGCTTAAGCCGTGCTTGAAGTCAAACTTAAAGATTAAGAACGTAAGAACCGCAAACACAACGAACAGGAAAATCGCTTCATAAAGCTGTGTCGGTACGTAATAACCTAAACCCATATCGCCGTGCATTTTTATCGTGCCGAAAACGTATTCCGTTCCTTTAAAAGCACCGTGGCAGCAGCCGCCGAATAAGCAACCGATTCTGCCAAACGCGTGGGCGATCAAAATACAGCAGGGTAGGTAAGATATTACGTCAATAAGGCGTGTGTTGTATTTCTTTCTGAAAATAAAGTAAAGCCCCAAAAAGCTGCCTGCCCCACCGATAAGACCGCCAAGGAAGGTAATACCGCTACCAAACTCAAACACACCCGTTTCAAGGTAGTTGTAAAATGCTTGGAACAGCGCCGCAAAGAAGAACCCAATCGCAATCGCACCGATACCGATATAGAAAATAAAGTCTATAAAGTTTGGGTTATAGTTAAGTTTTTTAGCGTAGAAGAACAGCACGAAGAAGCACGCCAACAGACCTATGGCAATCATAACACCGTACATGGTTGGACCAACCGTCGTTCCTCCAACGTCTATTTGAAACAAGTAATCAGGGTACATAAAATACCTCCTTAATTTAAAAAATATTAATTAATCGACCTATAGGCCGTTATTTACCAACGTATTCAACGCTTACGCCCCTATCTATTGCGTACTTAACCGTGTTATACGTTCCGCCGTATCCCGCGTTAAGATAGGCAATTAATTTTGACGCGTTATCCACCATAAATTGATTTCTTACCTGCATACAGCCGTCAAAATAGGTTTTGGAAACGTAAATGACTTCATCTGCGCTATCAAGCATTTTTTTATATTCGGCTTTTTGCTTTTTCGTAAAAAACGTATCCTGACTATCGCACGGCACGCACGCAATAATCTTTATCGGATTGTCCTTTTTAAGCCTGTATAAAATATTAAAGCACAGCGTATCAAAGCCCAATGCCATACCGCATAAAAAAGTATCAAAACCGTCGTTAATCGCCTTATAGAGCGAGTTTTCAACTTCTTTTGGGTCTAATTTTTTACTGATAACCCTGTGACCTGTAACGGCGCAGGTCTTTTCTTTTATAATCATAGCGGGCATTTTTTTATCTTGGCGTAAGCGCGTGGATATTTTAAGGGTGTTTGGCGCTGCTTTTTTATCACGACCAGGCAGCGCTTACCAACGTCCCCGCCCAAGTCGTACTCAACAAGCTTTTCAACGTGGCCTCCAAGCGTTTTTATTGCATCTTTAGCGGCTTCCAGCTCTTCTTTATAGCTTTGGCCCTTATAAGCAATAACCCTGCCGCCAATTTTAACAAGTGGCAGCATAAGCTCTGAAAGCACGTTAAGCGGTGCAACGGCGCGCGCAACGGCAACGTCAAAGGATTCACGCAAGGCACTATCCTGCCCAAGCTCTTCAGCGCGGGCGTTTAAAACGGTAAAGTTTTCAAAGCCAAGGGTGCTAGAAACCACCTTTAAAAACTCACATTTTTTAAGCGTTGCTTCGCAAAGGGTGAAGTCAAGCGTATTATTTTCAATCTTGAGTGGCACGGACGGGAATCCACCGCCGCTACCAATTTCAATAACCCTTGCGCCGTCAGGCAGCAGCCAAAGCCCGGCTAAACTATCCTTAAAATGCTTAATAGCCACGTCCTTTTTTTCGGTGATTGCAGTTATGTTAAACTTTTTAGCGTGTTCCACCAAAAGGGAATAGTAATCCACAAAGTTATCAACATTTTTACAAATATTCAAGGTTGATAAAAAGTCCTTCATAGCACCTGCACCTACAAAAAAGCCACAATTTATGGGTTAATTTATTGTAGCATAATTTTGTCATCATTTCAACAATTTGTAAGGTAAATTTATCCACATACAAAGGTTTTTTATCATTTTGGCATTATCGGTACACCCGTTTAGCCCCCAAGCGTTAAAATTTAGCAAAAACTACTTTTAATTTGTTGCTTTTTATTATAATTTTATATATAATATATACAGATAAGTATGGGGTTCGTTTGAAACCGTGGTTTTGTTTGTTTGTAAAAATAGTTATCTACACACAATTCCACAGGTTGGTAACAAAAAAATCAACAGCTTATTAACATCATTTTTTTAGGCTTTCGTGTCGAAAATCGCTTACAGAATACGGCTTTTTAAGGGCTTTAAACTTCTATAAACAAATCCACAGCAGCCTACTACTAATACTACTAAAATAAAAAAAGAAATAGTTACATCATAAAGGCGGTCACAATGAAAACAATCGTAAAGGGCATTGACCTATCAAACGCAGTAAACAAGGTTGTAAAAGCAGTCAGCGCTAAATCACCTAACCAATTACTTGAAGGCATTAAGCTTTCCTGTAAGGGTGACAGCTTAATCTTAACCGCAACCGATATGGAAATCGCAATCGAAAAAACAATCATCGCTGAAACCTATCAGGAAGGTGAGCTTATCGTTCCCGGCAGACTTTTTGCCGACTTTGTTAAAAAGCTTGAAAACGAAGAGGATATCGAGCTTTTTACAAGCGACGATAACCGTTTAAAAATCACTTATGCAGCGTCCGCTGGGTATATCCAGGCGCTCCCAAGCGAAGGCTATCCTATAATAAAGAAGGATATCGCGCAAAATTCCTTCGTTATCAATCAAAAGAGCTTTAAGGACGTTATCCAAAAGACAAGCTTTGCTTGCTCGCAGGACGATTCACGCCCAATCTTAAAGGGCTGCTTGCTTGAAATTGTTGACGACGTTTTGACCTGCGTTGCACTTGACGGCTTCCGTCTTGCAGTTTGCAAAAAGCCTGTAAGAAACGCTTCCGGTAACTTTAAAGCAATAGTTCCGTCACGCGCCCTTCAGGAAATCACAAGACTTTTAGAAAAGGACGAAGACGTTGTCACAGTCGTTATCCAGGACAATTCACTTATGATTAACGTTGACAGCACGGTCTTTTTAACAAGGCTTTTAGAAGGCGATTATATCGACTATAAGCGCATTATCCCTAACGACTTTATCACGGTGTTCAGGGTAAACAAGGGCTTGTTGTATTCTTCAATCGAAAGGGCTTCTATCGTTGCCAAGGTTATGAAGAACATTATCAAGCTTGACATACACGAAAATTCAGTTGACGTATCATCCGACTCTGAAATGGGTAACGTAAAGGAAAACCTTATCATCAATTTGGAAGGCAAGGATTTAACTATTGCGTTCAACTCAAAATTCCTTATCGACTGCTTAAGGGTTATCGACGACGAATTTATCAACTTCAACTTAAACTCATCAATCGCGCCTTGCGTTATCAAGCCGTACTCTGACGATGAGTATTTATACTTGATTTTACCTGTAAGAATGACCGCTTAATTTGCGTATAATACGGGCTAAAATAATAAATAAATAATATATAATTAATAAAATTTGTCGTTAACGCGCAAAAAAGTTGACAAAAGTTTTCAAATCAAATAAAATATGGGGGCATTTTGCCTTCACAAGGGTAAAAAAATAAATAAATAACGCTTTATATAAGCGATAAAACGGAGAGATATCATGAAAAGAACTTACCAACCAAAAAAGAGACAACGTTCAAAAGTACACGGCTTCAGAAAAAGAATGGCATCTAAAACAGGTAGAAACGTTTTAAAGAGAAGAAGAGCAAAAGGTCGTCATAAACTTTCTGCATAATAAGGTAACAGCTTGGAACACAGATTAAAAAGACAGCGCGATTTTGACCTTGTTTTTAAAAAGGGCAAAAGAGCATTTACCGGCGCGGTTGCAATGTATTATGTTGATAACGTAAAGTCTGCAGTCAAAATCGGTATATCTGTAAGTAAAAAACACGGAAGCGCAGTACAACGAAACAGAATAAAAAGACTTTTAAGAGCAGCATATATTCCGCTTATTCCGCAAATAACAAAAAACGCATATATAGTTTTCGTTCCCCGCGTTAGAGAAAGTTATGAATTTTCGGAAATAGCAAAATCCGTCGGTTTTTTATTAAAAAAAGAAAATTTCTTATAATCACAGTGAAAAGATTACTTATAAAATTGCTACGTTTTTACAAGAAAAACATATCCCGTGGGCTTGGCTCAAACTGCATATACACACCAACTTGCAGTGAGTACGCTATTGAAGCTTTACAAAAGCGTTCGTTTTTTGTTGCAATTTTTTTGATTATAAGGCGTCTATTAAGGTGTAACCCCTTTCATAAAGGCGGTTTTGACCCCGTTCCCGACAGTAAAAAGGTCGTGAAGTGGCTTATATAGATTATAAGCTTTTGGCTTAAAAACAATATAATTTTCTTTGTGGCGCGCATCATTTGCGCCGATTCGACGGAAGCTTTAGGTCTGCCTATAAGCTTATTCCGTCGTTTTTTATTTTACTTCAGCAAACAAAAAAAAGGTGATAAAAAGTGCTTTAAAAGCCTAAAAAAAAGCGGTTTTAAGACTGAAAAAGCCACTTTAGCACACAAAAAAGCTGTCAAAATCAAGCAAAAATCAAGCATAAAAAAGCTTTTCTTATTACATTTTTCAAGGGATTAATATGTCAAATTTTTTATCAACGGTTATCACAACCTTTACGTCCATTGACAATCCTTACACCTTTAACTTTATCGGTAAGGTTGTCAAATGGATTATCGAGCTTGTACCAAGCATGGGTTTGGGTATTATAATCTTCACGGTTGTGTTAAAGCTTATAACGCTTTTACCTGACTACTGGTCAAGGGCGTCCATGAAAAAGAACAATCTTAAAATGGAAAAAATGCGCCCACAGCTTGAAAAGCTTCAACGCCAATACCAAAACCAACCGCAAATCTATAATGAAAAAATCCGCGCCCTTTACAAAAAGGAAAATTACTCGGCAGTTTCTTCATGCTTGCCGACCATTATCACGCTTGTTATCTTCATTATAGTCATTAACCAGTTTTCAAACTATTCAAGCTACAAAAACTTAAGCATTATCGAAGGCATGGTTGACAGCTATAACACGGCAATCACCACCTATAACGATACGCATGCGGACAAGCCTTTGGTTAAAAAGGTCGGTAGCGAATACTACCTTGACGAAATCACCGCGTTCGGTTCTATCGCAGACCAGACGGGCGTAACCGTAACCCAAGGCGCAGAAGAAAACCAATACGAATACCAAATCACAGACTTTAACAAGTTTGCAGCGTACGTTAAAAGCTTAAACGACGCAGGCTTTACCAAGGTTAAGGTTGGTGAAGCACAAGCAATTCTGCCACCTGCTGAAGGCTTAAGCGATTACACAATTAACCTTACAGGCGGTCATTTTGCAGACGGAACTACTGAAGCTGAAGCAAAGCGCAAGATTGTAGAATGGGTTTTTGAATACAAAGCTACAAGCATTGTTGAAACCGAGATTTTATCTTTAGCGCGCGAAGCAGCTGCCGTATCCTACCGCGAAAACGTGCCAAGCTTTTTATGGGTTAAAAACATTTGGGCGGAAGACCTTCCGTGGAAGCACCCTGTTAAAGCAACCTTTAGCGAATACAACTTTACCGAAAGAAAGGGTTGTAAGAGCGAAAAAATCAACGTTAACATCAGTGACGAGCTGTATGCTGAATTAACGTATAACCTTCAGGACGAAAAGAACGCGCCAAACGGCTATATGATACTCGTTGTTTTATCAATCGGCGTTATGGTACTTTCTCAAATCGTAATGAA
This sequence comes from Clostridia bacterium, assembly GCA_017399185.1. Lineage (GTDB taxonomy): Bacteria > Bacillota > Clostridia > Christensenellales > Borkfalkiaceae > UBA4636. The sequence continues at coordinate 27,978 of JAFQEA010000014.1, forward strand.
CAAAACACAAAAAGCACAGCTTGACCTTCAGTCTGTTAACGGTCAGGCACAACAAACGTCAAAAATGATGACGTGGATGATGCCTATTATGTTTGGTATCTTCGCGTTTATTTACACGGCGTCATTCTCACTTTACATGGTTGTAAGCTCACTTTTATCAACGGGTACAACGTTACTTATCAACAAAATCGTTGAAAAACGCTTTAACAAAAAAGCTGAAGAGGAAGCTTTAGCCAACGACAAGAGATTCCGCAAAAAATAAGCCAATTAACGCGCGTTAGCAGGGCGTAAGGCTTAAAATTTTGCTAGGGCGCAGTCTAAATAAATTTAGGGGAGATAATTTAATGAATAACGTATTCACTGCAAAGACCATTGAAGATGCAATCAACGAAGGCATCAAGGCGTTAGGCTTAACACGTGAAACAGCTGAATGGTCAGTTTTAGAAGAGCCAAAAAAAGGCGGCATTTTAGGTATCGGCTCAAAACCGGCAAAAGTAAGGGTTATTAAAAAGAAAACCCAATTAGAGCTTACTATCGACTTTTTAGACGGTTTGTTTACTCAAATGAAAATCAACGCAACCACAGACGTTAGCGAAGAAACCGAATCAAGGGTTGTTATTAACCTTATCACAACCGATTCTTCACAGGTTATCGGCTATCGTGGCGAGGTTTTAGATTCTATCCAGGCAATGGCAAGCGCTGTTTATAACGGCAATAAAGAAAACTTCACCCGCGTTATTATCGATTGCGAAGGCTATCGTGAAAAACGCGAGCAAAGCTTACAAAATTTAGCTTTAAAGCTTGCACAAAAGGCTGTTAAAACGTCAAGAAAGGTCGTTTTAGAGCCAATGAATCCTTTTGAAAGACGCATTATCCATTCAGCACTTATCGAGTTTGAAGGCGTTAAAACCGTTTCAGAAGGGCGCGAGCCAAACAGATATATCGCAATCATTCCTGACGGCTACGTTCCACACAAATCAAACGATAAGTTTGGTGCAAAACGTGGCGGCGGTAAAGAAAAGGGCAAGGAAAGACGTTCAAACAACAACCACCGCGGTGGCGACAGAAAACCTGCCCCACGCGCTAAAACAAGCTTCGGCGGCGCAGTATTTTTAGGCAACAGCTTAAAAGAAAATAACAACGACTAATGAAAAACGCAGACCTTTTCGGTCTGCTTTTTTAATGAAGAATGAAGAATGAAGAATTGTGGTAAACTTTTTGCTTTGCAAAAAGTCTTTATTAAAATTTAAATAAGGCTCCCTTGTGTAAAGGGAGCTGGATTTGACGAAGTCAAA
>JAFQEA010000015.1 GCA_017399185.1 Clostridia bacterium
GCAAACGCACAGGCTTTAGCAACGCTTAAGAGTCAATACGAAGCAAGTGTTAAAGAGCTTAAAGACAAGGATTTAGCAACCGACCAGGCTATTGCAGATTTAGATGCAAAATACCTTGAAGAAGTTGAAAAGCTTGTTGCAAGTGATGCAGCAAACGCACAAGCTTTAGCAACACTCAAGAGCCAATACGAAGCAAGCGTTAAAGAGCTTAAAGATAAGGATTTAGCAATCGACAAAGCTATTGCAGATTTGGATGCAAAATACCTTGAAGAAGTAGAAAATCTTGTTGCAAGTGATACTGCAAACGCACAAGCTTTAGCAACACTCAAGAGCCAATACGAAGCAAGTGTTAAAGAACTTAAAGATAAGGATTTAGCAACCGACCAGGCTATTGCAGATTTGGATGCAAAATACCTTGCAGAAGTTGAAAAGCTTGTTGCAAGTGATGCAGCAAACGCACAGGCTTTAGCAACGCTTAAGAGTCAATACGAAGCAAGTGTTAAAGAGCTTAAAGACAAGGATTTAGCAATCGACAAAGCTATTGCAGATTTAGATGTAAAATATCTTGAAGAACTAGAAAAGCTTGTTGACGGCTTAAACGCACAAGCTTTAGCAACACTCAAAAGCCAATTCGAAGCAAGTGTTAAAGAACTTAAAGACAAGGATTTAGCAACCGACAAAGCTATTGCAGACTTGGATGCAAAATACCTTGCTGAAGTAGAAAAGCTTGTTAACGCAGATACTGCAAACGCACAGGCTTTAGCAACACTCAAGAGTCAATACGAAGCAAGCGTTAAAGAGCTTAAAGACAAGGATTTAGCAACCGACAAAGCTATTGCAGATTTGGATGCAAAATATCTTGCAGAAGTTGAAAAGCTTGTTAAAGCAGATACTGCAAACGCACAAGCTTTAGCAACACTCAAGAGCCAATACGAAGCAAGTGTTAAAGAGCTTAAAGACAAGGATTTAGCAACCGACAAAGCTATTGCAGATTTAGATGCAAAATACCTTGAAGAGCTTAAAGCGCTTGAAGACAGTATAACGGCTGCTAATAATCAGATAATCGCCAACAAAGCAGCGTTAGAAATTCAAATTTCAGATTTAAAAGCGCAAACCACACAAAAAATCAACGCGTTACAAGCGCTTATCGACGCACTTGAATCGACTGATGATGCCCAAAACGAAGAAATTGAAATATTAAAACAACAAGTAGAAGCCTTGCTAACCGAAACTTATTATACAGTAATCTTCAACACAAACGGTGGCGGGGTAATTAACAGTCAATACGTGGCGGAAGGCAAAAAGGTCAGCGCGCCGCAAGCCCCCACAAAGACGGGTTGTGTATTTGACGGCTGGTATTATGGCGACGAAAGATGGTTGTTTGATATTTACCCTATCACGGGCAATATAACACTCACCGCAAGATGGACAGCTTGTGGCATAACTGAAGTATCGTCAGGTCTTTTATTAAGCGGTGACGAAATAACCGTGACCGTATCAAACGACCAGACCCAAATAGACTTTACCGGCAAGATTCAGATACAGACAGGCTGCACCTGGGGTGTTTACGCGGACAGCGAGTGCACCGTTAAATACCAAAACAATATTGTCACCGATTTGGCTGAAGGCTTAAACCGTGCTTACGTTTTGGTTGAATGTGAAAACAGCACGTCAAGAAAATACGCTGTAAAAATCAACAGAATAATGAGTGTTGGTTATCAATTCTCATCCGACGGGATAGCTTTATCTTATGGCAGAATAGAGCAAGGCCAAAAATTGGATGAATATACCGCCCCGCAAAAGGCCGGCTATGAATTCACCCAGTGGGAAGTCTACGGCGAAGCTGTCAGCTTCCCTTACACCGTAACTGAAGCCGTCGTATTTGAAGCAGTTTATACCCCGATAACCTATACTATCACTTACGTGCTATACCAAGGCGAGTTCACCGTAACCTATCCAACAACCTATAACGTTGAAACAAACGTTGCTTTAAGGAACCCAACAAAAGCAGATTATACCTTTATCGGCTGGTACGAAACCCCTGATTTTTCAGGTGAAAGAGTGTTTAGCATCGAAAAAGGCAGCTATGGCGATAAAATCTTTTACGCAAGATGGAAGTTATCAAGCGAAGGTAAGTACGCAATCAACTATAATTTTAACGGTGCGACTGTCGTTCCTGAAGATATCCCAACCCACTTGACCGAAGAAGACTTGCCACTTACCTTAACAGAAGTTACTAAAGATAATTGTGCCTTTGACGGCTGGTATGAAACGCCAGACTTTTCAACCACACGCATATATGAATTAACCGAAGCCCGTGTTTATACCCTTTATGCAAGGTGGATCGAAGGTGCTACCCCGGGCCTTGTTTATAAGGTAAATGCTGCAGGTACTGAAGTTTCGATCACAGGCTATACCGGTAGTGACGTCAACGTCAGTATCCCGGATTATTATCACGGCTTACCTGTAACCACTGTTGCAGATTCAGCCTTTAAAAATAAAGGTTCGGTAAGAACGTTGAGGTTACCAAAAACTTTATTGACCATAGCTAATTATGCTTTCAGTGGTTGCGCTGCGTTAACTGCTATTTCAATACCAAATTCAGTTACCACAATCGGTAATTATGCTTTTGATGGATGCTATAATGCTTTTACGTTAACAATAGGTGATTCGGTCAAATCAATCGGTGATTATGCATTCCGAAATTGCAGTACGATTAACTCAATTAAAATACCAGATTCAGTAACTTCTATTGGTCCTGCGGCTTTTTATAATTGTATTGCTTCTCAATCAGTTGTAATTGGTGATTCAGTTACTTCTATTGGTAATGCTGCGTTCTGTGGTTGCAATAGTTTAACTTCGGTTGTAATAGGTGATTCAGTTACTTCTATTGGTGAAAGGGCGTTCTTAAGTTGCGGCTCATTAACGTCAGTTGTAATTGGTGATTCAGTTACTTCTATTGGTAGTGAGGCGTTTGAAGGGTGTTCATCATTAACCTCAGTTATAATCCCTGATTCAGTTACTTCTATTGGTTTTTCTGCGTTCTATGATTGTGATAGCTTAAAGGAAATGACGTTACCGTTTATTGGCGATAAAAAGACTGGCCGCAGCTATAGTAACTTTGGCTATATATTTGGCATAAGGAGTTATGACGACCAAGATAGTTATGTGCCAAAAACTTTAGAAAGATTATTTATTACGGGCGGTACTATTGGTTCTGATGCGTTCTGTAATTGCGACTCATTAACGTCAGTTGTTATTGGTGATTCAGTTACTTCTATTGGTTCTGATGCGTTCTGGTATTGCGACTCATTAACGTCAGTTATAATAGGCAATTCAGTTACTTCTATTAGTTCTTCTGCGTTCTACGGTTGCAAAAAACTAACAATTTACTGTGAGCCTGTTTCTGCAAGACCAAACTGGGGTTCTGGTTGGAATGATTCACGCCCGGTGTACTGGTATAGGGAAACAGCCCCGACCGAAGAAGGCAACTTCTGGCACTATGTAGATGGCGAAATTGAAATTTGGGAATATATCCCACAAGCAGAAGTTTCAGAAGACTACCTTACCTTTACACTTTTACAAGATGGTACTTACTCAATTAAGGCAAAAAACGTAAGCAATATGCCAGCGGGGGCTGTTTTATTAAGCGCGTACAACGGTAAGGTTATATCTGCTATTGAAGATAATGCTTTTCAAGCTTGTACTAATTTAAAAAGCGTGGTTATACCTGAAGGTGTAACTTCTATTGGTGCTCAAGCCTTTTACGGTTGCAGTGGTTTAACTTCGGTAGAAATCCCCGATAGTGTAACTTCTATTGGTGCACAAGCCTTTTATGGTTGCAGTAATTTGACCATGATTAATTGTAATGGAACAATAGATAAGTGGGCAGAGATAGAGTTTGCTGATAAATATTCAAATCCTTTATACTACGTAAGGCAGTTAAGCGTGAATGGTGAAGTAGTAACGGAAGCTAAACTAACAACTGCAACAAAAATATCACCTTATGCGTTTTGGGACTGCAACTCTCTAACCGCAGTAACAATAGGTGCTTCGGTAACCACCATTGGTAACGATGCGTTCAGGGGATGCGACGGTTTAACAAGTATAGTCATCCCTAATAACGTGGCTTCTATTGGTGGTTATGCGTTCTATAATTGCGACTCATTAACGTCAGTTATAATTGGTGATTCAGTTACTGCTATTGGTGATTGTACGTTCTATAGTTGCAACTCATTAACGTCAATAGTAATCCCTGATTCAGTTACTTCTATTGGTGATCGTGCGTTCGAAGATTGCAATAAACTAACAATTTACTGTGAGTCTGTTTCTGCAAGACCAAACTGGGGTTCTGGTTGGAATTATTCACGCCCGGTGTACTGGTATAGGGAAACAGCCCCGACCGAAGAAGGCAACTTCTGGCACTATGTAGATGGCGAAATTGAAATTTGGGAATATGTCCCCCAAGCAGAAGTTTCAGAAGACTACCTTACCTTTACACTTTTACAAGATGGTACTTATTCAATTAAGGCAAAAAACGTAAGCAATATGCCAGCGGAAGCTGTTTTATTAAGCGCGTACAACGGTAAGGTTATATCTGTTATTGAAGATAATGCTTTTCAAGCTTGCACTAATTTAAAAAGCGTGGTTATACCTGAAGGTGTAACTTCTATTGGTGCTCAAGCCTTTTACGGTTGCAGTGGTTTAACTTCGGTAGAAATCCCCGACAGTGTTACTTCTATTGGTTATGATGCGTTCTATAATTGCGACTCATTAACGTCAATTATAATCCCGGATTCAGTTACTTCTATTGGTGAGTGGGCGTTCTATAATTGCGACTCATTAACGTCAATTATAATCCCGGATTCAGTTACTTCTATTGGCGGTCGGGCGTTCTATAATTGCGGCTCATTAACGTCAATTATAATCCCGGATTCAGTTACTTCTATTGGTGAGTGGGCGTTCTACGGTTGCAGCAGTTTAAAATATAATGTAAAAGACAACCTAAAATATTTAGGTAATGCACAAAATCTATATTTATATTTAGCAGGTACTACTTCTACAAGTATAACTTCTGCAAATATAGATAGTAGCTGCAAAATAATTGGAGATTATGCTTTCGACGGTTGCACATCATTAACGTCAATAGTAATCCCTGATTCAGTTACTTCTATTGGTTATTATGCGTACAGAGATTGTACATCACTAACGTCAATAGTAATTCCTGATTCAGTAACTTCTATTGGTAATCGGGCGTTCTTACGTTGCGGCTCATTAACGTCAATAGTAATCCCTGATTCAGTTATTTCTATTGGTGAAAGGGCGTTCTGTAGTTGCGACTCATTAACATCAATAGTAATCCCTGATTCTGTTACTTCTATTGGTAGGTATCCGTTCTCTGGTTGCGACTCATTAACGTCAGTTATAATTGGTGATTCAGTAACTTCTATTGGTGATGGTGCGTTCTGGAATTGCTACTCATTAACATCAATAGTAATCTCTGATTCAGTTACTTCTATTGGTGAAAAGGCGTTCTACGGTTGCAGTGGTTTAAACAAGGTGTATTATAAAGGCAACTCAACAGAGTGGGATAATATTACTATTGGTTCAGACAACTCTAATGTAACAAACGCAACGCGTTATTATTATAGCGAAAGTCAGCCTACGGAAAGCGGAAACTTCTGGCATTATGTAGATGGCGTTGTTACTAAATGGTAGAATAATCCCAAAAGGAAAAAAGATTATGGAAAAAAAGTGCCCAAATTGTGAAGAAGAATTAATAGAAATTGTAAATTATCATATTTGTGAAAATTGTAAAATCGCTATACCTTCCTCTAAAGAGAATCTTAAAGAGATACTACAACAGATGGACTATTTGCGTAAAGAACGGAGAGATTTTTTATACAAGTTAGAACAAAAAGAAATGTCGAAGCCAAATGAACTTTTACCTAATGAAAAAACCGAAATTAATATTTGGGAACAACATAATGAGTTGTATATAAATTTGAATTTTTGGTTGAAATCGTATGATGTAAGTAGTGATGTTCGATTAAGGGAAGTTTACCCACGTATATATGACTATTTAATTATAGTGCAAAAAATTAAAAACTTTTATGAAAAAACAAATAAGGAGAGAAATAAAAATGGCTAAAAAGAAATTTATTATGGCGTGTCACAAATATGATGCTATAGTTGTGTAAAAAAGCCATAATCGACCTATAGGCTTACTTTTCTTAAATTAAAAAAGGTTTTGCGATGCAAAACCTGACAATAATTCTTCATTTTTCATTCTTAATTCTTAATTAAAAAAGCGGCCTATAAGCCGCTTTTTGTCATATACTATATCATTTGTGTTGATGGTGAAATAAGATAGATATTGTGTGAAATCTCACTCATTGTGCCGTGCAGGGCGTAGCAAGCGCCGCTTAAAATGTCCATTACGCGCTGGATTGTTTGTTCCTTTACGGCTTCAACGTTAACGATAGCGGGTTTTCCTAAAAGCAAAAAGTCGATAACGGCGCAAACGTCGTCAAAAGACGTTGGCTTAAAAACCCTTACGGCAACGTTACCGTCGTCATCGGGCTGTGGGTTTTGGGCTTGGTTTGATTTAAGCCTTGCTGAAAAGCCCGGCGTGGATTTTTCACGGCGAGATTGCTTTTGTTGGTTTGGTTCAACTTCTTTAGTCAAAAAATCAAAAAGTCCCATAGTAAATTAAACTCCGTTATAATTTCTTTCGCCAAAAATGGCAGAGCCAATGCGTATCATATTACTGCCGCACGCGATTGCGGTCTGATAGTCACCGCTCATGCCCATCGAAAGCACTGTGATATCCTTATTGGTTTGTCTAATTATATCATAAAAGGCGCGCAGTTGTAAACAATTTTCACGCAAAAGATTGATATTATCGGTTTTAGGCATAACAGCCATAAAGCCTTTTACGCAAATATTATCCAAAAGTAGGATTTCTTTGTAAGCCGATTTAAGCATGCAAAACTCAAAGCCGCCCTTTTGGGCTTCGCCAAAATTGACTTCTAACAAGACGTTTGTGGTAACGCTTGCCGCTTTTGACTGGCGTGAAATTTCTTCGGCAAGCGCAATGCTGTCAACCGAGTGGATAAGATGTACCTTACCGATAAGGTACTTGACCTTGTTCTTTTGCAGCCGCCCAAAAAAGTGGTAATTGCACTTTTCAAGCAAGGGGTATTTGTCCCTGAACTCCTGCGCGCGGTTTTCGCCAACGTCCTTAAGCCCTAAATTAATGGCGCAATTTATGGCTTCGGCGGGCTGGGTTTTGGTCGCCCCGACAAGCGTTATAGCTTCGCCGTAAGGGTTTTGGGTGGGCAGGTTTTTTATAAAGCTGTTATATTTTTGCTCAATAAGGTGTTTATCCATACTCAAATTATAAAGAATTGGCAAAGTTTTGTCAAGGTTTTGCGAAAAACAGATAAAAACTTAAGGTTACGCCAATAATAAAAATTAAATTGTTGACATTATCTGGCATTTTGGTTAAAATTATTAAAAGCAAACTACCGCTTTTATAAGGAGGGCACTATTATTAATAGGTCAGTTAAAGGTGCTATAGCGGCACTTATTACCATAATTATGTTATTTGCGTTTACTGCGTGCGGCGGTATTGCGCGCGGCAAATCTGCTTACGAAATCGCGCTTGACAACGGCTTTGTCGGGACCGAGCAACAGTGGCTTGAAAGCTTAAAGGGCCAGAACGGCGCTAACGGCTTGGACGGCGCTGACGGGAAAGACGGCGTTAACTTTAACCCTGACTACACGGCAACTGCGCTTTACCAGGAAATGGTCGCAAACGGTCAGTTTGAAGGCACGTTTGAAGAATTTATTATCAAGTATTTTGCAGGCAATGAAAACGGCAACAACGATGCCGTTGATGACGTTACTGCAATCAATACAAGCCTTCGCTCAACGGTCAGCATTGTTTGCGCTTACACAAAGTCTTCTGGTGAGGTTGGCTATTCTGCGGGCGCGGGCGTAATTTATAGTCTGGATAAAGAAGCCGGCGACGCGATAATTATAACAAATTTCCACGTGGTTTACGCTGAAAATGCAAGAAACAGCACGGGCATCGTTGACGAAATCGTTGCAATGCCTTACGGCAGCGGCTACACGTCAAGCCCGTTTGCGTTTGTTTGCACCTTCGTTGGCGGAAGCGCGACTTACGACTTGGCAGTTCTTAACGTCAAGGGTAGCGACGCTATCAAAAATAACGATATGCTTCTTTCTGCAACCGTTGCGGATTCAACTTACGTTTCGGTCGGTCAAACGGTTTACGCTGTCGGCAACCCTGAAGGCGCAGGTATTTCGGCAAGCAAGGGCGTTTTGAGCGTTGACAGCGAGTACGTCGATATGGAAGACGTTTACGGCAGTGCAGTCAGTATGCGCCTTATGCGTTACGACGCGTCCGTAAGCCCAGGCAACTCGGGCGGCGGCTTATACAGCGCCAACGGTGAGCTTATCGGTATCGTAAACGCTAAAAGCATTGCCGACAAGGTTGAAGGCGTTAACTATGCAATCCCGTCGTTTATCGTTAAAACCGTTGTTACACAGATTTTGAACCAATGTCTTGATAAGGTTGCGGTTAAGTTTTCAAAGCCGCTGCTTGGCATAACCGTTGAAGAGCATAACATCAAGGGCGTGTACAACCAATCAACGGGCGCGCTTACAATCGAAGCACAGATTATCGTTGCCGAAATCACTTCAACGTCGATTGCCAAGGGTGTGCTGATGGTTGGCGACAGAATTATGTCCGTAACGCACGGCGGCAAGACCTATAACGTTTGCCGCAACCATCACGTTGTTGACGTTATCTTGGGCGCTTATACGGGCGACGAAGTCAGCTTTTTGGTTATCCGCAACGGCGTTGAACAGACAGTTAGTTTAACCGTTACGGAAAACAGCTTGACTTTAATTCAGTAAAACAATGATTAATTAAGTAAATATTTTGTAAAATTAGCAACTGTTTTTGTTTTTGGTACAAAAACAGTTGTTTTTTTGAAGAAAACATATTATAATATACCTATAAATTAAAAAAAGGACGGCGGCATTTGCTTTTTTTGGGGGCGCTTAAATTTCAAGGGGCGTTCAAATTTTAAAAAAGCGGGCTATAAGGCGATTAACGCCACATTTTAGTGTTATGAATAACCCAAATACAGAATATTTAATCATTGATAAGTCAATCCTGCCAGAGTATTTTGACCTTGTTTTGAAGGCCAAAAGCCTTGTGGAAGACGAAGACGTTTCTGTGAGCCTAGCGTGCAAGCAAACGGGGATAAGCCGTTCAACCTTTTATAAGTACAAAGATAAAATTTACCGTTCGTCTGAATCTTACGGCAAAAAGTCCATTATTTCTTTTAAGCTTGCCGATTCACCCGGCGTATTAAGTAGCGTCGTTCAGGAAATCTATTCCTGCGGCGGCAACATTATTACGATTAACTCGGGTCTTCCAATCAAGGGTATTACGTTCACAACACTCGTTATTGACGTATCTACCTTAAAGATTGAGCTTACCGAGCTTGTCAGACACCTTAAAATGGTTGACAACGTTAAAAGCGTTAACATTGTCGCCGTTGAATAAAATTGCTTGTTTTTCATATTTTCTCATATCTTGGCTTTGCTTTGGCCGTTGCTAGAGCAAAGCCTTTTTTGTTGCCTGCCAATTCCAGCGGCCAAAAAGTTTGATAGCATACCCCCGTAAAATCTTACATAAAATACAAAAAAGGTGATTTATGAAGGTTGTTAAGTTCGGCGGAAGCTCGCTATCAAACGCGGCAGGCTTTATCCGTTGCAGGGATATTGTTTTTACGGACAAGGAAAGAAAGGTCATTGTTGTTTCCGCCCCCGGTAAGCGCAACAAAGGGGATTGTAAGGTCACCGACCTATTGTATCTTGCCGCGGCGTATAACGAGTACGGCTTTTCAATTACGCCAATAATTAATAAGGTCAAAAAACGCTTTTCAGAAATTGTCAAGGGGCTTAATATCGGCGTTGATGTTGAAAAGGAATTTGATGAATTTTTAGCTGTTTATCGTGAGGACAGTGGCACCGACTATCTTGTCAGCCGCGGCGAATACCTTTGCGCCAAGATTTTTGCAAAGCTTATCGGTGCGGCATTTGTTGACGCAAAAGACCTTTTTATCACCGACCGTACGGGCACTGTTGACGAGATTAAAACTGCCAAAAACCTTTCGCTCATTAAAGAAAACACGCCGTGTGTTATCGGTGGGTTTTACGGCGGATATAATGGTGGTGTAAAGCTGTTTGAGCGGGGCGGTGGGGACAACAGCGGCGCGTATTTAGCAAAGCTATTACCAACTGACACTTATGAAATTTTTACCGACGTAAGCGGCATTATGCGCGTAAACCCGAAAATCGTTAAAAGGGCGCGCTATATCGACAGGCTGACCTTTAAGGAGCTTGATTTGTTAAGACATTTAAAAGCGAGTGTTTTAAACCAAGCAGTCGTTGGTATTTTATCGGGCAATGGTGTTAGTCTTGCAATCAAAAACACCTTTAAGCCGTCGGATAAGGGCACGCTTATCGTTGACGGCGATACGCCCCTTAACGCCGTTACGGGGATAGGACTGGATAAGGGATATATTTGCGTTAACGTAAGCCTTAAAAAATCAAAGGCTGATAATATGTGCATAGGTGCATTTAACGATTGGCTAAAAAGCGTTGTTGGTGGGGTTGAAGAACTGATCTTTACCGACAATACCGCCACCATAATTTTGCAAGAAAAAAAACACGCCCATCTTATTGAAGAATTTTTAGGCGTGATAAAAAGTAATAGTCTTGTTAAGGGCTGCGTTGTCAAAAGGGATTTGGCAGTCCTAACCGTGGTTGGGTACGCAGTTGATAAAACACCAAGTTTTCTGCCAACGCTTTTTAGTACGTTAAGTAAAATAGGGGCTTCCACCGTAGCAATAAATAAAATTGCAGGCGAAGCTAAAATAAGCGTGTATCTTGATAAAAATATCGCTGAAGAAGCTGTGAAAAGACTGAACTCGGTGTTATTTAAACCACTAACTTAAAATGTCGAAAAATGTCGATAATCAACCTATAGAAGGACTTTTAATAAAAACTCGGCTATTTTAAGCCGAGTTTTTTAAGTATATATGTTGTCGTTAAGCCGTTATACGTAAATTTAAGGCTGTCAAAGCTAAACGGCAGTTTAGCACACCCGTCAAGCTTGATTATTTGGTAATTTACCTTAAGTCTTTCCGCGCACGCAGTGACAGAATCCTTTATGCGTTGCGGCGTAATATCGTCAGCGCAGGCGATAAGGTTTTGCAAATTATCAAATTCACAAATAAGCTTGGCGGCAGTTTTAGGCCCGATATGTTCCGCGCCTTTTACGTTATCGGCGTTGTCACCCGTCAGCGACTTAAAGTCTGCATATCGGTTGGGGGAGATACCAAAGTTATCACAAAAAGCCTTATGGTCAATTATCGTGGTGTTTTTGCCGCGGTATCTTAATATACTTACGTTTTCATTAATAAGCTGAAAAAAATCGCTATCAAAAGATGATATCACTACCTTACTGTTTGCGCGACAAGTAAGCGCATAAGCGGCAACAACGTCGTCAGTTTCGCAGTCGGTGGCTTCGGTGTGCTTAATATCAAGAAGGTCTAACGCCTTGTAGATGTCTTCAAGCTGTGAAAAAGGCGTTTCGTCTTCTTCAAGCAAAGAAAAATCAGGCCTGTTTTGCTTATATTCGGGCAGTAAATCATTACGCGTATTATGATGCTCGCTATCAAACAAGACAACGGCGTGGGTGGGCTTTACCATATTGATAATTTTAATAAGTGCACCGATAAAGCCAAGCGTGCCGTGTATTGGCTTTCCCGTCGGGCTGTAAATTTTATTTGGCATGCCGTAAAACATTTGGAATAATAAATTGTGTCCGTCAACGATAAGTAAGGTGTTTTGCATAAGTTAAAGCCCTTTTATTTTATGCTTAAATTGTATCATAAAAGCAGGGATTTGTAAACTATATGCGCGCTCAATTTTTATCGCTTGATAAAATTAGCAAATTTAAAAAAGTGGGGCTATAAGTCGATTATCCCCACTTTTTTAGTTGATTTATAGATTAATTAAGTCCTTTGTTGTGTAAAAGCCGCTTTCTTTATCCTTTAAAAAATCAAGCGCATTTATCACGCCGTCAACAAAAAGATTTCTGTCAAGCGCAGTATGCGTTATGGTTATCGTTTGGTTTTGACCTAAAAACACGACCTTATGCTCGCCAATCACGCTTCCGCCGCGGATACTGCAAATTTCAGCCTTGCTATCGGTGACAGATTCAATGGCTTTTTTGATATCAAGCGCTGTGCCGCTTGGTAAATCCTTTTTGCCGTTGTGGTGGGTTTCAATAATTGCAATCTGGCTATCAATCAAGTTTTTGCTCAAAATCTGGGCGCACGTTGTAAACAAATTAACGCCAACCGCCATGTTTGAAGACAAAAACACGGGCACGGTATCTGCCAATTTATGTGCGCGCTCTATTTGCGCTGCAAAAAGCCCCGTTGTGCCGCAAATTAAGGGTACTTTATTAACGTAAGCAAAGTCAAGCACCTTGTCAAACAGCTTGCTTGATGAAAAGTCAATAACAAAGTCGATGCTTTCACGCACTTCAAAAAAATCCTTATATATCGGGCAGTCAAACTGACCGCCAAGCGTTTTATCAATGCCGCAAGCAACGTTATGCCCGAGATTTATTAATCTTTCGTAAATCTTCCTGCCCATGTTTCCGCTTATGCCGCAAAGCATTATGTTTTCCATTTTACGCCCCCAAAAGGTTTTATAGTATATTTTATGGGGATATATGCGCGGCTATGTGTGATAATCATAAAAGCTTATTGTCGATTAAATATTTAGCAATCTGAACCGCATTAAGCGCCGCGCCCTTTAAAAGATTGTCAAAAACGAGCCAAAACGAAAGGGCGTTTCTTTTGGAAACGTCACGGCGAACCCTGCCGATAAAAATATCAAAATTATCGTCAGCGTCAATCGTTGTGGGCACAAAAAAGCTTTTATCAGACTGCTTTAAGCAAACGCCCTTTAAATTTAAAAGTTGACCTATAAGCCGATTATCGTCATATTTTTTACGTAATTCAACGTTAACTGCCTGGCTGTGGCAGTTAAAGCACGCAACCCTGACTGCCGTTGCGGTGATTCTTAAATTGCTGTTGTGCAATATCTTTTTGCTTTCAAAAATAATCTTGTTTTCTTCTTCGCTATACCCGTTTGGTGAAATTTCGCCAATTTGGGGTAAGCAGTTGCTATATAGGCTTATCGGTGAGTTTTTTGCGGCAAATCCCATTTCGCCAAGGCGTAAATCTTCAAGCCCCTTTGCCCCTGCGCCCGATACAGCCTGATAGGTTGCAACAACGCACCTTTTTACGCCGTAAAGCCTGTCAAGCATAGATAAAACGGGCATAAGCATTATGGTAGAGCAGTTTGGGTTTGCAATTATTCCGCTGTGCAGCTTTAAATCGCTTGGGTTGACTTCGGGTACGACAAGGGGAACGCCCTTTTGAAGTCTGAACGCAGAAGAATTGTCAATTACCACCGCGCCTGCCTTTAAAAAGTGGTGGACGTAGCTTTTTGCAACCGTACCGCCTGCGGCAAAAAAGGCAATATCGATATGCTTTCCGCTTATATTTTCGGGGCAAAGCTCTTCAATAAAAAGCTCCTTACCCATAAAGACAACGCGCATGCCGTCACTTTTTTTGCTTGCAAAAAGATAGAGCCTGTCGGGCAAAACGTTAAGCCTTAAAAGACACTCTATTATTTTTGTGCCAACAATACCTGTTGCACCTACAACCGCAATATTGATATCACCACCCCCAAATAATACTAAAAACAAAGAAAAACCGCCCCGATTTGGTTAGTTTTTAACTTTTTTTAAGTTTAAGCCTTAATTCGTTTGTAAAAGTTAACTTTTTAAGTTATTATATTTAAGTAATAAATATAAATAAATCCGACCAAGGCTTTGCCCAAAAAGGTGCGCGGTGGGATTTATCAAGAGGTTATATGTCAAACAAAGCTAAAAATCCAAACCCTTACGCAAAAAGCGCAAAGGATAAGGCAAAAGCTGCTAAAAACAAAAAGGTTAACGATTCCGCAAAGGAAAATTTAAGGGGACAAAGCGGCCTTACCGATATGTCGGGTGTTGACGGGTATTTCCGCCCCGAGCACGGCGTAAACCGTTGGTCGTTAGGCACACAGCTTATAATGGGCAACTTTTTACAAACGATTGGGCTTAACTTTTTAATGCTCCTTTTCTTTGCGCCCGTATTGTATTTGATACTCTCCCGCGCGTACACCATTATGCAATCGGCAGCAGGCTCACCGTTTACGTCAAACATGGGTATAGGGTACTTCCCGATAACCAACATGGTCGGCCTTGAAGAAAGCATTTTATATAACGCAAACTTTACAACCTTTATCTGGATGCCACTTGCGGCAATCTGGCTTTCGGTTGGCTTGTCGGGCGGGCTATATCTTATGCGTAACCTTGCCTGGGGCGAAAACGTAACCGTTATCAAGGGCTTTATCAGCGGCGTAAAGAAAAACTTTGTGCCAATGCTTATAGAAACGCTTTTATACTCCCTTGTATTAAGTGCTTCTGCGATTATGATTTCATATCTTAATCGCGATATGGCAGTAAACGGCACGGTTTGGTACTTAACCCTTTCAAAAATTGCGCTTTACGTTTTGATTGTGCTTGCTACTCTTCATTTTATGTCGATGATATCGCTCATTGTTACGTATAAAGGCAGCTTTTTTGCACTCTTTAAAAACGCAATGGTGCTTTCAACGGTTTTATCACCGCTTAACGCAATCTTTGCAGCCTTTTCATTATTGCCGTTTATCATGCTGTTCTTTAGCGGCACGATGACGTTTGGCGTAATGCTGATATTGATGTTCGGCGCAACCTTCTTCCTTGTCGTTTGGACGCTTTACAATCAATGGGTTTATGAAAAATTCCTTGACCAAAGGGTTGAACGCTATAAGGCAAGTAGGGAAGAAGAAGAGCAGCATGAAAACCGTAAAAAGGCGGCAACCAACGCAAGCGCGCAAAACGGCTACGTTGCGGTTGGTACAAAGCAAAGCGGCCTTGCCGGTGTTAAGGCTGTAACTGACTATGAAGTCGGCTTGACGGCAATAGAAGGCGCTTTCACGCGTGATAGCCTTGTAAAGGCTGAACAGGAAAAGCAACAGTTTTAGGGCTTTCGCCCCGAAGTAAAATTCGGGGCTGATTTTTTTCTTTAGGGCGCAAGGATAACGCGCCGCTTTTTGGATAAATATGATTAACGATGCTTACACCGCATTAGCCGGCGTTTATGAAAATTTAATATGTGACGACGACTATAACGCTTGGGCGAGCATGGTTGTTGAAACAATAAAAACAAGCGTTAACGGTACTATAGGCCTTGATTTAGCTTGCGGAAGCGGCTTTTTTACGCGTGCGCTTAAGCGTGCGGGTTTTAAGGTAACAGGGGTTGATATCTCGCAAGAGATGCTCTGCGTTGCCAAGCAAAAATGCCAATCAGAAGGGCTTAATATTGAGTTTTTGTGCCAGGATATTTCAAAGCTGAAAACCTTTAATAAGGTGGATTTTGTCACCATAATAAACGATGGGATAAACTACCTTAACAAAAGTCAGCTTGAAAGGGCGTTTAAGAGAGTAAGGTCAGCACTTAAGCCTGACGGCGTTTTGTTTTTTGACTTTTCAACCGAGTATAAGCTGACTGAAGTTATCGGCAACAATCTTTTCGGTGAAGACCGTGAAGACGTAAGTTATCTGTGGTTTAACAGTTTGGACGGCGATACCGTTAAAATGGATTTATCGTTTTTTATAAAAGACGGTGACAGATATATCAAAAAAGAAGAAAGCCACGTTCAATACGTGCACACGCTTGACCAAGTTGTGGGCTTACTTGAAAAATTAGGCTATAAGTCGATTATCGCCCAAAATCACATGGGTGGGGAAATTAAAAAGGATACGCAAAGGATACAAATTCTTGCAAGAAGATAAATATGGACAGAATTTATAAAGCATTGATTTTTGATAATGAAATTTCACTGACCGTAATGGACACAACCGATATGGTTAACCGCGCGATTGAAATACACAGCTTAACCCCGCTTGCCGCTGCGGCGCTTGGCAGAACCATGACCGCAACAGCTTTTATGGCGGCGTCTTCACTTAAAAACCAGGAAGACCATTTAAGCGTAACCGTAAAGGGTGACGGCCCGGGCGGCTCTATCGTTGTGTGCGCTAACCAGCAATTACAAATCCGCGGCTACATTGATAACCCGCAGGTTGACCTTCCGCTAAAGCCCAACGGCAAGCTTGACGTTGCTTCCTGCGTAGGGAAGGGCAGGATTTCGGTTGTAAGAAATATCGGTCTTAAAAAGCCTTACACTGGTAGCTGTCACATAATCAGCGGTGAAATTGCTGAAGACTTTGCGGCATATTACACGTATAGCGAACAACAGCCAACGGGTATTGCGCTTGGCGTAAAAATCGGCAAAGACCTTAAGTGTATCGCCGCAGGCGGTGTGGTGCTTCAGCCAATGCCGGGCGCAAAGGAAGAAAATATCCAAAAAGCAGAAGAGCTTTTGGATAACTTTGGTGCGGTAAGCAGTCTTTTGGAAGATCTTGGCTTTGACGGCGTTATTGAAAAGTTCTTTACAGGTATTGAATTTAATCAATATTTCCCCAAGTACCAATGCACCTGCTCACGCGATTACGTTGACCGCATTTTGATAACCCTTGGCGAAAAGGAGCTTTACGAAACAATCGGGAAGGAAGGCAAAATTGAAGTTGTTTGCCATTTCTGCCCGGAAAAATACACATACTATAAGGAAGATATCGATAAGCTTTTAGGAAGATGAGAAAAAACGTTAAAGTAATCAAAATTGAAGATTATCCCGACAGGCTGTTTAGCCTGGCGAAAAAACGTTTTGAAGGCGGCGACTTTGTCGGCGCTTTATCTTCGCTTGACTCGATTAAGTCTTACAATAAAAACGGCTTTAAGCTAACGGCAAGCGCGGCGCTTTATAAGGACGTTATTTTGCTGACCGCCAAGGTGTATATGGAAACCGATATGATTCATTACGCGTTAGAGTACTGGTTCAGGTTTTTAAGCATTTGCGATTATGCCGATAAGCCGCTTGCCTACCACGGGCTTGGTACGTGCTATTATCTTATTGAAAATTTGCGCCTCGCGGGCTATTATTACGATAAGCAGCTTGAGCTTGACCCCACCACGCCTTACGATTACACCGATGAAATGTTAGAGTGTATGGAAGCCTTAACCCAAACCCAAACGCCTGAATTCAACATTTGCTATCCGCTTGAAAAGGCGACTTCGGATTACCTTATCGACAAGGCTGAAGCAAAGATTTTTGACGATAGCTGGGAAGACGGCGTGAACCTTTTAAACTACGTTAAAAAAGACGATGCAAACTATGTTGGCGCAAAGCTCCGCCAAGCCGGTTTTTATCTTGTGCACGATAAGGAAGACCAGGCAAAAGACCTGCTTAATCGGCTTATAGACGAGTTTCCTGATGATAAGCTGCCATATATCAACAATCTATGCTATTTGGCAGACGTCGGTCAGCGTGAAGAATTTTTAGCCCTTTTTGAGCGCTTTGATAAGTTTAAATTTGATGATTTCAGCGAGTGCTATAAATTAGCGCAAGCCTTTTCTAAAATGGGGCTTGATGAGCTTTCATTAGAGTATATCAACAAGGCAATCGCAAAGGACCCGTATTCTGTCAGCGCCTTATTTTTGCGCGGTGCAACCGAATATAATTTAAAGATGTTTGACAAGGCTGAAAGCACCTTTATCCTTATCCATATCCTTACCAAAAACCCTATTGCGGAATTTTATATCGACCTATCAAGCTGCACCAAAATTGACGATGAGCCGCCACGCTTGGGCACGGAAATCGCCCTGCCAAAGTACGCGCTTAAGGCTTGGGCTGACGAAGCCATGGATTTTATACTAAAACAAACGCCTGTTACGCAGGAAACCCTGCCACGGGCTTTAAGGACGTGTAATTGGTTATATTCCTTTCAAAACTCTCTGCAGATGCAGCTACCAGAGCCGCTTATTACGTCAGGCAATCAAAAGATAAAAGAGTATTTTAAGGATTTACTTTTATACCCCGACGTTTCTGACCAGGTAAAGGCTGAAATTATCCGCGCGTTTATACTTTGCGATTATGATTTCAGAACGCCCGCTTGCTTTGACGGCGTTTATACCCGTGTGCTGCTTCGACCATTTACTGTTAAGCTAACCAAAAAAAGTGTGTTTAAAAAGGCGTATGCAAAAGCCTTTTCAAGCTTTGTTGCCTTTGTTGGTGCTAAAAACCTGTCAATACTCAAAGCCGCGGAAGACTTATACAATAAAACGACCGAAACTGGGGCTATAAGCCGATTATCGGACGTAAACGGCTTGGCTGCTGCAATAATTTATCTTGCAAAAACCATTATTGGTGAGCAAAAAGACCTTATTGCTTCGCTTTGCGGAACGGACAAAAAAGCACTAAACCAAACATTAAAAATAATAAGGACAGATTACCGTGATAGTTGATATTGAAAAGATTTTTAAACAATACGTGACAGCCTATCTTGTTAAAAACAAGGGTAAGATTGACGCTGATAAAATACAAGACGTTAAAAACGAGCTGTATATTAGCTTTCAGGATACGGCCTTTGACGAGCTTGACGGGCTTACCCCGAACACCTATTACGATGATAAAACCAATCTGTTAGAGCAAATTTTGAAGGAGCACTTTGATAGCGGCGTTAAGGTTAACGATTATTTGATTGACGCGCTCAAGCGTAATTTATCAAAGGATAAAACGCTTGAATTTATCAATAGTGCAGACGACAGGCTTGTTAAAATCGGGTTGGAAATCGCACAGTTTAACGGCGCTGAAATCACCGATAACAGGCTTATAGGCTTACTTTTTGATAAAAACAGCAGTCAGGACACAAAAGAACTTGCCGCAATTATCCTTAAGGAGTCAGGTTGTAGCGCTGTAAATAAATTGATTGACAAATGCTTGACTGAAGACAACGTACCGGGCGTTTTGTGTGATATCATTGCGGGCACTACGTATAAGCGTGACGACGTAACGCAATTACTTTTATCAAGCTTAAATAAAAATTTGGATAGCGTGCCGGAGTTTTGCTCTTATCTTTCAAGACACGGCGATGACAGCGCGCTTGATAGCTTATGCGCTTTAGCAAAAACTGTTACAGACAAAATTGCCTTAAAGGAGCTTTTTATGACGATTGAAGCACTTGGCGGCGATATTGACAGCATTAAAAAATAGTGAAGGATTTAAGTGAAAAACATGGGCGTTAAATTGATTATTGACGAATATCAGACCGAGCTTGATGACAGCAAGTTTTTTGGCGAAATTTTATTGCCGAACGCTTGGCTTGAAGAAAACGTGTTTTCGCCGACAGAAATGTTCTTGTGTCAGATTAATCTTGAACAGCTTTATACCGAAATCGGTGAAACGTTGCTGCCTAAAACAGGTATCTTATACTTCTTTATAGATTATGGCAAAAAGCTTACCGCCAAGGTAAGATATTTTGATGGCGATCTTGATGGTTATACCTGCTTTAACGAAGACTGGGAAGACGATTTTGACGCGATAACCGACCTATCGGTTGAGTTTGCCCGCGGTGAAGACGGCGTTGTGCTTTTAGCAAACACCCAAGATTTATTCGGTGACGACGTTTGTCTTTTAAAAGTGAACACGGCCGATGAAGACCTTTTAGATATTAATTTAGCACCTAATAAAACGCTTTATTTTATGATTGATAAAAAGGCGCTTTTATCTCGCGATTTTGATAAGGTCGTGCTTAAAATATTATAAAATTTGCAAAAATCAAACAAAAAAGGTTGCAAGTTGCTTTTATATGTGATATTATAATCAAGCAATTTGTAAATAAGGCCTCATGGTCAAGCGGTTAAGACGTCGCCCTCTCACGGCGAAATCAGGGGTTCGAGTCCCCTTGGGGCTACCAAAAAAGAACAGGCACACGCCTGTTCTTTTTTCATTTGTGCCATTGGCACAACATCGTTTCGAGCATAGCGAGAACATCATTTGCTCTGTAGGGCAACATCATTGCCGTCTTGCACGGCAC
>JAFQEA010000002.1 GCA_017399185.1 Clostridia bacterium
TCTTTAAGCTCTTTAACGCTTGCTTCGTATTGGCTCTTGAGTGTTGCTAAAGCTTGTGCGTTTGCTGCATCACTTGCAACAAGCTTTTCTACTTCTGCAAGGTATTTTGCATCCAAATCTGCAATAGCTTTGTCGGTTGCTAAATCCTTGTCTTTAAGCTCTTTAACGCTTGTTTCGTATTGACTCTTAAGTGTTGCTAAAGCTTGTGCGTTTGCAGTATCACTTGCAACAAGATTTTCTACTTCTGCAAGATATTTAGCATCCAAGTCTGCAATAGCCTGGTCGGTTGCTAAATCCTTATCTTTAAGTTCTTTAACACTTGCTTCGTATTGACTCTTGAGTGTTGCTAAAGCTTCTGCGTTTGCTTCATCTTGAGCAATAAGCACCTGTACCTTGGCATCATATTCAGCCTTAAAATCTGCTAACGCTTGTGCGTTGGCTTCATCTTCTGCCATAAGCTCTTGTATCTTTGCTTGGTATTCTGCTTCCAAGCTTACAAGTGCAGCCTTGTCTTCTTCAATCGCCTGAAGTATTTCAAGATCTTTGGCTTGGTATTCTGCTGTAAGCTCATCAATTTTATTCTGTAGGTCTGTACGATTTTGCTCGGCTGTCTGCTCTAATTGTAAAACTAAAGCATCGGTTTCGTCTTTGGTATAGCTGGTCACAATACCAACAACAGTACCCGTTGCGGTTAACGCCAGTACTGAACTCAAAATAATAGTAACAAGCTTTAAAGGGTTCTTCATTTTTATTTCTCCTTAATTGTTCAACGATAAATGTTGAGTGGACACTAATTTTATCTTGGCTTTAGGCTGTGGTTAAGTGGGGTTATTATTTTTGCTGTTTTTTGACGCGATAGCATTTTTCGGTGGGGACGTAGATTATTTCCTTGCCAAGCTCTTCAATAAAAAAGTCACGGAGCACCGCGATATAGCGCCTGAACGTTGGCACTGAAATTTTATATTTTTGCAAGCATTCATCAAACCTGATGGGCTTGCCTTTTTTTAAATCCTCGCACATTAAAAGCAAAACGTAACTTTTGTTCATCGCACTATCGCCTAATTTACAGCTTATTTCTTACATAAAAGATAAAATTTACTTATTCTTTACGTAAGGTTAAGTATAGCAAACAGGTGTATCAAAAATTGATAATGCGGAATTTTTATTTTCACTTTTTTTAAAAATTTTTAATTTTTATCGATTTTTTGCACCGCACGGCGAATTATTGCGTTAAAAACGCATATTTCGATTTATTTTTGCTGTTTTTTAACGCGATAGCACCTTTCGGTGGGGACGTAGATTATCTCTTTAGAGAGCTCTTCCATAAAAAAATCGCGCAGGAGCGCAATATAGCGCCTGAACGTTGGCACGGAAATCCCGTACCTTTGTAAGCATTCTTCAAGCCTTAGGGGGTTGCCTTTTTTTAGATCCTCGCACATTAAAAGCAGTACGTAACTTTTGTTCATTGATTAAAATTTTCATAAAGCGCTTTAAGATTTCTCCTTTAAATTTCACGATGGCCAATCGCTTTTTTGTGATTTCATTATATCAGCATTTGATAGGATTTTTGTCGCCTTCGTTTTCCAAAAAGGTGGTAAATTGCGCTTAATTTGTGGTAAAAACCGCTTAATTTTGTTTTTTGACCCCTAAAAGGCTATCAAAATTTGACTTTTTTGCTAAAAATTGCCACTTATGCCGCTTAAAGGGTTACCCGAAAATTTGCCCCGATTTTTGGGCGCAAAAAAAACACCGCCTTTGATTTTACTCAAAAGCGGTGTTTAACTTTATTTTTTTATACAGCTTTAGGTGTTGTGCTTAAAGTAAACGTTTGACTCATTGGATGACCGTTCCATGACTCAATATCAAACTTCACTATTTGCCCCAAATATGCGTGGAGTGATTGAAAACAATCAGTGCTCATCCTCTCTCCGTGTGTATAATTCAATCCATTATAATTATCAAGGTAGCAAAACAATTCTATTGGCCCAATAAAATTAATAGTATGGTAACTATACACATCATAATAGTTGTTACTGATATCCAGATACAAATATATAGGCTTTGACGTGCTTACCGTAAGCGTAAGTGGGGTTGTGCCGTCAAAGATGATCGGATTATCTTTCGACGTTCCGTCGTTTACGCCAGCCTTTGTAAATCTTGCGTATAAGGTTACGTCTTTAAAATCAGTGTTTATATAAGACTTGCAAACGGAATTGCCGTTTTCATCAACCCAGCCAACAAAGCTGTACCCGGGCTTTGTGAGTATCGGCAAGTTAAAGCTTATACCCGTTTGCTGGCTTACTGTGGTGTCACCGTTTTTTAAAGTAAGCACGTACTCGCTTGCTGTTGAATATTCACTGCACCAATTTTGACTATAAGTCGCGATTGTTTGAACCGAGGCATCAGTATATATACTTGCCGCACCGAATGCAAGTATACCAACTTCAGTTACACCTTTGGGCAGGTGAATGTTCATATAGTGATAACGATTTTTATCTAAAATATCTAACGCATATTGCTTAACACGCTTTAAGCTTTGCGGTAATTTAATACCAAAGCAAAGTGGCGGTAGACTTGACGACTGTATTTCTTCAAGGCCTTCAGGTAACTCGAACACGTCGCGTATACTTACTTCAGAAAAAGAACCTGTAACAAGTGTTTTAAGCGCACTGCCTTCTTCAAACACGATTGATGCGTATGTACCACGGAAAGCTTCCTGCTCAATTATATAGACTGATTTAGGTATAATAAGTGGCTGATTAACCTTCTTCAAGTAAATGCAGCTACTCTTTATTACTCGCAGCGTTTGTGGTAATACAATAGAATTTAGTTGATCATATTCATTAATAAAACTTGAGCCAAGCTCGGTTACGGGCAAGCCGTCAATAAAGGATGGAATAATTAAGTCAATGTCTTCACCCGTATTACCCAAGTACTTATTAAGTGTAACCTGCGTTGTGCCCTTGGTGTATTTAAAATCTTCTGCCGTGCCAACGATGAGTACTTCTTCCCAAACGGCGTAAATAGTGATGCTTTCAGCAGTCACTAAATTTTCGGTTGTGGTATGATAATCGCCTAAGCCGTCGGGCGCGGTGTTCCAGCCGATGAACTTGTAGCCGTACTTAACGGGCACGGGCAATTCTTCAACCTGGTCTTTGGTGGCGATTTCGGGGTAGTCACCTTCTATCGCGCCGCCCTGCAGCTGATAATCAATAACCGTTCCGCCTTCATAGGTGTAGTGGGCGGTGAATTCTTCCGCATAGCAGTTAAGGTAAGTTATCTTAGTGAACCTGCGGCCTTTTTCGTCAGTCCAATATTCAAACTGATAGTCTTGTCTTTGGCATGTGGGCAAGATAAACGTCGTGTCGTACACGTAATCAAGCACGTACTCGGCATACTGCTGACCGCCAACGTCAAACGTGCCGCCACCTCCGTTAAGCCTTATATGGAAGGTTTTTGGCTTAAAAAGTGCGTAAAGCGCGGTTATGGAAATAACGTTTTCGTTAATGGTTTCAACCTTGGTCCCGTTTTCAGGGGCGTCATACCAGCCTAAAAAGTCGTAGCCTTCTTTAACGACGGGCGAAAGGTCAAAGCTTTCGCCAAAGGTTACGTGCGATTTGTTTGGCTCGCCCACATAACTGCCTTCATAATTATATATAACGACGTATTCCTTGGGCACGAAAACCGCGTACAGCGTTAAGCTTTTAGTGCCGGTCAGCCACTCGTAACAGTTTGCGCTTTGATTGTTCTGGTCAAACCAGCCCACAAAATCATACCCGACCTTTTGCGGATTGTTAAGCCTTACGCTTTCGCCCGCAAATAAAATGGTTGGGTTCTCCGTGTCAAGCGTTCCGCCGTTAAGGACGTAAGTTATCTCGTACGTATCTGTCGCGCGCTGCCATAGGGCGTATAAAGTTAGGTTTTTGGCGTTTTCGCCACCGACTTCAACGTATTTGTTGCCGCCGCTCGCGCTGTCGTACCAGCCAAGGAATATATAGCCCGTTTTAGTGGGGGTATTTAAAGTGATTTTCTGATCTTTGGTAACTGACGTTGGATTGTCAGTCATAACGCCGCCGTCAAGCACGTACCGCACGCCAAAAACCTGGGTTTCCCACTTTGCGTAAAGGGTAACGTTTTCATAGCTGCAGCTAAGCGTTGTTATGCTTTCGCCAAGATACTCGTTCGACAAGTACCAGCCTAAAAATACGTCACCGCTTTTTTGAGGGATAGGAAGCGTTATCTCGCCGCTTTCAACTGTTATTATGGTTGCGGGGTCACCTTCCATTGTACCGCCGTTCGTCCAATAGTCAATGGTGTATTCAACAAGCTCAAACACGGGTGAAAGCGCAATTTCGCCTTCGATAAGACACGGCATTTTGACTTCTTCACCTTGAGCATTTACCCATTTAACGAACCTATAGCCCGACTTTTTAGGTTCAGGCTGACTAAATAACGTGCCACCTTCAATCTCAAATTCGCCAACCCCCTGCACGGTCACAAGGTAATTGATTTTTTCTTCCGGGCGGGGATAAAAGATAATCGCGCACACGGTTGACACCACAAACAGCGCCGCAAGCACAATCGTAAAAATCATCCACTTTTTGGAAGCGTTTTTTGTGTAAAATACAGGTGGCTCTATGGTTTCTTCAGCCTTTACGCCGTAGTATAAAACTGACGGTGCAACGGCAAACAGATTTGACATTTTTATAAGAAGGTCAACGTCAGGAAGCGTTACACCGCGCTCCCACTTGGAAACCGCGTCCGGCGTGACGTCAAGCTGTTCGGAAAGCTCACTTTGACTAAGACCTTTATTCTTGCGGTAATCGGCAAGCGCCTTTGCCATTGACGTAGCGTCAAAATCACCGGTTATAGGGCTATCGCTTTCTTCAACGCCCAACAACCCCTCCAACGTAACGTTAAGGGTCTTTGCAATCACGCTGAGCGCGCTTATATCGGGCGCGGAAGCACCCCTTTCCCATTTGGAAACCGTTTGAAAATGCACGCCCGTTTTGTCAGCAAAGTCTGACTGCGTAAGGCCCGCCTTTTTTCTTAAGGCTTTTAATCTCTCGTTAAATTCCACTTTTTCACCTACCCCTTCATTAGTTAAAGTGTAATTTTTTTGCTTAAAAGTAAGCCTATAAGCCGATTATCGGCATATAGGCTTGGTTTTTATTAATCTTTGATACCCTTGTTTTTGCGGATTTGCTTGACTGTTTTTTCATACCCGTTGTCGGTTGGGTGGTAATACTTTTTGCCAACCAATTTATCGGGCATATACTGCTGCTCGCAGTATCCGCCAAAGTCGTGCGGATAAAGGTATGGCTTTTTAGCCTTTAATTGCTCGGGCGACATATAAGGCGTGTTGCGTAAGTTTGTTGGCACAAAGTCGTCCTTGACCTTTTCAGCATCTTCTGCTGCGGCAGCCATTGCAAGATATACGGAATTTGATTTTTCTGCTTCACAAACGTAAACGATTGCCTGGGACAATGGCAACAAGCCTTCCGGCATACCCATATTTTTTATAGCAGTCAAAGCGCTTACGGCAATAACCATTGCTTGTGGGTCAGCCATACCAACGTCTTCAGATGCGTGCGCAATAACACGGCGTGCAATGATGACAGGGTCACAACCACCCTTTATAAGGCGCTGTGAATAGTATAGCGCCGCATCCGAGCAAGAGCCGCGCAAAGACTTGCAAAACGCGGACAAAAGGTCAAAGTACATATCTTCATCATAAGATAAAGCCTTTTTCTGGATTGACTGCTCTGCATCCTTTAGCTTAACGTGGATTGTGCCGTCGCTTTCGGGCGGGGTTGTTAAAACTGCCATTTCTAAAGCGTTATAAGCAACGCGCATATCCCCTGCCGCCATTATTGCAAGGTGGTCAACGGCGTCGTCATCAACGATAACCTGCATGTCCTTAAAGCCGTTAACTTTATCGTTAATCGCCTTATAGAGGGCTTTTTTGATAATTTCGTCAGTTAAAGTCTTAAGCTCAAACACCCTGCACCTTGACACGATAGCAGGTGTCATTGCAGCGTAAGGGTTCTCGGTTGTAGAGCCTATAAAGATAATCGTTCCGTCTTCAATAGACGGAAGTAACGAGTCTGATTGGGTCTTATTAAAGCGGTGACATTCATCCAAAAACAGATAGGTCTTTTTGCCGTGCAGCTTTAAATCGCGCTTGGCATCTTCTGCCACGCGCTTTACGTCGTTAACGCCACTTGATACGGCGTTTAATTTTACAAAATTGCCGTCGGTTGAGTTTGCAATAATATTTGCAAGCGTAGTCTTACCCGAGCCCGGTGGCCCCCAGAAAATACAGCTGCCCAAATTATCAAGCATAATGGCACGGCGAAGCAGTGAGCCTTGCTCTGCAATATGGTCCTGCCCCATAAAATCCCTTAAGGTCTTTGGGCGCATACGCTCTGCAAGGGGCGCTGTGGTGTTTTTGTAATCTAAAATGTCAAATAAATCTTCCATATCAAACCTTTTGGTCAGTTTTTAGAATTTTGGTTTATCAATATAAATATATTAAAGCATGAACAAAAAGCACTTCAATCTTTTTGTGCGCATATTTTGCGCCGCTATCCTTTTTGCAGTAATGCTACTATACGTAATCAATTCAAAGCGGTATGCCCAAGCAACTCTTATAGGCTTAAAGCTTTGGGCAACGACCGTTTTACCGTCGCTTTTGCCATTTTTCTTTTTTACCGCGCTGTTTACCGCAACGGGGGTTAGCGTGCTTTTTATCAAAGCCTTTAAACGACCTGCAAAAATATTATTTAACGCGGACGGGATACTGATTTACATAAGGATTATGTCGCTTATATCGGGATACCCCGTTGGTGCTAAAATAATAAGCGATTTATATCTTGGCGGCGTAATATCAAAGGAGCAGGCAAAAAAGTACGCCTTATCAACTTCAACGTCGGGCCCGATATACGTGGTTGGAACTGTTGCAATATCGCTATTTAACAGTCCAAAGCTTGGCGCGGTTTTACTAATCAGCCACTATCTATCAAGCCTTTTAAACGGCATAATCTTTAGAAAACTACCCGATAACGGGCTTATAGCCCCACTTTTACAAAATAAAGCCGATTCGGTTTTGTATAACGCAATGTTTAACGCAGTAACAACGCTTACCGTGCTTGGCGGATTTATTGCTGTGTTTTATACGCTTTCACAAATGGCACTTGATTATAATATTTTATCCCCGCTTATCAAGGTACTATCCCCTGTCTATGGTGACGAACTATCACGCGCTTTTGTGCTGGGGCTTATTGAATGTACAAGCGGATGCAAGGCAATTTCCGTCCTGCCGCTTACAGACAAAGCCGTTTGTACAGCCGCACAGATTATTGCATTTGGTGGGGTGTCGGTGTGGTGCCAGACCATGGCTTATCTTAAAAAAGCAAACGTAAGCTTTTTATGGTTTGCTATTTCAAAAATAGTGCAAACCATAACCGTTTATCCTATTTGTTATATTCTTCTAAAAGCGGTATGATTTCATAAGGGACAAGATTATCAACGCGCTTGCCCTTTTTAAGCTCATCTCTTACCCGTGTTGAGCTTGTGTTTACAAGCGCCTTGGGGCATTGGACAAACATAATCTGGATATCGGGGTTTAGTTTAGACGTAACCTTAAAGCATTTTTCTTCGTATTCTTCGTCAGTCTTATTCCTTATACCCCTGACGTAATAAACGGCGTTATTTTCACGCATAAAGTCTGCAAGCATACCGTCAAAGGCAACAACCGTTACCGACGAGTATTTGCTGCAGGCTTTTTTCAGCATTTCCAAGCGCTGGTCTAAACTGTAAGTATATTTTTTGGCATCGTTAACACCTATTGCCACGATTACGCTGCCAAACATCATAGCGCAAGTGCCAATAACGTGCATATGCCCTAACGTTACGGGGTCAAAAGAGCCCGCAAACACACACTTTTCGTTAAAATAATTCATAACTAATCTTTAAGAGCGTAAATACTGAAGTGATTTTTGCCGTAATCCCTGCACGATATAAAAACTAAATTTTCATACTCACTTTCGTGCTTTTCGTGCGATTCAAAAATCACCTGTCCGCCTTCGTTTAAAAGCTTACGCTTGTCGATAATCTCAAGCGCCTTTTGCCCTAAATCGGTCATATACGGCGGGTCTAAAAAGATAAAATCAAACCTTTCGGGCGTTGTTTTAAGATAGGATAAAAGGTCACAAACCATAACTGTTGCACTTTCCTTTATCATATTAAGGTTTTGATTGATAAGCTCAACACTCGCCCTTTTAAGGTCGGTAAACACAACCCTTTTTGCCCCGCGTGAGATTGCTTCAATCCCCATCGCACCAGTGCCGGCAAAGCCGTCAAGAAAGCTTGCACCAACTATCTTTTCAGCAAAAATATTGAAAAACGCTTGCCTTGCGCGGTCTGACGTCGGGCGGATTTCAGTGCCTTTAAAGGTCTTTAAAACCCTGCCTTTGTGCGTGCCACCAATTATTCGCATAAACCACCTTATTCCTTGCTGGTAAAGGCTTTGGAGATAAGCTCTTCAGCAACGCTCATACCAAGCTGCTGCTCCAAGCGGTACTTTTTAGAAGCGGCTTCGATAATTGCAGGGATATTGCGCCCCGACTGAACAGGGATTTTATAGGTAACCACCTGGCTATCCAAAAGCTTTGTGTAATATCTTTCGTTACCCAAGCGGTCGTATTCAAGGTCGTTTGTCCACGGCAGAAGCTCAACAATCATATTTACGGTCTTTTCGTCCCTTACGCTCGTTGAGCCGTACATTGTTTTAACGTTGATAATGCCAACGCCGCGCACTTCCATATAATAACGGATATTTTCAGGCGCGCTGCCGATAATCCTTTCGCCGTCGGTATGAAGCACGACCGTATCGTCGGCAACAAGGCGGTGTCCGCGGGATATAAGCTCAAGCGCGGTTTCACTCTTACCGATGCCCGCTTTACCCGTGATAAGAACGCCTACGCCGTAAACGTCAAGCAAAACGCCGTGCACCTTGCCGGAAGGTGCAAGCTCGATAGACAGATACATCAACAGGTCGTGTATAAGCACGGTGGTAACCTTTTGGGAAACGAAAACCGGGCAATTATATTCCTGCGCTAACACGTCGATTTCTTCTAAAACGTCAAGCCCGCGCGCAATGATAAGGCAGTTTATATCCTTCTCAAAAAGCTGATTAACCGCCTTATAGCGGGCTTTTTCAGGCAAGCTCTTAATAAATTCATGCTCCGCGTAGCCAATAATCTGCACCCTGCGGTTTGCGAATTTTTCGTAATATCCCGCAAGCTGAAGCCCCGGGCGTGATACGCTGATTGAAGACAGCTCCACAACGCCAACGCCTTCGCGGATTATTTGTAAATTCAACTTTTTGGCAAATTCTTGCACGCTAACGGTTTTAATCGTTGTCATTTTGAGATTCACTCCTTAAGTAATTATATATAGTTTGGGCACGCTTTTGCCCGATGCCTTCAACGGCGGTTAATTCTTCCACAGATGCCTGCTTGATTGCTTCAACCGTCCTAAAAGCGGCTAAAAGGGCTTTCTTGCGCTTTGGCCCAAGATAAGGTATATCGTCAAGCAAGGATTCAAGATTGTGCTTTAAATGCTTTGACCTAAAATACGTTATTGCAAAGCGGTGGGCTTCGTCGCGAATGCGCTGTAAAAGCCTTACCGCGTAGTCACGGTGGGGTAAAACAACGGGGATATTAGAGTGGATTGTGAAGATTTCTTCTTCCCGCTTGGCAAGTGAAATCAGGTCAATGCCTTCAATTTTTAAGCTGTCAAAAATCTCTTTAACGGCGCTTAACTGACCTTTGCCGCCGTCGATAACGATAAGGTCGGGGCGGGGGAAGTTTTCTTCTTCATCCGTGCCAAGCTTTGATAAACGCCTTAATAAAACTTCCTTCAAGGACGCAAAGTCGTTTGCGCCTTCAACGGTTTTTATCATAAAGCGGCGGTATTGGGCGGAATCCTTTTCGCCGTCGGTAAACACAACCATTGATGCAACCTTATCAACACCCGATATGTTTGAAATATCATAGCATTCCATGCGCTTTGGATACTTTGAAAGGTTTAAAACTTCCTTTAAGCGCTGGCAGGCGTTGACGGTCAAATCGTCCTTATGCATAATGGCGGACACGGTTTTTTCCAAATAATCGCTTGCGTTCTGGTAAGCCATGTCTGCAAGCTGACGTCTTACGCCCTGTTTTGGCACTAAAATATTAATGGTCTTTTTGCGCTCGGTACGATAAAAATCGGTCAACACAAGCGGGTCGCGGCAGTCTTCGTACAAAATAATCTCGTCAGGAAGCTCCGTATCCTTGGTGTAATACCTTGTTATAAACTCGGTATAAACGTCGGAAATATCGTTTGCGATTGACGATATAGAAAAGCTTTTTGCCCCTAAAATTTTGCCGCTGCGCAAAAACAGAACGCTTACCGCATAGTATAGCCCGTTTGCACAGATTGCAATAACGTCGCCATTTATGAACCTGTTAAGGTTTGTGATTTTGCGCTGCTTAAGCGCATCAAGCATTTTAAGCTTGTCCCTTATGGCGATAGCAAGCTCAAACTCGCCGCGCTCTGCTAAAGACTGCATTTTGTTTTTTAAGATAATTTCAGCGTCTTCATCGTTACCCGATAAAAAGTCAATAGCGCGCTCTAAATCTTCCTTGTATTCCTTGGGCGAAATCCTACCCGTGCAAGGCGCTTTACAGCGGTTGATATGGTAGTTTAAGCACTCCCTTTTTTGCATTTTAAAGCCGTCCAAATCAAGCTTGCAAGAACGAAGATTATAGCACTCGTTAACGATATCCAAAAGCTCACGCGCGCTGACACCCGCCATAAACGGTCCAAAATATTTAGCGCCGTCACGCTTTATCTTGCGGGTGATTTCAAAGTAAGGATAAAGCCGTTTTGTGTCAAGCCTAAAGTAAGGATAATTTTTGTCGTCCTTTAGTAAAATGTTGTACTTTGGCTTGTACTTTTTAATAAGGTTGTTTTCAAGCGAAAGCGCATCAACCTCGCTCTTTGTGATAATGTAATAAAAATCGTGAATACACGAAACCATTGCCATAACCTTATCGGTTTTGACACCCGAATAAAAATATTGCTTTACGCGGTTTTTAAGCACCTTGGCTTTACCCACGTAAATCACCTGCCCGTCCTTATCCA
This sequence comes from Clostridia bacterium, assembly GCA_017399185.1. Taxonomy (GTDB): domain Bacteria; phylum Bacillota; class Clostridia; order Christensenellales; family Borkfalkiaceae; genus UBA4636. The sequence goes on from JAFQEA010000002.1 coordinate 11,194, forward strand.
GCATAACGTAAACGCCGGGGTTTTCAGGTAGCAGTTTTATTTTTTGTTCCAAGATTTCGTTCATTATTTGTCTTATTTTTTGTTTTTTGGTCTAATTTTTATGGATACGTCACCAAAAAAACGCACCATTTACAATAAATGCCACAAAGCGCGTAAAGATATATTCCGCGCACCTTTTAAAAATGGGCAAGGCAATTTTATGCCCTGCCCTTAATTAGATAAATATCAAGTTGTGTCGTAATAAGTTTCAGATATGGGCAATACGCGAAGGACGTGAATTTTTACAAGGGGCGCACTTTGTGTACGCAGGAATTACCGTCAACACGTCAAAGCCCGTTTAGCGTAAATAAGTTTTAGATACGAGCAATACGCGAAAGACGTGAATTTTTGTAAGGGGGCGTACTTTGCGTACGCAGGAATTACCGTCAACACGTCAAAGCCCGTTTAGCGTAAATAAGTTTTAGATACGAGCAATACGCGAAAGACATGGATTTTTACAAGGGAGCGTACTTGGCGTACGCAGGAATTGTAAAAATTAATGTCCGACAAAGTATTGCGAAGTATATAAAGCTTATTTTGCGTATTCAACTGCGCGCCATTCCCTTATAACGTTAACCTTAATCTGACCTGGGTATTCAAGTTCAGCTTCAATCTTTTTAGCAATATCCTTTGCCAAGAAGAGTGCTTGATTATCGTCAACCTGTTCAGGCTTAACCATGATACGGATTTCCCTGCCGGCTTGGATAGCGTAGCTCTTTTCAACGCCGTTAAAGCCCGTTGCGATTGCTTCAAGCTGTTCAAGACGTTTAACGTAGTTAGTTGTGGTTTCGCGCCTTGCGCCAGGTCTTGCGCCGGAGATTGCATCCGCCGCTTGAACTAAAACGGCTTCAATCGTCTTTGGTTCAACGTCGCCGTGGTGTGCGGCGATGCAGTTAACGACGTTCTTGCTTTCTTTAAACTTTTTAGCAAGGTCAACGCCGATTGAAATGTGTGTGCCTTCAACTTCGTGGTCGACAGCCTTACCAATATCGTGTAACAAGCCACCGCGTTTAGCAAGGTTCACGTCAACGCCAAGCTCTGCAGCCATCATACCTGCAAGGTGTGCAACCTCGATTGAGTGGCGAAGTACGTTCTGTCCGTAACTTGTTCTGTATTTTAATCTACCTAAAATCTTAACAAGCTCTGGGTGGATACCGAACAAACCAACTTCAAACATAGCTTCTTCGCCGTTTTGCTTGATTTGTGCGTCAAGCTCCTTTTTAACCTTTTCAACCGTTTCTTCAATGCGTGCAGGGTGAATTCTGCCGTCGGCAATCAATCTTTCAAGTGATAATTTGGCAACTTCACGCCTTACAGGGTCAAAGCCCGAAGCGATAACAACGTCCGGCGTGTCGTCAATGATAAGCTCAATACCCGTTGCGTTTTCAAGGGCGCGGATGTTTCTGCCTTCACGGCCAATAATACGTGCCTTCATATCGTCGTTCGGGAGAGAAATTGTTGAAACGGTAATTTCTGAAGCGTGATCAGCACAGCAACGTTGAATTGCCAAGCTGATAATGTTTTTAGCCTTTTTATCGGCTTCGTCTTTGGCAGCTGCTTCAAGCTGTCTGACTTGGTGTGCACAATCCTTTTTGGTTTCTTCAATAATAGATTCCGTAACCCTTTGTCTTGCTTCTTCTTGGGTAAGGTGTGCAACCTTTTCAAGCTCTTCCATCATAAGCTCATACTGCTTTTCAACCTTTTCCTTGGTTTTAGCAATCTCTGCGCTCTTTTTGTCAAGCTCTTTCTGGTGTTGTTCTAATTCTTCGTTCTTTTTAAGAAGGTTAGCGTCCTTTTCGTTCAAGACTTCGTCCTTCTTGTTAAGGCGTTGCTCAAGCTTTTGAAGCTCATGACGCTTTTCTTTTGCTTCAGCTTCAAATTCCTTGCGGATTCTTAAGTCAGTTTCCTTCGCCTCTAAAATAGCTTCCTTTTTCAAGGCCTTACATTCCTGTTCAGCATCTTCCTTCATGCGTGCTATTAGCGCTTCAGCCGTGCCGAGCTTGCTGTCTCTTACCTTTTGTGTGTACTTGGTACCAAGTAAAGTGCCTACTGCCGCTAATATAATGGCAACAACTGCCGATATAATGATGGTTATTAAAACGGTGCTATCACCGTTCGCTAGAAACAGGCTGCTTGCATTTGTTAACATAACAAACCTCCTGGGATTTAGAATTATAAAAGTATATGAAACGCATTTTTTGCCCTGCCGTTGATAAGCCATTTACCGCGGGCTTTCTTGGCAAAAAGCACCTAATATATTTTTATACATTAATATTTTAAACCACAACGCGCCTTTTGTCAATGATAAAGCATTAATTATTTATATTTTATTTATTTTTATTATTTATCATTAACGCGGGCTAAAGCCCTGTACGGCTTCATTATTCACTAACAAAAAAGCACGCCAAAAAGCGTGCTTTTTTACCAATAAACCGCCCTATAGGTCGATTATCGCCCATTTTTATTCAGCTGTTTCTTCAGGGGCAACAAGTACTGTTTCACGGATTTGTCTTTCGATTTCATCAGCAACGTCTTGGTGGGTTTCCAAATAATCACGTGCCTTTTCTCTACCCTGGGCGATCTTTTCGCCACCGATTGAGAACCAAGAACCGCTCTTTTCAATCAAGCCAAGCTCAACGCCCAGGTCAAGCAAGCAGCCCGCTTGTGAAATGCCTTTGCCGTAAATAATATCGCATTCAGCTGACTTAAACGGTGGGGCAAGTTTGTTTTTAACAATTTTAATTTTCGTTCTGTTACCGATAATACCGCTGCCGTCTTTAATTGCGTCAGCCTTTCTTACGTCGATACGAACGCTTGAATAGAACTTAAGCGCCTTACCACCGGTCGTTGTTTCAGGGTTACCGAACATAACGCCGATTTTTTCACGCAACTGGTTGATAAAGATGATACAGGTATTGGTTTTATTGATAACAGGCGTAAGCTTTCTTAACGCCTTTGACATAAGTCTTGCTTGCATACCTACGGCAGAGTCGTCCATTTCGCCTTCGATTTCTGCCTTTGGTGTGAGCGCCGCAACGGAGTCGATAACGATAAGATCGATTGCAGAGCTTTCAACCAACATTTCAGCAATGTTCAAAGCTTGTTCACCGCAGTCGGGCTGGGAAATATAAAGCTTATCAAGGTCAACACCTAATTTTGATGCGTAAACAGGGTCGAGTGCGTGTTCCGCGTCGATAAACGCCGCAATACCGCCCGTCTTTTGGGTTTGCGCAATTACGTGAAGGGCAAGCGTTGTTTTACCTGAGGATTCAGGGCCGTAAATTTCAACTACGCGGCCGCGTGGTAAACCGCCAATGCCAAGCGCAACGTCAACGGCAATACAGCCTGTTGAGATTGTGTCAATGGTGAGATTTGCGGCAGATTGGTCAAGCTTCATAATAGCGCCTTTGCCGTATTCTTTTTCGATTTCGTGCAGCACCTTCTCAAGGGCTTTTAGTTTGTCTTCCATAGTGTCTCCTTATATAGTAAATTATTTTTTATCTTTTAACGGTCAATTTTTATCAAAACACCCATTTAATCGGCTTATAGGCGGCTTTTTACTTAAAATATAAGTGCCGCTTGCCGCGTGATAAGTCAATAAAAATCAACTAAATTTTATATCAAAATCAATCGCTTATTTAGTGTGGTTTTAAAAGCTATCTTGACTTTCTGCCGTCTTTATTGCTAAAAATAAGGCAGCGTTCGTTGCCATATTAATAACGTGCTTTCTGTCCCCTTTAAAGTTGTATTTGTAAACCGAAATACCCCTTTCGCTACCAACGGCGATAAAGCATAAGCCTTCATTACCGCTTGGGTTTACGCTTGAGCCTGCGTAACCTGTAATGGTTAGTACCATATTGCAGTTACCCTGCTTTAATAGCCCCCGTGCCATTTCAAACGCCACTTGGGATGAAACAACGCTAAACTCATTAACGGTTGAGTGCGAAACTTCAAGGCGGCGCTCTTTAGATAGGGTGTTATAGGTTACAAGCCCTTCGTAAAACACGTCGCTTGCGCCGTCGGTTTCGACAAGGCGCGAAGCAATCCTTCCGCCCGTCATTGATTCTGCCGTACAAAGAGTAATGCGGCGTAGCCTTAAAACGTCATTAAGGCGCTTTTCTAAAGTTATATCGTCCTGGGCGTAAATGCTGTCCTTAAGCTGCAAAATAAACTCACGGATAGCGCCGTCAACCAGGCTTTTTGGCGCGCGCTCGCTGTAAAGGAGCGTCGTTAAGGAATCAAGATTATCCGTTTGGGTGTCAAAATATACACCGTCAAACTTATCGCAAATTCCGTTTGTAATATCTGTAATTTCTTGATTGGTTAAGCCGTAAAGCTTAAACTTGACCTTTTGCACACAAGTGCCAAAATGGGTTTTTAATGCGCTTTCCAAATGAGCACAATAATGGGCTTCAAAATCGTCAGGAACAAAGGATATAAGCTTTTTTGCAAAGCAAAAGCCGTTCCCGCCAATGCTGTAACCAAGCTGCATTAAAAGGTTAGCATAGCTAAATGTTGCAAGATCGCTATCCAAAACGAACACACAATCAAAATCCCCGTTCACGCAGTCAACAAAGGCTTTATCGTCTGCTCCGTCAATACACAAAACCGCGTCAGCATAAAGCGTGTAGGCATTTATAAGCTTTATAAAGCGCGAAAGCCTTAAAAAGCTTGAGTTTTCCGTCCGTTTCCTAAAGGAAAGAACTAAAGTTTTCATAATTATTTACTCTCCAGCTTTTTGCCGTAAACAACGAAATAATGTACGCCTGAAATCGCCGTCATAATAACCGATAAGCCAAAACAGCTAAAGCCGACAATCCAGATAACCGTTTGCACCGTGCCTGCCGCAAAGTGACCTGCAAGAAGCAAAATAATGATTGCAAAGTCCTGAAGTAAGGTTTTAACCTTACCAAGCTTATCAGCAGCGATTGCAATACCCTTTTTAGCCGTAACCATACGCAAGCAGGAAATTAAAATTTCCCTTGCCAAAATAATAACGACCGAAACACCGCCAATAAATTCAGGGATAAAGCCCATACATAAAAGGTTTGCATCCATCAAAAGTATAAGTGCGCTTAAAACCAAAACCTTATCGGCGCTGCTGTCTAAAAACTTGCCTAAATCGGTGATAAGGTTATACTTACGCGCTATGTATCCGTCCAAAAAGTCGGTAAACGCAGCAAGCGCAAACACGCCAAGCGCCGCTAAATAATGACCTGTAAAATCTATGTAGAACACCGCGATAAACACAGGTATCATTAAAAGCCTTAAGATTGAAAGTTTATTAGGTAAGTTCATCTTCTATAACCCCATACAAGTCGCAACCCTTGCGACGTTTAATCGTTACTAAATATTTTTGACCCTGCTCAACAAGGGAGTCCCCCGTTAAAATGACGTTGCCGTCAATTTCCGGCGCGGAAAAGTACGCCCTGCCCACAAACCTTGAAAAGTCGGGCGTGATACCATCGGCAACGACTTCAATCTGTTTGCCGATAAACCCGTCCAAAATCTCGCCCATAACGGCGTTTTGCACCGAATAAAGGTATCTTAAGCGCTTCTTTTTAACGTCAGCCCTTAAGTGGTTTGGTAGCTTATACGACGGCGTGTCCTTTTCCTTTGAGTAGGCAAAAAAGCCCGCGTTAAACAGCCTTGCCTGCTTTAAAAAGTCAGCTAAAATTTCAACGTCTTCTTCGGTTTCGCCGGGGAAGCCCGTCATAAAGGTCGAACGTATTGCAATGCCTTCAACCCTTTCTTTAAGCTTATTGATAAGCTCCAAATAGGTCTTGTTGTTACCTTTCCTACCCATAAGTTTCAATACGCGGTCAGACGCGTGCTGAAGGGGCATATCAAGGTATTTTACAACCTTGGGATTGGTTGCAATTTCATCAATAAGTGCGTCGTCAACAAGCTCCGGATAGCAGTATAAAAGACGGATTGACGAAATGTTTTCAAGCGCAGAAAGTGCCCGTATAAGCCGGATAAGGCTTGGTTTGCCGTAAATATCCTTGCCGTATTTGGTGGTATCTTGAGCAACTAAAATAAGCTCACCAACGTCGCCAAGCTCCTTGGCTTCTTCAACCAAGCTTTCGATAGGCTCTGATATAAACCTGCCGCGGATTTTCGGTATCAAACAGTAGGTACAATGGTTATCGCACCCGTCGGCAATTTTTAAATACGCATAGTGCGGCGGTGTGGTAAGATACCTTTTTCTGCCAAGCACCTGACCTTGACCGACGTAGTTAACGCGTTCACCGTTATAGATATCTGAAATCAATCGCTTTAAAAGGCTTGCGTCATACGTGCCTAAAAAGCCGTCAACTTCAACAAGCTCATCAAAAAACTCACCGATAAACTTTTGCGGCAAGCAGCCCGTCATTATTATCTTTTCAAGACGGCCTTCTTCCTTGTACGGCAAATAATTAAAAACCGTTTCAATGGCTTCTTTACGTGCCGCGCCTAAAAAGGAGCATGTGTTGATTATTAAAATTTGAACGCTTTGCATATCGTTTGAAATATCAAATTCATCCGATAAAAAGCCAAGCATTTTTTCGCTGTCCACACGGTTTTTATCGCAACCGAGTGAAATCATACCGATAGTTTTTCTTTCCATTTTTGTTTTCCGTAACGTGTTTTGCGGTGTTTTAGTTTACGCACCTATGTGTGTGTCTGCGCTTTTAAGTTGCGCGTGCTTGGGTGCGCCTTAAGCTGCGCGTAATTTTGCGTATACCTGTGCGCGCGCACGCATTAAACCAAGCCCCAAATTCAATAAAAAGTGGGGCTATAGGTCTGTTATTTGGTATAATCGTCATCAAACGGTTCATTAAAGACTTGCTCATACATAGCCTTATCAATAAGCACCTGGCGCTGCTTGTTATCCATCGGGTATGAAACAAACCCGTCGGCTTCCATCCAGTCGATAAACTTTGCCGCACGGTTAAAGCCGATGCCAAGCTTTGTTTGAAGTATTGATTTTGACGCCGTTTTAAAGAGTATGAATACCCTTATTGCGCGCCTATAGAAAATATCCCTTGCGGCAGGCGGAAGCTTAACGCCTTCAGGTATGTCCATTGACATTTGCTGGCCTTTAGGCTGTTCTTGCGCTTCGCCGCTGTATTGCTGTGCGGTCTTCTTGATTTTTGCAAGGCAGGTCTTATCATAATAGCACTTGTTATGCTTTTGGATATAATCAACTGCCGCACGGATTTCGTCGGCTTCAACAAGCGCACCCTGCGCCCTTTCGGCAGAGCCCGTTACTTTATAAAGTAAGTCGCCGTTGCCAAGAAGCTTTTCAGCGCCGTTTTCGCCAAGGACAACCTGGGAGTTTGTATAATCTGAAGTCCTGAAGCATACGCGCGCCGGGAAGTTAGTTTTGATTGCGCCCGAGATAACGTCGGCACTTGGTCTTTGCGTAGCAAAGATAAGCGAAATACCCGCCGCCCTTGCAAGCTGTGCCAAGCGCTTGATGCTTGCCGTCATTGACTTTTCAATCTGCGGCGTTGCCATCATAAGATCGGCAAACTCGTCGATTAAAATAACAAGGTACGGAAGCTTCTTTTGACCGTTCTGAACGGCAAGCTCGTTATACTCTTTAATCTTTTTAACGCGTGCGTCCCTGAACAAGGTGTAACGGCGGTCCATTTCTTCAGTCATATACTGTAAAAGTGCCGCTGCTTCTTCAGCTTCGGTGATAATCTTGTTAAACAGGAAGTGCGGTACACCCAAAAAGTCAACGAATTCAAGCTTTTTAGGGTCAACGATTACGATACGTAAATCTTCCGGCGAATAAGTGTAAAGCCAGCTTAAGAGCATTGCGTTTAAGAACACACTCTTACCCGTACCCGTTGCACCCGCAACCAAAAGGTGTGGCATGCTGGTAAGGTTTAAAAATACGGGCTTACCCATTACGTCTTTGCCGACCGTGATAGAGATTTCCTTTTTAGAAAGCTCTTTACACTGCTGGCTCTTGATAATGCCGCGCAGTCTTACCGTGGTTTTGTAGTTATTTGGTACTTCAATACCAATCCTTGACGTGCCGGGTAGCTGCGGAATAATACGGATATCGCCGTTTGCGTGCAACCAAAGCGCAATATCGCCCTGCGCTGACGTGATAAATTTTAATTGGGTTGACGTTGGGATTGAATATTCAAACCTGGTGGTTGACATACCGTATTCGATATTTTCAAGCGTAAGCTTGACGTTACGCATTGCAAAGTTGTCAACAACCGACATTGCAAGTTGACGTAAGCGGTTATGCTCGTCATAAAGCGCGGCTTTGTCTATCTTTTCATCAGTTAAAAGCTCGGTTGAAGGCGCGCGGTATTTGTAATTAATTGGCATTTGGTCAATGCTGAAGTGTTCTTTATCGTCGTCTTCATCGTCTAAAGCTTCAGCAACCTGGCTTGCAGGCGTTGATAAAATGCTTGCGTTTACGTTTGTTCTTTGCGGCGTACCCAAGTCGTCGCGCTTTGGCGCAGACCTTGTGCTTTCAGCCGACCTTGACCTTTCACCGCTTGCCATCGTAAAGCCGCTTGGGAAGATATCAGGTTGCTCTGGTGCTTCAACGTAAACAGAGCCGTTGCTGCCGTCAGTTTCCTTATAGGTTGGCGGCGTTGGTTCGGCTGCCCTGTCAAAGCGATTTTGGTCAGCCGCCCTATCAAAGCGGGTAGGCTCTTCACGGTCTTCACGCGCACCCATGCGCGCGCGCCCAAGCCCGCGCTCACCCGCGGTGAAATCTTCTTCCGTGCCGTTAAACGCGTTATTTTCAAAAGCGCTTGCTCTGTCACCGCGTGGGGTGCGTTCATTTGTACGTTCACCAAACAGGCTTTGCTGTCTATCGTCGGCAAGTTCTGTATTTTGCGTGTTTTCCTGCGCGTTATCGTCAAATAAACTGTTTTGGTTTTCCCTGCTTACGCGGTAAACCATATCCTGTGACGGCCTACCAAATCTTGGCGCGGTATCTTGCGCTTGTTCACTTTGTGAAGACTGGAACGCCGCACCGCGGTTTCTTGCAACTTCGGTTGCGTCAAAGCCGCCTTGGTTTTTAAGCGGATTATAAGCCTTTTCTACGTTAGGGATTTCCTTTGCTTCGCTATTAAAGCTTGAACTATAGGTTTGTGCGTCCCCGCGCATACGGCGTGGCATTTCCTGCTCACCGGGGATATCCATTGGGTTAGGAATACGCGTTTCGGGGCGGGGCTCTTCACGGTTGATTGCCTGGTCAAATAAGCCGCCGCGGCGTGCGCTTTGTCTGTCACGCGGGATAAAGCCACGGTCTTCAAAGCCGTTATTTTCGCCGCCGTTTGGCGAATACGTCGTGCGCTCTGCCGCGCTTCTGTCAAAGTTAGGCGTGCGTGGGTTTGCGCGATTATAATCGTTTGGTGCTTGACCGCGCATAGGCGTGTCGTTAAGGTCTGCCGGGTTAAATTCGGGCGGGGTTAAAATGTGTTGGGCTTCAGGGCTTAAGGAAGAACGCCTGCCACCGTTAAACGGCGAATACATGCTTGCGTAATTTGGCGTGCTTTGACCGTTCGTGCTACGAGCTGCGCCGTTTGAATTTCTGAAAGCAAACTCACCCATTAAAACTTCGGGTGCGGCGCTTTGGCGCTGGTAATCACGCTTTGTTTTGATACCGAACTCGCCCGAAATGTACGCAGGGCGAACTGTCTTTTTCTGTGTGGCACTTTGCGCCCCGTTTACGCCTTCAGCCGATTGGGCAAAAGCGTTTTCATAGCCGCTTTTTGCGTTTTGCGCGCGCGTGCCGTCAAATTCCCTTGCCTCTCTCGTTACGCGGCGAAGCCTTGATGCAGGCACCTGCCTTGTTTTAGGGGTAGACGTTTTTTGCGGCCTTGTCTGTCCGCGCCCGTTTGCCATATTTGAAATTGGACCTTTAAGTAAAATAAGCATTGTGATAACTATCACAAGTGAGAAGAAAATATATCCGCCAACACTTGAAGCAAGCCTGCAAATAGGGAACACCACTATTGAAGAAAGCGCGCCGATAGGTGTTGCGTTGGATAAATTAAGCGCGCCACCGCCGTAGGTTAGTGAGAAGAATTGTGAAAAGTTTAATTCACGGCTGTATTTTGTTGCGATTTGGATAATCGCCATAATTGCATAGGCTAATGTACCAAGGCGAAGCACAACGCGACGGGCATCATCGCTAAAAACGGGTCTGCCGATAACCATCTTCAAGCCAAAGACAATAAACCCAAAAAGCACGTAAAAGGAATAGTAGCCAAACGTGCCCATAAAAAAGCCTTGCACGCTTTTGCCAAGCGTGTAAAATACGGCGTCACCCGTTAAAACACATAAAAGTGATAGGACTGAAAATAATAACAGCCCCATGCCGAAAATTTCTTTTGTGAAGACTATTGCACGTTCTTCTTTTTTGCTTGTTATACCCTTGCGCAAAGTTTATGCCCCCTTTGCTTAAATCATTTACCAAATCATTATAGCACACTTTAATATAAAATTAAAGTGATTTGGTAAAATATTTTTGTTATTTTTGCTGTTTTTTTGTGTTAAAATTGTAAATTTTATCTAGCGTTTTTGCCCCTTTTAGTAAAAAACAAGTGCTTTTAGCCAAAATTTGAGCCAAAAAAAACAAAAAGGCCGTAATCACAACAAAAAAACAAAAAGAAAAAGACAGCCATAATACGCGCTGTCTTTTTATGTAAATTTTTATTGATTTTTTAATAAAAGTGGGGCTATAAGCCGTTTATCGGCACTTTTTGCAAAATCAAAAAATGCTAAATCCACCTAAAAACAATTAGTTGTTTTCAATTAAGTTAATGATATCGCCAACGGTTTTGATTGATGAAACCTTGTCTTCAGGGATAGTGATATTGGTTTCGTCTTCTAAAGCCATTAAAAGTTCAACGATGTCAAGTGAGTCAGCGCCTAAATCTTCAATGATTTTAGATTCTAAAGTAATTCTGCTTTCATCAATGTTAAGTTGGTTAGCTAATAATGCTTTAATTTTATCAAATGTCATAATAATTCTCCTTGAAAGATATGCTTTATTTTATCATTATCGCCTAATAATGTCAAGCGTTTTTCCTGTTCTGGCGCATTGTGAGCGAAATTCTGTTCTTCTTAACGTCAACGCCCAATACGGTAACGGTTACCACTTGACCGACCTTTAAGGCTTCTGATGGGTGGCGGATAAAGTTATCGGAAATCTCTGAAATGTGCACCAAGCCGTCCTGGTGAACGCCGATGTCAACGAACGCACCGAAGTCGATAACGTTACGTACCGTACCCGTGATTTTCATACCAACCGTCAGGTCAGAGATTGATAAAATGTCAGACCTTAACATTGGTTGAGGTAAGCTGTCGCGCACGTCACGACCGGGTTTAGCAAGCTCTGCCAAAACGTCCTTCAAGGTTGGTACACCCATACCGCAAAGTGCGGCAACCTTGTCTTCACCAAAGTTTTTAACCTTGATTGCAAGCTCCTGCACCTTGCCGTTTTTTACGTCGTCAGCGGTGTAGCCGAAGATATCAAGAAGCTTTGCCGTTGCGTCGTAGCTTTCAGGGTGAACGCCCGTGTTATCCAAAACGTTTTTGCCGTCAGGGATTCTAATAAAGCCCGCGCATTGCTCAAATGCCTTTTCGCCAAGCTTTGAAACCTTTAAAAGCTCACGCCTTGTTTTGAATTTGCCGTTTTCGTCACGGTATTTTACGATATTTTTAGCGATTGCAGAGTTGAGCCCTGCAACGTAGGTTAAAAGTGAAACCGAAGCAGTATTCGGGTTAACGCCAACCTTGTTTACGCAGTCTTCCAAAACGCCCTTTAATACGTCGTCAAGCCTTGCTTGCGGCATATCGTGCTGATATTGACCAACGCCGATTGATTTAGGGTCAATCTTAATAAGCTCTGCAAGTGGGTCTTGTAAGCGCCTTGCGATTGATACGGCAGAACGCTCTGAAACGTCGTAGTCGGGGAATTCTTCCGCGCCAAGCTTTGACGCAGAGTAAACCGAAGCGCCTGCTTCGCTTACAACGATATAGCTTACCTTGTGCTTTAAAAGCGGGCTCTTGATAAGGTCGGCAACAAAAATTTCAGATTCCTTTGAAGCCGTGCCGTTACCGATAGAAATAACGTCAACCTTATATTTATTGATAAGCTGGATAAGCGTAAACTTTGCTTCGTCAACCTTGGATTGCGGTGGGGTTGGGTAAACAACGGTCTTATCTAAAACCTTGCCCGTGTCGTCAACGACGGCAATCTTACAGCCCGTTCTGTAAGCAGGGTCAAAGCCCATAGTGATTTTATCTTTAACAGGCGGTTGCATTAAAAGCGGTTCAAGGTTAACTTCAAACATTTTAATTGCCTGCTCGTTTGCTTGGTCTGTTAAGTCGCTTCTTATCTCGCGCTCGATTGAAGGATAAATAAGCCTATCGTAGCTGTCGTCTGCGGCTTCTTCAACGATATGGGTTGTGATACTACCCATTTTAACGAAAGGTGCGCGGCAAACGCGGTATGCAAAGTCCTTATCAACGGCAACCTTTACGCGTAAAAAGCCTTCCTTTTCGCCACGATTAAGCGCAAGCACGCGGTGTGACTTGATTTCGGAAACAGCTTCCTTGTACTCTGCGTACATTTCGTAAACTTCTGCGCCTTCCTTGTCTGTTTTAGCAAGCTTTGATGAGATTTCGCCGTTTCTGACGAATATGCGGCGGAGCTTTTTACGAAGCTCTGCGTCGTCTGAAATTCTTTCAGCAATAATATCACGCGCGCCGTCGATTGCTTCTTTTGCGTTTTTAACGCCCTTTTCTTCGCTGATATATGGCGTAGCTAAATCTTCAACCGTACCGCTTGTTATATCCTGTGCCATAATAATATCAGCAAGTGGCTCTAAACCCTTTGCGATTGCAACGGTTGCACGCGTTTTCTTTTTCTGCTTGTACGGTCTGTAAATGTCTTCAACTTCGGTTAAGGTTTCTGCTTTATTAAGAGAAAGAATAATTTCTTCAGTAAGCTTACCTTGCTCTTCGATTGCCGACTGTACGTCCTGCTTGCGCTTTTCAAGATTTCTTAAATAAGTTAATCTGTCAGAAAATTCCCTTAAAACCTGGTCGTCAATGTGGCCGGTTAATTCCTTACGGTAACGGGCAATAAAAGGTATAGTGTTGCCTTGGTCTAAAAGCTCAACGATATTTTCAACGTGCTGTGGGCGAAGATTAAACTCGTTAGTTATTCTTTCAAGTATGTTCATTGTTCTCTCCTAAAATTGTTGTAATAAGTGCGTTTACTTTTTTTATAGTAAAAATTGGGCTAAAATTTATCAAAAGTGCCCCTATAAGTCGATTAACGCAAGTTTTTTAATTTTTGCCAACCTACTTTTTGGGCTTAAAAATTGAAACTGATTGTGGCTTTAATTGGTGTACGTACTGACTAAAACCGCCGTTTAGTATATCATAAAGGGGCTCTGAAAATTTCAAATTAACAGGTGAAGTGTCCATAGAAGCCGCAACGATAATGCGGTCAAAGCCGTCGGTGCGCTCATAAATTATAATGCGCTTATCAAAGTAAAGTATATTAAACTGACCTTCATAAAAGACAGGGCTTTTCCTGATTCTGCCAAGCTTTTTGATAAAGTCAAGCATAATTTTATCTTCCTTGCCCCACGGATAACAGCAGCGGTTATAAGGGTCTAAATCGCCCGTTAAGCCGGCTTCGTCACCGTAATAAACGCAAGGGCTGCCGTACACCGTGTAAAGGATAGCGTAAGCAATCATAGCTAAATCCCTACCCTTTTGGTATTCTTCATCAGTAAAGACCAAATCCTTAAGTAAATCCTTATCGGTCACTATTTGCTTTCTGCCAAGCGCGTTGATAATCCTTACCGTGTCGTGCGTGGACAAGCTGTTCATTAAGCTATCAAGCGCCGATTTAGGGAAATTATTAATCTGATTTGTCAACGTCTGAACAAGATAACCCGTGTCGCTGTGCAAAAGATAATCGCAAATAGCGTCCTTTAAAGGATAGTTCATAACAGAGTCTAACTGATTACCCAAAAAGTATTTGCGCCTTTCGCCGTAAGCGTATTTATTGGTTGCATCTTCCCAGACTTCGCCAATAACCACCGCGCCGTAGCTTTTTGCAACCTTTCTTATTGACTCAATAAACTTGGATGAAAGCTCGTCCGCGACGTCAAGCCTTACGCCCTTAAAACCCATTTCAAAGTAATGGGGCAAAACCTTGTTGCAGATAAAATCCTGATAATCGCGGCAATCCTTGTTGATTGACGGCAGAGTTTCAAAGTTCCACCAACTGCTGTATCTATAAGGATAATAGTCAAAATTATACCAGCTAAAATATGGTGATTCGGGCGTGTTGAACGCGCCGTTTGGCGGATAGGTTGAGTACCTGTTAAAGTACTTGCTGTCCGCACCCGTATGGTTGTAAACGCCGTCAAATATAAAGCTTATGCCAAGCTTTTTAGCTTGCGATAAAAGCTTATTAAGCTCGTCTTCCGTGCCAAGCAGTGGGTCGGGCGTTAAGTAGTCGCCCGTATCGTAGCGGTGGGATGAATAGGCTTTTGAAATCGGGTTAAGATAGACAACGGTAACACCCAATTCCTTTAAATATTCAAGCTTTGATAAAATGCCCTTGAAATCGCCACCGAAGAATTCATTGTTTAAAACCTGCCCGCTTTGATTGCGGTAAGTTGGCTTACCGCCCCAATCGCTACGCAAAACCTTATTAGGCTCAACCCCCATAAGCCCTGCACGGCAAAATCTGTCAGGGAAGATTTGATACAAAATGCCGCCCTTTAAAAGGCCTGACGTATTATAATATTTGTCGTAAACGGTAAGCTGGTAATCGCGATAGCTGTTAAAGCCCTGCTCTTTAGCGCACAAATCGTTTGCCGCGCCAAAAACCGTGCCGTCAGCAACAAAATGATAAAAATACAAGCCCTTATCCATAGGCTCAAGACACACAAAAAAGCTATCCTTTGACGGTGCTTTTGTCATAGGATAAGCTTTATAGTTACCGCCGTCTTTTTTGATATGCAGCTCAACTAAATCGCCGCTATATTTGACGGTAATATTAAGTTTTGTTGCGGTTGAAATTGCGCCTTGAACAGATTTATGCTCAAGCTTGATTGGGTTAAATACGAACATTTTTTGTTGCTTTTATAGTAAAAAGTGGGGCTATAGGTCGGTTAACCGTCTAAATTGGGACATTGCCTATTGAAGCTTTTATCTTAACAGCCCGATTTTTCAGGTTAGCCGCCGCCCAAAGTTTTCCCTTTTGTTATTATTTTTTAGTAACCTGTGATAAGTGCCAGATATTATCAGCGTATTCCCTTATCGCCCTATCTGCCGCAAAGAAGCCGCTTTGCGCGATGTTTATAAGGCTCTTTTTGTTCCATAAGTATCTGTCTTCATACTCGCGGTCGATAACAGTCTTGGTTTCGTAGTAAGATGCAAAGTCAGCCATACACATATACGGGTCAGCGATAGGTGCGTTGGTTGTAAGATAGGCTGCAATAAAGTCAAACGATACGCCCGAATAGCCCTTCTTTAAGCTGTCGATAACGCGGCGGATTCTGACGTTATTATTATAATATGAAGAAGAATCGTAACCGCGGCTCCATAATTCTTCAACCTCGTTAGAGCGCATACCAAAGATATAAATGTTGTCGTCGCCGACTAATTGGTGCATTTCAACGTTTGCGCCATCTTCAGTACCGATAGTTAATGCGCCGTTAATCATAAACTTCATATTACCCGTGCCGCTTGCTTCCTTACCGGCAAGTGAGATTTGCTCGGAAAGCTCTGTTGCGGGCATAAGCTTTTCAGCGATGGTTACTGAATAGTCTTCTAAATAAACAACCTTTAATTTTTCACGGATACGTGGGTCTGGGTTGTTGTTGATATCGTCAGCCAAGCAGCAAATAAGCTTAATAATTTGCTTTGCCATATAGTACCCCGGTGCTGCCTTTGCGCCAAAGATAAAGGTTTTTGGACGCATCGAAAGGTTAGGGTTAGCCTTTAGTTCTTCGTACAGGTTAATAATGTACATTACGTTGAGTAATTGACGTTTGTACTCGTGCATGCGTTTTGCCTGTACGTCAAAGATAGATTCGGTATCAACGATAATGCCGTTGTGCTTTGCAATGTAAGAAGCTAATTGCTCCTTTTTAACCTTCTTAATAGCGTCAAGGCGTTCTAAAACCTGCTTGTCTTCAGCAAATGCGTTGAATTTAGCAAGTTGTGCGGCATCTTTAACGAAGCCGTCGCCAATACACTCGTTTAAAAGTGAGCAAAGCTCTGGGTTAGATTGGCAAAGCCATCTGCGGTGTGCAATACCGTTTGTGACGTTGGTGAACTTATTAGGCTCGTAATCGTAAAAATCCTTAAAGATTGATTTTTTGATAATGTCGCTGTGGAGTGAAGAAACGCCGTTAACCTTATGTGAGCCGATAACCGAAAGGTTAGCCATTTTAACCTTGTCGTGTGAAATAACGCTCATGCGGTCGATTTTTTCCCATTGCCCCGGATATTTTGACCATAAATCAGCACAATAACGGCGGTTGATTTCCTTGATAATCATATAGATACGCGGAAGTCTTCTTTCGATTAAGTCCTGACTCCAAACTTCTAAAGCTTCAGGTAAAACCGTGTGGTTTGTGTAAGCGATAGTCCTTGTTGTGATATCCCAAGCCTTTTCCCAGCTATAGTGGTGCTCGTCAATTAAAAGACGCATAAGCTCCGGTACGGAAAGTGCCGGGTGGGTATCGTTTAAGTGAATTGCAACCTTTTCAGGTAAGTTGTCAAAGGTTGAATAACGCTTATGATGGTCGTATAAAATGTTCTGAAGAGACGCAGAAACAAGCAAATATTGTTGCTTTAAGCGTAAAGATTTACCTTCAAAGTGGTTGTCCGATGGATATAAAACCTTGGATAATAATTCAGCTTCGGTGTTTTCCTTCATACAGCGCATATAGTCGCCTTGAGAGAATAAGTGCATATCAAAGGTCTTTGTAGAGCGTGCCGCCCAAAGCCTTAAAACCGAAACTGCTTCGCTATCCTTACCTGAAATCATCATATCGTACGGTACGGCTTCGACTTCGGTTGCGTCAACGTGATTAATGTGAAGCCCGTCAGAGAGCCATTGTTCTTCAATCCTGCCGTCAAATTTTACCCTGAAAGCCCTGTCGCTGCGCATGGTAAGCCATACTTCGCCGCCGGGAAGCCATTCATCGGGTAATTCCATTTGCCAGCCGTTAACAATCTTTTGCTTGAATAAGCCGTATTCATACTTGATTGAAAAGCCGTACGTTGGGTAATTTTGGGTTGCCAAAGCATCCATATAGCAAGCAGCCAAACGGCCTAAACCGCCGTTACCCAAGCCTGCGTCAGGTTCAGCTTCGTACATTTCTTCAAGGCTGGAATTAAACTCGTTTAAAACAGCTTCAAGCTGGTCCTTAATGTTAAGGTTATAAACGTTGTTTTTAAGTGAACGACCAAGCAAGAATTCCATGCAAAGATAATAAACCTTTTTGGATTTATCCTTTTTTGTCGTTTCGTGATAGTCGTTGCGGATTTGTAAAAGTATATCCCTAACCGACATAACCACAGCCTTGTAAAGCTGGTCTTTGGAGCATTCTTCCGGGCTTACGCCGAAAAATCTTGAAAGCTTGCCGACGATTGCCGTGCGCATAGTTTTTGTTGTAATTTTAGTATCCATTTTTCACCTTTTATTGGGTAGTTGTATTTTAATATTTTGTCGTGTCCTAATTTAGCTGTAACTAATTTTTGAGTAGGTTATATAATTTTTCGTATTCACCGGCAGATTGCAGCCAGCTAAAGTCAGTTTTGGCCGCCCTTTCCTTTATGCCGTCAAATACGGGCTTGTTGCCGTAAGTAAATATCGCGTCCTTAATAACGTAAAGCATTTCGTCAGCGTTGTAAGCGTTAAAGCAGAAGCCGTTACCGCCGTAGCGCGCTACGTTATATGGGGTTATAGTGTCGTTTAAGCCGCCTGTCGTCCTTACGATAGGAACTGTGCCGTAGCGGCAGGCAATCATTTGCGAAAGCCCGCACGGCTCTGACTTTGACGGCATTAAGAATAAATCTGCACCCGAATAAATCTTGGAAGATAAATCCTTATTGTAAGCAATAATTGCCCTTACCTTGCCGCGGTATAAATCGCTCATATGGGCAAAATAGTTTTCGTAATAAACGTCGCCCTTACCTAAAATGATAACTTGAACGTCTTCCTTTAAAAGCTCTTCAAAGACGTATTTTACAAGGTCCAAGCCCTTATGGGAAACAAGGCGGGTTATCATTGCGATAACGGGCACGTCGTCCCTTACGGGGAGTGACAGCATTTTTTGAAGCTCCTGCTTGCAAATCTTTTTGCCTGAAAAATCGTTTGCCGAATAGTTTTTAAAGAGCGCTTTATCTGTTTCAGGGTCAAAAACCTTATCGTCAATACCGTTTAATATGCCCATAAGCTTGTTTGCACAGTCGTTGACGGCGTACTCTAAACCCGAAGCGTATTGCGGTGTTTTGATTTCTTCAGCGTAAGTGCGGCTAACGGTCGTTACGTAATCACTTAACTGCATTGCGCCCTTCATAAGGTTGATTGCACCGCTGTACTCGATAAGCGGTAAGGTTTCAGCGGGAAGCCCGAACAATTCACAGATTAAGTCGGGCGAATATTTGCCTTGATATTCAATGTTGTGTATTGTGAACACTGCACGTATTTTATCAAAGCCCCAGCGGTTTGCGTAAATGGTTTTAAGATAAATAACCGAAAGCGCCGATTGCCAGTCGTGGCAATGTAAAACCGTTGGATAATAATCAAGCTGAATTAAGCTTTCAAGCACCGCGCGCGAGAAGAACGCAAAGCGTTCACCGTCGTCAAAGTACCCATAAAGATTATCGCGCTTAAAGTAGTATTCGTTATCTATAAAATAGAAGGTAACGTTTTTGCGCTTGTAGTAGAACAAGCCGCAGTACTGGTTGCGCCAGCCAACAGGAACGTTGAAGTTTCCAACGTAGGTCAAGTGGTTTTTATAGCCGTCTTCCATACCCGCATAAAGTGGCATAATTACCCTTATATCGTAATTGCCGCGCTCTGCAAGGGATAGTGGAAGCGAGCCTATTACGTCGGCAAGACCGCCGGTTTTAATAAACGGCGTGCCTTCAGATGCGACAAACAGGATTGAAGGCTTTCTTTCAACCGTAACCGTGATTGGTGCAGCCGGTGTTTTTTCTTCAGCTTGTTTTTTTGTTTTTTGCGCTACCGACGTTTTGTTGCCGATAACGCTTTTATTGCGTTTAACAGACATATAGGTCACCTTTTGTTAAATTGAAACGTCTTTTTTGATATAGAACGGAAGGTCCGAGCAGCCCGACAAAACAAGCCTGTCACGGATGACAACGTTCTTGTCGGTGATAACTGCGTTTATGCTTGAGTTATCGCCAACGATAGTGTTTTTCATAAGCACGCAGTTTCTTACCACCGCGCCGCGGCCAACCTTTACGCCCCTTGCCAAAATACTGTTGTGTACTTCGCCTTCAATCTGACAACCGTCAGATACAAGTGAGTTTGTAATCACCGCGTTTGCACCGTATTCGGTCGGTGCGGAGTCTTTGATTTTAGTATAAACCTGTGCGTCGCTAAATAAACTCTTTCTGACGTCGCTGTCTAAAAGCATTAAGCTTACGTCGTAAAAACGCTTTAGTGAAGAAATTTCTTCAAAGAAGCCTTTATGCTCGTACCCGACAACCTTCAGCGCGTTAAGGTTAGTTGCAATAAGGTCCTTTATAAAGTGGCGTCTGCCGTGTGCGATAGCGTCGGCAACGAGTGACACCAATAAGTCCTTTTTGATAATGCAAACGTTTGCGTAAATATTAATTTCGCCGCTGATTTTAGGGTCAACGGAAATCTTTTTAATCTGCTCGCCTTCCATAGTGAAGATAACGTTATTTGTGCCAGAGATATCCTTCATATCCTTTTTTGCATACAGCAAGGATACGTCAGCCCCCGTATCTTTATGGTTTTTAAGCATTAAATTAAAGTCGATATTAAATACCGAGTTGGAGTCTGACATTACAACGTATTCTTCGGTGCAACGGTTGATAAAGCCAAGGATACTCTTTAAAGCTTCCATACGGGTTGAATAAAGGATATCGGAATCCTTATCGCCGAACGGTGGAAGAAGCACAAAGCCGCCGTTTTTACGCGCCAAGTCCCAATCCTTACCGCTACCAATATGGTCGATAAGCGACCTATAGTTGCGTTTTGTAACACAACCTACGTGTGAAATGCCAGAGTTGACCATGCTTGAAAGTGCAAAGTCAATCAAACGATATCTACCGCCAAAAGGGATAGCGCCAATAGTTCTGTTCATAGTAAGCTCCGGCACGTTATTATCGTGAATATTGGAAAAAATAATACCCAATGCGTCCATTAATCTATCCCCCTTATTAGTCTTTGTCTTCTACGATTTCGCCTGCGCCGATAACCTGATTTTCAGCAACTGCGAACTCTCTGCCAACGACGGCAATCTTGCGGTCCTTGCCCTTAAACGGCGCGCCAACCTGTGCGTTTTTGCCGATAACTGCGCCTTCGTCAATAACCGAGCAGATAATCTGTGCGTTTTCTTCAATAACCGCACCGCCAAAAATTACGCTGTCTTTAATGACCGCACCCTTTTTAACAATAACGTTATTGGATAAAATGGAATTTTCAACCGTGCCGTTGATTTCACAGCCGAGTGAAACAAGACTGTTTTTTAAAACGCCCGTCTGACCGATATAGTGTGGCGGTGCGATTGGGTTTCTTGAGTGGATTCGCCAATCCTTGTCGTTAAGATTAAAGATTGGGTTATCGCCTAAAAGGTCCATATTTGCTTCAAATAAGGAGCTTACAGTACCAACGTCCTTCCAATAGCCGTTAAACAGATATGCTTGCATCTTTTCGCCCGACTTTAACATGGTTGGTAAGATATCCTTACCGAAGTCGTTTGAAGTTTCTGTTTTTTGGTTATCTTCTTCAAGATATTTATAAAGCTTGTCAGCCGTAAAGATATATATACCCATTGAAGCTAAATCGCTTTTTGGGTTTTTTGGCTTTTCTTCAAATTCGTAAATGCCGCCGTCAGGGTTGGTGTTTAAAATACCAAAGCGTGAAGCTTCCGACATGGGTACTTTAATTGCCGCGATAGTGCACGCAGCACCCGTTCTTTTGTGTTCGAGGAGCATTTCGGAATAGTCCATTTTATAGATATGGTCACCCGATAAAATTAAAACGTATTCCGGATTATAGCGTTTGATAAAGGTTATATTCTGGTAAATAGCGTTTGCCGTACCCTTATACCAGTCGCTGCCGCGCTTTGCCTGGTAAGGCGGTAAAATATGCACGCCGCCAAAAGACCTGTCTAGGTCCCATGGCTGACCGTTACCGATATAGTCGTTTAAAATCAAGGGTTGATATTGCGTAAGCACGCCGACTGTGTCAACACCCGAATTGACACAGTTAGACAGCGGAAAGTCTATAATTTTGTACTTACCGCCAAACGTAACTGCCGGTTTGGCAACTTTACTTGTCAAGGCGTAAAGCCTACTGCCCTGTCCGCCTGCCAAAAGCATAGCGACGCATTCCTTCTTAATTGACATTTCCCCTCCTACGCGCGCACCAAAGCGTGCGCATCTTAATCATATATTTTTATAAAAATTTTTCTAATTGTTTTCGTCTTTGATTTCTTCAAGGTACATAAACGATAACGGTGCTAAATTAACGCTGATTGAGCGTTGGTAAGCACCGCAAGGTATATCTTCCGCGGTAAACACCCAATCGCCCGACCTTTCATAGCCGCCGTATTTTTCATCGTTTGATAAAAACGCCAGACGGTATTTTTCCCCTTCAACACCGATTCTGTAATCATAGCGCTGTACGCCTGAAAAGTTTATCACAACAAGCAGGGTTTGCTTTTTATCAAGGCTGGTTCTTGTGTAAGCAATTATATTGCCGCCGCTGTCGTTTGCGACAAGCCACCTGAACCCGTCCCAGTTGACTTCGTTTGTATAAAGCGCAGGGCTGTTTTTATAAAATGCGTTGATATCGGCATAAAAGCGTTGCATTTTTTGGTGTTTTTCATCTTCAAGCAGTGAAAAATCAAGCCCCGTGCTGTAATTCCACTCACTAAACTGTGAGTATTCCTGCCCCATGAACATAAGCTTTTTACCGGGGTGTGACATCATGTACCCCATAAAGGCGCGTACCGATGACATTTTTTGGTACTCATCCCCCGGCATTTTGTTGACCAAGGAGCCTTTGCAATGCACGACTTCATCGTGGGAAATCGGCAGGATAAAGTTTTCTGAAAAAGCATACATCATTGAAAACGTAAGCTTGTTGTGGTTGTAGCTGCGGAACATCGGGTCGGTCTTGACGTAAGATAAAACGTCGTTCATCCAGCCCATATTCCACTTGTAGTCAAAGCCCAAGCCGCCGTCTTTAACGGGGTGGGTTACGCGTGGGAAAGCAGTTGATTCTTCAGCGATCATAAGCGCGTAAGGATAATTATCCTTAACCGCCGTGTTAAGCTTTTGTAAAAATGCAACCGATTCCAGATTTATATTTGTGCCGAGTGAGTTTTTCTGCCACTCGCCGTCCTTGCGGTCGTAGTCAAGATACAGCATTGAAGCAACCGCGTCAACACGGATACCGTCGATATGGTAAACGTCAAATAAAAACATTGCGCTTGAAACCAAAAAGGACTGGATTTCCGTCTTGCCAAAGTCAAAAATTAAAGTACCCCAGCTCTTATGCTCACGGCGTAACGGGTTTGCGTCTTCATATAGATAAGTGCCGTCAAATTCGGCAAGTGAGAACGCGTCTTTCGGGAAGTGCGCAGGCACCCAGTCGATAATTACGCCAATGCCTTCTTCGTGGAAGGTATCAATAAGGTTCATAAAATCGTGCGGTGTGCCAAGGCGTGACGTTATCGCATAATAACCGGTTACCTGATAGCCCCATGACCCGTCGAACGGGTATTCGGTCACAGGCATGAACTCAACGTGCGTATATCCCATATTTTTAACGTAAGGAACAAGGGTTTCGGCAAGCTGATTATAGGTATAATAGCTGCCGTCTTCGTTTCTTTGCCAGGACATTAAGTTAAGCTCATAAATATTGATTGGTGAAGTTTTAGCGTTGGTTTGCAAACGCTTTTCTTCATATTCGTTAGCGCGCCACTTATACCCAGAAAGGTCGTAGGTTTTTGACGCGTTTTCAGGCGGAGTTTGTGCGTGAAATGCAAACGGGTCGGCTTTAAACACGTATTCGCCGTTTGATTTTACCGTTTTCAAGGCGTATTTATAGGTTTCGTAAATGCCGATACCGGGCACAAAAAGCTCCCATACGCCGCTGTTTGGTATGCGTGACATTGGGTTTTTAGTAGAGTCCCAACAGTTAAAATCACCAACAACGCTTACTTCTAACGCGTTTGGTGCCCATACCCTGAACGTTACCCCCTTACCCAATTCGGTTTCTTCTAAATGCGCGCCGAAAAATTGGTATGAACGGAAGTTTGTACCCTGATGATACAGATAAACAGGGACGGAAATATCTTTTGGCTCAATCACCTTTTTACGCGGTGTACGCGTAGTCCTTTTTGCCGTTGT
Organism: Clostridia bacterium; assembly: GCA_017399185.1. Taxonomy (GTDB): domain Bacteria; phylum Bacillota; class Clostridia; order Christensenellales; family Borkfalkiaceae; genus UBA4636. The sequence goes on from JAFQEA010000002.1 coordinate 34,888, forward strand.
TTTTTGTGTGGTAACCTTTTGCTTCACCATAATAATACTCCTATTAAAATAGTTTTGCCCTGCAATTTTTTACGCCGTCATTTGGCGCAAGGTTTATTTTTAATAATTAAAATTATTAAATTATTTGATTTTCTTTTTACAAATTATTGCGGCAGTGAAAAACGCCAAGCTCGGCAATAAGTACACAATCGCGTTCACCAATATATATAAGTATAGCGGTGCCGAGCCCAAATAAGCGCCGGTGTTGTATTTATAAGTATCCACAACCGACACAATCGCAAAGACCACAACCAATAATGCGGATAATGCGTACAAAATTTTATAGACGCTTTTCTTTTTCATAAAGTTTTATATCATGCCGCCGTCGACACGCAAAATCTGCCCCGAAATATAATCGTTTTCAATCAAAAACGTAACGGCGTTTGCAACGTCTTCGCCCGTGCCGACCCGCTTTATCAGTAGGTTTGAAACAAACTCAAGCTTATCTTCTTCGCTGATATGGGCATTCATTTGGGTATCAATATAGCCGGGTGCAACGGCGTTAACGCGTATATTTGCGCCTGCAAACTCTTTGGCAAGCGCCTTGGTGTAAGCGTTTATCGCGCCCTTTGTTGCCGAATACACGGCTTCGCACGCACCGCCGTCAATGCCCCAGATTGACGATATATTGATAATAGAGCCACCTTTTTCAAGCATTAAAGGGATTATGGCGTTGGTCAGTAAAAACGTACCCTTGACGTTAACGTCAAATAAGTGGTTAAACTCTTCAAGCGTAACGTCCAAAACAACCTTTTGCTCTAAACTAACGCCCGCGCAGTTAACCAAAACGTCAACCCCGCCGTAAAGCTTTTCAATACGTTCACTTAATGATTTTACGCTGTCGGGGTTTGATACGTCGCACTTAACAGCTTCAAGCCCTAATTTTTGCGCGTTTAAAGCGGCGGCTTGGTCCTTTGAATAGCAAACCACCGTTTTATAGCCCTTATTTTTTAAGCTTAACGCAACGGCTAAACCTATGCCGCGCGTACCGCCGCTTATTAGTGCTAAACCCATAATTCACCTGTTTTTGGTTATAACTTGAGCTTATTTAAGCCTGTAAATTAAGCAAAAAGCGCAGGATAAAGCCGCCCGCGCCCAAAGCCTAAAAAATTACTTTTTAACTCTTTCCATGTAGTCGCCGGTACGGGTGTCAACTCTGATTGTGTCACCTTCGTTAACGAACATAGGTACTTGAATGCTAACGCCTGTTTCTAAAACTGCGTTCTTTGTTGCGTTTGTTGCGGTGTTACCTGCAACGCCTGGTTCAGATTCAGTAACTAAAAGTTCAACGAAGTTTTCGCATTCTACAGAGAAAGCATTGCCCTTATAGAATTTAACCGTAACCGGGTCGTTTTCCTTAATCCACTTCAAAGCGTCTTCAACCTGGTCATGGTTTAAAGGAATCATTTCGTATTCTTCGTCCATGAAGTAGTAAAGCTCTCCATCGTTGTAAGAATAAGTCATTCTCTTTGTTTCAATGATAGCGTTTTCAAACTTTTCAGTTGGGTTAAAGGTAAGCTGTAAAACCTTGCCGTCAACAATGTTCTTTAAAGTCGTTCTAACGAACGCTGCACCCTTACCAGGTTTAACGTGTAAAAAGTCAACAACTACAAAGATTTTGCCTTCGTACTCAATTGTTACGCCTTTTCTTAAATCGCCTGCTGTTACCATAAAATTTCTCCTAATATATGTGTTTTTTTGTTTTTTATATTATTTGGCTTTTGTATCGCCTTTATTATTTGAGTTTAACTAATTTTTTGGTGTAAGTCATAAATGACTTAACCTTGCCGTTTTCAAGGGTTACGGTGTCTTCAATCCTGATACCGAACTTGTCGTCAAAGTAAACGCCCGGCTCAATTGAAAATACCATTGAGTTTTTAAGCTCACCCTGCCCGCGTGGTGAAAGGGCTGGGGATTCGTGTATATATACGCCTATGCCGTGACCTAAAGAGTGAGTAAAGTGGTCTTGAATGCCAGCGTCTTCCAAAACCTTTCTTGCGTAAGAATCGGCAACCGCACAGTCCGTACCGTCGGTTATGTTTTTAGCAGCTTCTTCATGCGCCTTTAAAACTGCGTTATAGCATCTTGTGAACTCTTTATCGGGCTTGCCGTAGAAAAACGTTCTTGTCATGTCCGAGCAATAGCCTTCGTAAACGCAACCAAAGTCGATTAGTACCGGCATATTCTTTTTAAGAATAGTTTCGCCTGTTACGTGGTGTGGGATAGCCGCGTTTGCACCGAACGCAACTATGGTTTCAAAGGACGGGCCTGACGCGCCAAGCATTTTCATTTTGTATTCAAGTGATGCGGCAAGCTCACGCTCTCTGACGCCTTCCTTGATTTCAGGTAAAAGCTGCTTAAGTGCCGTTTGGGCAATCTTGCAGGCCTTTTTAATCTTCCTTAAATCGGCTGGGCTTTTAACGCGCATTGCGTCTGCAATTTCTTTTGAAATATCCTTTAGCTTGTAGCCCGCTTCTTCAAAAATCTTGTATTCGTGCAGCGACGTTTTGGTAAAGTCAATACCAAGCGTGTCGCAACCCGTTTTATACATGATATCCTTAAGTGCCGAGTAGCCGCTGCCAAGGATTACGTTTACACCCTTTTTAGAGAGTAATTTGTTTGCAGCATGAAAATAACGGCTGTCAATCACGAAGTAGGAAAAGCCCCTGCCAAGCAGAAGGTATCCGTCCGTGCTTTGATAGCCGGTATAGTATAAGCGTTGCTTTTCGTCTGTAATTAAATAAAGTTCTTTTTCGTTAATCATTGCCTTAAATTTTTGGGCTTTGCGCTGTGATTTTAGCGCCCGTAAAGCTTCGCGCCCAAGCATAATATATTTTTTATATAAATATATTACCAAACTATTTAACTAAAGTCAATATATAAGTTGAAGGTTTTGCCTGTTTTTTGGATATTTTTGTCGTTTACACCCCTTTTGGGGCGGCTAAAAGCCTTTTATCACACTTTTTTTGCCGCCGCGTGCTAATCTTGACCTGCTTTTAAGTAAAACGCAGTAAAAATTTGCCAATCAATAAATTTAATTTTAATTAAAAATTATCGAACAAATGTTTGACACGCCTATCCTTATGGTGTAAAATATTATCGAACAAATGTTTTGTGTGCGACTTTTGGGCGGCGGCTCTTGGGTGGGTTTGGGGCACGCTTTAGCTATCTTAAGCCGTCTTGACACGCGGTGCTTGTTTAATTTTAAAAGGGGGCAAAAATATGCTTGACGCAAAAAGACTTACCATACTTACCGAAAGCGCCAAATATGACGTTTCTTGTTCGTCGTCGGGCTCGTCGCGCTCAAGCCGCGGCGGTATTGGCAACACTTACGCGGCAGGTATTTGCCACTCCTTCACGCAGGACGGCAGGTGTATATCCCTTCTTAAAATTTTGCTTTCAAACCAATGCGTTTACGACTGTCTTTACTGTGTAAACCGCCGCTCTAACGACGTGCCGCGCGCCACCGCCACCCCTGACGAGATTTGTCAGCTGGTTATGGAATTTTATAAGCGCAACTATATTGAAGGCTTGTTTTTGTCTTCCGCGGTTTTTAAAAACGCCGATTACACAATGGAGCTTTTGCTTGAAACGGTCGTAAGACTGCGTAAGCTTTACGGGTTCAGGGGGTATATTCACCTTAAAGGCATACCCGGGGCGGACAGCCTTTTGTTAAACCGCGCCGCGCATTATGCCGACAGAATGAGCTTTAATATCGAGCTGCCTTCCGAAAAGAGCTTAAAGCTGCTTGCCCCCCAAAAAAGCAAAAAAGCCATTTTAGCGCCAATGGGGGCTATGGCGGAAGAATATAAAATCGCCCGTCAGGAAAAGAACAAGGCAGTTTTGCCTGCCGGACAGACCACGCAAATGATTGTTGGGGCTTCAAGCGAAACGGACGGGCAAATTATACGCTTAAGTCAGGCGCTTTACGATAGGTACAGCCTGAAACGGGTGTACTATTCTTCATATGTCCCTGCGAACAATCAAACGTCACTGCTTCCGACCACGCCAGTCGGGCTTTTGCGTGAGCACAGGCTTTATCAGGCAGATTGGCTGCTGCGCTTTTACGGGTTTTCCGCTGAAGAAATTATCGGTAGTGAGCAAAATCTTGACCCCGCCCTTGACCCAAAGTGCGCGTGGGCTTTAAGGAATATGGGGCTTTTCCCCGTGGAAGTAAACACCGCCCCGCCCGAAGTTTTATTGCGCGTACCGGGCATAGGCTTTAAGAGCGCAAGCAAAATCTGCCACGCACGGCGCTTTTCCAAGCTTGACTTTGACGACCTTAAAAAAATGCGCGTTGTTTTAAAGCGGGCAATGCACTTTATCACCTGCGGCGGTAAGTTTTACGGACAGGAAAGCCTGCCCGCTGTAAGAACGCTTTTAACCCTTAACGAAATGCCAAACACTATGGAGCAGCTTTCAATGTTTTCATCCCCCGATATCAACTTAAGCGTTTTGGGGGGCGAGCTATGATTGTTTATAAAACCCCACCCACAAAGCAAGGTATTTTGTGCGCGCTTTTTGAAAGCTTTACCCAAAAGGAAGTACCAAACGTAGTTACGTCAAGCGACTTTCAGCCCACCTTTGATTGTGTCGTAAAGGATATAAAAATTGACCAAAAAATTGCCGATAGGGTTGAAAAAGGCTTAATAAAAAGTGGGGGTATAAGCCTGTTATCGACACTTTTTTACGCTTTAAGGAGTAACGACGGGTTAAAGGAAACCACTATATTTTCAGTTGCGCACAAGTGCCTTGTCGCGCGCAAAAATCTTGTGACAAACTATAAAGACCCGGATATGATTAATCTTTACGAAATCAATAGCCGCATCGCAAACGAAGCCCACCGCTTAAAGGGCTTTTTGCGGTTTGAAAAGACTGCGCCTGGCGTATGGTACGCGCGCATTTCACCCGATAACGATATTATCGACCTTATTGCGCCCCACTTTAAAAGTAGATTTCCTAACGAGCGTTTTTTGATACACGATTTAAAGCGTAATCTCGTTTGCATGTGTGACGGGCGCAGTCTTAAAACCATAAAGACTGACCAAGCCTTGCTTGTATGTCTTCATCAGGACGAGCACAACTTCCAGTCCCTTTGGCAAACCTATTTTGACCACGTAACTATAAAAGAGCGTTTTAACCCCAAACTGCAGGATACGTCCCTGCCAAAACGCTACCGCAAAAACATGGTGGAGTTTGCCCCACGGCAAGATACTTTGGAATTTAACTAAATATCAACCAAAATGAAAAACAGCCGCATTTTGCGGCTGTTTTTTTGTCAAAATTTGTCGATAAACCAGCCGCATTTTGCGGCTTTTTTATTGTCAAAATTTGCCGATAACGGGCTTATAGCCCACTTTTTTAGTTTTTGTGTACGATTTTTTCTCTGTCTTCTTTAACGACCTTTGCAACAAAGTCTTCGACGTTCATTGCGCCTAAATCGCCTTCAAAACGGCTTCTTACGGATACTGTGTTGCCGCTTTCAACTTCCTTATCGCCAATGATAAGCATGTATGGTAATTTTTCAAGCTGTGCGTCACGGATTTTTCTGCCAATCTTTTCAGAACGTGTGTCGATTTCAACGCGTAAGCCGTTTTGTCTGAACTTGTCAGCTAAAGCGTTAGAATAGTCAAGCGCCCTGTCCGTTACAGGTAAAAGCTTGATTTGAACAGGTGCAAGCCAGGTCGGGAATGCGCCTGCGTACTTTTCGATAAGCATAGCAAATACTCTTTCGTAGCAGCCGATTGAGCTTCTGTGGATAACGAAAGGTGTTTGCTTGTTGCCCTCCTGGTCGATATAGCTCATTTCAAAGCTGGTGCCTGCGGCAAAGTCTAACTGGATTGTGATAAGCGTGTCTTCCTTGCCGTAAACGTTTCTTGCCTGAATATCAAGCTTTGGTCCGTAAAAGGCTGCTTCGTCATCGGCTTCAACGTAGTCAAGACCAAGGTGGTCAAGTATTTGCTTCATGAGTGCTTGTGTGTTTTCCCAAGCTTCGTCGTTGTCGATATATTTATCCTTATTTAAGCCGCGCTTGGAAAATCTGTAAGAGATATCGTCTTCCATACCCAAGCACTTCAAAAAGTACAAGCTTAAGTCAAGGCATTTTTTGAATTCGCCTTCAACCTGGTCGGGCGCACAAATGATATGGCCGTCAGATAAGGTAAACTGTCTTACGCGGATAAGCCCGTGCATTTCGCCTGAAGCTTCGTTTCTGCAAAGTGTTGCGGTTTCGCTAAATCTGACCGGTAAATCGCGATAGCTCTTTAACCCGTTTTTGTAAATCTGGTATTGGAACGGGCAGGTCATCGGACGGAGCGCTAAAACTTCGCCTTTTTCTTCGTTGCCGTCACCTATTACGAACATTTTGTCACGATAGTGATCCCAGTGACCGGAAATTTTATAAAGGTCACTCTTTGCCATAACGGGCGTACGCGTTGGCATAAAGCCACGGCGTTCTTCTTCGTCTTCAACGAAACGAATCATGGTTTGCATAACCTTTGCGCCCTTTGGCATAATAAGCGGCAAGCCCTGACCGATAACGTCACTCGTCATAAAATAGCCTAAATCACGGCCAATTTTATTGTGGTCACGTTGCTTTGCTTCTTCCATTTTTTGGATATATTCGTCAAGCTCACTCTTTTTCTCAAAAGCCGTTGCGTAAATACGGGTAAGCATTTTATTCTTTTCGTTACCGCGCCAGTAAGCGCCCGTTACAGATAAAAGCTTAAAGGCTTTGATTCTGCCCGTGCTAAATAAGTGCGGACCGCGGCAAAGGTCTGTGAAAGCGCCTTGCTTATAAAAAGAAATAGTTTCATCATCGTTTAGCTCTTGGATAAGCTCAACCTTATAATTTTCGCCAAAGCCCTTCATAAGCTTGATTGCTTCTTTTTTAGGAAGTTCAAACCTTGAAATTGGCAGGTTGGACTTAATGATATTTTTCATTTCGTCTTCGATTTTCTTTAAGTCGTCCATAGTAATTGGCGTCTTAAAGTCAAAGTCGTAATAAAAGCCGTTTTCAATGGTCGGGCCGATTGCAAGCAGCGCCGTTGGGTAAATCGTTTTAACCGCTTGGGCTAAAATATGTGAACACGTATGACGATAAACGTCCAAGCCTTCCTTATCCTTTAAGGTGTAAAAGGTAATTGCTGCGTCTTTATCAATAACAGCAGTCATATCGGTCATAACACCGTCAACAGCGCAAACGACTGCTTCACGTGCCAAGCCTTCAGAAATAGACTTTGCGATTTCGTAGCAGCTTAAAGCCCCTTCAAAATCCATTACGTTTCCGTTTTTCAATGTGATTTTCATAATATTTCTCCTAAAAGTTGAGTTCAAAATTGTTAAAAGCTATCCCGCGGCAGGTAGGTAAGTAATAAAAAAACCTTATGCAAACTTAACGTTGCATAAGGACGATTTTGGTCGTGGTTCCACCTTACTTCACAGCGCGTGCGCTGCCTTATTTTGCGGTAATAGCTACCGTAAGCTTCCAATGGGGTGGTTTCATACGTCGGTACTTCTTACGTTGCTCACAGCCAAGGCAACACTCTCTCTTAAGCCCTTCCGGGACTACTTGTCCCCAATACGGAATTTGGTTGTAATAATAATTATAATGAATACTTTTTGTTTGTCAACTTTTTTGGGGCGTCGTTACGCCTTTTTTGAAAAAAATTTTGTCCCCGAAAAATCGGGCAAGATACATTTCTTCAACGCCGCTTAAAGTGCCGTCAAGCATAATCTGACTACTCTCGGACAAAATAACTTCCCTAACAAGGCTTGCTTCGTCTAAATACCCCATAAGCTCACCGCGGCAAAGCTGGGCCTTATTCATATCGTACACCCTGCCACCGCTTATCGTTACGCACTTTTTTGGCTTTTCATTGATTATATAGGTTATAAACTCACAAAGCTTATCGTGGCTAAAATAAGTGGGGATATAACTTACAACTTCTGTCCATTTATCCTTTAAAGGGGTTAGTTTAAAGTTAAAAAGTCCGTCTATAGGTAGATTATCGACACTTTTTTGGTTTGCGATTACAAAACGCTTGTCTTCCTTTAAGTCGGCAGATATAAGCGCGGCAAGCAATAGCTCGTACTCAAAATCGCAAATTCCAAGCGTGCGCAAATGCTTTTTAAAATAATTGTATTTATAGTTAATTGCAATAACGTCGCTCACCTTATCCAAAAAGATAGCGGCTATTATCTGACTGCATCCGTCAGCTACGTTACCGCAAAAATACGACCTTTGGTTCTTAACAGTCAGCACCGTATCGCCACCAAGCGCTTTTACGGCTTGGTGGCAGGTTTTATAGATATAGTTTATATTGCTGAAGTTTTCAGCTGTGTCGGTAATGCAAAAATTCATTTCCTTCATAGTTTGTGTAAACCCCTTAAATTAATAAATGGAAAATTTACTTAAATTTTTATGCACGTTTTTTGCGCTTTTGTGCCGTTTTCGCTCTTTTAGCCCCACTTTTTGATTTTTTAGTCTTACCTTGCCTAAACATAATACATCTATATACGGCTTTATATAATTCACTGAACGGCACGATCAACATACATAAAAACGCAATTTTGAGTGCGGCTTTTACGCTTAAAGAATGCGTACCGAAAAACCACGGCATATAGCCAATTAATATAATATGCAAGCTAAAGGTTAATAAAATCATAGCAATTAATAGCTTATTACTAAAAAGCCCCGCCACGGCAGATTGGGTACGCGGCTCGCGACAGTTTATTGCGTTAAAAACCTGAAAGAACACAAACATCGTAACGATAACCGCACTTTGCTTTAATGGTGTAAAGCCTAAAAAATTATATTTTTGTTGCAAGCAAACAGCAAGGCAGGTAACAAGTGAGTGGATACCAATCCTTACAAGCATCTTGCCGCCCAGAATATCCGCACTACGCTTTACAGGGTGCTTTCCGCTATAAACAAGCGGGCGTTTTTCAAGGGCAAGCGATAATGCAAGCGGGCCGTCCATTATTATGTTAAGCCATAAAAGCGTCGTGCTTGAAAACGGGCTTTCAAGCCCCATAAGCAAAAATGCAATAATTATGCTCATTGACGACAGATTAACCGTAAGCTGAAACATTATAAAGCGCTGAAAGTTTGCAAAAACGTTACGCCCAAACGATATTGCCTTTAATATTGTATTGAAGGAATTATCAAGTAAAATAACGTCACTTGCCTGCTTTGTGATTTCAGCCCCGTCACCCATAGCAATGCCTATATCGGCGTGCTTTATGGCAGGCGCGTCGTTAACGCCGTCACCCGTTACCGCAACGACTTCGTCCATTTGCTGTAAAAGCTTTACCACGCGAAGCTTTGTTGCAGGGGTACTTCTTGCAATTACGGTTACTTTTTCTAAAATACCCTTAAGCTGGGTATCGGTTAAGCCGTCAATGTATTCTGCACTCATAACACTATCCTTTGACGTGTCAAGCCCAACCGCCCTTGCGATATATCTTGCAGTTTCAACGTTGTCGCCCGTTAAAATTTTAACCTTAACCCCAACCCTTTGGCAGGCTGTGATAGAATCCTTAACGTCATCGCGTAAACTATCACCTAAAACCACGTACCCGTCAAAAACGTAGCCGCCGCCGTTATCGTGTGCAAAAGCCAAAAGCCTTGCACCCGTCGCCTGCTCTTTTGCCATTTCCTGCAACAGCTTTGACTTTTCATCGCCGTAAAGCTTACATCTATCAAGCACAACTTCGGGCGCACCCTTTAAATAAAGCACGCTTTGGCCACCCAAAATTTGAAGCGTTTCCATATACTTATACTTTGAAGAAAATGGCGTTTTCAGGCTTATAGCCCCACTTTTACGCATTTTTTTATAATCCAAGCCGCCTTTTTTTAACCAATGCAAAAGCGCACATTCGGTTTTAGAGCCGACTTCCAGCCTATCCCCCTTTTTGTTATCACGCCGCTTTACGCTTAACCTATCAAAAAGTTCTGCCGTGCTGTTTACAGCCATATTTTGCGTTATGTATTTATCGGTTATGGGCGCGGCATTTTTAAGGGTGTTTTTTGAAACCACGCTGTAAACCTGCATTTGATTTTTTGTCAGCGTACCAGTTTTATCCGAGCAGATAACGCTTACCGCCCCGATTGTTTCGGTTGCGACAAGCTTTTTAATAAGCGCGTTGGATTTAGCAAGGCGCACAACGTTTAAGGTAAGTGACAGCGCAACGGTGGTCGGCAAGCCTTCAGGGACTGCAGCAACTATTAATATTATGGACTGGATAAATATATCCTGCACGCTTTCAAAGGTCACTCCCTTTAAAATAATTAGTCTTACAAGCGACAAAATGAACACAAAAGCCGAACACGTAACCCCAAAAATTGAAACCATTTTGCCTAGGCGCGCAAGCTTTTGGTTAAGCGGTGCGGATATTTTTTTGTCGCTGCCAAGGTCCTTTGCGATTTTACCAATCTCACCGCTGTCCCCTACGCTTGTTACTATGTAAGCGCCGTTGCCTTCCAATACGTATGTTCCGCCAAAAACCATGTTTGCCCTGTCAATAAGCGGCGTATCCTTGGGCAGAATAAGCCCGTGCTCCTTTTTTGCACCCTTACTTTCACCCGTCAGGGTAGATTCATCAACCTTTAAAAAGCTTGACTCAACCAGTCTGCCGTCCGCGGGTATTTTGTTTCCTGCTTCAATAAGAACAACGTCCCCCACAACGATTTGGCTTGTTTTTAAAAGCAAAAGCTTGCCATTACGCATAACCTTTACCGTGCCCTGACTTTCAAGCCCACGTAAAAGCTCAAACGCGCGCTGGCTTTTGCCTTCCATAATGACCGTTATAAAAACCGAAATAAATATGGCAATGAATATACCTATGCATTCATAAAACTCGCCGTCGCCGCTTTTTATCTGCCGCGCAATATTTATGCCTAAAGTGATTGCAAAAGCAAACAAAAGTATAATCATCATAGGCTCAAAAAGTGCGTCTATAACGCGATTAAACAAGGTTTTCTGCTTTTTTTGCGACAAGATATTTTCGCCAAACTTTGCCTTGTTTTCCTTATACGCCTTATCGGTAAGCCCAATATTTTTATCAACGCTTAACGCCCTTTCGACTTCCGCAACCGACCTTGTATATGCCTGCATTTATATCCCCTTATTACGTTACTATGTTTATATATATTAATAAGGGCAACAAAAAAGACCTGGCGGTTGTCCGCCAGGTCAAATAATTTAATTTTAGTTTGGTAAAATTTGCGTCGTGTTATTTTTAACTGCGTTTTCAAAAAGTGTTTTTACGTCGTTATAGACAAAAATACTTTGTTCGTCAATAGTGCAAAGTGCGCTGTGCTCAATTTGCTGTGCCTTAAGGTCTGCTTCGGTGTATTCGTTGCGTGACGTTGAAGTTGAAGTCGCCTTTTCGCCGTAAGTCTTAAGCGATATCTTAACCACTTTGTCCTTTGAGTCAACAACGACTACTTCGTTAACGTGGCAAGGACCGGTAAGGATAATTTTAACAGTTGACTGCGAGTAGGTTTTATCGGTTGAAAGCCTGAACCAGCCTTCTGAAGCTTCTAAAATTGACCTTGTTATCATAGCACTACCGCTGTTTGAGCTACCAAAGTTATAGCCAACTTCAATAGAATCGCCTGCAATGCTGTCGATATTAATCCAGATTTCCCTTATAGGGTTTTCCCTTTGAAGACTATATTCAACGTAATAGGTTAAAGGCTCACCGTCAGCAAGCTCATATCTTTCAACGTTCCAGTAGGAATATTTTGAAGTTTCTTCCTTGCAAGCACCAAAAAGTGCAACAACCAATACTGCCGCAAAAAGTGCAGTCAACTTAATAAATTTTTTCATTATCTATCTCCATTATTATTTTTCGTTATTTTTTCAATTTCAGCTAAAAAGGTTGAAAGGTCTTTAAATGAGCGGTAAACAGACGCAAACCTGACGTAAGCAACTTCGTCAAGAGCCATAAGCTGTTCCATAACAAGCTCACCAATCTTTTTAGAAGAAATTTCTTCTTCCATTGAATTATAAACCTGCTTTTTAATATCTTCAACAAGTTTATCAATTTTATACATAGGCACGGGGCGTTTTTCGCACGCCTTAATAACGCCGCCCTTAATCTTATTGATATCAAAGGCCTGGCGCGTGCCGTTGGATTTCACAACTAAAATAGGCGTGGTTTCAACGGTTTCATACGTGGTGAAACGCTTACCGCATTCAACGCATTCCCTTCTGCGGCGGATTGTTTGGCCGTCTTCACTGGAGCGTGAATCTATAACCTTGCTGTCTTTACATCCACAATAAATACACTTCATAATATCCCTTTTTTTATTAGTATTTCTTATGTAATACACCCCAAAAGCACATAAAAAAGTGTGTTTAATCGGCTTATAGGGGCATTTTTATAAAATTTTGATTTTTGTGCAAACTATAGTTATGCTTATTTTTGTTAAGATAGTTTTTATCGTATTTTTGCTTGCAATAAACACTTACGGCTTTTTGCTTGTCAAAAGACACAGCGAAGACGAAACCGATTCCCCTTGCAAGTCGGGCGCGGGCAAGTTTTTAATTTGCGCGCTTTTAGGCGGGGCGCTTGCAATTTACGTTGCAATGTTTATATATAAGTTCCGGCTTGACAGCCTTGTTATGATGGTGTTCGTGCCTGTTCTTATTGCGGTAAACGTGTTTTTTGCATTTATACTTTTCAGGGCAAACTTTGGCTTTGTTGTAAAGCCAAGCAATAGTATTTACGCCTTAAAAAATCTGGTTTTTGACTTTAAGCTAATCAATAATTGAAGCGTTTTTCAAGATTTGCTCAACGCGTGAAATGTTATTATCGTTTTTGCGGTAATAAAGCGTTATATATTTGTACGCAAGGTATGCGCTTTTAATAAGCTTTGCGTTATCGCCAAAAAGCGTTGCGCGGAAAGCCGTATAAACGTCAACAAGCTCGGTTTTTTGCTTTACGTCAATTTTGTATTGCAAAATAATTGCGCGTGTTTCATCTAAATAGGTGCCGATTTGCCTTGCGTCCTTTTTTGTAAGCGCGTAACTACGCTTCTGGCTTTCAGCGGCAGGCTTTACTTGAACTTCTGCTTCCTTTGGCTCAACGTAAAATTGTTCTTCCATCATAGCCTTGGTTGCGTGCAGAATTTCCGTCCTGAAAGGAACTAAAACCTGCATTGTAAAGTTGCGGAACCTATCCGTGTTTTCACCTGCGTAAAAATATTTATCAAGAAGCGGTAAAAGCTCAATTTGGTTTGTGTTGATTTGATATAAAAGCCCGAACACAAATGCTATCGTCGCGCGCGCGTCAGTCGGCGGAACGTAAGTACCCTTACCGAAGGTTTCGCCCGACACAAAGGATTTTTCATACTGGGCGTAAAAATCAAAATCGTCAGTGCAATGCTCAATAAGCTTATAAAGCATTTTTGACGTTGAAAGCGTACGCATAAGGTCGGTCAATTTTTTATCTGACAAAATATAGCTTGAGTAAATTAATGCATCAATACATTTTGTAAAATTGTCAATAGATTGCCGTCTGGTTTGCATATTTACCCCCTATAAGCTTTGCACAAAGATAATTTTGTCAGCTTGCGCCCTAAATCGGCTTTAAGAACCACAACAAATTGTGCCTACATAGATATTGTAACACAAAATTTGTTTGTTTACAAATTATTTTTCAATTTTGTTGATTTTTTTATAGATTTTATGTATAATATTTATGTTTAATTATAGTATAAGGCAAATTTTGGGGCTTGAAAAGGCTTTTACGGCAAACAAGTCCTTATTCGGTATGTTTTATGAAGGTATTACAAATCAAATTAAGCTCGGGCGCGGACGTTAAAAAGTTTGAAAGCATCGTTCAGAACTACCCGCACGACGTGTATTTAAGGGACGATTCTTACGCGGTTGACGCAAAATCGGTTTTGGGGCTATTCAGCCTTGACTTAAGCAAGCCGCTCAACGTGGAAATCCACGCTAACGAATGCGACCAGCTTTTAGAAGAGCTTTCTGTTTTTTGTATTTAGTTCGATATTGTAATTTTAAGCCAGCTTTGACTACGTTTTTTGGGGGATTTTATCGTGCCAGTAAGGGGCAGTAATTCTATCAACAAATTAATATTGCTATTCGTTTTTGATAAGATGGAAATCCCACTTTCACAAGTTACCGTGGAAGAAATGTGTTGCCAGGAAAACGATTGGATAAGCTACATGGACTGCAAGCTTACACTTTCACATCTTATTGAAGACAAGTTTTTGTACGAAATCACAACGGGCGAACAGCCGCTTTACGCGATAACGCCAAACGGCAGGGTTTGTTTAGCCGACTTCTTTGTGAGCATCCCTATGTCAATAAGGGAAAATATTTCACTTTTCGTAAAGAAAAACCGTGTAAAGTACAGAAGAAAACAAGAATACATAGCCGATTATTTTATGAACAACGACGGGACGTATACGGTTTCACTTAAAATTGTTGAGCCTATCGGCGCACAGCTTGATTTAAAGGTAATTGTTCCGTCACGCCAGGTTGCAAAAAGCATTTACAAAAAATGGCCCGACAAGGCCGAAGCCTTATACGCAACCATTTATGACCATTTGGTCGATTAATTTAAAAAATATTTCTAAATTAAGATACAAGGAGAGAAAACTATGCAAACGTATGCAACAAAAGGAACGTGTTCAAGACAAATTTTATTCGACGTAATCGATGGGAAGGTTTATAACGTAAAATTTATCGGCGGTTGCTTGGGTAACCTACAAGGCATTGCAAGGCTTGTTGAAGGCAGAGATATTGATGAAGTTATCACAACGCTTAAAGGTGTTAAGTGTAAGGGTAACACGTCTTGTCCTGACCAGCTTGCAACAGCTTTACAAACTTATAAAGAAAAACATCAATAATAAGTTACATATTATTATATAATAATGTACTGCAAATTTAATTAGAAACAGCGCCCGACAATGGCGCTGTTTTTATCTTATATCAAATCAAAAACGCCGCGGCTATTAGCGTGATACTCTTAACGGAGTATTCACGCTAAACGATGTTTGCCCTTGCGGGCAAATGATGTTGACTTCGTCAGTGATGTTCACTGCGTGAATGATGTTGTGCCTTCGGCACAGTGGGCAAACATCACATCACTGTGAGCTTTAGCGAGCAACATCATTATGAGCGTAGCGAATAACATCACTTTTGCGATAGCAAATACATCACTAACAGAAAAAGAGCAGACATACAAGATTTTCCGTCTTGCGTGTTTGCTCTTTCTGTTTGTAATAAGGGTTTGGGCTTAGCCCATACTGCATTTGTCCAGACAAATGCGATGCTTGCACTTTTATGAAAGTACAAATTCTCCGCTAAGGACATCACCCTTTGTCGGGTGGTTTTAATCAGTAAAATATTATACGTCGATTTCGTCCAAAAAGTCTGCAGAACCTGCATCCTTTTTGAGCTTGTTAGGCGTTTCAATAGTTTCAAAGTCGATAAAGTATTTAACACCGTCAAGGTGGCATTTTAACACGTGCTGCATTGTTGCAAAGAATATTTGCGTAAGCGGTACTGATAACAATAAACCAACGCCCAAGGTTGTTAAGAACATTGAAACGTTAATATAGCAAGCAAGCATTACGCCAACAAGGAATGAGCAGAATACTATACCGAAATGTCTGTCAATAAGCTTATTAACAAACAAATTCTTAATTGGCTCACCTGCAACGACAGACGGTCTGAAGAGCGCGGTTACAACAAGGAATAAGGTATAAAGTGTAACCGTGATTGCAAAGCCTAACGCGATTGCAAAAATGAATAAGAAATGGTATGTATAAACCGCAACTAAAACGCCCAAAATCAGCGAGACTAAAAATGCAATGATTTTTAAGATTGCATAGATTGCTTCAAACGCGAGTGATTTTTTAAGTCCCCTGAAGAAAGCTTCAAAAAAGCCAAGCTTGGTCATTGTGGACATTTTTGCGTAAATCATTGAAGATACCGTGTAGGTACAGGTTGCATTGATAACCATGATAACGTACCCGACAAGGCAAACGCAGATAAACAACCAGATATTATCAACGAACTCAACCTTTAAAAGATTGGTAAAGGCTTCAAAGCTTTCTTTAAGCTCAATATTTGCTTTAAAATCGCCGTGCAAAAAGCCCTGCCAGATTTCCTTTATCGAGCCGATAAGCGCGTTGAATTCAGCACTATGGATAACGCTATCCAAAATAGCATCAGTTAAAAAGTACATTGAAACAAAGCCAACAACCCATAAAACAAGCCTAAATACCATTGATTTAAACACAACGTTCAAGTTGTTAAGAACAATTTTTAAGGTGTTTTTAATTAACATATTTATCTCCTTACCCAAAGGGTGGTGTAATAAAAGGTTTTTAATGAAACAGGACTCGTAAAAATGCGAGTCCTGTTGAAAGGCAGTATTGCCTGATATTATTGTTTTACAACAAGGTCATTTTTCTTTTCGCTTGGTTTAACGCAAAGAATAACAATGATAGCAACAAGACAAACAAATGCAATGCTTAAAAATACGATTGATTGCCAGTTATATGTGAAGAATTGATCTTCAAGTTCAACCTTTTGGTAAGCCTTTGTTGCGTTGATTGCTTTTGATAAAACCGTGTCACAGTTGTTTGCGCCGTCAACGATATAAAGCTCTACGTAATAGTAACCTGCTTCGTCCGGTGTGAATGTAAGGTTATCTGTGTCAAGTAAGTTTGTTACATCTTTAAAGCGTGCAGCTTGTTTAACGCGTGCGATATAAGCTTCTTGTGTTTCGTCTTCGTTTTGAACAACTTCGGATTCGGTGTAGTAAAGCTTGTATGCCGTGTTATAGTTGCTTGCTGTGATTGTGAAGCATTCAACTGAATATTTAAGACCGATAAAGCCAGGTTCGCTTACGCCAACAACAACTTCAGGTGTTGATGCAACAGCAACTTCAAACGTGAAGATAGGGATAATAACGTCGCCTGTTGGGTTACCGTCAGCGTCTTTTTCGTACCAGCCGTTTGTACCAACAACAAGGTCAGAAACGCTCATAGCGTTGCCAAACGTATCTGAATAAAGGATATAGAAGCTGTAAACACCAACGTCTGTGATAGAAATAGTAGTCTTTGTTGAACCTAAACTTGAGTAAGAAGCCTTTTGTGGTGCAGCGTACCAGATAGTTCTTGTTAAGGTTGCGCTATCAAAGAACTTGCTATCAACTAAAGCCGTTGCTGATGGAACTGTGAAAGTATCGTTAACTGCTAAATCTTTTGCAGCTTCAGCCACTTGTGCTTTATATGAATCGATATCCGTAAGGTTATACTTGATATCTTCAGTAGTTGGTTTTTTGGTTGTGTCAATCTTAAAGGTCTTTTCAGCAGTAGCAGCGCCGTTTTGGAAAACTTCTACCGTGTAAGTACCTTCGGTGATGAATTCAACGAAAGCGTCTGAACAAATAAAGCCTTTAGCGCGTGTTTCTTGTACGTCTGTGCTTGCTTTGGCTTCAACGCCGTTAATCTTAACGTATCTGCCGTCCATAACTGAAGACTTGTCAGCGTCAAGCTTTTCAACGCCTGCTTCTTCTAAAAGATAGGTGAAAGCATATTCGTAAGCGTTAAGCTTGTATAAAGTTGTATCAGCAGCTTGTGCCTTACCAACTGGTGCAAAGCTTAAAAATAGTGTTGCACAAAAAACAAGTGCGATTGCAAGTAATAAGTTGCGTTTCATTTGAAATATAACTCCTTCAAGTGGCTATCCGCCACGTGCGCGTGATAATAAATCTATTCTATTTTACACTTGCTTTTATGTTTTGTCAAACCAATAAACGGCTTAATTTACTTTTTAAGCCAATAAATTAACAAAAACACGAAAACAAATTAGTAATTTTACCTTTTACAGTCCTAATTATTAGTTATAAACTAATATATCGTCCGTGATTTGGAATAATTGCCACGGCATTGCGTCCTTTGGCGGTTCAATCTTAAACACCAATCTTTCGCCCGATACGGGGTGGGTAAAGGATAGTGACGTTGACCAAAGTGCAATCTTACCTTTAACAGCCTTTGCCCCGCCGTAACGCATATCGCCGTAAACAGGCGTGCCTAAATGTGCCATTTGTACCCTTATCTGGTGGGTTCTGCCCGTGTGCAGCGTAACAAGCGCAAGCGATAATTTTTCGGTCTTGCCAACGATTTGGTAATCAAGCTCGGCACGCTTTGCGCCTTCAACGGTTGGCGGACAAACGTAAACCATATTGTTAACGGGGTTTTTCTTCATATAGTCAACAAGGCTTGCCCTATCTTCTTTAGGCTGACCGACCAAAACGGTCAAATACTTTTTCTGGAAGTCGCCGTTTCTTATCTGCTCGCTTAACCTTGAAGCCGCCTTTGAGCTTTTAGCGTAAACCATAACGCCGCCCGTTACGCGGTCAAGCCTGTGCACAAGCCCAACGTAAACGTTACCCGGCTTATTTTCTTTAACGCGGATATAGTCTTTAATGGCGGTCAACAAATCGCCGTCCTTTGTGATATCTTCACAGCAAGGCGTATTTTGTGGTTTTAAAACCACAATAACGTGGTTGTCTTCGTATAAAACGATTAAATCTTCTCTATTCATTAATAAACATCCCCCCTGCGCCGCACGGCAAGCAAATGCCTTCGTCCGTTGGTAAGCCGACTTCGTAAGCTTCAACCCCACCCCTGCCCTTTTGCACGGTTAAGGTTAAAATATTCTTCAGCACCGCCGGCTGTAAGCCTGTTGTATAGCTGTTAATAAGGAAAAATAACGGGTTATCGGATAAGACTTCAGAGCAAAGCTTAACAAGGTCGAAAAGCTGTTCTTCTATCTTCCACATTTCACCGTTTGGTCCGCGACCGTAGCTTGGCGGGTCCATGATAATAGCGTCGTATTTTCTGCCGCGGCGGATTTCACGCTTAACAAACTTAACGCAATCGTCAATAATAAACCTTACCGGCTTGTCGCCAAGGTTTGATAGTCTTACGTTTTCGCCTGCGCGCTCCACCATACCCTTACTTGCATCAACGTGGCACACAGAAGCCCCTGCCGCAAGCAGCGCACAGGTCGCCCCGCCCGTGTATGCAAATAGGTTAAGTGCCGATATAGGTCGATTAGCGCCCTTAATCAGCGCTGTCATCTTATCCCAGTTGGCAGCTTGCTCGGGGAAAAGCCCGGTATGCTTAAACCCCATTGGCTTTACCTTGAAATTAAGCTCACCATAAGAAACAACCCAGTCTTCCGGCACTTTTTTAAAGTATTCCCACTTACCGCCGCCCTTTTCGCTGCGCAGATAGCGCGCATGGACGGGGTAGTTGAAAATGTCTTTATCGCCGTGCCAGATAACCTGTGGGTCGGGTCGCAATAAGGTTATATCCCCCCAGCGCTCCAATTTATATCCGTCACTTGTCGCAATGACTTGATAGTCTTTCCAATTATTTGCTATTAACATATGAACCTTTTATTAGTTAACCTTTAGTGGTTTTTGGTTGTGCTTTTTTTAAAAATATTGCGATAATCGGCTTATTGGCCAACTTTTTGAACTGTAAGCGTGATTGCTTCTTCGTTTAATTCCCAATCCTTTTGATAGCCTTCAGCCTTGCCTTCACTAATATTTGCAGTAAGCGTTGCTTTTGCAATGCGGTCGCCGTATTCCTTAAAGATACGTGCAATTTGACCTTCTGCAACATAGTAAAGGTTAATGCGGTCGGTAACCTTGAAGTCTGCTTCCTTACGCATTGTCTGTACGCGTGAAACGATTTCACGCACCAAGCCTTCGTCAATAAGCTCTTTTGTCAAGTTAACGTCCAAAACAACCGTGTTGCCGTTTTCACTTGCAGAGATAAAGCCTTCCCTGCTTTCGGTCGCGATAAGAAGGTCTGTTTCTTCAAAGACAACTTCTTCGCCGCCCAATTCAACCTTGTAAGGATTACCCTGACGCACCGTCTTAACGACTTCGTTTGCGTTGCAGGTTTCAAGGAACTGCTTGATAAGACCAAGCTTCTTGCCGTATTTAGGGCCTAAAGTCTTAAGTTGTGGCTTAAGCTTGTAGGTAATAAAGTCGGATGAGTCTGTTAATACTTCAAATTCCTTGACGTTAAGCTCGTCACGGGCGATCTGATACATTTGGTCGGAAAGCTCAATGTTTCCACCAACCGAGAAGTAAAGCTTCTGAAGTGGCTGACGGTTCTTGATATTTGAAAGGTTTCTTGCCGCACGGCCTAAAACGACCATGTTTTCGATAGCTTCCATATCGGCTTCAAGTTTTAAGTCAATTAAGCTTTGGTCAAATTCAGGGAACTTGCAAAGGTGAACTGACTTTGGTGCGTCTTTATAAAATTGCGGTACTAAATTGCCGTAAATATTTTCAGCAATGAACGGTGTGAAAGGTGCAGTAAGCTTTGCAAAGGTGGTTAAAACCGTGTAAAGCGTTGTATAAGCCGCTTTCTTGTCTTCGGTCATGCCTTCGCCCCAATATCTTTCGCGTGAGCGGCGGATATACCAGTTAGAAAGCTCATCCACGAAGGACTGCATAAGCCTTGCGCTTTCAAAAATCTTGTATTCGTTAAGGTTTTCATCAACCGTCTTGATTAAAGAATTGAGTCTTGATAACAACCATTTATCCATAATGGATAATTGGCAATCCTTTAAGCTGTATTTTGACGGGTCGTATTTATCAATGTCAGCGTATAACACGAAGAACGCATAAGCATTCCATAACGTGCCCATATATTTTGCCTGACACTCTGAAACAGCCTTTTCGTAGAAGCGTGACGGTAGCCACGGTGCTGAAGACGTATAGAAATACCATCTTACAGCGTCTGCGCCCTGCTTGTCTAAAATCGTCCACGGGTCAACTACGTTGCCAAGGTGCTTACTCATCTTAAGACCCTTTTCGTCGTTAACGTGACCTAAAACGATACAGTTTTTAAAGGACGCTTTATCAAATAAAATTGTAGAAATCGTTAATAATACGTAGAACCAGCCGCGCGTTTGGTCGATAGCTTCGCTGATAAAGTCTGCCGGGAAGTGTTCTTCAAACAATTCCTTGTTTTCAAACGGGTAGTGGTATTGTGCAAACGGCATTGAGCCCGAGTCATACCAGCAGTCGATAACTTCTTTAACCCTTGACATCTGACCGCCGCACTTTGTGCACTTCATGGTAAGCTTGTCAACGAACGGACGGTGAAGCTCGATATCCCCTTCTACGCCGCATTTTTCTTTAAGCTCTTGCTTGCTGCCGATAACTTCAAAGTGACCGCAGTCAGGACATTGCCATACCGGAAGTGGCGTACCCCAATATCTTTCGCGTGATAAGCCCCAGTCAACAACGTTTTCAAGGAAGTTACCCATACGGCCAGACTTGATTGTTTCAGGCATCCAGTTAACCGAGTTGTTTGATCTGATAAGCTTTTCTTTAACAGCCGTCGTTTTAACGAACCAGCTTGAGCGCGCATAGTATAAAAGCGGCGTGTTACAACGCCAGCAGAACGGATAGGAGTGTTCAAACATTTCTTCCTTGAACAGCAGTCCCCTTTCCTTAAGGTCTTTGATAATGACCTTGTCCGCATCCTTGCAGAACATACCTGCAACGACCGTGACTTCTTCCTTCATTTTACCGCGGTCGTCAACCATTTGAACGAACGGCAAATTATAATTTGTACCAACCCTGCCGTCGTCAACACCAAATGCAGGCGCAATGTGAACGATACCCGTACCGTCGCTTAAGGTTACGTAATCGTCGTTGGTTACAAAGTAAGCCTTTTCCCTGAAAGTTCCTTGCGCGCAGTCGAAAAGTGGCAAGTATTCAACGTATTCGTACTCGCTACCCTTTTTAACGCTTACCTTTTCGTATTCTTCAAAGAGCTTTGAAACGAGCGCGTCTGCCAAAATATAGTGCGTGCCGTCAGGCGTAACGATTTCGGCGTAGTCTTCGTTGGCGTTCATACAGAGCGCAACGTTGGACGGAAGCGTCCAAGGCGTTGTCGTCCAAGCGATAAAATACTTATCTTCGTTTTTAAGCTTGAATTTAGCGTAAACGGATTTTTCCTTTACGTCCTTATAGCCCTGTGCAACCTCGTGCGAAGCAAGCGCCGTACCGCAGCGTGGGCAGTAAGGTACGATTTTGTGACCTTTGTATAATAAGCCCTTTTTGTGGATTTCCTTTAAAGACCACCAAACCGATTCAATGTAGTTATCGTGATAGGTAACGTATGGGTTTTCCATATCAACCCAGTAACCGATACGCTCACTCATTAGCTTCCATTCGTTTGAATACTTCCAAACGGATTTTTTACATTCTTCGATAAACGGCTCGATACCGTATTTTTCGATATCCTGCTTGCCGTCAAGGCCTAATTTCTTTTCAATTTCAAGCTCAACGGGTAGCCCGTGCGTATCCCAGCCTGCCTTCCTTAAAACGTGCATGCCTTTCATGGTTTTATAGCGCGGGATAATATCCTTCATTACGCGCGTTAAAACGTGGCCGATATGGGGCTTGCCGTTGGCTGTTGGTGGGCCGTCGTAAAAGCAGAACTCTCCGCCGCCCTTGGTCTGTTCAAGTGATTGCTCGAAGATCTTATTATCTTCCCAAAACTTGATGACTTCCTTTTCTCTTTGTAAAAAGTCTAATTTGGTATCAACTTTTTTATACATAAAGTACACTCCTAATTAATTTTCGGTGTCATTTTTAACAAATAATAATAAGCGATGGAACAAAGGGCAATAAAAAAACCGCCCCTATATAAGAGACGATTAAAAACCGCGGTACCACTCTAATTCGCAAAGGTCACCTTTGCGCGCTCAAAACAAGTTAACTTAAACTATAACGGCCACCTATTTCGCCCGCACGATATACGCGCCACGCCTTTAGCGGCTTGCTGACGGAAGGATACCCTAAAATTGCTGACCTTGTGGACTTTCACCATAACCACTCGCTAAAAAGCGCTTTAAATTAGGACGTGTTTCCGATAAACGCAAAAAAAATTGTACATAAAAGTAAATATAATTACTTTTACCAACATATTTTAGCAAATAATAAATTTATTGTAAAGCAATTTGGGGTTAAAACAGTTGATTTTTTTGCCGCTTTGGTATAAAATAAGTAATACCGTGCTAGGTGGGGAGCTAGCGGTGCCCTTAACCTGCAATCCGCTATAGCAGGGCTGAAGGTCCTTCCAGGCTTTTCGTATGGTTGGCCGGGCGCGATAAGGGGTGTTGATGTTAAGGTCTTGTGCAACGGTGGTTTGCGAACCGTGTCAGGATAGGGATATAGCAGCACTAAACAATACTTACCGTGTGCCATAAGGTTGCTTTAATGGAGCTACCTGTTGCGTTATCGCTTCGGTATGAACTGTCAAAAAGGAATGCACGGCTTTTTGGATTTTACGGCTGACTTAAGGTCAGCCGTTTTTTCGTGCCTTTTTATACGTTTTTACGTCTTTTCATATTTGTTTTTTCATTAAAAAAGCCGTCTATAGGTCGATTATCGCCTGTTTTTGCTATTTTGTGAAGATAGGGCGAAAGTTATGTGATACCTTTTTATTTTATCCATTAGCATTGACAAGGTGTGCCGCTTGTGCTATTATTATGCATATAGTATTTATTATTTACGTAGGTGAATTATGAATTTGAACAAGCTTGATAAGCGTGCAAAAGGATACTGGCTTTCGGTTAATTTATTCGTTGTATTAATTGCCGTTATTGCCCTTGTCATATTCTTTTTGAGCATTGATAAGCAAACCCTAAAAGCAGTTTTATTGCCCGTTGCAATACCAAGCGGCATACTGCTTTTATTATTGATTATATTCCCTTTCATTAAATACCACTTCTATAGCTACGGCTTTAATGAAAAGCACGTTGTAATCAATTACGGCGTTATCTTCAAGCACAGGATAACAATCCCCGTGTGTCAGATACAGGATCTTCATATCGTTGAAGGGCCTTTAATGATGCTTTTTGGCCTATCTGGCATTATTTTTTCAACGGCAGGCTCAAACTTTACGCTACCCGCTATCGAAAAAGCTAACGCTAAACAAATGGTTTCCGCAATAGAAGAATACCTTATTACCCGCGTAAAGGAAAAATCCAATGAAGAAGTTCTATAAAGGTCACGTATATTATCATCTTTTGGTTGACGCTATAATCATTGGCTTGATTTTTTTGAGTATTGCCGCCAATGCACAGGCTGAAAACGTCGTCTTTAAGCCTTGGGTTTACGTAGGCTTGTTTTTAGCTGCGTATGTTATAAAAACCGTCTATAATATCCTTTACGTCAAGCTTTCTTATTACGAGCTTAAGGAAAAGGAAATCCGTTGCAGGCGTGGTGTGCTTTTCAGAAAGGAAACCATTTTAGAGTATTCCAAAATACACGCAATCAACAAAAAGCAAAACATTTTGCACAAGTTCTTTCAGGTTGCGATTTTAACCATTGACAGCGGCTCAACCAACACGGCGACAACGGCTGAAATCACCATTTGGGAACGCGTTGACGTCGTTGATAAGCTTAAAGCCGAAATTGCCGCCTACCAGCAAGGCAAGCACGATGCTTTTTCTTCACAGCCATCGGAAGCACCAAGGACTAAATCCAATAAGGAAAATTTATATAAGTTCACGTCAAAGCTTAAGCTTGTGTATTCCTTAATCCACACACTCACCGCCCTATTGATTTTTGCAGTAAGCGTTGCGCTTGTCGCGGGCACTATCGCGCTTTTATCACAACTGCCTGCATTTATCGTAAGCAAATACGTTTCGCTTGAGTTTGTGCTTGAAATTTTAATATTCAGCCTTATTTTTGCACTGATTATTTTGCTTTTTACCTTTTTTATATCTTTTATCGACTACCTGTTTAAGTATTACGATTTCAGATTGCATCGCACGGAAAGCGGGCTTGAAGTTTCTTACGGTTTTTTCTCACGCAGCACCAATAACTTTGAGCTTTCTAAAATCAAAGCCGTGATTATAAGACAATCACTGCTCCAACGCCTGTTTGGGCTTGCGTCTATCAACGTTGAAGTTGTTGGCTACGTTGAAAGCTCTGACGACAACAAGTCAAACGGCACTCTGCCGGGTGCGCTTATACCGCTGTGTAAAAAATCACAGGTTAACGACTTTTTAGCAAAAATCTTGCCCGAGTTTGTGCCACAAGCCCCACAGCATAAGGCTAAAAAATACTTCCCGTTCGTTTCCTGGACGCTATTATTTACGCTTGTTCCACTTATTATTGCTTCGGGCGCGTGCGCGTGGCTTCTATTCAATTTAAGTGTTCCTAAAGAAGCTATTATTATTTTTGTTGTCTGCGCTTTAGCCCTGCTTTTTGCAATAACCTGCCTTATCCTTATCAAAGGTGGCTTGGAATACAGAAACAGCGGTCTTTCAATCGGTGACGGCGCAGTAACCCTTTACGGCGGCGGCTTTACCAAAAAGTGCGTTGTTATACAAAAGCGCAATGTAATTTCACTTGAAGACGTCACAACGCCTATGCGTAAGAAAAGCGGTATTTTTAGCTATAAGGTGCATATCTTTACTAACGCAGCAACAAACGTGTTCACATTAAAGCATTTAGACGCTGCGCTTAAAGATAATCTTACAGCCTGCGTAAACGACTAATATAAAAACCCACCATAACTGGTGGGTTTTTTGTTTATTTTATAGGGATAATCGGCTTATAGGCAGGTTTTTATAGCAAACCTTCGCGCTTGGCATAAAAAAGGCTCCCTTCTGTAAAGGGAGCTGTCAGCGAAGCTGACTGAAGGATTGTACTATTAAAATATTACACAAAAAAACATCTAAAAAGGCTCCCTTGTGTAAAGGGAGCTGTCAGCGCAGCTGACTGAAGGATTGTGCCACAAAATAATCAATATATTCGCAAACACCCCTGAAATTTTTATGTATTTCCGTATTTGGTATTCTGATAACCGTCAAGCCGTATTTTTCAAGAAAGGCTGTTCTTTCTTCATCGTATTGTCTTTTTTCATCCGTGTAATGACCAGAGCCATCAAGCTCTATTATTAGCTTTGCCTTTGCACAGTAAAAATCCGCAATATACCTACCAAGGACTTTTTGACGAGAAAATCTCACAGGATACGTGCGCAAAAAATCATACCAAAGATGCTTTTCTTCTTTGGTCATATTCTTGCGTAACATTTTTGCAGTTGGCACAATATCCTTGTTATGCTTTCTTTCCATAACAATCCCTCCGTCACGGCACAGCCGTGCCACCTCCCTTTACACAAGGGCGGCATTTAGCTAATCATTGCGTATGCTGATTTGCTTCAAACTCCTTTTATTTAAAATTTTATAGCGATAATCGGCTTATAGGCAGGTTTTTATAGCAAGCCTTCGCGCTTGGCATAAAACATATACTGCTGCACAAAGCCTGCGTTTTCTTTAAATAAATCAACAAGATAGTTTGATATTTTGGTGCGGTCTGTAAGCGTGCCGTTAAAGTCTTCACGATAGATTTTTTCT
This sequence comes from Clostridia bacterium, assembly GCA_017399185.1. Taxonomy (GTDB): domain Bacteria; phylum Bacillota; class Clostridia; order Christensenellales; family Borkfalkiaceae; genus UBA4636. Next base: position 61,392 of record JAFQEA010000002.1, read on the forward strand.
ATCCAGGTATCAACGGGGAAGCTATCGCCCCTGCCGAACCCGAAAAGCGTGACGCAGTTTGCAACCTTATCACCGATACCTTTGATTTTTAAAAGGCTCTTTTTAAGTTCCGTTGTGGAAAGCTTATCCATATCGTCAAGCAAAAGCTCACCCAATAAAAGCTTTTGGGCGGTTTCTTTTATGTATTCCGCGCGGTAACCAAGCCCGCAAGCCTTTAGGTCTTCATAGCTTGCCCCTGCTAAAGCTTGTAGAGTAGGAAAAGCAAAATAATCTTCACCTAAAAAGCGCTTTTTCTCGCCAAAGGTTGAAGAGAGCTTTTCAATAATACTTTTAATACGCGGTATATTGTTGTTTTGCGACACGATAAATGATAAAAGCGCTTCTATTTTGTCCTGCTTTAAAATACGTATCCCCTTATAGGTGTTTGCCGAAAGCATAACCTTTTCATTATTGCAAGCGTTAATGCTATCAATAATCTGGGCGTAATCGCGCGATAAATCAAAATAATTATGAAAATAGTTATCGTCGTCGCTTTCAATTATTGCGGTATTGCCTTCGTTATAGCAATACGCCGCCTTATCAAGCGTAAAAACCATAAACCCGTTTTTATACGGCTTAAACCTGAAAACCTGCCCACAAAAAAGCGTGTCTTTAAAATTCAAATAGGTGCTATCAAACTTAATCATTGTTAAACCTTTTAAGTCTCTACTTTTTTAGCCTTAAAGTAATCAAAAACCGCCGATAATTGACTTATCGGCGGTTTTATTGCAAGTTAATTTTCTTTAATTTCAATGCTTACTTGTTTTTTGTCTTTGCCCAATCTTTGGAATCTAACAACGCCGTCAGCTAAAGCAAATAACGTATCGTCTTTACCGATACCAACGTTTTTGCCCGGGTGGAATTTCGTACCACGTTGACGTACTAAAATGTTGCCTGCAAGAACAAATTGACCGTCTGCACGTTTAATACCTAAACGTTGAGCAGCACTATCACGACCGTTCTTTGAAGAACCAACACCTTTTTTATGAGCAAATAATCTGAATAAAAACATATTAAATCCTCCTTTTTAAAAAATTAGTTAGCTGAAATAGATTCAATCTTTACAGCCGTGAATGGTTGTCTGTGACCTTGTCTCTTTCTGATTTGCTTTTTAGCTTTGTATTTGAACACGATAATTTTTCTGAATTTATCTTGTGCTAAAACTTCGCCGTGAGCTTTGAAAGATTTAACTTCTTCGCCAACCTTGATACCGTTTTCGTCTGAAACTAACAATACGTTGAATTCAACCTTATCGCCTACTTCGCCGTGGAGCTTTTCGAATTTGATAACGTCACCTTCAGTTACACGATATTGTTTGCTACCGTTTTCGATAATTGCGTACATTAATGTTACCTCCCTGTCCAATCTCGCCGAAATTCAACTTAGGCGCTACCTAAAAATGGCAGACTTAAATAGCCCGTTTCGCGCGGTTCGCAAATAATATATCAAAAAATAAAGGTTATGTCAAACAATTTATGCATAAATTCAATTGTTTTTGACACATTATTTATAAATGGGGGGTAATTTTATGCACGATATCAAATTGAATAACGAAACTATAAATAACGTCTATAAAAACGCGCACATTGCGCTTCAGTCAATTTCCAACGTACTGCCCGAAGTTACAGATCAAAAAATGCGGGACGAGCTTAATCTTCAGTACGACGGCTATGATAAATTTATCGGCAAGCTATCAAGCTTTATGCGCGATAACAATATTGAAGCTAAAGACGTTAACGTGATGAAAAAGGCAATGCTTTTTACTTCGGTAAAAATGAACACCTTAACGGATGACTCCACGTCGCACATAGCAGATATGATGATTAAAGGCACGGTTATGGGTATAACCGAGCTGCGCCAGCTTATATCCCGCGGACAAGATAAGATAAGTGGCGAAATTATAGATTACGCAAAGGAGCTTTTATCGCTTGAAGAATCCTTTGAAGAACGCTTAAAAACCTATCTATAAGCCGGTTAACGGCAAAAAAGCACCCTTTTTATCGGGGGCTTTTTTTAATTAAGAATGAAGAATGAAGAATTGTGGTCTGGTTTTGGCAGTAGCCAAAACCTTTTATTAAATTTAAAAAGGCTTTGCAACCGCAAAGCCTTTTGTTATTATTAATTACGCGTTGTTTTCAGCCTGTAATTCATCAAGTGCTGGGCACACAACGTAAAATTGCCCGTCTATTATAGCCCAATAATATTCAACTGCCAAAGCATAACCATGTTTATTGAACGTAAGGTCTAAAAATATACCGCCAGGCTCACCAGTCGTTGGGTTAACGTTGCAATCCTTTAAAAACTCTTGCGTTATTTCTTTGCCACTTAAACGCTCAAATTCTTCAATTATGCTTGCAAAGCTATAAGATAAATTGCTTTTGAACACTAACGGCTCTTTTAAAGCGTTATTGTATCTATCAATGTAAACGTAGTCAAAGCCATCTTTTGTGCCTAAATAAATCTGGAAGTGTTGCTGAGCAATTTTCCAATTCCTAAATTTGTTACGATCATACCCGATAGTTTTCTTTAATATAAGCTCGTCTTCCTCGCACAATAAACGCGAAAGCCAGATTTCTTGAGCTTCAATCTTGCTGTTTTCTGTATTCGAACTGCCTGAAAATGCAAAAAAAGTATCAAAATTATTTTCAATAATATCCGTACTTTTAGCGCAGTCACGTTCCTTGCCTAAACCACAGCCGGTAATACCGATAAGTGATACGGTGGCTACAAGCACAGCTATTATCTTTAATAAATTGTTATTAATTGTTTTTTTCATATCAGCACCCCCTTAATACAAAACGCCTGCTTTAATATATTCAGGGCTAGTAATATAAATTTGATTGTTAATCAGCGACCAAAAAACCAAATTGTATTTTGTTTTTTCGGCATTGGGTACTAAATAAACAGTAATACCACCCGGTTGATTAAGTACCAGATGTCTTTCACAATCTTGTAAAAATTCCTGCGTGAGCGTTGTGCCACTTAAGCGTTCAAATTCCTTAATAACGCTATCAAACGTAAATGGGAGATTGCTTTCATACACAAGCTTAAGTCCGGAATTGATGTTAGCCGATTGTATATATACTATATCCTTACCGTCCTTAACGCCTAAAAAGATTTCGTATTCAAGGGGGCCGTTGCTTCTTTTGGTACTCTTTTGCTTTGCTTTATGTTCTTTTTCAAAAATAGCCTTGTCTGCATCGCTTAACAGGTCTGATGCCAATATCTCGTTAGCGTCAATCAAAACAATTACATTTCTGTCTACATTCACGCCTGAATAAGCAAAAAAAGTATCAAAATATGTATCAATAACCGCGGGGGTTTTACCTGTAACCATATAGCCGTAAGCTTTTTCACGGCCAGTCATAAAAATAACTAAAGTGAATGCGATTACTAAGCAAAACAACTTTAATAGCGGTGTTGTTTTTTCACTTTTAAATTCCATAATTATCCTCCTTGTGTGCTATTTGTACTATGTATTATCGGCGGTATTACGGAAAGCAACGTCTGCCCGCAGCTAATACAAACCTTTATGTTACTTCCGACAAATGTCATTGCGACGCAGGCCTGTCTTTCCACGTAACCACAAACACAGACCTTATTATGTGTCCTGCGGTCATTATTGGATACGTAAGTTATGGTATGATTATGATTTGCAATATCTTCATAACCGCAAATAGTACAAATATTCAAACCTATTTCATTCGCAACAAATGTATGATTGTCGGTTTCAATATTTGTATATCCACAAACAATGCAAATATCAAGACAACCATCAGCTACATATATATGTTGTTCAGTCACTTTAATAACGTTACAAGCTTCACATCTGTATTTATGATGTGTCGTATTATATTCCAATATATCATCCCCTCGATGATTGCATGTATATTGACCACAAGGACAAATAGAACCACTACAACCTTCAGCGTACCATATATAATTATTGGAACAAATATGGGAACTCGTTATGTTAAAGTAAATAGCATCTATTATACTGTCCCAAGCAAATACATCAATTGAATCCCTATACGGATATTTATAACCATTATGTGCAATAAGTCCATCGTCTTGATAACCATAACCTACAACAAAATGACCAATTTCCCAAAAGCCATCAGGAAAAAAGCCCGCTATAATTGGTAAATTTGAATCTATTGCGTTTTTACAAAACGCTTCTTCATCAGTAAACAGCCTTGTTAATGTTATATCAAGTCCCGCATCACTCACAAACACTTCAAAGTAATTCTCAATTAAATGGCAAATACTTGCCATTGTTAATAAATTGCTATTACTTGGCACAAAATCTATTGTATGAGCGTATTCAATTAAAATACCATGAAAATCATCATCTATTCCAGGTGATTCAACGTAGTCTTCTAAATTTATATCATCGAATGTGTCAAAATTAGCTTCGACAGTAACATCATAAGATTCATAAATACAGTTGTCATTATAGAATGTGTCAAAGTATGATAAAACCATTTCAAATGCAACATAGCCGCACGAATTTGGATATAATTCATTAGTATTACTACCTATGTTATTTCTCATGTTACGGAAATAAAATTCGTTATCAATAAAGACTGCCGTATCTAAAATTTCACCTGATGACCTGGTTTGAGTCTGTTGAGTATCACGCGTGTTAAGTAAAACCCTATATTCAGATTCCACTTCCCGTAATTGACTTATTTGCGTCATATCAAGAACTTTTGAATAGGGTAGCTCATAATAAACGTCATTTAATACGTAATAATTATATGTAGGTGCTAAATAAATCTTTACGCTTGCTTGTGGTAAGCCGTAAAAGGGTGAGTTGCCGTTTTTGCTGTATTCCGTGAATTTTTGTCTTGCTGTATCAAAAATTAAGTAACAGTTTTCGCCTTCAGCTAAAAGGTGTGTTGCTTGCCCTGAAAAGCCGTATAAAACTTCAACAGTATATTCATCTGTGCCAAGCTTTGATACGACAACGTCATTAAATGTTTCATTTTGCTCATCCGCAAAGGCTAAAAGTGTAGTTTGCTGCATGAAAATTAAAGTCATGCAAACAAATAGAACAATAATGCGCTTTGTAAGTTTTTTCATAAAAATCCCCCTTAAATTGATTTTTGTAGCGTTATTATAGCATACGCATACACGCATTGCAATAGTTTTATTAAAAAAGCAACTCAACGCTTGGTTGAGTTGGGGTTTAGTATAATAAAAAGTGCCGTTAATCGACCTATAGAGCCACTTTTTTAATTTATATAAGGTTTGATTGCTTGCGGGTGCAAACTACCAACTGACCGCAATTATTCACTATTCACTATTCATTATTCACTAACAAAAAAGGCTTTGCAACCGCAAAGCCTTTTGTTCTTATTCATTACGCGTTGTTTTCAGCCTGTAATTCATCAAGTGCTGGGCACACAACGTAAAACTGCCCGTCAATAATAGCCCAATAAAATTCAACAGCTTTCATATTCCCCTGATTAAAACGCAAATTAATAAATATTCCGCCCGGCTCTCCGATAGCTTGATTTACGTTGCAATCATTTAAAAACTCTTGCGTTAAATCTTTACCGCTTAAGCGCTCAAATTCTTCAATAATACTTGCAAAGCTATAGGGTAAATTGCTTTTGAAAACTAAAGGCTGTTCTAATGAATGGTTATATCTATCAATGTAGATATAATCAACACCGTCTTTTGTCCCTAAATATAATTGCATTTCATCACGAATTGCAGACCTCTGTCCTTTTTCTGTTCCGTGATTTAATGCTTTTTGAAGGGTTTTCACGTCTTCTTTACTTAATAAGCTGGACGACCAAATACGGTATGCATTTTCTTTGCTATGCCTACTCCCCGAGCCCCCTGAAAAGGCAAAAAACGTATCAAAATTGCTGCTGATGATATCCATGCTTTTTGAACAATCTCTTGCAGGGCCTAAATCAATCTGCGCTTTCTTGTCCTTGCAACCTACAAATGATAACATTACGACAAGAATTAATAAAAGCGTTAACAGGCTTATAAGGTACTTCTTTGCGTTACCAGTATTAGCGTTTAAGTTTTTCATACTGTCACCCCCTAATACAAAACGCCGGCTTTAATTAAGTCGGGACTGGTAATATAAATTTGACCGTTTATATTCGCCCAGAATACAAAGATGTATGCAGTTTTATCAGCGTTCGGCACTAAATGGAATAATATACCGTTTGGCTGATCAAGTACTTTATTCCGCGTGCAGTCAGTTAAAAATTCTTGTGTTAGCTCCGTCCCGCTTAAACGCTCAAATTCCTTAATAACGCTATCGTACGTAAATGGTAGATTACTTTCAAAAGTAAACCCACCTGATTTCGAGGAACTATTAACGACAAGATACATTATTTCTTTACCGTCCTTAACGCCTAAAAAAGCAACGTACGTGTGTCCGGTCCCCACCTTATCAACGTGCTTTTGAAAAATTTTTTTATCTTCTTCATTTAAAAAGTTAGATAAAAGTAATTCTTTCGCCTTTAGCATAGGATGATCATGTGGTCCCAGTACTAAAGGCTCTTCCCCTGATAAAGCAAAAAAAGTATCAAAGTGCTCATCAATAATATTTGTTAATTTTCCAACAAACGTAGCACCTTGTGCTTGCGTAATTTGTTGCTTGTTATGCTTAAAATTTGTATAAGTTGTAACACCAATTACGAATAAAACCAAAAAAATGCACGCAGTACACTTTAAAAAAACTGATTTCTTTTTATCTGATTCCATAATCATTCTCCCTGTATGTTATTTGTACTATGTATTATCGGCGGTATTACGGAAAGCAAGGTCTGCCCGCAGCTAATACAAACCTTTACGTTACTTAAAGCTAAAAATTGATTTAGTTTTTTCATAAAATCCCCCCCTTAAATTGATTTTTGCAACTTTATTATAGCATACGCATACACGCATTGCAATAATTTTATTAAAAAAGCAACTCAACGCTTGGTTGAGTTGGTCTATAATATATAAAAAAGCATCAATAACAGGCTTATAGCCCCACTTTTGGTTTTTATAAACTTTCAATTTATCTTTTAAAATTAATCAAGCTTTGCGAGTTAATCAAGCAAAACGGACCATAACTATTAATTATTCACGCCGCGCATACGCACGGACATTATTCATTAATATAAAAAACGCCGCTTAAGGTAAGCGGCGTTTTGCAATATAGTCATCATAATGTGGCAGATATGCCCTTGTGTTATATAGCATTTTATCAAAAAGCTTGCGACTGTCCTGCAAGGATAAATCGTTTAAGTTATCGTTACAAAAAGCGATAAAGGCAAGCTCATAATCACCTGATAAGGCGGCTTCAACGACAAGCTCCTGCATAGAAAGTGCCTTTTCTATATGCGGTTTAATGCTTGCAGGTATCACGCCAGCATATACAGGCTGCATATTGTTTTTAGTGATTTTAACGTTGCTCTCAACAATAAGGCCTTGCTTAATGCCGTCAATCTGACCGTTGTTTGGCAGGTTCACGTTTGTAACCATTTCGCCGCCCAAAACAAGCGTCTTGATTTGTTTAACACCTTCTTCGCCCGTTTCGGAAAGGTCAAACGGTATTCTACCCGATAAAAGGTCCTGACATTTTTGCTTACGCTTTAAAAGGTCGTCCTTGCGATAGCTGACGGGTGTTAAGTTAAAGCCCCAGCTGTTTGCATGCGCTTCAGACTTTAAGTACCAATTTTTAGGGCAGAATTCCGCCAAGTGCCTGTCCCCCGCCGCCGCAATTATGCCAAAGCGCCTGAACAGGTCAAACTTAACCTTGTTTAAACTTCCAAAATAACTTTCGGGGAAAGGCTCGTTACCCTTGCGCTGATAACCGGAAATATAATTCTTTTCGACAAAGCGCTTATACGCGGGCAAGATATCATAGCCGTCACAAGTGGCTTGTGTGATAAAGGTAAAGTGGTTTACACCTATAACGTTTGTGTAAATCTGGCTTTTGTCGCGTTCAATAACTTCGGCAAGAAGGTCTTGGGTATGGAAAACCTCGTGACAGCACCCGTAAGCCTTAATCGCTGGGAACACCCTATACAAGGTTCTGACGCATACCGCCATTGGGTTGGTGTAATTTATAACCCACGCATCGGGGCAGCATTTTTCTATCTTTTTGGCAAAATGCTCATACATAGGCACAACCCTTAAAGCCCTTACAATACCGCCCGGGCCCGTTGTGTCGCCAACCGATTGGTAAATGCCGAATTCTTCAGGGGTGTGAACGTCGCTTTGCATTTCATCAAAGGTTGCGGGCAGAATTGAAAGGATAACAAAGTCTGCACCCGTTAAAGCGTCTTCGATATCGTCGCAAACGGTATATTGCCACTTGCCCACGATATCTTCCCTTTGGCTTAAATTATTGCCAATCGTTTGGTTGACTAAAGCGGCTTCTTTATCGATATCATAAAGCTTAACAACGCCCGATAAACAAGGCTCTTTAGCAAGGTCAGTCATAAGTCTGTGTGCCCACGCGCGTGAGCCGCCGCCAACGTATGCAATTTTAAGGTTTTTTGCGTCCATAATTACACCTTTTTTACTAAAATTTACCCGATAACGGGCTTATAGGCCGTTTTTTGCCTGTTTTAATATAAAACCGGGCTGCTGCTAAAATTATGCAGCAGCCCGTTGATTTTTAGCTCTAAATAAACTGCAATTTACGCAGCAGGGATACTTTCCGGTTGGCTGTCCGTCGGCAGATAAGACAGGGCAAAATCTAAAAGTGAGCCAAGCTTAAATTCGCCAAACAAATCTTTTAATAGTGCGTCAAAGGCGTCAGGGTTTGGCACTAAACCAAACTTATACTCATAAAGATAATAAACGTCTTCCTTGGTGATAACAAGGGTGTCACCCAAAATTGATTCAAAGTTGACTAATTCGCCTTCAGGTATCATATCAACAAGCTCGGCAAGTACTACGTATTCAAAAATATCCTTTACCGTCATATCAACGTTCAAGCCAAGCTCGCCTAAAATATTATCGATAAGATCATCTATCGTTGCCCTGACGTCGCCCGAGTTTTTGTAAAACTCAATAGCGGCTTCAACGTAAGGCTGAATCTTTGTCTTGATGCTTTCGTAGGTTTGGTCAAACGCCGCTAAAGCCTTGTCAATAAATTCCTTATTGCTATCGTAAATATCATCAATCAAAGCCCCTGCCGCTTTAACGACAGATTGGGTTCTAGTGTACAAATCAACGTAGAAGTCAAGCTTTACTTCAAGCTCATCAAGGGTTTTGCCCGTGATTTCAACTAAAACTTGGTCGATTTTTTGGCTATTGATTTGCGTGAAGCCTTCATACGCGCCCTTCAAAAGTGCAAACTCTTCTTCATAATCTGTTGTCAATAACTCAATATCAAAGCCTATAACGCTGTTATTTACACCGCGAATCACATACTTTTCAAGGTCAAACTGTGATAAAAGCGTGTCAAAATCTTCAAGCGTATAATCAAAGAATTCCTTGTTTTCCTGCAGATAAGTGGTGTAATCGTTTTCCCAACCGGCAAGCGCCGCAAAGGAATTAAACAAGCGCTTCAGCTTAAGGTCGCCTGCTTGGGCTAAAATAAATTGCTTTACTTCGCCGTTGATTGCAGAAACGACAAATTCACTAAAGCTGAGCCCGTGCAAGGCAGCAATATAAGCAGGGTGGCTTGGGTTGATACCAAGACTGTCGGCAATGGTCAGCCCCTGATAGGTTGTGCTGATAAACGTTTTAAGCGCTTCAACGTCACCCGTTGACAGTTTTAAAATCTGGTTAAAGGTTACGGTTGCGGTTGCACTTAAAAGCTTGTTTTGACTAAGGTCAATGCCCGTTAAGTCCAGAATATCTTTAATCCTAAGGTCGGCAAACACGTCGTGTAAAACCTGAATACGCTCGCTTGAAGTTCCGTCAATCAAGGTTACAAGCTGATTAAGCGTAACGTTAAGCAGGCTGTCCATAATCGGTGAAGCCTGCATAAGCATACCGATAATCGCGTCGATATCCATCGTGCCGCTGCTTTCGCCCGTGTAATCAAAGAATATGTAAGCTATCGTTTTATTGCCGTAAACAGCAAGGTCTAAATTAAGCTGACCCGTGCCGTCAATTTTATAGCTTAAAACCTGGTTTAAAAGCTCATTGGTCTTTTTGTTTGATGACCTTGTGTACCAGTTACCGTCCGTGCCGTAGTAATAATTCAAATCGCCAATAAGCGCGTTAATGTCAACGCCTAAACTACCGATTTGCTCGCTTTCTTCAAGCATATCAACGGCAAGGTCTATAACCTGGGTATAAATATCGCCGATTGTATAGCCTTCAAAAATCTTATCAACGGCCTTGCTGTAATCGCTTTCAGGGTCACCAACACCAACGATAAAGTCATACGTTGGTATTTGCGCGTAGCCAAGCACGATTTTTAAAAGGCTGTATTTGCTTCTGTCGGCTTCTTCAACAGTTGTGGGATCACTTGAAGATGATGGGCCGGAAGTCGAATCTATTGGGCTTGATACACTTGTGCCGCCACCGCTATTGCCGGCACCTTGGTTGTTCTTTTTGGAAAGAACCACCGCTATAGGCGTTACGATTGATGCCACACCAATGACTGAAGCAAGAATAATGATTAATAATTTTTTGCTCATAACGTCTCCTTTTTTTGTCTATTTAAACGAATAATTATTGATTTTGTAAGTTTATTTTATCATTTTATGCGCGTATGTGTCAAGCGCAGCGCGCAAGTTAGGGCAAACAATTTTTGGTAATTGCTTTTTTACGCGTGTAATGACTAAAAATAAAAACTTAACTTTACGCAGTTTATACAATCAATCAAGTTTTTTCGTTGGGATTTGATACTTGCAAAATTTGGCAAAAATAAAAACCCTTAACACCTGTTAAGGGCTATTGGTATAACAAGTCGGCCTGTAAGCCGAGTTCTGTCTGGTGCGGTTATCTATCTAGGCGTGACGTTACCGCCACGCTCAAGCGACGTTTTGCGAAACCGCCTTAGCGAGCAGCTAAATACTGGCGGCTTCCTATCTTGCTCCGAATGGGGTTTACACTGACGGGGTAAGTTACCTTACCCCCGGTGAGCTCTTACCTCGCCTTTTCATCCTTACCCAAAAAGGGCGGTTATTTTCTGTTGCACTTTCCCTAAGGTCACCCTCGGCGGACGTTATCCGTCATTCTGCTGTATGGAGCTCGGACTTTCCTCGTTGGGATATCTCCCCCCGCAACCGCACAGCCGGCTTGTTACAATTAAAGTATAACACAATTTTTTTGCTTTGTAAAATCTTTAGCACTACTTTTTAAGCGATAGCCCGTCAAATGACAAAATGGAGCTTTCAAACGCCAAAATATTGCTCCTTTTTGACAGGTAATCTGCAATGGATTTTTCAATTAAGTCGGTCAATAGGTCGGTTAACTCACTAATTTTGTTACAGAAAAGGTAATACGCAAACGAGCCTGGAACTGCGTTAATTTCGTTTAAATATATCTTGTCATTTTTAACTAAATAGTCGATACGCACGACCGAAGAAAACTCAAACGCCGTATAAACCTTTAACGTGATTTCTTTGATTTTATCACTTAATTTTTTATCTATTTTTGCAGGGAACTCCCTTTTTGCGCCGCCTGTTTTACTGCCTAAATACTTGTCTTCAAAGGTTAAAATATCGTTACTTGTTGACGGCATTTCGCACTCGGAAGCAAAAACGCCCTTTTTTGTTTTATATGCGGCGCAGTTTATTTCCTTCGCGCCGTCAATATAGCTTTCAATAAGGATTTTATCGTCAAATCTGAAGGCGTTTTTTATTGCAAGCTCCAAGCCCTTTATATCGTAAGCAACCTTTATCCCTATGCTTGAGCCCGTGCGCGCAGGCTTAACGATAAGCGGCAAGTTAAGTTCAGCCATAACCTTTTCAATACTTTTTTGCGGTGACTTATAAAAATCATCCCTTAAAATTTGTGTTCCAAAAACAGTTTCAACGCCCAAGCCTATTAGCGAAAGCTTTGTTAAGCATTTATCCATCGCCATACTACCGCTATACAACGAAGTGCCTACAAACGGGACGTTACAAAGGTCAAAAAGTCCGCCTATAGTACCGTTTTCGCCATTTCCGCCGTGCATACAGTTGATTGCACAAGCCAACGATACAAGCCTTTTATTACCCTTAAATTTATATAAATAATTGTCGCCCGCGCACATATTAACGCGCGTTAGCTTTTTATAATTTGGGGCTTTATAAAAGGAAAGCTTTGTTAAAGCTTCCCCCGTGTACCACACACCTTCACGCGTGACGTAAAGGGGTATTGGGCTAAATTTAGTTTTATCAAGACTATTCAGTACGATAAGCCCCGTGATAATTGACACGTCGTGCTCGGGCGAAACCCCACCAAAGATTACAGCAATGTTTTTCATATTCACCTTATAAATCACGCCAGCAGGATTGGTGCTGGCGTTTACAAGATATAATATGATTTCTTTTTAAAAAAGTTTAAACAAATTTGTCAGGAAGATCATTTTCAAACAGAACGACGTCGCCTTCCTTTGTAATTTCGGTCAAGTGCTTGATTGCTTCAGGCAGTTCTTTGACAATCTTGATTTTTTCAAGCGGGAAGCCGCCTTCAAGCATGCCGTTACGTATTTTATAGCAGTTTGGCTGACCGACAAGGATTGCGTAATCAACAACCTTTGCAAGGCGCTGACCAAACCTGAAGTTTTCTAAATCTTCCATTCTGCCAAGCTCAACAAGGCCTGGGGTAATGATAATTTTTCTGCCTTCAAAGGTGGCAAAAACGTCTAAAGCGGCGATAGTGCCTTCTACGTTTGAGTTATAGCTGTCGTCAATTATGGTCATACCCCTGCCGTTGTCGGATACTTCCAAACGGTGTGAAACCACCTTGACAAGCGACACGCCTAACGCGATTTCTTCAGGACGCATGCCAAGTTTATACGCCACAGCCGCAGCCTGACAGATATTTGTTATGTTGTGTCTGCCGATAAGCTTTGTCGTTACGCTGACGGCTTCACCGTCAAAATTGAGCGTAAACGTGCTTCCGTTTTTGTCGCTTTCAATATCTGTCGCGTAAACGCCGTAGTCGTCACTTTGCTGAACGCCTGCAAGGATTGGTGTGACCTTGCCTTCTTTCCGGCAAGTGTAAGACATACCCTTTGAAATATGGTTGTCTGCCGAAAATACCGCAAACGAGCCTTCCTTTAAGCCTTGGATAAGCTCATACTTGGTGCTGACTATCGCGTCGGTTGAGCCAAAGGTTGAAAGGTGTTGGTTACTAACGCCCGTGATAATTGCACAGTCGGGCTTAACCATATTAACGATTTCTTTAATGTCACCAACGTAACGCGCACCCATTTCGCAAATAAAAACGTCCTGCGTGCCGTCGTAGCTGTTTACGCATTTGCAAATGCCCATTGGCGTGTTGTAAGACTTTGGCGTTGCCAAAACCTTGTATTTTGTTGAAAGGATTGTTTTTAAAATTTCCTTTACGGAAGTCTTTGCAAAGCTGCCCGTTATACCGATTTTGATAAGGTCTCTTGCATCCGATAAGGTTGCGGTGCATTTATCAACGTACTTTTTGTTGTGCCTTTTTTCAAAGGGGGCGTTTAAAAAGCTTGAAAAGTGTGCAAGGACGGGTATTGACATTGGGGTTAAGCAAACGGTAAAGAATCTTACCACCAAAAACGATTCGTTTTCCCTGAAGAAAAAGCCCAAAACCTGCATGAGCAATATCACGCCAAAGGTCAATAAAAAGTACAGTATTAAAAACGTTGCAAATAGTCTTATTAGTCTCCCTGTGAAAACTATCCTTGCCTTTGACTTGCGCTTAAAATCTGACTTTATGTAAATCAGTACGAACAAAACGTAAAAGACAAAGCCAAGCTGTGCGGTCCATTCCTTATCGATAAACGAAAACGCAATGTTAAAAAGCAAATACGCAAAAGAAGAAAGCATTATTACCATCGCTAAACGCGTGATATACACGTTGTCGCGCCGATAGGTCCACCTTGCGTACTCGCGCCCGCGATAGCCCGAGCTTTGTAATATTTGCATAAACTTTCTTACCATGACTGACGCAAACGCCGTGTTCAGTAGCGACACGACAAGCGCATAGATAATAAAGCTTAAGTCTATTAATTGATTAATTGTTGCAACTTTAAAGCCATCCATTATATTAAAAATTCCTTGACGATAAAATTAAAAGACGTGGGATTATCCAAAAACAGAAAGTGTCCGCCGTCTAAAAAAACAAGCTGGCTGTTTTTTATTCCACTATTAAAGCGCCTTGCCATATACGGCGGCGTTTCATTGTCTTTTTTGCCGTGTATAATAAGCGTTGGCACGTTTATATGTTTTAGGCGATAATCTAAATGCTCGTTAACAATTTTAATAAAGCTTTGCTTGTTATTTTCGGGTAAGTCATTATACCCCTTAAAGCAGGTTTTATTTGAAATTTTACGCGCTGAATTTTCCCCAAAAAGCCGTTTAATCGACTTATAGCCCCATATTTTAAGATAATACGTTATCTTGCGCTTTGGCTTAAGCCCTGCCCCGCCTGATAAAACAATCTTTTGTATTTTACCGTAAGGCATAAGCTTTAATAAAACCCTTACCCCAAAGGAATGGGCTAAAACGTATACCTTATCTTCCGGTATTTGTTCTAAAAAATTAAGTAATTCGTTTTTATAGTCTTCAAGACAATAAGGTTTTTCAAGCGGCGCGTTAAACCCGCTAAAGGTTGGCGCGTAAATCTTAAAAAACCTGCTGAAGTAATTAATCTGCAGATTAAAAATCTGATTTGTACAGCCGTAGCCGTGCAATAAAACAAGGGGCACGCCGTCACCTAAAACCACGGTGTCAAGCCCTGCGATATTAACCTTTATACCATAAACCCATCCAATCTATTATATGCTGACTGTTGATAGGTTTAGTGACATTAAAAGTGCGTCTTCCCCGTCGGCGTAATAACCCTTTCTTACGCCGTCATCTTTAAAGCCAAAAGCCCTGTAAAGCCCGACTGCAGCGGCGTTTGATGGGCGGACTTCTAAAAGCAGTCTATCAGCATTTGCTTTTTTAGCCCTGTTTATACAGTCTTTCATAAGCGCCCTGCCAACGCCCCTTTTTTTGTGGGTAGGGGAAACTGCAATATTAATAAGCTCCCAATCGTAAACGCCGTCAAATAAAACCGCGTAGCCTAAAACGGCGTTATCTTCTTCAAACACGATAGACGTGTACGGCGGCTTTAAAAGGGGCTTAAACAAGCTTTCCTGCCAAGGGTCAGTAAAGCTTTGGTTTTCAATCTCAACAATGGCTTCAATGTCTTTTTCTTTCCATTTTCTGATACCCATATTACTTGCGCCCTTCTTCTGCTTGAGATAGTCTTAAGTAAAACGGTGATAATGTGTTCACGTCGTCAGAAATCTTATCAAGGCTTGCCCTTATTGCGGCGTTTAAACCTTTAGAAACGTCAACTTCTTCACATAAAAGTCCGTCTATAGGCCCGTTAGCGATTAATTTGTGGGTTTTTGAAAGCTCTAAAACTTCTTCCTTTGAGATATACTTTGCTTCAAAATCAACCTGGTCTTCGTTATAGCCTTCAGCATAAAAATGGTCGTGCCCGGCGTTGACTAAAGCTAGGCGCTTGCCGTGCGGCTTTGCGTAAGCTATTGCTTTAAGCGTTGTAATTGATAACACCTTTTTGTTAAGCCCGTCGGCAATGCCTTTGGCCGTGGAAACCCCTATACGTATGCCCGTGAACGAGCCCGGGCCAACCGCCGCGCACACAAAATCAAGCCCGTCAGCAGATAAGGATACGCTGTTTAAGGCTTCTTCTATGCGGGGCATTAATGTAATGGAATGTCTTACGCCCGTTGCGGGGAAATAATTGATTGAAGTCTTTTCACCGTTTACGGCAATCACGGTCAAGTAATCGCCGCTGGTGTCTATTGCAAGGTAGTTCATAAAGTGATTATCCTTTTGCCGTCAACAACCTCAATGGTGACGGTTTTTGTGTTCTTTGGTAAAACTGACTGGATATTTTGCGGCCACTCGATAAGGCAAACGCCGCCTGCGTAAAAATAGTCGGTAAGCCCAAGCGCGGCGGCTTGCTCCCCACACGATAAGCGGTAGCAATCGTAATGGTATAAAACCCCGTCGTAATCGTTCATATAAGCATAGGTTGGGCTTAAAACCGTGTCGGTAATACCAAGCCCCACGGCAACGCCCTTTGCAAAAGCCGTTTTGCCAGCGCCCATATCGCCTTTTAGTAAGACGACGTCGTTTGGCTTTAAGGTTTTTGCGTAATCCCTTGCTATTTGCAATGTTTTTTCTAAACTATCTGATACGTATTGCATAATTTTTAGCCGTATTAAAACTTAATTGATTTTAAAAAGTTAGATAAGCGCTTGTATAAAAGCATAGTTACCGCAGAAATTATCAAGGTTTTAACGATATTAAATGCTGCAATCAGCCAGAAACAATCGTTAAAAACGTCAACTGCGGCGCCCTTTAAATATAATGGGAAGGTTATAAAGCGGTTTGTGAAAAGCGCGGCAATCGTACCTATTACGCACGCACAAATTAGCGAAATTATAACCGTAACTATACCCTTGCGGTATTGATAAATGATTGAAGGCAGTAAAATAAAAGCACAAGTTGTAATCATATTTGCAATTTCGCCAACGCCGCCCGTGCTACCGATAATTATGCGCAAAACTTCCTTAATAACGCAAACGATAACGCCTTCAACAGGACCGAGTATAAACGAGCTTAATAATATAAACACGTTGCCAAAGTCAAACTTTAAAAATGCAACCGGCGATGCTGGGAATAATGGGAAATCCCAAATGCTTATAACAAACGCAAGCGCAACGAAAATCGCCATAAGCGCAATGCGCTTTGCCGCAAAACGTTTTTTTATTCTTTCACCAAACGCTGCCCTTTTTGAAGGTGCGGTTTGTTTTGTTTCTTCATTGTTTTTCATAAGTCACCTAAAATATGCGGCAAAATATTAAATTTGGCCGTTAATTAAATATAATTCTATTATATTTACCCCTTAATGTCAAGTAATTGTCAAGCCCCTTAAGGATTTATACGCCCTTTATAGGGCGGTAAAATCAAGCTGAATTTTGTCTAAAATTTCATAATCAGCCGGGCAAAATTCGTAATCTTTTATCTCGTCAATGCCAATCCACCTTGCGTCTATATGCTCGGTTAACGTAAGCGTTCCGCCCGTGATTGTTGCTTTAAACAAATAAAGTTCAATGTCAATATCGTCATAGTTATGCGTAAGGCTATAAAAAAGCCCTTGCGGCTCAATCTCAATTTTAAGCTCTTCATAGCACTCTCTTATAAGCGCTTTAGTTAAGGCTTCACCCTTTTCAACCTTGCCACCGACAAATTCCCACAATCCGCCGCGCGCTTTAGTGTACGGGCGCTTGCAGATTAAAAACTTGTTGCCGTCAACGATAAGCGCAGCAACAACCTTAAATTTTGGTTTTACGTTTGTATTTTCCATAATCCACCTTTATATTATTGTATCACTACTAAAATCTTTTTACAAGCGGTTATTATGATAAAACAATAAAAGATCAAGCATTTTTGCACGCAAAATTTGACGTAATTTGTTAAAAAGTCCTTCTATAGGTCGGTTAATCGCACTTTTTGTGCGATTAACTGCAAGCTCAAGCTTGCGTTATTGTGACTTTTTGTGCGATTAATTACAAGCGCAAGCTTGCCTTATCGTGACTTTTTGTGCGATTAACTGCAAGCGCAAGCTTGCCTTATCGTGCATTTTTTGTAAAATTTACCAATCGGTTTTTAACCACTTTTATTTGCCCTTTACTATCCTTTTTGCTATCATAAAAACAGATTTTCTCAAAAAGGATAACACAAATGAAGAACTTAAAAACACTACTTATTGCTTTATTAATACTTTCATTGGCGTGCATATGTGCATGCAATAATAAGGCTGAAGCTTTACCAAACGATGGCATAGAAACACCGCCCATTACACAAAACCCAAGTGATGACAGCACGGTAGATAGCAGTAGCCCAGCTTTGGATAGCACGCCTGATATACAGGATAAGCCTTCGGTTGAACCCGAGCCAGAGCCAGAACCAGAGCCAGAACCAGAGCCAGAGCCCGAACCACAAAAAATAACCTACGTCAAAAGTAAGGTAAACAGCCTTGCCATACGGGAAAAACCAAACAAGACTTCGCCTACACTTGGGCGAATTGATGCGGGCGATATGGTGCTTTTTATTGAGCAAAGCGGTAACTGGTACAAGACTTATTATTTAGGTAAAATAGCTTACATAAGCGCAAGCAAAAGCTATACTGCCCTTATCGATTTTGATTTATCAGACGAAAAAACAGAAAGTGTTATTTTATGTGCAACCAAGCTTTTGGGCACTAAATACGTTTACGGTGCCGACCGGCTTCACTTTGGCACGGGCAAAATCAACCCAAGCTTTACAACAAGCGCGTTTGACTGCTCTTCTTTGGTGCAGTACGCTTATTATTATGGCGCAGGCATAAACCTTGGCGTAACGACGCGCACACAGGTTTTGCAGGGTAAGACGGTTGAGCGTAAAGCCTTACAGCGTGGGGATTTAATGTTTTTTACCAACGCAAAGCGTAAGCATTTAAGCGGTGTTGAGCGTGTTGGACACGTTGCAATATATCTTGGTAATAACTATATTTTACACACCGCAAGCGATTTTGCCGTGATTGAAGAGATTTCCGCCATACGTTGGTCATATTTTATAACCGCCAAACGCCACATATAGTTATTACATGCTACTAATTCCAACGCTCACCTAGGGTGAGACGTTGTTTCAAACGCGTTGCGTTTTTTAATGAAGAATTAAGAATGAAGAATGAAGAATTATGGTAAACTTTTTGCTTTAGCAAAAAGTCTTTATTAAATTTTAAAGAAAGCTTTCCTCAAAGCTTATTCAAAAACGTTGTTTTAAACGCGGTGCGTTTAAATAAAACTAAAACAAAAATGCAAATCCGTGCAAGCAAGGCTTGCCCGCAAGCATTTTTACTCGTTATTGCATCCTGGCCCCTTTAGGGGCGTCAGGACCCCCTGATATATTTTGTTAGTACTAAAAAAAGGATAGCGACAGGCTATCCTTTTTTAACATAAATTTACAAAAGCTCAACGTAAGCCATAATAAACGGGGCAACGCCTTTAGCGTCTGTTGTGACGATTGGCTCTGAAATATAGTATTCAAAAGACCCGTCACGGCGCAAATTGTTTTCAGGGCCTAACCCTGCAACAAGGCAGATACCGCCAAGCTCGATTTCGCCGTCGTGCTCTTTAAAGCGGTTTTTATATATGCCGTCAAAAATGCTTTTGCCGACCGCGCGGTAGTCTTCAGATAAAAGCCCGCTGTTTACACCCTTTAAAATAGCGTAAGCAATAAGCGCAGAACCGCTTGTTTCCAAATAATTGCCCTGCCTTTCGCCAAGGTTAACAACCTGATAAAACATATTTGTTTCAAGGTCGCGGTACTTTAAAACACTGTCGATTGCGTGCTGTAGATAACCTTTAAATTCAGCTTTGATATCTTCATCGTCTATGTAACTTGTTACGTCGCTAAGGGCCGCCAAGTACCAGCCCGTTGCACGCAGCCAAAAGTTTTTGGAAAGCCCGTTTTCATCGGCCCAGAACATTTTTTTGGAAGCATCATAGCCGTGGTAATAAAGCCCGGTTTTTTTGTCCTTCATTTTTTGCTCAACCGTTCTGAACTGATTGATTACGTCAGTATAATCCTTATCGCCAAAGCACTTTTTAAACCTGAAACTGAAAACCTGTGCCATAAAAAGCCCGTCAAGCCAAACCTGGTTAGGGTAAATCTTTTTATGCCAGAAATTGCCTTCAGGCGTGCGCGGTTGCTCCTTTAACTGCTCGTAAAGATAAAAAGCAGCTTTTTTATATCTTTCGTCAAGGTAGTATTCGTATAAATCAAAAAATACGCGACCTTCGTTAATGTTGTCAAGGTTAAATTCGTTTTTGTCGTAATATAAAACCTTACCGTCACTATCAACGAAAAAGTCAATGTAATTTTTAACGAAATCAATATACTTTTTTTCGCCCGTCTTTTTATAAATGTTAATGAGCGAAATCATCATACATCCGTCAATGTAGTTAAAAGACGGCTTTTTATTTTGGCGTATAAACTCAATATTCCAAACGGGTTTGTTTGGTGAGCCTTCGCTAATAAGTCGGTCTATATACCCGTTAATCGCATTATATCCCATTAAAAGCCCACCTTTTCCTTTACGTTTTCAAACACAAATTCCTGTCCGTTTACGCCGTCTAACTTAACGTTGTCAATGGTGACGGAATCGACGTTCCTGAATATAAAGCCTGCGTTTTTGCAAGATTCCGCGTCAGTCATCATAAGCGGCAAGCCTTGTTCAGCGTCCTTGTTGTAGGTAACGCTTACGTTCCTAAAGGTTACGCTTTTAACGTGACGTTCGGGTAGCCCGTAGAAATACCCTGCACACCAGCAAGAATTTAGGCACTCGATATCTTCAAACACAAAGCTACCGATATACGGCGTGCGCTCGTCAACTTCTAAAGGCTCTTTTGACCAAACGTAAGGCGTTTTGCCGTCAGGGTCGCAGAAGTAAAACATATTGATTGTGAAAGGTGCTTTAACACCGTCCATTTTAATGTTTTTAAACAAAAGTCCGTCTATAACCGCGTTTTTGCCCCTTCCGCGGCGGGTTTTAATCCTTAAACCGCGGTCAGTACCAACGAACAAGCACTTTTCAACCGTAAGGTTTTTAACGCCGCCTGACATCTCACTGCCGAGCACCACGCCGCCGTGTGCAAATTCCATTTTGCAGTTTCTTATGGTGTGATTGATTGCAGGCGTGTTGTACTTCATACCCATGTAGTACTTGCCCGACTTTATTGCGATAGCGTCGTCACCGACAGAGAAAACCATACCAATAATGGTTACGCCGTTGCAGGATTCGGGGTCAAGCCCGTCTGTGTTTGGGGAGTCTGCAGGGGCGATAACCCTGGTATCAAAGAAGTTAACGTTTTCAGAAAAGTATGGGTGGAAGCTCCAGCTGGCGGAATTTTTACCCGTTACGCCGTGCAAATAAATATCCTTTGCAAAGTGGGTGAAAAACAGGCGTGGACGGCCTATTTTGCGCGCGCGATGGTTAATCCACCATTTTGCGTTTTGAGCGTTGCCGTCAATAATGCCTTCGCCAACGATTTTAACGTTTTTAGCCGAATAAATCCCAACAAACGGTTGGTGGCAAGCGGTTGGCGTGCCTTCCCAGCTGGCAAAATGGAGCGGCTTTTCAGCCAAATCGTTAAACTCACCCGGGACAATCGGATAATCGGCTTCGTTAGTGCTGCCTAAAAGCACCGCGCCCTTTTGGATATCAACGGTGACGTTGCTTTTAATTTTGATAGGGCCTAAAAGATAAACGCCCTTTTCAAAAACAACCCTGCCCCCGTCCGGGCACATATCGATTGCGTTTTGAACGTTTACCGTATCGTTTGTAACGCCGTCACCCGTTGCACCAAAGGATTTAACCGTATACGCGCACGTTTCCGTGAGCGTTTTAAAGGTTACGGTGTGATTAGACAGCGACGTTGAAACGGTGTATTCCGTATCGGGCGCTAAAGAAAACAATGAGAAAACGTTTTCTCTTTTTTCCACGTCAGACCATAAGCCGTTAACGCAAATCCTGTACGGCGTATCGTTATAAAATGCCGTGTTGTTATCAAACTCAAAACAAGCCGAAACTGATGAGCGGAAAATTAAATTAAACTTCATTTTTATCTCCGTTTGGTTTGTTGATTTATAAATTTTAAAGTTAAAAAGTGTTGTTAAGGCAGGCTTATATTTGCAATTAATCGCACGAAAAAGTGCCATTAAACGGCTTATAGCCTACTTTTTGGTAAAATATTTAACTGCGTTGTTATAGCAAATATCTTCAACGATTTTGCCGACAAGTTCAATGTTTGCAGGGTACTCACCGTTTTCAATAAGACCGCCAAGCTTGTTGCATAAGATGCGTCTGAAGTATTCGTGGCGGGGATAGCTCATAATGCTTCTTGAGTCTGTAAGCATACCGACAAATTGTGATAAAAGCGCCACTTGTGAAAGTGATTCCATTTGTCTTTGCATGCCGTCCTTTTGGTCGTTAAACCACCAGCCGCTACCAAATTGGATTTTACCCGAAACACCTTCGTGCTGGAAGCAGTTCATAATGGTTGCTAAAACTTCGTTATCGCGTGGGTTTAAGCAGTATAAAATGGTGCGTGGAAGCTCGTCAGTTTCGTCCAAATTACCCAAAATTGCAGAAAGCTTTTGTGCAAAAGGTTGGTCGTTGATAGAGTCAAAGCCCGTGTCAGCGCCAAGCGTGTTAAGTGCGCGAAGGCTATTGTTTCGGAGCGCACCGATATGGTATTGCTGTGCCCAGCCGTGTTTATTATAAAGTCTGCCCAAATAAATAAGGATATAGCCCTTGTATTTGGAAATTTCTTCATACGTAAGCTTTTCGCCAACCAAGCCCTTTTGGAAGATAACTTCAACTTCCTGACGGGTTGCAGGCTCGTACATAACAACGTCTAACGCGTGGTCTGAAACCAAACAGCCGTTTTTGTCAAAGAAATCAACACGTTCTGCAAGCGCCTTTTCAAAGCTGTCAAGGTTAACGATAGGATAGCCAACGACTTCTTGTAAGGTCTTAATCCAAGGGATAAAGAAATAATCAAGCTCAATATTGATACCCTTGTCAGGTCTGAACGCCGGTAAAACCTTAAATTCCATTGTTGGGTCGTTTGCCATTTGGATATGGTATTCCAAGCTGTCAACAGGGTCGTCAGTCGTGCAAACGGTTTTTACGTTGCATTTTTTAAAGAACTGACGGCAAGACATGGTTTCAAGCTGACGGCCTGCTTCATCGTAAATTTCCTTTGCGGTTTCGGGTGACAAAATTTTGTCAATGCCAAAGTATGCTTTAAGCTCTAAATGGGTCCAATGATACAATGGGTTGCCGATTGCGTAAGGAATCATTTTTGCGTATTGCATAAACTTTTCTTCATCCGACCTGTCGCCCGTAATGTATTCTTCGCCAATACCGAACTGACGCATTGAACGCCACTTATAATGGTCACCAAAATGCCCGTCAACAAGCCAGACTTCGGTTAAAGAACGGTATTTTTTATCCTGTGCAATATCCTTTGGCGGGATATGGCAATGGAAGTCAAAAATGGGCATTTTTTCAGCGTAGTCGTGATAAAGGGTTTTTGCAGTTTGTGTATCAAGTAAAAAATCTTTCCCTAAAAATTCCTTCATAATAATCACCTTTAATTGATGTTTTAGCGGCTAAAACTTAACAAAAGTCCGCCTATAAGCCGATTATCGGCTTATTTTAATTCGGTCATTGGGATATGGTCCATATCGTCGAACTCTTGGTTTTCGCCGCACATACCCCAAATAAAGGTGTAGTTTTTAGTACCCACGCCAGAGTGGATTGACCAGCTTGGTGAGATAACTAATTGTTCGTTTCTCATAACGATATGGCGTGTTTCGTCTTTAGTACCCATAAGGTGGAAAACAACGTCGTTAGGGCCTAAATCAAAGTACATATAAACTTCCATACGTCTTTCGTGCGTATGGCAAGGCATTGTGTTCCAGCCGCTGCCGTCGCAAAGCTCTGTCATACCCATAGTAAGCTGACATGATTTGCAAACTGCAGGATGAACGAATTGGTTGATAACACGCTTGTTCATATTGGATTCATCACCTAAATGAACCTTTCTTGCCCTTTCCTTATTGATTAAAACCGTAGGATAGGTTGCGTGTGCCGGTGCAGAGTTAATGTAGAATTTAGCAGGGTTAGCTTTGTCAACGCTGTAAAAAGCGATTTCCTTTGTACCCATACCAACGTACATACCTTCTTTATGGCAAACGTCGTATTTTTGACCATCAAGAACAACGTAGCCGTCGCCACCGATATTGATAAAGCCTAACTCACGTCTTTCCAAAAAGTAAGCAGTTTTAAGCTCCTTTGTGGTACCTAACGTTAAAGCACCTTCAACAGGCATAGCACCGCCGGCGATAATTCTATCTTGATGAGAATAAACAAGCTCAATGCTATCAGGAATAAAAATAACTTCCTTTAAATACTTTTCTCTTAACTCTTCCGTGTCGTAGAACTTGGAATCGTCCGGATGGTTTGCGTATCTGATGTCAAATTTCATAATGTATATATCTCCATTTTATTATTTTCAAATTTACGTTACCAGGTTTTGGTGATGATTTCAACAGCCCTTTGGATATGGGGCTCAACCGTGCCTTCAAGCACCAAAACGGCGTCAGGATTGTAACTTTTTATCGTAGATAAAATAAAGTCGTAATCAAGCATCCCGTCCCCTATTGGGCACTGGGTAAGCTTGCCGTTATCTATGCGACAATCCTTCATGTGGAAGCAATGGATTTTACCTTCAAAAAGGTCAAGCCCGTGCTTCAAAATTTGCTTGTAATCGCCATAATTATCGTTATCAAGGTAGTTATAAATATCAAAAATGACCTTGATTTTATCGTCGTTTATGGCGCGTAATGCTTCATAAAGCCTATCGGGCGAATAACAAACGTGGCCTGCTGCGCCTTCCATAGCGATGGCCGTGTTATTTGCCTTGGCGTAATCGGCAAGGGCAGAAAAGGTTTCAATAACGGTTTTTAAAGCCCCGTCCGTGCGGTTTTGTGGGTGGTATGTCCACTTATCGTCGTTAAAAGAGCCTGTTTCAGAGCCGACAAGCGGGGCTTTGAAGGTGTTTGCAAGCTGCAAATATCTTTTAAAGACGTCAATACAAAGCTTAACCTTGTCCTTATTTGAGTGGACAGGGTTAAAGTAAGCCCCAAGCAAAAACACGCTTAAATGGTTTTTAGTTAAGCTGTTTGAGATTTCCTGGGCTTTTTCTAAAGAAATTTCAGGTGTATACGGCACGTCGCTAAAGGTTTTGTAGGGCACAAGCTGAACCCCGTCAAAGCCGTATTTTTTCAGGCAAAGGGCAAGGTCAAACTCGCCCTTTTTGCCTAAATCGTGCCCACGTATTGCAAGCTTCATTAATTAATTTTATTGGTGACTTCAAGACACAAGCGTGTAACTTCAGCCCAATTTTCTTCCTTTAAAAGTTTTGCTGCAACAATCCAGCTTCCGCCGCAAGCGATTACCTTGGGGAAAGAGAGATAGTTGGAAATATTTTCTGCGTTGATACCGCCTGTTGGCATAAAGCGCATCATTGGGTATGGTGCAGAAACTGCTTTAATGTATGAAAGACCGCCTGCTTGCTCTGCCGGGAAGAACTTAACGGTTGTAATGCCAAGTGATAAAGCGGCTTCAATTTCGGTTGCGGTTGCAACGCCGGGGATAAACGGCATACCGATTTCCTGTGCGTGCTTAACGATTGCAGGGTTAAGACCGGGTGCAACGCAGAATTTAGCACCTGCTTCTTTAGCCCTGTCTAATTGCTCGATTGTTAAAACCGTGCCTGCACCAACAAGCATATCGGGATAAGCTTTAACCATGCGTGAGATAACCTTGTCTGCACCTTCTGCGCGGAAGGTAACTTCAGCAACGTTTACGCCGCCATCTAGTAATGCCTTTGCTAAATTTTCAGAATTGTCAACGTTTTCTAAAACGATAACCGGTACTATGCCCGATTTTTTAAGTTGTTCAGCAATGTTCATACTATCACCTATCTTGCAAGCCAGCCGCCGTCAACAGCGAGTGTAAAGCCGTTTACGTAGTCGGAAGCTTCACTTGCCAAGAATACGCCTGCGCCCATGATATCGTCAGGTGTGCCCCAACGGCCTGCAGGGATTCTTTCTAAAATAGCTTCGCTTCTATCAGCGTCAGCGCGGAGTGCTTTAGTGTTATTGGTTGCCATATAGCCCGGCGCAATAGCGTTAATGTTGATACCGTATTTAGCCCATTCGTTAGCCATTGACATGGTGATACCCTTAACTGCGGATTTAGAAGCAGTATAGCTTGGTACTCTGATGCCGCCTTGGAAGGAAAGCATTGAAGCAATGTTGATAATCTTGCCGCCGCTTTGTTGCTTTAAGAATTGGCGTGCAACTGCTTGTGAGAAGAAGTAAACTGTTTTACAGTTTACGTTTAAAACGTCATCCCAGTTTTGTTCGGAAAAGTCAATAGCGTCTTCACGTCTGATGATACCGGCATTGTTAACTAAAATGTCAACCCTACCGAAAACTTCGATGGTTTTAGCAATAATTCTTTCGATTGGCTCGATTGACATAAGGTTTTCGCACATGAATTGGAAGTTTTCTTCGCCGAGCATTTTTTGTGTATCGGTGCTTGGAACGTAGCTTACACCCATAACGCGTGCGCCAGCTTCAACAAACGCCTTTGAAAAGCCTTGACCTAAACCTGTATCGCTACCTGTAACGATAGCAACCTTACCTTTGAGATTAAATTTATCGAGTATCATAATACTACCTCCATTATATTCGTGATTAATAAATCGCCTTAAGGCGTAATTTTAAATTTAGTTGTCGATATCCGACTCAATCATTTGCCCGACAGGGCCCTTTTTCTTGGGCTTAACCCTATCAAAGCGGTGTGCGTACTGTGACGGCGAGCAGCCAAAGCGCTTTTTAAACACGCGTGAAAAGTAAAGCGGCTCGGAAAACCCGCAAAGCTCTGAAGTTTCGTTAACGGAAAAGTCAAACCTGCCCGTCCCCGATAAAAGCATTTGCGCGGCGTTCATACGCGTTCTTATTAAGTATTCGTGCGGGGTTAATCCCGTTTCCTTTTTGAAAAGCTTGCGTAGATAGTCGTAGCTAAACGGCAGGCTCTTTAAATAAGCGTCAAGCTTATAGTTGATATCGGAAAAGTTTTTAAGTATGCTTTTACGGATTTCTTCAACGATTTCGCTTGTGCCGTCCTTGCCGACGTAAACTATAACGTAGCTTACTATCAAAGAACCTAACGCGCTTAAAACAAGCTCCTTATTGACAATGTCGGAATTAAAGTAAAAATAAGCTTCAGAAAAGCTCCTTAAGATATGAAGCTCGTTTTCGTCCGTTATTTTCTTTGGCCCGCGGTATGGTAGCATCGCGTCGGATAACGTCAAATAAATATTTGTAAAGCCTTCCGCGCTTTGGTTAACGTGCTTAAGCCTTGGCGGTATAACGACGATATCGCCCTTTGAGTACTTAAGCGTTTGATTTTCAAAAACAACTTCCCCCTGACCGCTGGTGCAGTATATCAATTCCCATTCTTCGTGGAAATGCTCCGATACGCTGTAGGTGCGCAGTTGTTTGCCAACATATTTTATGCTGTTCATAATTTCCCCTTATGTATTTAAGTGTGAACGTTTTTTGCTTTCAGTCTTTTTGTTTTGCTAATTAATGCAAAAATTCTGTTCAATAAGCCAATCTATTGCGTTTTTCATCCAGCCGTGAACACTTTTTGAGCAGTCGGGCGGTAATGCCGACGTGGTTTTATCTGCAACCGAAAGCCCGTGCGTGCCGTGCTCGTAGATATGTAATTCATATCGTACCCCCTTTTTAGAAAGGGCGTTAGCTAACGTTAAGCTGTTAAACACGGGTACTGAATCATCATCAGCCGTATGCCAAATAAAGGTTGGCGGTGCTTTTTTGGTTACTCTTTTTTCAAGACTAACCTTTTCTGACAGCGCGCTGTCGGATAAGGTTAAACTTTCAAAAGAGCCTTGGTGTGAATAGCCTTTTCGGCTAGTAATGACGGGGTAGCACAAAATTTGCGCGTTTGGCTTTAATAATTTTTCAAGCCCTTTATCCCCTGCAAGGGTTTTTATTGTTTGGTTTTGGGTTAAGACCGCTCTGCCGCACAGCAAGCTTAAACTGCACGCAAGGTGCGCCCCTGCCGAAAAGCCTATTATTGCAAGCTTTTCCTTAATAAGATTGCACCCTATATTATTTTGGCGCAGATAAATCATTGCAAGCGCACATTCAATCAAGTGATTAGGATATGGCTTTGAAACCGAATAGTTAAGAATAAACGCGTTAAAGCCCTTTGCCAAAAAGTTAAGGGCAATAGGCTCGCCTTCCCGCGGGGAAACAAACTGATACCCGCCGCCCGGGCAAATAAGTATGCCCGGTCTTGGCCTTGGCGTGGTTACGCTTTTTGCGGTTTCATCTGCTATCATAAGCTTAAGATAACCAGCGTCTGCTCCGCCACGTGGAATATTAAAGTGGGCGTATAAGTCGATTATTTCAATTTTCATAACTTACCTGAAATCAAAATTTAGCGGTATTAACAGCTTTTTGCTTTGATTTGGCGGCAAATTTTGCGCCAATTAATCAAGCAAAAATTAAACGTTTAAAAGTTTGTAAATAAGTTTAGCAACGCCGTCGTTATCGCAGGAATCGGTTATCATATCCGCGTGTGCTTTAACCCCGTCGGGGGCGTTTTGCATTGCAACGCCAAGCCCTGCGTAATCAATCATAGCAACGTCGTTAAACCCATCGCCCACACCAACCGTCTGACTGTTTAAAATGCCGTAACGCTTTTCTAAAATGCCCATTGCGGTGGCCTTTGAGCAGTCCTTATTGACAAATTCCAAAAAGTCAACGCGGGTTGGGTGAACGTTAATTTTATCCCCTAATAAGGCTTCAAGCTCTTCAAAGTTTTTATTAGTGGTTGGGATATCGTCAAGCCAGACGAACTTTGTTAAGCCCTTTGCTGCAACAACGCTTAAGTCTTCAACGATAATCGGCGTAACGTCAGAGATTGACTTGTACTTTATAACGCGCTCGTTAAGCTGTTCAGCGTAAAGCTTGTTTTTTGACCAACAAATCATGTTGGCGTTACGCTTGTGACCTTCTTCAACGATTTTGAGTGCAGATATAACGTCAATCTCACAAGAATAGATAATCTCTCCGTCCACCATAACCATTGCGCCGTTATACAAAATGTAAGGCATTTTTTCAACGCCAAGCTTTGCAATAAAGGGTACTATTGCTTCGTAAGGTCTGCCCGTTGATAAAACAAACTTTACACCCTTATCCATTGCAAGCCTTACAGCCTTTACGGTTTCATCGGTCAGCTGGCTTTTTGTGTTTAGTAGCGTGCCGTCCATATCGACGGCAATAAGTTTATAGTCCATTAATTTAACTTGTCCTTTGACACCCATAAACCAAGCGCCGGGTTAGGTATATAATAAATTTTTTCGCCGTTAACGGTGTTATAGCCCAACTTTAAGGTTTCCGGGTTGTAAATTTTAGCCATTTCGTCATAGTCGGCGGCTTTAAAATGTACGCTTTCAATTTCTTCTTTTGTTATGTTTTTAACTGCGTAAGTAATTGAAAATCTGCCGTCTGACGAGCCGTGTATAAGGTGCGCAGCCGCACCCATATTGTTTAAGAAGTCGTCGTTGTGCTTCATTTCTTCAAGCACGTTTTCGCGCCCCATATAGCCGTATTTGCGAATAAAAGCGTCGTTGGTTTTATCTTCACCAAACATTTTGACTGCTGGTGCTAAAACGATAAGCTCTCCCCCGTCCTTTATAGCCATACGCGTGCGGTAAACTGCCTTGTTGCCAAGCCAGGTACTCTTGAATTCGCTTGGGTCAAGGTAAACGACAACCTTTTCAAAGGGTTCTTCAACGATATTAAGGTTGGTTTTCTGGGCCAAGCTTACAGCGGCTTCCAAACCCGACCTGTCGTAAGAAATGTATAAGCCGTGGGTATGGATTTTGCCTGCAGGTGCAGTCGTTACGGTAAGCGCAAATAAAACAGGCTTGTCCTTTAAAAAGTTTTCAAAGGCGTAGTCAAAAATGCGTCTTGGCGGGGTATGGTCCTTGCCCATAATCCTTTCCATGCCGTACATTGCGCCAACCATGTGTGATTTATTGATAAATTCACTGCCGCCGCACCCAACGAAAAGGTTTTTGGCGTGGTTTGCCATGCCTACGACTTCGTGCGGGACGACCTGACCTATCGAAACGATTAAGTCGTAATCGTCAAGCACGCGTTTATTGATTTGGCAGCGGATATCTTCCGTCCAGATACCTTCGGTAATTTGCGAAATGAATTCGCCCGGGACAACGCCTACGTCAACGACGTCTTCCCTGAATTTATGTTCAAAAAATCTGTCGTGTGGGATATCACCGAACATTTCGGTAAGCTCGTCGTCGGTCATTGGTACGTGTGTACCAAGTGCTGGTAAGATATCCACCGTGCAGGTATCTTTTAAAGCGTGGTAGTATGCGTTGGTTATAAAGCCCGCGTTTGAATAAAATCTTGTAAAGTCAGGCGGAATAAGTAAAACCTTGCCCAGCTTTAAGCCTTTAATGGACTCTAAAACCGCATTTCTTATCTGGTCGTTGGATATTGCAACGCCATTTTTTTCTTCAAGAAAAATTCTCATAACACTACCCTTTAAATAAGCGGTTATTAAACGCCTGAATATGCAGAGAAGCCGCCGTCAACAGGGATAATTGTACCCGTAACAAAGCCTGAAGCCTTATTGTCAACGAGCCATAAAAGTGTGCCTATAAGCTCGTCAGCGGTACCAAAGCGACCCATTGGGGTGTTGTTGATAATCTTGCCCGTTCTTGCAGTTGGCGTACCGTCAGCGTTCCAAAGAAGAGCTGCGTTTTGTGCCGTTGAGAAAAAGCCCGGTGCGATTGCGTTTACCCTGATACCTTCTTTAGCAAAGTGGGTTGCAAGCCATTTTGTGAAGTTGGAAATTGCAGCCTTTGCAGCGCTGTATGCAGGGATTTTTGTAAGCGGTGTGAAGGAGTTCATTGAGCTTACGTTAATAATAGTTGAGCCAGGTTTTCCGAGCATATCCCTTGCAAATTCCTGCGTTGGGAAGAGCGTGCCGTTAAAGTTGAGCTTGAAAACGAAGTCAAAGCCTGCTGGGTCAAGGTCGAAAAAGCTCTTCTTTGTCGGGTCGTTCATAACGTCGTTATCGTGGTATTCGCAATCGGTTGAAGCTTTAGGGTTGTTACCACCAGCGCCGTTGATTAAAATATCGCACGGGCCGTAGGTTTCAAGGATAAGCTTGTGTGCTTCCCTTAACTGGTCGCGGTCTAAAACGTTCATATAAACGTTCATTGCTTCGCCGCCGCCCGCTTTGATTTCTTCAACGATAGCGTCGCCCTTTTCCTTTGGGTCGATACCGGCAATAACAACTTTAGCGCCGCATTTAGCAAGTGCGCGGCAAAATTCCGAGCATAAAACGCCGGAGCCACCCGTTACAACAGCAACCTTTCCGTTTAAATTTGGCATATATTCAGACATAATATTCAATCTCCTTTAAATAATTTTGTAATTTTATCGTTGTGACAGAGCCACAATTAAACTTTATATTCACTTGCGGAAGTATTACCGCCACGGCCTGTCCAGTTGGTGTGGAAGAATTTACCCCTTTCATCGTCTAATCTTTCGTAAGTGTGCGCACCAAAGTAGTCGCGTTGCGCTTGTAAAAGGTTTGCAGGCAACTTTTCGGTTGTGTAGCCGTCAAAATAGTTAAGTGCCGCCGCCATACAAGGTGTTGGTACGCCTTTTAAAACTGCGGTTGCAACGACTTTGCGCCAGCTTTCAACCAAGCCTTCAACCGTGCCTTTAAAGAATGGGTCTAAAAGTAGGTTTGTAAGCTGTGGATTGTTATCGTAAGCTTCTTTTATCTTACCCAAGAATTTGGAACGGATAATGCAACCGCCGCGCCACATAAGTGCGATACCGCCGTAGTTTAAGTTCCAGCCGTAAGTTTTAGCCGCTGAACGCATAAGGGTGTAGCCTTGTGCGTAAGATACGATTTTTGCAGCGTAAAGTGCTTTACGGATATCTTCGATAAATGCTTTCTTATCGCCTTCAAATTGTGGCTTTTGGCGTGGGTAAACTTTAGATGCGTGTACGCGTTCTTCCTTCATTGCAGATAAGCATCTTGCGTAAACTGCTTCGCCGATTAAGGTTAAAGGTACGCCTTCGTCCATTGAAGCAATGCCTGTCCACTTACCCGTACCCTTTTGACCTGCAGTATCTAAAATCTTGTCAACGATTGGTGCGCCGTCTTCATCCTTATAAGCCAAAATGTCTTTGGTGATTTCGATAAGATAGCTGTCCAATTCGCCTTTGTTCCATTCAGCAAAGACTTCGTGCATTTCGTCAGCCGACATACCTAAAAGGTCACGCATAATCTGGTAAGCTTCGCAGATAAGCTGCATATCGCCGTATTCGATACCGTTGTGTACCATTTTAACGAAGTGACCTGCGCCGTTTTCGCCAACCCAGTCACAGCAAGCAGCGCCGCCTTCAACCTTGGCACAGATTGATTGGAAGATTGGTTTAACAGATTCCCAAGCCTTTGGTGAGCCGCCCGGCATCATTGAAGGGCCGTTTAAAGCGCCTTCTTCACCGCCCGATACGCCCGTACCAACGAAAAGCATACCCTTTGATTCAACGTAAGCCGTACGTCTTGCGGTATCCGGGAAGTGTGAGTTACCGCCGTCGATAATGATATCGCCTTCTTCTAAAAGCGGTAATAAAAGCTCAATAAAATCGTCAACAGGCTTACCCGCCTTAACCATAAGCATAACCTTACGCGGTTTTGCAAGTGAGTCAACTAATTCCTGTAAAGAATAAGTGCCAACGATATTTTTACCTTTTGCACGACCTTCAACAAAGTTTGTAACTTTAGACGTCGTTCTGTTATATACTGAAACGGTAAAGCCGTTTCTTTCCATGTTCATAACTAAATTTTCGCCCATTACGGCAAGACCGATTAAACCAATGTCAGATTTTTTCATATTTTCCCCTTTTGAATTTTATGTATTTTTTAAATTTCCTTTTCATTAAAGGCGATGTCACTAGGAAGGTTGATACTTTAAAATGCATTTATGCATTTTAAAAGACAAATAAGTTTTAGATGCGAGCAAGACGCGAAAGACGTGAATTTTTGTAAGGGGGCGTACTTGCCGTACGCAGGAATTACAAAAATTTATGTCTGACAAAGTATTGCGAAGTATATAAAGCTTATTTTATCGACCTGATGAGTGACTGCGCCTAGCGTTTAACACGGGCGTTGCCTTGCCAGATTGCCCAGACCTGTTCTTCGTCAAGCGGTTGACCGTAGTCTTCTAACACGGTTGTAACAAGTGCACCTGACGCCCAACCAAACTGAACGCATTTCTCATTTGACCAACCCTTGAGCACGGAATATAATAAGCCGCCGACAAAGCCGTCGCCACCGCCGATACGGTCTAAAACAACGATTGGGCGTGGCTCAACGATATTCCATTCGTCGCCCGATAACAAAATACCACCCCAAAGGTGCTCGTTAGCGTTAACAACCTGACGAAGCGTTGTTGCAAACATTTGCGCGTGTGGGTATTTTCTTCTTACGTTTTCAACCATACCCTTAAAGCCTTCAATCTTGTCGCCAATGTTCTTGCCGCCAGCTTCAGGGCCTTTAATGCCGAGTGCTAATTGGAAGTCTTCTTCGTTACCGATTAAAATGTCGGATACGCTTGCGATTTCGTCAAAGATTTCAGCAAGCTCTTTTTCGCGGTTAATCCAGAATGACGCGCGATAGTTAAGGTCAAAGGATATTGCCGTGCCGTATTTTTTAGCGGCGCGTGCAAGCTCTAAACAAAATCTGCCCGTATCGGGTGAAAGTGCGGCAATAAGCCCGCTTAAGTGTAAAATCTGTACGCCTTCTTCGCCAAAGATACGTTCAATATCAAAGTCCTTAAGGTTTAAAGTCCTACCAACTTCGCCTGCGCGGTCGTTGGTAACGCGTGGCCCACGCATACCGTAGCCGCTGTCAGCAATGTTGAACTGGTGGCGATAACCCCATGGGCCGCCCTGTTCAACTTCAACGCCTTCGTAATCAATGTTTCTTCTTCTTAAATCGCCTTTGATAAAGGTTGCGATTGGGCTGTCTTTAACGAAGGTTGTTAAAACCTTGGTTTTAAGACCTAACGAAGCAGAAATTGATAAAACGTTGGTTTCAGCGCTGGTTGCTTGCATTTTGAACAAGCTGCCGGTGTGTACCGGTTGGCGGTCAATAGGCGTAATTCTTACGCCCATGCTTGACGGAACTACTAATGCGTATTTGCAATCTTGCCTGAGTTTCATATATTTATTCCCCTTAATATATTTTTCAGTTTTATATCTACCTTGCGGTAGTGTTAAGCAAAGCTTAAATTGTCAAAATGCGATAAAATTATTCTTCAAAGCCGCTGTATAATAGGCTTAAGTGCTTACCGATATGGTTATAAAGCATATCGGCATAAACTGCTTCGTTTTCACGCCATAAGGTGTAAAGCTTGTCCCTGAAGACATAATTGCCGTTTTCATCCTTATCGGTTAAAATGTAGCCGTAAGTAATGTGGATAAGCTGGCGTGCGTCGTTTAACGTAAAGAGCCAAGGCAGCTTGTCATCTTCAAGCGTGTCAACGTCAGGTATCTTTGTAAGGTCTGTCGTTACGTGGTAGAACTTGCGCGCATCGTCAAAGCGTGAAAGCGCGTATTTATGTACTTCGCGATACAAGCCCGGGTTGATTTGTGCAACTGCGCGCATAGCTTCAAGCCAGTTTGTACCTGCGGTCTTTACGTGGAATCTGCCGCCCGTGTACTTGCCGATTAGCTTAAAGGTTGCAAACTTATCTGAACCGCTGTGGATACTTAATTTATATCCAAAGTGACGTGCAATCGCTGCGTGAACGATTAATTCCCTTTCAAACTGTGCAATGTCGCCGATATAGTCAACACCCTTTTGGAATTCACCGCAGAATCTTGGTGCAACCGTTTGGAAAGATACGCCGCTTAAGGTTAATTCGTTAGCAACGAAGAAGTGCTGTTCAGGCGTTGTTGGGGTTGCCGTTTCGTCAATGGAAATTTCAAAGTCACAATCATACTTGCCGCTTGCAAGATACTTGTTATAAATGTGCGTCGTGTAAGCGATAGCGTCCTGATAAATCAAAACCGTTCTCTTTAAGGTGTCTTCGTCAAATTCAACGATAGAGCCTTCTAAATCGAACTTTTTGTTCAAATATCTTTGTCTGTATTCGTCGGTTAAGGTTACGCGTTTATCAAGCTCTTCAGCAGTTAAAGCTTCAACGCCAACCTTAATGTGCTCGCTTGAGTCAAGCGTAATCATCGTAAAGCCTAATGATAAAGCGTATTCAATGTCAGCTTCGGTCTTTAGGTGGTCGCCGTCTGCGCCGTAACCGTCCTTATACCCGTCACGGAAGGTATAAAAGGTTGCAACGTCCAAAACGTCTTCATAGGTGCGTTGGGTTAAATTAAGCTCCCTTATTGACTGTTGAGAGAATACCGGATAGGCATCGTATTCCTTGAAAAGTCTAATGTGACCAGGGGTTGCAATACCAAGCCTGTCGCCAAGACCAAAGGAACGCTTTTTACCTAAAACGCGGATTGGCGCGGTGAACGGAAACGCCTTTTTAAGCTCAAGCGCGTTGTGGTGATTTAATGGGCAAATTTTATATTCTATGCCGTCAGCTTCAGCACCTTCGCCGTCAAAATTAGCACAGTCTTCACCGTAAACGACAAGCATATCTTCTTGCGTGCAGTTAATCATAAAGTAAACGCTGTTACCTTTTGAATTAACAGAAAACGGATAAACGTTTAAGCCGGAGTCTTCAATTAACTTGTTAATTTGTGCGCCGTTAGCGCAAGATAAAAATAAATTTTCCATAAAATTCACCTTTTAATTTGATTTTATATTTATATAATATCAAATAAAGCGCGCGTTCGCAACAGAATTATTGTGTTTATATATGGACAAAACGGATATTTTTTATCTGAAACGTAACCATAACAAAACGGATATTGGTAAAAAGCG
The DNA here is from genome assembly GCA_017399185.1 of Clostridia bacterium. GTDB lineage: Bacteria > Bacillota > Clostridia > Christensenellales > Borkfalkiaceae > UBA4636. The sequence goes on from JAFQEA010000002.1 coordinate 97,296, forward strand.
CGCTTTGGGGCGCGCTTTTTTAATTAAGAATGAAGAATGAAGAATGAAGAATTGTGGTTAGTTTGCTCGTTTCACTCGCAAAGCTTTAATAAATTTGAAACGATACTTTGTTTGAGTTTGCTGAAAGCTTAGGGTGAGTGGTATTAAAAACGTTGTTAACTTATTCAAAAACGTTGTCATCCTGAGCCTTGCCCTAAAAGGGCAACGGCGTAAGGACCCCCTAAACAACTTGAAAGTTTGATAAACCTTGCCCGCAAGCATTTTTACTCGTTATTGCATCTTACGGATTCCAACGCTCACTTAGGGCAAGACGTTGTTTCAAACGCGGTGCGTTTAAATAATAACTTCATAAAAATGCAAATCCGTGCAAGCAAAGCTTGCCCGCAAGCATTTTTACTCGTTATTGCATCATGAGCCCAACCGCAAAGCGGTTGTGGCGTCAGTCCCCCCAATCTATCCTGTTAAACTATAAAAAAAGTGGCCTATATGCCGATTATCGGCTTATAGACCACTTTTTTGTTACATCAAAATACAGATAAGTCCGTTTTTATTTTCGTTTACGGCGCGGCTTACAACACGCTTTAGTTTACCCTTAACGCCTTCGGATAAGCCTTGTGATTTTGTTTGTAATTTATCGTCAACGATATCGCAAAGGCTTCTGCCAAATACCTTGGCGTTAAGCCCTTCTTCTTCAACCAGGCTGACAAAATCCTCGCACTGCTCCTTTGTTCCGCAAACGGGGTCAACCTGCGCGGAAACCTCTGCGCGGATAATATGCAAGCTTTTAGCGTCAGCCTTAAGCCTTACGCAATAGCCGCCCTGCTTTTTGACAACTTCGGGCTCGGAAACCGTGCTTTCACTTAAATCAGCGCACACAACGCCGTAGCCTGTGGTTTCGGCACACTCAAGCGCGGTTTTTAATTTATTGTAGCTGCGCTTTGACTGGGCAAAATCGCGCATGCACTCCAAAAGGCTTGCTTCATCGGCAATTTGTTCACCGCAATAATTTGACAAGCAGTCAAAAAATACGCCGCTTTTAACCTTTGCTTTAAGATACACCCTGCCCGTTGCCATATCCACGTCAAAATCTTCAACGGGCAAAAAGTACTCGCTGTCGTCAAAGATTTTTTCTAACGCGTGGCAGGACTTCATACAGGTTACGTTTTTTGTGGCGTTATCAACTGCTTCAAATAACCCCTTGATTATCGGCGAATCGTTATCAAGTAAGGTAAGCCATTTTGGGATATCAATATCAAATACGCGCATTGGGAACTGCTCTAAAACCTTTGTTAAAATTTCTTCAACGCCCACTTTATCAAGCTTTGACACGTCCTTTATAACAACGGTTACGTCGTGCTTTTTTTCAATGGATTTTGCCATGCGTTTAACGGCTTCGTCTTCAGGCTTTGTAGTGTTAAAAAGCACGATAAACGGCTTATTGAGCGACTTTAGCTCGTTTATAACCCTGTCTTCAGCACTCTCGTAATCTATCCTTTCTATCTCGGTAAACGACCCGTCACCCGTCACAACAACGCCTATGGTTGAGTGTTCCTTAATAACCTTTTGCGTGCCGTATTCAGCTGCCCTATTAAAGTCCATCTCTTCATCCTGCCAGGGCGTTTTGACCTTGCGCGGCGCGCCGTTTTCGTCCGCGCCCAAAGCACCCTTTACAACGTAGCCAACGCAGTCTATAAGCCTGACCTTTGCCGATTTTTTACCGATTTTTACGCTTACGGCTTCGGCAGGGACAAACTTTGGCTCGGTCGTCATAATGGTCTTGCCCGAAGCCGATTGGGGCATTTCATCAACGGCGACAACCTTCTTTTTTGCCGTCATGTTAGGCAAAACCATTTCTTGCATAAATTTAGTGATAAAGGTAGATTTGCCGGTTCTTACAGGCCCAACCACACCGATATAAATATCACCGCCCGTGCGGCTGGCGATATCCTGATAAATATCGTAACTTTGCATAAACTCTCCTTTTGCTGTTATTCCTTACGCTAATTTATGCCCGCGTATAAGGCTTTATGCTATTTATCGCGCTGCATAATTATATATTTTGCTTTAATTTAGTTGACAGCGCCACTTTTTGGTGCTAAAATCAAAGCACAAATACGGGGTGCCCAACGGCTGAGATTATACCCATTGAACCTAACAAGGTAATGCTTGACGGGGAAATATTTAAGGTATTCTTTACTTTTTTGGCGTCCCCCTAATATTAGGAGGATTTTTTTGTATGTTTAAGCTCACATCCAGCGTGCTTGCGGCAAATTTTTTACCGCTACTTGCCGCTAAACTTGACCTGACGGAAATCACAACCGTTATCTCCTGGATAGCAGTTGGCGTAATGGCGCTTTTGATTGTTTTATTGTGTGTCTTTTCTAAAAAACTGTCAACAAGAACGATCGTTATGGCAGGTATCTGCATTGCGGCGTCATTTGGACTTTCTTATCTTAAAATTTCGCCGGTAAACAACGGCGGCTCGGTAACGGCGGCAAGTTTAGTTCCATTATTGATTTTTTCTTGTATGTACGGGTTCTTCCCTTCGCTACTTGCCGGCATTATTTACGGGTTGTTACAATTTTTGCAATCACCTTGGGTTTTAACGCCGTTTACCTTCCTTTTGGACTTTGTGCTTGCGTTCTCACCAATCTGCGTTGTTGGCGCTATAAAGGATACAACCAAAAATAATAACTTTGCGCTGCTTGGCGGCACGGCAATCTTTTTTGCAATCCGCTTTATTATGCACTTTGCTTCTGGTATTATTTATTTTGAACACGGCGCAATTTATACAACGTTGCCACAATCAAGCGCTTTTATTTATTCGCTTTTATACCAAGTGGTTTATATCGTGCCCGACTTTTTGATTAACTTTATCGTTATCTTGATTTTACTTAAAACAAAAACCTATGACAAGCTTGAAAAAATCGGCTTAAAATAAATTAAGCGCACAAAAAAACGCCCTGCTTTGCAATTTGCCAAGCAGGGCTTTTAATTTGTTTTAGAAAATAAGCATAATAAGCTTTACTAAAAATACCGACGTTGGATAGATAAAGAAAAAGCCTAAAACTGCAATAGCAAGGGCGATTGCAAGCGGATAAACAATCTTACCGAGCGGTACTAAAACCTTTGGCTTTTTATTGATAAAATAAACCGCAAAAGCAATCAAAAGTGCCCCTATAAGCCCGTAAACGATATAATTAAGCGCTGGCGAGCGGTATTTTATAACCACCTTATTATACCCTAATTCAAGCGGAACTGACATAAGGGACAAATCGTTTTTAGCAAAGCTTACACGCTTGCCGTTAACGGTGACGCTATGCCCGTCCAATAAGACGTAACTTAAAAATAGCTGGTTAAACTCCGCATCGGCAGTAGCTTCTATTATAAAGGTATTACCGTTTTTAATCGTCAGCTTTGCCGCGTGGGCGGTTACTATATCGTAAAGCTCGGTATCAATATCAAGCGGCTCATAAACGTTGGATATACTCGCGCACATAGGCGTAAAGTATTCAAAAACGTCTTCTTTTTTCAGATTTCCGTTATAGTCCTTTATCGTTACCGAATAAATATTGTTGTTGCCGATATGATAAGCAAGCTCAATAGTGCCGTCAACCTTTTTGGCGTTTTCTTTTGTAAAGTTTGAAGTGTACGGGCAATAATAAACGTCGTACTCATCGGGCAAGGCCGTTTCAATATACCAATGACCTTCATCCCTTAACCTTACCCTTAAGGTAAAGCTATTATCGTGCTCGTTATGGATAACTTCGCGCTCCTTAAAGGTGTAAAACTTCAAAAAGTCGCCTTCGCCGCCAAGATAGGTATAAAGCGCGTTAAGGCTTTGGGCTTTTGTAAGACCTTCAAAATTAAGCTCTTCCCCGCGGACGGTAAAAGCCATCGGGAACGCCGCGTTATTTATAAACCCCGAAAAATTTTCCATTTGCGCGTAATCAAGCGCCTTGATATAGGGCCGATTGATAAAGCCGTCGTTTTCGGTAAGCGCGCCACGGTCGTGGTGGTGGTAATAGTACTTGTAGCCTAAAAGCATATCACCAAAGAACATTCCATTTGCGCTTTTTAGGGTGTTTACGCCGTTTCCTTTATAATTAAAGAAGTTGGGCGCGATAAAGTTTTTGGAATCTATAACGGACGAGAACACGCTGAACGAATTTGTATGTGTCGTAAGCGGTGCACACGCCGTGATTGCATCAGCCGTGTCCTTTATGCGGTAATTTGTATCTTCATCACCGCCGTTTTGGTTGATTGCTTGAACAATCGCGCCGTACTGGTCGTATCGGAGCGGATTAAAGGTATTGCCGTCAACCAAGGTTACGTTATAAAATGCAAACTGGGTGGCAAATACAGCGGTAAGCGTAAGGGCTAATACGCTTGTTGACACAAGCTTAAGCTTATAAAACAGATAGCCGACAAATAAAACGACAAATATCGCAAGCGCGACTATTGATATAGTTTCAAGCCCGCCTTCAGAGTGGGCAAACTTTGAAGTAAAATCGTGGGTGTTATTTTGCACCCTGTCGTTTAAAAGGTATATAAGCACACCAACGCATAAAAGGGCTAAAGCCCCCAAAATGCTGCCAAAAATTATATTACGTTTTTTTGTTGTGGTGGTTTCCTTAAAGTCGTCTAAAACCTTTAAGGAAATATAAAGCATATAAAAAGCGTTTAAAAAGCCGAACCTTAAAGCATAGCTCATATAAGAGCCTGCATTTAATAAATTACAGCACTCATCTATTAATACAGGGGCTGAAATAAGCGCGCCTGCTATAGCCAAAAATCGGTCTATAGGCCGTTTAACGCCGTTTTTTATAAAATAGATAAGGGTTAAAAACAGGAACAGACAATCTGAAAATATATAGCTTAATTTGCGGTATAAATGGTCTGTGTCTAAATCGTTATTGATATTTTCAAAAAGGCCTGTGTTTCTGCCCGACTTTATATATGCCATAAAAGACGGAATCATAATCGGCAAGGATATACCAACTGCTAACACAAGTGCTAAACAAAGCTTTGTTATTACCTTACCTTTATCGTCTTTAACAACGATAAGAACGTACGCAACGCAAATTAAGTACACGATAAACAGCGCGAACGAAGCTATTGAAAAGCAAGTGTAAATCATCAGCGCATAGCTTATTGCAAAGGGCAAAATCCTGCCGCCATCAACAAGCTTTTTAAAGCCGCTTACCACAAATGGCATATAAATTAAAAAGTCAACCCAGTTTACGTAAGTGTTTGATACAAAGGTATATCCGCAAACCGAATATAAAAGCGCAACTGTGATTGCAATATGGTCGCCAATGCTTTTGTGGTGCTTTGATATATAGTATAGTGCCGAAAAAGCAATAGCAATAAGCTTTAGCGGCATAACTATTGATATGGCGTAATAAACTTGACCTTTACCAAACAATAAGAAAATCCAAGTAAATGGGCTTACCATACAGTAAGCAATAGTACCAAAAACATCCGCACCGCCTGCGATTGCCGTTGAATAAAACAGACTGGATTTTTTGTCAAAAACGTCAAATAAGTGCTCGATAAACGGGCAAATTTGGGCTAAAAGGTCGTAATTTGATATGGACGTATGCCCAAAAGGATAAACACCGTAGCAAAACAGCACGCAAAAAAAGGTTGCCAAAATCACGGCGGCGCTTATAAAATATCTGCGGTATTTACTGATAAATCCGCCTATATCCGAAAGCACCCTAAATAGCCCCGTTTTTGCATCCTTTTGATTATCGCAATTTTTGTCGCAATTTGTCGCATTTTGTTCGATAATCGACCTATATAAAGACTTTTTGTCTTGTTTTGTAGAATTTAAGCAAGCTTTTTGCACTAAATACCGCCCGAGCCTAAAAATTATTTTTCAGCTTTTGTTTGTTTTAGTTAGTATAACATATTTCAGCGTAAATTACAAGCAATATAAATAGGTATTATATCGTAAGCTAATAAAGCATAAGTTAAAACAGGATATTATTTTATGAACTCAAAAATATTTTGGTATGAAGCCTTTGATTTTGTCTTTGTGTGCGCATTTGGCACGCTTTTGCATTTTTTATACGATTGGACCAACCTATTGATATTTGCACCCATATCTGCCGTAAACGAATCCACTTGGGAGCACATGAAGATTTTTTATATCCCCTGCTTTACGTTTGCGATTATTCAAAGCTTTTCTCCTACGTTTAAGATTAAAGGCTTTTTTAACGCAAAGCTTTTTGCCATGGGCTTATCAACGGCGTTTATACCTATCGCATTTTACACCATAAACGGCGCGCTTTTTAAAACGCCGTTTTACGTTGATATTTTGTTGTTTTATATCGCGGCGCTACTTAATTCACTTTTAAGCTATTTTGCCGTAATCAGACTAAATATTAAAGCAAAAAGTGGCGTTTACGGGCTTATAGGGGCACTTTTGATACTTTTAGCATTTATTACTTTCACCTTTTATCCGCCCGCTTTGCCCATTTTTATCAGCCCGTAAAAAAGTAAAACCTTGCCAAATTGTGGCAAGGTTTTTTTATGTATTATATTCTGTTAAAGCGTTTTGCACGGCGGTGTAAGGATTGTGCCAAGGTATCTGTAAATACACTTTCTTTAATCCTTACCGACCAGCAGCCCGTGCTGCCCGGGTTATTCACCCTGTATTCAGAGCCGAGCATTAAAACGTCTTGAACGGGCACAATGCATAGGTCTGCTTCGCTGCCGTAAGCAACGTCCAAAATAGCTTCAGCCATGCCGTAAAGCCCTGTCATCGGCTTGTAAATCTTAAGGTGGTCTAACGATTTTTTAATCATTACCTTCCAGCCGGCAAGCTGCTCTTTAGTGAGTGATTTTAAAGTACCGATTGCCGTGTCGTTATCGTGTGTACCGGTGTAAACAACTGAATTTTTACCAATATTCCACGGCAGGTATGGGTTTGAATCGTCCCCGCCAAAGGCAAAGAGTAAAACCTTCATCCCGGGAAGCTGTCTGTACTGCATAAGTGAACGAACGCCGTCGTCAATCATACCAAGGTCTTCAGCGATAATGTCAGCACCGCCGATAGCGTCAAGGATTTGTCTGCCGGGTGCGTCAACCCACCAACCGCGCTCTGCTGTAGGATCTCCGTAAGGGATTGCCCAGAATCTGTCAAGCCCCCTGAAATGGTCTATGCGGATACGGTCGTAAAGCTTTTCAAGACGCTCAACGCGTGCCTTCCAGAAAGCAAAGCCGTTTGTTTGCATATGTTGGTAATTATAAATTGGGTTGCCCCACAACTGACCTGTACGGCTGAAATAATCGGGCGGACAGCCCGCAACGATAGTTGGGCGGTAGTTACTGTCAAGTAAAAACTCTTCAGGCGCAGCCCAAACGTCAACGCTGTCTAAAGATACGTAAAGCGGCAGGTCGCCGATTATGTAAATACCCTTGCGGTTAGCGTATTTTTTAAGCTCTAAATACTGACATCTGAACTCATATTGAACAAATTGCCAAAATAATAGCTCGTCACGGTTATTTTTAGCAAATTCTTCTAAAGCGGAAGCGTCACGGCGGCGATATTGGTCAGGCCAATCAATCCAGGAACTGTTAAACTGACCTTTAAGCGCCATAAATAAGGCGTAATCGTTAAATTCGCCCTTGCTGACAAAGGCCTTAAACTGCTTTTGGTTTACGTCAAAGCGCGAAAAAGCCTTTCTTAAAAGCTGGTATCTTTGGCTGTAAAGCTTGCCGTAATCAATATAATCTTCCTTATCGATAGCGGCTTCAACTTCCCTATAGGTTAATAAACGCTTGGTGCGTAAAACTTCCAAATCGATAAAATATGGGTTACCCGAGCCGTCAGCGCAGGTTGCGTAAGGCGAATCAGCATAGCCCGTTTGTACAAGCGGAAGCATTTGCCAATATGTGTGCCCTGATTTTTTCAAAAAGTCAACGAAAGCATAAGCCCATTTACCGAAAGAGCCTATACCGTATTTTGATGGAAGTGCTGATACAGGCATCAGCAAACCACATTTTCTCATAATATTACTCCTTATTCGCCGCACGTTTACGGCAAAGTATATCTAACGTATTTTTGTTTCTTTAAGCAAAGCTTAAAATTACATTTCGCGCCTGTCTAAAATCGCGCGCGTAAGCGAACCAATATCGGCGTATTCAAGGTCTGTACCAACGGCAATGCCGTGCGCTAGGCGGGTAACCTTAATACCGAGCGGCTTAACCATTTTTGCAATATACATTGCGGTTGCTTCGCCTTCAACGTCAGGGTTGGTGGCAATAAGCACTTCCTTAACGTTATCGCTGTTTAGCCTTATTAAAAGCTCCTTAATGGCAATGTCGTTCGGTCCAATGCCTTCCATGGGATTAATAGTGCCGTGCAAAACGTGGTAAACCCCGTCAAAGCGGCCTGACTTTTCGATTGCGACAACGTCCTTTGGCTCTTTAACCACGCAGATAATGTCGCTGCTGCGGTTCTGGCAGATAGGACAGGTGTCGGTTTCGGAAAAATTCCCACAGACCTTGCAATACTTGACCTCGCGCTTAACCCTTAAGATAGCCTGGGCAAATTCTTCAGCTTCTAAATCGCTCATTTCAATGATTTTGTAAGCGTAACGCTGTGCAGTCTTTGCGCCAACCCCGGGTAATTTGCTTAATTGGTTTATGAGCCTACCAATCGGCTCAATAAAACCTGCCATTAAAACATGCCCCCCATTTTGTTATAAGCGCCTAATTTTTCATCGGAAAGCTTATCTGCTTGCTCACAAGCGGCGTTATAAGCGGCTAAAATTAAATCTTCTAACATTTCGATATCGTCTGTATCAACAGCGTCAGGGTTAATGCTAACGTTTTGTAAAACCTTTTTGCCGTTTACGACAACCTTAACTAAACCGCCACCTGCAACGCCTTCAAGCTGTGCGTTTTCAAGTTCTTCCTGCGCCTTTTGGATTTCTTGCTGCATTTGTTGTGCTTGCTTCATAAGCTGTTGCATTTGACCACCGCCAAAGCCACCGCCAAATTTGTTGTATGCCATAATATATCTCCTTAAATTTTAACTTATTATTTTTTATTTGATTTCAAGCTTGTTGCCAAACCTTTTGTTGACTTCTGCCGCGTCCCTTTGGAACTTATCGTCTTCAGTTTCAACCGCGCCCACACGCTTTAATACAAGTTTGTAAGGTGCGTGTCTTTGTAAGGTTGATTGTAAAATTTCCATGCTTTCAGGCTTTTTGAGTAAGTTATACTCATTATCGCCGTCAACCAAAATAGTCAAGGTCTGGTCTTCAATTTTAGTATCAAGCTCCTGACAGGCAATCCAGAGCATAATCTGGCTGTTTGCCCTTAAGCTTTTAAGAACCGCGCCCCAGATACGGCTGTCGGGTAATCTGTCACGTATAACGTTGCCGCTCATTGGTTGCGGAGCGGGCGCTTCCACCTTCGGTTGAGCCATTGGTTCAGCCTTTTCAGGCTCTTTAACGGGCGCAACAGGTTCTTGCGCGCCAAAGCCCATATCAAAGCCGATTTGGTCATCTGTCGGGATAAAAGGCTCTTCTTCCATAGGTGCGTCTTCATCGCTGATATAGTCAAAAGCCTTTAAGCGCGTTGGCTGGGCTTTTGGTTCAACGTCTTCAACCGCTTCAAATTGTTCTTCCTTTTTAGTCGGTTTTTTAGTCTTAATAGGCTCACTTATTGGCTCAATATGGTCAATAACGGGCTTATAGGCTGACTTTTTATCTTCTTTAGGGTCTTCTTTAATGGTTACAATTTGCTTTTGCGGTGTGCCCCCTATTGGTACTGCCCCGCTTGAAAGCTCCTTAATCTGTCTTTCTAAAGCAGTCACGCGGGAAATTAAAGCGTCAACGTTATAGTCTTCGCTGGGGAGCGTTGCTTTAACCGCAGCCGACTCTAATACCACGCGCGGGTGGGTGCTGTATCGAAGCTCCGTTTCAATGCCCGCAAAAATTTCCAATATCCGTAGTAAGCGATTGCTGCCGGAAAGACTTGCTAATTGCTTTAAAAGTTCAACTTCGTCATCGGGCATTTTTAAAACGGCTTTTGCATCCTTACACGTTTTTGCAACGAGCACGTCGCGTATAAGCTGGCAAACGTCTTTGGATAACACGCTTACGCTTTTACCAAACGACGTTATCTCGTTAATCTGCCCCATTACGTTACCGACGTCGGATTTTAAAATATACTCACAAAGCTTTGCGGTTTTATTGCGGTCGGACGCGCCTAAAAGGTCGATAACCTGCTTATAGGTCAACTTTTCGTTAGTGTCGGATAAGCAAAGGTCTGCAAGTGAAAGCGCGTCCCTTACGCTGCCTTCGCCTGCTTTTGCGATAAGCGCGGTTGCTTCGGATTCAAAGGGCTTACCGACTTCGGTATAAATATTTTCAATTAATTTTTGAATAACTTCATCTGCGACAAGGTGGAAGTCAAAGCGCATACAGCGTGACAGGATTGTCGCAGGTAATTTTTGCGGCTCGGTCGTTGCCAAAATAAATACGGCGTGCTTTGGCGGCTCTTCAAGCGTTTTAAGCAGAGCGTTAAACGCGCCCGGGGACAGCATATGGACTTCGTCGATAATATAAACCTTGTACTGACCTGCAACCGGCGGGTACTGTACACTTTCGCGAAGCTCACGGATATCGTCAACGCCGTTATTGGACGCCGCGTCGATTTCCAAGATATCAAGGTTTGTCGGGTTTGCCAAGCTTTGGCAAGCCTGACACTTAAAGCAGGGCGAGCCGTTTTCAGGCGTTAAGCAGTTAATTGCGCGCGCAAAAATCTTGGCAACGGAAGTTTTACCCGTTCCCCTTGCGCCGCAAAATAGGTATGCATGCCCTACCCTTTGACCGTTGATTTGGTTTGTTAAGGTTTTAATAACGTGCTCTTGACCGATAACCTGTGAAAAGGTTGTTGGTCTGAAGCGTCTGTATATTGCTAAATATGACACGATAACTCCTAAAGCTTTTTAACTTTTCCTTTGATTCTTTGCATGGCGTTGTCAACAGACTTTGCCGATACGTTTAATTTTTGTGATATTTCCTGGTATTTATAGCCATTAATCATTAATATAAAGACCTGCTTTTCAAAAGCGGAAAGCTTTGCGTTAATATTGACCAAAAATTCCTTTTCGCTTTCCTTTTCGATAATATCGTCTTCCGGGGATTGCTGACTTTCTATTTCGACAAATTCAGTCCCATCGTCTAACGAATCGCTTTCGTTAAGCGGTTTATTTTTATCAGTTTTAGCCTTGTTTATGGCGTTTATCATGAAGCTTTTAATACATAAGTGCGCGTAGGTTTTGAAGCTTGAAGCGCCTTGGCGCTCGCCATTATACTTAAGCATTGCGGTAAATAAACCCAAACTACCTTCCTGTACTAAATCATCAAAATCAACGCCGTACATTTTGTACTTGTGCGCGGTTGCGCTTATATTATCCTTATAACGCAAGTAAAGCTGATCAAAGGCCTTAAGCATTTTGCCTTTGCAAAGCCCTACTAATTGCTCATCTGTCAGTTTTTCAAGGTTTTGCATTTTACCACCCTTACGTAAAATTGCGTTGGCGGACTACTTCATACACGGCAACGCCCGTTGCAACAGAAGCGTTTAACGAGTTGATTTTGCCATACATAGGTATCGCCATAATACCATCGCACAAGTTTTTTGTAAGATGGTTAACGCCTGTGTCTTCGCCGCCGATAACAACGGCAACACGGCCCTTTAAGTTGGTTTTATAAATATTTTGACCGCCAAGCTCTAAAGCGTAAACCCAAATCATTTTTTCCTTAAGCTTTTTAATGGCGTCGTTAATGTTGCCAACGCGGCAAACCTTAACGTGGTTTGCACTGCCTTCAGAGATACGCATAACCGTTTCGTTAACGGAAGCCGAGCGGCGCTTACCGATAACGATTGCATCAACACCACTGCAATCGGCAACCCTTATAATACTGCCTAAATTGTGGGTGTCTTCAATACCGTCAAGCACCAAAATAAAGGCGTCTTTATCCATAGTTTCTTCAATTACGTCGTCTAAATCGCTGTATTCAAAGTCGGTGACAAACGCAATAAAGCCCTGGTGCTTTTTGGTTGTGCTTTCCTTATCCAAAACGGATTTTTCAGCAAAGGTGAATTTGATACCGCTTTCCTTGATTTGAGCAATAAGCTCCCTTGACGGCGCATCACGAAGCCCGTTTTGCACTAAAATTTTATCTACTGTTTTTGTTGAAGAAATAAGTTCGTAAACAGAGTTTCTACCTTCAACCTTCATTGTCACCACTCCCAAAATTTAAAATAAAGTTTAATCTGTCGTCATCACCCGTTATATAAAGAAAGCCTATAACGGCTTCAATCCCCGTGGATTTATTGTATTGGGCGATGGTTGCGTTTTTTGCGTGCGAAGGCTTTTTGGCGTTCCTTGCACGGCGGAAAATTTCCTGCTCTTCTTCGGTAAGATAGGGTAAAATGTTATCCGCAAGCTGGCTTTGGGCTTCTGCACATACTATTTTTGAAGCCATTTCGTTAAGCCGACCGCTTTTAAAATCGTAGCTTTCTGCAATTTTTTGACGGACAAACAAGGTCATAACAGCGTCGCCAATAAAGGCTAAAACTATCGGTGACATATTGTTAGCGTCTTTTTTGCTAATTTTATCAGTTAACTTCAAAAAAATACTCCTTTAAGTTTCCATACGGCATTTTGCCCCAATTATCCTATATATTTTAGCATATTAAAAAAAAATAAGCAATGAATTGCAGGTTGCTTTACTATAAAAATAATAACAAAAAAAATAAAAATACCGCGCACCAAACAAGCACGTTTGCACACGGTATTTTTAACGTATTTATTTTGCGGCTTAATTAAGCCCAATTATAAGCCTTTTTATAACGATTTTTTAGCTATTTAAGCACTTTGTAACCCTTGCTTATATAAAATCGCCCCATAAAAAATGGCATCTGCAAGCTTTTGTTGGTATATAGGGCTTATCAGCAAGGCTTCTTCATCGGGGTTAGACAAAAAGCCGCACTCAACTATTATCGCCGCTGCGGGGCTGAAGTTTAAAACGTAATAATCGCCTTCAAGCGGGGCAAAAAATCTTGTCGATTCATCCAGCCCGTTAAGCTGGTCTTGTATAAAGCCTGCTAAAGCCTTACTTTTTTCGCACCCCTTCTTATAAAAAACCTGCGCGCCGCGGCGGGTATTATCACTAAACTTGTTCATATGTACCGATATAAATATATCGGCTTGGGCGTTTTTGGTTATCTGCACGCGCTTTTCAAGATCACGCTGTTTAAAGCCCTTACTCATCACCCCGTAAAGCCCAAGCGAATTTTGCCTTGTCAAAACTACCGTATCCCCTTGCGCGTAAAAGCTTTTACCGATAAGCCCTGCAACGGTCAGATTAAGGTCGGCTTCCTTTACCCCTGTTGTAGCGCCCGTAACGCCTGAATCCACGCCGCCGTGCCCTGCGTCCACAACAACGGTGAACCCACTTTTTAATAAAACCTTTTTTGCATGAATATTTTTTGTTGATAATATTACGCAAAACAGAAGCGAAAACGCAAGACATATCAACATCAATTTTTTATACATAACCCACCCTTTTTGCCCAAGTTATCCACAATTTTGCCGCTTTCAAACTATGATTGTGGATAAGTTGACAAAGTTATCCACAGTTATCCACAATCTATATTTTGCAAAAAGCGGGCAAAAAATGAATAAATAACGGCTTAAAAATACCAATCAATATATTATATGGCAAAGGCCTTACGGTTATTAAAGCAAAATAAAAAGGCCTGCCGTTTGGCAAGCCTAAATTATAAGTTAATTATTTCTTTTTACCAAGGAGTTCCAACACGCCGTTGATGATGAAGATAACGCCAACAACGATAAATAACCAGTCAAGGAACTTACCAGCGATAAGCATTGCGCCGATAACGATTGTAACGATTGGCGCGATTAAATCAAAGATATTTTTCTTTTTAGCCTTTAAAACTTCTAAAAGTTCCTTTGCGCCCTTGATGATGATAAGCACACCGAAAATAATAGAAGCAACGGCTACGAACAACCAGCCAAGAACAAGGATAAGTACACCAATACCAGCGTTGATAACACCCTTAATCAAGTCTTTATTAAGAACGTCCATAACGCCTTGAACGATGTATAAAACACCAACGATAGTCATAATCCAGCTGATAATTTCGCCTTTAAAGATGCAGAATAGCGCGCCTACAACTACGTATAAAATAGCTGTGATTAGGTTGCTATCAAGCTTTTTAATTTGCTTTGCCATAAATACTCTCCCTTATATAAGTTTTATACTTACATTATATTACCGTAAAGCTTTTTTGTCAATAGTGTTTTAAAAAAATGTTGCGTTTTAAATTAAATAATTTAAATAGGCTACCTTAAAAGGTAGGCTTTGGGTTATTATGCTTGTTCGTAGCCTTTAGTGTCTGGCGCGGTTATCGTTTTAGCTTCGCATTGAGCTATGCTAAAGCCTATTTTTAATTCAGATTCAGAAAAATAATTTAGGCTTTCTCCATGATATTTCACGTCACCGTAGCAACGCACGGCTTCAACAAAGGCTGATTGATTTGCATACTTGACTTCAAATTGAATAACGCCTTTTTGATACTCATCATCACCGTAGTCTTCATCCATATCAAGTTCCATAAAGACCTTTTCAGCGTCTAAATAATAATCAACCTTATCCATATCATCGTCTACGTCGATTAATATTTCTAAAAGATCGTAAACACCCTCGCCGTACAGAACATCAGTGGTAATTTCATCAAAATCAATGCCAAGTCCCAATTCTCCAACGGGTGACATAACCTTGATTTTTTCCGTTGCCCTTTCGCCATTTTCGCTTTCGGTTACTTTAGCGTCTATATACACATAACCATCGCAGGCAATAATACGGGCATTAAGCTTATTTTCGTTTTCAGTTTCTTTTTCATCGCTGTACTTTCTAAATATTTCTTCCTCATACACGATTTCAACGTCCATTTCAAGATCGCCGTTTAAAGAAATGCCTATCACACCCTTCACTTCAAGCAAAGATTTATTTTTTGAAACCCTTGATTGGTTCTCGCTTTCTGATTTTTGCAAATATTTTACGTTAACTTCAAACCATTGTGTGCTTGTGTTTTTAAACTTTTCAATATCTGATTCAAGATAAGTATTTTCTCTGTTTTCAACAAAGCTTTCAACACTTGACACATCTACTCTTTCACCCGTTGGGCTTAACTTTTTAAAAACGTTTGCTGAATCCTTATCGCCACAGGCAACCAAGGAAACCATACATAAAATAACTAATACAAAACTAATAATCTTTTTCATTATCGTTTACTCCTTATTATTTTGTTTTTCTTTATTATATATTACTTTTATATCGTTGTCAATACAATTATATAACTTAACTTTTGTCAATTAAGCAACTAAAAACGGCCGCCTATAACGGCAGCCGCTAATTATTAAATTAATTCAAGGTAATTAAGCCCACATATAGTCGTCATCATTTGGTGCTTTGACTGTTTGCGGCTCACACTCACTTATGCTTAAGCCTAATTTTACTTGGTTTTCAGCACTATAACCACCCATGCCGTCGCTTCCTTCAGCATTGACTTCACCGTAAAAACGAACGCTATTTACGATTGCAGATTTTTCAGCGTATACAACTTCAAATTGGAAAATAGCGTCTGCAGCCTCGTATTCATCGGCATCTTCAAGCTTTAATTCAGCGTAAACCTTATCGCCGTCAAGATAGAAAATAGGTTCTCCGCTAAAATCAATGCCTAAAGCTTCAATAAGCGCGCCAAATATCTCCGTACCGTAAAAACCTTCGCTTACCAAATCGTCAAAGCCGTCAAAATCCATATCTTCTACAGGTTGCATAACCTTTATTTCTTCAGTACTCTTTTCTCCGTCTACTTCTTCGGTCATTTTAGCTTCAATGTACGCAACGCCGTCAACCGCGATTATTTTGCCCTTAACCGATTGACTCATTACGGCAACTTCCTCGTGGGAATTCCATTTGCTCTCACCTTCAGATACAACTTCAAACTCAAGCTTCATATTAATCCGTCCGCTTTTGGTAACGCCCATAACGCCGCTGAATTTGAAAGATTGCTTGGTGTTATATTCTCTTGTAGTTCCTTCACTTTCAGATTCTTCAACAATCTTAACGTCAATTTTATACCATTGCTCCGTTAAAGATTCAAGTTTTGCAGTATCGGATTCCAAATAAGCGTTTTGCCTTTCAATAATATAGTTTCCGGCTTGATCAATGCTAACCTTTTCGCCGCTTGGCTTAATCTTACTTAAAACGTTGGTGGATTTTCCGCCGCCACAAGCAACTAAAGAAATCGCACATAAAACGGCTAATACCAAACTAATAATCTTTTTCATATTAATTCTCTCCTTATTTCGTTTTCTTTTATTATATATTACATATATGCGCTTGTCAATACCTGACTAAAAATAAAATTGTTAACCGAGCAAAATTTTATTATTCAAACTATTGTTTTTTTTCAACTATTTATGCTATAATTTTTGTATATAATAAAAAGATGCGTTAACTTAAGTTACTTTCATCACCAAGCTTAAAATCTTCCGCATTATTCATTATTCACTATTCATTAACAAAGGGGGTGGCACTTTGAACGAATTTAATAATTTATACGATGAATTCCCTAATCCTGTGGTTACCGGCGATTACACCAATAACGCCCCCACCAACACGGAAGTCAATTTTAAGCGTGAGCAAAACCAGATTGGCTCAAACGACCTGTCACGCCCGCTTAAAAAGAGCGGTAAAAACAAATTTCAATCGTTAGCGGCTTCTTTGATTGCTTTAATCGTTATCCCCGTAACGGGCATTGCGTCTTTAGGCACAAGCTCCGCCGCCCCACCAACAAGCAGTATAGAATCGGTTATCGAATCCCCTTCCACGCCCCACCCCGTAAAGCCGCTTCTGACAGAGTTTTACGGCGTTGACGTTCAGCCCGTCGTAAAGGAGCTTAAGCTTAATTTCACCTTGGACTTTATTGATGAAAAGAATGAATACAGCGAGTTTAAGGCTTACCTGTCGATAACGCCCGAAAACGCGCTAAATCTTTATGAAATCAGGGTAAAGGAAGGCGGTATATTCCCGCTTGATTTGGAATACGCAAGCCAGAATAACTCGTCGGTTGACTACAACATCCCACCAATGCTTGACTATATTGAGCTTAATATCACCGACCCGACCGCACCCCAGACAATTGACCTTTTGGGCAGTGTGCTATCGCCTGAAACGCCCCTTAATCTTACGGTGGTCTGCACCCAAGAGACTGAAAACGGCGCTAAAACGGTTGAACTTTCCTGTGAAGAATACACCATTGATTACGAGCCGTTTGCCCAAATTTATCTTTACGATGACGAGCCTATTGTTTTGGAGAATAAAAGTCTTAACTTATGCTTTGATATTTACGACTGGGTTTTCTCAAACGGTTCGGAAATAAACTATTTATCCGATTACGTTGTGACTGTTACGGACGAAAACGGGCTTTCGGTCGTTTATGAAAGCCAATTTGCACCCTACCCAGACCAAATCGACTTGTCACCATTACAGCTTACAGAAGGACAAACGACCACGCTTAACATAAAGATAACGGCAACGTCAATCTTTGCAAGCGACACCCCTTATCAAGTCACGCTGCTCGACCAGGATATAACAGGGCTTGTGGCTAAAAACTAATAAATCACCACTAAAGGAGAACATAAATGACTAAAGCTAATAAAGAAAAACCAACCTTTGGCAAAGTTTTTAAAATTGCACTTATTATCTTTTGCGGGCTTTTGGCAATCGCAGTAGAAGTCTTTGGGCATTACCTTTTTGGCGAAGGCTCTATCTTTAACCGCGACATAAGCACCACTTTGCCACTACTTAATAAAATTTTCAGGGCGATACCTTCACTTATAAGGACTGCACAAATTATTTTTATTGCGCTTTTATTAAACCTTATTTTGAAAGGTATTTTGTACGGCGGGTTTTCAAAAAGCCGTAGAAGCACCACTATCGTTAAGCTTTTATGCAACTTTTTAAAGTGGGTTATAGCACTTGTTGCGTTGTTTATCGTTTTAGGTGCGTGGGGCGTTGACACAAAGACCCTTTTAGCCAGTGCCGGTATTTTAACGCTCGTTATAGGTCTTGGCGCGCAAAGCCTGGTTGCCGATATCGTTGCAGGGCTGTTTATCGTTTTTGAAAACGAGTATCAGGTCGGCGACATCGTCGTTATCGACGGCTGGCGCGGTACCGTTCAGGAAATCGGTATCCGTTCAACCCGCATTGAAGACGCGGGCGGAAATATCAAAATCATCAATAACAGTGCAATCACAACCGTAATCAACCAAACACGTCAGCTTTCACTCGCCACCTGTGTGGTTGGCATTGAGTACCAGGAAAGCTTGGAGCGCGTTGAAACGGTTATCCGCGATAACCTGCCGCTTATTAAGAGCAAAATCCCTGCAATCTTGGACGGGCCGTTTTATAAGGGCGTTGACCAGTTAGCGCCGTCAAGCGTGAACCTACTGCTTTTGGCAAAGTGTAACGAAGCTGATATTTACCAGGTAAAACGCGATTTAAACCGCGAAATCAAGCTTATTTTTGATAAAAACAATATCAATATTCCGTTCAGCCAGGTTGTTGTTAACGCACCGACTGAAGACGTTAACACTCCGTCACTTAAAACCCAGATTGAAGCACAACGCTTTGTAAACGATCAAAAAATCCGTTCAAAGCATATTGAAGAAGAAGAAAATTAATTTGATATTGTAATTTAAAACACGCAAAAAGCGGTTGGCCCGAAAGAGCCAACCGCTTGTTTTTTGTTTGTTAATTAGTTGCTAGTACCAGCATTTAAAGCAAATGTATTTGCAAGCATTGAATAAATTTCTTCTTCGAACGTTGAAGATAAACCAGCGTATTCTAAAATTTCGGTAAAGCCAGCAGTTACGTAAACGCTGCCGTCTTCATAACGATGTGCTAATTCTTCATTTTCGGTGAAAGCATAAAGCTTAAAGTATTTTTCTTTAGCTGCTTCAAGACCTTCGTTTTCAGCGATAGCATAAAGTTCAAGTGAAGGAATCATACTCATTGCATATGCAATGTAGTAGCATGGTGATTCGATACAAACTCTTCTCCAGTAATCGTTAACACCAAGGTCAGCAAGACCGTAGCTTTCAGCGATTTCAGCAAATAATACATCGTATGATTTAGTTGCGTTATCGTATGGCGTACCGTCTGAATACTTACCTGAATAAACAACGTATTCAAATTCGTCAACACAAGTAGAAATTAACGTATTTGCAAATGATGAATAAAGGTTAGAGTAAATGATAGCATCATATAAAGCATTACCACCTGCAGGAATCCAATTTCTTAAATATGATAAGAAAATCATTTCGTTACCTTGTGAGTGGATTTCAGCAACGTCTGTTGAAATGCTTACGCCTGGGTTATAGCAGTAGTTATGATAGTGACCAAATTCGTGTACAAAGGTAAATGCACCGTTATAGCCAGGGCCGAAGTATAAGATACCAGTACCAGCATAATCAACGTACCAACCGTAAGCACCACGATGTGAAGTACCCTTGAAGTAGTTACCGTTCTTGAATAATTCGTTTGCGGTGTTATAGTAGTTGATTTCTTTGCCGTGTGCAGAAGAAGTCATGGTCTTGAAGTAATCACCAATAGCTTGGGTTGCAATGTCTGAACCAAAAATTGAATCGCCACTGAATGAGTCGTAATAAAGTTTATCTTTGGTGGTGCTGTTAGAATAAGCCCCTGAAGCATTTTGCGCTCTTGAACGTAAGGTTGATGCAGCTTTATTGAAATATTGCTTAACGTAGTTACGCATCGTGTTGGTTTCTTCAGGTGTATACGCTCTGTCATGTTCATACATATACGCGTATTCCATATAGTTATCGAATCCTTTGATTTGTGCGTATTGGTTCTTAAGAGAAACAAATTCCCTGTATAAAGCATCTACGTTTTCGCCCGAAATATTAGAAAGTGCTCTATATTCGGTTTCGATTTCAGTAAGTCTGTTTTGGATTTGTTCGATTGTTTCGTCAGCGTATTGGTTAGAATATTCGAGTGCGATTTGGATTTCTTCTTCAGTCCAACCGTCTTCTTCGCTGAAGAAATATTCTCTGTACTGTGTATCGTAGATGAGCTTGTATAATCTGTAATAATCAGCGATCATTGCAGTTCTGTATTCATCAACGAAGGTATTATTTGCAGTGTTTTCTTCACTTGCTTTTACGCAGTATAAAATATATGCAACTTGGTATTGACCTGTAACAAATTCAAGGTAATCGCCATAAACGTCGTAAAAATCACGCTCAAATGCTTTGTTTGCAACGTATAAAGCGCTGTCTTTTACAAAACCGTGTTTTGTTTCGTCGTAAGGTTCAACAGATGCAAGGTGTGCTTCCATTGCTTCATAGTGTGCGTCGATTTCTGCAACCTTTGCTTCGTCTAATTGGTAAACGAAAACGTCAGCGTATGTATTTAAAGATTCTTGACGTGCAGAGTTTAAGCAACCTTCTTCTTCACATGAGTGGAGATAGAAATAATCGTCACCAAAGTCGTAAACACAATCCATCCAGGTTTCAATGTTTTTAGGAAGCTCTACTGATGCACTACCCCAAGTGAACACTTTTTTCATAGTGTAAGAAGCCCTGATGCTAATTGGATAAGTATGGGTGTATTCAGCAACTAAACCGTCAACGATGGTAATTGTGCAAGAAGTCTTTTCGTCTTCCGTAATTGCTTCGATAGTAAAGTCGTTTTCGCCTTCACCTGCAGTAACCTTAACCGTTGCAGTTTTTTCTTCTTTAGCGTCAATAATTGCTTTATATAAATCAGCAATGTATTGGTTTGCATCAAGGTCATAATCCGCAAAGACTGTTTCGCAATCGTCGCCTTCGTGTAAAACCTTGAAGGATTTATAAAGACCGGTACGTGCATAGTTTTTCTCTGCGTTGAATCTTTCCATTGTTGCAGCAACAACAGATTCCTTGCCTTCGATTTCAGTAACAAGGTTATAAAGCTTGTTGACGTACTGTTTACCGTCACTGTGATGATAAGTAATTTCAGCCCCGGCAAAGTTTGCTTCATTATCGTAGTTATAAACTGCTTCTTGTGAAACCTTACCGCTCTTTTCAAGCGTTGTTGCAATCGTAAGCTTTGTTGGCGCTTCGTAATCTTCAGCAATTACTGCTTCATAAAGCTTTTCAAACTTTGAAAAACCTGATGAATTTTTTGTGCCGCTAGGGTTACCACAGCCTGCAAAAACACACGTTACAGCTACTAAAAGTAACAAAATAACACTTAAAGTTTTTTTCATATTTATTGCTCCTTTTAAAAAATATTTCAATTTGACCTTTGGGCGAGTCTTATCGCTGCAAAGTTTAATTAACTCAAATTATATCACTAATTACCGCGCGTGTAAAGAAAAAACAAGCAGGTAAACCCTACTTGTTTTATTTTTTTCATATAAGACAGCATAAATGCTGTATTTTTGGTTAATTCAAAATTTTACGGCAATTATCTTGTCTTTTCAACAGCTTCAAACAAACCGCATAAATATGCAGCGCCCAAGGCCCTGTCGTATAAGCCATAACCTGGTGTTGCCTGTTCGCCAAAAATGTTTCTGCCGTGGTCGGGTCTTACATAGCCGTCAAAGCCGTTATCAACAAGGTTTTTAACGATTGCAAACATATCAACGTCACCCTGGTGGGTTTGGTGACCGATTTCATAGAAATCGTGTGGGGTGGTGTGCTTAACCTGACGTAAGTGTGCAAAGAAAATCCTTGAAGCATACTTTCTTGCCATTTCAGGTAAGTCTTTATACTTGCCTGCGCCCAAGCTACCCGTACAGAAGGTAAAGCCGTTACGTGGGCTTGGTACGGCAGCAACAAGCTTATCATAACTTTCCATACCCGTAATAATACGTGGCAAACCAAACATATCCCAAGGTGGATCGTCCGGGTGGATAGCCATTGAGATACCCGTTTCTTCACAAACAGGCATAATGCCGTTCAAGAAGTAGCAAAGGTTATCAAAAAGCTGCTCGTGTGAAACGTTTTCGTATTCCCTTAAAAGGCTTGTAAGTTCTTGGTTTGTATAGCTTTCGTCCCAGCCCGGCAAGTGAAGATTGTACTTGTCAAGCTTAAGTAAGGTTTCATGGTTATACGCCAAGCTTGTTGACCCGTCCGGGTGTTCGTAATATAAGTCTGTACGTAACCAGTCGAAAACAGGCATAAAGTTGTAGCAAACGACTTTTACGCCAAATTTAGCAAGGTTGCGTAAGGTTTCCTTGTAGTTTTCAATGAGTTTATCTCTCGTCGGCTTGCCAAGCTTGATATCTTCGTGAACGGGAACGGACTCAATAACGTCCATAGAAAGCTCTTCCTTGTCACAAAGCCACTTTAAGTTAGCAATGCGCTCTTCATCCCAGACTTCGCCAACGGGAACGTCGTAAACAGCCGTTACAACGCCGTGCATTTTAGGGATTTGTCTGATATACCTTAAAGGTATAACGTCACCTTCACCATACCAGCGAAACGTAAGTTTCATAATGTTCTCCTATTGCCTAATTTTTGCAGGGCGTATGACCTTGCAAAAGGCCTTTTTAAGCGGTAAGCCAAATTACCACTTATATCATTTATTGAAGCGATTTTACCAAACCTTTACGGATTTGTCAAATATATAATAGGCACTTTCTGGTCACCTTTATTCATTTTTTATGTATTTTTCGGCTGTAACGCAAAAAGTTCAATATATAACCGTTTTAAAAAAACGGTAAGGTTTATCCCCTACCGCATTTTTCAGTGCTATATAAGTTTTTAAAATCAGTCGATAATTTTAACCCGTTTTTCTTCAAACTGGGTGCGCGCTTCGGGGAACTCATCAGGATACCCAACGTGGATAAGTGCCATAGGGATATGATGCTCGGGCGCACCAAGAATAGCCCTTACCTTTTTTACGGTTCTCACCATTGGGTGCAAGCCGCACCAGCAGGTGCCAAGCCCAAGCCCCGTTGCGGTAAGCAAAATATTTTCAACCGCAGCAGACACGTCCTGTATCCAATAGTCGTTAAGCTGCATCGGGAGCGCGCGCTTTGTGTCCCCGCACGCAACGATAATCAGGCTTGAATTTTTGTTTGAAAACCTACTCGCCTTTTTAAGCTGTGATAAAACTTCTTCATTTTTAACGACGTAAAAATGCCAAGGGCGTTTGTTGCAAGCGCTTGGTGCAGCCATCGCCGCATTTAAAAGCTTGTCTATTTGCTCGTCAGTCACCTTTTTATCAGTGAACTTTCTGACGCTTCTTCTTTTTAAAATTGCTTCAAAAACTTCCATAATTACCTATTTCTATTTTAAAAAGTGGGGCTATAAGCCGTTTAACGCATATTTTTACTAATACAGCAGTAAAAGCTGCAGGGCATAAATTACAAGCAGGTGCAGTGGGTAATATATATAAAACAAGTACTTGATTTTAAGCTTACCCTTTTCGCCGCTGTAAAAAATAAGCGGGATAATTGCTAACAGCGAGTACCATTGGAAATTGGGTTGAGCGATAAAATCAATGCCGTGCGGCGTTGTCATAATAGCGCTTGTACCGATAAGGCAGATACCTAACAGCAAAAGCTTAAGCCACTTTTTAGGCGCGATATAAATAGCAACCGGCGCGAGCACGCCCATAAATCCGTAGTCAAGGTCAAAGTCGGTATTTTTAAGATAAATCTTTAATAAATAATAGACTGCGTAAAGCGCGGCGGTTATAAGTGCAGGTACTGCGTACGCCCATTTGGATTTTTGCTTTTCAGCCCAAGAAATAGCATAAATGATAATAACCGATAGCGAGAACACAATAAGTATGCTCATATACAGGCTGCCCATTGCAAAATAGTAAACAAGCTGACAAATAAGCCCCAAGCCAAAAATGAGTGCAAAATGCTTTGGCTTATTCCTTGTATATTTGCAGCCTTCAGCAATAAAGTAAGCAAATATCGGGAATGCCAACCGCCCTATTAATCTAAAGGGCAGATAGTCGTTTAAAAGCATAAGCCCAACGTGGTCCACCGTCATACAAACAAGTGCCAAAATCTTTAAGATATCGGCGTTAATTTTGAAATTTTTCATAGTAAAAATATTGAATAATCGACTTATAGGCCGATTTATTGATTATTTTGGGTAGTGCCTGTTTTAGATAAAAAGGTCTGCTTTGGTCCCGTGTCACACATTAAAACGTCGCTTGGTGCTTTAAGCAAGGTTATCGTTCCGTAAAAATCCCCAACACAGCCGCCAAAGTGGCTTGCAAAAAGGAAAATTATCGCAAGCAAAAGTCCACCCTTCGGCAATAAAAGCATGGTTGGTATCATCCATAGACTATGTACCACAAATGGCGCTAAAATAGAAATTAGTGCAGTTTTTTTGTTAACGTAGCCTTCCTTCAAGCCGCAAAACGCAACGGTAAGCGTCAAGCCAAACGTTAGCTTTTGCTTTGTCAAAAGCTTATACGCAAGCCCGTGCAATAATTCGTGCGTGATAATATACAGCACGTAACCAACAACCATAACGATAAAAAATACAATTAAGTCGTTAAGTAAAAACGTATAGCCTGCTAAAAGTAAAAAGTATAGCCCAACCATTAGGCCGACCGTTAATAAAAGTGCAATAAGATTGAGCGTAAGCCCGACCTTTTTATTGGTTGCGTCAATAACCTTGTATTCCTTGTAGCCTTCAGGCGGTGTTTTGTAATAATTAGCCATAATATCTCCTTATATGCTATATTATACCAACAATGGCAAAACCTGTCAATATAATTTGTTTTTTTACAAAAATTCAAGCCCAAAAGTTGGCACGTTTTTGCTTTATAGCAAAGTTTTACTTGACTTTTGTGCATTTGTTGAGTAAAATATTTAAAAATGAATATCGCGGGTGTAGTACATCGGTAGTATGCGAGCTTCCCAAGCTTGAGAGGTGGGTCCGACTCCCATCATCCGCTCCAATACCCCCTAAAGTTTTCGCTTTAGGGGGTTTTTGTTAAATAGTGAATAATGAATAGTGAATAATTAAGGTAAACTTTTTGCTCTGCAAAAGTCTTTAATAAATAAAAAGCAAAACTTAAGTCAAGACCTTGTTTTAAACGCGCGCGATTGAATAGTAAATAATTATAGTCAGTTTGCTCGTTGCACTCGCAAAGCTTGATTAAATTTGAAATGACACGTTGTTAGTTCACAAAAAAAATAGATAAAAACCCGCCTATAAGCCGATTAACGGCAACTCAACCAAGCGTTGAGTCGGTTTTTTTTAAAAAGGCTTGCAACGTCACCAAATATATGGTATATTAAGAGCACAAAAGGGCGCGTTAAACATCTGACCGCGCCAAAAGGGGGCATTATGAAAAAGCTATTATCACTTTTGTTAGTTTTCACGCTATGTATATCGTTTGCGGCGTGTAATAATGGTTATAAAAACCAAAGCCACGTTTATAAAAAGTCTTTGGTTTCTGCGGCGGGCGAAGAACACACCGTAACCTATAAGGATGCGCGAACGGATGAATACCAGGCCTTTTTAGACAAGCTTGATTTATTTGCCGCAAAGCTGACAAAGTCAGTTTATGCGTCAAGCGATAAAGGCGCAAACCTTGCCATATCCCCCGTTTCGGTTTATATGGCGTTAGCACTTGCAACCGAGTGCTCTAACGGCGACACCCGTCAAGAGCTTTTAGACGCGGTTGGCGTAACCTACGAAGAAGTTTCAAAATTTACCAAATATTTATATGCGTTTTCAAACCACGAATACACTTATGAAAGCGCTTGGGGCAATAAAAAGGTTTCAGCGTTTTCAGAGCTTGCAAACTCAATCTGGGCGCACGAAGGCTTACCCCTTAACAAGCAAGGGCTTGAAAGCCTTTCAAATAATTACAACTGCGACTCATTTTCAGTAGATTTTACAACCAATCAAGCCCAAAAAGCAATTAACGCTTACATAAGCGACAAAACGCACGGGCTTATTGACGGCGACATCCAGTTTTCGCCCGAAACCATAATTACGCTTATCAACACCTTTTATCTTAAGGAAATTTGGAATGTTGACGGTGACGAGCTTAAATTCACCGACGACAAGTACGACTTTATAAATGCCGACGGAAGCACAACAGCCACCAAGCTTTTAAAAGGCTACTATAGAAACGGTCAGGCCTTTGAAGGCGAAAACTTTACGTCGTTTTTCACAACCACGCTTCACGGCTATAGTATTAAGTTTATCGTGCCAAACGACGGGTATAGCTTGGAAAGCGTTTTCACAGCAGAAAATATTTACGCCATTAACAACGTAAGTGATTACAACTATATCGACCACGAAAACAAGCTTTTGCACAACACAAGGGTGTTCTTCCCTGAATACAAGGCAGATTTCGACGGCAATCTAATGTCAGTTTTGAAGCAAAATTTTGGCATAAACAAGCTTTTTGCTTTTGACGGCTGTGACTTTTCAAACATCACCAGCGAGCCTGCCTATTGCGAAGCCGTAATCCACAAATGCAGTTTAAACGTAAACGCGCGCGGTATTGAAGGCGCTGCCATAACCGTTATGCCTATGGCGGGCGCTGCAGGCCCCGGCGAATACGTTAACGTTTACCACGACTATATCGTTGACAGGGCGTTTGGTTACGTAATAACCGACAGCTACGGTGCAGTACTCTTTAGCGGCGTTGTTAATAAAATTTAGAACAATAAAAGCACGCTTTATCAGCGTGCTTTTTTACTAATTAACGGGCTTATAGCCCAACTTTTAATAATTTTTATTCACCATCGTAATTATAAGTTATTGTGTAATTTGCTGTGTTTTCATCCCATTGATAGCCCTTTCTTATAGTATTCCATTCTGCTTCGGAGCCGTTAAAGTTTATAGTACTCAAGCTTGTGCAATTATATAACATATAATCTTGGATACGCGTTATGCTATTAGGAATAGTAATGCTTGCTAGACTTGTGCAATTCTGGAACACAGAATAGCCAATGTTTGTCACGCTATCAGGTATAGTTACGCTAGTTAGACCCGTACAACCTGCAAACGCATTGTCTCCAATGCTTGTCACACTATCAGGTATATTAATATTCTTAAGGCTTTCGCAACCATGGAAGGCATCGGCACCAATGCTTTTGCACACGCTACCTTGTTCGAATTCAACGCTTATAATTTTAGGTGGACAATCAAAAGTCGCTGAAAATAGATGTTTAGGTATTTTGGTTACATTGTTACCTATAATTACCTTTACCCCAACGCTATACTCTCCTGCGGCATAGAATACATAGTTAAAAGAATCTAAATCACTCATCGCGATTGCGTTGAAATATATTGTATTAAGACTTGTACAACCCGAAAACGCATAATTTCCTATGCTAGTTACGCCCCTTCCAATTGTAATGCTCTTTAGGCTACTACAATTTTTAAACACAGAAGAATTAATTCCAGTTACGTTTAGGTTATTATATATATCGATGACAATATTGGTTTCGGTACAAGTGCCGATTCCTGTAACAGTATAACTTTTACCATCGACATTGAGACGATATATAAGCCCCTCTGAAGACTCTTTGCCATTACACCATATACACACACCGTCCGATACGTTGTGCGGAACTTTAGAAATGGTTTCAGATGTTCGTGAAATTTCAGCAATACATACTGAACAATAAACTACGCTTTCACATGAGCCGTCAACCATACAAGTGGCTTCCTTGCAGTTTTCCGTTACCGCTTCAGCAGGTGTATGACCTAAAGCATCAACTATCTCTTGAGCAACAAAGACTAAACCGCAAGTTTCGCAGTGACTACCTTCGGTAAGACCAGTTTGGGTACAAGTTGGCTCAACTGCGCTATCAATAACTGGGTTATAGCACCAAACGGTTGCTACGCCGTCAACGTAATGCCAGAAGTTGCCTTCCGTCGTTGGATGAGTTTCACTATACCAATAAACAGGACGGTTTGTATAATTCCAAGAACTGTTCCAACCGCTTGGCTGACTTGTTGCTTCGCAGTAAATTGTTAACGAATCACAACCAGAGAACACGGAAGAACCAATAGACGTTACGCTATCAGGTATAACTACGCTTATTAATCTGCTACAAGCATAGAACGCCAAATCATTGATAAACTTGCAATTTCCATCAATATTGACGGTCGATATATTTGTTGCATTTGCACCTACTAAATATAAATAAGAATTATTGGTATTACCTAAATATTTTACGTTATCTTTTACGTTATATTCTAAACTATTGCAATTCTGGAACGCAGCCGAACCAATATAAGTTACATTGTCAGGAATAGCCACATTTGTTAAACTGCTGCAACCATTGAACGCATAATCGCCAATATAAGTTACACTGTCAGGAATATCCACATTTGTTAAACTATCGCAAAATTGGAACGCATATTTAGCAATCGTAGTTACTAACTTTATATTTACCTTTTTTAAGGAATCAGGAACGTAAGTACTATTTTTTGAATAAGTGCTTGCACCAAAAATATAACCAAAGTGAGTGTTAGTCGTTCCGTCTTTAGTTTCACCTACAAACGGCAAAACGATTTCAGTTAAGCTACTACAACCACTAAACGCAGAAGAACCAATAGACGTTACGCTGTCCGATATAACCACGGTTTCTAAACTATTGCAGCCATAGAAAGCAAAACTGCCTACAGTAGTTGTTGAAGTTATAGTTACCTTGTTTAAGGTAGCAGGGACGTGAGAACCATTATTTGAATAACTGCTTGCACCAAAAATATAGCCAAAATGAGTGTTATTAGTTCCGTCTTTAGTTGCACCTACAAACGGCAAAGTGATTTCGCTCAAACTACTACAGCCATAAAATGCATATTCCCCAATAGAAGTTACGCTATCGCCAATAACCACGCTTGTTAAACTACTGCAACCATAGAATGCATAAGCAGATACTTCCATTGTGGTTGTTAAATTTAGTTCGGTTACAACGTCGTCATTTATTTTCAATACACCTGCATAATATACTGGATTTGCTGCAAAATGATTAAAATATATTTGTGCCCATTGTTCTATCGTTCCAGTATAATTTACGCTTGTTAAACTTTCACAACCGCTAAACGCTTGAGAATCAATAGAAGATACGCTATGCCCCATCACTAAACTTGTTAAGCTTTCACAGCCTTGGAATGCATATTTGCCAATAGAAGTTACGTTATCGCCGATAACAACGCTTTTCAAATCTTTACAACCATTAAACGCAGAAACACCAATAGAAGTTACGTTATCACCAATGACTACACCTATTAAACTACTACAATTAAAGAACGCATAAGAAGATACTTTCGTTGCAGTTTCTAAATTTGCTACAGCTAACACTTTATCATTTATTGACAATACACCTTCGTAAAACAATGGGTTTGCAGGAGTATTACCAAACTCAATTTGTGCCCATTGATTTATTGTTCCTTTATAAGCAACGCTTCCTAAATTAAAGCATTTATAGAACGCAAAAGAATCAATAGTAGTTACGCTGTCAGGTATAACAACGCTTGTTAAGCCATTATTATAGAACGCATATGAACCAATAGAAATTACGCTGTCGCCTATAACAACGCTTGCTAAACTGCAACAATCCCAAAATGCATTTTCATTAATAACAGTTGCTGAAGTTATAGTTACCTTGTTTAGGGTAGCGGGAACGTAAGAATTATTACTTGAATAAGTGCTTGCACCAAAAATATAACCAAAATGTGTGTTAGTATTACCGTCTTTTGTTGCGCCTGTAAACGGCAAAACGATTTCAGTTAAGCTACTACAGCCACTAAACGCAGAAGAGCCAATAGACGTTACGCTATCACCGATAACCACGCTTTCTAAACTGTCACAACCATAGAAGGCAAAACTGTCTATAGTTGAAGTTGAAGTTATAGTTACCTTGTTTAAGGAATCAGGAACGGAAGTACTATTTTTTGAATAAGTGCTTGCACCAAAAATGTAGCCAAAATGCGTGTTAGTCGTTCCGTCTTTAGTTGCACCTACAAATGGCAAAGTGATTTCGCTCAAACTGCTACAACCATAAAACGCATAAGAGCCAATAGAAGTTACGCTTGCGGGAACAACGATGTTTTTTAAACTACCATAACCATAAAAGGCATAAGCGGATACTTTCGTTGCAGTTTTTAAATTTGCTTCAGTTACTGCCACACCATTTATTTTTAGCAAGGCTGCATAATATAATGGATTTGCATTACCGTTAGCAAATGATATCTCTGCCCACTGGCTTATTGTCCCCTTGTAGTTAACCTCATACAAATTATCACAACTTGAAAATGCATTTTTGCCAATAGTAATTACGCTGGCTGGGATACCCAAAGTTGTTATGTTATAGCAACCATAGAACGCATTTTCACCAATAAAAGTTGCTGAAGTTATTGTAACCTTGTTTAAGGTATTAGGAACGTAAGAACTATTATTTGAATAAGTGTTTGCACCAAAAATATAACCAAAATGAGTGTTAGTCGTTCCGTCTTTAGTTGCACCTATAAAAGGTAAAGTGATTTCAGTTAAATTACTGCAGCTACTGAAAATACCCTTGCCGATAGAATTTACTCTATAGCCTACAATCGCGCTTGCTAAATTACTGCAAGCAAAGAATGCATATTCACCAATAGAAGTTACGCTGTCAGGAATAATGATACTTGTTAAGCTATTACAACTAGAGAATGCATATTTACCTATAGAAGTTACAATATCAAGGTTGATTATGTTTTCCAAACTATTACAACCGTAGAATGCAAAAGAACCAATGGAAGTTACTCCACCTGGGATAACAAATGTTTTTTCGGTCTTGCCGGTTGCATATTGAACTAACACACTACCGTCTTTGCTGTATATATTGCCGTCTATGTCTTTGTAATTTTGATTATCGTCACTGACTTCAATATTTACTAAACCACTGCAATTAGTGAACGCAGCTTCTCTAATTTCACTTACCCTATCAGGAATAACTATGCTTACTAAACTTTTGCAATTATAGAAAGCAGAATCGTCTATAGTAGTTACTGCTTTATTGTTGTATTCGCTTGGAATAACAACGTGCGCAGGGATATTGTTTGCATCAGTTACTTTTAAAGAATAAGTTCCATCACTTAAAAGCGTGAATGTAAAAAATTGTGTGTCAATATAACCGCAAACGCTACACTCATTGCTATCTCCGTATGTATGACCTAAAGCATCAACAACTTCTTGAACAACAAGGATTTCGCCGCAGGTTTCGCAGTGGCTGCCTTGGGTTAAACCTGTTTCGGTACACGTTGGTGCTACCGCTTGGTCAATTACTTCAGTATGACCAAGTGCATCAACTACTTCTTGTTCAACTAAAACTTCGCCACAAACCGAACAGTGGCTACCTTCAGTAAGACCTGTTTGGGTGCACGTTGACTCAACTGCACTATCTATAACCACGGTGTGGGTATGTACTTCCCAAATAGCTATTTCGCCATTTTCATCGTAGTGCCAGAAGTTACCTTCCGCCATAGGGTGCTCTTCACTGTAATAATAACGCGTTGCGTTTAATAAATCGTCGTTAGTTTCGCCAATTGCAATTTGTTCCCAAGCATCCTCACTCCTATTATAGAAAACACTTGTTATGTTATCGCAGGCCATGAAAGCCTCATCGCAAATAGATGTTACGCTGTTACCAATAACCACGCTTGTTAACTTGTAACAATAGTAGAATGCCTTCCGACCAATAGTAGTTACCCCATTGCCGATTACTACATTTGTTAATTCCTGTGAACAATAGAATGCAAAATCGCCAATACTCGTTACGCTGGATGGGATAATTACGCTTATCAAACGGCCACAATAAGAAAAAGCATAGGGAGCTATTCCCTTTACCGTGGTAGGGAGAATAAACGTTTCATCTTGTTTAGCTACAGAATAGTGTATCAACGTGGTGGCATCCTTGGTATATAGATTGCCATCAATTGAACAATAATTCTCATTACCTTCGCTAACAACAATATCCACTAACTCGTAGCAAGCAAAAAATACGGCTTCTCCAATATAAGTTACGCTATCCGGTATAAAAAAGTTTGTTAATGCCATACAACCATTAAACGCAGAATCACCAATTGAAATTACACCATTGGGGATAACTATACTTGTTAATGCATGGCAGTCCTCGAACGATTGATCGCCTATAGTCTTTACGCTGGATGGAATTTCTATACTTGTCAAATTACTGCAACCAAAGAACGCAGAGCCGCCAATTGAAGTTACGCTATCTGGAATTACAATTGTAGTAAGCGATGAACACTCTACAAACGCAGCGTAACCAATACTAGTAATAGTTTTGCCGTTGTATTCGCTTGGGATAACAATATGCGGTGGGAGATTGTTAACGTCTTTAGCTACAAGGGAATAAGTATCGTCACTTAAAAGTGTAAATGTAAAATATTGTGTGTCAACGTAGCCGCAAACGCTACACTCATTGCTGTTTTCATACGTATGTGGGAGCGCATCAATAACCTCTTGCGCAACCAAAACTTTACCGCAAGTTTCGCAGTGGCTACCTTGGGTTAAGCCTGTTGCAGCACAGGTTGGCTCAACTGCGCTGTCAACAACTGGATTATAACACCAAACGGCTGCTACGCCGTCAACGTAATGCCAGTAGTTACCTTCCGCCGTAGGGTGCTCTTCACTGTAATAATAACGCGTTGCGTTTATTAAGTAATCGTTTGAATAGTCGATTTCAATTTCTCCCCAGCCAGCTTCAGCACCTTTATAAAATACGCTTGTTAAACTGTTACACCCATGGAAGGCGTGATTAGCAATAGAAGCTGTAGCGTTCCCGATAACAACACTTGTCAAGTTACTGCAATAATAGAAAGCACATTTGCCAATAGTTGTTACGTTATCTGATAAATAAACGCTGTATAAATAATTAGAATTATCAAAAGCATGATCTCCAATTAAAGTTACACTATCAGGTATCACAAATATAGGCGCTGTCTTACCGATAGCATACTGCACAAGCTTTGTGCCATCTTTGCTATATAAGTTTCCGTCTATATCTTTGTAGTATGTATTGCTTGCATCAACTGTAATATTCGTTAAGCAATCGTCATCAATAAACGCAGTACCGTCAATATCAGTCACGCTAGCAGGTATATAAACGTTTTCTAAATTAGCACAACTGCTAAACGTATATTGATTAATAACGGTTACTTTGTCCGAAATAACTATGCTATTCAAATTATTAGCACCGCTAAACGCTTTTGCATTAATTTGGGTTACGTGATTAGGGATAACAAAATAAGTTGTTGTATTGCCTAACGCGTATTGGATAAAGGTTTCACCATTTGCACTATATAGGTTACCGTCAATCACTTGATAAAAAGCATTATCTTTATCGACGACAATACTTGTTAAGTTAAAGCAATGGCTAAATACGCCTACACCCAAATATTCAACACTTGCAGGAATAGCTATAGTTGTTATCGTTAAACAACTTGAAAAGGCGCTTGTGCCGATAGTCTTTACGCTATTAGGAATGCTAGCGCTTAATAAATTGTAACAACCAAAGAAAGAACTACCACCTATTATCTCAACTCCGTTTGAAATAACCACACTCTTTAAGCTTTGGCAATAATAAAATGCAGAAGAAGCAATTTCGGTTACGGCTTTGCCGTCGTATTCGCTTGGGATAACAACGTGTGCAGGGATATTGTTTACGTCAGTTGCTTTGATTGAATACGTATCGTTTTCTAAAAGTGTAAAGGTGAAATATTGGGTGTCAACATAGTCACAAGCGCTACATTGGTTACTGTTTTTATACGTATGTGGAAGTTCATCAACAACTTCTTGCGCAACCAACGTTTCGCCACAACGTGAGCAATGGCTACCTTCGGTATAACCTACCGTTGAACAAGTTGGATCAATTGCTTGATCGATAACTACGTCGTGTCCTAATTCATTAATAACTTCTTGCGCAACTAAAGTATCACCACAGCGTGAGCAGTGGCTACCTTCAGTAAGACCAGTTTCTGTACAGGTTGGCTCTACCCTGCTATCCGTAACAACAGCGTGATTGAGTGCAGGGATAACTTCTTGAGCAACTAAAGTTTCGCCACAGCGTGAGCAGTGACTACCTTCAGTAAGACCTGTTTGGGTACAAGTTGGCTCTACCCTATCATCTGTAACAACAGCGTGGTTGAGTGCAGGGATAATTTCTTGTTCTACCAAAGTATCGCCACAACGTGAGCAGTGGCTACCTTCGGTTAAACCTGTTTGGGTGCAAGTCGGCTCAACCCTATCATCTGTAACAACAGCGTGGTTGAGTGCAGGGATAATTTCTTGTGCTACCAAAGTATCGCCACAACGTGAGCAGTGGCTACCTTCGGTTAAACCTGTTTGGGTGCAAGTCGGCTCAACCCTGCTATCTGTAACGACAACGTGTTCAAGTGCAGGGATAGTTTCTTGCTCAACTAAAGTTTCACCACAGCGTGAGCAGTGACTTCCTTGGGTTAAACCAGTTTCCGTACAAGTTGGCTCAACCTTTTTATCCACAACCTCAACGTGACCAAGCGGCTCGCTATCAGCCACGCCACAAGTGGAACAAATACCTACTTCGGTGCAAGTAGCACCGCTAAAGGTATGCCCTGTTGCAGGAATTTCTTTTTCAAGCGATTCCCCGCAAGAACATACGCCAAACATAACCCCGTCTTCCGTACAAGTTGGGGTTTTTGTCGTTTGATACGTAAAGTCGTGCGTGTGCCCTGTCTGACAGGCCGTTAAGCCTAACATAGTCAACAAAAGAGCAGTCAGTACTAGTACAATAAGTGATTTTTTCATAAAAGTCTCCTTGCCATAGTGGAGTTTTTTCTATTAAAGCAAATTTGTTTTCAATTTCACTTACGAAAAGCAAAAGGTACGTTTACTATATCACTTACGCGCGCGTAAGTCAAGTAAAACTATATACTAAACTTAAGCGCAAGCACAAGTTAAAAGCCTCGGCAACCAAAATTGAGCCGAGGCTTTATTATTTTGTAACGCTTAACCAGCGTTGATACAAGTACACTACTTTAACATTTACCGCTTAAACAGCATTCGCACCTACCGACGGTGATATTGTCGCTTTTTCTGTCTTGAAGCTCCTTAACGGGGTGCGGCGCAGTTTGATAGCGCAAGTCTTCACCGTTTTTAGAAATATATTTTTCAATGACCATGTGCGACGGGTTTTTACTGCCGCTGCCGACAAACTTACGCTGATAAGTGCAAAAGTCGGAGTTTTTATCCATTTCGCTGACCTTGACGTAGCCTTCTTTAACGGCGGTTAAGTTTACGTCGTTTAACACTTTACGGATATAGTGTCTGTTTTCGCCAAACTTGATAAGCTCTGGGAAGTTGCCGTAAGGTATAACTTCGTCAAAAGGCTTGCCTTCATAGGTCTTTAAAAGGTCACACGCTTCATGTAGGTGCGCAACCTCTTGTTCAAAGATTTGCTCGAATAACCGCCTTATAGACGGGTTTTTCTCATCCTGATAGAGCGAATAGTAAAGATAACACTCTGTGTATTCGTGCATTACAAGGCACTCAAGCCAGGTCATATCCGGATCTTTTAAGCTTTCATAACCCGAAACGTGCTGTTCTTCAATCATGGCGATTTCGCTGAACAATTTTCTGCCCAAATCGTTAGGGTGATATGCGCCCAAATTCATATAGAAGTTCATCGTTTGCTGTTCTGCCGCGGTGATAATGCCAATGTCGATATTGGTTAGAAGCTCGTTCTTGTTTGCGCTTACGGCAAAGCGGATATCGTCGTTAGGGTGGCGGAACTCCGCAACGGTCGGGCGGCCGGGCATTACTTCGGTGTAGTTGCCGATGTACTTTTCAAAATGCTTGCCTTCTTCCATTTCTAAAAGGTCGCAAAACCTGTAAAGGTGGTCAAAGTCTTCCAAAAGGGCAAAGTCAAGCTGCTGTTTTAAAACGTAATTCTTGGCGCGCTGCGCCATGATTGCAGTAAGCTCCACCGCAAGCTGTTCGTATGAAAGCGTGGTTTCAAGCATGTTTTCATCCTTGGGCTTTAAGCTGCTTAACATTTTGTGCTGAAGCTGTTCCTGACGGCGGATATTGGCAATGCGGCGGCGAATATCGTTGTTATAAGTATGCCGCGCCATCTGGTGGGAGTTTGCATTTGCTTCAAATTCCGTGCCCTGTGCTAAAATAAGCCTTACTTTGGTGAAAGCATCGACTTCGTGCTTGTTATAAGGCTGTAAAAACAGCTTGTTTAGTGGAACGACGTAGCTATCAAGCTTTTTTGGTTTTAGTTCAAATGGGTTCATAAATCTCCTTATATGCCTAATCGCATAATTTAAGGATTGCCCTTTTGCTGCGTTTTTATACAAAACGCCGTAATATCTTATAAAAGCCGCCCTATAGGTCGGTTAACGCTGGTTTTTATAATTATTTACACCCAAGGAATCGCTTGATTTTTACAGAAAGCTCTATCCCGCTTTTTGATGAAGCTTTATCAAAACCGCACTTAAACGCCTGCATTAAAAGGTCAACGTCATCACTATAAAAAGCGCCTTCTAAAAGCTCGTCTTCAAACGCGTTTGATATATCGTAAAGGGTATGCTTTATATCAACGCTGTTTTTAGTTGCTGTGTTTCCGTCACAAAAAACCTTTACGCCACTAACACCCGCGCCCTTTGCTATTTTTGCAAGGCTTTTTAAACCCGTATTATCAAAGCAGGTTGCGTCAACGCCCAAAAAAAGCCAAAGCTTGCCTGCCCGTTTTTTGTATTGTCGCCACTCTTTTATTATCTGTCGGGTGCGCTTGTTTAGAAGCTCGCTTGGCATAAAGTAAAGCTCAACCCCGTCAGCCTTTTCTCTTTTTGACCAGCCTATCATTTTT
This sequence comes from Clostridia bacterium, assembly GCA_017399185.1. Lineage (GTDB taxonomy): Bacteria > Bacillota > Clostridia > Christensenellales > Borkfalkiaceae > UBA4636. The sequence goes on from JAFQEA010000002.1 coordinate 134,283, forward strand.
AGGTTGGTACGCGCGCTTAAGCCGCCAAACGGATACGAAAGGGCTACGCGTACACGTATTTTTTTATTTGATACTGACCGTGCTATTTTTAGTTTAGACGGCGTAACGGTTACAGATTCAAAGCCCAAATTTACGGCGGCGCGTATTCTCACCTTTAAATCTTCATCACTGATTGTTGGGTCAACAAGCAAAAGATTAATGCGCTTGAAAAGCTTTTGCGCCTTAAACGCGCCAAACTCACACGCGAGCGTCTGACTGCTTAATCCAAAAAACTCGGCAACGTCTGAAAACATATCGCTTGAAGGCTTACTGTCTTCAACAGTTTCTTCATCACCGTCGCTTTCTCTATCATCAACAACATTTAAGGCTGTATTATTGTCAGCAGCTTCTTCCGCGGCTTGCCCTGAAATATCATCGCTTGCGTTATCATTTTCGCTGTCAATAAAGCCGTCAGCTGGCGCGGGATTTTCTATAGATTTGTCGTTTTGTTCTGAATTTTGATATACATTGTCGATATTTTGCGACACATTCTCTTCTTTTTGGTTATTATCACCGCAAATCAAATTGTCTTTATGCTCAATGTCTTTAATTAATTTTTCTTCCGTTAACACATCGTCTGCTACGGGTTCTTCAACACTTACGCTGTCAACCTTATTCGCCTTTTGGGCTTTTGGATTACGTCCGTTTTTTACGATAATTATCCCCTTACTCTTTTTTTCGTTTGGCATTATTTACCCCCTTTATTTAGTATTGACTAACAATAACTTTTTATTTACAAAATTTAAAAGCCTACTTTTTTAGACAAACCCTACCAAATTTTGCTAAACGTCGCCACGCTTAACCCTTTAGGCTTGCGCTATAATAAGAAAAAAGGCTGGTGGGTTTATGAGTCAGACAGTTTTAGGCATAGTTTGTGTGTTTACGCTTTTTATCCTTTGTATGTTTTTATCGGCGGTAATCAATATTGCTAAAATCAAATATTTTAAGCCAAAACCCAAGCCGCGGCAAAATAGTTTAGAGCCACAAATTATCTATATCGACGGCAACGCCCTGAAAAAGGCAAGCACTCGCCCTACAAAAAAGCGCGTTGTCCCCTTTGAAGCAACACTTATTAATCGGCGTGAATTTGACGCATTAACCGAAAGTAAGAGCAATAATCAAAAATATAAGTGAATACAAAAAAGCCATTTTTCTAACGAAAATGGCTTTTTCTTTGGTTATTAACTTATGCTAACTATTAGTCTTGGTCAACGAACTTTTCGCCTTCGCCCCAAAGCCTTTCAAGGTGGTAGAATAATCTGTGCTCATCGTCAAAGATATGGACGATAACTTCGCCAAAGTCAAGAACAGCCCATCTGCCTTCCTGAACGCCTTCACGGCGCAAAACGTCACGCCCGAACTCTTTTGAACAGAATTCTTCCAAATTGTCGCAAAGCGCGTGAACCTGTGTTGTTGAACGGCCGCTTGCAATAATAAAATAATCTGCAATGACTGTTTTTTCAGCAACGTGGATTTTAACTATATCTTGTGCTTTCTTTGATGATAAGAAGGCGCAAATTTGTTCTGCAAAATTTTTGATTTCCATTTTTATCTCCTTAAGGTATATTAACTATTTCTCTGTTTGGTAATATTTTAAGCAGTCCAACGTCAAATGATAAATTGGGCTGTTTTCTTTTAAAAGGTAGGCTATAAGCCGATTAACGCACAATTTAAAGCCTTCATAAAAGTCTTTGTCAACGGCTTTGCGAAGCAAAGGTGCTTCTTCGTAATCCCTGCCGTCTTCCAATAAATCGGCGGTAAAGATTATCTTTTCCAAAACGCCCATACCGGGCCTTCCCGTGGTGTGGTATTTGATTGCATTAATAATGTCTTCATCCCGAACGCCCAAAACGTTTTTTGCAATATGTGCGCCTAAAAATTGGTGAATAACGTTTTGGGGCACGTCGCTATCAACTTTAAAATCCGGGTAATCTTTATGGTTTAAATACTTTGCCGCGTCGTGCAGCATTGCCGCCATAACTGCCTTTTTTGTATCAACGCCCAGTCTTTTTGCATAAGTTTTTGCAAGGTTCATAACCCCAAGGGTGTGCATAAGGCGCTTTTTTGTAAGATTTGTTCTTACAAACAGGGCTTCCTTGCCGCCAAGGTACAAGCCATTTTCCTTTATATACTGCAAAACGCTTGGGTCTAAAAAAACATCAACGTCAAGCCCCAGCACTAAACGGTTTCTTATCTCGGTTGAAGAAACCTTTAGCCCGTCTATATCAGAAACTATAAAGTCCGCGGTATTAAAGCGTTGCTTAAAGGTGGTGGACGCTTTAATAAAGTCTTCGCCGCCGCGCCTGGTGACAAACAGCCTTGCCATACTTAAAATACGCTCGGGCTCACGCCACAACGGGAAGTTTTCAAGCATATCTGCGCCGATTAGTAAATATAGCTGTGCGCCTTGGTGGATTTTTGCAAAATGCTCTACGGTAAGGTATGTGTAGCTTGTGTTTTGACTTTCAAGCTCAAAATCACTTACAACCACGTTTGGCTGGTTACAAAAAGCAATTTCAAGCATTTTTTTGCGGTGATTACCGTCGCAAAGGGTTACGCCAACCTTATGTGGTGGGGCTTTTGCCGGCACGACGTATAAAATATCAAGCCCAAGACTTTTAACCGCGTTTTGGGCTATTTTTATATGTTCATTGTGCACCGGGTCAAACGAACCGCCAAAAATACCAATTCTCATAAGCATAACGCCCCGTTTCTTTTATGTTATTTTAGCATAAACACGGCAATTTATCAAGAATATTTATGGCGTTTTCTGTCAATAATTTAAACTATGAAAAATCTTAATCTTGCAAGCCTTTTTAATTTAATTATTCTTTTTTTTGGCGTTTTGGTCGTAAGCCTTATTCTTTTTACCCTTTTAAAGCTTAACCTAATATTTAAAATAGTTTTAAGCGCGGCGCTTGCGGTAATAGTTTTGTATTTTGCCTATCGGCGCGAAAGCAGATACTTTTTGCAAACAAAAGCCGATGCGGCGGCAAAGGGTCGCTTAAATGAAGGTATGCACATACTCAACACGTGTGCACTTGACGAAATCCTGCCCATTTTTTTGGAGTTTTTCAGTCAAAACAACATATGTGCAAAAGCGCATAAGCGATATTTGCTCGTTAACGACGATTTTTGTCTTTATTTGGGGCTGTACGTTGACCCCCTTACGGAATTTGTTACAAAAAGTATAATCGATAACAATCCGTTTTCGGGCAAACGGCTTGTGATTGTATCAAACTGCTTTAGCGAAGCCACTTTAAGCCTTTGCGCCGTTAAGGATATTACCCTTGTCCCCACTAAAGAGCTTGTGCCACTTATTAATTTTGACAAACTGCAATCTATCCCTACCGTAAAAGGAAATACGCTGATGCAACGCATTAGGCAAATTTTTACAAAGCAATTTTTATCAAAGCTTTACGCGCGCAAAAACTTTAAACGCTTTTTTGTTTACGGCGTAATTTTGTTTTTGCTCTCCCCAGTTAGCTTTTATCCCGTTTATTACATAGTAAGCGGTGGTATTTTTATCGTTAACGGGCTTATAGCCCTACTTTTTGGCAAAATTGACGTGCCGCCCACAAAAGAATCAGCCTGGTTTTTTGACGCTATTTTATCAAACCAAAACAAAAATGCCACTTAAAATTTTAAGTGGCATTTTATATTAACTTAATTTAAAGCTCAACCTGTTCAAGGCGTAAAATATTAACGATTATGCGTTTTTCAACCTTTAGCTTTAAAACCTTTTCAACAGCGTAAGCATAAAGGTCAAGTTGTTTACTATAACGCTCTTTTAAGGTTTTTGCCGATGCACCAGAGTGCTTATAGTCAACAATATAAGCCTTGTCGCCGTTAACAGCCAAAAGGTCGATAACGCCTTGAAGCAAAACTTCTTCCTGACCGACTTCACCAACCATTTCGGAAGGAACGTGGACAATAAACGGCTGTTCCTTATAAAGCTTAAAGCCCTTTAAAGCGTTAAAAACGTCAAGCTTAAGTATATTATTAAGGTTTTCTTTTGAAAGCTTTTCAAGCTCTTTTGCAGTGAAATTTTCACTCAAAAGTCGGTCTATATACCCGTTATCGCCAATTTTTGCAAAATCAAAAAGCTCTAACGCCTTGTGATATATCGTGCCGGTTTCGGTATCGCTTGCAAACGTCACGACAGGTTTTTCAAGCGCGATTGGCGCGTTTTCAAACTTGTTGTCCTTAATAGATTCGGTTACGCTCTTTTTAAGGCTCAACTTTGTATCGTCTTTAAAGCCGTACTCAAAGTTGGCGTACTTTTTGATAACTTCAACGTCACTTTCATTCGCGCCCGAAATCAAAAGCTGTCTGTCTGCTTGCTTATTAGAGTGCGAAATAGCGTCTTGCGAAAGCTCACAATACCCCATATCGGTTTGGGCAAACAAATTAAGGTGTGAGCTTGTCCTTGCGGTTATTCTTTCGTGCGTTTTGGATAAAGGCTTGCTTGGTACAAGATATAAAACGCATTTTGCACGCGTTAAGGCAACGTAAATAAGACGAAGCTCGTCTTTAAGGTTTGCTTTTGACTTTTCAAGCTTAACAAGCTCCATTATCGCGGTTGAATATTGCGCTTTGGTATCAAAATCGTAATACTTAAGCCCAAGCCCTGCGTTTTTGTCAAGGATAACGGGCTCTTCAAAATCGCGCTTGTTCCATTTTTCATTAAAGCCGGCGATAATGCAGATGGGGAACTCAAGCCCCTTTGAAGCGTGCATGCTCATAATCTTAACAGCGTCATCACCACCGCCTGACGATAAAGTCATTTGGGAAAGCAGTTCGTCACACGAAGCTAAAAATTCGCTTATACTTATTTCGCTGTCCCCTTTAAAGCATTCCTGAATAAACCTTTGGATGCGTTTAATTTTCATTTCGCCACCGCGCATTGAAAGCATTTTACCTTCAAAAACGCCGTCAGCCATAATGCGGTTTAAAATTGACGGAACGCCTTCAAACTTGGATAAAAGCCTTAATTTAGCAAGCTTGTCAAAAAATTCAATCAGCCTTGCACCAAGCCCCGTTGCGGCAGTTGCCGCTTTGTTTGCGGCTTCATAAAAGCTGACGGTGGTTGCGTTTTGGCGGATAGATAACAGGTCTTTATCGCTAAATCCACCAAGCGGGGATTTTAGCGTTGTCGCAAGGGCAATATCGTCTTCAGGCGAATAAATGCACTTTAAAATATTAATGATAAGCTGTATTTCAGGATAGTCGCCAATACTGCGCTTGCTTTCGGTAACGACCGGTATGCCTGCGGTATCAAGCTCCTTTGCGATTCTGTCGGCAATGCCTTTATTGTTACGCGTAAGTATCGTTATATCGCCGTATTTTGCAGGCACAGTTTGTTTGGTTTTTATGTCGTAAATCGGCTTATTGACCGACTTTTGCACTAAATACCTTGTTAAGACTTCGCTTTTTGCGGTGATTGATTTTTGCTTGTTTAAGTGCTTTTCAACGCTGTAAATCCCGTCTAATTTATCAACGACCTTTTCCCCCTTTTCAAAGGTGAAAATTTCAGCTTCGCCCAAATAATCGCCGTAAAGATTGCCGTAAACCATTGGCGTCAAAGCATAATCAAGCCCCATGGTCTTTTGTGTCATAACTTGACTAAAGACCTTGTTAACCGCGTTGACAACGGCTTTCGCGCTCCTGAAATTTGCATTAAGCCCAACGTGGAAGTCACCCTTTTCGGCTTCAGAAATGCGGTTTGCAAAAATGTCGCTATCGCACCCCCTGAAGCCATAAATTGACTGCTTGATATCGCCAACGATAAACAGGTTATTTTGCTCTAACAGTCTGAAAATTGCTTCCTGTATGCCGTTGGTATCCTGGTATTCGTCAACAAAGATATACTTATAGGTGTTATGTATATCGGCTATGACTTCTTTATTTTGCAAAATCTTGTACGCTAATCGTGATAAATCTGAATAGTCAAGCAGGTTTTGCTCACGCTTTTGTTTTGAGTATTCTTCGGTAAACAGCCTTACAAGCCTTACAAGGGCTTCAAGCAGCGGTCTTGTTTTTAAGGTGCGCTCAAGGCGGATATCGTCGTCGTCTTCAAAATAGGTATAGGCGCGCTCGATTGTCTTTTTAAGTTGATCCATTTCCTTGGTTATCTGCTCGGAAATCTCAATAACGTCTTCAGTATCCTTTGCAGTCTTTCTTGGCTTGCTGGGGATACTGTCTTTAAAAAGCTTAATGGCGCGCGGTGACTTTTCACACGATTCAATGCCCGAAACTATCCCGCCAAGATAGGTGATAAACTTCTCACTTTTTGCCGCCTTTGCCAATAAATAAAGCTGTTTTAAGCTGTCGTTTATTTGATAAACTTCTTCAAAAAGTTGGTCTATAAGTCGGTTTTCGGCATTTTTATGTCCTGTTGTGGTGTAGTTATCCAGGCACGCGTTTAAAAAGCTGTCATAGTCTAACTGGCTTTCGCATGCAGTATAAATAGATAAGACTAATTCACGCAATTTGCCGTCGCTGCGCTTATGTAAAAATGAGCGCAACAAAAGATTTAAGTCACTATCGTCTTCATCGTAAAGGCGTTCAAAAACTTCGTTTATAGACAAAGCCTTTAATGCTTTAGCGTCGGCTTCACCAACGATTGAGTAGTGTGAATCCACCCCCACAAGATAGAAATATTTACTGACTAAAGTGTTCAAAAAGGAATCGATTGTGGAAATCGTTGCAAAGGGCAGGTCGTTAAGCTCCTTACGCATACGCTCAACGTCCTTGCCGTCCTGAATTTTTTCAATAAGGGCATTTGCAAGCTTTTCACGCATTTCGCCTGCGGCAAGACGGGTAAAGGTTACCGCTAAAATATTCTTAACGCTTGCCTTGTCTTCAGAAATCAAGCGGATAAGCCCTTCAATCATTACGCTCGTTTTACCGCTGCCCGCCGATGCAGAAACCACGATATTGCCTTGGTCGTGACAGATAACTTTTTGTTGTTCAGGTGTAAAGTTAGCCATTGTCATCCCCCTTTAGCGCGTCGAAAATAGTTTCTTTGTTTATACTTGAAAGCTCACGCGTTCTGCCGCCCGTTTCGTTATCGTAGCCGCAAAGCCCCTTAAGCTTGCAATAATCGCAAGAACCCTTGTAGGGCGTAGGCAGTGTCATACCCTTAAGCATTTCGTTTGCGCCGCTTTTTGAAATTTCCAAAGCGTATTTTGCATAATCCTGAAAGCCTTTAGCGTTAAGCGTGCGCTTGCTTGAGTAAACCGCGCCGTTTTTAACGTTTACGGATAAGGTTTCAGATTTATTTTCAGCTTCAACCTTGGTATCTGCCTTTTTTAACACGTCTAAATCTTCAAGCGTTTTGCCAACGAATTCCGCGTTGACGTTTCCGCCGTCCTTATAGTCGTCATTAAGCTTATAATAGTAAGCCCCCTGCGGCTTTAACCCGCTGTTTAAAAGGACGTTCATATACAGATAAAGCTGGATTTTACGACCTGTATAAAAGCTTTCTTCAACCGAATCTTCAACGCTGCCCGATTTGTAGTCGATTATCCTGAAATAATCCTTATACCTATCCACGCGGTCAATCTTACCGCGAAGCTTAACAGGCCCCGCTGCGGTGCTTAATATAATCGGCTTAAAATCCGCTTTATCAGACTCGTTAAAAGTAAGCTCCGCCCCGATAGGCACAAAGCTGGAATTTTTAATATCTTCATACACCCTTAAGCACTCCTTGCGCGCTTCAATTTTGATGTGCTTAAAAATGCTTTCGTACTGCGATTTGTTGAGATAACGGGCATATAGGGGCTTTTTTAACTCCTGCTCGGTTAACTCGTCAGCTAAAGATACAACCTTATTTTTATCGGTGGCATCAGCAAGGCGCTTGATGAAATTTTCCATAACGCCGTGCAAAATATTGCCCCATTCGTAAACCTTGGCATCGCCCGTTTCTTCTTCTTCAAGCTTTAAAACGCCTTCAGCAAACTGCTTATATGGGCAAGAGAAAAACTTTTCAATCGCCGTTGCCGAAAAGTTACCCTTGAACGCTAAATCGTTATCAAAAAGGGTTTCGGTGCGATTGCTTTCAATAACGTCAAGCGCCCTTTCCTTTAAAGGCTGGTTAGCGGCGGCTAAAAACGCAGCAACCATTTTTACGTCGTTCGTCTTATTTTCCCTGAAGCGCTCTGCTTGCTTTGAAGCCTGCGTTATCGCCGCAGTTTTGGACATATAGTTGATAAAGCTATCTTCCGCGCCCAAATCCTGCGTTTTAATAAGTATATCTTCTCCGTTTTGCTGGCAGAAAATTGATTTAAAATAATTGATAATTTCACTAACCGTCGTGGGCTTACCTTTGCCGTCAAGCAGCGGATACGACAGATATAATTTATTAGTGAAATTCATTAAGGAAACTGCTATATTTTCCCTTTCACGGCGGTTGACAATTTCTAATTTTGGCTCGATAATCAACCTATAGCCGTCCATTTTGGTAAGTTCGCGGTCGTTAAGCAGTGCCGTGTCCGCACTAAAATGCGGTACGGAAGACGTAAGTGCAGTTGCAAAAACCACCTTGGATTTTTTAAGCCTACCACCCTTAAAATCACCGATATAAACGACGTCGCTATACTCTGGGATAGATGAAATCTCAACCGCCTTTGCCGCACTTAAAATGATAGCTTTAAGTTCTGATAAATCAACCGTTGTTTGTCCTAAAACGTCGTTTATTTGCTTAAAAAGCTCATAGACTGCTTTAACCGAGCTCTTAATAAAATCAACGTGTGCGTCTTCGCGTATATCTTCAAGCTTTTTGCAAAGCTCTTCAGCGCGCGCTTCAAAGCCAATCTCTACTAAAATTTGGGTTAAAATTTGAACGTAATCACAAATTTTAGCCTTTGTTGGAAGCTTTTGATAAATATCAAAAAAGCTTGCGCGCACCGATTCGGCAATCAAATCGTCAAAGGGCTGTTTAATACTTTTTCTTGATACGGCATTTTGCTTGACGTACTTTTCAAAAATCAAAGCGTCCTGCTCTCCACAGAAAAAGCCGTTTTTAGCCGTCGCAATAAGACTTGACGGCAAAAGTGCCAAGCGCTTAACGTCAATCAAGCCCGAAATAAGCGTTATAACAGCGCTTGTATCAAGCGTCTTTGCGGCGTCGATATAATAAGCGATTTCAAACTGGTTAAAGCACTCCTTTAATACGGGTGCATAGCTTGCAACCGACGGGCACAAAACGCAAAAATCGCGATAACGTAGGCCGTTATTTACGACTTCATAACGAATTCTTTTGGCGATTGACATACATTCTTCACGCACGTCAAGGGCTTGATTTATCTTGATTTTATCGGTCGCAAAGCGGGCTTTTGTATGAACTCCGTCTTCCCCGCCCTTTTTATTTGATTTTAAAACCGAAGGCTCAAAAAGCCCCAGCGCAATATGGTGGGCTTCTTCAAGCAAATCGCTATCACACGCAACGACTTCAGCATCAGGGAAAAGCCTTTTAAGCTTAAAATAGGTTTCGTTCGTAAAGCACTCCGCATTGCCGGAAACAACCACAAAATCAAGCTCACAAACCTTGCTCAACGCGTTTATAATTGCAACCGTTTGGGCGGTAAACGATGAAACACCCGCAATAACCACCCTTGCACCCCTGATTTTAGGGTCGTTAAGCACGATTTCGGGCATAAGGGATAAAAAGTTGCTTTCGTCGGTCAAGCCGCTTGATTTCAAAAAGTCTTCGTAAGCCTTGAAAATCAAAGCAACGTCCTTAAGCTTTGCCAAAAACACGCCGTCTTCCTTTTCAAGGATTTCTTCAAGGTCGCAAGGCTTAACAAGTGCGGCCTTTAATTGGGAAATAAGCTCGTACACGTCTTTGGGGATACTAAAGCTATTAGGCTTAATCTTAACGATATCGTCCTTGATATCAAGCATAATCCGCCTGACCGCAAGCGCCGCTTGTGCCTTTGATAAGTACTTATCAACCGACACGTTTTTGGAAACGTAACGTGAAAAGCTTAAGACTTCGGTATTAAAGGTTCCGCCAAGACGGGCAGAAATTTCCTTTTCGAAGCTCAAGCTTGCCTTGCTTTCGCAAAAGATATAGTTAGGCTTGTCCAAATTAACGGGAAAGTCTTCAACAAGTTTTGCCGTAAAGCGTATTGCATCTGCGTTTGTGAAAGCTGTATAGATTTTCATAACTATAGTATAGCATAAAATTATATATATTTTAACTTTTTTTAGTTGATTTATTTGCTTTTATGCAAAAAAATGTGTTACAATGCCTATATATGAAAAAAGGAACAACCATGAACAGACTTTTTAAAGGCATAATCGTGCTTTTAGCACTCACTTTTAGCTTGACAGCCCTATCTAGCTGCGCTCAAGCAGCACCCACAACGCTTAACGCATCCTACTTTTTGCAAAACACGGGTAATTTTGGCGTTGGTAACGTAAGCGAAACGGTTAACTATCAGGTAACCTTTACCCAAAGCGCTGATTCCGTTGATCAAGGCTTACTTATCACAGTTAAAAGCGGCACTTACACAACCGTTTTGACAAACACCACTCACCCTGAAACGCAAGCAGAATGCTACAAGCTTGAAACAACCCTTAATATGGAAGTTGAATACACCCTTGGTGAAACGGTGCTACCTGTTAAAAGCGACACAATTACAACAACAACATATTTTTTAGGCCTTAAGGACAACTTTAAGGTTATCACGAGCGAACGCCACGCAGAAACAAGCGCACCGCAAAAAAACAGTAACGGTTTTGTTATTAACGACTATGAATACACAATCAAAACCACTTACACCGCAAACAGCGCAAGCGTAGCGTTTACACCAATCGCCGGTAACTTTAACCAACCCGAAGGAACAAAAACCTATAACAAGTTAGATAAACCGGCATACTACTTTGACAATGAAGTTATGTTATTTATCGGCCGTGCAATTAACTTTACCGATACGTCAAGTTTAGCGTTTGAATCAATCGACGCGCTCTCCGGCACGTTGCGTAAAATGAGAATTTCATCAAACACCGCAACGCCAAGCGAGACTATCAAGTTTAAAAGCGAAGCTATCCCGCACGCTTACATGGTAAACGGCAGCGCAATGGAAATAACCGACGAAGAAACCCAACAGAATCTTCCTTGCCGCGTTGTTAACTTTGCAATCGACGGCACGTTCACCGGCACGCCAATCACTTGTTGGTACACAAATACTTCAGTTGAAAAGGGTTACGCAAGGCTTATTAAAATGCAAACGAGCGCACCTTACGGCTTGGGCACGTTCACCTATATCGTAAAGGACGCGACTTATTTGGATTAATTTGCCTTGGCGTTAACAAAAAAAACACGCCCGCAAAAAGTCGGGCGTTTTGTATTATTCGGGCTTTTTTGATATCCGCGGCTTTTAGTCTATAAAAAGCTTAAAGCCCGCGCGCACACAGGCGCTACCACACAAACTAAAAGGGGGTTTAACGATTATGGAAGAAGAAAAAGTAGTAAATACTGCTGAAGCTGAAATTATCCAGCGCAACTACGTTGAAGAAATCGTTACGCTTATCACAACAGAGAAAGACTTATCCGCACTTAAAGAGCAGCTTGGTGATTACCACGAATCGGACGTTGCCGACGCCCTTCCCCTTCTCACAAAGCAGGACAGGTTAAAGCTTTATAAGCTTTTGGGTGACGAAGCCGTTTCTGAAATCTTTGCATATTTAGAAGACCCCCAGGAATATTTTGAAGAGCTTTCAACCGAAAAGCTTGCCGATATTATTGAAGAAATGGACGCATCCGACGCGGTTGACGTTTTGGACGAGCTTGAAAGCGACATGCGTGAGCAGATTATCGAGCTTTTGGACGAAGAATCTGCAAAGGATATCGAGCTTATCACCGCTTACGACGAAGATAAAATCGGTAGCAAAATGTCCACAAACTACGTAGCCGTGGAGCAAAGCTTTAGTATAAAGCAAGCCATGCGCAGCGTTATCGCGCAGGCGGCGGAAAACGATAACATTTCCACCGTGTACGTCACCGACGAAAACGGCGTTTATGCAGGCGCTTTTTCCTTAAGGGATTTGGTTATTGCGCGCTCAACAGCGTCACTTGACGATATTATCGTAAAGGCTTATCCACACTTTTACGCAGACGATTTGGTTTCCAACTGCGTTGAAAGGTTAAAGGACTTGTCGGAAGACTCTATCCCAATCCTTTCCGATAAAAACCGCATTTTGGGCGTAATCACCGCGCTTGAGCTTGTTGAAGTCGTCGATGAAGAGCTTGCTGAAGACTACGCAAAATTTGCCGGTCTTACAGAAGAGGAAGACCTTACGCAGCCTGCAATAAAATCTGTTGCAAAGCGTATACCTTGGCTTATTATTTTAATGGGGCTTGGGCTTATCGTTTCGTCTGTTATAGGGCTTTTTGACCCGATTATCAACGCTATACCTTATATTTTTTATTTCCAGACGCTTATCCTTAACATGTCGGGTAACTGCGGCACGCAAAGCTTGGCTGTTACCATCAGGGTTTTAACGTCGGAAGAGCTAACTGCCAAAAACAAATGGCGGCTTATCTTTAAGGAATTTAAGGTCGGCCTTATAAACGGCTTTGTTATCGGGCTTTTGACTATGCTTGTAACCGCACTATATCTGTGGCTGGGTAAAGACATGGTTATTACGCAAAGCTTTGCAATCTCCGGCTGTATCGGGCTTTCGCTTATGACGGCTATGATGGTTTCGTCGCTTTCAGGCACGGTTATCCCCTTGCTCCTTAAAAAAGCAAAGGTTGACCCTGCAGTTGCTTCAGGTCCAATGATTACCACCTTGAACGACCTTATAGCCGCTTCCGTTTACTACGGCTTGGCGTATCTGTTTATTATAGGTATATTCGGTATGTACGCTCTCTAAACTTTGGGTAAGACGTTGTTTTAAACGCGTTGCGTTTAAATAATAACTTCATAAAAATGCAAATCCGTGCAAGCAAGCTTGCTCGCAAGCATTTTTACTCGTTATTGCATCCTACGGATTCCAACGCTCACTTAGGGTGAGACGTTGTCATCCTGAGGCTCGCGCGTAGCGCGACGCCGTCAGGATCCCCTTGTGTCACCTGATAACTTAAAGTAAAACGTTGTTTCAAACGCGTTGCGTTTAAATAATAACTTCATAAAAATGCAAATCCGTGCAAGCAAGCTTGCCCGCAAGCATTTTTACTCGTTATTGCATCCTACGGATTCCAACGCTCACTTGGGGTGAGACGTTGTCATCCTGAGCCCCTTGTGGGGCGTCAGGATCCCCCTAATCTATCCTGTTACTATATAAAAAAAAGCACGCCAAAAAGCGTGCTTTTTATCATTTAACGGGCTTATAGCCCAACTTTTAGCCTAAAAAGAAATCCATAACAAGCATTACGCAAAAGCCGATAAGCAGTGCATACGTTGCGCCGCGCTCTGCGCCGTGGGCGTGGGTTTCGGGGATCATTTCGTCACTGATAACGTAAAGCATCGTGCCCCCTGCAAATGCCAAAAAGAATGGCAAAACCGCGCTTGATATGGTAGCGGCAAAATATCCAATAAGCGTGCCGACAACTTCTACAACGCCGGTCAAGCTTGCAATCAAAAGGGTCTTTTTCTTACTCATACCCGTTGCAAGCATAGGCCCGATAATAACAAGGCCTTCGGGGATATTTTGAAGGGCAATACCCAAAGCGATTGTAATTGCTTGCTCATCATTACCCGTGCCAAAGCCAACGCCTGCGGCGATGCCTTCGGGAAAATTGTGTATTGCAATGGCAATAACAAAGAGTAAAATTTTATCAATGCGGTTGTTTGCCTTTGCGTGGGTTTCGGTTTCAGCACCCACAAGGTGGTGCAGGTGTGGTACAAGCCTGTCGATAAGGTTCAAAAATAGCGCGCCCGCGATAATGCCAACGACAACTATTATAATTGAATACTTTCCGCCGCGCTCAATTGCGGGCAAAATCAGCCCAACAACCGCCGCGCAAAGCATGATGCCTGCCGCAAAGCCCAAAACGATATCGCTGAACTTGTGTGAAATGTTTTTAAATATAAAGCCAAGCACGGCGCCGATAACGGTTGCACCGCCGACGCCCAAGGCTGTTAGTAAAACGACTTCCATAACGATTATTGTGCGTTGTCGTAAACGCTTTGGATAAGGTCACGGAAGGCTTCAGGGTTTTTAAGATAAATCTTGATTTTGGTTTTTTGTGCAACTAGCGTCGCGTAATTTTTGCCAACCTTAACGTCGGTTAAGTCGGTAACCAAAAGTGAATTGATTTCAGTATAGCTGCCCTTACCGCAGGTTATGATTTTATCGCTTGTTACGATAACGCTGTAGTTATCAAAGCGCACGAACTTTTTGTAAAGCTGTATTACCCAGAAGATAATCGGCGCTAAATGTACGATAAGTGAAACCGTTGCAACAATTATAGTCCTGCTGTCGCCAAGCGGCCCGAAAATATCGGTAAAGATTGAAGTGCTGAACATAAAAGCGTCAGCGCCAACCGATAATACCGCACATACGAACAAAATAATAGTTTCTAAAATAAGATTTCTTGCAAGCTTTGGCTTAACGATGGCAACAAGCTCTGACGCGGGCGTAATCGCCGCAACAGGCAAGGCTTCGTCAAGATTGCTATCTTCAGTTGCCAAGAAAATCTCTTTGTCTTCTTCTAACTTCTTTTTGGATTTGAATTCAGCCATAATAGCTCCTTTTACGTGATATATTTTTAGATTTTTATGCGATAATCGACCTATAGAAGGACTTTTACGCATTTTTTCAAATTTTAGCTTTGTGTTTTTGACCTAAATATTAACCGATTAAGTCTTTTATAACCTGCCCGGCTAAAATAAAGCCTGCAACGGGCGGAACAAAAGATATGCTTGCAGGTGTGCGCTTATCCTGTGCGATTGGGGTAAGGGGCTGTTCTTCAGAATAAACAACCTTTAAGCTGTCTATCCCCCTATCCTTTAGTTCTTTACGCAGAACCTTTGCTAAAGGACACATCCTTGTTTGATAAATATCAGCAACCTTAAACGCGGTTGGGTCAAGCTTATTACCCGTGCCTAAACAGGCGATAATCGGCTTATAGGCCGACTTTGCAGCTTCAACAAGCAAGCTTTTACTACTTACAGTATCAATGCAGTCAACAATATAGTCTACGCCACTAAAGTCAAATTGGTGTAATGTTTCTTTGCTGAAAAACAAGTTGTATTCTTCAACCTGCGCATCCGGGTTGATATCTAAAATGCGTGCCTTTGCCAGCACGGTTTTGGGAACGCCCACCGTTGAGTGCAACGCATAAAGCTGGCGGTTTATATTGGTTACGTCAACAACGTCGCCGTCGCAAACGATAATTTTGCCAACGCCTGCGCGCGCTAAAGCTTCCACCGCAAAGGAGCCAACGCCCCCCAGCCCGAAAACTGCAACCGTCTTGCTTTGCAAAATATCGGTTTTTTCTTCACCGATTAATTTTATTTGTCTGTCAAGTGCTTCTTTATACAATTTTACCACCTTCCACAACAAATTTTTTGCATTCAAGCCCGTCAAACACGTCTTCATCAACGTGCGTGCAGGTAACGATTGTCTGAACGCCGCTTATAAGCTTTAATAATCTTTGCTGGCGGGACTTATCAAGCTCACTCATCGCATCGTCCAAAATAAGTATCGGGTACTCGCCAAAATGCTGGTTATAAATATCAAGCTCGGCAAGTTTTAGCGATAACGCTGCCGTCCTTTGCTGACCTTGTGAGCCAAAAACCCTTACGTCTTCGCCGTTTAAGGTTATCTTTAAGTCGTCGCGGTGAGGGCCAACTGTAGTGTAACCTAAAACAAGGTCACGCTCAACCGTGTCGGCAAGTGCCTGTTTTATCTCAAGAGCAATTTCTTTAGCATCCCCTTGATAGTTAGATGCGCCTGTCACCTTTAAAACTTCCTTGCCGTCAGTGATAAAGGCGTGCGCCTTTTGGGCAGCCGGCGAAAGCTTGCTTATAAAATCGTTGCGCCAAAATATAACCTCGCCCGCGTAAAGGGATAACTGCTCATCCCAGATGGGCAAGGTATCCAAAACCAAGTCCCTATCAGGGTTTTTTAACAGGTTGTTGCGCTGCTCTAATATCTTTTTGTACTTTGAAAGTGCGTAAAAATACCGTTTTGACAGCTGTGAGATTGAAATATCAATAAATCTGCGCCTGTCTTCAGGGCTTTCCTGGATAAGCTTAAGCTCGGTCGGGCTGAAAAACACGGCAAAAATGTTACCTAAAAGCTCACCAACCTTTTTTGTTTCGATGCCGTTTATGGTTACTTTTTTATTGCTGTCCTTATAATACTGAATTTTTGACGAAAGCGTTCCGTAGCGCGACTGTGCCGTTGCGGAAATTTCCGCGTAAGCTTCACCATAGCGTATCACCTGCTTATCGCGGCGCGCCCTTGGTGAAAACCCCGTCGCTAGCAAAAAAACGGCTTCGGCGCAGTTGGTCTTGCCTTGCGCGTTTTTACCCATAATCAAATTTATGCCGTCAGAAAACTCATAAATTTCACTTTCATAATTGCGAAAGTTATTAAGTTGTAATTTTTTTATAAACATTTGTTACCTTTGGCATAAAACCTTGATTTTTTTTTGCTTTTATAATACAATTATATAATAATTATATAAACTATTGAATTTAAAGTCAAGATAATTTTTAGTTTACCCACAAAAAACCAACTAAAACACGCGACGCAAGGATAAAATAAGGATATTTATGGAAAGTTACGAAATTCTTTGGAAAAACACCCTACAGGAACTTGAAAAAACAATAAGCAATATTACACTTTCAATGCTCGAAAAGCTTTCCGCAATCGACCTTGTTGGCAGTACCCTTATTTTAAAGTCGCCAACCCAATCGTTTGCCAACCACGCAACAAGGGTTTCTGACAAGATTAACGAAGCTTTTAAAAGTGCCGAAACTGGCATAACCGACTTTAAAATTTACGTTGGTGACAGCACTTCTGTTTTTTACGCTTCCCAAAAAGAGCCTGAAGAAATGTCTTCACCGATCGACCCTAAATACACGTTCGATTCATTTGTGGTTGGCGCAAACAACCGCTATCTTTACGCTGCCGCAAAGGCCGTTGCAGACGATCCGTGCAATAGCTACAATCCGCTGTTTATTTACGGCGATACGGGCCTTGGCAAAACACACATAATGCACGCCATTGCAAACAGCTTAAAGAAAAACCACCCAAACCTTAACGTTTTGTACGCCACCTGCGAAAAGTTCACAAACGACCTTATTAACACAATCCGCCAAGGTAAGGCATATTCAGCTGGCAGCGAAACTTTTAGAAACCGCTACCGCAACGTTGACGTTTTGATTATTGACGACGTGCAGTTTTTGGCTAAAAAGCAGTCCACGCAGGAAGAATTCTTCCATACCTTTAACGAGCTTTATGGTAAAAACAAGCAAATCATTTTATCGGCAGACTGCCAGCCAAAGGATATTGCCCTTTTAGAAGAAAGACTGTTAACACGCTTCCAGGGCGGCTTGATGGCACAGGTTTTACCGCCTGACATTGAAACAAAGATTGCAATTATCCAGAAAAAGGCTGAAGAAAAGAAATATATTTTAAGCTTTGAAATCGCATCGTATTTAGCGGAAAATTCCGATGACGACGTCAGATCGCTTGAAGGCTTATTAAACAAGGTTATTTTTGCATCGCTACTTAACGAAGCACCTATTACCCTATCCCTTGCGATGGAAGCTTTATCGGTTTCACGCCCACAAGAAGATAAGGAAGAACAAATTACCCCGTCAACCATTATCAACACGGTTTGCAACTTCTATAAGATTGCAAAAGCTGACCTGCTTGGCAAAAAGAAGAATAAAGAGCTTGTTGAGCCGCGCCAGATTTGCACCTATCTTATAACCGAGCTTTTGTCAATCCCACTTGTATCTGTTGGTCAGGCAATGGGCGGCAAGGACCACACGACGGTAATTTACACGCGTGATAAAATTGCAGATTTAATCAAAAAAGACCCACGCGTTGCAACCGAAGTTAACGACCTTAAGAACCTTATTTTAAAGAAATAATTTATAAAAACTTTATTGCGCCGTTTTACCAAAAAACGGCGTTTATCCATTAAAAACGCGCCGCTTATTTGTTTATGATTTATCCAAAAAAGTGGCGATAACGGGCTTATATGAAGACTTTTTACGTTGAAGACAATTTTGATGCAATAGTTTGCGGTGCAGGACACGCAGGTGTTGAAGCGGCTCTAGCTCTTTCTAAACTTGGCAAAAAAACCGCACTATTAACCCTTAACCCCGACAGCATTTCCTTTATGGCGTGCAACCCGTCAATCGGCGGCACGGCAAAGGGACATTTGGTAAGGGAAATTGATGCGCTTGGCGGTCTTATGGGCATTGCGGCAGATAAAACAATGCTGCAGATAAAAATGCTTAACCGCGGCAAGGGCGCGGCAGTACAAAGCTTAAGGGCGCAGACCGATAAAAACTATTACCATCGCTATATAAAGGGCGTTTTAGAAAAGACAGATAATTTACGCATACTATCTGCTGAAGTCGTTGAAGTATTAACCGAAAACGGCGAAGCTTGTGGCGTAAAGACGTCTTACGGCAGCATTTTAACGGCTAAAGCCGTTATTTTATGCACGGGCGTTTATCTTAAATCACGCATTATTGCGGGGGACTGGTCAAAAAACACGGGGCCGAACGGGTTTGAAGCCGCAAACGGCTTGACCGATAACCTTATTAAGCTTGGCTTTAGCATACGCCGCTTTAAAACGGGTACGCCGGCACGCCTTGACAAGCGCACGATTGACTTTTCGGTTATGGAACGTCAGGACGGCGAAACAAACGTTTATCCGTTTTCCTTTTTATCAGAGCAGCTGCCCGAAAAGCAAACGCCTTGCTACTTGACCTATACCAACGAAACCACACACCAGATAATAAAAGACAACCTACACCGCTCACCCTTATATAACGGCACGATTTCAGGCACGGGGCCAAGGTATTGCCCGTCCATTGAAACCAAGGTTGACCGCTTTAAGGACAAGGAACGCCACCAGGTTTTTTTAGAGCCTGAAGGCGCTGACACGGACGAAATTTACGCGCAAGGCTTGTCAACTTCACTCCCACACGACGTACAAAAAGCCCTCTATAGGTCGGTTAAAGGCCTTGAACGCTGTGAATTCGTAAGATACGCTTACGCAATCGAATACGACTGCATTGACAGCTTGGACTTACTGCCAACGCTCCAATACAAAAAGATAAAAGGGCTTTATACGGCCGGTCAGTTAAACGGCACAAGCGGTTATGAAGAAGCCGCCGCACAAGGTCTTATGGCGGGCATTAACGCCGCGCTGTATCTTGACGGCAAGCCGCCGTTTGTACTCTCACGCGACCAAGCCTACATCGGCGTATTGATTGACGACCTTGTAACAAAAGGCACGGATGAGCCTTACAGAATGATGACGTCCCGCGCGGAATACCGCATCTTTTTGCGCCAGGACAACGCGGATATCCGCTTAACACAGCTAGGCCGCGATATCGGGCTTGTTGACGATTACCGCTACAAGGTTTTCACCGACAAGCTTAAACGCATTGAAGACGCTAAAAAGGAATTTGAAATTTTGCGCTCCCCTAAAGAAGTCAGAAGCTTCGTTACCAAATACGGCGGAGAGCTTAACGGCGGTATATCTTACGCAGGCATGGTTAAGCGCGGAATCCCCCTTGCAGATATCATAGCAGAGTTTGGCGTGTTTAAGGATTTGGGGTACGACGTTTTAGAAACCTTGGAAACAGACGCAAAATATTCAGGGTATTTAGAGCGCGGCCTTTTAGAAATCAACCGCGCAAAGCGATTGGAAGACAAGAAAATCCCTGCGGATATCGACTATTTATCCCTTGAAGGCTTACGCCTTGAAGCACGAGAAAAGCTTGATAAAATAAGACCGTTAAATTTAGGTCAGGCAGGCAGAATTTCGGGCGTAAACCCCGCAGACATTGCAGTACTTATGGTTTATTTGAATAAGTAAAGTAAAAAGCGTTGCTACATTGCAACGCTTTTTTTAGTGAAGAGTGAAAAGTGAAAAGTGAAGAGTTAAGGTAAACTTTTTGCTTTGCAAAAAGTCTTTATTAAATTTAATAAGGTTTGGTTGATTGCACTTGCAATCACCCAACTGACCACAATTATTCATTATTCATTATTCATTATACATTAGAAAAAGCAGGGTAAAAACCCTGCTTTTTCGACCTATAGGCCCATATTAGTGCATATATTCAAACATTAAACCAACCGTACCCATACCGGTACCCGGGATGCTATAGTAAAGGTTCAAAGCACCGCCTTGTACAAATGGTAAATATTCCTGATTTTGACCAAGGATAGGTTGTGAACCGTTCCAGTAAAGGAAGCTGCCGCCTGTGCTTTCTAAAACAGGTGCGCCGCCCTTTACGCCTGCTTCACCAATAGTACCTGCTAAAGTTAAGCCGTAGTATTGTGCAGCAGAGTTTGCCTTATAAGCGTATTCATCTTGTACAGGTGGAAGGTTTATACCGTGGTCAGTACCGCTAACGTTGCTGTAATATGCAGCGCCCGTACCGTAATCAATAACGTTACCGTTGATTTCAACGTAAGCTGTTTGTGCAGCGCCTGCTAAACCGCCCTTACCGTCAAGAACAACGCAGTAAACGTTGAATAATTGCTGTTCGCCGTCTTCCTTTAAGAAAGATGCGTTGATTGGTTCTGCGCCAGGATATGCTTGTTGCATTTGAGCATTAACCTGTGCGGCAATACCTTGTGGAATAGCGTTCAAGCTCTTAATCTGTGGCATAACGGCTGCTGCCATTTCACCAAGACCCATATAGTACCAAGCTTCGGTACCGTCGTTCCAGTTTTCAAATACGCAGTTTGTTGCGATAACCTTGCTGATGAGAGCTACGTCATGGTTTTCAAATGATTCATCAATAACGCTTGGTGCAGCTGTTTCAACGATGATTGCAGGGCCGCCTGAGTTTTTAGCGATTACGTTGTCGCAATATAAGCCGTCGCGTGCCATCCATGCGTGGAACGGTGAGCTGAATGAGTCATAGCATTTTAAGTTTGTAACGGTAAGCTTACCTGCACGCTTTGCAGCAGCCGTAATGAATACGCGTTTTGAAATAACGTTATCAACGGTTGTTGTTGTGTTTTCAGTCTTTACAAACATCAAGCCGCCTTGAGCGCGTTTATCGTTTGTCTTTGGTGAGTTACCGATGATGTTGAAGTTTTCAAAGTGAGCAAAGCGTTGTTCCGGTTTAAGAAGATTGCCGTTAATCATGAATAATTGTGATTGTGAAGCAATTGAGCTTGCAACAACCATGCCGTTTGAGTCGAATTCAACAGACTTGTTGTCCATCTTAAGGATAACAGGCATTTGTGAAATATCAACCGTATAGTAGTTACCTAATACGGAGAAGCTATCGCCGTCGTTAATAAGGTTTCTTGTGTAGATACCAACTGCGCCGGCGTTCTTCATTGAGCCGTAATAGTATTTTCTGAGTGCTGCAGGAATATTTGAATTATCAATTTCTTCCTCTGAATATAAATAGTGTGATGGGATATCTTCAGCGGTAATGTTCATATTATCATGTAAGATAATTGCCTTAATTGAACCGGGGTCACGTGTGTAACCGTTTTCTGTTAAGAATTCATTCCAAGCCTTGTTAGCGTCGGTAATGTCTCTGCAGCCTTCGTTATTGGCAGCTGTAGCTGACTTATAGTGCATATAACCTAATTCGATTTCTTCGTAAACGTTATAGCCGTCAACAACGACAAATTCAAATGCAGCTGAATATTTAGGATCGTCAATCTGATCTTCCTTTAAGCCAGTTGGGGTAACTGTTAAGCGTACGGTTTTGCCGATAGCCTGTTCAGCAAAGTCGAATTCACATTTGATTGTATCAACTGCGTCTAAATAGGTTTCGTCTAAAACAGAATAGGTTTCGCCCGTTCTTTCTTCTAAAACGTAGGTGTATTCGTGTTCGTCAACCTGAACGGGGATTTCAAGCTCGTCTTCAAAAGTGGTATCCGGCAAGAAACGGAAAGCGTTATCGTCGCCAACCTTATAAGGTGAGTTTAAAACAAAGAATTGCTGGTCTTCGTTTTCTCTTTCGCCAGAGTTAACTAAATACGCACGGATGTTTGCAGGTAAGTTAACACCGGTTACAAAAATTTCACCTTCGTTATCTTCACCGCCCGGTGTGCTTGTGCTTGGGCCGTCGCCGGTATTGTCGGCAGGGTTGTCACCACAAGCTGTGAGTGCGAAGCTTAAACAGAATACGAGCAACATACAAAGTAAAGCTGTTAAAAGTTTCTTCATTTTATGCCTCCATAAATGTAAATTGTTTTTGTTTTTATTTATCTGACAGCAAAGCTGTTAAGATGCTTTGATTAAAATTGCAACCTTTAAGCTGACGTTAGCGCCGTCCTGCGGGGTTACGTCCACAAAAAAGGTGGGGTGCGCGTCGGTAAAGGTTAAAACCAGGTGGCCGTCGTCGTCGACCACGTAGGCGACGATTTCCCGATCGGCACCGCTGACCGCGTAGTTTAGCTTTTGGTTTGCAGAGTTTGTCGGCTGAACTTTAAAAGGTAATCTTATAACCAAATCGTCCTTTTCAAAATCAACGGTGTACTGGATTTGAACGTCTGCTTTAAAGCGGTTTCTGCCGGCTTCGGTCAAAGCGACTAATTCCCTGCCGTTGTTATCAAGGTCGTACCACTCAAAATCGGCGGTCGATTTTTCAGCGTTGAGTCTTCCCTGCGGGCTGTAAATAATCTGGTTAACGTAAACGACTTCCTTCCAGAACGGGTTATCAACGCCAACAAGCCCAACGACGAAGGCTGACATCAAGTACACTATCGCAAGTATTAAAATAACTGATTTCTTCATAGTATCTCCTTGCGCCTATTTCTCGTAGTAATAAGCTTTGACCTTGCCTATAAACATATAGAGCGTTGCCGCGCAGAAAACTGCAGCGATTGCAAAAAGCTTAACGATAGGTATAGTGTAATAAATGCCGTGCACCGAATATGGTATAAAGGTAAATAAAATTTCAGGGTTTTTGAAGAAAACAAAGGCTAAAAGCGACATAATTGCGCTTGCTATAAAGGCTAAAATTGTTGCTTTACCTTCGTTTGGGTTATTTACACTTTCGCCAACGGTGGCGTACTGCTCGTTTTGTGGGTTCATAACGTCAAGCGTAGCGCAATAGAAGATATGACCGTATTGCATAAACAGTATTGCAAAGAATAAAAGCAATACGTCGTACCACCTAAACTCTGGCAAGAACGACCCGAAAATAATTACTGACGCCAAAACCGACGGGATTGAGAATAGTAAGAAAAAGAACAGTTTTGCAAACAATGCCTTCAAGATATTGATTGGCTTTGTCTTTTTCATATAGCCGGCTTTACCTTCACGGCTTAACAGCGTTGAAATCAAGCTGTTTGACGCGAGCAAAGGTAAAAGCATAATAAGTATGTTAAAAGTATATACAAGTTTCTTACCCGCAACGTTTGGATTTATTGCCGCATAAACGATATTGAGCAATAGAATTAACACGGGGACTATGATATACATTGCTATAAAGGTTAAGGATACGTCGCTTGACGCAAAGCAAAGCTTGAATTCCTTTTTTAAAAGGGCGAGCCACGGGCTTGATTTTTTAACCTTTTGGGTTTTACGCGCTTTCTTTTTATCGAATTCAAAGGTCTTACTCATCATACTGAAGAAAAGTGGCCTTGAAACAAAGTACACGATAGCGCCTAAAACGGCAACTATCCCAATAAGACAGGCAAAGATTACCCAAGGTCTATAAAACAGTAAGGTGTGTACGTTGTTAATCTTTGAACCGATTAACATTTCGATAAGATAAGAAATCGGTAAAACGTGTTTCTGGAAGCTTATTAGTATAACCCTTATTTTTTCGATAAGGTCCGTGCCTTGCTGACCGATAAGGTAAATATCCTTTGGCAGGATAGAAATAAGCCAGACTGTTGCAAAAGCACCAAAGCCAAGCGCTAAAATAAATAAAATGACTTTAACAACAGGCACTCTGTTTAAAAACCTTACCGCAAAAAGTGACGGGATTGACAATAAGCCGCTGATAAGGACGACTGCCATGCTTACAAAAAGCATTGCAAAAAGAGCCCATAAAAGTGTTATTTTGCTGATTTGACTGCTAAACATCATACAGCCTAAAAGCAGCGGCACTAAAAGTGAGTACATTTTAACCGTTTCGTAAAAATACGCAACGATAAGCTTTGATACGAAGATAACGTTGTTTTTAACCGGGAAGGTTATCAAAACCTTGTTATCGCCTGCAAAATACAGTGATTTAACAAGACCAACCGTACAAGTTATTATTGACGTTAATATAAGAAACGTTGCAATAACAACCATTAATTTATCAACGTCTGCACGGTCGATAAGCATTGTCGTTAACAAAAGGCACAATACGTATGCAACAGCGCCAACCACCAAAAATTTAGCAAGGGTTAAAACGATTTTTTGTATAAGCGTTTTGGTTGACTTTACAAAGCTTAAATCAAGTTTGTCCTTTAACTGCATAAGGACTAAAGTTTTTAAGTACTTCATACGGCTTCACCCCCTTGCGCTTTTGTTGTTGCCTGCCCGTCTTCCTTTTTCTCTTCGGGCTGGTCGTAAGGGGCGTTGATGGTTTTAAGATAGAATTCTTCAAGCGTACATTCGCGCTCAATCTCTTCTAAAGTCTTAACCGCCATAATCTTACCCTTGCGGATAATGGTGATGCGGTCACAGATACGCTCAACGACGTCTATGATATGGCTGGAGAAGAATACGATATTACCTTCTTCCGCGTGCTTTTTCATACACTCCTTAACCTGGTGAATGCTGTTAGGGTCTAAACCGGTAAGCGGCTCGTCCAAAATCCAGATTTTTGGGTTGTGTACAAGCGCCGCCATAATGGTTATTTTTTGCTTCATGCCGTGGCTGTAGGTCTTTATAGGGTTGTCGATTGCGCCTTCAAGCTCAAACATCTTGATATGGTTTTCAATGCGTTGCTGTCTGTCTTCAACCGAAACGCCGTAAATATCTGCAATATAATTAACGTATTGCCTACCTGTAAGCTTTTCATACAATGCGTAGTGGTCTGGCACGTAACCGATAAGGCGTTTTGCCTGTACGGGCTGCTTTTCGCAATCATAACCGCAGACTTCTATACTGCCGCCCGTTATCGGGTGAATACCAACTATACTTTTGATAATGGTTGACTTGCCTGCGCCGTTCGGGCCTAAAAAACCGAAAATTTCGCCGCCGCGGACTTCAAAGCTTGCGTCCTTTACGGCAAAAACGTTGCTTGACGGGTACTTTTTGGTAAAGTTTTTAAGCTCAAGCTTAACGCCTGCGTTTTTATTCATAGGCTCTTCAATGGACCTGCCGTTTAAAGCAGCCTGAAGGGCAATTTTATCCTGTCTTATCTTTTTCTTGCGCGATAAAAGGTCAAAGTGCGCGTCTGCTATCTGGAAGAAAATTTCGTAAATAAACCACATCAAAAGACCAAAGCCCAAGTACACAATGAAAAACAGTACTTGATAAACAGGTCTTAAAAGGTATTCCCTGCCGGCAATTGTGAAAGCAAGCTTGATATTGTAAATGTTTTCCGCCCACTTGCCAAGTGTTGATACAACGTGGTCGCCAACAATATAGAAATAGTCCGACTGAACGCCGTGCGCCCTTAAGATTACGTTTAATACAAGGGCGAAAACAAAGTAGAAGCAAAAACCAAAGATTGACGATTTAAACTGTGCCTTTGTTGGTCTGTCATAAAGCTTTAATGCAACGAGTAGTAGGGGCATAAAGAAAGCTGTGTAGTGGTTAACCCAGTAACAGATAACCGTTGCACTAATAACCGACGTGCTTGTATAGTTTGGCATAAGCATTGCTATAAGCGCGCCGAATACGTTGATAAAGTAGGTAAAGTAGAATAGCTTTTTAGCCCTGAACACCAAGCAGATTGGAACAAGATACATTGCCATGTGGCAAAGGTGGATGGGCCAGGACGTTGGCCTTTCAACAAACTGGTCAAAGCTTTCGTAGTAGCAGAAGATTATCATCTGCGCCAAGCTGAAATAAATTAAAACAATCCTTCTTACGTCTTCGGGCTTGTTGCGTAGCGCAAAGTACATAACAATCGGCATTATAATTGCGCCGTAAACGATTATTCTGTGTATAAGGTTAAGATTTTTTGCAAGCGACGCGTCCATCTTAAGGTCGCCAACGAAAAAGTCAAGCGTGAAAACAGGTAACGCAACGATCAGGCATAGCGCCATGGAAAGCGCAAAGTTTAACCAAGCCTTTCTGCCCTTGATAGCTTTCCTTTCCTTTTGGGTAAAGTAATCGTAATAATTAAGCGCAGCAGCACCAATTAAAAGGCCTGTTTCTATCGCGTAAGAATAGCTTGCAAGTTTTGACGGGAAGGTAAAGCTTCCGTATTGGATTGAAAACAGCGCAATCACCGTGTAAACCGCGGATAGGATTAACGTGATAAGGTCTAAATGCGCATTTTTAAAATACGGCCTTATCACAATCAAAAGCACGGCAACAACCGATAACCACTCAACAAGGAATGCAAATAAGCCCTTATACCAATCCTTGCCAAAGCCCGTTAGCCTGTCGCTAAATGATTTGACGTTAAGCGTTTTGAAGTTAAGGTTGCTTACGTAACTGAAAAACCTGAAAATGAAAACGACAAATAAGACGATTGAAAGTACCTTTAAAAAAGGTTTCAAGCCGTCTTTTTTAATTTGCTTTTTCAAAATAATCGGTGCTAAAAGGGTTAAAACCAAAGCACCTGCAGCTAAAATGTAACTCATAAGTCTTCCTTAAAATAAAGGCCCTTTGCGTTGATATGTTCTAAAATCAACACAATTCTATCACACAATTTTCACATTGTCAAACAAAATTAGGGCAAATGTCCAATTAATATATTAATATTTTATATACCAATCGCAAGCCTTTGTCAAACGAATAGCATACGCATATTGAATTTTGCCCATACTTGGAAAAAACTAACAAAGTTAGTTTAACGTTAGTTTATCTGCGCGCACCCTTTAGTTGTATGCAATAGGGTGGCGTATTGGTTAATTTTGCGCTGATTTTGGGCTTGCTTTCATTAAATATATAATGTGATGGTTTTGTGAAGACGTAAATTTTAAAAAGCAGCAAATTTGGTTAATTTTCAGGCAAAAAGCTCAAATAACCGACCTATAGCCCTACTTTTTATAAAAAATGCACAGCATAAAAGATGCCGCGCATTTTTACAGCCGTGCAACGCACGGCGTGACTTATTACGGTTAATTTGCTCGCTACGCTCGCAAAGCTTGATTAATTATTGAAAATGGGCGTCGCTCGCTTAGGGCAAGACGTTGTTTCAAACGCGGTGCGTTTGAATAATAGCTTCGTAAAAATGCAAATCCGTGCAAGCAAGCTTGCCCGCAAGCATTTTTACTCGCTATTGCATCCTGAGGCTCGCCCTTTAGGGCGATGCCGTCAGGATCCCCTAATCTATCCTGTTAGCCTATACAATCCTTCAGTCTTTGACTTCGTCAAATCCAGCTCCCTTTACACAAGGGAGCCTTTTAAATTAAAAAATACGTTGTTAGCTAATTCAAAAACGTTGTTTCAAACGCTCGCTTGGGGCGAGACGTTGTTTCAAACGCGTTGCGTTTGAATAATAGCTTCGCAAAAATGCAAATCCGTGCAAGCAAGCTTGCCCGCAAGCATTTTTACTCGCTATTGCATCCTATGGATTCCAACGCTCACTTAGGGCAAGACGTTGTCATCCTGAGCTTTGCATAGCAAAGCGTCAGGACCCCCTTGGGTTCCCTGATAACTTAAGTAAAGCGTTGTTAAAAACGTTGTTTTACAATCCTTCAGTCTTTGACTTCGTCAAATCCAGCTCCCTTTGCACAAGGGAGCCTTTTAAATTAGAAAGACTTTTTGCCAATGGCAAAAAGTTTACCACAATTCTTCATTCTTCATTCTTCATTCTTCATTAAAAAAAGCAGGGCAAAAACCCTGCTTTTTTTTAATAAGGCAAGCTAACGCTTGCAGTTATTTGCACAAATAAGTGCAAATAACCGACTTATATGCCGACTTTTTATTAATAACTGTCAAAGTTTAAGGTGTTTAACACCTTTGTGCCGTCGGCTTTTCTGACTGCCAAAACGCAGCCACGCCAATTGTCTTTATCGTTCCAGTTGCAAGCGGCAACTTCAAACTCAACCATCTGCCCTATGAATTGGTTAAGGAAGGAATACTGACCTGCGCCCGACAGATAAAGTGAAACTTCAGTTCCATCTTCAGCGATTAATACCATTGAAGTATAGTGTGCGTTTTCGATTAATTTCACCTTTGCTTTAATAACGAAAACAGTTGTAGAATAGTCAACGTTAGGGTTAAGTGCATTAAACTCCGCACAGGTTGTTTCAACGAATTTTGCCGTTGAATATTGATAATTTCCGTAATAGTTAACTAAAATCTCTGCATTAACGATACAGGTTTGACCCGCAAAGGCTGAAGCGTCGTTTTTAACGTAGCGTTCCCTTTCACCGCGCAAGATAACTTCGTTACCGATATTAAGGTCTGCAAAGTAATCGGTGCTTGCAACCAAAACGGTGATTACGCTGCCGTCTTCGCCAAAGAAGTAGAAGCCGTTTTTGTTAACGACCGACGGACCAACTATACCTTTAACGGTGACCGTGCTGTTATCCGTGTTTGGTGCGACAGCGATTGCCTCGGCAACTGTTATGTATTCGTACGTTTCTGCCGCTTTAAAAGTTACTTGTACGGTCTGGCTGTAGGATTTACCATTATACTCGCCCGTAACGGTTATGTTTGCCGTGCCGTATTCGCCAAGGTTAAACACAGCGCCGTCAGCCGTTATATCAAAATAGGCAACCGACGTGTTATCAGACGTATATGTAAGCGTTGCGCCTTCAAAGCCTAAAAGCTCGGAAGAAACAGTCGTTGGCAATAAGGTTTGCGGATTTGCGTTATAGCTTGTCTGGAAGCTATCTATCGCGTGATATTTAACTGCGTACTCGCCTGCGTTGTCTGTGTTAAACGTATAGTTTTCATCAATAATCTTGATTGGGAATAGTCTGAAATTGCAAGCCGTTGCACTGCTTTTTGCGTTCATTGCACAAAGGTAAACCGTGCAGATTTTGCCGTCGAACTGGTCAACCCAGGCAAAGTCACCGCCGCTGCATTGGGTATAGGTGTAAGTGCCTGTTTCGCCGTCGATATCAAAGAAGTAATAATTTGTAAAGCCTGTGCCTTCAACCTTTTTAACAAGTGCGTTAACCTTATAAACCAAAGTGGTTACGTCCTGGCTGACGGGCGTTTCTAAAAGTTCTTTAACGGTGGTTTCTTCAATCCAGTCCGTGTTAAAGTCGCTAACCTGTTGGTCGTTTTCAATCAAGGTTGGGTCTTCAAGCTGGTTACAGCCCTTATAGCCGTGTAGTGCGGCGTTAGATTTTTCATCTTCCAAAATCCAGTAAGCCTTGGTTGCCGTTATGGTTACGGTGTTACCAACAACCACCCTGCCTGCCAAATCTGCGCCGTAAACGTAAATTGAAGAAGTGTTATCAATTAAATAAACGCCGCTCGGCTTGAAGCCGTTTGCATAAGTGATTGCCGCAACAACGCCGGTAACCTTAACCTTTTCACCTGCGACAGCTTCACGCGCTTTTGCTACGGTCATTTGCTCGTAGCTTCCGTCATCTTCAATAACGGCGTGCTCAAAATCAATAATATAAGCGTTTTTAACTTCCTTTTTGCCGTTGTAGTTTTGTAATATGCAATAAAGCAATACCGTGTCGCCCTTGTAAGGCTTGTCTTCCATTTGTGCGTACCCGACTGTGCCATCTTCGTTATACGCGCCGTAAACGTAAATTGAGCCCGTTTCGTCACTGACGTTCATTTCGCCGTAATTAGCGTTCAAAACAGAGTCAATCGTGACAAGCAGATAGTATCTTTCGGTGGTGATATTGCCTACATCGCCGCAAAGCTCTAAAGCGTCCTGAACGGTGATGATTTGGTAGCCTTCACCAATGCCGCCAGGGTTGGGCGTTGGGGTATCCGTGTCCGGTATACTGCTGCTTGAGCCTGTGTCCTTTGGCGGAACAACCCTGATAGGCCCGCAAGCTGCACAAAAAGCAAGAACAAAAGAAAGAACAACTAATAGTAATGCCTTTTTCATTTTACACCTCATTATTTTTTTAGGTAATTATAATATAGCACAATCAAAAATAAAATCAAAACAAAACCACAGCTTTAACCAATGAATAAATTAATAATTATGGTTAGTTTGCGCGCCTAACGCGCAAACTAAAAAAATTGAAAATACATTGTTAGCTAATTCAAAAACGTTGTTTCAAACGCGTTGCGTTTAAATAATAACTTCACAAAAATGCAAATCCGTGCAAGCAAGCTTGCCCGCAAGCATTTTTGCTTGTTATTGCATCCTGAGGCTCGCGCGTAGCGCGATGCCGTCAGGACCCCCTAATCTATCCTGTTAGCCTATACAATCCTTCAGTCTTTGACTTCGTCAAATCCAGCTCCCTTTACACAAGGGAGCCTTTTAAATTTTAATAAGGCTTGGTTGCTTGCGATTGCAAGCAACCAACTGACCACAATTCTTAATTCTTCATTCTTCATTCTTCATTAAAAAAAGCAGGGCAAAAACCCTGCTTTTTTTTAATAAGTGCAAATAAGGCAAGCATACGCTTGCAGTTATTTACACGAAATGTGTAAATAACCGACCTATAGCCCCACTTTTTAGTCTAAAGTGTAGCTGGAAACGTGTACTTTTGTACCTGGTATATACCTTGAGAAGCCACCAACTTTTTGCGTGAATTCTTCCCAAGTTTCAGCACCTGTAAAGTATACCGTTGTGACTGTTGAACTAAACACTTCTTCACCCAACGACTCTAAATTTGCGTGAATGCAAATAGTTTTAAGTGATTCACAGCCGTTAAACGCGTTACTGCCAATAGAGGTTGTTTTAAACGGTATTTTAATCGTCGTTATGCCAGTAAACGCAAACGCCCAGCTGTTAATAGTTTCAAGATTTACCGGCAAATCAACTTCAGTTAACGATTCACAGCCCTTAAACGAAGCGTAAGCAATTAAGGTAATACTATCCGGCAGATTAATGGACGTAAGCGCCGTACAATCTTCGAACGCACAATCTTCAATTTTGGTTATGCTTTCAGGTAAAACAATAGTTGTGATATTTCTTAAGCCCCTGAAGTAGGCGTCGTAAACGGTAGTGCCGCTGCTTAATACAACCGTCTTTAAGGCTGTTGGAACGTCTTTTTCACCACCAAAGATTTTTGATAATCTGCTGTTGGTTCCGTTATTATAGAATTCAATATCAATGCACGGCATGGTTATTTTAGTTATGCTGTTGCAACCACTGAAGGCGCTATAACCAATGCTATTAACCGTTTGACCTAAAGTAACTTCGGTCACGTTGGTTAAATTGCAAAATGCATAAGTACCAATTTCAGTTGCATAGGTAATGTTGATTGTATCGCCTAAAAGCACGCCGTTTAAGTAAAGCGCGGTCGCGACGTTCATTGGACTTGCTTCTTTGTTTTCAAAATTGATTTTAGCCCAATCGTCAATATTGCCTTCAAAATAAACTTTATCAAGATTTGTACAGTCTTTAAAGGCGTTGCTTGCCACAGTCTTTAGGCTTGCAGGTAAGGTTATTTCAGTAAGCCCTGCACGCGCAAACGCGCTGTAACCAATCGTTGTAAGATTTTGCTTAAACGTGATTTTATTAAGGTTTTTACAATCGCGGAAGGCTTCGGAGTCGATAGCGTTAAGCTGACTGCCTTCGCCAAAACTGACTTCTGCTAAATGGATACAATTGCAAAAAGCATACTTACCGATAGTTTGCACGCTTGCCGGAATATGAACGTATAAAAGCTCAACCTTGTTAGAAAATGCATATTCATCAATTTCGGTTACAGGTGCGCCCATAAAGGTGCTTTCAATATAAATATAGTTGTTAAATTCGCGATAGATTTTCTCTTTAACGATTGCGTAACTACGATCGGGTGAAAGCTCATACCTGACGCCGTTAATAACCGATTCATCAATTTCAGCAGGGTTGACCAAGCTGATATACTGGAACGTCCAGATATTTTCCTTGGTGTAATAACGGTAAATAACGCCCGTGAGTGTTACTTCTTGCCCATTAAAGGTGTTGAAGGCGTTGCGGTAATCATCAGTGCTTTCGTTAAAATGCTGTGACACGTGGTGTAAGCCAACCAACTTATTGCCTTCTTCATCTAATAAATAATAGCTGTAAATATCATCGCCAACCGACAAGTAGCCCGTGATTTGTACAAGGTTACCGTGGATTGGGTTTGAAATATCTGCGCTTTCTGACGTTGTCTTTAAGTCTTCTGCGGCAAGAACCATCGGCTCCATAGCGGCGGTTGCCCCGCTTTCAAGCTTGGTGATAGAAATGCGGTTATAATCAATCTGACGGGTATATTCAGGGTAAGTCGCGCTACCCTTATAAACGTAACCCCTGCCGCTTATTTGAACGTAATCACCAACTGAAACGTCGTATTCAGCCGCGCGCGCACGGACGTAAATTGCACCGCTTTGGTCACTAACGTGGAAGTATCCGCGTGCGTCTTCACCGATAACAAAGCCCTTAAAGGTAACGTTTACGCCGTCAGGGTTTTTATCGATTAATTCCTTGACCTTTTGTACGGCAAGCACTTGATTATTATGTTCGTGAGACTCCCCGTCGCACGCATATCCGCCACAAACAGCGCAAGCGTTGTGGTCACCTATGTTTTGCAAGCACTTGCTGTGCCCGCAAGGCATTTTCGTTGTGTGGGACGTATCGCCTGCTAAAATTGTCTGGCCGCATAGTATGCACCAGTCCCTTACCGCGTGTGAGTGGTTGCTTCCGTTGCAAAGATATTCCCCACAATCAGAGCAAACACCGTGGTCACCACTTTCGCAAGCGTTATGCCCGCATTCAAGCGCGGCGTGGTCGTCGTTATTTACGATAACGCTTCCGCAAACGGGGCAAACGGTTGGGACTACTTCGCCGCCGTCAATAATTTCGTAATATAGCGTATCACCAACGTATTGGAACGTCCAGATTCCTTCCTTGGTGTAATAACGATAAATAATACCTTCAATCGTGATTTTTTTGCCGTTTAGCGCATTAAAACTATTTTGAGCATCATCAACAGAGTTGTTGAAAAACTGCGAATAATGGTGGAGACCAACCATAACGTTGCCGGCATCGTCCAACAAATAATAGGTGTATTTATCCTTGCCGACCGACACGGTACCCGTAAGCGTTACCAGATTGCCTTGGAAGGCTGCGGTAAGCATATTGGATTCATTATAAGAATTTAAGTCTTGCGCAAGTAAAGCTAAAGCAGGTTTTACGTCAGGCTTTGTGCCGCTTAAAGACTCAACGACGATTCCGTCTGCCTTAATTTGGCGTGTGTATTCAGGGTAGCTTGAACTACCTGTATAAACGTAGCCCGTGCCTGTAACCTTAACAAAAGCACCTTTTGTAAGATTTGCGTGCTTTGCGCGGACGTAAATTATACCAGTTTCGTCACCGACGTGAGCATACCCCATAGAGTCAAAGCCCACAACAACGCCGCTAAATTCAACCGAAACGCCGTTTGGCTGTTTGTCGATTAATGCTTTAACCTGTGCAATAGTTAATTCATCG
Organism: Clostridia bacterium; assembly: GCA_017399185.1. Lineage (GTDB taxonomy): Bacteria > Bacillota > Clostridia > Christensenellales > Borkfalkiaceae > UBA4636. The sequence goes on from JAFQEA010000002.1 coordinate 168,128, forward strand.
TCGTCAGGTATTTCAGGCCCGACAGGTGTATCGGGGGTTGAAGAACTGCCGCCACCGCTACTGCCGCCGGAATTCACGCCCGATGAATCAGATACGCCGCCACTTGCAGAATTTTGTCCGCTATCCGTCCCCGTGCCGCTACCGCACGCAACAAAAAGCGACGTTGATATTACTAAAATTAACGTCAAAAGCAATAGCAAAAACCTTTTCATAATCTCTCCTTATCCGCCCAAAGTAATCAAAAATTAAGTTGAGCGCCGATATTTTATTAATAAAAGCATTTATTAATAATCGATTATATTATAATACCATAATGTCGGATAGTCAAGTATTTTATAAATTTTGTATATTTATCGTGAAAAAAGCAAAGCCTGCCGAAAGCTTTTTTATTAATAAGGCAAGCTAACGTTTGCAGTTATTTATACAAATAAGTGCAAATAAGGCAAGCATACGCTTGCAGTTATTTACACAAAATGTGTAAATAACCGACCTATAGAGCAACTTTTTATAAAAAATGCCCGGCATAAAAGAAGCCGCGCATTTTTACAGCTGTGCAACGCACGGCGTGACTTATTACGGTTAATTTGCTCGCTACGCTCGCAAAGCTTGATTAAATTAAAAAATACGTTGTTAGCCTATACAATCCTTCAGTCTTTGACTTCGTCAAATCCAGCTCCCTTTACACAAGGGAGCCTTTTAAATTTTAATAAGGCTTGGTTGCTTGCGATTGCAAGCAACCAACTGACAATAATTCTTCATTATTCATTCTTCATTCTTCATTAAAAAAGCAGGGCAAAAACCCTGCTTTTTTATAAATAAGTACAAATAACCGACCTATAGCCCCACTTTTAAAGAAAAAGCGGCGCTCTTAACGCCGCAATTTTTTATTTAAGTATAACGTCATCCCTTTGGTAGTGACAAGTGTCGGCTTCAACAAGAAGCTCAAGATTGTCAGCATCACAAGGGGGATAAATCGTTGATGATAGTGCCCTGCCGTCTTCAAAAATTTCGACGGAGAACTTATCTAAAACGATAGTTAAGGTCAACTGCTTTTGTAGCGAGCAAGGCATACGGCGTTTGCCGCTTAAAGAATCGCTATCCTTTTCCACGCCAACGATAGGCTCGCCCGAATTAGAGCGGTCAAACACCCATTTGCCATCCGATAAAGAAAGCGTGGTGTAATTCGTGCCGTTTGAACGCATTTTAAGGTTAAGGCTTTTAAGGTTTTCACACTTTATTGTGATAACGCCCTTTTCAGCCTTGTCAAAAAGCCTACCTTGAACGTCAGCTTCAAACACCTTTTGACAATTTACAACAGGCGTTTGACAAAGCCTTCCGTCTTTCACCGATACCTTTCTTGGTACGGTAAGCATACCTGCAAAACCGAACTTTTCAGCCGGGCAAGACCTATCCCACATATTAAGCCAACCCATGATAATCGGCTTATAGGCGAAGATTTGCGGCGCATAGATATCAAAACCGTAGTCAACGATGCCGCGTGATTTTTCGGCAAAATGCCCTGTTTGATAATCTAATTCACCCACGTAAAAGCGGCTTGTGTGAACATTTAAATGCACGCCGTTTTCGCTTGGCTGGAACTGCTCACACGACAATAGGCAAGGTAATTCCTGATTATAATCGGGGCACTCTATCATACTGCCTTTACTATCCGTGCCGAAAATATCGCTTATAAATTCCCAGTCAAACAGGTTAGTTGACTTAAATAACAGGATACGTCCCCTGCCTTTTATCTTACGCGCGGCAACAGCGCACCAAAAATAACCGTTATGTTCCCAAACCTTTGGGTCACGGAAATCGCAAGGTGCATAGCCGTTTGGCAAAAGGTCTTCACCGATGACAACGCCGTGCTTTTTAAAGGTTATGCCGTCGCTACTTTCGGCAAGGCATTGAATTTGGCGTACGCTTTCGCCGCCCTGGTTTTCAATAAAACCGGTGTACATAAGCCACATTTTGTTATCGTGAACGATTGCACTGCCCGAAAAGCATCCGTTCTTATCAAAATCATCCCCGGGGATTAAGGCGTTTGGCAGGTATTGCCAGTTTGTTAAGTCATCGCTGACAACGTGCCCCCAATGCATAGGCCCCCATTTTGTATCGTACGGGTTTGATTGAAAAAATACGTGGTATTGACCATTAAAATATATTAACCCGTTTGGGTCGTTAATCCAACCGGTTTTCCCCGTTACGTGGAAATACGGTTGATTGGTTTTAGTAATAGCCATAAAGAGTTTCTCACTTTTTGCATCCCCCCACCGCTTTGGTGGGGGAACGCTGTTTTGGTTAATTTGAACTAATGATTATAATATTTTATTGAATTGCTGCAATGAAGCCTTCCGGTGCGCTTTCTAAATTTGCCCTGAAATCGTCAACAACGAAGCAGCCATAGTTACTTACAGAATTATCATATACTCTGAAGAAGCATGCAGTCGTTTCACCAGTGTATTGATAATAGTAAGCATACATTTCGGTGTTAGCCTTACCTGGTGCTTCGTTATAGAAGGTTGCAATTACAGTACCGTCAGCCCTTACAAGCTGAATATAAACATCACGCGTACCTGCACCACCAAATCTGAACGATACGTATTTTCCTTTTTCTAAATTAAAGGTTGAACTTACTAATTCACCTTTAGTGCCTTCGCAGTTAGTGCCGTCAGGTCTGCAGAAGGTGAATAAGTTGTTACCATCCTTTCTACCGTCGTTCTTTGTATACCAGCCTGCATCGTGCTCTGAACTTTCAACCCAACCTAACGTGTTGTGCGCACCTGCTTCCCAAATGTTCATTTTCCAGCCGTTTAAACCATTTTCAAAGCTACCATTACCAACGCTATATGTGTCGATATTGTTTGCAGTATGACCTGCTGGTAAGTTATCAGTGCTTGCATAATATGTAACAACGCTGTCAAATGATACGCAGCCCCAACCTTCTGAAGCGTAGTCAACAACTTGGATTCTTGCAGTCTTACCAATATGAGCGCTTAAATCTGCAACGTATTGGATTAAAACAGCGTCTTGTTGTGCTTGTTGATGATATCTTGCAAGGATTTCGTTAGTAGCAACGTCAATTACTTGAACGTAACAGAATTCGTTACCGCCGCCACCAAGCTTAAATGAAATCCAGCCCGTGCCGCCAATTTCAAATACAGGGCTTGTGAGTGAACCTTTGTTACCTTCTCTCATAGTATCAGCACCAAAGCTTTCTACACCCGTAAAGAGATATTCCCCGTCTTTACCGTAAGGAGTATTTTCTTTCCAGTAACCGGTTGCATTGGTTACAACACCGATTTCGCCAACGTTCCACCAACCACGATTATCACCGAGTTCGAAGCCGCCGTTGAATAAATCGTAAATAGTGCCTGAAACAGCATAATCAACAGGTGTTGCTACGTTAAAGCCTTGTGGTTCTTGTCCGTAATAAGTCTTAAAGCTATCTACAAAGAATAAACCGTAATTGGAATCTGCATTGTCGCTGATGCGGAAGAATACTTCTTTGCCTAAATGTTCAGAAAGGTCTGCCTTGTAAGCAACAAGTGTACAACCGCTCTTGCGGTCATCTGTGCGATCTTGCCATGAACCATTGTAGTAACGAGCAAGAATTTGTTTAGTTTGAGCATCAACAACGTCAATAAATACGTAGTTGCCGTCCTTCATAGCGCCAACCTTAAAGGTTACAAAGCCTGAACCACCAACAGTGAACGTTGGGCTTGTTAAAGTACCAACGGCTTTTTCTTCAGCGCCTGGTGCGTATGCAGAGAACATCTTTTTACCTTCCATACCGAAAGCATAACCTTCAGCACTTTCAGGGTCATTTAACCAATAATGTGTATCAGAACTTACGTCGCCGATATTACCAACCTTTGTCCAGCCTGTTAAACCGTCTTCAAAATCGCCGTTTTTCATTATATATTCGCTTGAATCTTTAGTAATGCATGCACGAGCGAATTCAGATTCGGATTCAGAGTCAGATTCTTTTTTCCAAAGTTCTAAAACAAGGCCGTTGTTTTCGTACATAACAACCTTGGTTAATTCCGACGTGTCACCAATCCACATTGGAGCAACAAAGTGTACCCATTCAGTTGTAACAGCAGTTACATATTTGCTTTCAACAACTTCCCAAGTACCGATAGTCGCCATTTCTTCTAAATCGGTATAGTAAGCTTCAACAGAAGTGCCGTAAACCGTGAAGTCATTAACTTCTACGCCGTCTTCAACGTGGAAACGAACCATATCACTACCAACGTCTTTATAACCACCGTTTGTAGTAGCGGTTGTCATATAAAGTCTGCCTGGAGTGTAGGTTGTTCTTCTGATAAGCTCGTCAGCGGCAGCGTGGAAGTAAGCTTCACCAGTAGCGTCAGTGAAAATTTCCGTTTCTTTTGTGTAATAGCCATTATTGTAATAAGTGGCTAAAAGTTGTTTTGCCTCTCCGTTAACGTCGTTAGCTTCAGCTTGTCTTTTAAAGCCTGGTACTGCAATAAATAGAGCAGCAATAGCTACGCATAAGCAAAGTGCAACGCTAATTAAACGTTTCATAAAAATTCTCCTTTTCTATTTATATATTTTTCATTTTTATTAAGCCCGGTAAGGTATTTTGCAAGACAAAATACCTACCGCGTTTATTAAATATAACCATTTTACCCTGCACCCGGCAATCAGCCATTTGCAAGCTTATTTTCGATAAGTGTTGCTTCAGGGATATCACTTGCAGATTCATAGTAAGTGATAAAGCTATCAACAGCCAAGCAGCCCCAATCGTTTTGTGCGTTATCAACAACCCTGATATAGACTTCGCTACCCATAAATTGTGATAAGTCAGCCTTGAATTGGAACATATAAGCTTCCTTGCTACGGTCGTTATCGTTGTGATATTTTGCAATTACCTGATTTGTTTCAGCATCAACGATTTCGATATAGCAATTATCGTTCTGACCTCCGCCAAGCTTAAAGGTGATAAAGCCGCAGCCACCAACCGTGAAGGTTGAGCTTGTTAAAGTGCCCTTTGCGCCTTCCATCCAGCCGTTAACGTCTTCAACACCCGTGAATAAGTAACTGCCGTCCTTATTATAAGGCTTGTCTGCATTCTTCCAGAATACGTCCTGACCGGAAACATAACCGATTTCGGTATCGCCTTCCGTCCTTGAAAGCGTCCAACCGGTTAAGTCGCCCGTTTCAAAGTCGCCGTTTAATACCTGGTATGGGTTGCTTTCGCCAAGAATTGTGTCTGATGTTTCAGGCTTGATATCCTTTGCAAGGTTTGCCTTTTCAGGTACTGCAACCATTTCCTTATAATAGGTTACAAAGCTGTCCACGGTGATTAAGCCCCAGTTGCTTGTGCCGTTATCCACAACGCGGATTTTTAAGCTTCTGCCCATAAATGCGGAAAGGTCTGCCTTGTACCAAACCATGTTTGCAAGGTTACTGCCGTTATTGATGATGCCAATACCCTTGTCATTGAATAATCTGTTAGCATAACGTGCAAGCTCTTCGCCCGTTTCAGCGTCGATAATAGAAATATAACATTCCAATGGGTTGCCGCCGCCACCTAACAAATAGGTAATGTAGCCGCTACCGCCAACGATGAACGCCGAGCTTATGAGCGTACCCTTGTGGTGTTCTAAAACGCCATCGGCTTCGTCAACGATACCGGAGAATAAGTAAGCACCCTTCTTGTTGTACGGTAAGTTTTCGTTCCACCAGCCTGAAGCGTTGGTTACCTTACCAATCTTTTGGCCTTCCAACGTCCAACCGGTCAAATCGCCCGTTTCAAAGCCGCCGTTTACTACCTGATACTCACTATCAAGCATAACGTCTGCATCGTAAACTGCCAGGAACGATTCAGAATCAATCCATAAAGGCTTTTCTTCCCAATAGGTCTGTACGCTATCTAAAGTGATACAGCCTAAATCATCGGGTGAAGCGTTTGTATCGATAACTTCGATAAACATTGTTTCGCCAATGTACTTGGAAAGGTCTGCATAGTATTGAACCATGTTCAATAAGCGCATGCCGTTTTGTACGTATGGGAATTGATAATTCCAGTACTTGAAGTTGGAATATCTTGCAACTTCGATTTCTTCATTGCCCGTTCTGACCATAAATCTTAAGTAGGTCTTGCTGTTATCCTGACAGCCGCCAAGCTTATAGCTTACGTAGCCGCTGCCACCTAACACGAAGTCAGATGAGCGCATAACACCCGTTGCAGACGGCATGTACATACCGTAGTGGTAATTACCGTCGCGTGAGTAAGTGATATTTTCGTTCCACCAAACCTTTTCGGTGTTAACGCCTTCGTTAGAGAAAGCTTCGCCTTCGACGATTTCCCAACCGGCAAGTGAGCCTAATTCAAAGCCGCCGTTTTTGATTTCGTAAATTGAAGGTGCAACAGCTTCTGTTACGTATTCGGTAACCTTTGTAAAGAATACGCCTTCGGTTTGTGGGTCAACGTATTCGCCAACCCTGATATCGTCAACCGCAAAGTAGCCGTAATAGTGGCTTTCGTCGTTATCGACGATTCTGATGTAAATTTCTTGATTTTTGTATTCGGATAAATCTAAATAATATTCATAGAAGTTATCCGTGTTGTAAACGCCTGCTTCATATCTTTCAGGGATTACGTAGCTTTCAGTATGCTCGTGGAAGTATTCGTTAGTTTGCATTGCTATCATTTTGTCGGTTTCAACCAAATAAAACCCAACGAAGCAAATTCTTTCCCTTGCCTTTTGCGGCGCACCCGTGCCCTTACCAACGGTAAGCGCACCACCGGCTAATTTAAGACTGATTACGCCGTCTTCGGGAACGGTAAAGGTTGTTGAACGGATAGCACCCGTTCTTGCACCCGAATATTTGCCGTGATAGCCTTTACCCGTTAAGTACCAATTACCCGTGTGGTTAATTGATAACTGGTTGTTGTTAGCGTCGTCCTTATACGTAAAGGTCTTTTGCGAAGAAATGCAATCGTCGTCAAAAGCGTCGCCGTATTCAACCGTCCAGCCCGACAAATCGGCAGATTCAAAGCCACCGTTGATAAGCTCTGACTTGACAGGGGTTTGACCACCCGGCGTTTGACCGCCCGGTGTCTGACCTGAATTCTGGTTATCTTTATTGTCCTTGCCGCAGCCGACAATACCGATACATAAACAAATTACACATAAAATGCTTAAAATTATAGTTAATCTTTTACGCATATTATCCCCCTATTAACCCAAGTTGCCCATATTGCCGTAGTAAGGTGGCGTTACGGTTTCGTTATACGCGCTGCCCATACGGTAAACGTTAAATTGGGTAAACTTGACGTTTGCGTTGTTGTCAAACACCCTTAAGTAGTCAGAGTTGCCGTATTTAGGATAAATCCTTGTTGTAAAGCTTATAAGCCCGTCAACGTAAACTTCTAGCATTGAGCGGTCTAACAGGATTGTTACTTCATATTTGTTCTTTACGCGCCCCCAAGTATAGCTTGGTTGACGGCTAACGTAGTCAAGTAATGAAGATTGGTTTCTTTCAACCAAAACGCCGTCGTTTGAGAATCTGATTTCAGTTCTTTCGGTCTTGCCGTCAACAACGTTTGGATTGTATCTTAAGTAAATACCTGCAGAGTATTGTGGGCTTGTTGGTGCAAGCTCGATTGTTGCCCTGATTTCTAATAAATCGCCACGGATGTGTGAAATTGCATTATTGATTTCTTCAGCTGTTTTGCCTTCGCCGCTGTAAGTATATAAGGTTTCTTCTCTTAATGATTCTACTTCCCTTACAGGCTCGCGGATAACTTCCCTGCCGTCGTCTGAAAGCCATAATTCAAGCGGAATTGCAAAGTTGTGTGCCCAGCCTGCCGTTGCGTTTTGTGCAGTACCTGCGTCCTTACCCTGCGCGATAGCGTACATGATAGTTCTGCCTTGCTCGTAGCTTGTTCTGCCTTGTGCAACGTCTTCTTCGGTTAAGAAGCAATGGCCGTTCTGACCTGTATATACGCCCCTGCCTAAATCAAATAATTTTGGTTGGTGGTCGTCAGGGATAAATCTGCAGGTGTTCTTATCAAACGTACCAATCCAATAGTAGCAGTCAACGATATAGCCGTCAACCGTGTATTGTGGGCAGTCGAATAAGATATATTTTGTCTGTGAGCCGTCTTTTGTGGTGATAGGAAGCATTACTACGCATTCCCAGTGTGCGCCTTGTTCAGGATATCTGCCGAAATCACATTGATATAAATAGCCACGGTATTCCCATTCACGCATGTTTTCCGACGTGTAAACAAGCGCAGAACCGCCTGCACCCGGGATTGACGTTGAAACCATCATATAATACGTGCCGTCGTCGTACCAAACGAACGGGTCACGGAATTGCTCTCTTTCGCCTTGAGAGTTGTCGTTAGGCTGTGTGATAACAAGCTTGTCTTCAATAACCCAATCTGATAAGTATGGGTCGTCAGGGTCTTTTGCGTGTGCAAACGCAACGTTCTGACCGCCGTGGTTTGGATTACCGTACAAGTTAGTACCTGCCGTGATAGCAAGCCAAGGTGTGCCGTCAGGACCGATGCACGCGCCGCCCGTCCAGATACCTTCAGGGCAAATGCCAGCGGTTGGAACGACAGCATCCTTTACAGCCTTCCAATGAATCATATCTTCGCTGACAAGGTGACCCCAGCGGATTTGTGACCAGTATGGACCTGCAGGGTTATGCTGATAGAATACGTGATACATACCCTTGTAGTAGAATGGTGAGTGTGGCTCGTTCATCCAAACTGCAGGTGGGATTGCGTGATATTGCGGACGGTAACGGTCTCCTTCGTAAACGGAAGAGTCTAAAGCAATATCCTTCCAATCAAGCGCAGGGTGTTGACCGTTATAGTCTGTGTCGTTATAAATATTGTTAACCTGCTTTGGATTTAAAGCTGAAGCGTAAATGCTTACTTCGTCCAACAAGCCGGAAATCATTTGTCTTTTAATACCAAATTCAATTTGTGGGTTAACGTAGCAACCTATGCGTAAAGGCTCTTCGGTGTAGATAATGCTTGTCGCAACAAGCTCGGGAATAATTGCTTCGTAAGACTTTTCGCCGTTGAAAAATAGTGCAATATAGCCTGTTTCGCCGTCAAAGGAAACTGCTACGTGTGACCATTGGTATAATGGTAAAGCGTTCAACGGATCGTAAAAACCAACGACGAAGTCTTCTTCGGTTTCGCTGTTATGAAGCGCTAACTGAACGCCCCAAAGACCTAATCTGCCATAGCCTAATAAAAAGCCTTCGCACATTTCGATATCGCCTTTGTTGATAATGGAAGTCATACGCGTATGACCTGCCGCGTCAGAGTTGCCGTCGTAATGAACGATATTTTCAAAAACCCTTGGTGCAACCCAAGCAGACATTGTTATTGCCTGTGACGGTGCGTAAAAGTCTCTGTTGACGATATTGTTTGAAAACCCGTCCATATACAAAGCGTTACCCTTTACACCGCGTCTTCTTAACGGGTCGTTAGGTTCTTTGAAAAGATTGCTTGCGTTTTGTTGATTGAAAACGTAATTGATTGTGTAATCCTTACCGCTGACAGATTCCTTGGCAAGACTACCTGTAGATTCGTCAAGCGAATAATGAAGCGCAAGCGTGCTTTTTTGTGCTGGTGGATTGTTGTTATTGCCGCCGCTGCTGCTTGTCGGTGGGTTTTGTTGACCCTTACCGCAGCCTGCCAAAATACCAACTAACATAACCAGAACTATTAATAATGATAAACGTTTATTAAATTTCATAAGTCCTCACATCTTAAGCCCGGCGGTGCCAAAGCCTTGTACAATGTATTTTTGTGCCGCAACGTAAATTACGAAGATAGGTATACTCGTTATTACCAGCGAAGCCATAATCTCGCCCGTGGTAATGCCTTCGATACTCTTAATGGTGATAAGTGCCGTTTGAATAGGTAGTAGTGGCCACGTGCCGTCGTCAGCCGACGGTAAAATCATTGACGGCCACAGATAATCGTTCCAAACGCCGATAAAGCAGAAAACTGCTACCGTTGCTATAATGGGCTTTGACAAAGGCATTATTACCTTGGTGAAAATATCAAGGGTGTTTGCCCCGTCAATGCGGGCAGCTTCTTCGTATTCCTTTGGAATATTCTGGAAAAACTGCGTGAATAGGAAAACGTTAAATATACTGATTGCTGCAGGAAGTATAACCCCCACAACTGACATTTGCTGCTTTAGACCAAGCATGATTTTTACGATTGAGTAAAGCGGAATAATTGAAGTTTCTACCGGTACGACTATAAGGAAGATAATAAGGAAGGATAATAAGCCCTTACCGGGGAAGCGTAGCTTTGCCATAACGTATCCCGCAAGCCCGTTTATAAGCACGTTAAGCACGATAACGATTGCGGCGTATATAAAGCTGTTTAAAGCGTATTTCCAGATATCGTAATCAAGTAAAACACTTTTATAGTTTGCAAACGCCGTTGACATATTTGCAAAGTCGGGTAGGAACATTTTTAACGTCCCTACGCTTTCAGCGTAAGCCGTTTCGCTTTTGGTTGAAGTTGCCAGCATATAAACAATCGGGAACAGGAAAATCAACGATAGGATTACCCCGACGATATGATAGATAACTTCTTTAACGGTCTTTTTAACAGGTGTTTTATTAGGTCTAAAGTTAGGTAACTCTTTTGCCAAGCGTTTATCCATATTACTTCTTCTCCCTAAAAATTCTGCGTTGAATAAAGGTAATGCCGCCGATGAATATCGTCATAAGCAGCGCAACCGCCGATGAATACCCTACCCAGCGTTCGGTGTAGCCCTTGTTATACATATAGTATGATAAGGTTACCGTGTGGTCCATATACCCCGTCATTAACATTGGTTGGGTTAATATTCTGCAAGCGCCGATAAATACCGTTATTAATATGTAAACAAAGGTTGAACGTAAACCAACCCAGGTTACAAGCCAAAACTTACGCCACCAGTTTGCCCCGTCTAAAGCGGCTGCTTCATAAAGGTCTTTACGGATGTTTGAAAGGCCCGAAAGGAAAATCAGCATCTGATAACCGCACCCCTGCCAAGCGCTCAACACTATGATACACGGCATAGCGGTTTTCGGGTCACGCAGCCAATCGCGCGGCGGAACGTTAAATATACCCAAAATGGAATTTAACAATCCATTTGGACCCGGTGCTAAAATCTGTTCCCATAAAAATGCCGTAACCGATAGTGAGATTACAACGGGGGCGAAAAAGCATACCTTGAAAATTTTACTGCCAATCCCTGCCCTGTTTACAAAAAGGGCAAGCAAAAGCGCAAGGCCAATTTGAAGCGGAACTACGCCTACAACGAAGGTAATCGTGTTCTTGATTGCGTTATAAAGCGTGCCTTTTGTTGAAAGCTCTTCAAAAAAGTCTTTGAAATTCTGGAAGTATACTATATTAATGTTGTTTGGTCTTAATAAATAATAATCGGTGAAAGCATAGCCAAGTGAATATAATATTGGCAGCATTATAAACACAAAGGCAAGGATTACCGCCGGCAAAAGCATTAAATACGCCGTTAGCGAAGATTTGAAGCGGTAAACCACCTTACGCTTTTTTGCGGTGGCTAAATCGTACACGACAAAGCCACCGAAAGCGATTATGAATAATACCAAGATAATTAATGATGTTTTAAGCATTTTTTCCTTTAGGCAAAGTTAAATTTTAGTTGAGTTTTTTAAGTCTGTCCATTTCAGCTTGTAAAGTATTTGTTGCTGAATTCAAAAGTGAAGATACTTCGTTTGTGCCTAAACCTGCGATTACTTGGTTAAAGGTTAATGAGAAGGTTGGGTAAGCAACCGTTACAGGGCGTTCTCTGCCGCTTACTTCTAATTGCTTAAGTAACGTGTATTCAGGTGAACCGACAGCGTAATTTGTAACAACGTCCTTACGTGCAGGGATCATACCCGTTGCGTCTGTTATTGCTTTTGAGCTTTCTGCCGAAGTCATCCAGTTAAGAAGCTCAACGATAGCGGTTTTATCTGTGTGGTGGTTGTTTGTGATTGCGTAAGACCAGCTGCCCGTTGCACTTGCGGCAACTACGTCCTTTGGATATGGTAATAAGCCCCAGTCATCGCGTGAAGCAAAGTTGTCCCTGTACTTATTGTCAAGGTCAGGAATAGTCCAGCCTGAAGATAAGTACATACCAACCTTTTCTGTGAAGAAGTCTGTTGGACCGATTGCGTAAGAAGTGTAGCCTGCACTGATTAAGTCTTTAATGAATTGGAAGCCTTTTACGGTTGCACTTGAGTTGTAATAACCTGTTGCCGTATAGCCGTCAGTAGAAGTGAATTCACCGCCGGCAGCATAAATAAACGGATATAATAAATATGGTGCAGTTTCGTCCTTTGTTGCGTCAATACGCATATCTACAGGGATTTTGCCGAAGGATTTAAGTCTTGAGCAAACGTCTTTGAATTGAGCAAAATTCCAAGGATTTTCTGCTGTGAAAGCGCTTACGTCAATACCTGCGTTGCGGAAGATTTTCTTGTTGTAGAAAAAGCCTGCGCTTGATTCTTGAATCGGTAAGCCGTATAAGCCGCCGTTGTATTTGTTGAGTGAGTAGAATTTTTCCTGTTCACTTGCAGGGATTAAGCCGCTGATATCATAAAGTAAACCGGATTTTGCATAAGCAGCCGTGTTTGGTGCGTCAAACGTAATAATGTCTGCAAGCGTGCCTTCTAACTGGTTGTTTAAAAGCTCTGTTTCGTAGCCGGAAGCACCTGCACTACGTGCTTTAAACACGCCTTGCGCTTTAATGTTTCTGTCCTTATACGCAGCGTTAAATGCATTTAATCTTTTTTGATAAGCCTGACCTTCTGTTGAAGACTTATCAACGTGGAACATAATTTTTACAATAGTGTTGCCTTCAGCGTCAACAGCGGGTGGTGTGCCGCCAGGTGTGTCGCCGCCACCTGGATTATCACCGCAAGCGGTAAATCCAAATGCCATTACGCAGACAAGCATAATTGAAAGAATTGAGACTAAAAGTTTTTTCATACATTTCTCCTTTATCAGCTTTTGCTGTTTTATATTTATCAAAATTATTATTGTAATAATGTAGATTGCGTTTGAGAAACTCAAACGCAAAAGGGATATCCCTTTTGCTAACATTAGCCGTTTTATGCGTTTTTTGTGGTTGTGCCAAGCACAAACTTTGTTTTTAAAACCGTCCTGATACAGGTTTCTTCCTTGCGGATTTTCTTGATAAGAAGTGAAACTGCTTGTCTTGCCATTTCTTCGATAGGCTGTTCGATACAGGTAAGGTTCGCAATGCCCCAGGGCTTAAAAATCCCGTCGTAAGAAATAATCTGTAAGTCTTCAGGTATCTTTTTGCCAAGCTCGGTTGCGGCTTCGTAAAGGAATTGCGATAGCGTGTATCCCGAAACGAACACGCCGTCAACGTCGCTATACTTTTCCAAAAAGCCCGCAACAACGGTTGCTTCTTCGCCGTGCTTCATTACTTCGTTAACTATACGCACGGGCATATCGTGCTTTTTCATAACGTCAAGATAAGCCCTTTCCCTTTCGGTAACTTCTGACTTAACTTCGGGCTTTGAGCCTAAAAACGCAATCCTTTTAGCACCGCGCTTTATCATGTATTCAATAGCCTTTGTGGTTGAATCGTAGTTATCGCTGGTAACGTAAGGCGTGCTTTCGCCAAACGCCCTGTCTATCGAGATAATAGGACAGTTATCAAGCTCCTTTTCGTCGTGCATATAGTGTGTAACGAATACTGCGCCGTCAACTTCCCTATGCTTGATTTTTTTGATAATTTCGGCTTCTCTTTCAACCCTTTGCTGTGAAGAAACCAAAATCACCGAGTACCCGAATTTATCAGCTTCGTCTTCAATATAGTACGCCAGCTTTGCAAAAAATGGGTGATTTACAACGGGAACGAGTAACGCAATAATGCGCGTTGCGTTGCGCCTTAACTGCATTGCCATATTGTTTGGCTGATAGTTAAGGGTTTTCATTGCGTCAAGCACCTTTTCCCTTGTCTTTTGTCCAACGCCCTTTTCGTTATTGATAACCCTTGAAACAGTACCAACGCCGACCCCTGCGTATTTTGCTATGTCTTTAATCGTGGTTGCCATTTTTCTCTCCTAACCGTAAAAGTTTTTAATAATGATTGAGTAAAGCCCTTCAATACGATTAAGTGTTTATTCAAGCGTTACGTTAACGGTCTTATCGCCGTTGATAACGATTGTATTATTGTCCTTTGTCAATAATGAAGCGTCTATTGTTAACGTGTAATTTCTTAACTTATACTGACCGCTTGTAAGCTGTGTGCCGTTTAAGGTAACTGTGTTTACCTTTACGTTACCTAAATAGATAACTGCGTTACAGCCCTTTTGGATAGTCAAGCTCTTTAAAGCCGTTTGTGTAACGCCCGTTACGGTTACCGTGAATTCATAAGCCGTAGTGCCGCCAACAGCCTTGAAGGTGTACGTGCCAACGGATAAAAGTTCAAAGTATCTTGCGTCGATGACAAGGCTTCTGCCGTTGCAGGTAAAGAAGGCGTTATCTACCCTTACGTTGCATAAGGTCTTGTTGTAAAGTGCCGTTACAGCCTGTCTTGAATCGCCCACAACCGTTAAGCTGCCCGTGCCGTTATAGGTGTATTTATCGTTGAAGTTAGCAACTGATTTGAACGCTGCCGTACCCGAGTAAACGTTTAAGCCGAATAAGCCTTGCTTTGGCTCGTTTTCGCCTAAAACGACGTCGATAGCAAGATTGCCGTTTATGTAAGCTTTAACCTTGTTGCCCATTGCTTCAACCCTTAAAACGACGTTTGACGTGTTTACGTTAGGTGCGCTTGCCCTGCCGATTTCGCCGTTTTGCGACCACATCTTAACGATTCTTTCGTTGTTGTCGTAGTTAAAGATAATGTATTGGCTCATATCAGCGTTTGCCCTGAAGATAAACGCAGCGGCAACAGCGTCTAATGAGAACGCAACCGAGCAGTTAAAGTCACTTGCGCTCTGGCTTGATAAAATGTAGCCGTCGCCTGCAGGACTTGACGCAACGATTTGATTTTCCTTTGCTATCCACGTGCCTGAAATTATGCCGTCGGCGCTGAAAGGTATATCGCTGTCGATTGTGCCTTCGTAAACCGTTACGTCAATGCATCTTGTTTGGTTGCCGCAAGTAACCACAAGGCTTGCCTTACCCGGCTTTACAGCCTTTAAGTTAACGCCGCCTATTGTGTTTTCAAGCTCAACCACGTCGCTACCGCTTTCCAAGCTCCAGTTGATTGCATCACCTGAAGTTGAGTAAGCCGTTACAGACTTTTCTAAAGTAATAAGGGTGTCCAACTCAACGGCTTCGTCGCTGACGTATAAAACCGTTTCGCCTTCAATTTGGGCTTCGTCACGCCAAATAGTGCCGATTTCATTAACCGTTAAGCTTTCAACGGTTACAGGCTTATCAACCGAAAGCTGTGCGCCAACCGAGTAGGGTGAAGCCAACGTTAATACGTAGAAAGGAATCTTGAAGTCGTCACAGAAGACTTCCAAGCCGCCGTTATCGGACAGAATATAGAAGTTTTGTTCGCCTGCGCTTCTTGGACCTGACGTATATCTGAAGCGATAGTCTTTAATGTTTAAGCCTGCTGAAGACGTAAATCTGCGGTCAACAAAGTAACCTTCTTCCTTGGTCCAGCCGATTTCCGTGTATTCGTTTTCGCCAACGTTAATCTTGATTGAAATTGACGCGTCGTCAGGGTTTGAAACGCTTAAAGCCATTTCAAATATATGTGTGTTTA
The DNA here is from genome assembly GCA_017399185.1 of Clostridia bacterium. GTDB lineage: Bacteria > Bacillota > Clostridia > Christensenellales > Borkfalkiaceae > UBA4636. The sequence continues at coordinate 183,916 of JAFQEA010000002.1, forward strand.
CGCTTGCCAAAAGGTTTTGACTTGCGCTGTTAATTTCTTTGTTGTTGATTGTGATAAGCTCTTTTTTATCAAAGGCCGTGCTGTCTTTAATGATAGGCGTTTGGGTTAAGATATAGCCGTTGCCTTCTTTAGCCAAGCCCCAAACGACAGGCATTGTCATACCGCTGCCGTTCCAGACCTTTCTTGCGTTTGCGTAAATACCGCTGTCTGTCGTCGCAGGTACGCCTGCAAACCAGCTTAAGGATACAATCTTACCAAAATAATCACTGCTTTCATCCCTTATGCTGAAGGTTTGCGTTGCGTATGAGTCCGGACCGAAGTCCATTACCTGGAAATCGCCCTGGTCGATTGCACCGCCGTTTCTATCGGTAAATACAATGTGGTTTCCGTCATAGCTTAACTTACCAACTATGTATTCCCTTGCCGTTAAGGATAAAACCGTGTAAACGTTGCCGTCGTCTGCAGTTAAGGTAACAACGTCAGGACATTCAGGTGTTTGCGCAACGAATTGACCTGCGTATTCCCAATCCAAAAGGTTAGCAGATTTCATAAACCAAACTTTGTTTTCCTGCTGACCGGTAACAACCATACCCCAAAGGGTGGTTTTGCCGTTTTCAACCACTACGGGGAAAACTTTAGGGTCACGGCAAGCAACCTTGTGGTGTATGCCGTCAGCGCCCGTTGCAACCGTTTGTGGGATAAGCTTACGCTTTGTCCAGGTCATACCGCCGTCGTCGCTGGACATAATCATTTGGTCCTGCATACCGCCGTCACGGGTGTAGAAGGCAATAATACCGTTGCCCTGACCTTGTGGGAACCAATTTAACTGGTCGATAGCTTGGCTATCGCCTTTTCTGTATTCGTACGCAGAGCCTGACCACATAAGACCAACGCCGCTACCCCAGTCTTCGTCCGGGAACAAGCAGATTGGTAATAATTCCCAATGTGCAAGGTCAGTGCTTCTTGCGTGACCCCAATACATATCACTCCAATAGTTGCTGTATGGGTGGTGTTGGTAATATAAGTGGTAATAGCCGTCGTAATAAACTAAACCGTTAGGGTCGTTATTCCAATGTGCGTATTGTGAAAAATGATATTGGTTACGATATAATTCGGTATAGTATGAATAGTCGCTCTTGCCGTAGTAAATATCAGCAAAGGTAACCTTTGAGTTAAAGCAGTTAAAGCCAATCTGACCGCCGCCGTAGGTTGCGTTTTCAGGTAAAAGCTCTAACTCGTCAAGCTTAATAACCCTGTCAACGCCGAATCTGCGGATATTATCTGCATAAAACTCTGCGTAAACGCCGTCGCTTTCAGGGGTAATAACGACTTTAAGCTGAACCTTATCTAAAGTAGCAACCTTGCCGCCAACCAAGCGTCTTTCGCTGTCGGTCATCTTGTCGTTACCGATAAAGTAATCGGTTAAAAGCTCAACTGCGCTTGTTTGGCCGTCAACTTCGGTAAAGTAAAGCAATTTAACACGGTTTGCTTCCCTGTCCATATTGAAAACCCAATAGTTAGCGCCTTGCTCGCCACCGAAAACAAGCCCTGCAGCCACGCCCCTTTCAAAGGATACGGTTGCCGTATAAACGAATTTATCCTGCGCGCCGTAAGACTTTTCTGAAAGAACAAAGCTGTCTTTTTCGCTTTCCATTGTGACAGTATTAAGCGTTTCACCTTCAATGGTGATTGCGTTTGCCGTTTGCTTTTGGGTGCGAACGGCTGCTGCAAAAGCAATGCTTAAAACCGCAACTACTGCCAAAATTAAAATCTTAAAACTCTTTTTCATCATCATTTCTCTCTTTATTTTTATTTATTGAGATATTTATTTATCGTTTCTATGGTTGGTAAGTTATCTATCGCGCCGCGGCCCGTTGTGTTTAACGCGCCTGCAACGTTCCCAAAGTGTAAAGCCTTGTCTAAAACCTGTGCGGTAAAAGGCATTTTATTGTGCTTGTCAAGGATTGAAAGCGCACCTGCAAAAAACGCGTCGCCTGCGCCCGTAGTATCAACGGGCTTGACCTGTATGGTCGGCACTTTGCTTTTTTCGCCCTTATAGTGCCACTCGCTTCCGTCTTTACCCAAGGTTATAAGGACAAGCTTGTCCGTCAAGCCTTCAACGTAAGCTTTAGTAAAGGTTTCAACTTCGTCTTCAGAAAACTTAACAATATCAACGCTTTCCAAAATCCTTTTATAGGTTTTAACGGCGCTTTCCTTATCCTTAAAGATATCCGTGCGGTAATTAACGTCAAACGCGACCGTTTTACCTAACGCGTGCGCACGCCTTATTATATCTAATGCGTATTCCACAGAGTGGCTTTCCGACAGCATAAGCGAGCCTATGCACACAATGTCAGCGCTACTTATCAGGCTGTCTTCAACAGGGGGCAAATGGTAGTCTGCCGTGTTCTTGCGGTAAAAGCAAAAATCCCTGTCGCCTTCTTCGTTAAGCTCAACAAACGCAAGGGTTGTGTTGTGCTCATCATCTTGAGTAATGTAGGTTGTATCCATGCCAAAATCCTTGGCAAAATTTATCAAAAACCGACCTATAAGGTCACTTCCGACCCTTCCGACAAACTTAACGTCCGCGCCGAATTTCTTAAGCGCACATGCAACGTTAAAGGGTGCGCCGCCGGCTTTTCTTTCATAAGTTGTTATTCCGTTTTTTTCTTCGCCAATCATGTCGGCAAGAATTTCACCAATGCAAAGTAACAATTTAAACCACCGCCTTTTCAGCTTCTTCCTTCTTTATCTGCTTTTTATGCTCGCTAACCTGGTTAATGGCAAATATTATCGTTCTTACCGTCAGGATTACGAAAAACAGCACGAGCGTCAAAGCACTTATAAGATTGCGCTGAACGAAAAACGCAAGTATCAGCATAATAGCCGTTGCCGCAATGCCTGAAAACCATACGTAAGAGCCAACAATCTTGAACATCGCGCCCATTGTTTTTACGCTTTGTACACCGCACAGCTTTAATATTGAATACGCTAACAGGGTTACGACCATAGGCATAAGCGCAATAAACGGCGTAAGCATTATTACGCTCGTTGCGTAAGCGTATAGATTGACCGATGCAACCGTGTCAAAGGCTTGTTTGATAAAGCTATCTGCCATTTGGTTTGCAACGGCTTGCGATTGGGTATCCGACACTAAAACGCCCTTTTGAACGCCGTCGTAAAAACCGTAAAATGAAACGAGTATGCCCTTTTTCGTTTCAAAGCTTACAACCATGCAATCGTCAAACACCAAAAGATATTTGTTTTGCCCGTCGCTTACGTATTGTTGGAAGTAGTAATTACGCAATAACGGAACTTTTGAGTTTGTTTCGTAAGCCGTAATTTTTGGGTAATAGTTTTCAAAATACAGCTCGTAAATCGCCCTGTTATATTGGTCATTTGTAAGCGCGTTTTCATCAAGCTTTTTTTGTAAATCTTGGGCTATAAGCCTGTTATCTTCACTTAACGTGTCAATATATGCCTTATACGCGCTGATTGCTGCGTCGTCAAGAACAAGCGCCGCGCCCGTGTATTTAAGCTTAAAGTCAAAGTTGAGTTTAGCAACGTCAGAAAGCGTTAAATATTCTTCATACGATATAACAGTATTTTTGCCGTCGTTTGAAACGCAGTAGGCTTCAAATGCGGCAAGGGTATCGGCAGGGCGCATATCAACGACCACGCCGTAGCCGCCAACCGAATAATTTTTATTGTCAGTCTGGCTTTCATAGGTGTTAACCAAAAGCTCGGCTTTGTATTCGCCGTCACCTATTTTAGCCTTTATTGTGTTCGTGCCAACCTGCAAGCCAATACGCATTTTTGTATCGGGGTTTGCAAAAACCGCACGCACGGTGCTTTTAAAGTCGGGCGAATTTTTATAGTGGGCTTTGAACGGAAACATGTTTCCGCCAAAAAAGCCTATCCATAAAAACCCGAGTGCAAGTAAAAGCGCTAAAAAGAAGTTTGCATAACTACGCTTTTGGGCTTCCTTGGACGTTTTGTCCGAAAAGAAGCTTAAAAGGAAAAATCTTAACCAGTCTTTCATAGCCTATTTGTTGCCGTATTCTCTCGACATAATTGATTGTTCTGTTTCCTTATCGAAAAGGTGTACGAATTGTTCGTTGAACTTAATGCTTACAGCATCGCCCGGTACTAAATCGTTCCTTTCAGGAACGGAAACAATAAAGTCGTTGCCCTTTTCTTCCAGGCGAACGAAAAGCTGGGTTGTATTGCCTAAAACTTCCTTAATGGTAAGCGTTGCTTTAATGCCGCCGTCCGCAACCTTTATGTTTTCACCCCTTACGCCAAGGTAAACCGCGTGGGTATTGCCGTCAAGGTATTCTTCCTTAATGGTGCGCAGCTTTTCAAGGTCCAATTTAACCGTTTGACCGTCGCTAAAGGTTGCAACAAGGTTAGCGTCAACGCGTTTAATACGAGCTTCAAAGAAGTTCATTTGCGGCGTACCGATAAAGCCTGCAACAAACTTGTTTTCAGGATAGTCGAAAAGGTTTGTTGGCGTATCTATCTGCTGGATAACACCAAGCTTCATAACGACGATACGCGTACCCATCGTCATTGCTTCTATCTGGTCGTGCGTAACGTAAATAAATGTCGTTTTGAGCTGGTGGTGGAGCTTAACGATTTCAGCACGCATCGCAGTCCTTAATTTAGCGTCAAGGTTGGATAACGGCTCGTCAAGCAGGAACACCTTTGGGCCACGTACCATTGCGCGACCAAGCGCAATACGTTGGCGCTGACCGCCTGACATTTCCGCCGGCTTTGAGTCAAGCAATTCTTCAATACCTAAAACGCCTGCCGCCCATTGAACCTTTTCGTCAATTTCCTTTTTGGTCATGTGCACGTAGTTATATAAAGGCACTTCTGTAACCTTATAGTACTCAAGCTCTTTTTGCGTGTCGGCAATGCGCTTTTCAAGCAGGGCTTTCTTTTCGGTGTAATAAGAAAGGTCTTTTTTAGTCTGCTCTGCCACAGCGTTTGCGTATTCAAGCCTTGCATTAAGCTTTTTATAAAGCTTTGCGTTTTCAGGGCTGTCACCGTTAAGCGCAGAAATTTGCTGGCTTAAATTATCAACCGCGTTTTTATACTCATTATCTTTTGCTTGGGCTTTAGCAATATCCTTTGCCAAAGAAAGGCTTTCGTTGCCAAGCTTTTTAAGCATTTTGGTTATTTTAGTAACCTTTTTTTCGTCAATGGCGATTACAGGATTGCCTTGCTTATCAAGCCTTTGAACGGGCACTTTACGCATCTTTAAGCCAAAAGCAATATTGTCGTACGCGGTAAGGTGTGGATAAAGCGCATAGCTTTGGAAAACCATTGCAATGTCCCTGTCTTTAGCGTCAACGTCGTTAACCAAGCGGTCGTCAATATAAAGCTCACCACCGCTGATTTCTTCAAGACCGGCAATCATACGGAGTGTGGTTGACTTACCGCAGCCGGACGGGCCAACGAAAACGATAAATTCGCCATCGTTAATTTGCATGTTAAAATCGCGTACGGCAACAAAATCACCGCTGCGCTTTTTAAGCTCACCCTTGGCGTTTTTCTTTACTTTGCCTACGCCCGGATATACTTTGTAAACGTGTCTTAATAATAACTTTGCCATAAATGACTTCCTTTATATTATGAAAATATATTCTTTCATTAAGCATTATACACTACAAATTCCAATCTGGCAAGCGTTTTTGGAAACGTTTCCAATTATTTTTATATTATTATGTCGCGCGTTACGCAGCCGCACGTGTAATGCGCGCGATAAAGCAGGTTTTTACCATCCTTTTGCGACAGAAGGTAATGAATAATGAATAATGAATAGTGAATAATTATGGTAATTTTCCCCGCTATTGAATCTTACGGGTTCAAACGCTTACTTAGGGCGAGACGTTGTTTCAAACGCGGTGCGTTTTTTAATGAAGAATTAAGAATTATGGTTAGTTTGCTCGTTTCACTCGCAAAGCTTAAGTAAATTTGAAAAAGGAAACGTTGTTAGTTTGGGGCGAGACGTTGTTTCAAACGCGGTGCGTTTTTTAATGAAGAATTAAGAATGAAGAATTAAGAATTATGGCAAACTTTTTGCTTCGGCAAAAAGTTTATATTAAATTTGAAAAACTTAAGGCGTGACGTTGCTAAAAACGTTGTTAACTATTTCAAAAACGTTGTTTCAAACGCGTTGCGTTTTTAATGAAGAATTAAGAATGAAGAATTAAGAATTGTGGTCGGCAGGGCTTTGCCCTGCTTCGATATTAAATTTGAAAAACTTAAGGCGTGACGTTACTAAAAATGTTGTTAGCTAATTCAAAAACGTTGTCATCCTGAGCTTTGCATAGCAAAGCGTCAGGATCTCCTAAATTACCTGATAAGCTTGAATAAAAAGTGCAAATAACCGACCTATAGCCCCACTTTTTATAATAAAAAGGATTTTTGACAAAATGTCAAAAACCCTTCAAGATAAGTAAAAAAACAATAAAATTACTTGGTTGCATTTATTGCATTTTCCGTACCATACCAAACATATTTATAGGTAAAGTTATATTTCTTTAGGTCAGAACGCAGTTCTTTGTTTGCTTTCTTTAAATCCTTAATTGTTTCTTCATACTCAATAATTTCTGCTTCGGTTAAGCTTTCTTTTTTATTATCCAAAATATATTCATATATTTTAATTGAGTTACGATAATATTCAGTTTCAGCTTCTACTAGCAACTCTAACATGGTCATATAATCCTTTGCAGCTTCTTCGCTTTCAAATTTGATAATCATTATATAATCTCCGGCGTTGTTTACAGCGTAAAGGCTTGAGCAAGAACTATAAGCTTCAAACGGAAGCGACGGGTTATCTGTAATTTCAACTCTATAGCCATTTTCCACTAAATTTTTTTCTGCTGTAGCAAAATCAAATTGCGGTGTGTTTACTTTTTTTTGATTGTCGCTACACCCAAAAGCAAATAACAAGCAGCAAGCAATTAAAAGCATAGCAAAAATTTTAGTCAACTTTTTCATAATAAAACTCCTTAAAGATATTCCTTATTAATATATTATCCTACAATTTGTAGGAAGTCAAGCATTTTCCTACAATTAGTAGTAAAATATTATTATGAAGAATAATTGCTTTGGGAAAAAGTTAAAAGAACTACGTATTGATAAGGGTCTTTCACAGCAAAAGCTTGGTGAGCTTTTAGGCTTTTGCAATCAAACAATAAGCTTTTGGGAAAGCGGCAGTCGTGAGCCTGATCTTGACACGCTTGTTAAAATTGCCCACTTTTTTGGCGTGTCTGTTGATGAATTATTGGAAGATAATTAAGCCGATTTTTTTTCTAAATTTTTATTTTTAATTCTAACTATTTATTGAGATAATCGACCTATAGAAGGACTTTTTAAAAGGCGGTGGTATTTTTCCACCGCCTTTTAAGTGTAAATTTATAATTAATAAGGCTTGCCCGCAGGCGTTTTGCTGGGCAATTAATAATGAATAGTGAATAGTGAATAATTATGGTAATTTTGCTCGCCACGCTCGCAAAGCTTGATTAAATTGAAATAATACGCCGTTAGTATATACCAAGACGTTGTCATCCTGAGCCCCACCACGTGGGGCGTCAGGACCCCCTAATCTATCCTGTTACCTTTTAGCCATTAAAAAAAGCAGGGCAACTACCCTGCTTTTTTGCCGTTAACCGACCTATAGGCCGACATTTGCTTATTTTTTACACATCGTCATAATTATAAGTTATAGTATAATCTCCTGCTTTATCATCCCAGTTACTAGACTTCTCAATTCCATTCCATTGTTCCTGTGTTCCACGGTATTTTATACTTGTTAAGCTACTACATCCATAGAACGCTTCATTACCAATATATGTTACGTTGTCGCCTATAACTACGCTTTCTAAACTTCTACAATTATAAAACGCCCAACTACCAATAGAAGTTACGCTGTCAGGTATAACCACGCTTGTTAAACTACTACACCCATTGAACGCATCATTACGAATAAATGTTACGTTGTCGCCTATAACTACGCTTTCTAAACTGCTACAATTATAAAACGCCCAAGCATCAATATCGGTTACGCTGTCAGGTATTACCACACTTGTTAAACTACTACACCCATTGAACGCAGAAACATCAATACATCTTATTCCATTACCTATAACCACGCTTGTTAAACCAGTACAATATTGAAAAGCTTCATTATCAAGAGTAGTTACACTGTCAGGTATTACTACGCTTGTTAAACCATTACAACAGGCGAACGCCCCTTCACCAATGGTAGTTACACTGTTAGGTATTACTACACTTGCTAAACTACCACAACCATAGAACGCATCATTACCAATAGAAGTTACTTTGTTACCTATAACTACGCTTTTTAAACCATTGCAACCGTAGAACGTATTACCATATATATAAGTTACGCTGCTAACGATACCGAGTTTACACCCCCTATAATAGACTGTCCCGATAAAACGGGTTGGTCTATTTCACAAGCTACCATAGGGAGATTGTCGTTATCCTCAATTCTCGCGGGAACTGTTATGAGTTCGGTTGCCGGAGCTTGCAATCTGTCCGACAAGCCGTTCTCATACATATCCATTTTTATATTAACGTGGATTTCAACTCTATCACGGAAAATATCTATGCGGTCAACCACTTGATACAACATAGCCTTTTGTCCGTCCACCTCTTGATCTTCAAAGTCCGTTTCCCACGATTGCATTTTACTGTTGAGTTCAAAAACGCTATTTCGGCTGCTCGTCAATCCCTCAAGCTCTCGTTCCTTGTTTTCAATCTGCTCGGCACTACTCTTGACTTCAAGCTCCTTTTTCGATAACAGTTCTTGCAACATTGTACTGTCAAAGCGGCTTTCTCCGATAAGAGATTTTACAACCTCGTCTTTTAATGCACTCAATTCCTTTACCGTTCTTGTTTGGGCGGCAAGCAACCTCGACAATTCATTTTTCGCCACCTTTATTTGTTCCTCAACTCTTTCAAGATACGATACGGATAAGTCTTGTGTATTCAGAGTTGAGATATACTTTTTAAGAGCGTCTATCACAACTCTTTCCACTTTCTTCGCACTATACGTTGACTGTCCCTGACAAGGATTTTCGGTAGGATACCTTACCGAACGGCAACGATATTTAGGAATATACGTTCTTTGCTCTTTACCGTCCACAATAACAGTTTTGCTCTTGCCTTGAAACGAGGTCATCTTCTCGCCACAATATCCGCAAAACATAAGTCCCGCTAAAAGCATAGAGCCGTAGTTGGTGTTCTTGATACCTTTCTTTCGGGTCGCTCGTTTCTCCATAACCTCTTGTGTTGCGTTCCATTCTTCTTCGGGAATGATAACGAGTTCAGGCATAAACGGAGATACAACTTTTGGATTTCCGCGTTCGTTCTTTTTCTGTCTCAACTCATAGTAACCCTTGTAGATCGGATTAGTTAAAATCTGTCTTACTTGGGTATTCGTCCACAAGCCACCGTGTCTTGTCTTGTAGCCGTTGTCATTCAGATACTTTGCGATAGCCCAACACCCCATATTTCGTTCTCTTGCAAGGAAATACATCAAACGAACTACGGGAGCTTCGCCGTCCTCGTCCACCGTAATATCAAGTACGGGTTTACCCTTATAGTTGTTTCGTCCGTTATTAACCATTTTGTAGCCATAGGCAGTAGCACCGCCACGATAACGCCCCTCGGTAACGGCTTGCACAATAGCGTCCGATACACGTTGAGAGGTCTTTCGGCTCTCGCCCTCGGCTTGCCAATAGCGGATATAGGTTATGAGCTTGCTTGTATGGTCTTTCGCGCTGATTTCTCCCTCGGTATAAGAGAATACCGTAATTCCTCTTTGGTTGAGATAAGATACAATCAACGGTGTTTCGTCTGCGATACGTCCGAGACGGTCTGACATATAAATTACGAGTATATCAAACTCTCTGCGATCTGCCATTTTCTTTATGTCTTGAATGGCATCTCGGTCATTTGCCGATACCTTAAAACCCGATACGCCACCCTCGGTAAATACTTTTACTAAATCCCAACCTTTCGACTCAACGAACGGCAAAAGGATTGATTTCTGTTGCGGTATATCAAAATCGTGTTCGCGGTCAGTCTGTTGTTTAGAGGACGCACGAAGTAATACAACGGCTCTTTTTGCTAATTCTTTATTCAATGCTAATGTCATAGTTTTTACTCTCCTTTTACAAAAAATAGAGGGTCTGACTGTTCTTCTGAACAATCAAACCCTCCAAGTTATCCAACGGATTATGATTATCTTTATTTAGTTGTAACGGATTTTCCGTCTGCGGTTGTGTAGGCTTCTGTTGCACACGATAACCTTAAACCGTTTGCGATATAGATCGGGTAACTTATCGGGGGTTATTTCTCCCTCGTCCACCGATACTATTTTCACGCCTCGCTCATTGAGATATTTAATTTCCTCTGTTGTTACATCAGGCGAAAAGTCTAACACATCAAAGTTCTCAACAAGTATCACATCACACTCATCATACCTTGCCATTTGGCGAAAGTTTCGGAGTTTCATTATGTCCGCTTTTCCATATTCAAGGATTGTGCGAACTGCTTTCATTCCACACTCTTTACAATAGAAAGAGAGGACTTGATTTTGTCGTGTCAAGTCCTCTGTGTTTCCCATTTCAGACCGACACCATAATACTGCTCTTTGGCTCATATATACTGCCTCCTTATGATATTCTTTTATCATAACAGTAACAGATTTTAGTGCCGTTCGGTTAGTTAAACTGTTATATTCGATTTTTTGGTTTATGCGGTTTGACGAGACTTGATATAAAGGTCAATATCATTGACAATATATCTTGATCCCGTTGTATGCAACACCTCATAAAAATCTTGGATATATTCGCATACCGAATATTTGTTGAACAAGGTCATAACTTCCTTGCCCGTCATTCCTTTTTGGTTTTTGTATTCTTCAACACAAAGCACCATAAACGGTAATTCTTTGCTCATATCTCATTCCTCCGGAAATACAATTTCTCCCGTTTCCTTTTCGTGTTTCCACATTGTATAAACGGTCATAGGGCTGAAATGCCACATCTTCGTTTCTTCCTTTGCAAGCATTTCATAGGTCTTTGAATGATAAAACTCATTCATCGCAGTAATATCATCAAGTCCTTCGTTCTTCACGATAAGATCAACAGTTTGCGGTATGAGCGCGATACTCAATATAGAATTGAACTTCTCGTCCATATATCACACCCCCTCGGATTTGACGAATTTCAAGAGTGAAATTGCCTCGTTTGTCGCAAATACATATTGGTCAAACAATTTCTTGATCTTCAAGGCTTCAAGTGCTTGTTCTTTGGTTAAAAGTCCCGTCGAGTACACTTGGAGCGTTCTGTAAACATCATCATTTGCAACTGCACCGATTATAAGGTCGTATTGCTCTCCGTCATACGTTCCGTTTCTATGTGCGGAAACAAAGTCGAGCCATTCCTCATCAGGAGCATTGAAACGCTTGATTTTAAGTAGTTCACTACCGATATTATCGTCTATCTCATATACATTGACTGTCGGTGTTCCACCTCTGCGTATCACAACCTTTTTGGCGAAGTTTTCCGCTTGTGCCTTGTTGGTTGTAGTATAAAAGCCGTATCCGAAGTCAAGAAATCTGTTTTGTTCGATAAGTCTCGGCTTTTCCACTACCATATTACTGCCGTGATATAATATCATAACATAGCCTCCAACTTCTTAATTTGTACCTTTTCTTCTTTTAACTTTTTAATCATTTCTTCTATCTGACTACGGCGGGTAAGTTGTTCACGAACTGCCGTTAAACTTTCCTCGTCCTTGCCGATATATTTACTCACTACCTTTTTTCCGTCACGATAATACAGATAATAATAGGTCTTTCCGTTTACGGTTTTAGGTGTTATTTTTCCTCTCGGTAGTGTTTCAAGCTCTTTTGTGTATTCGGTTATCATATTCTCGTTTCGGGCTTCTTCACGAGAAATAACCGTCATAAGCATACTCATTCTTCATCACCCACTAATATTATACCCAACTTTTTTATTTTTGTCAATAGTTTTTGTTGGATAAAAAGAAAAATAAGTATTATTTATTGAAAACGGGAGCTTTCAATGCGAAAGCCCCCGTTAGATTTATGCGGCTTTCTCGCCGTTTCGATATTTTTCCAAGCAAACGCCAACATCAAAATTGTTGCGAATACTACTACGGATTTTGTCCTCAACCCCACTTTCCACACTTGCAGGAAAAACGAGAATTGCCCACATTTCCGCTTCGTCATTGTATCGGACGAGTTCGCCCGATCCGTCTGCGTACACTCTCCGTAAGAACGTATCTCCGCGTACCTCTGCAAAGCCCTCACTAACAAGGGCTTTGCCTACGTTTTTAACGCTTCTCGGATATTCGTGTATCTCAAATTCTCGGTGTACTATTTTCTTTCTTCCCAATATCAGCCTCCTTTTTATGCTATTTCAACTTCTTCTTCGCTTTCGTCCAAGATTTCGATTTTCGGAACTTCGCCCGTTTCGTCCTCAAGGACAATATTTTCTTTGGTATGTCCTAAATCAAGCTCCGCATTGATTTCCGCAAGCTCGGATTGCAGGGCTTCCATTTCCGTTTGGTGTTCAAAGGGCTTGTCAACCTCGGCTTTCGCAACGATCAATTCTTGCTCGGCTCGTTCCTTACGCTCATATCCGTATTTGATTTCCTTTTCAAAATCGTTCGTTACGTTCTCCATACGGGAGATTGTACCCACATCACTATCGGAAATTTCCACCTCATACTGTCCGTTGCCAACCAACTTTAAGTAGTGTTTATCCCACCTTTTCTCCGTAGGCACAATGCCAAAGCCTCGGAAATATCCGATTGTCTTTCCAACGTATTGCCCGGATTTCACGGCTTTTATCAACAACGCGCCCGCGTCCTTACGTTCCTCAAAGAACTGTTTACCAATCTGAATTTGGTCTCCCTTATGCAAATCTCTTGTTTTTACATCGGCTTTCAGGCTCTCAATGGAACGCACGATTGCGCCTATCTGTTCGGGAGCGCGGATTATGGCTTCTTGCATACGATAACGGTTGTTTCGGTGGTCTTTTTCAAGAACACTCAACTGTCCGAGTTGTTGTTCTATCTCCATTTTACGCCGTATCTTCGGGTTATCGGAAACGATTGCTTTGACTTCCGCATAAGACAAGGTTGCCTCGTCTATATCGTCAGCCTCACGGATAGTATAATCCCCCTTGTTGATCTGCGAGATAAAGCGTTGTTTGGATTCAAGCAACTGATAAGAATATGCGTCAAAGGTACGTTTGGTAACGTAAGTATAAATTGCCACACTCTCGTTTTCGTTGCCTTGTCTCACAATTCGTCCCTCGCGCTGCTCCAAGTCAGACGGTCTGTACGGGGTATCAAGGTGGTGTAAAGCCACCAACTTATTTTGGATATTCGTGCCTGCACCGCATTTCTCGGTAGAGCCGATCAATACGCGGATTTCGCCACGGCGTACACGGTCAAATAAGTCTTGCTTTTGTTGGTCGGTTTTGGCATCGTGAATAAAAGCAACCTCATCTTTCGGCACACCGAGATTGACGAGCTTTACCTTTATATCGTTATACACATCAAAGTCTTGCGTGGGGTCATAATCCTCAAAGTTTTTCTTCGGGGTTGACATATCACAAAAGACTATCTGCGTACTACGCGCCTCTTGTGTTTCGCTCCATATCTTATAGATATTGCCGATACATACGTTTACCTTGTGTTCTGCCCGGTCAGGTAGTGACGGGTCATAGCAACGAGGGTCAAGGGCTATCATCTTGCCATCGTGCGTAACGCATAACATATTGTCTATGTTCGGTTTTACACCGCCACCCGCTATTGCCTCGGAGCGTTCCACTATCAAGTCATTTAAGCGTAAAATATCGTCTGTCGGCTCTATCTCAACAAGATACCTATTCGCATCGGGAACGGGTAAGTTCAACATATCTGCCGTTTTTACATCGGCAAAGCTGCGATACATTTTCAAGAGTTCGGGTAGGTTTTTGAACTTTGCGACACGGGTTTTAGAACGGTAGCCTTGCCCACTCGGAGCAAGTTCAAGAGCCGTTATCGTCTCCGTAAAGTTCGCCGCCCAAGTATCAAAGAACTGCAAGCCTCTATCTTCAAGCTCTCGTCTTTGCAGATAGGTCTGCAACGTGAACATTTCCACAAGTGAATTGCTGATCGGCGTTCCCGTTGCGAACACCACGCCCTTGTCTCCGCCTCTCATTTCGTTTATAAGCTCACATTTCATATCCATATCGGTTGAGCGTTGCGACATAGCGCGGCTGATACCCGATACGTTGTTCATTCTTGTAAAAATGAACTTGTTTTTATATTTGTGGGCTTCGTCCACAAAGAGATAGTCCACGCCCAAGTCCTCAAACTTTAACAGATCGTCTTTCTTACCCTCTGCTGTGAGCTTTTCAAGGAGCGCACGTTTGTTCTTCAGAGTACGTTGCAAATCCTTTACGGTATGGCGTTTGTTCTCGTTTTCCTTTTCTTCAACAATAGCGCGTTCAATCATATCTATCTCTCGGTTAAGGCGTTCCTCTTGCCGTTCCTTTGAAATAGGAACTCTCTCAAAGCTCGACATAGCAATAATAACCGCGTCCCAATCTCCCGTTGCCACCTTTGCGACAAACCGTTTGCGGCTTGTTTTCTCAAAGTCCTTTTTGGTTGCCATAAGCAAGTTAGCATTGGGGTAAAGTGTTCTGAACTCGTTAGCCCATTGAACTACCAAGTGGTTAGGTACTACGATAATCGGCTTTTGGGCTGTGCCTATCTCTCGGAGCTTCATACAAGCGGCGGCAATTTCAAAGGTTTTGCCTGCGCCTACGGAATGGTGTAAAAGCGTATTGTCTCCCATAAGAATACGAGCCACCGCGTCCTTTTGATACGGCTTTAACGTGATTTCAGGATTCATACCCGGAAATTGCAGATAACTTCCGTCATACTGCGGTACAACCGTTGTATTGAATATCTCGTTATACTTTGCGACAAGGTATTCACGGCGTTGCGGGTCATCGAAAATCCACCTACGGAAAGCCTCTTGCAATTTCTTTTGTCTTTCGCGTACCGCTATGGTTTCTTCCTTGTTGGTAACGCGCTTTTTCTTTCCGTCCGCTTCTTCGATTTCGTCCGTTATTGTCGGGGTCTGTTGGTTAAGACACCGTTCAAACACCTCGTATGCGTCCATTCTGCCCGTACCGTAAACTTGTCTCACGTTGACACCGTAACGCATATTACTTGATTTGTGTACTTGCCACTCTCCCGTGAATTGATTTTGAGAAACGGTCAGGTCATCTTCATAATACGGATTGATACCGATTGTTTCGATAAGGAACTGTCTGTAATATTTTGCATCTATCCAACTCGCACCGATATTTACACCGATCTCGCCTGCGGTCAGGGGCGCGGGTTGTACCTCTCGTAACGCATACACGTTATCTCGGTACTGTTCGTCTCGCGCGGCGGCTTCTTCCGCTATCTGCAACTTTCGTTTCACGTTGCCCGAAAGATATTCAGAAGCGTCCTCCCAACCAAGATATTTGTCTCCCTCGTCCAAGATACATTTCTGCGGATTGCGGAAAATCTTGCCTTTGAGTTCTTCGACAATATCATTGAAAGGCTTGTCCGTCAAAGCCTCCATAAAGCGAATATCTACAAAGCCCTTTTCACTCTTACTGACTTGCAGAGCCTCCATAGCGGTCTCACAATGGGTAACTCTCTGATAGGGCTTTATGGTACGTTTGGAAAACACATCTGTTTTCTTTGCCGTACCCGTTTTCTCGTCCACATCTTCGATTGAGATTAAAAGCGCAAAGTCCGCGTCATCACGGAAAAGACTTCTGTTCAGTCTTGAATTGACGATACCAAACCTTTTGACGAAGGAATCATAGCGGTTGTTTAACTCGGTCTGTTGCTCTCGGAGTTCTTCATCGGAGCAGTTACCAAGCTGTACGTTCAATACTCGTCTGACTTGTTCACGAAGTCTTACAAGTCCTCGCATACGTTCTATATTGGTTTTGGCAATGTCGCAAGCAATCAATCGGTCTTTTTCTCTTTGGTAAAGGTTATCTCCGACAAAGGTGTAGCAGTAGTCCTTTAAGCCTGCGTGTTCTTCGGTAATTTCAAGCTCGGCTGCCGCTACCTCTTTACCCGTTGGAACGGCTTTTTTCTCGTCATAAACGGCTTCGGGCAGATTGCCGATAGCCTCGGCTATTGCCACACCGAGATCACGCCCATCGGGGATTAGCTCGGTCTCATCGTCTCCACCGTACATTGACTTGTGCTTTGCCATTGTTCCAAGTAGCATTTCGGGGTGGTCAATAAAGTATTGGTTTACGGGTACGCCGTTCTCGTCCTCGGCTACGTTTATCCAACTGTCTTTTGCTTTCTCCACCATTCTGTCTCTCTTTTGGAAAAACAGTATATCTGCCGTAACCTCTGTGCCTGCGCTCGTCTTAAAGGCGTTATTCGGTAAACGGATAGCACCGAGAAGTTTCGCTCTGTTGGCAAGGTATTCTCGGAAAGAGGGATTGGCTCTGTCCATTGTACCTTTCGTTGTAATAGCCGCTATAATACCGCCCGGTCTGATACGGTCAAGAGACTTTGCAAGAAAGTAATTATGGATATAAAAACCGAAACGGTCATATTCCGAATCGTGAACTTTGAACGAGCCGAACGGCACGTTGGTTATAACCGCATCAAATGAGTTTTTCGCAAAGTTGGTCTGTTCAAAGCCGCACACCTTAATTCTTGTTTCGGGGTAAAGCAGTTTTGCTATCTTACCCGTTACGGAATCTATCTCTACGCCGTATGTCTCTTTGGGGTCAAAGGTTTCGGGCAACAGTCCTATAAAATTGCCGATACCCATTGCAGGCTCAAGGATTTTTCCTTTCTCAAATCCGAGCCGCTTCAAGCCCTCATATACACCGTCTATAATGGTTTTGGGGGTATAGTGTGCCGAAAGCACCGATTCTCTCGCAAGTCGGTATTCGTCTGCGGTCAATAGCTCTCGTAGCTCTATGTATTCCTTTTGCCATTCGGGTTTATCGGGGTCAAAGGCGTTGGCGATACCACCCCAACCAACGTAGCGAGAAAGTATCTTTTTCTCGTCCTCGGTGGGTTGCCTTTCTTGCAAGTACAACACCTTCATCAACTTGATTGCCTCTACGTTCTGTCTGTAACGTGTTTTTGCTCCCGTAGAGTATTCAAAGTTTTCGTCTGTCAGTCGGTAATTACGAGGGGTTGGTACACCACTTCGGTCAGTATGATTTCCTCGATCTGTTGCTCGGTCAGTCGGTGGCTCTGCAAGTTCGTCAAGAACTCCGATGACGGATTGTTTATCATCTGTTCCTGCAATTTTCTCTTTAACTGCGCCGCCGATTTCTGCACCGTCATCAAGTACGGTTGCAATTTGCCCGTCATCAGTAGTATCTGATACTGCATCGGGAACTCCGTCTTGATATACTCCTTGTGCAAGTTCCCATAACGAAACTTGATACCCTTGTGTTGTCTGCTCATTTTTTACCTCTCTTTCAACTCTAAAACTTTGCCTTGCGGCTCTTTGCCGTTCACGTTCCTTTTTCTGTTCTTCACGGCGTTTTTCTTCTTCCAACACCGCCTCTTTTAAGCCCTCGGAGATCTCCAAGACTTCCATACAGAGCCTAAAATTCGTATCCTCGTCAAACGGCAAAGCCGCCACACCCGAATACTTATTGCCCGTAAACGTGCTTATGTATTGGGTAACACCTTCTGCCAAGCAAGCGAGATATTCTTCGTGATATTCCTCACTATCCGAATATCCGTAATGTTCTTGACAGTAGCGGTAAACCGCCACCTCAATATCGCTCTCGTCTCCACGTTGTATGCCTGCGAAGATATTTTGACTGTTGATACACTCCCGTAAGCTCTTTGCGCTCATACGGTGTATTGCACTATGATAACGCTCCTTGCCGTAGGTCTGCGATATATCAAAAACATATCTTTTACGCCACGGGTTGTTTTCGTCATAATATAAAACTCCGTGTTCGCCTCGCTTTATTCTTCGGTTATCTTGGTCGTGCCAATCATCAAAGCTCTTACAGACGGTCAACCCCGGACGTGCAGTATATATCTGCACACAATTCCAAAACGACAAGTGCGGATTATTTACAATAAACGCATAAAAGCCCGAAAGGGTCTCTCCGCTTGCAAATATGCGTTTTATGTTTTCTCTTGCTTGACTTCCGTTCATTTGTCCTCCTTACTTTTTTATTCTGCTACCGCTTCTTGCACTTTCTCATACTTTTCCTTTTCAGCGTTCCACTCAAACTCGTCCTCACGCCCCCACATTGTAAAGAAAGCCGACATCATAGAGTGTCCTCGGTATTCGTAGGTACAACTGTCGATTTCTTCGCCGTGTTCGTACACTCGCATACCCGCCATTGTAGCGTCCTCGTCACAATGCTCGTAGAAGATGTGCAAATCGGGATTTTGCTTTGCAAGCTCCGCTATTACCTTTGGTACGGGTTCGGGCGTATCAAAATATATCACGTTTGCCTTGCTCGGCGGGTTGCCCTCGCCCTCATAGTAATACTGCGTATTGCTTGCATTGCGTATCACGCCCCATTTTTCGTAGCACTCGTCATAACTTTCTTGATTATCCACGGGAATAATCTTTGAAAAGTCCACTACCTTGTCGGCAGGGTTATCACATTCGGGGTCGGGTATGAGTATCTTTTCCATAACCTCACGCGCACCCTTGCCGGTAAGTTCAAGGTAATTGCCCATAGTATTATGCACCATAATTCACACCCCCGATTGTTTCAGGCTCTACAATAGAACGGAGAATCCGTCCTCGCATTGTGTAGAGTACCCGCGCTTCTTCTTTGGTAAGTCCTTTTCGTTTTAAGGCAAGCAACGCCGCCTTGTATTGCAGAATCTTCTCGCTATTGTCGAAAACCTCGACAGACGATTTGTTGATTTCATTTCTGCGGAAATTTTCGTATTCCTCGGTTGCGCTCTGCAATACGATTTCTTCATAATTTTTCTGTATCAAATTCCACCTCACAATCCTGTTTTTCCGAGCATTTCGCTCAATAATGCCACATACCACCTCGGATCACGGTCATAGTCTAAATCCACGTCGGGAGAACTCTTGCGCTCTCCGAAACGGTATGCTATATTGTGTAGCACCCATTCGCCCTCCATAGAGGTAAGGCTACGGCTTGAAAGTCCTTCCGCTTGCAGTTCGTTCCGTATTACCGCAAGCACCGCCAATCTGTCGGCGCGGTCTTTGATTTTATAAGAGTTTTTTATCTGTACGGAGTTCTTTCCGAACACAATCTTGTAACTCTCGCCGTTTACCTCTATGGTGTTTTCAATTAAGGCGTATTCGGTTAGCTGTACCTCGTTTATTTCCTTTAATGCCTTATGTACGTTGCAGGCTATCACGATTCTTGTGATAAGCAAAATCACATTAAGGACGGTCAATATAATTACCCACTTTCTCTTGATCTCACATCTCCATTCTCGCGCTTGATTTCTGCGTTATACGTTGCAGAGCGCGGGTAGCTTCGTAGAGATACAAGCTATCTCCAAGATACTTATTGCTGCCGTATTCTAAAATCCAATCTTCAAGCTCCTTTTCGGTCATATACGCAAAGACTTGTGTGGATAGCTCGCTATCTTGAAATTTCTTGATTTCGGCAAAAGCGGTCATAGCCTCGGTTTCATTATAAATAAGGCGTTCCGGGTTTGGCATTTCGCCCTTGCGAAGATAGCCAATGTGCCATACGTTCGCCGCCTTCGATTTGAGTAGGTGTACTTCGGGAACTCGCTCAAAATATTCGTAGGTGGTCTCTGCGTAACCGCCTTGAGTCTTGTCCACCTCAATCCAACCTTTCTTCCACTTAAAGTTCAGCTTCGGTTTTCTTCCCATTTCCACCCTCCGCAAATACAACTTGCGAATAGAACACATCAAGTCCCGTAGTAAAGTTTTCTTCTTCCGAAAGTGTTTCTCCCACGTACTCGCCGTTCTGTTCTTTGAGATTTTTCACGATTACAAAGTTCTGCGACGGAGAACTGTGCCGTTTCAGTAGTGTCAGGGTATCACTTTCAGGGCTATCACAATACAAGCCTTGCTCAACCACCGTATGCGGTACACCCTCATACTTAACCGTAGTGCAATTCTCGTCATCAATGAGAATTTCTATCGGTTGCTCTCCGCTTTCTCCCCACTCTTGCAAAGCATAGATCACTTCCATAGTGCCGTGTCCGAAAACATTTTGAACACCCATAAACAGATTATTGTTCTTTTCCTCATAATCAAGGGTCTCAATACTGAACGTGCCTTTGTTCTTGTCGTACCGAATCATACACTCGCCAAGCTCATCAAACTTTCCGTCCGCGCGGAGTACCGTCACATCGGGGTTGAAAACTTGCTTGCTCGTCAGTCGGAGTACAGCACATCTGAAGGAACTCTCATTGTATTCAAGGGGTATCATATTCTTTCCGTGAATACAATTAAAATCGTTGAACATTCCCGTGTGCCAACTCTCGCCATTATTTGTAATAAAGTGATGTGGGTCTATGATTTTCTTGACGGTTATATCCTTATCCTTGCGCTTAAAGCTCTCGCCCTCTTGATAGCGCACCTTTCCGAGAAAGATAAAGTCCTTTCCGTCTTGCAATTTTTTCTCTCTGACTTCTTTCGCTGTTAGCATTTTTCCTCCAATCTTTCATATATTCGGTTATACTTCGTTTCCCCAACAACGCCAACCGTCTGTATACTCTCTTGCAAAGAGTTCAATTCTCGGTATATCTCCGAACAGTTGCACAATACGATCTCTAACCTCGTTGGGCTTTTTACTGTGTCTTTCAATATGCGTACAGACAACGGAGTGAACGGCGCGGCTCTTACGTTCCAAAATCTTACCTTTGGTTGCGAGTAGGCAATACTCGGCGTTGGCGCGGGTATAATATCCCATACCCGTAAAGAAACTGTCACTTTTCTTGTTTTGCTTAATCCAAGTAAATGCCACCGTTTTATAAGTAAAGCCCCAAGCCCGAATAAGCTCTAATCCTTGTTCAAGGCAAGGGGCAGTCACCCACAAGAACAGTACACAATCCCTTTCGCATATCCGAGGGATAGGCAGGTTTTGTATATCTGCTTTGCTCATTGTCGGATAGTGATTTTCCGCGCTCCGTCCTTTTCCTTTGTCAGACCACACCTGATACGACCACGGCGGATCTGCGTAAATAATGCTATAACGATTTTCGGTATTGAAAATATCGTCTCGCATTATTACATTTCAGCCTCCATTCCTTCCTCTTTGTCGGGGCTTCGGCTCGATTGATTTCCACCGTTCCACTCGCTCTCCATAGCCTCTGCGATTTTCGTTGTTTCCTCGTTTGCTATGCCGATAAAGGAATATTTACCGAATTGATCGTCCGCACCGTCAAAACAGAACGTGCCGTAACACTTTCTGCCGCTGCCCGTAGGTTTACAACCAAAACCGCTTGAAAGACGGAACAGTTGATATTCGGGCTTTCGGTATTCTTCGCTCAAATGTTCAAGGGAGATAATTGCCACCAAGCCCTCGTTGTTGAAATTATCGTCTGCACCTTGCGGTTTTTCGTGCATACTGCGAATACAGTCATTAAAGGTAAATGGCTCTGTTCTCGTCACTCGGCAACCACCTCCGATTTTTTAACAGTTGGCTCTGCCTCAAGCAACGCCCTTTGTTCCTCGACAAAGCGTTTCGCCGCCCAACGTGAATTTTCGTTAAGCTGCCGTTGGAACGCCTCGTTGCTACGGGAGAATACAAAGCCTCGTTTGCGTAAGGAATCGTATGTAGCCTTATCCACCCGTCCCCCGTTTGGGAAGAAAATCTGTAATCTTCCAATGTCACGGTTTTCGTGTACCTCAAAGCCGAGACCGTCTGTTTTATAATCGGTTTCCTCGCCGCTTTCGGCGCGGGCTTCTTCTTTTTCCAACTGCTTTATTCTTGCCTCGGTTGCTTTCATCTGTTGGTTGGAGTTCTGCAAGATATACTGCGGGTACGGAGCTTTGCACCAAGAGTAATCTCCGTCTATACGTTTGTCGATTCTTTCGGCTTCTTCGTCCACCATATCGGGATAGCCTTTCATCGTGCCGTTTTTACGGTAGTATAGATTTTTCCGTTTCATTTCCTCGTGCGTTGCCTTTTGCTCGGCAAGCCGCGCTCTCAACTGCTCCAATGCGTTTTCATCGGTAGCATAAATAGGTTTATTCAAGTTCATTTTCCTCCTTAAAAATTTCTTGATGGAATCGTCTTGCGTAATCGTCTATAAAGTTCGTAATTCTATCCCAATCTCCGATATTCGTCCTTTCGCATTTGAGATTTTCGTCCCATAATAGCGCGATCACGTTTTCGCCCTCTGCGCTCAAAGCCTTGTAATGCTCGTAGTCAAGAGGGTTGAGTGAGTTAGTCAGGTAACCGTGAATTTCTTTGTAGAACTGTATCTCATAGCTATCTGCAAAAATTTCTTCCTTTGATTGCCTTAACTTGTCCGCACAAAAACGCTCGTATTCCTTTTGTGCGTTCTCCCGAACAAGCGTAGAGTACACGACTTCTTCTATGTTTTCCGTACCGTCAAAATCGGTCATAGCCTCATTTGCGGTGTCCTCGTCAAGCACCCCAAGCTCCACCAATCTGTCAAGATAGTGTTTGCGACATTCCTCGTCTTGCCACTCGTTATTGAAAAACTCGTCATAGCAAACGGGGTCTTGTCCTTTGCGGTCAGGGTCGGAAACGAAGTCAGGCACATACGCTCTTTCGTATGCCATTTGCGCCTCTATGTAGTGTCCGTTTTCGTCACTATCTCCGCTTCGCTCAATCCACAAGGTTTCGGGGGCTTGCCAACACAAAGTCTCAAACATTTCCTCCGCCGCCATTGTACTGCCGGTTAGGTCAATCAAATTCTGCCTTGTATATCCGTTTACCAAATCTTCGGGTACATACCTCTTGTTATCGTGTGGAAAAGCATTTTCGGGAATATACACGATCTCGGTGTCGGGATATTTTTCGGGGTTGTAAAAGGCGTCATAGTTTTTATAAATCAAACCGCTATCGTCTCCGACAAATTCGCCTGCGGTGTACTTTGTAACGCCTTCATCGTCAACCACCTTAAAGCCTGCGTTCTTAAATGAATAGTCTTTTAGTTTTCTCATTCTGCCTCTGCTCCTTTTTGGGAATCCAACATATCAAACATAACCTTGTTTTCGCCGGTCAACCTTTTGCCGAAGAAACGCATAGCGCGTTTTCTGTCTCTGTAAAGAGAATAACTGATAGACTGAAAATCTGTCGGTTTATCTCCGTAAACCATACAAGAGATATTCGTCCATTTTCCTTTGGTATAGGTTTCAACAATGGATATTGTTCTGCGTATGTCAGGATTGAATTTTTCTTCGATCACATCGTACTCAACAAAGTTCCGCAACGTACCGTCTATATATCCTTGTCGGAGATAGTCAAACAGTTCGTCAGGGTCGTATTGCTCCTTTGCTACCGATAAGGTACGCAAAGCAATATCACGCCCAACGTGATAGCATCGGTCTCCCTCGTCTCGCATATACGGAAAGAAATCGTAAAGGCTCATCACTCTGCCTTTGCAATAAGGCAACTGATTGTCTTTCGGCTTTATGATAATACAATCCTCTCCGCACTTGACTACGTTGTAATAAGGCGGGGTATCAGGGTTTCCGATTGCCAACTGCGTACCGTCCTCCAACATTTCGTAGTAATCGGCGCGAATACTCTCGTCAAGTCTTTCCAATATCTTATTTTTAACTTGCATTTTCTTCTTCCTCTCTCCGTAGGCACGCCGCAAACAATGGCATTTCCCACATCAACTGTTCGGGCGTTTTCTTCCTCTCGCGGAACACCTTGTCTTGCCAATCCTTAACGCCGTAAAGCTCTCCGAAAATAGCCGCCATTACATTGACTGCGATACTGTTTCCGCTTTGCTTGTAAAGCTCGGAATCGCACACGTTTTCCACCGTTTTGTCCATAGTTATACCGTGTCTGCATTTCTTGTAATCTTCATCGGTAAAGCCCATAAGTCGCATTGACTCAAAAGGTGTAAACCGCCTTACCATAGCATTGTCGGGGTCTCGGTTATCATATATCTTTGCTCCCGTAGCCGCGTCATTTGAACACAACAGGCACTCGGATATACCCTCAATCGACATTATGATATTGTTCTGACGAAACAAGTTCCAATGCAGATCTCCGCAACGGATAATACGGTGGGTATCGTACTCGTCTATATACGGCTCGAATAGTTCCATTTTTTCAAGATTTTTCGTTTTCGGTATGCCCGATATATCGTCTTGTAAAATGTGCTTTATGCGTATGCCCGAATCGTAACCGTAGGGAAAGTCAAACTCTACGTTCATTTCTCGTTTTATGGCTATTACAAATACACGCTCTCTGTTCTGCGGTAGGTTAAAATATTTTGCATTGACTACCTTAACGTGTACGGCATAACCGAGACCGTTCAGGGCGTAGTAGAATTTACGGAAGTTGTGTACGTGCTTATAGGTAAGCACGCCCGGTACGTTCTCCCATACCACCACACTCGGCTTTGACAGAGTAATGAACTGCAAGTAGTTCCACATAAGGCTCGATCTCGTTCCGCTACCTTCGTCACCGCCTTCGCCTTTGCCCGAAACGGAAAAGCTCTGACAAGGCGTACCGCCCACAAGCAAATCCAAATCCGAGGGCAAAGCGCGAAAGCCTACTTGCGAGAGGTCTCCAAAGTTCCTCTCTCGCGGTATGTCGTGAATGGCGCAATACGACTTGATCGCCGCCTCGTCTATTTCGCTAAAGGTCACAAGGTCATACGGAATACCAAGCAAGGTTAAAGCCTTTTCAGGTGCGCCTATTCCACTACATACCGTTGCAACTCTTAATTTCATTCTGCCTCCATTTCGGGTTTGGGTACAGTCAATTCCTCATCTTCATCGACACACATATACTTGTTATATTCTGTGGCGTATTTTTGGTAGTGTTCGCCGCCGTTCTCTCTCAAAAACTGCTCGTTGAAAATCCATAACGGATATTCACAATAACCGCTTCTTTTGGTTAGTCCCGTAGGCGTTGCAATCCCATATTTGAGTAATTGGTCGGTAAAATTGCAGTTGTTGGTATCAATGTAGGCACTATTCTTTAGGCTAATAAACTCGCCAAAAGATACCGTAAGATTTGAATATTGTCCGATAATTTCATTGTCCTTGTTTACCTCATCAAGCATTACGGCAATACCTGACATCTTTTTGCCCATAAAATCCTTTACAGAGTAAAGCTGCACTCGCGGTTGTAAGCTCTTTTTTTCTCCAAAGGAATCCGTTATTTCAAAAATCATTATGCCGCCCTCCGTCCCGATTTCTCATTCTCCCGGTAGAGCTTCATAAGCTGACGGAGATAGTCTTTCGACTGCCTCGGAATCTCGCTTACGGCAAAAACCTCCCACAACCTCTTAATGATAGGCTCGCCCAAGAACTCAATATAGTCATCGTCAGGCAGCCTCTCGTCCATAAGGTAACGGTACACCTCTTTGTAGAACGTGATCTGTAAAGAGTTCTCATAAATCTTCTTGATACCGCCGTTATACTGCTCGGCGCGGAAATAATCGTATTCGTCCTGCACTTGTGCGTAAAACTTAATGCGGATTTCTTCTAATTCTTCTTTTTTAATTCTCATTCATTACTCCATTTCTGCTATATTTTTGATAAACTCCCGTCTCTTGATTTGTACGGGGGTGGTTTGTTCTTCTACCGTCATTTCGGTAGTGTCACGAAGTTCGGGAAAGCCCGACATACAACGCTCTGCGTCCTCTCGCGTTTCAAAGGCTTTTGCCTCGGTTACATCGTCCGTAAAGAGTAGGCGTTTTGAGGAAGATCTGCGATAGTAAATCTTCCGTTCGTCCTCGCTCCCTTTATCTGCAACCGCTACAATAGCGTACCAACGGTCAAGCTGCTCAAAGGTATGCTCAAACTTACCGTGTAGGTGTAAGGGGTTTAGGTTTCTTTCTTGAAAACCCACATACACACTTTCTCCGTGTTCTGCTCGAAACGTGTCTAACTTCTCACGCATTTCTTCCTCGGTATCTACCACAAAGCGCACCGTGTCTCCGTTCTGTTCCTTGTAGGCAACAACAAAGTGATTGTTGGCGTTTGTGAAGTCCTCAAAGGTTGCGTAGCTTGTCAGTCCGTCCGTGAAAAATCTGCGTAGGTCGTTTGGCAACGCAAACGGTCTGTTCCTCGTATGGCAAAGGTCGGTTGTTCCGTCCTCGCGTATGTTGTCTGCGATATAACGGAAAATACGGTGTTGCAACTCGCCCATAGTAAAGAACATCTGATTGTCTTTATCTGCAAAGGCTCTCCAATATTTATGTTGATAGCTCCTTCCGTTCAAATAGTCCTTTTGGTGTGGGTCTGCAACCTGCAACATCAGACAGTATTTTCCGTCATTCAGTAATACGAGCTTACGGTCAAGTAGTATTTTTTCGTCCATAGGCGTCTCACATCATAGCGGCTACCACCGAAGAATGTCTCTCCACTTGGGAGAACAGTCCCTCGTGTTCTTCGCCCGTGTATGCTTTCATTTCTTGCAACACATCGGCAATATTGCCGCCGTAAAAGCCCGAACACGAATCCACAACCTCGCCTTGACTGTTTTCAATGGTAAAACCGTAAACGTCTCCTTGCAGATATTGGTCATAGGTTGTTGTTTCGCCCTTTAGCTGCTCGATGATCTCCTTGTGGTCAATTTGGCTCGGCTCTTTGCCAAAAATCTTACGAATACTGTCTTTTGTGGCATAGATATAACCGACTTGTCCGCTATCCCAACGGTCTCCAAAATCGTCATTGGAAATCGTGATACCCGAATGGTCATAAAGGTAAATCGGGAGAATAACGAATATGTCCTTATATTCGGAGCTTTCGTAAAAGTCCTGCGGGCTGTCAAAATCGTGTTTGTCTCCGAGGGAATACCGTCTGTGCCAACACACCATTTTGCCGAGGTTATCCCACTCTCGCGGGCTTTCCGCGTCCTCATCACGAAAGATGCTCAACTCATATTCGCCGTTAGATACTCTCATTGAATCTTCCATACCGTTCCTCCTTATTCCATATTCATATCTTTTTTGAATTGCTTGGCTTGTTTCATAGCCCAAAATGCCTCGGCAACAGAAATACTGTCATCATCAAACTCTCTGTCCTTTAGATCTTCCAAAAGCATTTTTGTCTGTTCATCGGAAAGTGAAATCATTTCGCCTTCCTCGTTGTGCGTGATGAACACACAATTACCCGGTATCACAAAATCAATCTCGTCAAAGAATACCGTTGCGGGTAAATGTTGTTGTATGCCCTCACGATTCATTACGATTTGTATATCGGGGTGTAACGGGTGGTCTATGTAGGAGATAGCACCACCCACCAACTCCTTTTTCGCCTCGTATGTGTTTTCAAGTAAAGTTTCCTCGGCGGGCGCACCGATTTTCTTTACTATAACCTTGCATTTTTCCATTTCTTCCTCCTTACATTTCGATTGCCGATCTGCGTGTGGTCTGTGCCACTCTCAAAGCCTGCTCAATCGTTCTTTTACCGTAATAACCGCCGCTTTTATCCCACTTTGGTCGATACAGTCCGCTTGTGCGAAAGATACTGTCTATTTGCTCCGCATCTTGAGTCCAAAACGCAAGTATTCTGACAAGTGCAAAATCGGCAGAGCTTTGAGAATCGTAGTCACTCCAATCTCCACTATATAACCGTTCAAATTTGCCCGATTGCTTACTTTTTCGGATTGCCTCTATCACGGCATTGTCGGTAGAGGTTGCAACACTTCGGCGTATGTGTTCCTCATAGGGTTTTCCGAGGTATCGGCGGTTTATATCTCCGATTGTCTCGGATAAATCCCGTATCTCGTTGCAACCGTCCACCACGTTGCCGGTCATACACACGAAACGAAGCGTATCGTACATTTCAAGTCCTTTAGTGTCAACTTTTTTTCTCGCGCGGGGCGGGAGCTTTCCTTTACAGAGAAAGTGCAATCCTTTTCCGCTTACAGAGCTTTCACAATAGGTATTGAGTTCTTCGCATAACGTGGCAAGCTCCTTTTGTATTTCTTCGGGCTTGCTATCAATATCGTCTATGTCTATAAACACAATTCCGCTTGACAGAGCGAAGGTCAACCCGTCCATTCCTTTACGCTCGGCATAGTCAAGTGCGGTTTCAAAATCTGCCCAAGTATCAGGGTTATTAACCTCTGCGAATTTGTCTGTAATGGGCGAGAAAATTTGTTTACCCCAATGTCCCTCTTTGCGTACTGCCTTAAAACAAACCCATTGTTTTAAGATTTTTAGCTCACTCGGTATGTTTTCAAGCGACTTCCATTTCGGATTTCTTTGACTTGTCGGGACGAAACGGCTCTCCTACAATTTCTTCTTCGGGGGCAGACGCGGTTTCCCGCGCCTGCTGTGCCTTGTAGAAAGCAGTAGAAATTCTGTCCATAACGAGCTTTGTGCCTGCACACACAATGCCGAGATTGTTACGGAACGCCTCTCGTTTTTCCTCGTCCATTTCCGCAACCGAAGAAAAGTCATAGGGCTTGGTGTCACTACCGAAGTGCGCCGCAAGAATACAACCTCTGCTCAACGATTCAAGCCTTTCAGCTTCTGTACCCGTCAGTCCTGAAAAGTTTTCGTTCTTGTAACTATCACAAATGGCTTTACTCGCTGCCGTTACCGCCGCAAGCGCGGTGGTCTGATTGTTCATACGTTTACGGAGCTTTATGAGTTTTTTATCCTTGTCGATTGCGTAGTATTCCTTTTCGCCAAACTCGCTTTCATCTGCGAATTTGCACTTATAACGCTTGACGGAAAGAGCGCGATATACACCGTCAAGTAAGGTCTTTTTCTGCTCATCGGTAATATCCTTCGTAATGGCAAAGGGCTTGTACTCATCTCCCTCGGTCTGTGAAATGTCAAAGACATACATCGGGTGGAACTCACTTGCTCTCTTGGCTTTCGCCTCGCCCTCGCCACTCTCGTCCGCTTCGTTCTCTTTAGGGGCAACAGTACGGGTCGGAGCCATTACCTCCATATTCTGTCCGTCCTTTACAATGTGTCTGCCGTACCGCGTCCACTCGTTCATACTCTTTGCCACCGTCATATCGGGGTTTTGCGTAAGCATAAACAGTACGTTGTTGAGTGAGTATTTACCGTTCTGCCCGAACTTGACAAGCAAATCTTTGTACTGTCCGTTTTCAAGCATTGAGTGGTAAAGCGCACTCGTCTGTGCCGTAATCTCGTCACGGCGATCTTCGGTGTAGTTTTCTACGGTCTTTTTATTTTCCATTTAATTCTCCTTATTTGAAATTTTTACTGAAACATCTGCTCGACAAAATCACTTGTCACGATATTGATGTTTGTTCTGCTTTGCGGGGACGATATAAAGAACGCCGTTCCTCGCTTATTGTGAATGATATAGCCTTGCTCGGCTTCGTTGATCTGTCCCGCGTGGGCGTAGAGGTCGCAAAGGTCACTCATATCGTTTGGCGAAAGGCTGAAAATCATTGAGTATTGACATACATCAATAAGTGCTTGGCTCTTTCGTGCGATTTCAGGTGTGCCTGCAACATCTTTTACGGATTGTGTTATGGTTATCAGCATACCCTCGTATTTTCGGATACGTTTTGCAAGGCTCGCCATAAAGTCAAGTGCTACGGGGTACTTTTCGTCAATGAATAAGTGCGCCTCGTCAACCGCCACAACGAGCTTTCTTGAAGTCCCGTGTTTTTGGTTGTAGTCCTTGTTCTTTACAACCTCGTTTTCAAGCCATTTTACGATCAGCAGCATTTGGGCGTTTGCCACTACGTTGTTCTTGTTGGATAAGAGCTTTTGGAAGTCGAACACAACAAAGTTTTCTTTTGGCTTAAAGCTCGTTGCACCGTTCCAAAGGTTAGAGTATCGTCCACCCGTTCGGAACTTGGCAACGTAGTTCGTCAAGACTTTCAGGCAGCCTCGGTTATAATCGTCCTTTTCTGCCTCCATTCGTCTGTCAATGAGATTTCCGAGATCGTCAAATGTCGGATAATCTTCTGCCATAAGTCCTTTCAGCTTTGAAAACGCCGTTATGCCTTTTTCCTCATACAGTTCTTGGGTCAGCTTATTCAGTAGTTCAAGCGAATCCGAGTTGATACCCGGCAAAACCACTCTGTAAAATTCCTCAAGGAACTGTAAGTGTGCGAAGTAGTCGTTGCTCGTTCCGTCATAGTTCTCATCGTCCTCGGTCTGTATGATATGGTAGGGATTGAGCTTGCCGAATTTTCCGCTTGATACATCAAGCACCTTGCCGCCGAAACTGTGGCAGAGCTTTTTGTACTCACTTTCGGGATCGAGAATAAAAACTCTCGTATTGCAACTTGCAAGGTTGGCAATCAGGCTTTTGCAAGCGTAGCTCTTGCCACTTCCGGGCTTGCCGAGAACAATCATATTAGACGATAAGTGCGCGTCATCACGTTTGGTAAAGTCCACGAATACGGGGAGCTTATTTTCTCCGATGAGTAAGCCCTTATCATCAACAATGGCGTTACTGATAAACGGGAATACCGCCGCTATACTGCTTGTCTGAATACCTCTTGAAAGGTTGACTTTATCGGTCATACATACTTGGCTTGACAAATATGCGTCCTTTTGTCTGCCGATCATTTCGTTAAAGCCAAAGCCCATTTCACGAAGTCTGCGGCGCACTTGCTTTTTGACGGTGTTTTTACCTTTCTCGTCATACGCCGTAACGATAGCCGTTACATCAAACAGAATGTCATTCTCGTTCTGCAAGCTCACAAGAAGTTCTTGTAAGCTCTGCAAGTGTGTGTCCTTTTCGATATTGTCACTCGCTCGGTTTCGCATATTCTGTGTCTGTATTTCAAGAATTGCATTGTCAATTCTGCGTATTGCTTTGAACTTCTCAACGGGTTTGAGCTTCATCACAACCTTTGTATTGGGTAGGTCGAATAACCCCTCGCCCCAACCGTTGCATACTCGTAACGGATAGTTATTGATAACAAAATGGGTCAAGGTCTTTCCGTCTTGCAGGGTTGAAGTAAACCCGAAACGGAGTTCCTTTGGGGTAAAGAAATGTCGGTACTCTTTGACGGTTGAGAAGATACGCTCGTCAAAGTTGGAATCAAGCGTATAACGGATAACCGCTGCCGTTTCCTTTTCGTTAAGTGTCCGCGCCTCAATACCCGAACTCTGCAACGATAACACCACTCTGTGTAAGAGGGATTGGAGTTCTCGTTCGCTACTGTTGTAAAAGACGAGGTAATAACGGCTATATAGGATAAGCTCGTTACTGTTCAAATCGTCAATGGTTGTCATTCGGTCTTGGATTATATCCACCCTCGCCTCGTATTCCGCTTGCGTCAACTCGCCCTTTTCCATACTTTCGCTAACGGTCACGATACGAGCCATTTCATCGGAAATGAAATTATCAAGTATGAGTGGTCTTTCCACTTTGATAATGTCAACCTCTTGTCCCGCTGCCACCGAATTGAGAACTCTCGCAAAGCCGCCCTCGATCATTTCGTTTTGGTTGAACTCGTCAAGCATACGGAAGTCCACGGGGTGAACTTCCACAATGCCTGCGAGACGGAAATCTTTAAGGGAAACGATACTGTCCGATACGATAGTTCCGTAGGGTATTACGCCCTCAACATCGTTTGGTATATCCTCGTTTCGCCCCGCTTTCTTGTAGGTCTTTCGGCTCACGATATGCTTGAAAAAGTAAGCAATTACAAGGTAAAGCCTATCTCCGTTGATTGTGATATAAAGCGGTACAAAGAATGTCAAAATACCGCCTGCTATCAGAGCCTTAAATGCGAGGTTGCTCGATAAAGCTATGGCAATAAGAACGAGACCGACAAAGCCGATGATTACATCGGGAATCGTTACGCTTTTGTAAAAGGTCATTTTAACCTTCGTGTTCTTCGGGATTATCCTCACTACTGTCTGTCTCCTCCTTTCTTGTAGATGATGTGTCTGTTGTGGTTGTGCCGCCGGTGTCCGCACCTCTGTCCGAGCTTGTATCACTCGTTACTTCCTCGGCAACTTTCTTTCCTTTCTCGGTAGCCTCTGCCGTTGTTTCTGCGGGAGCTTTCTTCGGGAAGATCTCCGCGCGGTTGGTTAAGGTTGTGCCGGTCACTACGTTACGCAAACGAGGTATAAAGTTTTTGCCCGCTTGAATAATACCGCCTTGCATTAAATCCTTTACCGTTCCTACGGGCATGGTCGCAAGTCTTGTAACCGCACCGCCGTATTGTTTTGCTTTGGCTGCCTTTGTTGTGGGCTTCTGTCCGTCTTGTCTTACCGTTTGGTTTCTTGTACTATGGATTGACATATTCAGACTTTCGCCCTTTGTGTTTCCTTGTTTTCTGTGCTTTAAGTAGTCCGAGCCACCAACCGCACCGCCGATAATTCCACCGATTGCACCCTTTGTCGCTTTTGCAAATGCAAGTCCCGAACGGAAATTGTAAATCATCTGTGCGAACTCTCGTCCGCCTGCCTGACTTCCGCAAAGTTGGGAAATGACAAGGTTTGCTTTGGTTATCGCAAACGCGCCGCCGATCATAAACAGTACGTACACAACACCGTTTTCAAAGCTATTATCAAAGAAGGTCATTCGGCTGACTTGCGGCATTATAAGGAAAAATAAGTTCATTACCAAAATAATGCCGTAAGCGCCGAGGATTTTAGATATTAACATATCCTTCCACACTCTGAAACGGTTGCCCTCGTCAAGAGGTATCGTGCTTATTGAGACGGGCGAAATGATATACAGAAGAATAATATCGAATATTCTTTGTATGAACGTGACACTTGAAATGACGAACATCACAAGCATTACAAGCCCGCCCAATATGCCGATAACGTAGTTTATATCCGCTACGTTGTAATACTGTTTGACTACATCAAGATTGTTATAGTCAAGCGCACCCGTTAGGAACTTTGTTTCAATTAAGGCTCTCTCGCTTGCCTCTCCGATATATGCGGTACTGCCCGAAGTAATCAGCATTTGTCCTCCGATAAAGGTCTGTCCCTCGGTTATATACACTTGCATTGAGGTATTGATAGATGCCATAATCGTATTCACAAGGGTCATACCCGCAACCAACAGAAACGGTATTAAAAGCATTATTAAGAAACTCTGTCCCGCTTTGGTAAAGATCGTTCCTCGGCTCTTTTTTTCGTTGGATTGATAGTTGGCGCGGATAAGTGCGATAATCAAAAAGACGGTAAGAAGAATGACACCGATCAGGAATATCGTTAGGAATACTCGGTGTATGGTGTTGGATTGCACAAGACTTGTTACGAGGTCTTTTTGCTCTCCGTCAATGGTTACGGTATCAAGTCCGCACAGCTTGAAAAATATGCGTTTGATAAAGTCAATGAGAAAGCAAACACCCGCTTGTAACGTGTAGAGTAGTCCGTAAAACCATTCTTTTAATCCGTCTAACATCGTGCCTCCTTAAATCTAAATCTGCGATTGTACCCAATCCTGAAGAATGGGCAAAGCGATTTTTAGAGAGACGATTAGAACGAAGATTGCCACAAAGCCTACGATTGCTCCTATAAGGTCTTTCTTTGCTTTTTCACGGGAGTTCTGTTCGTCAGACTTTGCGAGCTTCACACCCAATACAATGCAGTAGATTGTGCCGATTGCACCCACAAGTGCAATAGCCGGCCACAAGATTGCATTGAGAACTTCCAAAATGGGCGCGATTACGGGGGAAAAATCCACCGAAAGTAACATATTATTTCTCAATTAAAATCCTCCTTTTTGCGTTTATTTAAGTTCTTTTTGGGACGAAGGCGGGTATCCCGCTTCCGTAGTTTTTTGTGTTGAGCAAAGTGCAAGTGATGCACTTTGCATCAACACGTTAACCTGCTCACTTTTTTAGGGCATTTTGCCCCTTGTAAGTGCGTTATCAGTAGTCATAGTAATGTCCGCTACTACCTTTCGTTCCTTTGCCTTTCTTCTGCTTGTAGGCTGCTTTCTTGCCGAGTATGATAGCCACGATAACACCCGCTACAACGAGGATACCGATTACGATAAGCGCGATTGCGCCGCCGTTCATAGAGTACAGAATTTCAAAGGTGTATTCCGTCTCGTTGCCTACCTCGTCAACCAATACCACACGGTATTTGCCAAGCTCCGTAAGTTCCTCTCCGAGCTTGTAGGAAATCTCGGTATCGTTCAAGTACACTCTCATTTCTGCGTTCTCGGTAAGGTTGGAAAGCACAACCGCGTCTTTGGTAGTACCGCCGTTTTCCGCACCCGTAATCGTAAGCGCGGGAGCAGTTCCGTCAACAGTTACCGTGAAGTTGTAGGTCTTATCTCCAACTACCACGCCAACCTCGTAAGTACCGTCCTCAAAGAGTTCAAGAGTACCGTAATTCAGTCTCTTTTCCTCGCCGTTTACAAGTGCTTTTACAAAGTCGGGAGTGTTGTCAAAGTTATGCTCAAACTTCTGCACAAGGGGCGTTACGATAGTGAACGCAACCTCGGTCTTGTTGCCAAGAGTATCGGTAAGAGTAAGCGTGTAATTGCCCGGTACGGTAATAGCTTCTCCGAGCTTGTATTCTGCCGCCTCTCCGTCTTTGGTAAAGGCTACGGTTACAGTCTCGTTTGCCGTTGCGGTTACGGAGTTGGAAAGTCCATTGTTGTTTACGTTGATTGCAAAGTCAACAAACTTGTCCACTACAAAGCTAACCTCGGTCTCGTTGTTCGCAAGGTCGGAAACAACCACCGTGTAGTTTCCGCTTTCGGTTACAACCGTTCCCGAAACGTACTCGCCCAAGCTCTCGCCGTTCTTGAACAGTTCGGCGGTTAGGCTTTCCTCGGTAAAGGTTACTTTCACATCTGCACTAACCGATCTGCCGTTCTCCGCGCCCTCAATAAAGGCTTCGGGCTTGACGGTATCAATCACGAACGTGTAAACCGATTTGTGTCCGTCAAAGTTTTCAAAGGTCAAGGCGTAAGTACCGTTCTCGGTAAGCAACTGTCCCGAAGTGTAGTCAATAACCTCGCCGTCTTTTTCAAGAGTTACGGTTGCCTCGTCCGTCCATTCAAACTTAACAGTTCCGTTGGTGTAGCCACCGTTCTCAACGCCGATGAGCGCACCAAGCGGCGCACTCTGAACGTAGGTCTTTTCTGCGGTAATCGCGTCAATACCCGTTCTGAACTCGTCCGTGATAGTTACCTTGTAAATACCGCTTGTACGGAACGCATAGGAAAGAGTGTCAAGTGCTACGGTCTTGCCGTAATCGTCCTTTTCCACAAGCACCCAAGTCTCGCCACCGTCAACCGATTTGTAGATTTCAAGGGTCTGAATATGGCTCTCCTTGTCCTCACTCTGCGTAATCTTGATTTCAAGTTTCTTATCCTCGCTGTTCTCGGTCACGCTAACGCTCGGAGCGTTGCGGGAAACGATAACCTTAAAGGTCTCGGACACACCGAAGTGGTTGACTGCCTCTACGGTATAGCTGCCGCTTTCGGTAATCTTATAGGTTTCGCCAAGACTGAAATTGCCGAGCAAGTTTCCGTCCTCATCGTACACGTTGAACATAGCGAACTCGTCATATTCGTCCGTGATAGATACGGTAAACTCGTCTTTGAAATAGTACGTTCTGTCAAAGGTAACGGTGTTGTCCGTACCCTCACCGATAGCATAGTGAATGTCGGGAGCTTTGCGAATGATAATCAGGTTATATTCACAAGTGTTACCGTACTCATCGGAGATAACCAAAACGCTCTTGCCCTCAAGGTCAATCACGTTGCCGACAAATGCCTCGCCGTTGAGCGTAACGCCAATATTGTCTCCAAGCTCTACCTTGTCGGCAAGGATGGTTTTGGTATCGGAGTAAGAGTGAAGGTTTTCTCCCTCTGCTACCGTTGCGGGAACTTTCTCCCAATAATAGTAGTCGGTAATACCGATCTCTGCGTATTCTGCAATAACTGCGTTCAGACGGTCAAGGGTAAAGTACGCCACTTCTTCGTTGGGGCTACCACTCTTTTTGTAGATGTAGTAAGTGCCGTTAGCGGCATTTACACTATCCACAGAATCCATAGCAATACCCGCGTCCCAAGTTTCATTGTTCCATTCGCCTGTGCGAACGTAAGTGTTCTCACGAGCTACGGCGAAGTTGAACGCACTCTCATAGGTTGCAAAAGAATAATAATCTCCGTTTTCATCGTAGATTTCGTAGTATTCTTTCTGCAAGGTCTCGGTCAATACGTTCTGCTTGCTTGACATGAAAATGGTCTCCCACTTGTTGCCTGCGGCGTCCACACATACCACGTTATAAACTGCGGTATCAATGGTGTAAATGGTCGCACCGTTGGTGTAGGCTTTTCCGTTTACCGTTACACTCTTGATAGGCGCGAACTGTTCGGGATCTCCGTTCGTCCAAGTCATTGTCACATCGCCGTTTGTCTTTCCGTCCGTTACGTTATTGACGGTAAGCTCTTTGATAGAACGGTCAATGATAACGGTGTAATAGCCCGTGGAGTTGTTTGCCTCGGAAAGTCCGTAGAAGGTGTATTTACCTTCTTTGTAGTATTCCGCACCCGAAAGATAAGCCGTGAACGTGTCACTACCCGGTACTTTTACAAAACAGTTCTCTTCACACTCAAAAGAGATGTAAGAGCCGTTCGTATAAGAGCCGTTGTCAATGGGGTTTCCGTCAACGTAAAGCTGTGCAGACGGTATCTGTCTGTCGAGGGTAATTTCATAGGTTTCAGAGGTATTATTTGCCTTATCTACCGAGTAAAACAGGTACGTTCCTTCTGCCGTAAACTGCGTTCCCGAAGTGTAGGAAACGTAAGAGCTTGCACCCGGTTTCTTAACGTAGGTTGCCGAAAGTCCGATTGAATCGTAAGGTACAAACTTGATATACGCCGCATTGGTTGAGCCACCCGAACTTACTACCGAAGTACCGCCGTAAAGCGTTCCCGTGGGCTTGCCGGAATCGAGTGTAATTGTCACAACTGCGCTCTGATTGCCGCTACGGTCAACCGAGTAAAATGAGTATGTCCCTTGCGTTGCTAACTGCGTTCCGCTTGCATATGCGGAGTAGTAAGAGCTACCCGGCATTTTAACGTAGCAGTTTGCAATACCCGAATAGGAATCCGTTGCAACGTATTTAACGTAAGCCGCGTTGGTGTACGCACCGCTTGATTTTACGGAAGTGCCGCCATAAAGTGTGCCACTCGGAGTGCCGTTATCGTAATACACCTTGTATTCAGACGATACGTTATTTGCCCTATCGTAACATCTAAAGGTGTACCAACCTTGAGTCCCCGAAAGAGCCGTTCCCGAAGTGTAGGAAGTCCAAGAGCTTGATCCCGGTTTCTTTACCTGACAGTAGGAAACGCCGCTATGACTGTCACTTGCGATATACTTGATTGCGCTATTGGTATAGCCGCCGTTGGAGATAGTCGTACCGCTTGCGTTGGTTACTTTACCCGTGGGAACTGTCACATCCATATAGATACTCACAACGCTATTGGTGTTGTAATAGTAATCCTCTGCATAGAAGTACCACCAACCGTTATTAGACGAACTCGCCGCTACGGTGTAGGTATCGTTGTAGCTCGTACTGTACGAGGAATAGCCCGGTCTCTTGTAGTAGATACACCAAGTTTTATAGTCGGATACCGAATAGGTAATCTGCTTGTTAGTGTACGTTCCGCTTGAAACAGAGGTTGTGCCTGCCTTTAAGGAGTAGGTAGGCGCGGATTTATCAATGACAAACTTGTAAGTATAGGTATAGGTCTTTTTGCTGAAAATCCCCGCCCAATGCTTACCAACGTAGGTAAGAACGTACTCGCCGTCAGGGAGCGCACCCGAATAGAGCGTCATATCGCTACTGCCCGAAAGGGTTTTGCTCACATAGGTCGAGCCGTTACGGGTTAGCTTGAATGAAACGTGTTCATCTACGTCGGTTGCGTCCATTTTGATATAAACGTAAGTCCAATTCAAAACCTTATTGTTATAGATCGTTCCCGTACTGCCCGTTGTGGACGATGAGTGCATATAGATTTTATACTCACTCAAATATCCCGAAACACTACCGTCTCCAATGTCATAAGAGCCGTAGGTTGTATAGGTGGGCGAGGACGAGGTAGCTGCCGATGCGGTCATAGGTGTCATAAGGAACGCACCCAATGCCATAAACACCGTGAGAATGACGAGCAGTACGCCCATCAGCTTTTTGTTTTTGATTTTTGTGTTCAATTCGTAGTCCTCCTTTTAATTTTTGTTATTTGGTTTCAAGGCGAATTTCGCCTCGTTTCATTTCATCAAGACGGTCTATTGCGTCTTGGATAGCTGCCGAGCGTTCGGGGTCTCCGTTCGCTCTTTCTTTGATTTCTCGGAGCAGTTCAATGGCTCTGTCATAGTCTCCGCTTTGAATAACAAGGAACATATCACTTGACTCTTGCTCGGAAACAAAACCGTATAAAGCCTTTGCCGTTATCTTCTGTGCTTTCTCCACCATAGCCGCTTTTCTGCGTTTCTCGGCTATCTGCTCTTTGATACCGCCTCCGCTACCACCGTCCGAAGTACCGCCGTTTCTCCTTGTAGCAAAGATTTTTGCGTTTCTCGCTTTCATATCGTAGAACGCCGCCGCTTCGTCAAAATATCTGCCTTCGAGCAGTTCTTGTTCGCTCATTTGCAAATAATAGAATCGGCTTTTATAACTCGGTGTAAATCTCGCCTTTAAGGGCTGATAACCGAACACCGTTACAATGGCGTTGCCCATATTCTCCTTGCTATTGAGTTGTTGCAGTTCGGAAGGGTAAATCAGAGGTCTTTCCTTTACGCTTGTGTTAGAGTTCACATCGTCTGCGCGTACCGTATTAAAACCTACCGAGCGTTGAACAATACTATAATTTCCGCACCTCTTTGAAAATTCTTCAATCGTCTTGTAATCCGTTGTGCCTATAAATACTTGGGTATTGCAGTTGCTCTTGATAATGTCCGCGCTCTTATCGTCATACACCTTTGCAAGTTGGGCGTAGCTCTGTACCACAAGGTTGAGCCATATATTGCGGGAGCGTCCGACAGTTATCATTTGTTCAAGTTTGTGTACGGCAGGCAAGTTGCCAAACTCATCACACACAAAGTACACGGGGCGAGGCAAGGATAAGGACGGATAAGTGTTCGCCTTATACACAAGCTCCTTGTACGCTTGCAAAATAACCATTGAAGCGAGGGTGTGTCTCGTTTCCTTTTCATCGGGTATCTGCAAGAAAAGTGCGATTGCATTTTCTCCCATTTCGCCAAATTCGATTTCGTTCTCGCTCGTCAGGGCGCATAGGGAAAGGTCTGCAAACATAGAGATTTTGTCAAACGTGCTTGAAAGATAACTACCCCTTGTTTTCTCGGAACTGTCAAGCACTTGTTTTGATAGGGAAACCGCCTTTGACAATGGGCTTCTCCCTCGGAAATAATTGAGCATTTCGGCACAATCGTCATCGGTGTTGGTCGCAACCTTCATAAGCGAATAGAAATTGTATTTTTCTTTCGTCATACCGAGTTCTTCTTTTGCCGAGTCCTCAAGCATAGCAAGAGCTATGGCAAGCACAAAGTTCTTCGCACCACTCTCCCACATTGGCTCGTTCTTATTAAGAACGGGGCAAAGCACCGTAGTTATATCGTGCAGATCTTCGTACACTATGTCATTTAACTGTTGTTTCTTGACTTGAATTGCCGTGTCTCTTGCTTTTGGGTCGTTGTATTCCTTACCGTCAAACTCATACGTTCCTCTATCCTCGTGAATGATAACCTCATCTTCAAGGTGTAGCATACGTTGATAGTTCAGGTAGGCTCTTTCAAGCGGATTCCAACGCACCGAGTTATACGGATTTCGTAAGTCCAACACCTTAACGGTGTAGCCTCGTTTTTTGAGCTTCTGTGCGTGGAGTTGGTATAGCTCTCCTTTGGGGTCGGTTATAAGCATAGAGGGTCTTGTCTTGCTTTCCGACAATATCTGTATGGTCGGATTGACAAAAGTGGTGGTCTTACCGCTACCCGTTGTGCCTATGACAAGGGTGTGTGTCGGGGGCGAAAAGGTTATTTTCAAGCGATTGTTTTCTTCAAACGCTCGGATAGGTACACCCTTTATTTCCGTTTCCCTTAACTCATCGTAATAAACCTCTTGGAAATGCTTTGAAATTTCTTCTTCCGTTTGGAAATGTGCCTGTTCTAAATTTGCGTGTATGTGCTTGTCTCGCGCTCTGCCCTTGATTATGTTCTTGCTATTGAAAATCCAATAGTTAGAATAGTAATACATCAGGGAAACAAAGATAGTGATTGCGAAAAACAAGCCGGTATAAAGGAACGTGTCATCGTGCAACAGTAGAATCGGCTTATATTCAAGGCGGAACTCCGCTTTGATAAGGCAATTCAAACTGTAACCGAGTAAATAACACCCCGTCAGCGTTACGCCGATTATGATGAGCCACTTGATTATGGTTTTTCGCTTTCTCTGTATCAAGTCGGCAAACCATTTCGGTATTCCTTTGAGCCATTTTATAAAACCTTTCATTATTCAGCTTCTATTTCTCCCTCCTCAACAAGTCTGTTGTATTCGGCTTCTGCCAATTTTCTGCGATATTCTTCAAAACACCGTATTGCCTCATCATCTACATCCGCACCTATCTGTAAGGCACGTTCAAGCAGATATTGGCGGTGTCGTTTGTCTGCACGTTTCTTGGATAGTTCTTTCTTACATCGTTTTGCCTCCTTGTCTCCTTTTTTCTTGATAGCAAGTGCCGCTTTGATAACCGTATCTCCGAGCCTTCGGTATATGTCGGTTATGTATTTTTCGCTCAACATATATTTGTCTATGTCCTCAATTTTCTGATCTTCGCATATTCGCCTGCGGTTAGCGTCAAACGTAGCCAAATCCGAGCAAAAATCCTCATAATCTCGTTTCAATCCCGAATTGCTCCTTATGATAAAGTTCACAATATCGTTCACTTGTGGGCGAAGTCCGTCCATATTCTTACTGCCGTAGCTTACGCGCCCCTCGGTTGGTAACGCGCGATATAGGGAAAGTAGTTTTTTCTTTAGCTCTCGCTCATAGTCATTTACACCCTCAAGATGAAACAATGTCTTGTTCGCCGCCTCGGTTAAATTTCTGCGACTGCGTTTTAGGTCAAAGCCTACGTCCGTGAGCCGTTCCTCAACACCGATACGGAACGAGTCCAAAGCCTCCTTTCCGATTGTTCCGTAACGGTATCTTTTCTTGCCACTTTCTGCTATTAGTCTCGGCTCTTTTTCAAAGAATCCGAGGTGTATGTGTTGGTTGTCGGTGTTTTCGTGTAGTCCCGCATACCACACCACGTTATCCTCGGCTATGCCGATCTGCTTGAAAAACTTGGGCAGTTCCGCTTTGAGCAGTTCCAATGCGTCTTGGTACGAGGTCATATATTTCGCACCAAAATCCTCGGTAAAGCTGATAACTGCGTGCCATATATTGCTATCTGTGCTACGGAGCATTGAACGTAACTCCTTTAGCTCCTTTTTGGTAAGTAAACCACCCTCGCTGAACAGACCGCTGCTTTTTTCGGGATTGCCTGCGTAGCCGAGAAAGTCTCCCTCGTCAATGCCTCGGTTTATGTACTTTAGAATGTCATTGTTCTGTCGGCACGAATAAAATCTACGCTCCGAGAGGTACTTGGGCTTAACATTATGCAGTCTGTTCAGCGTGTCATCGTTCGGCGCGTAGCCGATACTGAATAGTACGTTAGGCACTCCCATAGGTTATTTAGCTTGCAAGCCCCAACCCCTCGTCTCCCTCGTCATCTTCTTCAAGGATAGCCCTCAAAAGCTCGGTCAGGAAATTGACGAATCTCGGTGGTACTTCGTCTAAATATCCGAGTTCAACTTGCGGGGGAACTACGGGCTTGTCCGTTGCGATTGCAAATAGCATATTGTAAATTGCAGAGGATAGTCTTTCGGACATTTTAAGGTGTGCCAAAAGCCCCTCAATATGCTTTTTGTTATAATCGTGCATATCTTGCATAAGCTCTTTAATTTCGCCTATAAGTTCCATTGTTTCCGTGTCGGGAACGGGAACTTTCATAGCCCCGGCGGGAGCGTTGGGCGGGGGTGGCATTGTCTTGTATTTTTCGTTTACGCCAAGAGTTAAAAGCTCTACGAGCAGTTCGTTTTTATTGGCGTAGCGGAAAGGATCGGTTTTCAGAATACCGTTTATTTTGGCAAGCAGCCGAACATCACGGATTCTTACGGTTATGGGGGTATTTTCGTTAAATAAGTTCATTTGGTTGTTCATCACTCCTTTTTTGATTAGATTTGTTTTTTGAAAGACTCGAAAAACTCTCTTATGGCGTTTAGTACCTCATCTTCTTCATAGCCTCGTACTTGGACAAGGAAACGTACCGTCTTGTCCTCGCGGAAGATCTCGTAGAGGATTTTTCGTTGTTCCATAGTCAACTTTTCAAAGTGACGGTGGAATACATCGTGATAACCATTTTCCTCTAACACATCTTCAAGCGTGTAAAAGAAATCTGCGGTCATATCCACACGGTTGACTTCTATCCGTCCGCGGTATGCCTTTCTCATAGCCGCTATGTGTTTTTGATAGTTCAGCCTCTTGTGTGCCTGAATCATCAGCTTTCCGAGCCTTTCATTGATGGGAACATACATTTCTGTACCGCCCACCAAAACCAACATTTGTTTCATTAAAACCTCCTTCCGAGAGACTGTTTTTGTATGTCCCTTCACCTAATAGCCACGGGAGAAGGCAAAAGTTAAGGTTACTCTTGAAAATTTTTCAGAATTTTTTTCAAGGCACTTCTGATAACGGAAATTTGTTGTGTCATAGCCGATTTGCTGATCCCCAATTCTTTAGAAAGATCAACTTGTTTTCTGCCAACGTAATAGAGTTGACGAACTATCCATTGTTGCTGACTGTTCAGGCGGGAGATTGCTTGTTCAAGCGTAAGTCTCAAAAGTGTTTCTTCTTCGCTCTCCAAGCTCTCGTCTTTCACATCAAAGCCGTTTTCTAAAGACTTGTCCAACGATTGAGTTCTGCGGGTTTCTTTACGTTCTACACATTTCGCTTTGTATTCAGACAAAAGAAAGTCGTGATAAATTGCGTGTGTCTGCGTGACGAGCCAATCTGCAAGCTCATCTTCAAGTTCAACTTTTATAATTCTGATATTACCGTTCTTTGTAATTATTTGAGTAGTTAATTCTTTCACCTTGTGTGTCCTCCTTTTCGGTGTTTTGAAATTACAAATTTTTTCAAAATCCGACAAGGTGGCGCACGAATAGAGTAAAATCTACAAATTTTGCAACGACAAACGAAAAGGCACTTATTGACCGATACGCTTTTTGTTGCGTACCATTCAATAAGTGCCTTTCTAATGCTATTCAGTTTTTCATTATGTATAGTAGCGATTACGCCATAAATTCATAGTCACTACTCATAACGAGTAGTGAAGCGCAGTTACCCCAACGCATAATAAAAATACCTCCTTGATTTAAGAATTGGCGCGGCTCGTCCAAGGTGGTATTCTGGAAGATGACCGCGTAGATGTTAGTTCATCTCTTTTCGTATGAATATTTTTCCTCTCATTCTCATATCGTAGAATGGGAGAGTACGGCTTTTATGGTGCAAAAAACGGCGAGTTCTAATAAGCTCGCCGCGCTTATTTGCTTTTGATTAAGTTATTTGTTTTCGGAACACAATTCGCAAGTTCCGTATATACTTCTTATTTTTGCACCACTCGGTAAACCGCAAGCCGTTAAAGCGGTTTCCGTGTCAGCGTCCATTAAGTCAATTACCCGACCACACTTCTCACAAGCAAAGTGAAGATGATCGGAGCAGTTCGCATCGTAGCGTTCCCGATTGTTCAGGGTGCTAACCCGAATCACTCGCCCCGTTTCCTCAAGCTGCTTGAGATTGCGATACACCGTACCAAAGGAAAGTGTGGGATTGGTCTCCCGCAAATCAAGATATATCATTTCTGCGGAAGGGTGTGCCTTCGTTCCGCACAGATATTCATATATACTATTTCGGGTAGCAGAGTTTCGCATTTTCTTGTCAGTAGATGTCTGCATAATTTTCCTCCGTAGGAATATTTTTCTATATTATATCATATAATTTCTTTCTTGTCAATAATGTATTATCGTTATTATCAAGAAAAATCTTTATTAAATGAAAAAACAACCTTGCCACAAAACGTGGCAAGGTTGAAAAATTAATTGGTGAATTAAATTATTAAGTGCAACACTCTTAATTTATTTTTTAAGAAATCATACCACTTGAACTTGGCGTGCGTCCAATTGTTCCGTTCGCGCCCTTTTGTCCCGAGCTGCCATTAACTTGATCTGCATCATAACTACCGGAATCTCCTGCGCTACCACCATTGCCGCCGTTTCCACCATAAGAATAATAGCCACCAAGTGTATATTGATATTTTTGTACGGATTGAGTGGTGGTATTACCGCTTACAGTGATTTTACTACCATCAGCGCCATTAGTGCCTGCATTTGCACCGTTACCTCCGTTACCACCATTGCCTCCTTTACCTTCACTTCCGAAAACTCGTGTGTCCGCACCACCAGTGCCTCCATCACCGCCGCGTCCAC
Source organism: Clostridia bacterium (assembly GCA_017399185.1). Lineage (GTDB taxonomy): Bacteria > Bacillota > Clostridia > Christensenellales > Borkfalkiaceae > UBA4636. The sequence continues at coordinate 228,690 of JAFQEA010000002.1, forward strand.
CATATCCAGCAGAACCAGAAGATCCGCCATAGGAAGCGTAGATATACAATTTATATCCGTTATTAGTTATTGTTTTAGCAGAAATGGCAGAAGTACCGTCGCCTCCATTTCCACCGAGACCACCATCTCCACCTTTTCCGCCAGTACCACCTGTACCACCGTCTTTGCTTTCTCCGCTATTGCGTTTTGCTGTATCGGCACCGTTTCCGCCGCGTCCACCTGCGCCACCGTCTCCGCCGTTACCGCCATCTCCACCGTTGCCGGCATATATGTATACTTTACCAGTAGAAGAACCTTTGATAGTTACTATGTTTGTAGCTTTGATAGCATATGCACCATCGCCACCGTTACCGCCTTTGCCACCGTTACCGCCTGCACCACCTGTTTTTCCACAAGCAGCTGAATAGGTTGTAGCATTTGTGCCATTAGCACCTGCACTTCCATCCTTTCCATAGTATCCATCGCCACCAAATCCACCATTACCGCCGTGGATAGTAACTGTAGACGAAGAATAGCCATACACATATACGCTATATGCTTCTATTGCAACTGCGCCATCCTTTCCATCACCGCCATAATGACCATGTCCTGTGGAATTATTATAGTCTGTTGCGTGTGAGCCTGATGAGCCTGATCCACCTTGAATCCCTACTGTACCCTTACAGTACAAATAAAGCGCAATATTTGACGTAGATTTCATAGCAGTGCTATCGTTTGGAGCGTAATATTGGAAATTATTAATGTAAACAAGCAATGGCTCAGTTCTGCTTTCAATATCAAATCTCAAACCATAATAATTCTTTCCACTTGTTCCAACCAACGTAAGAACCTTGACGTTTGAGGGAATAGATATTGTTTTGTTGTAACTCTTATTACTTGTATCACCAACCAAATACAGTATATTACGTCCGTTAGCCTGAGAAGCAGAATAATTCGCTATATTAAGTTTGGTGTTATCGCAAAGTAATTCCTTAGCGGAACTCTCATATGTATATCCGTTTATGGAATAAGAAATCGTATATTTGATAGTATCAAATTCTGTTTCCAATCTATCCAATATGTTCCTATTGTTAGAGAAAGTACGATTAGACAGTGTCAATGTATTATTAGAATCTTGATAAACTTGACTTCCGTTTCTGTAAAACTTATAAGTAATTTTTGGTGAAATTCCCGACCAAACCAAATTACTATTCAATGTTGAACTGAATTTAATCTGTGGTGAAATATACCCGCCTTGATCAGAACTTAAACCAATGCTAATACTATTGCTTGTAAACGGATCATTTACCAATAACACCAATGTATAGTATTCTTCAAGATATTCAACTGACACCGTAATAGTTTTACCAACGGCTGAAGTACCATGTACCGTTAATTGTTTCGTTGTATCATCAAATGTAAATACCTGACTGTCACAATTTACAGTATAATTATAGTTATCTGTTATCGCAATATTATCACCGTATAAAGCGAACTTATATTGCATTCCCGGAATAACGTTTAACGGATTACCCGAACTATATGTACTGCCATCAGCAAGTGAAGCTTTAAGTGTTACATTAGAATATTTTTTGCCTATCTTAATTTGAATACTGTTTGCGGTTGCGCCACTATCATAAACAAGTACGAAGTAATATGATTCGCCTGATTCTAAACTTATGGCATATTTTACCCCAGTACTGTCATCATAATTGACTCCTGATATTTTTTCTCCAACCGCACCAATTTCATCATAAAGATACATCGAAAAAGTACTTGTTATACTCTTATTGAGAATATAAAATATGTATTCACCAGACTGTTGGGGGGTATATTTAACGACAACTGCATCTTCAACATCTATTGAAATGTATTTAGTAACATTACCTTTCAATTTAATTGTGTCTACAATTTCATCATCGTGTCCACCACTATTATATTCTACCGTAAATACAACAGCTTCATCTGACGCATTTTTCAGTTCTACAGAAATATAATAAGTTGTGCCTGCCGATAACTCTTCTGTAAGTTCAACGTATTTATCAATGTTCGACTGTGCAACAGAAGAAAGTGTTCCATTTTGCATAACATAAATATTGATCTGGGTTGTCAATGTATTATTCAAATCACCAAGCGTGAAAAACTTGTATGCTTCTGTATATTGGGGCGTAAAAGTATATATTGTAGTGCCAGTATTATGTAATACATTTTGTTCCTCAATATTTAATTCTCCGCTTGAAAGTTTCATAGTACAGTTGACATTTGAGTTTGGAGCGGTAGTTACCAATTTTATGTACCACTCACCTATTGGCAAACCAAAATCAACCCCACTTGCAACACATATGCGGTTTTCCATATTTTCGTCGTATATATAAATTTGAGCAGATGCGTTGATTTTATAGTCGCTTTCAACCGTAACATCAATTTTGAAATAATAAAACCCCTTTTCATTGCTCGTTACAGTTTGTTCGGTCTCCAAAGACAAGTTTGTATTCGGCACTTCTATTGTTAGTGTAGAAACATTTGTGCAATCCATATAATAATATTTATTAGTTGCACCATTAGCTTGAAGATATATCAATCCGTCAGTAACTGCTATTTGATTAAAATTGTAATCATATACTTTTATAGTATTTGGTAATTTGTAAACTTCATCAGTATAAGTTTCAAACTTTACAAATTTATCATACGAAGTGTTGGTATTGCCAAACTTAACTGTCGTAGGGGAAAATTCTACCACAAAAGATAGTGTCTGTTGTGCCGCCGAAAGATTCGTTAGCTCTAAATAACAGTTATTTGTTAAAGCCGTAACTTCTCCCTTTGTTGCATTTAAAAATCTATAAGATACCGATGTGGGCAACCCTTGAACTATATATTTTCCTTCACACCAAATATCCAAAGGAATATAAACAGTATCATTTCCATTCAATATCAAGTTGGTAGTTTTATTAACATCTATTGTATTAGCACTACTCAAAGACAAAGCAGCATTACTGATAGTGGTATTGCTGTTATTATATACCTTAATGTACAGCACCTCGCCGGTTGAACACAAATAATTTACATTCTTTGAATTATAATCACCGATAAGGTTTCCGTCAGCATCATATAGTTTAATTCCCAAATCAATATTATTGTTTGTATCAAACAATATTGACTGTGTTGTTGTTGAATTAAAACTATAAATTTTATTACCGTAAGGTTTCAGTTTGAATATCTCGGTATTATCTATATTAAGAGTTTTGGGTTTACAATTAACGATAAAAGTTGTGTGCAACTCATTATCCGTTGTGTTTAATTTTACTATTACGCGTTCTCCAGCTTCAAGGTCAATAGTTGCTTTGTTGAGTGCGGAGGTTTTATGAATAGTTTCTGTAGAATCATAAATAGAGAACTCCGCACCGGGAATTGAAATTTCGTATTCGCTTGAATATGGTGCTGTTACAGAAATTTCTTTTGTGGTATTAGAGAGCATATCTATATAAGTGCTTTCCTCAGTCATTATATTTTGAGCTTGTTCACTTTCTCCCCAAAAATCGACAGTAAACCACGTGGACTTTACATTCTCATATTTATTTTCTATATGAGATTTGTTCAATCCGGCTGTTTCTGTAACTATATCTAAAGCCACACCTGCGGTCAGTCTTGTTTTCCAATGGTTAGTAGTGCCAATGCAATATCTGTATGTTACACCCTCATTTTGATTAGGCAAATACAAAACGGGATTATCCATACTTGTCTCAAAACTTGTAAAAGCATACCTATTTAAGCCGCCTTCAGCTAATTGCGATTCTTTGCTTGTATGGAATTGTGTTCCAACAAAAGCACCGTTTGTCAAATCAACATCATAGCCTTCAATAATCTTATTTGATATTTCCCATGATGTTTTCACCGCATCTATGCTATCGACAACAAGATCAAATACATCTTTTACTTGCCCCGCACCGGGTATAACTTCAAGCACATCGGAAACCAACGAAAGCGCACAATTTGCAGCATCTTCCCCGTAGCCTTCAGGCAAACTTGAGCCTTTGTATGAATAATCGGTAGAAATGATAAAACTACCATTATCATTTTCTGCTATATAGTGTTCGCTTTCTTTATTGGTATAATTAACATTCTCAATATACGCACCGAAAGATATATCTTTTATCTTTAAGATTTCTGTATGCTCATACTGCTCAACGTAAACGTTGCCATTAGAATATCTATATGTGTGATAGAACAAAGGGGAAATACTAAAATCTACATATCCGTCAGCAACTTTATTCAAATCCAAATTAGTATCAAATAAATATACCAACTGCGTTGTTCCGTTATTATCAACAAAAAATCCATTTTGCTGACCAATGTAGAAATATTCTCCCTCATAAATAAATAGTTCTTCCGGTACAAATCCTAAAATCCACTCATCCGTCAAATTATAATAACCATAAAATCTCTGAAAGAAATAATCGGGATAATCTTTGATGGATTTGCTTGTATCTTGAGTCCCTGTGCCTCTATTATAATAATAGTCACTATCAGTATAATTGTCAAAACACCCATCAGTCATTGTAAAATCAGCTTGAGAACTAATTTCATCGGCTGAAGCAGCAAATGCAATAGTACTCATATTAAAACAGAGTACAAGAGTCAATACCACAGTAAAAATAATCGCAGATATTCTTTTTTGTGAACTTTTCATTTTCGATCTCCTTTATTTTTATAATTTATTTAACCGTGTTAAGTAATTGTGTAAAAAAATTACGCTGAAGAAAAAATGAGACTTTGATCGGTTGCATTATACGTATAAATAAACACATAGTAATCTTCATTTTCTAAATAAACACTTTCGTTTATAGCCGATACTTTCTGCGTTTCAAATACTGTAACCATTTCGCCATCAACCAATTTGCAAATTTTAAGAACACACTTTGCCGTATTATTCACATCGTTTTCGATAATAAACGTATAGTTCCGAATGTTTTTCGGAGAAAAACTAAAAATTGTATATCCGTTATGATGGAGAACATACTTCGATCCAATATTTAGTGGATTTCCAACTAACGAACAGCATATTTCTGAATTTATCTCATCGTCAACAATCTTAATATAATAAGTTCCCGCCAACAAGCTTATTAAGCTGTTCGGTTTCAAATCATCTATAAAAGCAAAGTCGCTATTGTATATTGACAAAGAAAGTGCTGAAGATTCAAATAAATATTCTGCATCAAAATCCAATAAAATCGAATAATAATAACCCCCATAACCATCATTTGAAACAGTTTTTCGATTTCCTAATTTTAATGTTTCAAAGGGAATAGATATTGAAACCGAATTGTTATTCACTTCAAGGTAATAACATTTATTAGTCGAATCGCAAATGGCTTTACCGTTCTCAAATTTTACAATATCAAAATTATAATCATAAATTTTTGTTACGCCATCGAACAAATAAACCTCATCAGAAACCGGTGTAAATTTTACAAATCTTTCTCCGCCTTCTATAATATTAGTACCATACACTACTTCAAAAGGCGAAAATTCAATTATAAAATCAAAATTTACCGTTTCTGATGATTGATTTTTTATACTTATAAAAGTAATATCACCTTTTTCTAAGTTGCTACCATCAATGAAATTGCCGTTTTTATCGAGAAATTCCATTTTTACTGTATTATGCGAAGTTGAAATAATTTCATAACACCCTGACTCAAAACAGTTGAATAACATCGTCACTGTTTCATTTCCGATCAATTCCATAGTTTTAATTTGATTTGGCATAACCGGCTTATCTTCATAAAGAATCATACTTCCTTCTACTGATTTTTGGGAAGTGTTATAGATGTGTACGTACACTTCTTCATTCGCTGTATATGAATAAGCATCTTCATTCGGTACATAGAGAATAGCGCCTTTTTCGTTATATATAGTAACGCCCACATCATTATTATCTGTACTAATAATCAAATTACGATTACATTCATCAATAAACTTATAAACGCATTGTCCTCCATATCCAAGTCTGTACTCAAATGCTTCCCCAATCCTTAAAAGTTTGGGAGAAGGGGTGAGTAAAATAGTTTCTTCAACAACCTCGTTACTATAGAGTTCTATGGTAACCTTTTGATTTTTTTCTATAAAGAATGTATTATCTTTTTCTTCGGATAATTCTTTATTGCTAATATAATCAAACACTTTTAATTTCACATTATTGACTAAAATAACATATTGCATTGAATATGGAGCAGTAAAAGTGAATTTCAAAGTATTATTACCTTTTATATTAACCGGGTACATAGTGTTTAACTCAATATCTTTTGGCGCACCTTCTTCTTGAATATAAATAGTTAAAGAGACATCAGAATAAGAAATATAATACTTTTCTTCATCATAAGAGCAAGCGTTAATGCACAGATAGTATTCTCCTATTTCTTGCATACAAGGCAAGCCATACTCAAGCTCTCCTGTTTTTTTATTTTTATAGGTATAACTTATATCTATATTTTCGATGAAATTAACTTCTTTGCCATTATCATTTCTAACTGTTTTGAAATTGATATTTTTTTGTTCTCCGTCATAAGTTAAATATATTTCTCCAAAATTATTTTTACCGAATGGTTTAATATACTCACTCGTTTCAGGATTTAAAAATTCAAAAGAGCAATCAACTACTTCTTTTTTGCATCCGGTAGCAGTGCATATAAACAACAAAACTACGCTTGTAATACTAAATAAATAGAACAAAATTCTTGTCTTTTTCATAAAAACCTCCTCACTTACTTAACTCGGTTAAGCATTTGCCCCCAAAAAAATTACTCTTTGCCATATTCTTCAGTAACAGTTTTAATTCTATTAAGTAATAAGAAAAGATGCGACAGATCTTTCTCACCTATTTTGTCGATTAAATAATCGAAATAACGAATTATTTCACCGTAAATCTTATAGACTCTTTTTGAGCCTTCCTCGGTATTTTTTATTACTGTTGAACGACCATCCACTTTGGATGCTCGCTTTACAACCAAGCCTGCAACTTCCAATTTATTTATGATTTTTGTTACTCGTGCTTGACTAACACCTAAATGTTCTGCTATCTCGCTTGCTGTAACATCATTATCTTTTTTTTGCTCAAGATAAAAGAGAGTTTTCCCCATTCCTTCGCTTAATTCGCTTACAGAAGTATTGAAAATTTGAGAACTTGAATGAACTTCAACTGCTTTTCTAAAAAAACTTTCGGCTTTTGTCTCTTTTGTTTCCATATTGCACCTCCAATATCTTAACAGGGTTAAGTAATTATAGCATACATTTTCTTATATGTCAATATCTTTATATCGTTTTATTGTTAAAAAACCAAAAAATATTTTTAAGTTTTAATTATACGAAAATTAATGCTATGCTCACGGAATGTAAACTGAAGGAAAGTAGAGTTTGCTAAACCGCAGGTTTACACTCTGTTTAGTTAATATTGTATCATATTTTTTGATGCAGTTCAAGCATAAAGTAAGCCCTCGTTCCGAAATGAACGAGGGCTGATTTTACTGTTTCTTAAATACAGTTTTTATAATAGTTGAGAACTTCGGGGGCGTACCGTAAAGGAGAACGCCCACACGGTAAATCTTTGCGGAAAGAACACCGATACCGATAGTAGAGCCAATAAGGATAGCAATGGAAATAAAGATTTCATACCAAGCTACCGTACTCATACAAATTCTCGTAAACATAGCCATAGGCGAAGTAAACGGAATATACGAGCATACCTTCATCAGAACTGTATCAACGCTACCGCCTATCATTGAGAACATTACAACAAAGAAAGCAATAATGAAAAGGAACGTGATAGGCAATACCGAGGTGTTTATATCTTCAAGTTTAGACGCGGTTGAGCCGATTGCACCGTAAAGGAACGCATAAATCAAGAAACCGAGAACAAAGAATATAAGCAGATAAATAAACAAGTCTATGGGCATATCGAATATCGAGGCAACAATCGGATTAGACAACTGCGCTTTATTGATATTGTAGAACAGTAACGCCGATCCGAACACAAGGACAAGTTGGGTAAAGCCTGCAATACAAGATGCAAGTACCTTTCCGAACATCATACTCGTAGGCTTTGCACTCGTAACCAAAACCTCCATTGCTCTTGAACTCTTTTCACTTGCTACGTTGGTTGCAACCATTTGTCCGTAAAGCAAAATAACCATATATAATGCGAAAATCATTATGTATGTGTAAAAATAATTTTCCATTTGGTCAACGCCAAGTGTCATTGTTTCGCTTTCGATAACAACGGACATAATCTCTCCCGCTTGTTCGGGTGTTAGACCGTTCTGTATCATAGCATTAACTCTGTAAACCTCTTGCAAAACTGTATCGGCAAGTGCCTGATTAGAATCCCACATATTGAGGTTGTTTACATAGTAAGTATATGATGATGCACTACTCATTACGAAAGCACACTCAACGCTGCCGGAAGTGATTTGAGATTTTATATCGTCAACCGTTCCGTCAGCAACCTTTACGTTATAGCCCGTAAAGGCTTCGGAGAAATAGTCCTTGACAAGCCCCGAAAGCGTTTCATCTTCCGCATATACAAGCATAACTGGAAGATCTGTCGGAGTTGTCGTAGTTCCTTCATCATCAGACTTAAATACCGAGATGATATTTGGAATAAACATCGCAACTGCGATTGCTACAACAAGGAATATCGTAACACCTACAAAGGCTTTGTTTTTAAGATAGCCTTTGAGTTCAAATTTGAGTATTTTTCCAAACTGTTTCATTGTCTTGCCTCCTTATATCTGCGCCCCTGCGTATTCTACGAATATATCATTAAGAGAA
>JAFQEA010000016.1 GCA_017399185.1 Clostridia bacterium
AACGCTGTTCATTCTATGATTTGCACCATTCATCACAAACTCAATGCCCTTTGCTATAGCGCAAAACTTTCCAATAATCAACTTATCACCAAGAAACTCATAGTGGTGAGTGACATGGTCTTCAAATTTCTCTGCCCCATTTACATCATCGTAGTAAGTGTATTCACCGACCACGATGTTCGACCTTGTAATTACATTCTTGATATACACAATTTGCTTGATGTTTTTGTTTGGATAAATGTGATTAGGATTTGGTCCCATAAGCTCACCCTTTCAAATTCTTATTTATCGGTGAGTTTATTATATCACATAATCCATTGAAAATCAATAATTCATTTAAGCGAATCAATAATTGAACGATACCTTATAAATTGAACGATAAGGGGTGTAAAGTGAACGATTTATATTTTACGAATAAAAGAAAAAAAGGATTGCAAGGATGAAAACTATCCTGGCAAACCCTATAAATTTAATGAAATCCTGCTTTGCAGGATGAAATCCGAGTGAACTCGGATGAAATCTTCGGTGTCCCACCTCAGATGAAATCAAATCCGCCATCCTAACCTGCCGCAAGGCAGATTTCATCGCGTAGCGATTTCATCCACGAAGTGGATTTATTCCGACGCAGGCGGATTTAGTTAAAAAAGACTGCAATTTTGTGTCAAAATTACAGTCTTTTTTTGGTCTACTCGGCCGGAGTCGAACCGGCGACCTTGAGAGTCGGAGTCTCACGCTCTATCCAACTGGGCTACGAGTAGTCGACTAAATTTAATTTTAACACCTTTTTAAGTCTTTGTCAATCGTAGCCGTCAACTGGCGCGCAAATTCAAACAGTCTTTCGACAAAAAGCCGCAACATTAATAGTTCAAGTTAATTTGCCAACCGCCCCATTTTAGTTTGCAAAATAATTTTAAAAAGTATATAATACTATAAAATGAAGAAAAACTATTAAGGTGAATTATGAAAACAAAACCAGTTTGTTTAATCATTATGGACGGCTACGGCTGTCGTGAAAGTGGCAATGGCAACGCAATCAAAATTGCCAATAACGGTGTTATAGACCAACTTTTAGCAAAATATCCATCAACAACGCTTGGTGCAAGCGGCTTAAACGTAGGCTTACCTGACGGGCAGATGGGTAACAGCGAGGTTGGCCACTTAAATATCGGCGCGGGCAGGATTGTTTATCAGGAGCTTACCCGTATCACAAAATCAATCACGGACGGCGACTTTTTTAAAAACCCAAGTTTAGTTGGGGCAATGGATAACGCAGTTAAAAACAACAAGGCGGTGCATTTATACGGTCTTTTATCAGACGGCGGCGTACACAGCCACATCACCCACCTTTACGCACTTGTTGAATTAGCAAAGCAAAGGGGTGTTGAAAACCTTTATATCCACGCCTTTTTAGACGGGCGTGACGTTTCGCCAACAAGCGGTGCGGACTTTATCCACGGCCTTCAAGCAGTTTTAAACGAAAAGGGTTTAGGCAAAATCGCAACCGTACAAGGCAGGTTTTACGCAATGGACCGCGACAACCGTTGGGAACGCGTTCAAAAGGCTTACGAATGCTTAACAATCGGTAACGGCGAAGCAGTAACTGACGCCGAAAGTGCCGTTCGCCAAAGCTATGAAAAGGGCGTAACAGACGAGTTTGTTCTTCCAACAAACGTCCACGAAAACGGCAAGCCAATCGGCTTGATCGGTCAAGGCGATTCAATTATCTTCTTTAACTTCCGCCCGGACAGAGCAAGGGAAATCACGCGTGCATTTTCACAAAGCGCGTTTGAAGGCTTTGTTCGCCCAACCGGCTTTTTAGCACCATACTACGTATGCTTTACAAGGTACGACGCGACCTTTGAAAATATCGAAATTGCTTTCAAGCCGCAAAGCTTAAAGAACACGCTTGGCGAATACCTTGCGAACAAGGGCTATTCGCAGCTACGCATTGCCGAAACCGAAAAGTACGCCCACGTAACCTTTTTCTTCAACGGCGGCGTTGAAGCACCAAACAATAACGAACAGCGCGACCTTATACCTTCACCAAAGGTTGCAACCTACGATTTGCAGCCCGAAATGAGCGCGCTACCTGTTACCGACAAGGTGTTAGAAGAAATCGCAACCGATAAGTTTGACGTAATCATTTTAAACTTTGCAAACTGCGACATGGTTGGTCACACAGGCGTTTTAGATGCGGCAGTAAAGGCTGTTGACACGGTTGAAACTTGCGTACAAAGGGTTGTTGACGCCGTTTTGGCTAAAGGCGGTGTTGCGCTTATCACAGCTGACCACGGCAACGCTGATATGATGATTGCAGACAGCGGCGAGCCTTTCACCGCGCACACCACAAACCCCGTACCGTTTATCGTTGTTGGCAAAGACTATATCGGCAGGACTTTAAGGGATAACGGCGTTTTAGCCGACATCGCACCAACGCTTTTACAGGTTTTAGGCGAAGAAATCCCTGAAGAAATGACAGGCAAGTCACTTCTTAACTAACGCCAAAGCACCGCACGGCTAAAGGCATAGCGATTTTTGGCGGCTGAAAAATGGGCGGTATAAAGCGTTTAAATATTAACAAAAGTTAATAAATGGCTAAAACTTATTAGTTTTTGTCAAAAAATGCTTGTTAAAACGAATTTTATGTGCTATAATCTTATAGCATTTTAACAAAAACATTGGTTGGAGATATATCATGGCATTAAACTTACTTGCAATTCAAATCCCACAAGTACTTTACAGTGTATTAAACTATTTCTGTCTTTTCGGGGCTACGTTATGCGCACTTTTCGTAATCGTGGTCGTTTTAGTTCAACCTGGTAACTCTAATGGTATCAGCGCACTTGGCAACAATGCAGAAACCTTCTTTAACAAGGACAAGGGTAAAACTTTAGAAAGCAAGCTTAAAAGGCTTACTTACATCTGCATCGCAATCATCGCTGTATTAATGATTGTTTACTTATTATTACAAAACAACGCAATCATTACCGTTAGATAATTTCATTTATTGACTTGTACTAAACGACTGCCTTAATGGTGGTCGTTTTTGTATATACTTTGCAAAAGCGCAATTTAAAAAGCCAACAAAAAAGGATAATTCTTGCCAAACGGATAATAATTATAATTATGTCTATTGAAAAACGTATCGTTCAAAAATTTAAATCGGGCGAATATAAGGACGTCGGCTTTATAGAAATCGCCAAGCGCGAAGGGCTTGTCACCGATGACGAGCTCAAGCTTTTGCGTGCCAAATTGAACGGGTTGTGCAAGGACAACGTTTTGTATCAATCAAAGGGCAAGTTTAACTTAAGCAAGCGCGAAATCTTCAAAGACCCTAAAAAGGCGGCGGAAGCCGAAATCGTTAGGGGCGAGATACGCACCAATCCGCGCGGCTTTGCCTTTTTAGTGACCGACAGCGGAGACTATTTTATCGCGGGCGAAAATTTAGGCTATGCACTAAACGGCGATATCTGCGAGTGCGCTGTTTTATACGGCAAGTCGGGTAAGCGTGACGCGGCAATCGTTTTAAAGGTTTTAGACCATACCATCACAAAGCTTGCAGGCGTTTATTTTAACGAAGGCGCTTTCAGTTATCTGCGCCCAGATGATGCGCACTATCTTTGCGATATTTTATTGACTGACCTTGGTGGATTCAAGGTGGAAAAGGGCGATAAGATTTTCGTTGAGATAACAAGCTTTAAGGCCCGCCGCTGTCCTGAAGGCAAGATTATTGCCCACCTTGGCAAGAGCTTTGAGCTTAAAGCCGAAGAAGACAGCATAATTTATTCGTGCGGGTTTTACGAAGGCTTTTCATCTTTAGCCGCAAGTGATGCGCGCCACATTGACCAAAAAGTTGCCGATAATCGGCTTATAGACCGAGTTAATCTTGAAAACGAGCTTGTTTTCACCATTGACGGCGACACCGCAAAGGACTTTGACGATGCGGTTTCACTATCAATTTTAGAAAACGGCAACTACTACCTTGGCGTGCATATTGCAGACGTTTCCGAATACGTCACCCACGAAAGCGCGCTTGACAAATCTGCTTTTATGCGCGGTACGAGTGCGTATTTTCCCGACCGCGTTATCCCAATGCTTCCGTTTGAGCTTTCTAACGGCATTTGCTCGCTTGTGGAAAACGAGCGCCGCTTAACGCTTTCTGTTTTTGCTCAAATCGACAAAGCGGGCAAAATCGTTGACAGCAAGCTTTGCGAAAGCTATATAAAGTCCAAAAAGCGCATGACTTATGCAAACGTTCAAAAAATCATCGACGGCGATGAGTGGGCGCAAAAAGAGTTTGAGCAAATCGTACCGACCGTTCTTATGATGAACGAGCTTAAAAACGTCTTGGAAAACCGCCGCTTGCAGGACGGCTATATAGACCTTGCCGTAAAGGAAGGCGACGTAATTTTAAGCGGGGATAAAATCACGGTTGAGCTTCACAAATCAACCGACGCAACGCGGCTTATCGAGCAGTTTATGATTTTGGCAAACGAAGTCGTTGCCGAGCATTTATTTTATCTTTCGCTGCCTGCAGTTTACAGGGTTCACGAAAAGCCGGATAAATCCAAAACCGAAAGCTTTAAGGAGTTTTTAAAGGCGATTGGCGTAAACGTGCAATGGCGTAAGGATGAGCTTTACCCCCTTGATTATCAAAGACTTTTAAGGTCGCTTCAGGGCACGCCAAAGTTTGCCGTTGTAAATAAAGCCATGCTTCGCTCAATGCAAAAGGCCTATTATTCAACCCAAAATCTTGGACACTTTGGGCTTGCTTCAAAGTGCTATTGTCACTTCACGTCGCCAATAAGAAGATACCCGGACCTTTTGTGCCACCGTGCGCTAAAGGCTTCACTAAAAGGCGATATTGGTGCGTTAATCGACGTATACGCCGACTTTTTCAGTAAAGCCGCGGCGCAAAGCTCTAAAAGGGAGCGTTTAGCCGACGAAGCCGAGCGCGCCGTAACAGACCTTTATAAGGTTAAGTATTTAGAAGACTTTATCGGCGAAGAATTTAATGGCGTAATAAGTGGCGTTAACCAGCACGGGCTTTACGTGGAGCTTGAAAACACCTGTGAAGGCTTTATCCCAATCGAGCTTTTACCCGGCGGTGCTTTAGAGTACGATGAAAAATCCTTCGCGTTAAGGAGCAAAAAGCGCGTTTACAGGATGGGGGATACCATCCGTATTGCCGTGGTTGGCTGTGATATCGGGCAAAGAAAATGCTTTTTTGCGCCCGCAAATTTAACAAGGGGCTTGCCAAAAGGCAAAAAGTGTGGTAGAGTATAAGCAATGAAGATTATTACCGAAAACAAATCTGCAAGATTTGAATATTTTATTGAAGACCGCATCGAAGCCGGTATCAGCCTTGACGGGGGCGAAGTCAAATCTATAAAAGCAGGCAATATTTCCTTAAACGACAGCTACTGTTCAATCTATCAGGGCAGCGTGTTCATAAAAAATATGCACGTTGCGATTTACGAAAACGCAGGGGCTTATAACATCAAGGAAGCCAAGCGCGAAAGAAGGCTGCTTCTTCATCGGCGCGAGATTAACAAGCTTTCCCAAAAGGTCAAGGAAAAGGGCTATACTTTAGTTCCGCTTAAGGTTTATCTGTCGGGCTCGCTTATCAAGCTTGAAATCGGGCTTTGCAAGGGTAAACACACTTACGACAAGCGCGAAGCTATCCAAAACCGTGACGTTGAACGCGCCACCGCGCGTGAGATTAAAAAATATATTTAGGGGTGGAAAAATGGCAACAGCTAAAAAAGAAACGACAAAACCAGCTAAAAAGGTTGAACCTAAAAAGGAAAAGCCTGTTGAAAAAAAGACTGCCGTAAAGGCTGAAAAAGCACCTTCAAAGCCTGCTGCTAAAAAGCCGGCTGAAAAGCCTGTTAAAAAAGCCGCTGAAGAAAAGAAAGCACCTGCTAAAAAATACCACATCGCACAACGAAGCGAAGATAATTTATGGCAGGTAAAATCTGAAGGCGCTGAAAAGGCGTTAAAGCTTTTTAAAACCCAGCAGGAAGCAATCGACTATGCTAAAAAGGTTGCCGGCAATCAGGAAGGCTATATCGTTATACATAAAAAGGACGGCAGCTTCAGGAAGCTGACTTACTAAAAAGTCGGGCTATAAGCCCGTTATCGCACAATTTTAAACAAAAATTTAATAGAAGATAGCATTTTTTGCTATCAAATGGGGCTGCACCGGATTCGACTGTAGAAAAAAGGGCGGGTATAAGCATACCGAAGGCACGTCTTCGTTAAATACGGAAACTTAAATTTAAATGCTGACAATAACAGATTAGCAGTAGCTGCGTAATTTACACGCGCTTGTTCTACCCAAAAGTTCTGTCGGTTTGGGATAGGGCATGATTTCAGACAGAGCACGGCCTATTTGGTTTGATTGCGCCAAGCGGGCGGCATTTAGTAATCTACGGCATAATTAGGGTGTTCTTTCCCGTGTTGTGCAAGAGACTAATAAAGAAATAAGTATGTAGAAAACCTTTCGGTTTTTTTGCAAGACGAGAGTTCGACTCTCTCCAGCTCCACCAAAAACAACCTAAGTTGAACCATCAACTTAGGTTGTTTATTCAAGCCGCAGGCTTGGCATGGAATCACGCGTTAGCGTGTATGGTATCGCCGTTAGGCGTATGTAATCATTGCGTAGCAATGTATGTAATTATCCGCTTCGGCTTGATGACATACAAGTTTGATTCCATACCGCTATCGCGGATTACATACACAACTGTCGTTGTGATTTTATAAGGTAAAATTTATGAAAGAAAACTTACTAATTAAATACGCTGAACAGTTGGCAACGGAAATTGAATTACTTTGTCAATCGTTATCTAAAATTAAGGATTGTTCAAATACTGTTTTTCAAATTCGTAAATCTTCGTCAAGTGTTTTTGCGAATATCACGGAAGCGCAATATCCGCAAAGCTTACCCGATATGCTTTCCAAATTAAAAATTGCGAGAAAAGAATGTTTTGAAACGGAAAGTTGGTTAAAGCTTTTATATTCAACAGGAGAAATACGCGAAGATATTTTCAAGGATAAACGAAACTTGTGCGGAAGAATACGCCGAATACTTACGGCATCTTGTATAACAATAGAGAAGAAAATTGAAAAATAAATTATGCTTTCAAAATTTGAAATAGCACTCAAAGAACGTAGCGAAACAGAAGTCTGATTGCAGCTACTGTAAGCGGAGAAAGTCGATGGCTCAAAACCGGAACTTATGGAAAAATTGAATACAGTTATTATAATTCCAAGTTAATAAAGCCCTTCAACGAGCTTGTTAAATAAAAACAAAACAAATCAAAGGGGAAAAATACTATGAAAAAAATCGTATCACTTGTAGCCGTATTGGCGGTATTTGCGATGCTTCTCGTTGGCTGTGCCGGAAAATTCGATATGGATAAGAGTATCCAAAAGCTCAAGGAAAAGGGCTTGACCGAAGGTATGTGCTACATCACAGAGGAAGAATGCGAACGTGCAACCTCGCTTACAAACAGTGAAATTGCGTTTTTGGGCGGCGACTTTACCGTTGAAATCGTTAAGCAATACGACTTGATTGAAAACGGCGACTATTCCAAGTCTTGCACGTTTATCACATTCGCTACCGAAGAACAGGCAACCAATTTTGCAGAATTGAACATTGAATATTTTGCAAAGGGCGAGAACTCTAATAATTGGAGAATTGCACGCGACGGCTGTGTAGTTGTAATGACTAACCTTGACGTTGCGATGGACGTTATCAACCTTGAATTTAAGTAATGCAAAAAGTCTGCGACGCATTAAGGGGCACTATTCTCTTATCAATCAGTTGGAGCGAAGTGCAACGTCTATTAAAACACACATTAGAACTCATAGATAAAAAGGAGGTAGCCGATTATGATGATTAGTCCCGAAACTTATTATGAAGAAAATCTGAAAGGAAAAACTGCGACGCAGATTCTTTTCGCCATACGTGGCTTAAAGCAAGAAATCAGTCGCCTTAAGAATAACATTGAAAACCCCAACTATCTATGTAGGATGCACCCTTCGGAAGATGTCCGTTTGTGGTGTACTCGTATGTATCTTGAAAGAGCCAAGCAAGCACTTGTTGAGGCGGGTGGCACTTATGTTCCTTCCAAGGCTGAATTAAAAGCCGAAGAGTTTAATGCCAATATACCTTTTATTAGCAAAGTGGAGTTCAGCATTGGTGGGTTCTTCGATGGCTTTGAAACGAGAACCTATACCATTGAAGGTGATAATATTTATATAGATGACGAGCATTCCTTGATTTTTAAACCCTCTGACTTGGGAGATGTTGAAATTGAGAAAATGAACAAAGACTCCTTCCTTGAGGGACTTGCGGATTTGCATATCGGTGAATGGTGTAGTAACTATGACTCCAGCCGTTGGGGAGATACCGTACTCGATGGTACGCAATGGCATTTATATATTTATTACTCCAATGGACGCAGACCTGTAAAAATTGAGGGTAGCAACGATTATCCCTATAATTTTGACAAACTGCAAGAGCTTTTGGGTATTGACCCGTAGGCTAAAGATTTCATCCAAGTTTGCTTGGATTTCATTCTTGCTTTTAGTTAATATTTGTGTTATAGTAAATTCACCAATAATAAAAACTTAATGAAGTGAGAATACAAGAAAATGAGCGCACCAAATGAATTACTGAACAATTTAGATAAGTTACACACAACGGAATTAGGTGTTGTTCGCATAAAAAAGAATTTGTCATTAAATACAGATGATGTTGTTGGATGGTGTAGAGCAAAAATTAATTCGAATAAATCCGTTATTACAAGAAACGGAAAGAACTGGTATGTTTATATAGATGCTTGTGTAATAACTGTTAATGCTCATAGTTATACCATAATAACAGCCCACAAATAAAAATGATGGTTAACTTTATATATTGCCGAGAACTTGAAAGCATTGTGAAATTTCAGGTTGACAAAGCTCTAAACCCCAATTTGTCGGGGCTATGGTTTTTTGAAAAACATAAACCGCAACGTGTTGGCTTCATTTTAATAAGCAAAGGTTTTGGCAAATGCCAAAGCCTTTTTTTGCGTTTATACGGTATGGCAATAAATACCTTGATTTTTTTTTACTTTTAATGTATAATATAACCGATTTTATTAGGGGTTAAACTAAAGGATAAGAAGGGTTAATGAATAAAAAGTCTTTAAGTCTTATCATAGTCGTGGTGTGTGTTGCTCTTGTTTTTGGGTCTTTTTTGACTATTTACAAATGTCAAGAGGCTAAAAACAGAAAAACTTATACTATTACTTGGGTCAATTACGACGGTGAGGTTATTTTAACTGAACAGGTTGAGGCGGGTACAAAGCCTGTCTTTAGTGGAGACAATCCATTAAAACCTGCTGACTCATTTTATACTTATTCATTTTCGGGCTGGTTACCAAGCATTGCTCCTGCAAGTGCAAATACAACTTACGTTGCTCAATTTGAACAATATATGAGCCAGTTGGCCGTGCAGTATTCGCACGAGAGCGGTTTTTTTAGTCAAGAATTTGAACTTACACTGTCAAGCGCAAAAAACACTAAAATATATTATACTTTAGATTCAAGTACGCCTGACGCAAATTCTATTTTGTATACCGGACCTATCAAGATTAAGGATAATAGTTCAAACCCAAACGTTTACGCCTCGAAAACGGATATATCAGCTATTGACGTATTCACCCCTACAAACCCTGTTGATAAATGTGTTATTGTAAAGGCTGTTGGGATAGATAACGACGGTAATAAAAGTCAAGTTGCGTGCAAAAGCTTTTTTGTGGGTTATAACGATAAAGAGGCTTACGATAACCTGCCTATAGTGTCACTTGTTGTAAATCCCGATGATTTGTTTAGTTATGAAAACGGAATATATGTAACAGGTAAAACGTATGACGAACAGCCTCACGAGGGCTATCCGGAAACCTATCCTGCAAACTACCAAAACAAAGGTAAGGAGTGGGAGCGTAAGGCAGAGTTTACTTATTTTGAAAAGGATAAAGAATTTTCTTTTACGCAAACGATAGGCGTGCGTATACATGGTGGGTGGTCAAGGGCGTTTAATCAAAAATCCTTCAATCTTTACGCAAGAAAGGAATACAGTGGAACAAAAACCTTTGCAAAGCCTTTTTTTGATACTCAAAAGTTGCAAACGTGTATGTTAAGAAGTGGTGGCTATCGGGATACCTTTGCAACAAAGGCGCGTGATTCTCTAAATCATACGTTTAGTAAAGGTGAAAGTTTTTCAGTTCAAGATTCATTCCCGTGTGTTTTGTTTTTAAACGGTGAGTATTGGGGTATGTATTTATTACAGGAACGCTTTACCGAAAACTACGTTGAGGAGCATTACGGCGTTGATAAAGACAACGTTATTATAGTGGAGAAAGACGTTATTGATGAGGGTTTAGAGAGCGATATCGTATTTTACGAGGAATTGATAGAGTTTTTTAAAAACAACGTTTTTAACACGGATCAAGCTTATGAGCAAGCAAAAAACGTGATTGACGTTGAGGAATTTGCAGCATATATGGCAACAGAACTTTATATAGGTAATATTGATTGGCCGGTCAATAACGTAAGAATGTGGCGTGCAAGAACTAATACCGGCAGACCTTATGAGGACGGTAAATGGCATTTTATGATGTACGATACCGATGATTCAAGTGGAATGGTAAGCAATAAATGTAGTTTTGATAGCGATCCGTTTGAAAATAAAAATCATTGGAAGGATGGCCCGCTTGATACCGATTGTATTTTAGGCCTAATGCTTGTTAAGCTTTTGGATAACCAACAATTCAAACGGCTGTTTATTGAAACGTTCACAAGGATCGGAGCAGAAAATTTCTCTCCACAAAAGGTTAATGCTTACCTTGACGCTACAACCGCACAAGTAAGTAAGCAAATGGTGTTGTTTTACAGCAGGTTTGTAGGTGAGAACCCAAGTTATTATAACGAGCAGTATTATTTTTCCAAGGTAGCCGTTATACGGGAGTTTTTTGAAAAGCGATACAGCTACGCAATGACTTACTTAAATAATCACGTAGGTTTATAAAAACAAAAAAGAGTGATGAATTATTCCTTGCGTAACAAAAAAACACGCTGTTTTAGGTGTATTGACAAGGCTTATGTGATATGATAAAATAAATATGGTCGAAAGGCAAAAAAATTTAAAGGGGTAAATTATGGGGTTATTTGGTGGTAAAAGTTATAAAACAAGTGAAGAATTAGGTTTAGACGCGTGCTATCCTAAAAAATTACCGGATTGCTTGAAGTTCGTGCAAAAAACGCTTAAAAAGGGTGCGCCGTATCCGGGCGATTTTACCCATGAAAAGCTTGTGGTGTTAGAGCTTAATTATTTGTTAAAGCTAAACAACACAAAAGATAAGGCCATTGAGTACGCTAATCTTTTAGAAACCAATATTATGCCCTATCTTGTTAAGTCGCTTGAGAAAAAGCGTGCAGGCGATTATCTTTGTCACTTGCCGACTGCCTATCTTGAAACGCTTTACGAAAACCTTGACGATTTAGGCATTAACCTTGAAGACGAAAAGGCAGCCGTTGCGTTGGTGCTTTCATATTTCTTTATTAAGGATAGAACGCTTGAAATCGTTAAAAACATACCTGAAGACCTTAAAATCAGCTATGAATTTTTAAACCAGGCCAAAAAATATCACGATAAAAGGGCACTTGGCTTTATTGAAGACAAGATTGACGCACAGATTAAAAAGGCTGAAGCCTACCTTGGAAAAAGATAATTATTCTAACACGCCTTAATGCCGATAATCGGCTTATAGGCAGGTTTTTTAAAGGTGACAGTATGAAAAAGCTTTATGCCGCTATAATAATAAGCGCAGTTTGTATATTGGTTTTGCCGTGGGGGTATTTTATTTTTGAGAGCAATACCACCGAGTTTTTGCTGTTTTTGGCGTTTGTTATTTACCCGATATCGTCAATCGCGTTAGGCGCGCTGGCAAGCGGGGACTTAAAAAGGCATTATTACACGATTGGGGCGCTATTTATTGCAACGCCGTGCCTTGCGTGGCGGTTTTTAGGGCATTTTGAAATTGGATTTTTACTCTATTCAGCCATATATTTAGTATTATTTTTTATTGCGCTGTGGATAACGGGGCTTATAAAAAACAAAAAAGGATAAACAAAAAGAAGTGTGCCAAAACACACTTCTTTTTTGATTTAATCGGCTTATAGGCCGCTTTTTTATTAAATTTCGTCGATTTGTTCGCTTGGCTTGTTGCCGTCACCCGTGTCGATGACCTTAAGCTCTGTAACGCGGCGCTGACCGCAGCGTGTTACGATAATGCGTAAATGCTCAAAGTCAAAGGATGCGTTCTTCTTTGGCAAATCCCCAAGCTTTTCAGTTACCCAGCCGCCAACCGTTTGAGAGTCAAACTCATCGTCTTCAGCGTCAAGCTCAAAAAGCTCAAAAAAGTCGCCAAGGTCTGCGTTACCGTCAACGCGGTAGGTGTTATCGCTTAATTTTTCAAAGTATTCAACAACTTCGTCGTGCTCGTCCCAGATTTCGCCAACAAGCTCTTCTAAAACGTCTTCCAAGGTTACGATACCAAGTGTGCCGCCGTACTCGTCAACGACAACCGCCATGTGTACCTTTGACTTTTGGAAGGTCTTAAGTAAGGTTGAAATCTTCATATGCTCGGTTGCGATTGCAACGCGTTTTATGAAGGAAGTGATGGTTGTGCTGCCTTTATCGAGTGCGGACAAGAAGTCCTTTTCATGCACCATACCGATAATATGGTCGATGGTGTCGGTATAAACCGGCAATCTTGAAAAGCCGTTTTTAAAGAAAACGTCTTTGATTTTTGCCATCGGCAGATCCATTGGAATCGCAACAACGTTAACGCGCGGTACTAAAATTTCGCCAACTTCGCAGTCGTGGAACTCAATCGCGCTTGAGATAAGCTCTGTTTCGCTGTCAGAGATACTACCTTCTTCGCCGGCTTCTTCAACGATGTTCAAAAGCTCTTCTTCAGTGTACTTTTCACTGTGGCCGAGCTTGAAAACCTTCATAAGCAGCTTTTTAAGACCTGTAAAGATAATGCAGATTGGCCATAAAGCGTAGATAAAGAAAACCAATAATCCGCCAAAGATTTCGCCAAAGCTTTCAGGGCGCTCCTTTGCAAAGGTCTTTGGTAAGATTTCGCCAAAGATAAGGATAACGGCTGTTAAAACGATGGTGGAAACAGTTGGCGCTAGGCTTGGATTTGCAATGATTTTTGCAAATAACAAACCGGAAATCGTCGCCGCCGTGATGTTAACGATGTTGTTACCGATAAGTAAGGTAAACAGCAAACGGTCATAGTCTTCAGCAAGCTTTATTGCACGCTGTGTGTTCTTTACAGCGCGTTTACCGCGACTGTCGTCCGCCGCGCGTGTTCTTAAACGAACGCGGTTTATTGACGTGAAAGCCGTTTCACTTGCAGAGAAAAATGCCGATAAAAGTACGAGAACTACAAGTACAACAATATAAAGTGTAATACTGTCAGGTTCAGGTTCAGGGTCAGGTTGCATAACTTGAAAAATAACTCCTTTATGTAAAAATGTATTTAGTATTTTAGCACAGATATACACTTTTGTAAAGTGTTTTAGCCGTTTAGGCGTGCTTTTTGGGTACATTTATGTTTACATAAATAATTTTTGAAAAATTACGGTAAAATTTTAGAAAAAGTATTGAAATAAAAAATCAAATCTGCTATTATATTTTATAGTTTATAATGGGTGAAGGCGGGCTTTAGCTTTTACCAAAGGGGTTTTGGGACATGATTGACCAAGTTTTACAACAAATCAAAATTTGCGAAGAGCAAGCTGCAAAAATTCGCCTTGACGCTGAAGAGTCAAGACAAGCGCGCATAAAGGAAGGCGAGCAGAAAGCAGCAAGCATTATGTCGGACGCCCAAGCAAGGCTTCAAGAATCAAAACGCCAGCACAAGCAAGACCTTTTGGCCGAGTGCGACGCGCTATACAAAGGTATCGTTGAAGATGCTAAAAACCAAGCTGACGCGCTTTACAAAAACGCAAGCGTTAATACTGAAGAATTAGCACAAGATATCGTTAAGGGGATTATAAATGGCAATTGCTGAAATGTCGCGCATGAAGCTTGTGGGTATTAAGGGTGAACGTAACCTTATTTTATCCGCATTGCACAAGGAATGCGCAGTACAAATTATTTCAAATGCCGAGGTTGATATCGGTGCTTTTGATAACGAGTTTGTCCATAAAAAGGACAGGCTCGATTTTGCGTGCCAATTTTTAACGGCTAACACGAACCGCGTTTTAAAGGACCGTGGCGAAAAGCCCTTAAAGGAAGTTTTATCGCCTATTACTTACGACGGCTTTATCAACGCTTTGTCTATCGAAGCAGATATTTTAGCCGTTTTAGACAGGGTTGACCAAATCAATCAAGAATTAAGCGTAAAAACGGGTGAGCTAAACGCACTTAAAGCCGAAATGTCAAGCTATAAGCCGTTTATCGACCTTCCGGTTAAGTTAAACGACCTGAATAACACGTTATCAACACGTATTTATTTTGGTTTCCTGCCAAAAAACGGGGTTGAAGAAATTCAAAATTTAGAAGTTCCGCTGTTTGTTGAATACCACAGCATGCAGCCTAGCGGTGCGCTTGCAACCATTATTTGTCACAAAAACGACGAAGAAGCCGTTTCGCAATTTTTATCTATCGCGGGCTTTAACCGTTGCACGTTAAAGGGTGATTTTTCACCGCAGGAAAAATGCAACAGCCTTTTAGAGCAAATCGGGCTCGTCAATAAAGAGCTGTCCGTTTTAGACGAAGAAATTTTAAAGCTTTCAAAAAACCTTGAAAGGATGTATATTTTATCCGACAGGTATAGCTTTGAAATCGAAAAGGCTAAAAACAAGCAGGGCTTTGTAAACACCGACGCAACCTTCCTTTTAGAAGCCTTCGTTCCTACCGAAGCCGTTGAAAGGGTACAGGCGGCGGTTAAAAAGGCAACCGATACGGTCTTCGTTGAGTTCAGCGTTGTTCCGCGTAGTGAGTTTGCACCAACCCTTATGAAGAACGGCAAGGTTACAAAGCAGTTTGAGTTTGTTACCAACCTGTTCTCGCCACCGGCGTACGGCGAAGTTGACCATAACTTTGTTATGATGATATTCTTTAACATTTTTATGGGCTTTATCATGGCGGATATGGGTTATGGGCTACTAATGGCGGTAGGTGGCGCACTGTTTGCAAAGACAATCGGGCGCGACACGGGCTTTAGACGTCTTGTTTACGTTATCGCAATCGGCGGCGTGTTCACCTTTATCTTCGGTGCGCTGTTCGACAGCTTCTTTGGGTATCAGCTTTTAACCAAGCTTGGTATTTTGTCAGGGCCGATAATGCCTGACGCTATCCACGATAAAATGACCATGGCTGGGATTTCCGTGCCGACCTTATTACTTATAAGCTTGGGTATGGGCGTTGTCCAGATTATGGCAAGCTTGTTGATAAAGGCTTACGCTTCTTTTAAGAACGGGCAAATTTTAGACGGTATTTTTGATGGTATCGTTTGGGTTATCTTCCTTGCGGGGCTTATGCTATTGGTGCTTGCAATGCTGGGCGTTATGCCAAGCGTTCAGACGGCGGCAATCATTATGCTTGTAGGCTCCGTTGTAATCGGCGCACTAACTGCAGGCCGCCGCGAAAGGGGCTTTGGTAAGTTCACCAAGGGCTTTGGCGCAGTCTGGGGCATTATCAACTACTTATCCGACATTTTAAGCTACGCAAGGCTTTACGGCTTAATGCTATCGGGTGCACAGATTGCAACTATCGTTACTAACGAGCTTGCACTCCCTATGGCTAAAAACGGCGTAGGCGGGATAATCGGCTGTATTGCCGTCTTAATTGTTGGTCACGTCTTTAACCTGGCAATGGGTGTTTTGGGTGCGTATATTCACGACTCAAGGCTTCAATACATTGAATTCTACGGCAGGTTCTTCGGTGGGGACGGTGAGCTATTCACACCGTTCGGCACGACGTTTAAGCACGTATATTTTAATGAGCCCAAAAAAGTCAAAGCTTAACGTAAAACTATAAAAACCCGTCTATAAGGCGGTTATCAAACAAAAAAATAAAATTAAAAATAAAAAAGATTGGAAACAATCGGAGGTAATATTTATGAATGGTCAAACAATTGCTTTATTAGGTATTGCACTTTGCGTACTTTTCTGCGGCACGGGCAGTGCGCTTGCTCTTTTTAAAACGGGCCAGGTTGCATCGGGCGTTTTATCAGAAGACGGCAAGAAATTCGCTAAAGTATTGATTTTAGCAGTTTTACCTGCAACGCAAGGTATTTACGGCTTCGTGCTTGCAATTATCGCAAGCGGCGGCGTAGAAGCTGGCATGGCTGCAGCAGAAGGCTTAAAGATTTTAATGGCAACGCTTCCACTTACAATCGTAGGCTTTACTTCAGCACTTTTCCAAGGCTTAACGTCAGTTTCCGCAATTTTAGCAGTTGCTAAAGACGAAAGCATTTCCGGTAAGCTTATTCTTTTCCCGGCGATGGTTGAAACTTACGCAATTTTAGCACTTGTTATTTCAATAATGCTTTTATAATAATGAACGGGCAAGACAAAATTATAGAACAAATTTTGCTTGACGCTTCCACTTACGCAAACCAGCTTCAAGAGCGCGCTGAAGGCGAGTTTACCGACCTTTGTGACGCCGCAACAAAAAGGGCTGAAGATTTAGTTTGTGAAGAAGCTAAAAAGCAAGAAAAAGAACGTCAGGACCAGCTTGCAAGAACAAAGGTTTTAGCAACGCTTGACGGCAAAAAGCAAATACTTTCCGCCAAAAAACGGGCTATTGACGACGTGTTTAGCCGTGCGCTTGAAATGCTTAATAATCTGGATAAACCTGCCTATATGGCGATTATCGACAGATTACTTAATGAGCACGCACCGCAAAACGCCACCGTTTTGCTTGCAAAAAACACACCGCTTACAAAAGGGGATTTTGACGCTTTATCAGCAGCTAAAGCTAAAAGCTTAAGCGTAGAGTTTGGCGGCAGCTTTTCGGGCGGGGCGGTAATAAAGACGCAGGAAGCCGATATCAATTTAAGCTTTGAAGCTATCTTGCAGGAAAAATACGACGCTTTATCCCCAATCGTTGCGGAAAAGCTTTTTGGTTAAAAAACACCTTTTTGGCGCAAAGCCAAAATTAAATTACACGCGCGCATAATAGCGCAAAGGGTAAGTATGCAAAAAAACGATTTGTTTACCAGTGCGGTTTGTAAATCGCGTGAAAAATATTTATTGGGGCAGGACAAGCTTTTAAGGCTTTTGGACGCCCCAACCTATGAAGACGGGTTAAGGCTTTTAAATGACTTTGGGTTTGGCCGCACGGCTAACGCCCAGCCTTTGCTTGCCGATATTTTGTACGCTGAAGAACAATCGCTTATTGAATTTATAAAGGAATACGCACCAAAGTCGGGTTCGGCAAACTACTTTTTATTAGGCTACGACTTTTTAAACGCTGAAGCCTTACTAAAGGCAAAGGCGCTTAATATGGACAGCCAAAAGTATCTTACCCACGCGGGGCTTTTAAGCATTGAAGAATTAAAGCTTGCACTAAACGGCGGCGCGTGCAAAATACCCGAGATTTCAGAAGCCTTTGTGGCGGGGCAAAAGCTGTTTGACCAATCCACGCCAACGGGGGCTATGCTTGATACGGTATTCGTCCGCGCACAGTTTAAAGCACTTTTAAGGCTCACAAAAAACCGCGCGCTAAAAAAGGTAATCGTTACTGAAATCGACTTAAAGAATATTTCAATTTCCTTAAGGGCCAGGGACGAAGACGAATATAAAGCCCTTAAGATTGACGGCGGAACGCTTACAAAGGCGCAGGAAGAAGCCCTTTTATCGCGTGAAGAAGCCCGCATTAAAAACGCGTTTAAACAAGGGGCTTTATACGACTTTGTTTTGGCGGCGCTTTCCGCGCAGGATAAACCGCTTGCCGATTTTGAAAGGCTGCAGGAATCTTTCGCGCTTGCACGCTTTAAGGCGGAAAGGTTCAGTCTTACAAAGGACGCACCCTTTATCCTTTACTGCATGTACCGCCGCGCAGACATAAAGAACGTGCGCCTTATTATGGTCAGTCTTTATAACGGCGCAGACAAAACGCAGATTCGCACAAAAATCAGGGTGTCTTATTAGTGGCTCTGTCACAACAGATGGTTGATAAAATAAGCTTCATATACGTCGCAATACTTTGTTATTTGCAATTTTTTGCAATTCCAACGTACAGCACAGTACGCCTCCTTGTAAAAAATCACAAATGCCTCGTCTTGCTCGTATCTAAAACTTATTTTGCCGGATAGGTAATATTAATTGCTATGATTAACAATCAACCATTGTTTGTGACATCACCTTAAAAAAACAACAAAAGGCTTAAGCCTTACGGTATAAATTATGACAGGTAAAATGGCAATTATCGGTAACGGCGACAACGTTTTGGCATTTAAGGCCGGCGGGGTTGACGCTTTCACCGCAAAAGACGCGCAGGAAGCGCGTGAATATTTAAGAAAGCTTGCAAAGGAATACGCGGTTATCTTTATGACCGACGGCTTTTGCAGGGAGCTTTCGCAATACCTAAAGCGGTTTAACGAAACTGCTTATCCGATTATCGTTCCCGTACCCGACGGCGACGGTGATTTTGGGATGGAATTATTACGCACGGCCATGGAAAGGGCCTTGGGTGTTGACATATTGTTCGGAAGGGAGGACAAATAAATGCAAGGCAGAATTGTAAAGGTTGCCGGTCCGCTAATCGTTGCGGAAAACATGAAGGATGCAAGAATGTTCGACGTTGTTCGCGTTGGTGAGTTAGGTCTTATCGGCGAAATTATCGAGCTTCGTGGCGATAGGGCTTCTATCGAAGTTTACGAAGAAACCGCAGGTCTTGGCGTAGGCGATATAGTCGTTTCAACAAACCAGCCGTTGTCGGTTGAGCTTGCACCGGGGCTTATCAGCGGTATTTTCGACGGTATCCAACGTCCGCTTGACAAGCTTGTTGAAAAGTACGGCAACAGAATTTCAAGGGGTATCACCATTGATAATATTGATAAAACCAAAAAGTGGGAATTTATCCCTACCGCAAAGGTCGGTGACGTTATAGAAACGGGTGACGAGCTTGGTTACGTTGAAGAAACCGCAGTCGTTCGCCATGCGATTTTAGTTCCGCAAGGCGTTTCGGGCAGGGTTAAATCTATCAACCACGGTCAATATAACGTTCTTGAAACAATCTGCGTTGTTGAAACAAAAGACGGCGACAGAGACGTTTGCATGCTGCAAAAGTGGCCTGTAAGACGTGCAAGAAAATATAAAGAAAAACTTTCACCGGACAAGCCAATGGTAACCGGTCAACGCGTTATCGACACGCTATTCCCAATCTCAAAGGGTGGCTGTGCGGCAGTACCGGGTCCGTTCGGTAGCGGTAAGACGGTCGTTCAGCACCAGCTTGCAAAGTGGGCAGATGCTGAAATTATCGTTTACGTTGGCTGCGGCGAACGCGGTAACGAAATGACCGACGTTTTAAACGAGTTCCCAGCCCTTAAAGACCCCAAGTCTGGCGAGCCGCTTATGAAGCGTACAGTTCTTATTGCTAACACGTCCGACATGCCTGTTGCCGCGCGTGAAGCTTCAATTTACACGGGTATCACCATTGCCGAATACTTCCGTGATATGGGCTATTCGGTTGCTATCATGGCAGACTCAACGTCGCGTTGGGCGGAAGCACTGCGTGAAGTCAGCGGTCGTTTGGAAGAAATGCCCGGTGACGAAGGCTATCCTGCGTACCTTTCTTCAAGGCTTGCAGAGTTCTATGAACGTGCAGGTATCGTAAAATGTCTTGGCTCAAAGGAAAGAATCGGTTCTGTCACGGCAATCGGCGCTGTTTCGCCCCCAGGCGGTGACCTTTCAGAGCCTGTTGCCCAAGCAACCTTGCGTATCGTAAAGGTTTTCTGGGGCTTATCGGCATCACTTGCTTACAAGCGCCACTTCCCGGCAATCGATTGGCTTGTCAGTTATTCGCTTTACGCTGATAAGATGGCAGACTGGTACAGGGAAAACGTTGCTGAAGACTATCCCGACTTAAGGCTTTTTGCTATGTCGGTTTTACAGGAAGAAGCTTCGCTGGAAGAAATCGTAAGACTTGTCGGTATGGATTCGCTTTCTTATCGCGACCGTATCACCATGGAAACTGCAAAAATGATTCGTGAAGACTATCTGCACCAGAACGCCTTCCACGAAATCGATACCTTTACAACACTTCTTAAGCAATACAAAATGCTCAAGATTATAAACGCCTTTTACACGCACGCAAACCAGGCAATCGATAACTTTGCCGAGCTTGACGAAGTATTAACCGTCCCCGCAATCGAAAAAATCGGTAGGGCTAAATACTGCGAAGAAAAGGATATTGAAACTTTAGACCAAATACTTACTGACTTAATTGCACAGCTTAAACAAGTTGCACGCGGAGATAAAGAAGATGTTTAAGGAATATAAAACAATTAAAGAAGTCGTAGGGCCACTTCTCGTCGTTGAAGGCGTTGAAGGCGTTAAGTATAACGAGCTTTGCGAAATCACCCAGTCTAACGGCGAAGTTAGAAAGGGTAAGGTTTTGGAAGTTAAAGACGATAAAGCTGTCGTTCAGCTTTTTGAATCGGCACACGGCTTACAGATTTCATCATCAAAAGCAAGGTTTTTAGGAAGAAGCTTGGAGCTTGGCGTGTCTGAAGACATGCTTGGCCGCGTTTTCGACGGTATGGGTAACCCACGTGACGGCGGCGCGCCAATCATTGCCAAAAAACGCCTTGATATCAACGGCGAGCCAATCAACCCTGCCGCAAGGGACTATCCTAACGAATTTATCCAGACGGGTGTTTCAGCAATCGACGGGCTTAACACACTTGTCCGTGGTCAAAAATTACCCGTATTTTCAATGAGCGGTTTAAACCACGCCGAGCTTGCTGCGCAAATCGCGCGTCAGGCAAAGGTTCGCTCGGGCGAAAAATTCGCCGTTGTATTTGCGGCTGTTGGTATCACGTTTGAAGAAGCAGAATTTTTCATTAACGACTTCCGCCGTACGGGCGCTATCGAAAGAACGGTGCTTTTCACCAACCTTGCAAACGACCCTGCTGTTGAACGTATTGCTACACCACGTATGGCACTAACTTGTGCCGAATACTTGGCATTTGAGCTTGGTATGCACGTTTTGGTTATCATTACCGATATCACAAACTACGCAGAAGCCTTGCGTGAAATTTCTGCTGCCCGTAAAGAAGTACCGGGCCGCCGCGGCTATCCGGGTTATCTTTACACCGACCTTGCAACCTTATATGAACGCGCAGGCCGTATTAAAGGCAAACAAGGCTCAATCACCCAAATTCCAATCCTTACCATGCCGGAAGACGATAAAACCCACCCAATCCCTGACCTTACAGGTTACATTACGGAAGGGCAGATTATTCTTTCTAGAGAGCTTTATAAAAAGGGCGTTAATCCACCTATTGACGTACTTCCGTCACTTTCAAGACTTAAAGATAAGGGTATTGGCGCAGGCAAAACGCGTGAAGACCACGCAGATACAATGAACCAGCTGTTCGCCGCTTACGCGAAGGGTAAGGAAAGTAAGGAGCTTGCTGCAATTTTAGGTGACGCGGCACTTACGCCAACCGACAAGCTTTACGCAAGCTTTGCTGAAAATTTTGAAAAGACTTACGTTTCACAAGGTACTGAAACCGATAGACCTATCGAAGAAACCTTGACTATCGGTTGGGAACTTCTTAAAATTTTACCACGTCAGGAATTAAAACGTATTAAAGAGCAATATATTGACAAATATATGCAATAGGTATATAACCTGCTGCTCCTTTTAAAAGTGGGGCAATAGGTCGGTTATCAAGGGTTTTTTGTAAAAAACCAATCTTAAAAACACTGCTAAAAGTTGTTTAAAAAGCTAAACTTAAGGGGCTTAATATGGCAAGACTTAACGTAAATCCTACAAGGATGGAATTAAAAAAACTTAAGAATAGACACAAAACCGCTGTCCGCGGGCACAAGCTTTTAAAGGATAAGTCGGACGAAATGATTCGTAGGTTTTCCGTCTATATTAAAGAAAATAAGCGGTTAAGAGAGCAGGCAACCGCAATTTTAAAGGATGCCTTAACCCAGTTTGCTAATGCCCGCGCCCTTATGGGTGAAGCTGAAACCGAAAACGCTTTTTCAATGCCGTCAACTTCGCTTGAGCTTAATCTTTCAACCCAAAGCGTTATGAACGTTATGGTACCCGATATTGAAGTTAAAGCCGACCATCGCGGTGGTATGCCTTATTCTTACGCGCAAATCACAAGCGAAGCCGACTATTCTGTAAGGCGCATAACCGATGCTATAACCATTTTGGCACAGCTTGCCGCGGTTGAAAAAAAGGTGCAGATGCTTGCTGACGAAATCGTGCGTAACAAACGCCGCGTAAACGCGCTTGAATACGTTATGATACCGCAGCTTGAAGAAACCATTCACTATATTACTTCAAAGCTTGGCGAAGACGAAAGGTCAGCCTTAACAAGACTTATGAAGGTTAAGAGTATGATTAACGAAAAGAACGGCGATTAAGCCAAAGCTTTATATAAAATAGAAAGAAACAGATTTTTATATCTGTTCTTTTTATTTTTGACTAAAAACAAAAAAGTCGGCGTATAAGCCGATTAACGCTATATTTTTAAAACAAACAGGTGATAAAAAATGATTTTTAAGCCGGAATTTATTGAAAACGGATTCTTTAGTGAATACCCACGCCCACAGCTAAAGCGCCAAAGCTTTTTTAATCTTTGCGGTGAGTGGGATTATGCTATTACAAAAACAAGCGACCTTTTAGTTAGTTTTGACGGTAAAATTTTAGTTCCGTTTTGCCCAGAATCAAAGTTGTCGGGCGTGAACCGTCAGCTTAAAAAGGATGAGTTTTTACATTTATCAAAACACTTCGCATTGCCGCAGGGCTTTAATAGGGGCAGGGTTATTTTAAACGTTGGTGCGATAGACCAATGCGCTAAAATTTATCTTAACGGCAAATTATTGTTTGAGCATAACGATGGGTATAACAGCTTTTCGGTTGAGCTTGAAAATATTGTTGAAGGCGAAAACCACCTTTATATCCTTGTTACTGACGATGCAGACTCACCAATTTACGGCAGGGGCAAGCAAACCTATAAGCGCGGCGGTATCTGGTACACGGCAACGTCGGGTATCTGGCAGCCCGTCTGGATTGAATCTGTACCGACCGATTATATCAAGGGCTTTAAGCTTTATCCCAATTTTGACAATCAAACCTTAACCGTGACCTTTGACACCACTGACCCACAAAAGTCGGTCTATGTGTCGGTTATCGACCAAAATCAGATAGTTAAAGAAGGTCAAACCGATAAAAACAAGGTGGTTATTGACTTAAAAGGCTTAAAGCCCTGGTCACCAAACGACCCACAGCTTTATCCAATCAAGTTTAATTACGGCAACGACGCGGTTGAAAGTTACTTTGGGTTAAGAAAGTTCAGTAAGGTTAAAATCGGCGAAAAATATTACTTTGCAATCAACAACGAGCCTATCTTTTTAAACGGGCTTTTGGACCAAGGCTACTTCCCCGACGGGTTTTATACACCAAAGTCAAACAAGGTTTTATATGAGCAGGTGTCACAAGTTAAAAGCCTTGGCTACAATATGTTAAGAAAGCACATTAAGGTTGAGCCCGACTTATGGTATTATTATTGCGATATATTGGGTATGGTCGTTTGGCAGGATATGATAAACGGCGGTGCTAAATATTCTCCCGTTAGAATTGCGATAATGCCGTTTATCCGACTTAAGCTAAAAGACACCAACTATAAATTAATGAAGCGCGCAGACCCGCGCTCACGCGAGCAGTACGTTTTGGAAGCTAATCGGCTTATAGACCGACTTTTCAACTGTGTTTCACTACAATTATACACGCCTTTTAACGAAGGCTGGGGGCAGTTTGACGCAGTTAAAAACTACAATTTATTGTCACAAAAGGATAGTACTAGGCTTTACGACCACGCCAGCGGCTGGATTGACAAAGGCGCGGGCGACACAAACAGCCGCCATATTTACTTTAGAAAAGCAAGACCGAAATCTGACGGCAAGCGCGTTTTAACCCTTTCGGAATTCGGCGGGTATTCGCTGCGCGTTGCAGGGCATGAGTCTTCACCCAAAAAGTTTGGCTACAAACGCTTTAAAAATGCTGACGCGTTGACAAAGGCTTACAAAAATTTATACTATAACGAAGTCGTGCCGTTAATAAAAACGCAAGGCTTGTCGGCAACCGTTTATACACAGCTAACCGACGTTGAAGACGAAGACAACGGCATTTTCACCTATGACGGCGTGCTAAAAATTGACGGAAACACCCTTGTTGAAATAAATAATAAGGTGGAAAAAGCTTTTAAAGAGCATATTGAGAAAATAATGTAAAAAAGTGCTTTGCGAGATTTTGTCGCAAAGCCTTTTTTAATGAATAATGAATAATGAATAATGAAGAATTGTGGTAAACTTTTTGCCTTTGGCAAAAAGTCTTAAGTAAATTTAAAAAAAACTTTGGGTAAGTGTTGTTAAAAACGTTGTCACCATAGGGTGAGACGTTTCGGCAAAAAGTTTGCCATAACCTTCAACTCACTACTCTTTACTTTTCACTAAAAAAAGAACGTTTTCGGGGCAAAAGAATAAATTATAGCAGAAAGTCTACACAAGCTAATCAAAAAGCAAGGGTTTTTGCCCTTGCTTTTTTCGTTATAAATCGTTTTTTTGTTGACGTTTTGGCTTAATTGCAGTATAATAAGTATGAAAAGTATAACAAAACCCACTAAAAATAAGGAGCTTATTATGGAAAAGAATAAATATATTGGCGTTTGCAAGGTTGGCGAAAAGGGTCAAATTGTAATTCCGAAGGAAGCAAGGCAGATGTTCGACATAAACCCAGGTGATTCGGTTTTGGTTTTATGTGACAAAAAAAGGGGCATAGCAATAATTAAAGCCGATATGGTTGAAGAATTAACCGACAAAATTTTAGGTTAAAGGGGTAAAGTTTTGAGCATAATCACGATAGACAATCTTAAAAAGTATTACAAAAAAACCCACGCCTTAAGGGGTGTGAGCTTTAGTGTTGATAAGGGTGAGCTTTTTGGGCTGTTAGGCGTAAACGGCGCGGGTAAAACAACGCTTATTAAAATTTTGTGCGGGCTTACCCAAAAAAGTGGGGGTACGGCTATTGTTGACGGGCTTTCATTGGACACCCAAATTGACAGCATTAAGCAAATCATTGATTTTTCGCCCCAGGAAAGCGCAGTTGCCTTAAATCTCACCGTAAAGGAAAATTTAGACTTTTTTGCAAGTATTTACGGCAAAAGTAACCAAGAAGATATACAAGAAATTGTTGATATCTTTAAATTAAACGATTTATTAAACCAAAAAGCCAAAACCCTGTCTGGCGGGTATAAAAGAAGGCTTTCCATTGCGATTGCGCTTATATCAAAGCCCAAGATTCTGTTTTTAGACGAGCCTACCTTGGGGCTTGACGTTTTGGCGCGCCGTGAGCTTTGGCGGATAATAACCGACTTAAAGGGCAAAATCACGATAATACTTACGTCACATTACCTTGAAGAAATCGAGCATTTATGTGACCGCGTTGCAATTTTATCAAAAGGGGCGCTCGTTGGCGTTGGCACGGTTGATTACTTTAAGCAGTTAACCCAAAGTAAAAGCTTTGAAGACGCTTTCGTTGCGCTTTTAGGTGATAATTATGGCTAAAACAATCAATTTTTGCAAGCGCAACCTGAAAGAGCTGTTGCGCGACCCCTTGCTATACGTTTTTTGCTTGGGCTTCCCGATAGTAATGCTTGCGCTGTTTCAGATTATCAATAATTACACAAACGGCAGTACGCCCGTTTTTGAGCTTAAATCGCTATTGCCCGGGATAATAATGTTTTCTTACACCTTTGCAATGCTGCTTATGGCGCTTATCGTGTCAAAGGACAGACAAACCTTTTTCTTAAAAAGGCTGTACTCGTCCCCCATGCGCGCTAAAGACTTTGTTTTAGGCTACGCTATAGTAGGTCTTATTATCGGGGTATGCCAGAGTATAGTTTGTATTTTGGCAGGTGGCGTTGTTGCGCTTATTACAAAGCAAGTCTTTGTGGGCTTTGGCAGGGTTTTATTGCTGTTTGTAAGCCAAATGCCAATACTTGTGTTTTTTGTTTTTGCCGGTATCTTAATCGGTACGGCGTTTAACGATAAGGCTGCACCGGGGATATGCTCAATATTGATTTCGGTTGCGGGCGTTCTTGGGGGCTGCTGGATGCCACTTGATATGATGGGTGGCTTTGAAACTATCTGCCGCGTAATCCCGTTTTATCCGTCAGTTTATATTGGAAGGGTAGTTTGTGGGGCAAAAAACGCGTTAGGTGCAGTTTTTATATTTGACAAAGTGGCTTATCTTGGTCTTTTGGTTATTGGTATATATACCGTTATAAGCGTTTTGTCGGCATTTTTATTATTTGAAAAGAATATGGTTAGTGATAACTGACAAAAAAGCTTGGGTAGCCCCAAGCTTTTTTAGTGATAACTGACAAAAAAGCTTGGGGCTACCCAAGCTTTTTTTAGTGAAGAATCAAGAATTAAAATTTTGGTAAACTTTTTGCATAAAAAAAACAAATGACAGTTCACATATAACGCAAACTGCCACCTGTCTTGAAAAATATATGATAAGGGGGAAAATGATGAGCTAATTAATTGTCAGCCCTAAATAAGGGACTTAACGTGTGATATATTACACAATTAAAAAAAGTTTGTAAAGTTTTTTAACCCCATTTTTACGCTTTTTTTAAAAATTTCTAAAAATTTACAAAAAAAGTTAGCAAAAAAATGGTTCAAAACAAATTAAAAACAGGCAATTTGATAAAAAACTGCCTGTTTTTGTATTATTAAATTCTATTAAACTTTTTAAGGATATAAAAACGCGCCTTTTCGACCACGGCTGAAAACGTTGTCGTTTTATCGCAAAAGGCTTTAACCTTGTCAAAGCAGTCTTGCATACGACTATCAAGGTTTTGCTCACCAACGTATAAAAAGTCAACGTAGCACCTGTGTGCAAGCCAGTTACGCATGCTTTTAATGTCGCGCAAAAGGTTAAAGTCGCTTTTGTCAAAAATCGGCGGGTCAATATCCTTTTGTAAATCCTTAAGCCCGTTAATGCAGTCGGCAAGGGTAATATCGGCAGCGGCGGCAAGATTATTTTTAAAATCGCCTTGCTGCATTGCGGCGTAAATAATCTTTACGTCGTGCTCAATGCGTTGGCAGTTTAATAAGCTTTGCCCTACGTACCAGTTGTAATCGTTTAAATTTGCCATATAAATATGTTAAAACACAAACAAAAATTTGTCAAGACTTTAAAGTAAAATTTTTTGTACCCATTACTAAAAGTGGGGCTATAGGGCGGTTAATTGATAAAAAAGTTGGTGTGTTGGTATGGCTAACAAGTTGTTTCAAACGCTCGCTTAGGGCGAGACGTTGTAAAAAACGTTGTTAGCTAATTCAAAAACGTTGTCATCCTGAGGCTTTGCCGTAGGCAAACGCCGTCAGGACCCCCTTGAGTTTCAAGATAACTTAAGTAAAACGTTGTTAATAAATTTGTTAGTATTTACAATCCTTCAGTCTTTGACTTCGTCAAATCCAGCTCCCTTTACACAAGGGAGCCTTTTTAAATTTATAAAGACTTTTTGCAAAGCAAAAAGTTTACCGCAATTATTCATAAGCGGGGGCGGACGCCTGCGCGACTTCATTATTAATTCTTCATTAAAAAAAGCACGCGGTTTAGCGTGCTTTTTGTTTATCTTGCTTTTTCAACCAAGCAGTAGACCCTGCAGGCAATGCCTTCTTCACGGCCGACAATCCCTAGGCCTTCTAACGTGGTGCAGGTTATGCCGATGTGCGCTAGATTTGTGTGTAAAACATAGGCGATATTTTGCTTCATTTGATCAACGTAAGGTGATAGCTTTGGTCTTTCAGCCATAATGCAAATTGATGCGTTAATCAACCTATAGCCCTGTTTTTTGATAAGTTCATACACGTTATTAAGTAAAACAAGGCTTGAAATATCCTTATATTTTTGGTCGGTATCAGGGAAGTAATAGCCAATATCCTTTAGCCCACAAGCAGAAAGAATAGAATCCATAAGTGCGTGGATAACGGCATCAGCGTCGCTATGGCCTAAAAGCCCTTTATTATGTGGGATTTCAACCCCGCCAAGCACTAATTTGCGCCCTTCAACAAGCTTATGCAAATCAAAGCCCGTGCCAACGCGTGTTGAAGGCTTAAAATCTTCAGGGTACGTCAGCTTTACGTTTTCGCGTTCACCTTCAACAAAGCTGCAAGGACCTATATATCTGCAATAAATACCGCAATCGTCTGTAAAGCCTTGCTCGTCTTTAGCCAAGGTGTGTGCTTTAAAAATCTGGTCGTATTTAAAAGCCTGCGGTGTTTGTAAGCTTAAAAAATCAGCGCGGGTTGTATAGCTGATTTGTCCGTTTTCAACCCTGCCGATGGTGTCGCCAAGCGGTGTTGTCGGCACGCAAGAATTATCGTTAATCGCCTTATACAGGCACTTTTTTATGAGTTCCGGTGTAACAAAGGGTCTTGCGCCGTCGTGGATTAAAACGTAATCGCACCTGCAAGATAAAAGCGCGTTATAAACAGATTCCTGCCGCGTTTTACCGCCGGCGACAATTTCCACCTTGTCTTCAAACCTTTTAAACAGGTCTTGAAAGATATAAAAATCCGCAAAGTTTGCCGTTATAAGAATTTTATCAATTTCGGGCACGGCTAAAAAGCTTTGGACGGTGCGTTCTATCACGCTAAAATCGTCGTCAAGCCTTGCGAAAATCTTATTGTAATTAAATTTTGCGCGGGTGCCGCTTCCTGCCGCGGTAATAATTGCAACGTTCATAAGTCCCTACAAAAAAACAAGTTTCAATTAAGCGATAATTTCGTACATTTTTTGGGCGTCTTCCTTTTTGACGCTTTCTTTAAGCTCTAATACCCTGAACTTAACCGCACCGCTGCCAAAGCGGATTTCAACTTCGTCCCCAACCTTTAGGGTATAGCTTGGCTTTACGTCTTTACCGAAAACGCTTACCTTGCCGCCCTTACACGCATCGGAAGCCACCGTGCGGCGTTTAAGTATCCTTGAAACCTTTAAAAATTTATCGATTCTCATAACCACCTTCAAAGCAGAAAAAATTTTTTTAAACGGGCAAAAATTGTTGTTAAAATTGCCCAAAACCGCCCGC
The DNA here is from genome assembly GCA_017399185.1 of Clostridia bacterium. Taxonomy (GTDB): domain Bacteria; phylum Bacillota; class Clostridia; order Christensenellales; family Borkfalkiaceae; genus UBA4636. The sequence continues at coordinate 29,430 of JAFQEA010000016.1, forward strand.
GCACAAATTGTAATTTACGCGCCGCGCCACACGCCCATATCGCGCTTATATTAATAATATATAAAATAAATTTTAAAAAATTTATATTAAATTAACAAAAATTACCAAAAAACGCTTGACAACGCCGCCGATTTTGGGTACAATCAACAGGTTATAATAGCCGCATTGTGGTTAAGTCTATTTTTTAGTGGCATTTTTTAGCAATAAGTGCCCCTATAACACCGTTAAAAGCCATATTTCGACACAAATCGTGCTAATTGTGGTGTGGCTGGACTAATTATACAACATATTGTGGCAAAAAGCAACGACAAAGCAGCATTTTTTCAAAAAAAGGAGCGGAAGTTAATGACAAGAAATTTACCGTCAGAAAAATTCGGCAACGTTGAAAGGAAAACCTTTTCACGCATTAAAGGACCACAAGAAGTCCCAAATCTTGTAGAAGTTCAAAAAGATTCCTACAGGGCGTTTATCGATGAAGGTATCGCAGAAGTTTTTGAAGACTTCTCACCGATTACCGACTTTTCTGACCGCTTTGAACTTTATTTTTTAGACCATAGATTAATCGACAGCCCAAAGTATAGCGAAAAAGAGTGCCGTGAACGCGACGCAACCTACGCTATTCCTTTAAGGGTTAACGTTCGTTTGGTTAATAAAATCACGGGCGAAGTTATCAACCAGGACGTATTCATGGGTGATATGCCCAAGATGACCGATAACGGCTCTTTCATTATCAACGGTGCAGAAAGGGTTATCGTTTCTCAACTTGTTCGTTCACCGGGCGTTTACAACGATTTTGAATTTGATAAATCGGGTAAAAAGCTTTATAACACCACGGTTATCCCTAACCGCGGCGCTTGGCTTGAGCTTGAACAGGACAACCAAAAGGTTCTTTGGGTAAAGGTTGACAGGACGCGTAAATTGCAAGCGTCTATTTTGCTCCGCGCTTTAGGTTTTGAAACAAATAAGGACATTTCCGATTTATTCGGTAACGACCAATATATTGAAGCAACCCTTGCAAAGGACAACACAAAGACGGTTAAGGAAGGTCTTTACGAGCTTTACAGACGTCTTCGCCCGGGCGAAGTTCCTAATGACGAAGCCGTTAAGATTAACCTTCGCAATACCTTCTTTGACGCAAGAAGATACGATTTAGCAAGAGTTGGCAGATACAAGTTCAACAAACGCTTAAATTTAGCTGCACGTATCGTTGGACAAACCCTTGCTGAAGACATTATCAGCGAAGACGGCGAAGTTTTAGCAACCGCAGGCGAAGTTATCACGCGTGAAAAGGCGCTTGAGCTTCGCGACGCAGGTATTAACAGGGTTGACGTTTTAGTTGGCGGTCAAAAGCACAGAATCATTGCTAACAACACTGTAAGCTTCAAAGCAGTTACAGGCTTAAACGCAAGGGCTTTCGGTCTTATCGACACAATCCACTATCCGTCTTTAAAGTTTGCTGAAATCGTTAACCAAAAAGCAAAAGAATTAGGCGTTGAAGAAGCTGCTGAAGCACTCACCGACCAAATCAACGCGCTTTACTATACAGAAGAAGTTTACGACGTTAAGGGTGAAGAAAAGCCTGAAACCAAGAAAAACGCTGAAAAACGCAGAGAACAAAGAAGAAAATTCGTTGAAGCCTGCGTTGAATTCTTCACAATCATTGAAAACGGCGTTCCTGAAAAGTTAAACGCTGAACAGAAAAAGTCAGTTAAGCCTTTAATGTCAGTTCTCAACCACAAGCATATCACGGTTGACGATATTATTGCTTCAGTTTCTATTAACCTTGACCTTTGCTACGGCATTGGTACGCTTGACAATATCGACCACTTGGGCAACCGCCGTGTTCGTTCCGTTGGTGAGCTTTTACAAAACCAATTCAGAATCGGTATTGCAAGGCTTGAAAGACTTATCAAGGAAAGAATGTCAACACAAGACCCGAAGGAAGTAACCCCACAAGGTCTTATCAATATCCGTCCTGTAAATTCTGCGATTAAGGAATTCCTTGGTTCATCACAGCTTTCACAATTTATGGACCAAACAAACCCAATCGCCGAATTAACCCACAAGCGTAAGCTTTCTGCATTAGGCCCGGGCGGTTTAAACAGAGAAAGAGCAACGTTTGAAGTACGTGACGTTCACTACACGCACTACGGCAGACTCTGTCCTATCGAAACACCTGAAGGTCAGAACATTGGTCTTATTTCTTCACTTTCAACCTACGCTAAAGTTAACGAATACGGCTTTATTGAAGCGCCTTACCGCGTTGTTGATAAGAAAACGGGCGTTGTTACTGACGAAGTCAGATATTTAACCGCTGACGAAGAAGACGAATTTATCGTTGCACAGGCAAACGAACCGTTAGACGATGAAAACAGATTCATTAACGAACGTATCTCTTGCCGCCGTCAGGAAGAAATCACCGAAGTTGAACGTTCACACATTGACCTTATGGACGTATCACCAAAACAGCTTGTATCAGTTGCTACAGCGCTTATTCCGTTCCTTGAAAGCGACGACACGCACAGAACGCTCATGGGCTCTAACATGCAACGTCAAGCCGTTCCGTTATTAAAGCCAGAAAACGCAATCGTTGGTACGGGTATCGAAGCAAAAATCGCTTACGACTCGGGCGTAATGGTTATCGCTAAAGAAGCAGGTACGGTTAAGGTTTCTTCAGGCGATACAATCGTTATCGTTGACGACGAAGGTGTTGAACACTCATATACGTTAAGCAAGTTCCAACGTTCAAACCAAGGTACTTGTATCAACCAACGCCCAATCGTTAACGTTGGCGACAGGGTTAAAGCAGGCGACATTATCGCTGACGGCCCTGCAACTAACGACGGCGAATTAGCACTCGGCAGAAATATCCTTATCGGGTTCATGACTTGGGAAGGCTATAACTACGAAGACGCTATTTTACTTTCAGAACAACTCGTAAAAGACGACATATTTACGTCTATCCATATTGAAAAGCACGAAACGGAAGCACGCGACACCAAGCTTGGTGAAGAAGAAATCACGCGTGAAATTCCTAACGTGGGCGAAGACGCGCTCAAGGACCTTGACGAAGACGGTATTATCCGTATCGGCGCAGAAGTTATGAGCGGCGATATCCTTGTCGGTAAGGTTACGCCAAAGGGCGAAACCGAGCTTACGCCTGAAGAACGCTTACTTCGCGCAATCTTCGGTGAAAAGGCAAGGGAGGTAAGGGATACTTCACTCCGCGTACCACACGGCGAAAGCGGTGTTGTCGTTGACGTTAAAGTATTCACAAGGGCAAACAAAGATGAACTTGCACCGGGCGTTAACAAGCTCGTCAGAGTTTATATTGCACAAAAACGTAAGATTTCAGTAGGCGATAAGATGGCCGGCCGCCACGGTAACAAGGGCGTTATTTCAAGGGTATTACCTGAATACGATATGCCTTTCCTTGCAGACGGTACACCGTTACAAATCGTATTAAACCCATTGGGCGTTCCTTCGCGTATGAACATTGGTCAGGTGCTTGAAGTTCACTTGGGCCTTGTATGTAAGCAGCTTGGTTGGAAGATTGCAACCCCTGTATTTGACGGCGCAACGGGTGCTGAAATTGAAGCATTATTAAAAGAAAACCAAATCGTTAACCCGGACGGCGAAGTTGACGGCAAGATTCAGCTTTACGACGGCAGAACGGGCGAACCGTTTGAAAACCGCGTTACGGTTGGTCAAATGTATATGATTAAGCTCCACCACCTTGTTGACGATAAGATCCACGCAAGGTCAACCGGTCCTTACTCACTTGTTACCCAACAACCTTTAGGGGGCAAGGCACAGTTCGGCGGTCAACGTTTTGGTGAAATGGAAGTTTGGGCGCTTGAAGCATACGGCGCTGCACACATTTTACAAGAAATTTTAACAGTTAAGTCGGACGATATCGTAGGTAGAAGAAAAACTTACGACTCAATCGTAAACAAGGGCGACGACAACTCTGAACCAGGTATTCCTGCGTCATTTAAGGTTCTTTTAAAGGAATTACAATCACTCGGCTTGGACATGAAGGTATTAACCGAAACGGGCGATGAAATTTCACTCAAAGAGCTTGAAAACGACGAAGTCGATGAAAGAGCACCTGCTATCGAAAGAGAAGAACACGTTAGGGTTGATATTGTTGACGACATGGACGAAGGCTTTATTGAAGACGAACAAGACGATTCTATCTTTGACGAAGAATTATCACTTGATGATGAAGATCTTGACGGCTTTGACGCAGGCGACTTACTTGACGACGACTATGACGACCTTGAAAACCTTGACAATCTTGATCTTTTAGATGACGATTTCGATGATTTCGACGACTAATTTATAGGGAGGTAGAATATGTTTGAACTTAACAATTTCGACGCTATTCAGATTGGCGTAGCTTCCCCCGAAAAAATCAGGGGCTGGTCTTACGGCGAAGTAACGAAGCCGGAAACCATTAACTACCGCACCCAAAAACCGGAAAGAGACGGGTTATTCTGCGAAAAGATTTTCGGGCCTACCAAGGACTGGGAATGCCATTGCGGAAAATATAAAAGAATACGTTATAAAGGCGTTATCTGCGACAAATGCGGCGTAGAAGTTACCCGCTCAAAGGTAAGACGTGAACGTATGGGTCACATTGAGCTTGCCGCACCTGTTTCACACATTTGGTATTTCCGCGGTGTACCTTCAAGGATTGGTTTAATCCTTGATATGAGTCCAAAGCACCTGGAACAAGTTTTATACTTTGCTTGCTTCGTCGTTTTAGACCCGGGTACAACTGAATTTGCATATAAACAAGTTATCAACGATAAAGAATATCTTGACGCAATCGACAAATACGGCGTTGGCTCATTTAAAGCGGGCATGGGCGCTGAAGCCATTAAAGAACTTTTAATGGCTGTCGATTTAGACAAGGAAGCTGAAGAAGTACGCAAAATCATTAACGACACGAACTCCGGTCAAAAGAGAACAAAAGCCGTTAAGAGAATTGACATTATCGAAGCTTTCCGTCGCAGCGGTAACCGTCCTGAATGGATGATTTTGGACGTTATCCCCGTAATCCCACCAGAACTTCGCCCAATGGTACCGCTGGAAGGCGGCAGATTTGCAACGAGCGACTTAAACGACTTATACCGCAGGGTTATCAACCGTAACAACCGTTTAAGAAAGCTTATGGAGCTTGGTGCGCCAGATATCATTATCAGAAACGAAAAGAGAATGCTTCAAGAAGCCGTTGACGCGCTTATCGACAACGGCAGACGTGGCAAAGCCGTTTCAGGTGCCGGTAACCGTGACCTTAAGTCATTATCAGGCATGCTCAAGGGTAAGCAAGGCCGTTTCCGTCAAAACCTTTTAGGTAAGCGTGTTGACTATTCAGGCCGTTCAGTTATCGTCGTTGGTCCGGAGCTTAAGCTTTACCAATGCGGCTTACCAAAGGAAATGGCAATCGAGCTTTTCAAGCCTTTCGTAATGAAAAAGCTTGTTGAAAGCAACCAATGCCACAACATTAAGAGCGCAAAACGTACGGTTGAAAGAATGAAGCCATGCGTTTGGGAAATCCTGGAAAACGTTATCAAGGATCACCCGGTACTTTTAAACCGTGCGCCAACACTCCACCGTTTATCAATCCAAGCGTTTGAGCCCGTTCTTATCGAAGGTAGAGCAATTAAGCTTCACCCACTCGTATGTAGCGCGTTCAACGCCGACTTCGACGGCGACCAAATGGCTGTACACGTACCGTTATCAATCGAAGCTCAAGCTGAAGCAAGATTCTTGATGCTTTCATCAAACAACATTTTAAAGCTTTCAGACGGTAAGCCTGTAATGGCACCAACCCAAGACATGGTACTTGGCTGCTACTACTTGACGCTCGTTCGCCGCGAACACGGTAAAAAATATAACGACCACTTTGCAGAAGATACTGAAGGCGTTGAATACAAAGCAGGTATTTACACGCCGGAAGAAGCGGTTATGGCATATCAAACCAAGCAATTATCGCTTCAGGACGAAATTTTCGTTCGCCGCACGCATACCTTTGAAGACGGTCACACAGTATCCAAAATTATCAAAACCACTTGCGGTAGGATTATCTTCAACGACGCAATTCCGCAAAACATTGGCCTAACTTCAAGAAATTGCGAAGAAGACTATTGCAATTTAGAAGTAAATCACCTTGTTAAGAAGGGTGACCTTAAGAAAATCGTTAACGCATGCTTTAAAACGGGCGGTTCACCGCTTGCAGCTGAAGCACTTGACAGCATAAAGGCTTTAGGCTACAAGTATTCAACAATCGCAGCGCTCACGACAAGTGCTTTCGATATGCATATTCCTGACAAGAAGGAAGCAATCCTTGAAAACGCTGAAAAGGAAGTTTTAAGGGTAGAAAAGCTCCACTCACGCGGCTTGCTCACAGAAGACGAAAGATACAAAAAGGTCGTTGACCTTTGGACAAAAGCAACGGACGATATTTCTGAAGAAATTCCAAAATCACTTGATAAGTTCAACCCAATCCAAATGATGGTTGACTCGGGTGCGCGTGGTTCAAAAGACCAGGTTAAGCAGCTTGTAGGTATGCGTGGTCTTATGAGCGACCCGAACGGTAAAACTATTGAAATCCCGGTTAAGTCATGCTTCAGGGAAGGCTTAACGGCACTTGAATACTTTATTTCTTCACACGGTGGTCGTAAAGGTCTTGCCGACACGGCTTTAAAGACGGCTGACTCCGGTTACTTGACAAGACGTTTGGTTGACGTATCACACAACGTTATCGTCAGGGAAGAAGACTGCTTTGAAGGCACGGGCGAAAAGCCAAAGGGTGTTTGGATTACGAGCATTACAAGTATCGAAGGCGGCAAGAAGAAGGAAATCGAATCCTTGGAAGACAGACTTGCCGGCAGATTCACAATCGATGCTGTTTGCTATCCTGAAGGCCACGAAAGAGCTGGCGAAGTTATCGTTGAAGCAGATTCAATGATCAGTGAAGAGCAGGCTAAAGAAATCGTTAACGCAGGCATTGAAAAGGTTCTTATCAGAAGCGTATTCACCTGCCGTTCAAGAAACGGTATCTGCGCAAAATGCTACGGCAAGAACATGTCAAACAACTTACCTGTTAACACGGGCGAAGCAGTTGGTATTATCGCAGCCCAATCAATCGGTGAACCTGGTACACAGCTTACCATGAGAACCTTCCACACGGGCGGTATCGCGTCTGACCAAGACATCACGGCAGGTTTGCCGAGAATCGAAGAGCTTTTCGAAGCGCGTAAGCCAAAGGGCCAGGCAATCGTCTGCGAAAACACGGGTATTGCAAGGATTATCGAAGCAACCGACAGCGAAGACAGCTTACGCCACGTTATCGTTAAGGGCGAAGGCGGCGGCAAGGAATCAACAAGGGATTACACAATTCCGTTCACGGCAACGCTCCGCGTAAAAGACGGCGACCTTGTTAACCCCGGTGACGAGCTTACAACCGGTTCAGTTTACCCACAAGACATTTTAAGAACGCGTGGTGTAAAGGGCGTACAAGACTATATCTTACACGAAGTACAATCCGTTTACCGCGCACAAGGCGTAGAAATCAACGACAAGCACGTTGAAATTATCGTACGTCAAATGCTCCGTAAGGTTCGCGTTGAAAACTGTGGCGACACGGATATGTTACCTGGCGAAATGGTCGATATCACTTACTTTGAAGACCAGAACGCAAAGGTTATGGAACAAGGCGGCAGACCTGCAACGGTTAAGAGAGTGCTTTTAGGTATCACTAAAGCGTCACTCGCAACCGAAAGCTTCTTATCAGCTGCGTCCTTCCAGGAAACCGCAAGGGTGCTTACCGAAGCTGCTATCAAGAATAAGATTGACCCGTTATTAGGTCTTAAAGAAAACGTAATCATTGGTAAGCTTATTCCTGCAGGCACGGGCGTAAAAGATTACAAGCTTTTGAACCCACAGCTTAATAATTAACAATAAAAACACGGCTTAAGGCAGGCAAAAGTGCCTTAAGCTGTGGAATTTATAAAAAAACGCCGCTTGCAAAGTCACAAGTGTATAAAATAGTGCATAAATGACTAAATTTTATTTGACTAATAAATTAAAAAATGATAAAATCAACGGTGGGGTCAGAGTATTGACCGATTTTTGCGTGCAAAAACGCAACCAAAAAAGTTTCTTACGTAATCCTTAATTTTTGGGGGTTGCGGTCAGAATATTCCGAAATATTAAAAGGAGGTAAAACATGCCAACAATCAACCAAATCATCAAGCATGGTAGACACACAGGCACTGAAAAGAGCAAAGCACCTATCCTGGATAGCTGTCCACAAAGACGTGGCGTATGCCTTTCAGTAACCACAACGTCACCAAAGAAGCCTAACTCGGCTATGCGCAAGATTGCAAGGGTAAGATTGACCAACAAGCAAGAAGGTACAATTTACATTCCAGGCGAAGGTCACAATCTTCAAGAGCACAGCTCTGTACTTGTTCGCGGTGGTAAGGTAAGAGACTTACCTGGTGTTAGATATCACATCATTCGCGGTACGTTAGATACAGCAGGCGTTGCAAAACGCAGACAAGCACGTTCAAAATACGGCGCAAAGAGACCTAAATAGTTAAATCTTACGCAAAACACAAGTTACCTACTTATTCGGAATATTGACCAATTACGCCCGAAGCAAAGTAGGCAGTATCCCCAAAAAGGGAGAAGGTTCGCTGCTTTATCAATATTATAATAAAGCGTGCGATAGCTGTACTGGGCAGTGCCCAAAAATAAAATAAGGAGAATAAAGAAATGCCAAGAAGAGGCTCAATCCCAAAAAGGGACGTGCTACCTGATCCATTAACCGGCAGCAAGGTTGTAACAAAGTTAGTTAACCAAGTTATGCTTGACGGTAAGAAAGGTATTGCACAAGGCATCGTATATGATGCTTTCAATATGATGAGTGAAAAGACGGGCAAAGAAGCTATGGAAGTTTTCAACCAAGCTTTAGAAAACGTTAAGCCACAGCTTGAAGTTAAGGCAAGACGTGTTGGTGGTTCAAACTACCAAGTCCCGATTGAAATCAGAGAAGAAAGAAGACAAACTTTAGCAATCCGCTGGATTGTTGCAAACGCAAGAAAGCGTGGTGACCGTGACATGTATGCACGTCTTGCAAACGAACTTTTAGACGCAGCTAATAACACAGGCGGCGCAGTTAAGAAAAAAGAAGACATGCATAGAATGGCTGAAGCTAACAGAGCTTTCGCACACTTTAGATGGTAGTAAGGAGAAAGAATGCCAAGACAAGTTGAACTCAAGGATACCAGAAACATTGGTATCATGGCGCACATTGACGCCGGCAAGACAACCACAAGTGAACGCATTCTATTCTTTACGGGCAAGACACACAAACTCGGCGAAGTACACGAAGGTGCTGCGACGATGGACTGGATGGTTCAGGAACAAGAAAGGGGCATAACGATTACGTCAGCCGCAACGACTTGTTTCTGGAAGGGTAACCGTATCAACATTATTGATACCCCGGGCCACGTTGACTTTACCGTAGAAGTTGAAAGGTCCTTAAGGATTTTAGACGGCGCGGTTGCAACCTTCTGTGCAAAAGGCGGCGTAGAGCCCCAAAGTGAAACCGTTTGGCGTCAAGCCGATAAGTACCGCGTTCCCCGTATAGCATACGTTAATAAAATGGATATCAACGGCGCGAACTTTTTAGGTGCTGTCCAAATGATGCACGACAGATTGGGTGCAAACGCCATTCCAATAACGTTACCTATCGGTAAGGAAGACACCTTCAAGGGTATTATCGACTTAATTGAGCAAAAAGCAATTATTTACACCGATAACCTTGGCGGTAACGAAATCACGGATATTCCTGAAGAATATTTAGACGACGCTAATTTCTATAGAGAACAACTTGTAGAGCTTTGCGCCGAACAGGAAGACGAGCTTACTGAAAAGTATTTAAACGGCGAAGAACTCACCGTTGAAGAAATAAAACGCGCATTACGTAAAGCCACGATTGCTATGAACGTTGTACCCGTTCTTTGCGGTTCAAGCTACCGCAACAAGGGTATCCAACGCTTACTTGACGCAATAGTTGAGTTTTTACCAAGCCCTGTTGACGTACCTGCAATCGTGGGCGTTAACAAAAAGGGAGAAGAAGAAACCCGCAAGTCATCTGACGAAGAACCTTTTGCAGGTCTTGCGTTCAAGATTGTAACCGACCCGTTCGTTGGTAAGCTTGCATTTTTCAGGGTTTATTCAGGTAAGCTAACTTCAGGCTCATACGTGTACAACAGCACCAAGGGTAAGCGTGAAAGGGTAGGAAGACTTTTACTTATGCACGCAAACCACCGTGAAGAAATCCCCGAAATCTGCGCAGGCGATATCTGTGCAATCGTGGGCTTAAAGGACACCGCAACAGGCGACACGCTCTGCAACGAAGGCGCACAAATCATTTTGGAGCAAATGGAATTCCCCGAACCAGTTATCAGGGTTGCCATTGAGCCAAAGACCAAAGCCGGTCAGGACAAAATGACGCTTTCATTATTAAAGCTTGCCGAAGAAGACCCGTCATTTAAGTTCTACACGGATAACGAAACAGGTCAAACCATTATCGCCGGTATGGGCGAGCTACATTTAGAAATCATTGTTGACAGATTACTTCGCGAATTTAAGGTAGAAGCAACGGTTGGTAAACCGCAAGTTGCCTACCGCGAAACTTTCCGAAACAGCGTCGATGCAGAAGGTATGTACAAGCGCCAATCAGGCGGTAAGGGCCAATACGGCCATTGTAAGGTTACCTTTGAACCTTTAGAGCCAGGCAGCGGATTTGTCTTTGAAGACAAGACGGTAGGCGGCTCTATCCCCAAGGAATATATCGACCCTGTCCGCCGTGGTATCGAAGAAGCCGCAAAGAACGGTATTTTGGCCGGATATGAAGTCGTTGACTTTAAAGCAACCGTATATGACGGCAGCTATCACGAAGTCGACTCATCAGAAATCGCATTTAAGATTGCAGGCTCAATGGCCTTTAAGGACGGCGTTAAGAACGCAAAACCTGTTATTTTAGAGCCGATTATGAAGGTTGAAATTATCACCCCGGACGATTATTTTGGTGATTTAATGGGCGACGTATCATCCCGCCGTGGCAACATTATCGGCACGGACGACAGAAACGGCGCAAAGGTTATCGAGTGCAATATCCCATTATCGGATATGTTCGGTTACGCAACTGATTTACGTTCCAGAACGCAAGGTAGGGGACAGTACACAATGCAGTTTTCACACTATAATGAAGTACCAAAGTCCATTGCTGAAAAGATTATCGGCACAAGGGCAGGCGACTAATTAAAAATCTTGCGCTAATATAAAGGCGCTAAAAAATAAAATAATAAATAATATAAAACAATTAATTTTTAAAAAATTCGGAGGAAACAAACAATTATGGCAAAGTCAAAATTTGACAGAAGTAAACCACACGTAAACGTTGGTACAATCGGTCACGTTGACCACGGTAAAACAACATTAACAGCTGCTATCACTATGGTTATGGCTTGCAAGGGCCAAGCTGCGAAGATGAGATATGACGAAATCGACAAAGCACCAGAAGAAAAAGCACGTGGTATTACAATTAACACAGCACACGTTGAATATCAAACAGACGCACGTCACTATGCACACGTTGACTGCCCAGGCCACGCTGACTACGTTAAGAACATGATCACTGGTGCTGCTCAAATGGACGGCGCAATTTTAGTAGTTGCTGCAACAGACGGTCCAATGCCACAAACACGTGAACACATCCTTCTCGCTCGTCAAGTAGGCGTTCCATACATCACAGTATTCTTAAACAAGACAGACCTTGTTGACGACCCAGAACTTTTAGAACTCGTTGAAATGGAAGTTAGAGAACTTCTCAACGAATATGATTTCCCAGGCGACGATACACCAATCATCAAAGGTTCAGCAGTTAAAGCATTAGAAAAAGCAACGTCAGGTTGTTCAGATGCTGAAGTTTTAGCAGCACCAGAATGCCAATGCATCGTTGAACTTATGAACGCTATCGACAGCTATATCCCAACACCAGCACGTGAAGATTCAAAGCCATTCTTACTTCCTGTAGAAGACGTATTCACAATTTCTGGTCGTGGTACAGTTGCTACAGGCCGTGTTGAACGTGGTGTAGCACACGTTGGTGACCCAGCTGAAATCGTTGGTCTTAAAGAAAAATCAACAACAACCGTTATTACCGGTCTTGAAATGTTCCGTAAGCTTTTAGACGAAGCACAAGCTGGTGACAACGTTGGTGCGTTACTCCGTGGTATTGACAGAAAGTCAATCGAACGTGGTCAAGTTATCGCTAAACCAAACTCAATCCACCCACACACAGAATTCACTGGTCAAGTTTACGTATTAACCAAAGAAGAAGGTGGCCGTCATACACCATTCTTCAACAACTACAGACCACAATTCTATTTCCGTACAACAGACGTTACCGGTACAATCAACCTTCCAGAAGGCGTTGAAATGGTTATGCCTGGTGACCACGTAACAATCAAAGTTTCACTCATCACACCAATCGCTATCGAAGAAGGTCTTCGTTTCGCTATTCGTGAAGGTGGCAGAACTGTTGGTTCAGGCGTTGTTGCTACAATCATTAAATAATTAAATTATTTATAGCAAAAAAGCTTTGCGGGACGCCGCAAAGCTTTTTTTTAATGAAAAATGAAGAATGAAGAATGAAGAATTATTGTCAGTTGTCCGCTCCGCGGCAACCCCTGAATATTATTGAAAAGGTTGTTATTTTGTGATATAATTAACTTAAGGTGGGTAGTATTATGAAAGAAAACGCTTTAATTGAAAAGTCATTAAATTTTGCAACACGTATTGTTAAATTGTATCAATATCTAACAAAAACAAAAAAAGAAACTATACTATCAAAACAAGTTTTGCGTAGTGGAACGTCAATCGGCGCAAATATAAACGAAGCAAACTTTGGGCAAAGCCGAGCAGATTTTATTGCAAAAATGCACATTGCTTTAAAAGAAGCTGTTGAAACTATATATTGGTTAAAAGTACTAACCACGTCTGAATACATAAACGAAAAACTCGGTCTTTCACTTTTAAATGATTGTATCGAATTAAAAAAATTGTTAGTTTCAACAATAAATACCACTAAAGAAAACTAAAATCACCACTCTTAATAACTTATATTAAAAAAGGCTTTGCGTGCAACGCACACAAGGCCTTATTTAAATTTGATAAAGACTTTTTGCCAAAGGCAAAAAGTTTACCACAATTCTTAATTCTTAATTCTTAATTCTACCAACCGCAAAGCGGTTGTAGCGTCAGGACCCCCTTGAATGACTACACAACTATAAAAAAACAACAATTTATGACAAAAAGCGTTTTTTTCATACCAAAAGGCTTGCCACCCTATAATATATTATGCTACACTATAGATGGTAAATTGTGCCCGTTGGGCATTAAAAAATTTTTTTTCAAAAGGAGATTTTTATGAAAAAGTTAATTAGCATTGCACTTTGCATTTGCTTAACTTTAGCTGCTGTTTTCACTGCAGTACCAAGCTTTGCTAAAGCTGATGCTAACACTGATGCAGTAGTAGGTCTATTAAATACCTATAATAATAACGGTGTTTATATTAAAGACACAAGTTTTGTTAAAGACAAAATGGGTACCGATGACGCTGCTAATTTCTGGGGATCGGCAGCACAACTTCAAAGAAGAACAGTTTATGCACCAGGCAGACTTTATATGTCAGGTGGTACACAAGAAAAACCAATTAATTCCGGCTACAAAGACGTTGAAGGCGGCATGGCACACTTTAATATTGTTGAAGAAGACGGCGTTAAGAAAGATAGGATTGATTACACAGTTGCTACACTTAAAGATGGTAAAAAAGCAACGGTTAAAGGCTATTTTACCGATTTAGAAGAATTAGCAGGTCTTGCTGCTAAAAAGAAATGGGATTTAGTTGACGGCAAGTACGAAGCTGCTATCGAAGTTACCGAAACCGCTGATTGGCAATGGGTACATTTTGCTGCCCCAATGTGGATTGGTGACACAGACGCACTTGAAAAGGTTGTTGTTTACGAAGCAGCCAACGAACTCCATATAGAACTTTGGTCAGTCGATACTTTATTCGCATTTGCAGCTATAACAGTTGAGCCTGTTGTTGAAGAAGGTAATTCAGTTTCACACACATTAACAAAAAATGATATAGCTTCTACAAGCGGTACATTTGATGTATGGTCTTATAATATCACTTTTAAAGCTAGTGAGTATTATGGAAATGTTGACGGCACAAAGGGTATGCAAATTGGTTCAGCAGGTAACCCTGCAACAGGAATTGTTTTAACAACAACACCTACAAAAACTGTATCAACTATTAGAATAAACACTTCTGGTGCAAGCAGTATCGTTGCTACATTAACTGTTAAAGCTGGCACCGCAGTAAAAGCAACACAAAATCTTACGTCTACAGCAACTGAATATACTTTTGAAATTAATTCTAGTGAAGAATTAACATTAACCTACGCAAACAATTCTGCAAAAGCTATTTATATCAAATCTATCGAAATAGTTTACGCTGGTTCAAATGAATGTGAACATATTAACACAACAGTTGTATCAGCACCAACTTGTGAAGAAGATGGTTATACAGCAGACGTTTGCAACTTATGTGGTCAAATAACAAATAGAGTAGCAGGTGAAGAAAAAACTGGTCATACACCAAGTGGTGAATATGTACAAACAAAAGCTCCAACTTGTACAGAAGCTGGCGTGGAAACAGATTACTGCACAGTTTGCGGTAAAGTAGCAGATACAAAACCAATTGATGCACTTGGTCACGATTTTAACGAATCAACTGGCAAATGTCAAAACGAAGGCTGTACTGAAGTAAAATCAACTCAAAAATGGGTTAAAGTAACTTCTGCTCCAGCAGATTGGACTGGTACATACTTAATCGTTTACGAAGCTGGCAAGGTTGCTTTCGATGGTAGTTTAACAACACTTGACGCTGTAAGCAATACGATTGCTGTTACAATTAATAATAACGAAATAGCATTGGATACAACAAACAATGCAGCAAGCTTTACAATTGATGCTGATGGTCATGTTATTAGTGCAAGTGGTTACTATATTGGTCAAACAAGTAACGCTAACGGCTTAAAATCAAGTACATCAACAAAATACACCAACACGATTTCTTTAAATAGTGATGGTTCAGTAAATATCGTGAGTGGTGGTGCTTATTTAAGATTCAATAAGGCATCTGACCAAAATCGTTTCCGTTACTATAAATCTAGCTCTTATACTGGTCAACAAGCAATTTACTTGTATAAATTAGTAGGCTAATCCCCCCAATTCATAAAAATCTAAATTTTTATAAAATTTAACGGATTGTAACAACACCTATGGTGTTTAAACAAACAACTCATAAGGCGACGGATTTATCCGCCGCCTTATTTATATAATAAGGTTGCAAAAACTTAAATCTTATGATATAATGCAAAAAAACGTAATACTATGTTCAAGCGTGGATATTTTTATTTTATAAGCGGAGATAGACTATATGGAAAAACCAAAGAAAAAGCTTGCCTTAAAAAACGCACCTTTTATAGTGGCATTAATTGTACTAATATTTGTAGGGATACTATCTTTTATTTTTTCTAATAAGTTTTTCGTTGAGGAGTATGATAATAATCATAGAGACCTTATTGGTATACTTTGTCAAATTATTATTTCAGTTGCTTGTTGTATAGTCTCGGTGATTAGCATTTCTATATCGCTTCAAAACGAAAAAATATATGGCATTACAAGAAGAGATTTTGAAAAATTGCGTACCGGCATGCGTTTTTCGATATTATGCATTATACTTGTTGCTCTTTCATTATCTGTAATTAGTGTTATCGCATATACTTTTGAAATATATTTTACGTGCTTATATTGCTTGACACTGCTTATCGCTTTTTGTTTTATAATTTGTATTAGTGAAGTGCCAATAATGTGTCATAACGATAATACTATACTGCGCATTATCATGAAAAGGCTAAAAATAGTAATAATGACAGGTGTTGTTATTCCGTCAGACTTAAAAACGGTTGTTATTAATCTTATTACTGAAAAGCACACTATTAAGGAACTATACAATAAATACAAAGACAGTAAAAATAAAGAATATAACAAAAGCTTACTTATAAAGCTTATAGAAATACACTGCGACTACGCTTCCAATTTAGCTAAGTTGGATGCAAATATTAGAGATAAAAGGGCGGATCGCGTAGTCAAAAACATCAAAGATATACTTTCTTTTAATAAAGATTTTGATATAATACAACTCACTGATAAAGAAATATGGAACTATCAACACTTAATTACAAGAGTATTGTTTAGTACATCTAAAATTGTATCGACGCATACTAAAACGATACACTTAATTTTTGATTCACTACCATTTATTGATCATTATGAAAATGTTGAGCATAAGCGTTTTATAATGTCAATAGCTATAAAATTGATTTCAGCTACTTTAACATCGGGTGATTTAAGCTTTGCATACGAATTAAAACGTGTTTGCTCGCAGTGGAAATATAGTTTTAATGATGGAGGTGCACTAACTACCATATTTGCGCTAACTAGCATACATTTAGAATATTTACATAATTCAGCACGCTATGTAACTCAAAAATATAAGGTACGGATAAGAAAGTTTATCAAAGATAATCCGGTAATCGAGAGCCAAAAAACATTATCTTGGGCTACGCTTTACTCTATATTTTTACAGAAATTTACTTTAAATGTGGAAGAATTTCTATATTTTTACAAGCTTAATGAGCATAATTGGGATATGAATATATATGACTCTGACGCTCATTTTGTAATTATGGATGATAAGCATGGGGTTATGTGGCTTTTAGCAAACCTTTTCTCTACGTATACCGTATGGACTTACGATTACAACAAGCTACTGTCAATAAATCCAGCGTTTCATGAAACTCTATTATATGTGGGCGATCAAATATTAGAGGATCGGTCTACAATAGAATATATGCAAAAATTGGTGACGTTCTTTGTTAAAGGTGAAAAAATTGATTTTTATAATATTAGCGAGAAAAAAAGTCAAAGATTTGAAACTTTTATTAGAGAACTACATAAAAAGAAAATTGATAAATTGGTTGCTGAAACAGAATTAATAGATACAGATGAGCTTGCAAAAATGTATGAAGTAGCTGTTGTTGGTACTGTAAGTAAAGAGTGGGGGTACACTGGAGGTTTTGATTTAAGCGAAGTTGCACCTAATGTTTTAAAGATGATGATAGAGGTCAATAGTACTGCTATAAATTATGTTGACTTTATAATCAAACATATAAGCAAACAAGTAATATTAAAAATTAAAAGTGATATTCACAAAGAATTGGCTTCACCGTCAACGTTTGAAGAATCTATCAAAGAAGCAGAATCGTTGTATGTCTCGAATATAGCAAAGCAAAATGTTGAACAAATATTAACAAAAAATGCTTTATCAGACAAGGTTGCAATCGAGTCATTTGAGAGTACGATATTAGATGGTTATTGTGTATTGGTCAATAAAGCATTGGAATTTGGTTGTGATATAAAAATAGAAATCGAAAAATTAACAAAACGGCAAATTGCAGAAAAGGCTGAAGAATATAAAGCTAAAGATGGCCGTTATATATATGAAGGTGCTATTTTATCTCGCGAGGAACTTGAAAGTATAGTACAAAAACAATATGCATTTTTGGTGTTACAACTAAAATACAAAGTGAATAAAGAGGACATAACCGTTTATAAAATTAATTATTTAGACTTAGATTAAAAAGGACGGCAAACGAGCCAAGAAACCTTGCTAGAATGCGTAAATTTTACGTAACCTATGGCGATTTAGCAAATTTGCCACCAGCAGTGGCAAATTTGCCTTGGACACAAAATTTTATACTTATAGAGAAAGTAAAAGATATTAATTCAAAAAAGCAGTTGTCATTAATTTGCGGACAACTGCTTTTTTATCAGTATTCAATCTTAAAATAATCCAGCCAGAGCTTAAACTGGTCCTGACAGGACAAGCAGGTGTCGGTCAAGTAACCTTTTTGCCTGTCCCATTCCTTAAGAGCGCGGTAATAAAACATTTTGTGGGCTTCGTCAATGATAAAGGGCACAACGTTATTTGCCAAACATTCCTTAAACATTAAAAGCCTGCCAACGCGCCCGTTTCCGTCCTGAAAGGGGTGGATAGCTTCAAAACGCGTATGGAAAGCCAAAATTTGCTCAAAGCCCTTTACGTCAAGGCTGTTATACCACTCAAGCAGGCTGTTGATTTCTTCCTTAACCATTTCAGGGGGGCAGGTTTCAACGCCACCGACTTCGTTTGGTATTTTCTTGTAATCGCCAACGTTAAACCAGGACTTTCGGCTATCGCTCGTTCCGCTTTTAAGGATAAGGTGCAGGGCTTTAATCATTGCCGGGGTGACGGGCTTTAAGGCGTTGTCAATAATATAGTCAACGCACTTAAAATGGTTTGCGGTTTCAATAACGTCGTCAACGTTTACTGCCGATTCAATGCCAATCGTGTTGGTTTCAAAAATATATCGCGTTTGGTCGTGCGACAGGGTGCTGCCTTCAATGTGGTTGGAGCTATACGTAAGCTCAATCTGTATTTTATGGTATATCCCACCTTTAAGCTTTAATTCCTTTTGCTCCTTTAATGCGGTTAACAGCTTGCTTGCGCCTGGGGGGCTGAAGCTTTCACGCGCGGGCTTTAAGGCGTCTTCAGGCAGGTTCCAGGTCTTGCCGGTTAAAAACGCACCGGGCACGCGCCCTTGCGCACAATAGCTGCGCACCATTCTTTCGCTTACGTTCCATTTTTTTGCAATTTCACTAACCGAAACAAATCGCATTTATTCACCCCTTAAGTTTGTTTATTATAATAATTATATTCCGTTATCGGAAGTTTGTCAAACGTTTTTCACCACCAAAACTTCCGATAACGGAAGTTTTGGTTGTCCTTTTTTATTTATTGAAGACTTTTTGCCAAGGGCAAAAAGTTTACCACAATTCTTCATTCTTCATTCTTCATTCTTCATTCCACAACCGCAAAGCGGTTGTGCCGTTACAATCCTTCAGTCTTTGACTTCGTCAAAGCCAGCTCCCTTTACACAAGGGAGCCTTTTTTAATTTATTAAAGACTTTTTGCAAGGCAAAAAGTTTACCACAATTCTTCATTCTTCATTCTTCATTCTTCATTTGCAAGGCAAAGCCTTGCTTTTTTCATTATTCACTTTACAGCAAGGCGAAGATGTGTTATAATCAAGTATAAGCACATACTTGGGGCAAGGCTTTGCGGCGGTATTTAAGTTTTCGCGGCGCGCCCCATTACCAATAAATATAAGGATGGTTTTATGGCTATGGCTAAAAAAGGATTGTTAACCGTTTTATTTGCGGCGCTTTTTGCCGTGTGCGGCGTTTTGGGCGTGTGGCAAGCTAAACCCCAAGCGGCTTATGCTCAAGACACAGCGCCAAAGGTTGTGTATGCCATAACTGACAGTATCGGAGATAACGCGTATAACAGCTTTTTGCAGGAATACTTAAATAGCGGCAACTTTACCGTTAATAATAAGGTTACGCTTAATGGTATGCGCGCGGAAGAATTAAGATATCTTGTTGACAGAACCTATAACGGCGATAATTACACGGCGGAAAATTTCCCCGCGCTTGTTACCTACCGCGAAAATACAGAGCTTGACGTGATGACTGCTGACCAGATTATTTTGTCGGTCGGCAGTGCCAACTTTGGCTCACAAACGGTGTCAACGCTCTGCAGGGTTATTGAAGATAAGTTTGGCGTTACGCTTGGCGATACAACAGACTACGGCTTTGACGTTTCAACCCTGTTAACCGAAGAAACGCAAGGTTTATACGACACTATTTTTGAAACGCTTGAAAAGGCGCTAAATGCCGGCGGTAAGCTTTCAAGTAACGCGCTTGTGGAGCTTTTCGGTGCGGAAAACACCAAAAAGGTTGTTAATGCTTACGCTTACGGCTTTTTAGGGTTTATGACACACTACGTTAAGGCCGTTGAAGGTATCCACGCGATTAATCCTGCGGCAACAATCGTTGTGGTGGGGCTTTATAACACCCTTGACGGGCTTAAGTTTGAGTTTGAAGGCTCTACCGTTGACGTTGGCACTATCGCCGGGCTGTTGTTCGACGGCGCTAATATGATGCTTGCTTCAAAAATAAATAATATAGACGACGTTTATTTTGCATATCCCGGCAAGGCTGGGCTTATGCTTGAAGATATCGCTGCGGGTAGGCTTGACGATAATTTTGAGTACGACAGCCATATCCGTAACCTTATGTTTAACCATTCGTTAGACGACCAAAACGAGCAATTAGTGGATGCGTTCAAAGCAGCTTTCAGGGCGGCGGCGGTTAACCCGTCTGTCAATATGGCAGGGGTTATGGACCTTTTTGAACGCGCTGACGGCACAACCAAAACGCTTACAGAAGTCCTTTCAGAAAACGTAGGCAATCTTTTAGATGGCGGTATGCAGGATTTGTTAACGCTTAATATTAGGATGAGTCTTGGCGGCGGCGTTGGCGCAAACCTGTCAGACAATAGCGCAACAAAGGTTGCCGGTAAGATTGAAAGCGCTATAAAGGATTGCTATGACGGTGGCGATTATCTTACCGAAGCCGTTCAAACACTTAACCGCGATTTTGATAATTACGCCACGGCACTTTTGAAAAGCGGTATGCTGGGCGCTGTTAAGGAACTGACTGACAACGTTTACTTTAACCGCCTTATTGACGCGCTTCTTGAAGCTCAAGACTTTGACGCGACACACAGCGCGCTTATGGAAGGCGCACAAAGCGGTGAATACACCGTTACGGGCAGCTCAAAATACGTTGCGCTTGGCGATGCGCAGCATATGGATAAAAATTCGGCAACAAATCTTTTTGCGGCAGAGATTTTCGGCGCGGAAGCGGCAAGCCGTTACATAAACCTTTCCACGCAGGGCATGCGCGTTGAAGATTTATTGTATCTTTTAGACGGGACTTTAGTGCCCGACGATTATTTTAATTCACGCTTTAATGTGGTAAGCGATTACGACAAGTACGTCGGCGCGCTTGAAGGTGCGGACCTTATTAGCTTGTCGTTCGGCGGTGAAGGGGTTTACAGGTTTGTTTTAGAGCAGATTTTTCGCGCAATGGACGGCAAACCCGCGCTCGCGGTTAACTGGGAGCAGTTCGTTGAGCCTGACGTTGCCGAAAAAATCGACGGCTTAAAGACCAAGCTTAAACAAATGATGAACCTGCCCGAAACGATTGACATTGCTGAAATTTTAAATGGCTTGAATGACGGCGTTATCGACGTGGAGCTCGTTTTTGACACCGTTCTGCACGCTTACCTTGGGCATTTGACAAGCTATGCTAAAGCCGTGGAAGCTATCCACGCTTTAAACCCGTCTGCTCAAATCGTTCTGTTTGGTTACTTTAACCCCATGCAGGGGCTTGTGATGCCTGTCGATGGTAAGAATATACCGATGGGTGAGTTTGTTGATATTTTCTTAAAGGTTTGTTCAATGCACGCGCTGACCTTTACGGCAACGGCGGGTGATTACGTGACTTATATCGACCTTGTGGGTGTGGTGACTTCTGCTATTAACGAAGAATGGCCCGAAGACAACGAAACGCCAACGCCTGTTATCGCCGATTATTTGATGAACTTTATCACCGAAAACGGCAGCGACCTTTTGTTGACGGCTGACGGGCAGGCTGTGGTTAAAAATAAGCTTACGGATAGCTTTAAAGTAAGCTGCGCGCACATTTTTGATAACGCGTGTGATAGCGAGTGTAACGCTTGCGGTGCGGTGCGTGAAGTCCCTGACCACGTTTACGATAACGCGTGCGACCCGTCTTGCAACGTTTGCGGTGCTAAAAGGTCTGTTGGTGAGCACCAATACTTAAACTGCAAGGCGCAGCTTTGCAGTATTTGCGGCGGCGGGAAAAGGGCTTCTGCGGATTGCCAATACTCAAACGCTTGCGATAAGGATTGTAACGTTTGCGGGTTTGTGCGCGAAGTTCCCGACCACGTTTACGACCATGCGTGCGATAAAGATTGTAACGTTTGCGGCGAAGTGCGTGAAGTTCCCGACCACGTTTACGATAACGCTTGCGACAGCGAGTGTAACGTAAAGGGCTGTGGGTTTGTACGCGAGGTTGCCGACCACGTTTACGATACGGCTTGTGACGCTTACTGCAATGAGTGCAATTTTGCGCGCACGCCGGCTAACCACGTTTACGATAATAACTGCGCTGACACCACCTGCAACGTTTGCGGCGGGTTCAGACAGTATGCCGACCACGTTTACGATAACGCGTGTGACGCTACCTGCAACAACTGCGCGGTTACGCGTGAGGTCAGCGGTCACGTTTACGATAACGATTGCGATTCGTCCTGTAACGAGTGTGGCGAGCAGCGTACTATCGCCGGCCACGTTTACGATAACAAGTGCGACAATACCTGCAACGTTTGCGGCACAACCCGTAACGTCGGCGCGCACGTTTATGACGACGGCAAAGACCCAACCTGCAACGAATGTGGCTTAACGCGTGACGTTGGCGGCGGTGGATGCTTCGGCTACGTTGACAGCGTGTTTGCTGTGTTAGGTGTTGCTGCGCTCGGCTTGGTTAAAGCAATCACTAAAAGAAAAGAATAATAAGTTTTGTAAATAAAAGGCTTTGCGGCATTAGCCGCAAGGCCTTATTTTAATTTGATAAAGACTTTTTGCCAAAGGCAAAAAGTTTACACCGTGCTATGCACGGATGTTTAATGAATAGTGAATAATGAATAGTGAATAATTCAGGTCAGTTTGCTTGGCAAAGCCAAGCAAAGCCTTATTTAAATTTAATAAAGACTTTTTGCCAAAGGCAAAAAGTTTACCACAATTATTCATCAGGCGTAGCCGACTTCATTATTCATTCTTCATTCTTCATTCTACCAACCGCAAAGCGGTTGGGGCGACAGGTCTGCTGTCAGCCTATAAAAAAAGCAGGGGATACCCCTGCTTTTTTGTTTTTCCTGCCGATTATTCTGCAGGTTTGTCTTCTTCAGCTTTCTTTGGTGCAACGATGCTTGGCATTTCTAACCCGGCTGACTTAAACACGTCGTTAAGCGGTGGGAGCGCACCCATCATGCCCGAAATAAAGTTTGCGGTTGACGTTTTGCCGTTTTCGTTTGCGCCGCTGTCCCAAACGGTTACCTTGTCAATCTTGATGTTCTTGATTGCTTCAACCTGGGTTTCGATAATCTTTTCAATCTTGTCGGCAATCATAAGGCGTGTTGCTTCGTTGGTGTCGCCACCGGCAGCCTTAACAACTTCCTTTAAGCCTTCTGCCTGCGCGGTTAAAACTTCGCGTACACCCTTTGCTTGGGCTTCCATCTTGGCAAAGATAGCGTCGGCTTCACCCTTTGCGCGGCGGCGGATTTGTTCTGCTTCTGCTTCGGCTTGAAGCTCAAGTTCTTGCTTGTGGATTTGCGCTTTTACAAGTACGTCGGCTTCCTGGGTGGATTTTTCCCTTAAGCCACGCGCGTCTTCTGCAGTCTTTTCTGCGGCGTACGCGTCTTCCAAAGCCTTTGCGCTGTTGATTTTTTCAGCTGAAACTGCGCGCTGTTCGGCTTCTGCCTGGCGTTGGCGGAGCTCTGAAATAGAGTTTGCAATGGCCGCTTTTGCTTCGTTTTCGCCTTGGATTGCTTTTGCATCGGCTTCGGCAACGGAGATACGTTGCTCTCTTCTTGCGTTGGCTTCACCGATAGCACCGTTTCTGTCGGCTTCGGCAACGGAAATTTTAGCGTCGTTTATTGCTTTTGCAGCGGCTTCCTTACCGAGCGCCACAATGTATCCCGATTCGTCGGAAATATCTGTTACGTTTACGTTGATTAGCCTTAAACCAATCTTTTTAAGTTCGCCTTCAACGTTTAAGCTTACTGCGTCCAAAAACTTGTCACGGTTGGTGTTGATTTCTTCAATGTCCATGGTCGCGATAACAAGACGGAGCTGACCAAAAATAATGTCCTTTGCAAGCTCTTGTATCTGATTTAATTTTAAACCAAGCAAACGTTCTGCCGCGTTTTGCATGATGCCCGGCTCTGTTGAAATACCTACCGTGAAAATCGACGGTACGTCAATACGGATGTTCTGGCGGGAAAGCGCGCTCTTTAAGTCAACCGCGATTGAAATCGGCGTTAAGTCCATAAATTGGTAGGCCTGGAATAGCGGAACTATGAAGCTTACGCCGCCGTGCAAGCATTTTGCAGAGCGGTGCTGGTCGCCTTTGCCGGACGAAACCTTACCGTAAACGACCATGATTTTATCTGAAGGGCACTTCTTAAAGCGTGTTGCAATCAATAATAAAATCATTACAAGTATTAATGGGATAACCACAAGTAAGGTTACTAACCCGTCTTGGTTTATCAATAGGTTGTTTAACATTTTTTATACTCCTTATAAAGTTTTTTGTGTTAATCGGCTTATAGACCGACTTTTATATTGATTCAACGACTAAAACGTCGTCTTCAACGTCAACAATTTTAACCTTTGCACCCGTTTTTATAGGTGTTGCGGACAGGGTTTTTGCAGAAAGCTCTCTTAAAGATTCGTTCAGTATAACCGTGATTTTGCCGCTTCCTTGACCGTTTGCTGGGATTGTAAGATAAACGTCCGCAGTTTTACCAACGGCTGCTTTATATGATATATTGCCGCTTGACTGTAAGCCTAAAAGCCATTTAAGTAAAAACGCCATACCAACTAGCGCCGCCACACCGCATACAATCGATAAAATAACCGCTAAAGTCGGGTTGCTGTCGCCAAACGTAAAGCCAACCCAGCCGCCAACCGTTAAAAAGGCGATAAGCCCGCGCACGGTAAAAAGGCGGAAACCCGGGTCGCCGTCAAACACGTCGTTTACGTCGGTGTCAACGTCGGTATCAACGTCAACGTCAACGTCCACATCCACGTCGCCGTCAAAATCGGCTTCCCCGCCGGAAAAACCAATTATCATAAGTATGATTTGAACTATAAGTAAAACCGTTGCAGGCGTTGCTATGCAAAAATAGATTTTTTGCATTAAGTTAAGTGCTTGCCACCACATAATTTCACCCCCAATAGATAATAATGAATAGTAAATAGTGTCCGTGCGTATGCACGGCGTGAATAATCTCTTGCGCTCGCGCAAGTATTGTTGTTAGCTTATTCAAAGACGTTGTCATCCTGAGCCCAACCGCAAAGCGGTTGTGGCGTCAGGACCCCCTTGAGTTTCAAGATAACTTAAGTAAAACGTTGATAATATATTTGTTAGTATTTACAATCCTTCAGTCTTTGACTTCGTCAAATCCAGCTCCCTTTACACAAGGGAGCCTTTTTTAATTTATTAAAGACTTTTTGCCAAGGGCAAAAAGTTTACCACAATTCTTCATTCTTCATTCTTCATTCTACATTCTTCATTAAAAAGTAGCGTTAATCGGCTTATAGCCCTACTTTTTATAAAAAACTTTCAATATACGCTTTAAATTCTTCGTCGCGCTCGGTATAATTTATAACCGACAGATACATTGACGCCGTATCAAAGGTTGCATCGTGCGCCTTTGCTTCATTTTTACCAAAAAGCCTTTCAACGGCCTTTACCGCTTCAAACGGATACACGTCACAAAAAGCAGCAAGCTCACCAAGCTTTGGGTGCTTATATCCGCGCCCGTAAGGCTTTGATAGCTTACAGATTGGCGTAAAGTGGCGCATGGTGTCAAGCTTTTCCTTGTACCTATAGACGTAGCCAAGGCTTGCAAACTCTGCCGTCATAAAGCATTGGTCAAAGTTAAAGTTATGGCTTACCGTCAAATCTGCGCGGTCAAAGTCGGCCTTGATTTCTTCAAAGTGGTCGTAAAAATCCTGCCCGCCCGATAATTCTTCCAAATCTTCAACAGTGATGCCGTGCACCGCCGCGGCAGAAGGCTCAATAAAGCCTACCTTAAAATAAAAGTTCTTTGCGGTTATATTGCCGCGTTCCTGCATAATATAGGACAGCTGTATGATATGTCCTGGGCGCAGGCCCGTGGTTTCGGTGTCAAAGTATAGTATCATATCCCCATTATAGCACAAAAATTCGCCAATAACAAGATATTTGACATAAAAATGATTGTATGTTATACTAAATAAAAATAATAAGGAGTGACTTATGGCTAAAAAGACTAAAGGTTTATTAATTACCGCTATAATTTTCGTCGTGCTTTGCGTATTAAGCCACGCTTATTTTGGCTATTCGTTTATCGACGTTAAGCTTTCAGAAGAAAATTTAGCAGGTATTGCGTTTATCGTTTTGCTCCCGCTGTGGTTTATCGTGGGCGGGGCGCTAACGGTTATTTCAATCGTTTTGACCTGCTGTTTGATTAAAACAACGCTTAAAATCAGCTTGATTTTATTGGGTATAATAGTTATCGCCGCAATCTTTAGCGTGCTTGCATTATTCGTTTTCGGTGCACCGCTTAACACCGCAACTGCGTTTTTAGCGTAAAAAGTGATATGTTTTTTTAAAAAATCACCCAAATATTACCAAATTAACTTATTGCGGTTGTAAATTTAGCGTAAAATATTGTAATATATAAATATATTACAAAAATTTGTTTGTTAACAAAAGGCATATACCTTTTGTTTGCGTTTGCTGCTCAAACGCAAAGCATACTTTACTGCCACAAAAAGGCGTTTATGAATAAGACTAAAAAGAAGAAAACAAAAAAATGGATTAAAACAAGGCATAGGATTGTGCAACACTTTGTTATGCCTATATTTTACGTTTGGTCCAAAATATCTTACGGGCTTAAAATCCAAAGGCTTAAAAAGCGCGATAAGCGCCAGTACCTTATAATATGCAACCACCAAACGGCGTTTGACCAGTTTTTTGTTTCGCTTTTGTTAAAGCGCACGATTTTTTACGTCGCAAGCGAAGATATTTTTTGCAAGGGCTTTGTATCAAAGCTGTTAAGCCGTTACATTGCGCCTATCCCCATTAAAAAATCTGTGACCGATATTCGTGCTATCATGAATATTTTAAAGGTCAAAAACGAAGGCGGGACTATTGCAATTTTCCCCGAAGGCAACCGCACCTATAGCGGCGAAACGGGTTACATAAAGCCGGGCATTGTCAGTCTTATCAAAAAGCTTGGGCTGCCCCTTCTTGTATTAAGGATTGAAGGCGGCTACGGCGTAGAGCCGCGCTGGGCAAAGAAGCAGCGAAAAGGCACAACTTATATCCGCGCGCTTGAAGTGGTCGAAAAGGAAGATTATCAGAAATTGAGCGATAGTGAGCTTGAAAAATTCGTTGCCGATAAGCTTTATCACAGCGAAGCCAAGGTCACCGAAACCTATAAGTCAAATGCGCGTGCAGAGTACCTTGACAGGGCTATGTACGTTTGCCCGTACTGCGGGATAGCAAGATTAAACGCAAGCGGTAACTTTATAAAATGCACCAAGTGTGGGCGTGAGACGGAGTATCTTGAAACCAAACAGCTTAAGGGCGTGGGGTTTGACTTCCCGTTTGAGTTCGTTGCCGATTGGTATAAGTACCAATGCGATTTTATCGCGAAAACCGACCTATTGGCCCACTTATCACAGCCAATCTGGCAGGAAACAGCCACGGTTTGGGACACGAAAATGTTCAAAATGCCAAAGCCGATTTTTGAAAACGCCAATATCAGCTTGTTTGGTGACAGATACGTTATTTCTTCACCAACGGGCGAATTAACCATAAGCTTCAGCGACGTAACAGCCGTTACAGCGCTTGGCAAAAACAAGCTTAATATTTACGTGGGTGATATGATTTATCAGCTTAAGGGCGACTGCCACTTTAACCCGCTTATCTTTATGAACGTTTATTACGTGTTTGTAAAAGCAAACAAAAAGGAGGAGCAAAATGAACTTGCTTGTAAGCAGTCAGGAAAATCTAATCAATTTTTGGGAATCTGACGCCTGGGGCTTTATAACCATTATTGCAGTTCTTGTTTGCAGCTTAATCGTTGCAAACGTTCTCAAAAAGAGTGTTAAGTTTTTAGAAAAATCACTAATCCCAACGTCAGTTCTTGGCGGTATGATTTTACTTATTATTTCCTTTGTGTACACCGTTATCAAAGGTCAAAACCCCGACGGCACGTGGGAAAATATATTCAACCTTGACTTCTTTGGCGGTAACGGGCTACGCGCGTTGTACATTATTGCTTACCACGGCCTTGCAATCGGGTTTATCGCTTCAACCTTTAAGCCGCAAACGGGTAAGTTTAACCGTAAGCGCACGGCAGAAGTTTTCAACACGGGTGTTACAACCGTTGCAACCTATCTTTTACAAGGTGTGTTGGGTATGGGGATAACCATTTTGCTCGGCACTTTCGTAATGAAGGATCTATTTAAGGCTTCAGGGCTTATCCTTCCGTTTGGCTACGGCCAAGGCACGGGTCAGGCTTTAAACTGGGGTACCGCGTGGGAAAATCGCACCCAAGCCCCAATCTTTGAAGGCGGTGCTAACTTTGGTCTTACCGTTGCGGCGCTTGGCTTCTTATCGGCAAGCATCGGCGGCGTTATCCATCTTAACATTATGAAAAAGAAGGGCCGCTTAAAGCATATCAACGTTGAATCAACTGCGGTTGACGCTTCACAGATTTTAGCAAAGAACGAAACGCCTTTCGTTGAAAGCATTGATAAAATGTCTATTCAGCTCGGCTTCGTTTTCGGCACTTACGTTATAGCTTACGTTTTAATGTGGGCGTTATCTAAAGCAATACCTTCAATGACACCAACTATTTACGGCTTTAACTTCCTGTTCGGTGTGCTTGGTGCGGTGCTTGTAAAGAATATTTTAAAGGGTCTTAAAAAGTGTGGCGCTGTTAAAAAGGAATACATAAACGGATTCTTGATGGACCGTATTTGCGGCTTTGCATTTGACCTTATGATCGTTGCAGGCTTTGCCGCAATCGAACTTCAGCTTCTTGTTGATTATTGGCACGTATTATTAATTATGGGCGTTGTTGGCGCAGTTTCTACCTACTTTTATAATTCTTTCGTTGCTAAAAAGCTGTTCCCGTCTTACGCTGACGAACAATTTATGGCAATGTACGGTATGCTAACAGGTACGGCTTCAACGGGGATGATGCTTTTGCGCGAAGTTGACGACGGCACTTCTTTATCACAAGAAAATTTAGTTTATCAAAACCTGCCGGCAATCGTTTTCGGCTTCCCGATAATGCTGCTTGCTGCAATCGCGCCTGAAAAGCCGCTTGAAGTCTGCTTGATTTTATTAGGCTTCTTTGTCGTTTTGAATATAATTTTGTTCAGAAGCTTTATCTTTAAGCGAAAGAAAAAGTAAAATATAAAAAGGCTTAACCAAAAGGGTTAAGCTTTTTTTGTTTAAAAAGTGCGCGCATTGGCTATAATTTAGCTATGATAAAGCAAAATAAATGTGTAAGCGTAATAAAAAAAGATATCGAAGCCCTTTTTGAAAAGCCCGTTAAAATCACGCAAAACTTGGGGCGGAACAAATACGTTTCCTTTTTTGGGGTGATAACGGGCGTGTATCCTGCGCTGTTTACTGTGCTTCCAAAAGATAAATATCTTGGTAAAACAAGCTTTTCTTACTCGGAAGTCCTTATGGGCAGCGTAAAGGTCAATAAAGTGGTTTAATCGGCTTATAGCCCCACTTTTTGGTGTTTTTATCTATAAATAAATCAAAAAAACTTGCCAAATAAAGGCAAGTTTTTTGTTTTAACTTATTTTAATTTTTGCAAGGCCGCCTTCAGAAGTTTCCTTGTAGCGTGTGGACATATCGTGCCCGGTTTCCTTCATGGCTTTTACAACCTTGTCAAAGGATATCTTACGGGTATCGGATAAAAAGCCCGAAAGCGTTACTGCGTTTATCGCACGTATTGCCGCAACGGCGTTTCTTTCAATGCAAGGTATTTGCACAAGACCACAAATTGGGTCACACGTAAGCCCCAAATGGTGTTCAATAGCAATCTCTGCGGCGTATTCAATATCATCAAGGCTTCTTCCTAAAAGCTCTGAAAGCGCCGCAGCCGCCATAGCGCACGCCGTGCCAACTTCTGCCTGACAACCGCATTCCGCACCCGAAATTGAAGCATTGGTTTTAATAAGGTTGCCGATAATGCCGCCTGCTAAAAGCGCATTGACAATCTGCTCGTCGGTGTAGCTGTTTTTTTGCTGGTGATAGTATAGTATTGCGGGCACAACGCCAGCGGCCCCACACGTCGGTGCGGTGACTATTTTTTCGTAAGCGGCGTTTTGTTCGGAAACGGCAAACGCGTAAGCACACACCAAGCGGCTTTCTTTTACTTCGGGCGGTTCGTTTTCCTTGCTTGTGGTGAAAAGCGTTTTTGCCTTTCTTGCAACGTTAAGCCCACCCGGTAGTATGCCTTCGGCTTTTATGCCTTGGGTGACGGCTTGCTTCATTTGCTCCCAGCACCGTAAAGCGTATTGGCGGATAAAATCGCCCTCAATTTTTACAGCGTACTCTGATAAGCGCAAATTGTTTTTAATACAATAGCTTTTTATGTCGGCAAAGCTTGCGTGCGGATAAACTATTGGCATAGTACCCAAAGGGGAATTATCAAACTTGATTTTTCCGCCACCAACTGATATAACGCGTGTTGAATCCACAACACGGTCGCCTTGGATGGCTAAAACGTCCATCGTGTTGGGGTGGGGCAGATTCTCGCCGTCCAAAAACTCAACGTCAACCTGCTTTGGCGCAAGCGTCTTTTTTATAACGACGTCCGTGCCGTGGCCCTTACCCGTTTTTGATAATGAGCCGTAAAGCATTACCTTAAAGCGGTCAGCCGTCGGGTTCTTTTGTGAAAACAATGATACTGCAAGCTCGGGCCCCATCGTGTGTGAGCTTGACGGGCCAAAGCCAATGCGGTAAAGCTCGGTTAAAGATTCCATACCGACCGTTTTGTTGTTAAGCGTTGATTCCATAACTGCACCTTAAATTTATACTGTATTAATTTTATATTGTTTAAGCCATTTTATCAAGTATTTTAAAGGTTTAGTAAAAAAGATATCAAAAACTATTTTTTATACCACCCCAAACAAGGACGATAAGGTGCTAAATGCTGTCAAAGTGTTGCTTTTTTGCGCGGAATAATATATAATAACTTATTATGAATAAGTTAAAGGATGCTTTAAAACTGTTTGCGATTTTCTTTAAAATAGGTCTTTTCACCTTTGGCGGTGGATACGCGATGATTTCGGTTATCACGCATGAGATTGTTGAAAAGCGCAAATACATATCCAATGCAGAGTTTTCCGACCTTGTTGCTATTGCCGAGTCCACGCCCGGGCCTATTGCAATCAATAGCGCAACCTACATAGGTTATCGCAAGGCGGGTGTTTTGGGTGCTATTTTTTCAAGCATTGGCGTGTGCTTGCCGTCGCTTATTATTATCTTCTTAATTTCCTTATTCTTTACGGATATACTAAAATATACGCTCGTGCAAAAGGCGTTTAGGGGGATACAGTGCGGCGTTTCCATACTTGTTTTTATGGCGGGGGTTAAGCTGCTTAAGAATATCGAAAAGAATTGGATTTCTTACACGCTTATTGCTTTGTCGGTCCTTGTTATGCTTTCAATGAAGTTCTTCAGCTATTCCTTCTCAACGATTTTTATCGTTTTATTCGGTGCGGTTTTAGGTATTGCGGTATATCTGCCGAAGGAAAAAAAGGCCGAAAACCGACCTATAGCCCAGGATTCAGATAAAAAAGAAGGAGGCGATACGGAATGATATTCTTGAAATTGTTTTTCACCTTCTTCAAAATTGGCTTGTTCTCGTTTGGCGGCGGATACGGTATGCTACCGCTCATTTTGCAGGAAACCGTTAAAAACGGCTGGCTTACGGAAAGCGAATTTTATTCCTTTTTAGCCGTTGCCGAATCCACCCCGGGTCCTATTGCCGTAAATATGGCAACCTACGTCGGCAGTACGCAGGGTATGTTCACGTACGGCGGCAACGTGTTTTT
The DNA here is from genome assembly GCA_017399185.1 of Clostridia bacterium. Classification (GTDB taxonomy): domain Bacteria; phylum Bacillota; class Clostridia; order Christensenellales; family Borkfalkiaceae; genus UBA4636. The sequence goes on from JAFQEA010000016.1 coordinate 61,544, forward strand.
CGGGGCTTTAGGCTCAATCATTGCAACGCTTGGTGTGATTATGCCGTCAATCATTATCATACTGCTTATCGTTGCGATACTTAAAAACTTTTTAAAATACCGCGCGGTAAGATGCGCGCTCATGGGTATGAAGCCACTTATCTGCGGTATGATTATGGCAACGGGTATAACGCTTGCAATAACCAATATTTTGCCAAATCTATATAGCTTTAGCTTGAAGGGCTTTTCTTATATGGCTTTAATAGTAACGGCAATTTTAGCAGGAATTTATTTCGGTTATAAAAAGCTGTTTAAAAAGAATTTATCCCCGATACTGCTTATTTTAATATCTGCCGTATTTGGCATGCTGTTGCTGTAAAAATGCAAATAACCGACTTATAGGCCGATATTTTTAAATTAAAACACAAAAAAGCTTGGCAAAACGCCAAGCTTTTTTCATTATAGCTATTAAACACTATTAACTTTTCATTTTAGTAAGGTCGTTAATCCAAAGCTTACGGCTGATAAGGATAAAGCCGATTACGCCCTTTATAAATACAAGCCCCCAAACAACCGCATAAATAAGTGGGGCGGAAAGGTTTGTAAAGGTTACAAGTATAAGTGCAACCGGTACGCTTAAGGCAATTTCATAAACGCTGTCAAAAAGCATTGTTATAAAGGTTTTGCCGCCTGCGCGCAGGGTAAAGTATGCACAGTTTACAAAAGCGTTTACAGGCATAAAGCATGAAAAGATAAAAATATATGTTGCAGCGATTTCCTTTACGTGTTCGGTTGTGTTATAAAAGCGTGGGAACAATGAGCTTGTTGCAATCAGAATAATGCCCATTATAACTGAAGAAATAACCGAAATAACAGTAAGGCGTGTGTTTGCAACGACGGCTTCGTCAGTTTTTCCCGAACCAAGATAGTTACCAACGATAATAGACACCGTTGAGCCCATTGCCAGAATTACCACCGAGAACAGATTGTTTATCGTTGACGCAATGTTGTACGCTGCAACGATTTCAAGCCCGCGGCGTGAATATATTTGTGCTAAAAGTGCGATGCTTATTGACCAAAGCGTTTCGTTAAAGAGTATCGGCAAGCCCTTTTTGGTGATGTTCTTAAACAGACCTAAAGGTAGTTTAATCGACTTATAGAGCCATTTAAAGGCAGGATATTTATCACGCTTAACGTGTGAATAAATAATTAAAACAAGCATTTCGGCAAACCTTGCAGTTACCGTTGCGATTGCTGCACCCTTAACGCCGAGTGCAGGAAGCCCAAGCTTACCAAAGATAAGGATATAGTTACCAAAAAAGTTGCACAAAAAGGCAACGATTGAAGCAATCATCGGTATTTTGGTCTGATTGGTTTCCCTTAACGTGCCTGCGTACACCTGCGAAATCGCAAAAAACGGCATCTGAATCATTATAAGCTTTAGATACTGCATTGCATAATCGTGTGTAAGCACGGGGTCGCTTTGCCCGTCACCCGTCGTAATATAGTAAGAAACAAGCGTTTCGCCAAGCAGCAAAAAAATAACTGCGAATAAAATAACCACCACGGCCGATATAATAATCTTATAGCGGACGGTGTAACGCATGTTTTCTTCGTCACCGCTGCCAAAATATTGGGCGGTGAATATACCCGCACCCGCGATACCGCCAAAAATGCATAGGTTGAAAACAAACATAAGCTGGTTTACGATTGCAACACCGCTCATTTGCTCTGTGCCAACCTGGCCGATCATAATGTTGTCCAAAAGGTTAACGAAGTTTGTGATACCGTTTTGGATAACGATGGGGAGTGCAATGCTTAATACAAGCCTGTTAAAGCGTTTATCCCCAAAAAGATTTTTCAAAGTGAGTTTCATATATAGTTCCTAAAAAAATTGATTCCCATTAAGCGTCTTAACGCGCCAAACAATAATAACACAAAAAAATGTGAATATCAACCGTTTATGACACGTTCTTTAAATTAAAAAGTTTTACTTTTTAAAGTATTTTTTTGTGTGCTTTACGTCTTTGGAGTGAATTAATTGGCTTTTATTAAAGTATCGAATATTAAAAACGGGCGATAATCGACCTATAGCCCCATTTTTATTAAAATTTGGTGTGATTTACGATAAAAAACGAGCAAAGGCCCGTCTTGCCACAACAAATCTTTTAAATGCTTGACAAACTGGTTATCTATGATATAATTTAAACAAAAAAGCGCTTTATTTTTTAGCGCGTTTTTAAGGAAGTTATGAAAAAACCCATCATTGCTATTATGTACGACTTTGATAAGACGCTATGCACGCGCGACATGCAGGAATACACCTTTATCCCAAGCGTAGGGATGGAGCCGCATGAGTTCTGGGATTACACCGGAAGCGTTGCGTCTCAAGAAAAAATGGATAATATCCTTACCTATATGTACTGCATGATTGACAAGGCAAATCAAGCCGGTACGCCATTAAAGCGCGAATCACTTGTTGCTTGCGGCAAGGATATTGAATACCACCCGGGCGTTGAAGGCTGGTTTGAGCGTATCAACGAATACGGCAAGGAAGCTGGCGTCAGGATTGAGCATTACGTGCTATCTTCGGGGTTAAAGGAAATTATCGAAGGAACAACTATTGCCAAATACTTTAAACGCATTTACGCTTGCGAGTTTTTGTATCGTGACGATAAGGCAATCTGGCCAAAAACGGCAGTTAACTACACCAACAAAACCCAGTTTGTTTATCGCATAAACAAGGGGGTTTTAGACGTCAATAACGACGTTGACTTAAATAACTCCACACCCGATTCCACGCGCCGCGTGCTGTTTAACAATATGATTTATATTGGCGACGGACTAACTGACGTGCCGTGCATGAAGCTCGTTAAACAAGGCGGCGGGCACTCTATCGCCATTTATCACAAGGGTCAGCAGGAAAAGGCAGAGCCACTTTTACGCCGTGAAAGGGTTGACTGGATGTTTGAAGCCGATTATCGCAAGGGCAGCGGTCTTGACAAGGTAATGAAGCTTTTAATCGAAAATTTAGCTTACTATAACAAGCTTAAAGGCATCCACATAAGACAGAAAAAACAAATTTTGGACGACCTTGATTAATTTTATAAAGGTAAAAAGCCAACGTTAATCCGTTGGCTTTTTTGTTTTGTTAAGATTATCGTCAATGCTTAAAAAGTCGGGCTATAAGTCGATTATTCAACAATTTTTGCCATTAAGCGTGCGTTAATCAAATTTATTTGCAAAGGTACAAGCCTTGCAAAGCGGTTCTACAGCACGTCTTGATTTAAAGCCGTTAAGTATTCGTTTTGCGCGCTCGCATTCTAAAATTTGACTTATTGGGGATATAAAGGCATTACCTAATGCAAGCTTGCCTTGATTATCCAAGCAGCACGCAACCACCGTTCCGTCGGCAAGTATGCCAAAATGGGTTGAAAGCGCGTGGCAATATTTTGTATGGGTTTGCGTTGCGGTATCTGTTTCATCCGGCCAGGAAAACACGTTATCTGGGCAAAAATAAATAGCGTCGGTTAAAAACTGATTGGTTTTGCCGTCCCAAGCAATTTTTGTGTTAAAAAATTTGCACGCAGCATCGATTATATATTGATTTAAAGCGTTCTTTGCGCGGGCGTTTTCACTTTGGTTCCAAAGCCTTAATTCAACAAAAGTGTGCTCTGTTTTTGTTATTTCCTTGGCACACTCAAAAATTGTTGATAAATATTCATCAAGGCTGACGTTTAGTGCGTTTGCTTCAAAGCTGTGCAGACTTACGGAAATCCTTTTTATCATACCGCTTTTCAAGGTTTCAAGGTGATTTTTGATAAGCGTTGCGTTTGTTGTAAGATAAATCTGAAGTCCACGCTCGGTCGCGGCTTTACAAATCCCGTCAAATTCGGGGTGTAAAAGCGGCTCGCCCATAAGATGCAGGCTTACCGCGCGCGCGATAGGCGCAAGCTCATTTGCGATTTTTTCAAACTCGTTTTTTATCATAAAACGCGGCGGGCGGTCGTGTTTTGGGCAGAACGTACACGACAAATTGCATACGTTTGTTATTTCCACAAATACCTGTCTGAACTTTTTCATACCGTAACCACAACTTGTTTTTTTTACATTATACTCCAAAACCCACCAAAAATCAAGCGGTTTTGCTGATTTTATGCAATTTGCGATAAATTGATATGTCGATTTTATGCAAAAAGAGCAAAATTGATATGTCGATTTTATGTATAAAGCATTGACAAAGGTAAAAAAAAGCGGTAAAATAGTATCGAGGTGGTAAGATGCTTAAAAGAAAAGTATATGATGAATTGTTAAAGTGGAAAAAGGAGCGTAAATCTGGTTTAAAGAAATGCTTAATGATAAAGGGCGCTAGACAGGTTGGTAAATCTTACATTGTTAAGGCGTTTGGGGAAGCCGAGTATAAAAGCTACATACCCATAGACTTTCACAAGCAACCTAAAATGAAAGAAATATTCACAGGTGAATTGACCCCGGATGAAATTTACAAAAGGATGACGGCGTATATCCCCAATATCCAGTTAATTGCAGGGGATACGTTAATATTTTTAGATGAAATCCAGTATTGTGCAAACGCAAGAACTGCAATTAAGTTTTTAGCTGAAGATATGAGATACGACGTTATTTCTTCAGGCTCTTTACTGGGGCTATCATACAGCGATGACGACGATGGATTAGTGGAAGCCCCGGCTTCGATTCCTGTTGGGTACGAAAGGCAAATTACGATGTATTCTTTGGATTTTGAAGAGTTTCTGTGGGCTTACGGATACGGGGCAGAGGCAATAGACTATTTGAAAGAGTATTTTGAATCAGACAAGCAGATACCTGAAAGCATTCACGATAAATACGAGTCGCTATTTAGAGAATACATGGTTGTTGGTGGTATGCCGGAAGTTGTTGCGGATTTTGCTAAACATAAAGATTTTAATAGAGTTGCCAATATACAGGCTGATATTTTGGCAGAATATCAAGATGATATTTCAAAGCATGCAAAGGGAAGGGAAAAGCAATACGTAAGGATGTGCTATGACGCAGTTCCAAAGCAATTAGCTAAAGAGATTAAAAAATTCCAGTATTCAACGGTGGAAAAAGGTCAAACAAGAAGGAAATTTGGCGGCAGCATTAAGTGGTTAAAAGATGCAAATTTAGTTAACACCAGCTATAACGTTCACGAACCTTTCATTCCGCTACTTGCAAACGCAAACGAAGACCAATTTAAGCTTTACATCAACGATACGGGGCTTTTGACGTGTGTATATGGCTTTGATACAAAGCTTGCCATATTGAACAATACGATTAAAGGCAACGCAAAGGGCGGTATTTATGAAAACGTTATAGCCGAATGCTTGGTTAAAAAAGGATACACGCTATATTATTACAAGCCTGATGACACGCACGAATTAGAGTTTGTCGTGGAAAAAAATGCAGAAGTGATTCCTGTGGAAGTAAAAGCAGGCAACACCGCGTCGGTTTCGTTAAATTCGTTTATTGATAAGTTTAGTCCGTCCGTTGCATATAAATTAATAGGCGGGCGCAACGGTAAGGTAGGCGTAAAGATAACCTTGCCGCATTATATGGTTATGTTTTTGTGAAAGTAAAAGGTCTGATTGAAAATTCAGACCTTTTTATATTTAGTTATTTTTTCATTGCTTGGATAATCGTATTATTTCCAGATTGGCTTGTTATTTTTTGGCTACGTATTAACCAAAAATCAAGCGGCGGCAAACGGCTGCGGCTAAATTATTTCATAACAAATTGTGCATAAAATCAGTAAATTGCGGACGTGTATTCAAAATTACTGTATATTTTCTTGACAAAATTCAGGGCATTATTGTACAATCAAACCCTATTATATTAACAAGGGGATACTCTAATGAAAAAGTTAATTTTGCTTGCTTTGGCGGCTGTTTTTGCGCTTTTTGCAAGCGTTATTTGCTTGCCCGAAAGGGTTTTAGCAACAGATAACGGCACGAACGCGCAAAAGCTTATGAATAGCTATTACAACGCAGGCAAGTATTCAAAGCACACGGAAATTTTCTATATCGGCGCGGCGGGCGGAAGCTATGATTCAAGCTGCTTCCACGCAGGCGTAGGCAATCTTATCAGGGATACCGAATACGTGCCTGGCAATTTATATATGACCAATTCGGAAGCAACTATCAACTCCGGCTATAAGGACGTTGACGGCGGTATGGCGCATTACAAGAAGGTCGGCGGCGCAGAAGTTATTGACTACACCGTCAAAAACACCACGGTTGAAGATTATTATTACACGCTTTTTGACCTTAAGGACGTTAGCGGCTGGGTTTTAGACGGTGAAAAATATGTGCTAACCCTTACGGCTGAAACCGCAACGCCTTGGGTGCATTTTATCGCGCCGCTTTGGATAAGCAATCACGTTTCTATTAATAAGGTCGGTTTGTACGAGCAGGTTGGTAAGCTTGTTTTAGAGCTTTACGGCACGATTTTGGGCGTGGTCGAAAGCGATACCTTGTTCGCTAAAGCAACAATATCTTACACCCCGGACATTGTTGAACAAAATTTCACAGACTCAAGCCAATTAACGGGCGACGGGTTCTTTACTTGGAACGGCGTTATTGAAACTAACAGGGTTTTACCTAGTGGTGCAACGGGCTATTTAATTTTAAATTCAAAGGCGAATCACGAGTTAAGCTTTGAAGCTGTTGCAGGTGCTTCGGTAAAAATTATTTATTTTGGTAGTGGTGACGGCGCGGAAATAAATATTGAAGGATTATCGTACACGGTATCTGCAATTGGTGATGAAATAGTGCATATTGTACAAGCGTCAGGTGTAGTAACGATTAAGGCTGTTGGAAAAGTTGTTTATATCGACCATATTAGCTATACACTTATTTCATAGCCTAATAAAATTTACAAAACACAGTCAAATCGCCCGTTTAAGCAATGTTTTAAGACTGAACGATTAAATTTACGTCGGCGGCGGTTTTGCCGGATAAAATTCAAATTAAAGCCTTTAAAAGTCCAATCAAACGGGTTTTTTGCCGTTGATAAATTAAAAGGTGGTGCGCAATGAATCTTTTGAAAAAGCTATACGATAAAAGCCAAATCTGGTTTGCCGTTTTGTGGATAGTTGCATACTGCGTGCTTATGTCCTTGGGGGATGCTTTTTCAGCGCGGCTCGGCATCGAAAAATCTATTACGCTTGCCGTGGGAGCCCTTCTATCTGTGGAGCTGTTGCTGTTTTTAAAAAAAGCCGGGCTTTTTGCAGCTTACGGGCTTTGCGCGCCAAGGGCTAAAGCAAGGGGTATGCTGTATTACGCACCGATTCTTTTGATGATCAGTGCAAATTTGTGGTATGGCGTAAGCTTAAATTACGGCGCGCTTGAAACCGTGTTTTACGTTTTGGCAATGCTTTGCGTCGGTTTTTTAGAAGAATTAATATTCCGCGGGCTTTTGTTTGAAGCTATGCGTAAGGATAACGTCAAGGCGGCTGTTATCGTTTCAAGTATTACGTTCGGGATTGGGCATATTATTAACCTTATAAACGGCTCTGGGGCGGATTTGCTTTCCAATCTTTTGCAGGTGGTTTACGCTACGGCGGCGGGCTTTATGTTCGTGATGGTGTACTATAAGTCAAAAAGTCTGCTCGTTTGCATTGCCGCGCACGGGCTGTTCAACGCGTTCAGCGCTTTTTCCGCCCAAGCAAGCCATACTAAAGAAGCCCAAATATTCAGCGCGCTTTTGCTTACAGCTATAACAGGCGCTTACGCGCTTTATCTTGCGCTGTCAATTAAGAGCCAAAAAGAACAAAACAAAAACTGAATTTAAAGCAAAAAGGCGGGTTTAATACCCGCCTTTTTTGTCCCTTCACATGGCGTTATTGCCATTTTTTAGTTTTTTGCTGTTGGGCAGTACAGGATTTATTTGGGTTTTTCCTTCGCTTATTTGTAAAATTAAGCATTGCTGAATTTTTTCTTGGCCTATTGATTTTTATGGCAAACAGTGTTATAATGAAAAAAATTGTTTTTAGTCCGTTGATATAAAATAACCAGCAAATAAAATTTCAGATACTGTTTATTGAAAATCAACGGGGTTATAAAAGGAGTATCTATGAAGGTCGTTATTATAGGTGGGGTTGCAGGTGGTGCAACTGCCGCAGCAAGAATAAGAAGATTGGACGAAAAGGCAGAAATTATAATTTTCGAGCGTTCTGGCTACATTTCATACGCAAACTGCGGGTTGCCCTATTATATCGGCGGTGTTATCGAAGATAAAGGGGATTTGACCTTGCAAACGCCCGAATCCTTTAATCGGCGCTTCAGAATTAACGTTAAGGTTAATCACGAGGTAACCGATATCGACGTAAACAAAAAAACCGTTTCCGTAACCGACCTGAAAACGGGTGCAAGCTTTAAGGAAAGCTATGATAAGCTTATTTTATCCCCCGGGGCAAAGCCTGTTTTACCCGATTTCTACATTGAAAACGAAAGAATTTTCACGCTCAGGACGGTAGAAGATACGCTGAAAATCCGTGCATTTATAGAGCAAAATCAGCCAAAAACGGCGGTTGTGGTCGGCGGTGGATTTATCGGGCTTGAAATGGCTGAAAACCTTAATGAGCTTGGCATTAAAACGACTATCGTTCAAAGGGGTAATCATCTCTTGCCTACGGTTGATTGCGATATGGCGTCTTTTATCCACGCAAGCTTCCGTTATCGCGGCGTACAGCTGTTACTTAACGCCGGAACCGAAAAAATGAGTATTACGGGTGACAAGGTTTTGCTTGATATATCGGGCGGACGGTCGATTAGCGCGGATATGGCTGTGATTGCGGTTGGCGTTGTTCCGGAAAGCACCCTTGCTAAAAAGGCGGGTTTAGAGCTTGGCGTAAAGGGTGCAATCAAGGTGAACGAAAAAATGCAAACGTCCGTTCCTGATATCTATGCGGTGGGGGATGCCGTGCAAGTGAAAAACTTTATCACCGGGCAAGACGCGGTTATTTCGCTGGCAGGGCCTGCAAATAAAGAGGGGCGTATCGCTGCCGATAATATTTGTGGGATTCACAGCGAATACAAGGGCTCACAAGGCTCGTCTGTCATAAAAATCTTTGATATGACGGTGGCAACGACCGGTATTAACGAACGGCAAGCCACGGAAAGAGCTTACGAATACGAAAAGGTTATTTTGACGCAAAATTCGCACGCAGGTTATTACCCGAACGCAACGGCGATGACCTTAAAGCTGATTTTTGAAAGAAAAAGCTTTAAAATATTAGGCGCGCAAATAGTCGGCTACGATGGTGTGGACAAACGCATTGACGTCATTGCCACTGCAATCCGTGCAGGGTTAAAGGCTGACGGGCTGAAGGATCTGGATTTGGCGTACGCACCGCCTTATTCTTCTGCAAAGGATCCTGTGAATATGGCAGGCTTCGTTGCTGAAAATATCAAAAACGGCGTGGTAAAACAGTTCTATTATGAAGATATTCCGTCTTTACGTGAAAGAAAAGACGTTATTTTGCTTGATACCCGCACTCCGTTTGAATATATGCGTGGGCGTGCAGAAGGCTTTATTAATATTCCGCTTGACGACTTAAGAGAGCGCGTGGTTGAGCTTGATAAATCCAAAAAAATCTACGTGATGTGCCAAAGTGGCCTTCGCAGCTACCTGGCAACGCGGATTTTAATGCAAAACGGTTTTGATGCGTATAACTTTGCAGGCGGCTTCAGATTATACAGCATTATAAAAAACGAAGAAATGTTATCAAAACAATGCTACTCTTGCGGTATGGAAAAAACAGATAAATAAGAATTATCCAAGGTCATTATTTATGGAAAAGATTTGGAATGAAATGTATGAAGCAGCAAAAGCTGTATTAAACAAGAGAAGAATTTCCGACTACGTTACCTGCGGAGAAGTATCTGCTGCTGTCTGTTCAAAATCAGGAAGAATATATACGGGCGTGTGCATAGATACCTGTTCAACGCTTGGCATTTGTGCTGAAAGAAACGCTATTTTTAATATGATTACCAACGGCGAACACGAAATAAGCAAAGTTCTTTGCATTTTGCCCGATGGCTCAAACGGTGCGCCCTGCGGGGCTTGTCGTGAGCTTATGGTTCAGCTTATGGCAGGGAATTATTACGACATAGAAATTATGCTTGATTATTCCACGGGTAAAACTATAAAGCTCGGCGAAATTACACCCGAATGGTGGATTAAATAAATTCTGATTTAACGGGGAAATACAAATGAATGAAGAATGCTTGATTTGCAAAGCTCCGCTTGAATATCTCAATGCCGACGAAGAAATGGAATGTGTGCTTTGCCACAAAAAACAATACAGTAAAACAAAATGTGTAAGCGGTCATTTCGTTTGCGATAAATGTCACACAAGTGGAATAGACAACGTCATTGCAATTTGTCTGAACAGCAAATCTGATAGGCGTGCGCAAGCGCATCATCGCATTTCTTGATGAAAGTGGACGAGCTCCTACATACACGGTAATGCTCAATCCCGAGATCATCAAAAAAGACGGCGCAGATTATTCAGCATGAAGTTGATCATTGCAACGGCGTACTTATCTAAAAAACAGGAGAATAAAAATGGCTCTTATTAAATGCCCTGAATGTCAAAACTCAATATCCGACAAGGCGGAGAAGTGTCCACACTGTGGTCTTCCTGCGGAGTATTTTAATGTTGTCGGAGCACCTGTTGAAAAAACATATGGTATTGATTACAAAAGCATAGCCAATATAATCATTTCATTCGATAAGGACTATGTGGATCTTTTTTCTGACAGTCATTACATAACGCACCGCGAACAGGATTACTTGCATTCAACATATGGGGAGTATTATACTTCTTTGAAGAACAAACTGATTTTTCAATATGTTTGCAATAATGCATCGGCTCTTCGTGTTGATATTGATGGGTTGAAACGTTTTCTGCGAAAGATGCATACGATTGACGAGAGCATCGTTGCACACAACGAGGAATACATTGAAAGAACGCTCGTTCAGGAGAAGGAGTATTTCGATAATATCCTTTCTGAAATTGATCCAAAAATTCGCCTTGATGACGAACAGAGAAGAGCTGTTATAACCGATGACGATTACTGTCTTTTGGTTGCAGGTGCCGGTGCAGGTAAGACCACCACAATGGCGGCGAAGGTAAAGTATCTTGTTGAGAAAAAGCATGTAAATCCTGAGGAAATTATCGTTATTTCCTACACCAATAAGGCAATTGATGAACTGAAGGAAAGAATCAACAAGAGCTTAAAAATTCCAGCAAAGATATGTACATTCCATGCGTTCGCGTTTGAGATTGTGAAGCGTTTCTCGGTTGAACCGCCTGAAATTAACTTTTCTTCTTATCAGATCGTATTCGATATGCTTGAAAAGTCAATCTTCAACAATAAGCAGTTGATGAGGAATCTTGTGCTGTTCTTAGGATATTATTTCGATTTGACCGAGGATGTGTTCAAGTTCGATAATCTAAATCAGTTCCATCTCTATAAAGCAGCGCAGGACTACGAAACCTTGAAAAGCGGTCTTGGTGAATATATCAGGAAGGTTGAACAACAGAGAAGCAAGAGAGTAAAAACGATTACCGGCGAATATTTGCGTTCAGTTCAGGAGGTACAGATTGCAAATTTCCTGTATCTCAACGGTCTTGATTATGAGTATGAGCGCGTTTATCCTCACGGATCGCCATCAAAAAACAAAAAGTATACACCTGATTTCTACATCACACAAGGTGAACATACCGCTTGGCTTGAACATTACGCTTTAACTGAAAGTGGATACAGTAGTGTATTTGCACCCGAGCAAATAGCAAAATACAAAAAATCCATTCGTGATAAGCGTGCATTACATAGCGGTTATAAAACCACTTTGATTGAAACGTGGTCGCTGTATAATGACCGTCGTTCTTTGATGGATCATTTGAAGGAAAGCCTTGAACGAGAGGGATTTCAGTTGAAACCGCGTAACCTTGACGAGGTTTATAAAAAGATAGTTGAAACTGGAAAAGATAAATATATCATAAAGTTGATACTGTTCATGATGAACTTTATTGAGCAGTATAAAACAACCGGATATGACGAAGCCGGATTCGATATATTGCGCAAGAAAACGGACAATCCAAGAACGTTACTTTTCCTTGATATCGCCGAAGAAGTATATCATCATTATCAGTCGGTATTGAAGCAGAACAATCAGATTGACTTTGCTGATATGATCAATGATGCGCATTTCTATCTTCAGGAGATCGAACGGCAGCGCATTGAAATGCCGTACAAGTATATTATCATTGATGAGTTCCAAGATATTGCTCGTCAACGATTCAATTTGACAAAGCGTTTGTCTGAAATTACAAAGGCTAAGGTTGTTGCCGTTGGTGATGACTGGCAGTCGATTTACGCTTTTTCTGGTTCTGACATTACGCTCTTCACGAGATTCCTTGAGCTTATGGGAGCCGGAACGGAATTGAAAATCACGCATACATATCGTAACTCTCAGGAGTTGATTGATATTGCGGGCGGATTTGTTCAGAAAAACTCTGCACAAATAAGAAAACAGCTGATCTCCCCCAAGCACCTTAAAAATCCTGTTGTCATCGAGGCATTTGATGATAGCGTTAAGCCTATGAAAGCATTGGCGGAGAAAATAGAGGAAATAATCGGCAAGATCATTGCTGAATACGGCGAAAAGGGTTCAATTTTGTTAATTGGACGGTACAACTATGATATGTACAAGTTGTATATTACGGGTGCGTTTGCCGAATTGCCTAACAACCGCGTACAGTCTAAAAAATATCCAAACGCGAATATCACTTTCATGACTGCGCATAGCTCCAAAGGTCTTGGATATGATAATGTTATTTTAATCAACATGTTTGAGGGTAAGTTTGGATTCCCGTGTCAGATTGAAGATGATCCAATCATCAAGCTGGTTATGCACGAGGATAAGACAATGCCGTTTGCGGAGGAACGTAGATTGTTCTATGTAGCAATGACAAGAACCAAGAATCGTGTTTATATTGCAACTCCAAAGCATAAGCCCTCAAGATTCCTTGTTGAACTGATTAAGGATTATAATCTGCCTCACGACGAAGGAATCAATATGCACGTTGTTGATCTTTTCAATCTGCGTTGCCCGATTTGCGGATTTCCGTTAAAATACGAGTTTAACAAGAATTATGGATTGCAACTATGGATATGCACAAACGATTCTGAGGTCTGCGATTTTATGACAAATGATAAGGTGCATAAACATGACATCTTCAAATGTCCACAATGTGCAGACGGATATATGATCGTTAAGATGAATCCTAAAAACGGAAACGTATTCTATGGATGCACAAATTATTTTAGCGATACAAACAAGTGTACAAATATGATATCGCTTGGAAACGACAATCAGCAGAAAAAGTAATTGTTACTTAATTGATAATAGTTCGATTTCTGCTGAACTTTCTCTCAAACTTGTGGTATTGTTGGTGTTACCAAAGAACAGAAGATAACAAAATGATACTGCAAGCATTGAAAAAGATTTGTCCAAATAAAAGCGAAGATGAGCTAAGAATCATGGAGCAGGATATCAAAAAATGTATTGATCGAGAGATCAGCGTGTCTGAACTCGCAGATTTTGCAATAAGCTTTGTGACGTCGCGTGATACGAAAGAAAAAACAAACATGAGTATCGAGGACGATTCAACGCCGAGCTAAGTTGGTGTTGAATCGTCCTTTCTTATAGAGAACAAAAAGCGAATCATGATTTATAATTCTGACAAAAAGATGTCGAAAAATGGTTGGCACAAAGGCAATTATGTGATATACTTAAGTATATACGTAAGTAGCAAAGGAGTTTAAGATGATAAGTTATAAATTTCCAGCTGTAAAAGGCACGCAAGCGGGCAAAGAGTATTATATTTGTATGGTTCCTATGGGGTTGTTACAAAAATTGTTTATTACAGATACCTCTGATGTTTCTCCCGAGTATAGGGCACAGCGCAAATTAAATGAATTGCGTATTCCCGAGATTAAAGAATATATTTTAGAGAATCGTAATTCCTATGTCTTTTCTGCGTTGGCAGCTTCTATTGATGGAACGGTGAACTTCATTCCTTATCAGGGGAATTCAAGTGTCGGAGAGCTGGAAATTGATATGACCGCCACTTTTTTAATAAATGATGGGCAGCACAGAAAGGCTGCTATTGTTGCCGCAATTGAAGAAGATGAGTCGCTCAAGGATGAAACAATCTCAATTGTTATATATAAAGATCAAGGCTTGCAGTGTAGTCAGCAGATGTTTACCGATTTAAACAAACATGCAGTTACCACATCAAAATCTCTAAATACGCTGTATGAATCTAAAGATCCAATTGCGTTGATAACCAAAAATATCATTAACGACATTACTTTTTTAAGAAAATATACTGATAAAGAAAAGGACAACCTTAGTAAGTTTTCTTCAAATATTTTTACGTTAAATACATTTTATTCCGCCAATAAGAGAATTACAAAAATCATTGGAACATCCGAAACGGCAGCTAAAACAATATTTGATTTTTGGAATAATGTTGTGAAAAATATTCGTGAGTGGAATGAAATGGATGCCGGAGAGCTCAGCAAAAAGAGTTTAAGAGAAGATTATATCATTACTCAGGGGTTAATTATATTGGCATTTGGTCGTTTGTGTGAATTCTATTGCAACAATCCGAGCATTGATATGGTAAAGACATTAAAAGGCTTGAGCAAAATTGATTGGCTCAGAAATAACGGGTCAAGTTGGATGAACCGCGCTATTAAGATTAACGGTAAAATTAATAGAAATGAACAGGGCATATTCCTTACTTATGTTGAAATAAAAAGATTGTTAAATCTTCCGATTACAGATGACGAATTGAAAAAAGAAAGCTTATTAATGGGGTAAAAAAACAATTATGCCATACACAGGAAATTTTCAAGTATTTGAAGAAATTATAAAAGAAATTATGATAGTTTATAAGCACGATAACCGCCCGTGGCTTATAGGATACAGTGGCGGCAAAGACTCTACGTTGCTTGTAAGCCTTGTATACGAAGCGATGAAACGACTTAAGCGTACCGGTTCGAAGATGCATAAAAAGATATATGTCATCACTTCTGACACAATGGTGGAAAATCCTATTGTCAAAAATTACATGCATACTTCCTCGCAGAGCATAAATGACGCTTCAAAACGTGACGGATTAGAAATAGAGGCTAATATGATATACCCGGAACCGGAGCAAACTTTCTGGAGTCGTGTGATAGGCTTGGGATATCCTACGCCTGAACCTCCCGGATTCAGATGGTGTACAGAACGTCTTAAAATCAATCCGATGAATAAATTCGTAAATGATCGAATTCAAGAAAACGGCGAAATAATTATTCTACTTGGCGTTAGAAAAGGCGAAAGCTTAACAAGAATGAAAACAATCACGGCAAGGGAGATTGAAGGTAAGCTTTTGAATATGCATAACGATATTCCTAATGCTTATGTTTATAACGCTATTACTGAAGTGCCCAACGAATTGGTGTGGGAGTTTTTGCTTAAGGATGATTGCCAAAGCCCTTGGGGGGCAGATATGAAATATTTGTTCAATCTATATCAGGGCGAAAACATAGGAGAAGAACAAAGCGTTTTAGGCGAAGTTGATAAAGAGAAAATTCCGGTAACAGGCAACTCAAGGTTTGGATGCTGGTGTTGCACAATGGTTAAAGAGGATAAGTCCTTACAAAACTTCATTGATCGTGGAGCAACTGAATTGATTCCGCTCAGAAACTTCCGTAACGAACTTTTAAAAATGCGCGATAATCCTCAAATGCGTGATAACAAAAGACGAAACGGAACTGTGTATAGAAAAGCGGACGGAAGCTTCGGACTTGGCCCATTTACATTGGAGTCAAGAAGAATTATTCTCGAGAAACTCCTTGAACTTGAGAATGAAACAGGATTGGAATTGATAACGATCGGTGAGTTGAAAGCCATTGATAAAATGTGGGACGAAGAAGGCGACTTGTCGTGCAGAAAGCTAGTAGATACCTACTTTAAAGTGAAAAAGGTCAAACTTCCTTGGGATGACTATAAGTCTCCAAGATTTGATGATGAAGCGATCACGTCTATCGAGGAGGTGGCAGATAAATACGATATCCCTGTTGAGTTAATTACAAAGCTAATCGTTTCCGTGGACGATAATAAACATATCACAAGAAACAATAAACTTCAAAAATCATTTGATCAAATTATAAATCAGAATTGGTTGCACTTTAACATGATAGAAAGGGGGCTTGACGGTGAAGATCCAAAAAATTAAATTGAGCAACATTGGCCCCTATGTTAATACTAATGAATTTGATTTCAATGTATCTGATATATCGAAGCGAATGGTGTTGATTGGTGGAAAAAATGGAGCAGGAAAAACAACGCTTTTTAAAGCAATTAAGCTTTGTCTATATGGTTATGTGGCTTACGGATTTGAATCGATAAATGCAAAATACTATTCCGAAGTCGAAAAGATTATAAATTCCAACGAAAAATTAAAGCGTGCAGGCGAAGCGGAAGTTTCCATAGATTTGCTGCTTGATGACGGAAAATATAATGACACGTACACATTTGTTAGAAAATGGAGAATCACAGGAAAGCGTATTTCTGAAACATTTGATGTATATAAGAATGGGGAACTTTTAGACTTGACAGCTAAAAGTGATTTCGAAAGCTACATATTGCACTTGCTTCCCCCCAACCTGTTCAGATTTTATTTCTTCGATGGCGAGAAGTTAAGTGAATTCGTGTTTAATGGTAATAAAAATTCGGATTTTAAAGATGCTTTTTTGAAGCTCTGCAATTTGGATACTATGGAAATAATTCGTGAGAATTTCAGAAGAATTTCGCGAGGAAAAGCGAAAGATAGTATGAATTTTTCTCAAGAATATGATAGATGTGTAAGCGAAGATACACTTGCAGCTGTTAGAGTAGAGAAGGCTGAAGATGAATATGTCGAAACGGAGAATTTGATTCTGTCCATAGACGAAGAATTAGCTGCTCTTGAAAAAACATATAGCAAGGGTGGTGGAATTTCTAAAAAAGAATGGAAATCCATGCAGGATCAGATTGCAAAAGAGGAAGCTCGTAGAGAAGAAAGAAGAAAATGGCTCAAAGATATTGCCAATAATGTGTTGCCGTTTATCATTCTTAATCAACAACTTGAATGTCTGAGAGAACAAATCCACTTAGAGCATAAGGCACAAATTGATTCTAATGTAAAATCAACAATTGATACGGTCGAAATTCAATCTATTATTCTAGAAGTGTTAACATCTTGCGGTGTAGAACATTCAATAGACATAACAAAGAAGATAATTTTTGAAATTGGCAATTATGCGAGTACAACTGATAGAATTGTTCCAATATTAAATCTGTCTGATCTTGATCGATATGAATTAAATGCTAAAATAAATTCACTACTGTCTTTTGACATTACAAGAATTAAAAGTGCTACTGACGATATCGAGGCATCGCTTAATTGTGTGAAGCGAATAAGAAAAAAGATGGAGAAAAGCAGCATCGACAACTATGATGAATACTTGCAAAAGAAAAGCGAGTTGAACGAGCGTAAAGCGGATCTTTCCAAACACTTGCTTGAGTTGGATAAAGAATTGCAGAAGTTGCGGGCTGATAAAGCGGTTACTGCCGCAAAATTGGCAAAAGCCAAGGCTGACTATGAGGCAATTTTGAAAAAGCAATCGATCAACGATATTTCTGCGCGTGCATTATTGGCTTTTGATGAACTTCAGGAGTTGTTATATGCTAAAAGTATTAAGGCTGTCGAAACTGGCTTCGCTGAGCGTTTTAAAGCATTGATCAACAAGTCTGACTTGATTGATGGCATTCATATTGATGAAAATCTAAACGTATTACCCTATAAAAACAAGCACTTTATGGCCAAAGATATCAAAAGATCTTTGATGATAAACGGCCCGGAATATATTATTGCTCAAATAGGTTTGCATGCATATGAATTGTTGCAAAGCAAATTTCAAGAAGGTGATGAAGAATTTGATTTGCCGGTTGAAGTAAAACAACAACTTTCCGCAGGCGAAAAACAGATTTTTGTAATGGCATTGTATCAGGCACTCTCTGGCTTAAACAAAATCAATGTACCATACATTATCGATACTCCGTTTGCTCGAATTGACCGTGAACACCGCGGTAATATTTTGGAGCATTTCTTTAAACAGCTTAAAGGACAAATCATTATCCTTTCCACGGATGAAGAAATCGTTTCTAATCACATGGATGTAGTATCCGACGTGATATCCAACACTTTTGTCCTAAATCATACAAGTGCTGGAAACACAGAAATTTTAGCTAACAAATACTTTGGAGGTAGAAACGTATGACCAACAAACTGCACACATCAAAACAAACACAAGAAATATTTGCATCGCTTGGTCAGTCGTTGGGATTACAGCCATTTATACTATCGAAGCTTGCCATAGCATTATCTATCAGAAAAGGAAAACTTGACAATGAAGACTACTCTTCTGATAATGATGGATTAGAGCTTAACCGCCAAACAATTTTTGGCGACCATGATATGATATTTAAGGCTTTAATTATTAACTGCCAAAGCAAAGCGGCTACTGAAGACGAGTATTTCCCGGATATGGTAAAAGCTCATCTTGATCGAGGAGCAAAGCTGTTGGAAGATGAAAAGAGATATAGCAAAGATTTTTACAATAATATGTGTCATTTGGATACAAATATCTAATGAAGGGGGAAATATAAGGTATGGAATTTCCTAAAATTAAACCTTGTCTCGACACGTCTGAAAATGATTTGGTTGAGGAATTATATACTCCCTGTTTGCAGTGGGCGACTCAGTTTGATCGTGGAGTAGGTTATTTCACCACAGGATGGCTTGAGTGTAACGTATCCGGTATGAGTGATTTCGCAGCACGAGGTGGAATAATGCGACTCATAACAAGTCCTATTATTTCTAACGAAGATTCTGATGCGATTATATTGGCAAACGAGAGAGATAATTCTGCTTATCAGCTGTTAGAAGAAGCATTATCTAAAAACGTAGAAGCACTAGCAGTCGAGATGAAAAAGGATGTCCTAAACGCGTTTTCTTGGATGCTTTATGATGGTATTGTCGAATTGAAATTTGCTGTTCCGAGGATGAAGCTCAAAGGAGATTTTCACGATAAGTTTGGAGTGTTTTACAACGGTGAAGATGCTCTATCCTTTTCGGGATCAATAAATGATAGTATCCACGGATATCAAAACTACGAAAGTATAAAAGTTTTCAAAACGTGGACAGGGACAAAGGAATATGTTGATGCTGACAAGGAGCGTTTTGAGCGCTTGTGGATAGGAAAGGATAAGAACTTAAAAATATATTCGATTCCTCAGGCGATAAAAGAAAAAATCTTCAAATTGCGCACTTCGGATAGACCGTATGCTTATACAGCTAAACCTGTCAACAAGTGGATACACCAAGACAAGGCCGTGGAATGCTTTTTGGAAAAAGAACATGGCATTTTAGCGATGGCAACAGGAACCGGAAAAACTGTAACCGCTATTAAAATTATCAACAAGCTCTTTGAAGAAGGCAAAATTAAGAGAGTAGTGATAACTATGTACGGTAATGATTTGCTTGATCAGTGGGCTAAGCAAATGCGAGAAAAGTACAAGAATAAGCAAATATACTATCAATATGACAAACAGAAGGAATTAAGCAAATTTATTATTCATCCGGACAACTCTATTCTTTTAATATCTCGTGATGCAGGCAATTTATCAAAGCTTTTAAACTTGTTAGATAAAGCCCCTGGTAACTATCGTGAAGATACTCTGTTCATTTTTGATGAGGTTCACGGCGCAGGATCTAATTCTTTTGTTGAGAATCTTACAGGAAGGATATCTCCTTACAGATATCGATTAGGATTAAGTGCTACGCCAGAGCGCGAATATGACGATGATGGCAACGATTTCCTTCGAAATGAAATCGGTGAAATAATATTTGAATTTTCACTCAAGGATGCAATTCAAAAGGGAATTTTATGCGAGTTTGATTATATTCCTTTATCGTATGTGCTAACCGAAGAAGAAAAACAAAGGAAGAAAAAAATTATTGCTGCCTTTAACGCAAAAAAGGAAAGCGGCGAGCCATACGACGAGACCGAAATGTTTACACAACTCGCTCGTGTTAATAAGATAGCAATTGATAAGATTGATACGTTTGAAACGTTTATTGTTGACAAGTCCGATCTCTTGGAAAAATCGATCATATTTGTTCAAGAAAGACCATATGGAGAAAAGCTGCAAGATGTTCTTATAAAGTATACCGATAAGTATCACACATACTATGCCGATGATGAAAAATCAAATTTGAAGGATTTTTCAGAAGGAAAAATAGAGTGCTTATTGACTTGTAAAAAGATTTCTGAAGGCATTGATATTAGTAGCGTGACGAATATATTTCTTTTTGCCTCTGATCGTTCAAAGTTGGTTACTACACAAAGAATAGGACGAGCTTTGCGCCTTGATAAAAACAATCCTCATAAAAGGGCAACAGTAATCGACTTTATTTTGGATGATTTTGGGGAGAACGATAATAATGCCGACCAAGAACGTGCACAGTGGCTCGGCGAACTTTCTAAAACAAGGAGAATCGAAGATGAGAAATAAAATTATAGAAGCGACAATTGAAGAAGTAATAGATAAGTCTTCGTATCCTGATGATTTCAAAAAAGCATTCAAACAGTTTGTAAAAAATAAGTTTGATGACAACGCGAAAGAAAGCGATCTCAAAAGAGTTTTATCTCTTCTGAATGAAGAGGGAGAAGATTTGACAGAGTATAACTTTTCTCTTTTGGACTACGATGAAACGGGGGATAGCAAATAATGAAAATGACGATACTCGAATTCGAATATAAGCATATTCGAAAAATATCTTCCCTCAAAATGGCTTTTGTAAATACATCAGGAACGCTCATTCAAAACAATTTTGTGATGATGGCAAACGGTACGGGTAAAACTACCACAATGTCGCTTATAAAAGGTCTTTTGGATGGCAGCGCAGCAAAGTGGTCGGAAGAAACAGTTCGCTCATTTGCGCCTACTATTAGTCAATCAAATAGAGGCGAATTCAGTATGACTGTAAAGTTTGATGAAAAGCAGTATAAGTATTTTTTGGTGTTAGACTATGTTAATGGCGTCGCAAAGATCGAAACACTTGCTCCGCCTAAAGGTCGTGATGCCGGATTGCGTTTGCCGGAATCCATCAGGGGTATTTTTACTGCAGAGTTTGTAAGCCGTTTTGTCTTTGATGGAGAGCAAGCCAAGAAATCTATGGATAGAACATCAAACGAAGCAGATGAAACTATACGATATCTTTATCGTTTGGATGAATTGGATAAAATCTTGGCAATGAACGAAAGCATTTTGAAGGAAATTCAAAGCGCGGAAGGTGGTAACAAAGGAACACAAAGCTCTTTATGTAATCTTCGTTCTAGACAAGAGAAAGTGGCAGGTTTTTATAAACATCTCAAGGCAAGACAAAAGCAGCTAAAAGAAGATATTAGTGTATTTTTTGCAGAAAAGCTGGAGAAGGAAAATCAACGAAAAGAACTTGATAAAAACTACGAAGCACTTAACACTGAAAAACAAGGGATTGTTTCTGAGTTGGATAAAAACCGCGGCAATATAAATTCGCAAATTGTTGCTATTGTTGAGCTTGTAAAACTGCCATACTTGGTTAATGAGTTGCTTTGTCAGAGAATGTATGATTTGGGAGCAGGAATGACGAAGTTGAAACTTCCCAAGAACAGCTCCAAGGACTTCTTTACCGAATTAGCTAATTCTCCAAAATGTGTTTGTGATAGGTGTATTGGCGAGGCGGAACGTTTAGCGATTTTGAAGAACGCAGAAAAATATCTTGGTAGTGAGCACCAGGCTGTTCTCAACACTATCAAAAGCGTGTTGATGTCAAGTTCTTACGATGATAGACTGGTGCAAGCCTTGGAAGAGTTGGGAGCGTTACAAGAGCAAAAGACTCGCTTAGATGCAAGATTTAAAGATGTGGAGGACAGGCTTATTAAAGCTGGCGGCGCACAAGTTGAGCAGTTGCAAAAGGAAATTGAGGAGCTTGTTGCTAAGATTTCTGCTGCGCAAACGCAACTTGGTATAATTGAATCCAAAGACAATACTGACGAAACTCTTACAGAGGAAAACAATCTTTATAAGGCTGAACGAGCTTATAATGAGTATGAGATTAAAATTGCTGCCACCACTAAAACAAACGCGGCTTTGCACAAAAAACAGATTGTTCAATCTCTGATTGATGAAATCAAGGTTCAGGCTACAAAGGCTCTGAAAAAAGAAATCATCAAAAAGACCAATGAAAAAATCAAGCGTGTAATTACCGACGATTTTATCGAAATCGATAATATCGATGGTTACATAAGGCTGAAAAACAGGGATGGTGCAAGTGAAGGACAAACGTTGAGCATCGGTTATTGTTTCCTCGGTACGTTGTTCGAAGATTCCGAATTGGAATTTCCGTTTGTTATTGACTCGCCTACAGGGAAAATGGATTTCGACAA
This sequence comes from Clostridia bacterium, assembly GCA_017399185.1. GTDB lineage: Bacteria > Bacillota > Clostridia > Christensenellales > Borkfalkiaceae > UBA4636. Next base: position 84,163 of record JAFQEA010000016.1, read on the forward strand.
GCGCCAAGCGGTTGCGGATATCATCCCCGTGGTATTTAAGCAAATGATAGCTTTCGTTCAATCTGCAGAGGTTGAACGCTTTGCTGATCAGTTTTATGATAACAAAAATTCTCAATTCTTAACTGTTGTGGCTGATAAGGAGTCGGGAGAAGTCATTGTTCATGAGGGAATTGAATTCTTTAATTCCTATCAACATGAGCACAAAGGAGATGAGGAATAATGCATTTTAAACTATCTAAAAGCGCGAAAAACTTTTTTAGCAATATTATTAATCTCGAAGGTTCTCATGCCGCTGAAGATAAGAATAAGTTCATTCAGTTCGATGTTTACTATTGTTGTGCCTTGATTGGTATGGCAGCGGTGCAGCTGGACGAAGAAACTTCCGATCTTTCCGATATGGTAGAGAAATATCCCAAGCCATACGCACAATGCAAATCCTATATTGCCGGACTTTTAGTTGCTACCGAGGCTAAGAGATTGGGGATTGATTCACAAAGCACGAAACTTGAGGATATTATGATCCAATATCTCAGTAACGATGATACCATGCTTTCGGAAGAAGGAATAAAAACGCTAAATGCATATGCCTTAAAAGGGTACCATCTAATACATGAATTTCCTCTTGAAGAGAAGCCTACTTCAAGAGAAGAATTCTTAGAAGCATTTTACATGGCGATGCAGTTTATAGCGCAGAATCGTGAGAACTAAAATCATCCAAAAAACACCGCTACATTTGTGGCGGTGTTTTTTGGATGATTTTTATTGTGAAAATGAAGTTTTCAGACCGTCGCTCAATTGTGTATGCAAAACAGTTAGATTCGATTCGCTATAATATTTTTTAACGAATTTTTTGTATACATCTGTTATCTCGGGTACTGATTTGCTCTGTCCCTTTAGGGATACAAGGTTTTGGTATTCGCTTAAATTTTCAATATTATCAACAAATATTTTTATATGCTTGGGCATGCTTGTCCCAGGCTGATTGTAGTGATTTTTGATTAAGTTGATTTTTGTGACAATATCTTTTACGCCTAATGAACCATTTAAGGCTGTTGGGAGAATTATATAATTTGCTGTGTGCCCCTTATATACAGTTGTTAAGTATTTAGTTCCATCTTTTCCAAGGAGCTCTTTTAAATAAAAACTAAAGCTATTGCCATCTTCTTCCCAGTCTATCTTTGCTTTTTTGTGATCATGGATAATAAGATGTTCCTTGTTGAAATTCGGGTATTCATATATATCTTTAACAAAATTATCTTGCGCACTATAGTGATCCATAAGTGAATATAAGATGTATGCTTTGTTTTCATCAAAAATTTTAGCGAGAGAATACTCATCTAAATATTCCTTTCGAAGCACTTTTGTAGCTTCTAAAACGCCAGAATGAATAGACTCGGCAGGATCGCCAGAATCAAACTTGTATAGTGCTGTAAAAATAGTTTTGTTTATCAGTGCTTTGCTTTTATGTTGAGGCTTGCTTACAAAAAGAAATGAATATGCGTAGTAGTTAGAAACAAATTTTTTGAACTGCTCATACGTTAGAGTGTTCTTCAAGTTTTCATGTTTTTTTATGTAATGAATAACCATAAAAAGCGGGAATTTATAGTATTGCGCGTTTGGGTTTTTTATTATAGATATTAGCATTTTTTTCAAAATTGAAAGCTCTAGTATATTATTCTTATACCGATCAGCTTCCGAGTAAATATCTTCAAAATAATATGAGGTGTCATGCAATTTTGAATAAAAGTCACAAATATTCTCTCCATAATTGCCCATGTCAACCAAAATCTCTCTTGTTTGAGAGTGATTTTTGTTTTCTAAATAGTGGATACCCTTGTTAGATAGATTTGCGGGTATGTTATAAGAGTCCGGTTTGGAAAGCAGATAATGGTATATATATTCACATGTTTGTCCATCTAAATCTGAATATCCAATTTTTTCAAACTCTTTAATATATTTTCGCACTTTAGTCCAATGACTCTTTAATTCTTCGTGAGAACTCTTAGAATAATTTTTGAAACAATATCCTTTGAAAATATCAGCTACGTCAAGTAATTTCGATTTGAAATTTATATCAAGGAAAACCTCCTCAATGGAGTCATTGTGTCTTCCACGAGTATCTCCAATTAATATAAGAAGCTGACTATCTAACACCTTGTTTTGAAAACTCCGGAGATCATTAATTGAGCTCAATTCTTTAACTATCAAATTAAAAATATCAATGAATGTCGTCTTTTGATAGTATATATCATTAGCATCAATTATATTTAACTCTATGTTGTCTGCTGTGATATTAAGGTAATCATTTCCTATGGATTCGTTTTTGAGAACAATCACCTCTTGTTCGTGATCTTTATGATTGATGAATTTAAATAATTCTTTTTGTTCTTCGCTTCTTCCTGAGGGAGGCTGCAATTTATTTTTGTTGAAAAGAGCTATGAGTATCAAAAAAAGAGTAGTGATTCGCTGTTGCCCATCAACAATTTCATAGAAGTCAGGAAACTCGTTGAGTATAATATTTCCTAAAAACTTCTCGTGCTTGTTTATGTCGGATATTAATGTTTTCACTTGTTCTAAAGACCATTTATATTCGCGTTGATATTTTGGAATAACGTATTGTTTTTTGTTAATATCAAACTTGGATCTTTCGTTATTTGCAATAGTGAAAAAATCACTAACAGTTGTGGTAAAAGAAGTTATTTCCATAGTATATTCTCCTAATGATGGATATTATAACTATTATATCATAATTTGTCGAAAAATGCTATATATTTTTGTAAATAATAGTACAGGAAATGAGATCTTTAGAATTTAAGCTTATAGATCTTTGCTAATACTATACACTGAGTTATCTAATATGGGTTGTTACTTTTTTCTGTGAAAGACAATGCTTGATAGTAAATATATGTTACTTAATTGATAACACGTTAGATTATTACTGGACTTTTTCTCAATCTTGTGATATTGTTGGTGTTACCAAAGAACAGGAGGTAACAAAATGATGCTTCAAGCATTGAAAAACATGTATCCGAAAGCGAGCGAGAAGGTGCTCCGAGCGGTTATGAAAGATCTTGAAAAGAGCCGTGGAAAGAACATGAGCACTGAGGAGCTTGAGGATTGGATAGGGAGGCTCGTGACAGCGCATACCATCGAAGAAGCATTAAGAATAACAGAGGACGATTCAAAGCTGAGTCAAGTCGGTGATGAGTCGTCCTTTGCTATTACGGAGGGCAGCAATGAAGGGAACAATTGAAGAACTCTGGCACGGCAACATCATACCGCACGAGGATAGCAGAACGAACTCAAAGGAGATGAAAGAACTTCTCGGCTACATAGCAAGGCATCACGAGGACTTGGAGAAAAGCCTTACTGACGAGCAGAAAGAAATCTTCGAAAAGTTCCACGACTGTTGGAGCGAATACATGAGCCTAGCGGAAAAGGCAATATTCGTATATGCGTTCAAGCTCGGTGGAAGATTGATGCTCGAAACATTATTAGAACAGCGCAAAAAACTGATACGCAGTAAGCAAAGAAAAAGGCGGTTCACCAGAGTGGTGAGCCGCCTTGAAATTTACTTGCCGTTTTTGCCGTTGCCGTTACGGCTCTGGTGGTAAGCGCTGTTGTTAGGATTCATCCGGTTGGAACGATTATTGTTATTTGCTCTGTTCGCTGAATTATTCGGGTTGTTCTGATTCGCATAGTTGTTAAGCTGACTACGGGAATGAGTATTACCGGATACACCTTTTCCTTTGCTCATAATATAAACCTCCTTGTTAGTAGTGATTTCATTATAACAAAGGATTCTCGAAATCGTCATGAACAGCTGTTCAAAAGCAGAAAGCACCCTCAATTGAGGATGCTTTCTACCGATACTCCAAGCAATTGTGATATGCCATATATATGTTCAAGGTTAGGAGAACGTTTGCCCTCCTGCCAGTAGTATATCAGTCTGTCGGATATACCCAAATATAAGGCTATCGACTCGAATGGTTCGCCCGATTTTACAAGCAGGTTACATACATTTTGAGTCATTTGCTTCTTGTCGAGTTTCTTGATTTCATTCATAGCAAACACCTCCTGGATATATAGCAGGCTTGCAAATGAATGTATCTTAATTATATATCAAAATCTTAACAAAGTCAATCTGTGTGCGAAAGTTTTGAACAACTGTTCAAAATGTTTTTCCGACTCTAGGAACTTCACTAAAAATCTTGTTTTTGGCTTCAACCAATGTAGTCATTTCTTTTGTCGAGGTTAAAAACAATTCTAGGAAGTCGTTGTTTTCTTCGTTGGGGAACTGATATTCTGCGCTGATCATACAGAACTTACCCAAAACATATTGAATAGATTTGTCGAGAAACAGCATAACGTTGATATCTTCTGACCACGCCCCTTGATTGGCGAAATAAAGGTATCCGCAACCATGAGACATATTCTGGCTTTCAAAATATAACAGTTTATAAAGCTCTATGAAGTTCTCCCCTTGCTCGGTATTTTTAATTTCGGAGAGAAGAGTCTCAATGTAATTAGAAACAAGCTTGCATAATGTGATGCATTTACCTTTTTCATCAATAAGAAATCCGGTTGATTTCTTGAATGATTTAGAAAAAACATCAATAGAAATTTCGCTGTTCGGAAAGGCCTCTTTGTATCTGTCGAAAGCTTTTTTCAAAATATCGGCGGGAGCATCCTTGCCGTACATTTCATAGTCTTTGAGAACTTCATGAATATCCATCAAGAGGTAAGCAGCTTGTCCTTGGTTGGGATCTTTCTGAAAGTATGTCTTATCGAAGCAAGCGAACATTTCAGCAATTGTTTTGAATTTCAGTTTTGTATTCTCGCAATAGCCAAGCTGTGAATCTGTGTTAATATCGTGGATAACCATTGATACTTCACGGAAAAAGCAAGACACATAATTATCTTCCTTAAGCTTCTTTGAAAAGAAATCCGCAATGTTCATTGTGATTTTCCATTGCCGTTTTTGAATATCAAACAGGGCTTGACCGGACGACGGTAACTGCGGAGTACCATATACGAGTCTGGATTCTTCAAAGTAGGGAAGAGCCATTTTTGAAGATATGTTCTGCTTGGTATATCTGTCCGTCAACATAAAGACTATTACCATGATAATATTTTGAACATACTTGGTGTTTACAGGTTCGTAGTATGTAGAAGGATGAATTCTTCTGGACAAGTAGATATACGCATCTTCAAAATCAGGGCAGTATTTTTTGATGGACGAATTGAAGTTGAAATCCTTATCACATAAAAAGGGAACTCTGGTTCTAAGAAATGCTTTGATATTGGATTCCGAAAAACTATGCTTGATGAACACCGATTTTGCGGACAAATAATTCTCCTCCATTTGTTCGGGATCGATAACGGTTCCTGTCAATATCAACTTGTTGTCTTTATACGACTTGTATTCAATCAGTTTGTATTGCTCATTAAACAATTCTTTTTGTGTGTCGGAAATGTCACCGGATTCATCCATAAGAATCAGCACATAGTGTTCGATAATATTTCGGATGTTTAGCAAATTAGTGATTGAGCAAAAATTATCTTGAATTACCGCCTTTATTAAACTAAGTGCGTTGCTTGTGATTGCGAGATCTATTGCATCGGTGAAATCCGCAAGCGAATAATCGCTCTTGTTTGATTTTGTTATCAGTTCAGTGTTGATAGTTTTTATAAGAGCATAAAGGTTGTTTAGGCCTAAGATAAAGGATTCTTCATCATGTTTTTTGTTCATGCAGCACTTCTTATATTTCTTACCGCTACCGCAAGGACACGGATCGTTTCTTCCAGGATTCAATGGTGACACCTCCTTTCGATTCTGTTGTAATAATTATAGCACAAAAATATTAATAATCCAACTGAAATCAAAAAACTGATAAGCAGCAAGCAAAGAAAAACGCCGGCGTAACTATTCGAACCTCAAAAGCGGTTTTGACAATCGGATTTCAAGGCTGCCTTTGTTGAATTGCCTGTGGGTTCGAATTAAGAGGATGAAAAGAGCCCCACCTGTCATGGTGACAGGTGGGCTTGTTCAACCTTCAAAGCAGGGAAGAACAAGCCCATTATGATTATCACGAAAGCGCGAGATTTCAAGAGATTTTGCGAGATAAATAAAGAAAAATCCGTAAGAATTATTCAAATTCTTACGGATTTTGGTCTGAGTGAATTGATGAATCTTGTGGTTTACCGCAAACAAGACTTTTCCTTGCGGCCTTACAACCCCAACCGATTGATACGCTGCCAGCCGGAGAATAAAACTATACAGCCGGAGAATAAAATGTTTTTTAACACAAAAAGTATTGACTTTTCGGTTAGTATTTGCTAAAATTAAAATAACCATAAAGAGTGCGTGAGGGACAGCCCCGTTGACCGCACAGCAACCTACTGAAAAAGCAAGGTGCTAAAGGCTGAATGATGGGCGTATATTGTGTTAGACTTTATTAACCCATCAAACGATGGGTTTTTCTTTTTGCCTCTTTATGGAATAAAAGCGTGAAGGGGTAATACAAAAATGAAAAGAAAAAGTATCAAAAGTTTAATGTCAAAAAAGAAGGTTGTTTATGTAAAGGTGCATTCTGAATGGGCGGCGCAAGCCTTTTTTGCGTTAGCCGAATATGAGGGTTTTACACTAAACGAAGAATTAAAACAAAGAAATGAAGTCAAACATCACTTAACCGTTAGATTAAATGAAGATATGACAATTTCATATCCTAAATATAATTCTTGGGCTGGTGCAATACGTTTTCATAATGCAAAAATTGAAAATGGTAAAAAAGTTGTCAAAGTTAATTTTGAAACAATGATTTAGAAGTAAAGGGAAGGTTTATTATGAAAAGCAAACACGACCACGACGAGTATCACGCATATAAAAGCACTACTGATGATTCCAAAAAAGGTGGGTCCGGTGGCGGCGGTCCCGGTCGCGGTCCTGGAACGGGTGGCTGGATTGTTATTGGTATCGTTGTTATTATGCTGATATCTTTTATATCTGACGGTGCAAGCTTCGACGCAATAGAAACGCTGTTAGGGTTCGGCATAATTGCTTATTTGTTGGTAAAATGGTTGTTTGGTTAACTGGTTTAACTTTGTGTGAAAAAAGCAATAAAAAGGCACGCCTAAAAAGCGTGCTTTTTTCGTGGCGGAGAGGACAGGATATTGCCGTATCCCATAAATGGGAACCCACGGCAAGAATGACGGGTGCAAAGCACCCTTATTGCGAACCTAAACAGGTTCAAATCGACAGCCCCAAGCAATAAAAAAGATGGGCAAAAACCCATCTTTTTTTATTGGCGGAGAGGACAGGATATTGCCGTATCTCGCGGGCGAGAACGCTCGGCAAGAATGACGGGTGCAAAGCACCCTTATTGCGAACCTAAACAGGTTCAAATCGACATCCCCAAGCAACAAAAAAAGATGGGCAAAAACCCATCTTTTTTTATTGGCGGAGAGGACAGGATTCGAACCTGCGGTACGTTTCCGTACACAACATTTCCAATGTTGCACCATCGACCACTCAGACACCTCTCCGTAATCAACCAAAACAGTCAGTATTAAGTTGCTTATGTATTATAAATAAATACGACTAAAATGTCAATTTATTTTTCAAGGTTTTTGATAATTGCGCGCGCTGCAGTCAAAAATTTAGCCTTAAAACGTTAGATTACGCCATTTTTTGGTTGACAAAGCGCAAGTTCAAGCATATAATTAAAACAATAGTTGAACAACTATTCAACTATAACAAACAAAATCAACCATTTTTTTGGATAAAAAACACCAAAAGGGGAGTTATGAAAGAAAAAATTAACGACGAAAAAATCCTTCAAAAAACAGATAAAAAATGCGGCTGCGGGCTGGTGCACGCAACCATTAATGAAGAAAACGATTTTATCAGCGCCACAAGCCGTGGCGGTGTGCCGACAGATAAAAGGCTTTTAGACGTAGCCGAGCTTTTTAAAGTATTTGGTGACTTTACACGCACAAAAATCATATCGCTGTTGCGCACGGGGGAGCATTGCGTTGATGATATCGCGCGCGAGATTGGCATGACCAAGTCGGCGGTATCCCACCAGCTGCGTATTTTGCGCCAGACCAAAATCGTAAAGCACCGCAAAAGCGGCCGCGGCGTGTATTATTCGCTTGATGACGAGCACATTTTTGCGCTTTACGATTTGGCGTTAGAGCACGTTTTGGAAGGTGAATACAATGTTTAAAAAGCTATTCACCGACAAAGAATCACTAAAAATAATGATTATCGGCGTGCAATTTATTGCGTGTTTGATAATTTTCCACTTTGTAAGCGCGCCAAGCCCGATTGAGCTATGCGTGTATGCCGCGCTATACCTTGCTGCGGGGTACGAGTGCATTATCGGTGCTTTCAAAAAATTCCTGAAAAAGCCGTTCAACGAAAAAATGTTGATGGTTGTGGCGTCGGTCGGGTCGTTCGTGCTTGGCTGCTATGAAGAAGCCGTTGCCGTAATGCTTTTGTATTCGCTTGGCGAATATATTGAAGATTTAGCGCACGAGCGTTCAAGAAACAGTATCACCGCGCTTATGGAAGCCATCCCCAAAACCGCGCACGTTTTAAGGGATGACGGGGAATTTGAAGTTGACGTTGATGACGTTTTAGTGGGGGATACGCTTATTCTCCGCGCGGGTGACACGCTTTGCTGTGATGGGCAGATAACGTTTGGCTCGGCTTACGTTGACTGCAGCGCTTTAACGGGCGAAAGTGCGCCTATAAGCCGATTAACGGGCGATTTTGTTGAATCAGGTAGCATAATAACGGGCGGAGCTGTGCACGTTTTAGTTAAAAAAGTGAGCAAGGAAAGTGCTTCGCAACGGATATTAGAGCTTGTATCCAATACCGAAAAAACAAAAGCAAAGCAAGAAAAATTCATTACGCGCTTTGCAAAAGTTTATACGCCCGTGGTGTTAGGTCTTGCGCTTGTTTTAGCGGTTGTGCCAAGTGCAATAACAGGCGATTGGCGTGAGTGGGTTTCACGCGCGCTCAACTTTTTGGTTGTGTCGTGTCCGTGCGCGCTGGTTATCAGCGTTCCGCTTGCATTTTTTGCGGGGATGGGCACTTGCTTTTCAAACGGCATAATCGTCAAAGGTGGAACGGTTTTGGATAAGCTTTCAAAAGTAAAAATTGTGGGCTTTGACAAGACGGGCACGCTGACAAAGGGCGAACTTAAGGTGGTTGACGTTGTCGATTGCGAAGACATAATCCAGGTTTTAGAATACGCCGCGATTTGCGAAAGCGGCTCAAATCACCCAATAGCAAAAGCCATTTTATCTGCCGCACCAAGCGTTGATAACAAGGGCTATGAGATAAAGGAATACCCAGCACGCGGAGTGTATGCTTTCAACCAAGAAGTGGGGCTATATGTCGGTTGTCGCGAGTTTTTGATTGAAAACAGCATAGTTGTTCCGTCAAAAATTATCAGCGAAACGCACGTGTACGTGGCAAAGGACGGGCAATACGTCGGCGCGATAATTTTCGGGGATACCATCCGTGACGGTGCTAAAGGGCTTATCGAAAGTCTTAAAGCGCAAGAGATTAAAACTTATCTTTTGACGGGGGATATCGAAATCGTTGGATACCGTGTGCGTGACGAGCTTTTAATGGATGACGTTTACGCAAAGCTTAACCCGATTGAAAAGCTTGAAAAGCTTAAAGTGCTTGCTAACGGTCAAGCCTTCGCCTTTGTTGGCGATGGCATAAACGACGCGCCCGTTTTGTCAGGTGCTGACGTTGGCATTGCAATGGGTGGCGGAACAAAAGCCGCAATCGAGTGCGCCGACGTAATGATACATAACGATGACATAACTAAAATCCCGAAGCTTTTAAAGACGGCGAAAAAGACCATGCGTGTGGTTTATACAAATATTATATTTTCAATCTCGGTCAAGGTTTTGGCGCTTGTGCTGTCTGCGGCGGTGGCAATACCTATTTGGGCGGCGATTTTTGCAGACGTTGGCGTAATGCTGATTGCAACAATTAATTCGCTTTCGCTTTCGACCAAGGATAAGCACCACCATCACAACAACCACCACGACCACCATCACCATAAACATGAATGCGATTGTTGCTAAAGCACCCGTTTTTGGTTGAAACTTTTCAATAAAACTGCTATAATTTTACGTAAGGCTTAAAAAGCCCCTAAATTTTAACAGGCACAGAGTACCCACATGAATTATTTGTTTTTTGACACAGAGTGCGCCCAGGGCAGGGGCGGAATCTGTGAATTCGGCTATATCCTTCTGGATAGCGATTTCAACGTAATAAAGGCTGAAAACCTGCTTATAAACCCACATTTGGTGTTTGATGATTACGGTCACCATAAGGCCGGCATCTATTTTGCCTACTCAAAAGACGAATACTATTCTGCACCTGACATTATGGACCGTTACGACCAGATTGCCCAGCTTTTAAGCGACAAAAACAACATGGTCATCGGCTTTGCAACAGACTCTGACGCCAAGTTCTTAATTCACGATTTAGACCGCTTTGACCTGCCCCACGTAAACTTTGTGTTCTGGGACGTTTTGAAAATTTATAAAATGGCAGGCGGGCGCGATAACAACTTAAAGCTTGATATTTTGTATTCCGAAACGGGCGGTGAAGAGCTTATGCATCACGAAGCCCTTTCCGATACCAAAATGACAATCGAAGTTTTCAAAAAGATTTTGACCGACCATAACCTTACAACCGCAGATATTATCCGCGACTTTAAGGAAGCTTCAGGCGAGGTCTGGGGCGGAAGAATCATCTATAACGACGGCTCTGTTTTTAATTACACCAAGGGCGGAAGAACCACCGTTGCTAACCGTCGCATCCTTGACGATTTTATCAAAAACGAGCCTATAAGTCGATTATCTAACAAATTTGAAGGTCAAATATTCTCGGTTGCACCCAATATGGTGCGTGAAAATTTTGAGCTTACGATGGCGGTTTGCGATTACGCAAAGGAAAATGGCGGGCACTTTACGCTATCTATTTGTGACGCGCACGTGCTGCTTTGTGACGGCGAAACAAAAATCCCCAAAAACAGACTGCGCCGCAATGTCAAGCTTGTTGACGTTTCCCAAATGGAAAAAATCTTTGGGCTTTCTGAAGGCGCGCTTTCAAAAGAAAATATCTGCCTTGACGAGCTTATCGGTAAAATCTCTTACAATCAAGCGTGGTACACCGAATACAAAAAAGCACACCAAAAGGTATAAAAAGACAGGCCACTAAAGCCCGTCTTTTTTTAATTAAATATGTCCGTGCGTATGCGCGGCGTTAAGATTTTATATACTCAAAAAGGACACCGCAGTCGGTGTCCTTTTCTGGTGGGCAAGTTGTGATAGCGTTTGAATTTTTTTTACAAATAGTTGATTTTTATTTTATTTAGTGCTACAATGATAGTGCCAAACCAATTGAATAACACTGCAGGGCTATTTTTATCTTTTGGGATAATTATAACTTTTTTTTGTTGTGTCCATAATGAATTTGACAAAAATGCAAATTCCTACTGGATATGATAATGAAAGTTAAAGTTTCTTGCAGTTCAGTTGGTTTGGCGACTATCGGGGTTTGCATTTTTTTGCGGTTACTTCGGTAGCCGCATTTTTTATTATGGGAGGAAAGAACAATGAAAAAGTTTATTATTGCTTTATGTGCGTTGTTGGCGTTAACTTTTGTTTTTGTAGGCTGTAAAGATAAAAATAAAGACAACAACCAAGAGCCAAGCCAACAAACACCATCGTACACTATCCAGTGGTTTGATGAAAGTGGTAATCTGATTACAACTACACAGGTTAAAAAGGGTGATGAACCGGCTTATCAGTATAACTTGGTTGATACAGCTGAATGGGATTACACCTTTTTAGGTTGGGCAAACAGTTCAAATGGAGAGATTTTAGAAACGCTTCCTTCAGCTGACAAAGATTGTTCATATTACGCTCGTGTTTCCAAGGTTAAACAAAAATATACGGTTACGTTTAACACTTTGGGTGGTAGTAACGTTGATGAACAAGTTGTTGAGTACGGAAGCAAGGCTGTTGAGCCACAAGCACCAGCGCTTGAAGGATATAGATTTACGGGTTGGAGTTTAACAGCAAACACTTATACGGCAGTTGATTTTGATAAAGCAATAACTGGCAACGTAACCTATTATGCGGTTTGGAACGAAGTTGTTGACGTAGTTGGGTTGCTTAACTCATTGTTGAACGGTTATGAATTTAACCCCATAAACTACATACCTGAAAGCATGATGTATAATTACGCACCAAATTTAATCAATTCTGATGACATTATTGATAACTACGGTAGCTTTATAAATGTATCAGATATCTCTTATGGATTTGGTGAACAATGGCACATGGTGCTTGACAACTTATTACAATCACAAAGCTTTTATAATGTTTTAACTGTTGTTGAAGGCTTAACGAGCGTTTCTATTTCAGCATTCAATAATTATTTTGATAGCAATCCAGCAGACACGGCGTCATATCAATTTAAGCACGGTATTTATAACGTTGCAATAGAATTTGACGGCGAAATTATCGTCTACTTGTTAGATTACACAACCACCTTGCCATTGCTTGGGGAACAATCAATTCAAATTGCTTTAATGATGGATGTTGAAACAAGTCAAAGAATTGTTAGAATCCAACTGGGCGAAGCAAACGCGCTTACCTACACAATACTTGAAGATAGTTATGAATTTGCTATTAAATATTTGGGTGCAAGAACTGCCATGTTTAGCATTAAGCGTGCAAACGACGGTAGCGTTACGGGTAAAATTTACGAATATTTAACCGTGGCGGGGGTTCAAAGCAGTAGCAGGGCGGAATTTTATATTACAGATAGTTACGTATCTGTTGTTGGCAACAAGGCAAGTGGTATGATCGGATTTACCGGTTGTATAAATGAGCTTTATAACGTCGAAAACGGTACAATGATAGGCTATGAGGTAAAGGAATCTCTGTCATCAATCGTTTACAATACGTTATGGTTTAATCTCAAGGATATTTCGGGGATAAACACAATAAAGTACATACCGGCAACGCAAGAAGATACAGCAAAGCTTTATGTTAATGGTTCAACAAGCGTTTGGAAAAATAAAAAGGTTGGAGGTTTGGGGGTAAAAATGCTTTCAAGGCGTTTTGATATTGAGTTCAGAACCCAATACGTTTATGCTTATGATGCCCAGAACGAGGCTTACGTTGAATATAGGGTTGAAGTACCTATGTTATTCGTGCAAGAAGAGGTTTACGACACTTTGGTTAGTGATGTTAAGGAAGTCAATCAAATAACCATAAGTGTGCTTATTGACAAAGATGACGTTGAAAAAATCCTTAATGATTACGACACTCTGATTCCGATTTTTGAAAAAGATAAAGATATAATCACTGTTGAGGTAATAACGGCATTCATAGGTGACAAAATTGTATTGCAGTAGGTGATTTATGGAAAGAAGAAAACACGCTTATACTTGGAGTAGTGTTGCTGCAGTAATACTTGTTATAATTGGTGTTTGTTTGGCAATAAACACGGGAGATTACAAAAAAGCAATCATTTTTTGTGTTGCGGCTTTATTGACCTTTATGCTGTTATCTTGTTTGATTTTAGCGAACAACTTTATTGGTGAAATGGTACTCACTGTTTTTAGTTGGGGCTTCGTGCGTATGCCGAGCGTGATTTTTCAGCTTGACCTTGATGGTATTATCTGGCTTTTAACGGTTAAGCTTATGCTTTGGATACTGGGTATAGCCATAGCATTATTTATGGCCTGTTTTGCAATAGCGATAGGGGCTGTTGTTTCTGTTTTTGTCTATCCGTTTGCATTAAGAAAAAGTTATCAGGCTGATAAAAAAACAAAGATATAAACAATTTAAAGCCGCCTATAGGTCGATTAAATGATAAAAAGCAGTAATAATCCTGTTTTTATTAGCGGAATTTGTGATTGAATAGGGTATCAATAAAGCTTAGGGGATCCTAACGGCATCGTGCTATGCACGAGCCTCAGGATGACAACGTCTCGCCCTATGCGAGCGTTGGAATCCGTAAGATGCAATAACGAGTAAAATGCTTGTGGGCAAGCTTTGCTTGCACGGATTTGCATTTTTGTTTTAGTTTTATTTAAACGCAGCGCGTTTAAACCAACGTCTTGCCTTAACTTAAGTTTTATATAAACAAAAAAACCTAATCTGAAGCGAGTTCAAATTAGGTTATGCTTGGCGGAGAAGGCGGGTGTTCTGCCCCTTGATAAGGGGAAGGCAAACATTAGTTTGCGAGGGGTTTGCCGTCCGCGGCTAGCGATTGAACCCTTGGGTAAAAATTCTGCCCCAACGCAAAAAGGACACCGCAAATGGTGTCCTTTTAATTATTGTCTTGTGTATGTATCAAATACCCAGACCGAGTCCTGTATTTCGGTGGGACTGTAAGGGTGATGATAGAGTCCATTTATAACAATGCTGTTATCATTATTATCGAAGTTACCGCGTAGATAGAAATCGGGCGGATAGTAGGCGCTGACGGTGGTGTCGTAGTTATCCTGGTCGGCCTTTCTTATTTTTTCATAGATGTCGTTCTCGATATAAAGATAAAGCGTTTTTCTGTCTTCGGAAATATTAAAAATTCCCTCAATAACAGTTTCGCCGTTTTTGTAGATAAAGAGAGAAAAGCTCTGATTTATCAGGGGCATAACAAACAAGCTTTGGCCGCCTTTTGCGGTGTACGTACCTTCAGGAAGGCGGTACTGACCGTCGTTATAGATGTCCTTGCTGTAGGAATTATGAGAATTACCCTCAAGTACGTATGTTCCGAATTTGTAAGGCATCTCGCTTACGCGGTAAACGTGGGTATAGACCGTGCCGTCCGTGAAGCCCAAATCTTCTTCAGCGTAGATGATGCTGAACTGCGTGAAGCCACTGTCAACACCCTCGGCGTAGCAGCTAATCCAATCTTCTTTTGTTTTGTCGCTTCTTGTGAGAATGAAGGTCAGGGGAGTTTTTGCATTGGCAGAGTTTCTGTACACACATCTGAAGCTGCCCTGATATTTAAGCGTGCCGTCCTCGTGATAGCTGAAGGTCATAACGCCCTCTGCACCGTCAAAAATGAAGTATGTATCATCTTCGTCAGAAAGCAGCCATTTTCCCGTGGATGCATCCATTTTTTCATCAAATTTAACCGTATCGTCAGACTTCTGACCGAAAAGAAGGTCGCAGCCCGAAAACATAGCCGAAACAGTCGCGATAATAATCAAAATTGCAATAAATCTTCCGTTGGTTTTTGTCATGGCGTTTTATTCCTTTGTTTACTAAATTTTTGCTGAAAGGTTACATGATAAGTATAACATACCTTGCCAATATTTTCAACTTTATTTTTTATTTTTCCGGCTA
Organism: Clostridia bacterium; assembly: GCA_017399185.1. Taxonomy (GTDB): domain Bacteria; phylum Bacillota; class Clostridia; order Christensenellales; family Borkfalkiaceae; genus UBA4636. The sequence continues at coordinate 99,571 of JAFQEA010000016.1, forward strand.
TATTTTAACGATTACCCCAAATTTACGAAAATCTTGTATAACGGAGATATATTTGATTACGGGAATAGAAAAAGCGACTCTATTTGGGTTCAAATAGAATCGCTCTTGTGAGTAATTGTATAAAAGGATACAAAAATCCTAATGGGTTCATTTGGCAAAATGGATTCACTTTTTATAGAAAACGGGTTCAATTTTTTGCAAAAAATGGGTTCAATTTTAACGATAGGTGCATTTTTATAGTCTGCAGATAACAATATCAAACTCACCAATAAATTTGGATTTGTCAGTTTAATTTGGTTAGCAAGAAGTAGGGTCGTTCCCCAACTGTAATCAAACTTGTTACGTCAGTAATATCATATCCATTATTTTCATACTCTTGTAAAAGCTCTTGTTCGTTTGAGTAAACAATTTCTTGACCATACCACGATTTAGAGGATTGGGGTGTAAGCTCCAAATATATGATTTTACTTTCTGCTTCAAATGTAAGAATAGTATGAACTTTATTTTTGCTCTTGTTATACAGCAACCATATTTTGCTTGGAATGTTTAGATTGTCAAGTATGGATTTCATTACTAAAACGATATCTACGCAAGTGCCGATTTTTTCCTTTAGTGTAACAGATGGATCTTGGACAATATAAATCGTTTTGGCAAGATGATAGTATTCATTATCAAATCCATTATCCCTATTTGGTTTATATTTTTGGTCATTAACAATAAAACCATATTCAAAACCATTGTTATATAATTCTGCTTTCAATATATCGCATATATCTTTGATCGTCATTACTTGGTTCACTCCATCAAAATCTTATTTACTGGTGAGTTTATTATAGCACACTTTCACAAACAAATCAAGGCGTAGCCTTGAGTCAATAATGAAATCGCTGCGCGATGAAATCTGCCTATGGCAGATGAAATCCAAGCTAAGCTTGGATGAAATTAAATCCACCCACCCGCCGGCGAGGCGGATTTCATCCCACGCATGTGGGATTTCATCGTAAATACGATTTATCCCACCTGAAAAGGTGGATTTAGTTGAAAAAGACTCAGAATTGTATTCAATCCTGAGTCTTTTTCTGGCGGAGAAGGCGGGATTTGAACCCGCGCTACGTTATCCACATACTACTCCCTTAGCAGGGGAGCCCCTTCAGCCGCTTGGGTACTTCTCCGTAGCTGAATTTTAGTATTTTTATTTAGATGCTCACCTATAATAGCACAAAAATGAGACCTTGTCAAAAATTTTTAAGCATTTTTTTAGTTTTAGCCCCAAAGAAACGCAAAAAGGTGAATTTTATGCAAAATATTGCGCCCAAAAGCAGATTTTTATTTGACAAAGTTTTAAGTTAGGGTTATAATCTTATAGCAAACTTGGTTTGGACCGTTAGCTCAGCTGGATAGAGCGTTGCGCTACGGACGCAAAGGTCAGGGGTTCGAATCCCTTACGGTTCGCCAAAAAAAGACTTGTACAGCTATGTACAGGTCTTTTTTTGTTTTTAACATAAAAAGGGATTCGAACGGGTGGGCAGTCGCAAATTTACACAAAGTATGAGTTTATGCTGTTTAATTTGCGACCAAACGCAACGGGCTTTGCGTTTGCCACCCAGGCGTGATAGCAAGGCAAAGCCTTGCGGAGCGAATCCCGTTGTTTGATTTTTAACGAAGTTAAATTTTCTTTTTAAGGGGTCGAACCCCTTGGGGAGCGCAATAAGGGTGCAATGCACCCGTCATTCTTGCCGAGAGTTCTCGCTTGCGAGAAACGGCAATATCCCTTACGGTTCGCCAAAAAAAGACTTGTACAGCTATGTACAGGTCTTTTTTTGTTTTTAACAAAAAAAGGGATTCGAACGGGTGGGCAGTCGCAAATTTACACAAAGTATGAGTTTATGCTGTTTAATTTGCGACCAAACGCAACGGGCTTTGCGTTTGCCACCCAGGCGTGTCATATAGCAAGAAAAAATGTTTGCTTGCAAGGACATTTTTTTGAAACTATTAACGAGCAACCTAAAATATCATATTTTAGTAAACAAAAAATTTTTTGTTTAAAGTGTGCTAACACTTTACGTTGCGAGTTTAGCTGTTAAATTATCCATAACGTTTACTTGCGGAGCGAATCCCGTTGTTTGATTTTTAACGAAGTTAAATTTTCTTTTTAAGGGGTCGAAGCCCTTGGGGTGCGCAATAAGGGTGCAGTGCACCCGTCATTCTTGCCGAGAGTTCTCGTTTGCGAGAAACGGCAATATCCCTTACGGTTCGCCAAAAAAAGACTTGTACAGTTATGTACAGGTCTTTTTTTGTTATTTGTGTAAGGGTATTGTGCTTGGCTCGGCGGAGCGAAGCGACACCGACTTGTATAATACAAGAGCACGCCGTAGTGCCATAATTTAGTTTTTATGTATAAAATATTTAGAAATGTAAATTTTTTATTGATTATTGCTTTTCAGTATGGTATAATAATCAAAATCTCTTATAGGAGCTTTTAAGATGGCAATTAGTTACAATAAACTTTGGAAAATACTCATTGATAAAAAGATGACAAAGACAGACCTTCGTGTTGCAACCGATATATCTACAACCACACTTGCAAAACTAAGTAAAGATGAACCAGTATCTATGGACGTAATGCTCCGTATTTGCAAAGTTTTAGACTGCAATATCGGGGATATTATGGACGCAACAAAAGAAGATTAATTTTTTATATATGACAGTTCATGTCATAAAAGCATGCTAAAATCAAACTGATTTTAGCAAAAAGGAGAAAATTATGGCTAAAAGTAAAATTATTAAAGACTTGGTAAACGACGAAGTTTCCTTGACTGTTGTCTTAAATCGATTATATGTTTTAGCATCTGACTTGGGCAATCAAGATATATTAGATTGGGCGAACAAAGAAATTTCAGGATACAAAAAAGATGATAAACTGCCTGATTATAGAATTTTCAAAAGTGCGGAATTCGTTTATACAGGAATAAATGGGGAATTTCAGGTTACTAATCAGCCATTATCTCTAACGTGGCTTAATCCTGAAACCGTAGAAAAGCTTTCGATTAGTCATATTAGAGATTCCATTTCAGAAATTGAAAGCAAGGCAAATACTGATAAATTATTAGGGATAGACCGTTCTTATTTAGCAGGAGAAGTTGAAGCAAATACCTATAATGATTTTTTGTGTAGAGGAGTTCAGTGTTTTAGCATACAGCAAAGGGTTGCGCCTAATCGCTTTGCAGAAATATTAACATCAATAAAACAAGTTGCTCTTAAGCTTTTGTTGGAATTAGACAAGAAATTTGGCAATTTAGATGATTTAGACGTCGGTATAGATAAAATAAATAAAAAAGAACAAGACGAATTAAGTGAAAAAATTCACGTTGTTTTTAACGAATATTCTATACAATCGAAAAAAGTAACGTTGAAGAATTCAAATTTGGGAAGCGACAACTCCATACAAAAAGAAACAAAAACAGAGGTGGAGGTTAGTCCTACTATAGGCGTCAATAAGGATAAACAAAGCAAATTTGGTTGGATTAAAAGAATTTTGGGGAGAAAGAAATAATGGCGAATATATCGAAGCAAAAAAGAGATAGAATGCTTGCATTTTTGGAAGAACTTAAAAAGACGCATAGTGATGATGTGTCTATTCGTGCGTTCAATGAAATTGAAAACCATTTAAGAGAAAAGAAATATGGTCTTGTGTGGGAAGAACATACTGAAGAAGTTGATGAAATGCTTAAAGAAAATATTCCCGTATTTTGTGAAGATAAAGAACGCCGCCTTTGCAAGGATGAGAATTTGCCTTGGAACTTCATTATACAGGGTGACAACCTTCAAGCCCTCTACCTTCTGGAGAAAACTCATCGTGGAAAAATAGATTGCATCTATATCGATCCCCCTTATAATACTGGGGCGAAAGACTGGAAATATAACAACGATTATGTTATAGAGAATGATGAATACCGTCATAGCAAATGGTTGTCCATGATGAAAAATCGTTTGCAATTAGCCAAACATCTTCTTAATCCGGATGAGTCTGTTCTCATTGTAACTATTGATGAAAAAGAATACTTACGTCTTGGCTGTTTGCTTGAAGAGCTTTTCCCTACCGCGAACATTCAAATGGTTTCAACAGTTATCAATGTAAAAGGTTCTTCAAGAAAAGGTTCTTTTGCACGAGCTGGTGAATATTTATTTTTTGTAATGATAGGAGAATCGACTCCGCACTCTCTTCCTTTAGGTAAGGAGTGGTTAGGAAATATTACAACCACGTCAAGAGAAAAATTAAGATTGGCAAACATGATGAGATTTGGCGACAACGGTCGTCGTTCAAGAGCACCAAACTGTTTTTATCCTATTTTTATAACGCCTGATGGTGAAAAATTTGTTTCTGTTGGAGAACCATTAACTCCCGATACTGACAGAAACACAATTCAAGCACCCGAAGGAACAATCGCTCAATGGCCAATCCATTTAGATGGATCGGAAGGATGCTGGGGATACTCGAAAACATCTTTACTCGAACTAATAAAAAAGGGTTATTTACATATAGGAAAGAGCTATAAATATGGTTATTCTATCATGTTTATTCAACCAGGATGGCAAAAGAGAATCGAAAGCGGACAAGTTAAAATCGTTGGTCACTATGAAGATGGTTTTGTTAAAACGGATAGTAGTGATTATGTATTAGAATTTGTCCCCAATGACAATTGGGCAATTCCCACTCACAACGCAACCGAGCACGGAATGAAATTGCTTCAAAAATTTATTGGCAAAAGATTTCCATTCCCAAAATCCCTTTATGCAGTACACGATGCAATTAACTTCTTCTTATGCGATAAACCAAATGCAGTAGTGTTAGATTTCTTCGCTGGCTCAGGAACTACAATGCATGCAGTAAATTTGCTAAATGCAGAAGATTGCGGAAATAGAACTTGCATTATGGTTACGAATAACGAGATTTCAGCTGAAGAAGAAAAAACATTTACCAAGCGTGGCTTAAAAAAAGGCGATAAAGAATGGGAAGAAAGAGGTGTTGCTAAATATGTAACTTGGCCAAGAACTGTATGTTCTATCAACGGTGTAGATATTAAAGGGAACGCTTTGAAAGGTAATTATCTTGGTAGTGATATTCCTATGTCACAAGGTTTCAAAGCAAATGTTAAATTCTTCAAATGTGATTGGACACCAAGGAAACCAGAAGATTATCTTTTAAGCAATGCGCTCTGTTTACATATTAAAGAGATGATTGAATTGCAAACTGGACGTGAAGTTGACGGCAAAAAGAACGTTTTAATTCTTAATAGAGACGATTTAAGCAAGCATATATTAAATGCTGAAAGCTATGCTATGGTAGAAAATATTTGGTTAAATCAGAATATGATTTTAACGTCTGACGAAATGAAACTTCTTGATGAAAAAGGATTTAAGTATATACCGAGAGAATATTTCGGACAAGAATTAAGGGAGGCTGCAGAATAATGTTTTTAGCTAAACTTTATGATTTTCAAACTAAACACGAAGAAAATTTGCTTAAAAAATGTGCAGACCACGAAGAAATGGTTCTTTGTGCTCCTACTGGTTCTGGCAAAACGGTGTTGGCATGCAAATTTATTGACGATTACCTTGACGAAAACCCTAACACCGTTTTCTTATGGCTTTGCCCTGGTGCAGGTGGTTTACATAAACAATCGGAAGATAGTTTTAAGGAAGTGACTTCGGGTATTGCTTATGGCGACGTTTACAATTTCATTACCGAGCCTGACCCTCGTGGACAAGTATTCTTTATCAATTGGGATAAAATCAACAAGAAATCCAACGTGGTGCTCCGTGAGGGCGAACACAAAGACTTAATGAGCAAGGTTCTGGCGTGCCATAATAGCGGATTTGACATCTTTATGCTCATTGACGAGGAACACAAGTACAAGGATACGGCAAACGAGTACATAGGCAACATCCAGCCCAAGCACGTGCTCCGCATTTCCGCTACGCCTATTAGCCAAGGTGACCACGTGGAAACCATTAAGGATGATGAAGTAATTGCCGCAGGGCTTATTGCTACTGGTATTTCCATCAATGAGGGCGTTTCTCACGCCATCCAAGAGAACAACAATCTGGATGATGATCTTCTGCTGCTTGAACTTGCCGACAAGAAACGTAAGGAAATTCAAGCACAGTATGATCGTCTGGGGCTGAAGATCCGTCCTCTCGTCTTGATACAGTTTCCTAATGGTAGTGAAGAATGGATAGAGAGAGTTAAAGGGGCTCTTGCCGATATGGGCTACGGCGACCATTCTGGGCTGGTAGCATCGTGGTTTAGCGGCGACCATCCCGACAACCCCGAAGAAATCAAGAAGCTGGATGGACACTACGCATTTCTTCTGTTCAAGCAAGCGATTGCTACTGGCTGGGATTGTCCGAGAGCCAAGATATTGGTGAAGCTCCGTGAGGGTGGCACAGAACGCTTCAACATCCAGACGGTTGGACGAATCCGCAGAATGCCCCAGCGTGAGCATTACGATATTGATTTGCTGGATAACTGCTACCTCTATACGCTGGATAGCCAGTTCCAAGAAGGACTTACCAGCGGACTTAGTGACAGCTTCTTCACCTATCAGTATCGCAGAAAGTTCACAGCACCAAACATAGTGCTCACTAAGGAAACGCTGGATGGAAATGACCGTTTCGCCGTCAATCCCGAAGCCGTTGTTAAGGTGGTACGTGAAGCTATGCTGAAGGAGTGCGACCTCGACAAGAACGGTAGACTTGACAAGCGTGAAATGGAAGTCAGCAAGGGCTATGTGTTCGGCACAAAGCTCAAGACAACAGCTATTGAGGGTGTGGCACGTACTACGCACGATATGATGAAGCTCAACTCCATTTTTGGCGGTGAGCACCAGATCAACAACCACGATGATGGTTTCATCATCCGTGATGCCAAGCGTAGAATTGCCAGAGCTATTGGCGTGGACGAGAACATTTCCAACAACGCCTTGAGAATTCTTTTCGGACCAGAGGATATGCAAATGTCCTTGTTCTCGGAAGAAGAAAAGGCGTTTGAGAGCGAACACAAATTGCTCTCGGATATGACACTCCGTGAGTATAACGCTTTTCTTGTCAACAACCGTGATAAGCTGGTCGAGGTGTTCAACACCATCAGCGAAACCGAGATTGGCGACATCAAGGAAACTGGTGTTATCGTATCGGATTGGGGTATTCCGTCCTATCAGTATTACAAACAGCACAAGAAGATTGCTCCTACCGCTATTATGAGCAAGAATGTGTTTGATAACTACGGTAACAACATCTTGATTGCTCCTAACAGAACTGTAACCGAGGTGGAATTTGAAAGATGGTGCGAGAGCTACGATGCCGTTAAGCACATCTACAAGAATGGTGATAAGGGTGACGATTTCTTCAGCATTATCTATCGCAAGGCGTTCCGAAGAAGCAACTTCTACCCCGACTACATCATCCAGCTTGAAAACGGCGATGTGTGGATAATTGAAGCCAAAGGTGGTATGACCGCCGATGGTGCATCCAACAACATCGACAGCTACGCACCCAAGAAATTTGAAGCGTTGAAAGCCTACGCTGAAAGAGTGGGCAGCTTCAAGTGGGGCTTTGTTCGTGCCGTTGGTACGCAGCTTTATATGTCCAATACTGTGTGGACGGAAGATGTGACCAATAGGAATGTGTGGAAGCCTATTGAGTGCTTTATATAACCGCTCTCGTCGAAGAATCAGTAAAATAACAAAGGAGAAAAAGAGTGTCAATTAAAGAAACAGCAATTACAACAATAGAAGTTGCCGCTAAAACTGTCGTTGGAGCTATTCCTTATGGATCTATACTTGTTAACGTGTATGATGCTATAAAAGGGGGATGCCTTGATAAAAGAAGAAAGAAATGGCAAACAACAATAGAAGAACGGTTGTCCCATATAGAGAAAACTCTTGGCGATATAGGAAGCAATGAAAATTTTGCAACAACAATAATTCGCACGACAGAAATGGCAATGAAAACTGCTTCAGAGGAGAAAATAACTTATCTTGCTAATGCAGTTATTAACTCTATTCACATAAATATTGAAGAAGAAAAGATGATTCTTTTCTTGGCTTTATTGGATAAATATACGGTGTCTCACATAAAAACTATAAACTATTTTAATAGCCCTAAAAAGTTTGGAATTGATGCGTCGAATTATTATATGGGTTCTCCAAAAGACCTGTTGTTTCAAACATGTCCCGAACTAAACACCCCTATATTTGATAAAATATTTAAGGATCTTTATCTTGATGGGTTGGTTACTTCAGATAGTATAAATTCTACAATGACGGCTAATGGCATGATTGCTAAAAGAACATCAGCTTTAGGAGATGAATTTTTAAGTTTTATTATAAATAATACTTTAGAACAATAAAACTTTTACAAAATCGGTCAGATGTATATTTCTAAACCATATCGGGAGGGTTGTAGAGACCTAAAAAGTTTAATCTTTTGGGTGGGCTAAATTGCAGGCTAATTTATTTAAAATGATTTTACGATATACGTTTATTCTGGTTCGCCCAAAAAAGACTTGTACAGTTATGTACAGGTCTTTTTTTGTTTAGTAACAACGGATTTAGGGGGTCCTGACGGCATCGCGCTATGCGCGAGCCTCAGGATGACAACGTTTTTGAATAAGCAAACAATGTATTTAGGGGGTCCTGACGCCGTTGCCCTTTTGGGCAAGGCTCAGGATGACAACGTTTTTGAATAAGCAAACAACACTCATTTTTAAAATTTAATTAAGCTTTGCGAGTGAAACGAGCAAACTAACCAAAATTCTTCATTCTTCATTCTTAATTCTTCATTAAAAAACGCAACGCGTTTGAAACAACGTTTTTGAATTAGCAAACAACATTTTTAGTAACGTCACGCCTTAAGTTTTTCAAATTTAATAAAAACTTTTTGCCAAAGCAAAAAGTTTGCCATAATTCTTAATTCTTCATTCTTAATTCTTCATTAATAAAACGCAGTGCGTTTAAAACAAATTTTTACCCCCAACCTATCATTAATTTGCCACATGGAAGTATTAATGACAAACGGGGATTGTTTTTAAGTTTGCGAACAGGTCTTGACAGAACTCAATATTTATTATATATTAATTAATAATAACTTTGTGCGCGGATAAAAATTAGGCACTAATTTTTACGCTCAATTAATAAACCTTTTACGCGCCAAAGGGGGTATTTGGTATGAAGCTAATACATTTATCTGACCTGCATTTAGGCAAAAGACTGCACGAAACCACTTTTATTGAAGACCAGGAATTCATACTTGAGCAAATCATAGGTATAATAAAAGCCGAGCAGCCCGACGGGGTGCTTATTGCGGGTGACGTTTACGATAAAAGCATGCCAAGCGCGGAAGCCGTTGCGCTTTTCGACGCTTTTTTAGTCAAGCTTGCAAGCCAAAAAACCCAGGTGTTTATCATAAGCGGCAATCACGATTCGCCAGAGCGCATTGCCTTCGGCGCGCAGATAATGGATGCAAGCGGTATTCATTTATCGCCCGTGTACAGCGGACAGATTACGCCGACGGTCCTAACTGACGAGCATGGCGAAGTTAATATCTATATGCTTCCGTTTATCAAGCCGACAACCGTGCGCAGGTTCTTTGACGATAGGGAAATTTCAAGCTACACGGACGCGGTGAAGCTTGCCATTGATAATATGAACGTTGACCGCGCAAAGCGCAACGTTCTTATAACCCACCAGTTTGTTACGGGTGCTACGCGCAGTGAATCTGAAGAAAACGTAGGCGGCACGGACAACGTTGACGCAAGCGTGTTCGACACCTTTGATTACGTTGCGTTAGGGCATTTGCACGCCCCGCAAAGCTGCGGCTCGGCGCGGATACGCTATTCGGGCACACCGCTTAAATATTCCTTTTCGGAAGCCAACGACAAAAAGTCGGTGACCGTGGTTACTCTTACAAAAAAGGGTGAGCCTGTTACCGTTGAAACTATACCGCTAAAGCCGCTGCGCGATATGCGCAAGGTGCGCGGAAGCTTTGACTCGCTTTTAAATAGCGGTGAGCGTACGGAAGACTACGTACAGATAACGCTTACCGACGAAGACGATATCCCAAACGCGATGGACAGGCTTCAAGCAGTTTACAAAAACGCTTTGGAGCTTAAGTATGACAACACGCGGACAAGGGCAAACGCGACCGTGCTTGGTGGTGACGGAATTGAAGAAAAGTCGGCCTATGAGCTGTTTAACGAGTTTTTTATAGAGCGAAACAACGCTGAAATGAGCCCTGTGCAGAGCGATTACGTAAGGGTGCTGATAGAAAAAATCGAAGGGGAAGACGCATGAGACCTATTAAATTAACAATGTCGGCATTTGGGCCTTACGCCGGGGTGGAAACGCTCGATTTATCACGGCTTGGCGAAAGGGGCTTGTATCTTATAACGGGTACGACGGGTGCGGGTAAGACTTCTATATTTGACGCTATTGCTTACGCCCTTTACGATGCGCCAAGCGGCGAAACGCGTGACGATTCCATGCTGCGCTGCAAGTACGCAAGCGATACAACCGAAACCTTTGTTGAGCTTGAGTTTTTGTGCAACGACAAGCTTTACCGCGTAAGGCGAAACCCTGAATACACACGCCTTAAAACGCGCGGCGGCGGAACGACCAAGCAGGTTGCGCGTGCGGTGCTATATTACCCCGACGGGCGCGTTGTTGACAAAAGCAAAAAGGAAGTCACAGCCGCGATTACAGAGATCATCGGGGTTAATTACGACCAGTTCACCAAGATTGCAATGATTGCGCAAGGGGAATTCAGAAAGGTCCTTTTAGAAAAAACCGAAAAGCGGCAGGAAATTTTCCGCCAAATCTTTAAAACCCATAAATTTGAAGCTATTCAGGAGCGCATGCGTGCTGATGCGAACGCGCTTTTGGCTAAATTTAAGGCGGCAAAGCAGGAGCTTACAACCCACGTCAACGGGATAAATTGCGGTGCGGGCAGTGAATTTTCAGACCTTGTTGAACGCGCCAAGGCGGGCGAGTCAACCACCCAGGAAGTTATAGATTTATTAACGCAGTTAATAAGTGAAGACCAAGATGCAAACGTTCAGCTTGCAGAGCGCATTGAGCATTTAGACGGGGCACTTGCCATTGTTAATGCCAATATCGGCAAGGCTGAAGAATACGAAAGGAGCGTTGAAGACTATAATAAAAAGTCTGCGTTGCTACCAAAAGCTGCGGAAGAATACGACCGCTTAAAAGCAAGCTATGACCTTCAGCTTGAAAAAAAGACGGAGATTGAAGGGCTTGAAAAGCAAATAACGCTTATTGAAAACGAGCTTTCAGATTACGCCCTTTTAGACGGGCTTAAGGGTGCTGTTGTTTCTCACCAAAAAGCCATTGAAGAAAACCAAAATCTTATGGCGTTATCTTGTGACGGCGCTTTAAAAAAGCAGGGGCAGATTACCTTGCTAAAGGAAAGGCAAAAGGCGCTTGAAAACGCACCGCTTGTCAAGGAAAAGCTTGAAGCCGAAAGGGAACAGAAAACCAAGCAAAAAGACGCGTTAACCGACCTATACACCGCTTTTTGTGCGCTAAACAAGGCTAAAACCGAGCTTGATACGAAGCAAAAAGAGTACGTGGCGTTAAGCCAAAGCGCAAAGGACTTGGCTGATAGCTTTACAGCGCTTAATAAGGCTTTTTTAGACGGTCAGGCAGGTGTTATGGCAAGCGGGCTTGTTGACGGACAGCCTTGCCCTGTATGTGGGGCGTTAAGTCACCCTAACAAGGCAAAAACCGCGTCAAGCGTTCCTACTGAAGAACAGCTTAAAGCTTGCAAAAAAGCGGCTGAAACGGAAGGCAAAAGAGCAGAAGAAAAGAGCGTAGAGTGCGCAAGGCTTAAAGGTAAAATTGAAGAAGCCCAAGCCGCACTAATCGAGCAGGCGCAAAAGGTTTTAGGTAGCACAGGGCTTGCTGAAATCCAAGAGCAAATTGAACTTAAAAGGGCTGCGCTTGACGAACAAATTGCCCAAATCGACAAGGACGTAAGCGTTGCAACCGAAAACGTCAACCAAAAAGCAATAATCGATAAGAAATTACCGATTGAAGAAGCCAATTTAGCCGCACTCAATAAAAAGATTGCCGAACTTGAAAAGGCAGTTGCAATAGATACTGAAGCATTAAAGCAAAAAACCGAACAGCTTGCAAAGCTTACCAAGGCCTTGAAGTTTGAAAGTAAAGCGCAGGCAGAAATTGCGCTTAAAGATCTTAAGGAAAAGGCAAGTGCGTTAAAGCAAGCTATTTTAAAGGCAGAAAAGGATTTCAACGATATAAAGTCGGTGCTGACAAGGCTGCAGGGTGAAGTTTCCACGCTTGAAAAAATAGTCAAAACCGTTTGTAAGGTTGACTTACAAAAGGAAAGCGAGAAAAAGGCAGCACTTACCCAAGAAAAGCAAAGCTTACAGGCCGAAAAGGAAGGCGTTTTTGCTCGCATAAATGCCAATAAGGCGTGCCTTACAAATATCCAGCGGACGGCAAAAGAAAGTCGGGAGATAGAAGAGCATTACAGATGGATGAATTCGCTTGCAAGCACGGCAACGGGCGGCATAAGCGACAAGGAAAAAATTTCATTTGAAACCTACGTGCAGATGAGTTATTTTGAACGCATTTTGCGCCGCGCAAATATACGCCTTGAAAAAATGTCGGGCGGTAAGTATAATTTGGTGCGCCGTGTTGAAGCTTTGGGCAAGCGCTCACAGGTGGGGTTGGATATTGACGTTTTAGAGCGCGCCAACGGCACCGTGCGCCCTGTTAACAGCCTATCCGGCGGCGAGCAATTTATGGCTTCGCTATCCTTGGCGTTGGGGCTTTCGGACGAGATAAGGTCTTCCGCGGGCGGTGTAAGGCTTGATACAATGTTTTTGGACGAGGGCTTTGGCTCGCTTGATACCGAAACCTTAAGGCTTGCCATATCAACCCTGCAGGAGCTTACCGAGGGCAACCGCCTTGTCGGTATAATTTCGCACATAGAAGAGCTAAAAACAAGGATTGACAAGCAGATTATCGTCGAAAAGAAAAAGACTGGCGGCAGCACCGCGCGGATAGAGGTTTAATTAAAAAGTCGGCCTATAAGCCGATTAATGATAAAAAACACGCTGTAAAGTGACTGAAATATTAATAGATTAAAAACAAAAACCGCTACGGAGCTGGTTTGAATAAACCAAATTACAGCAGGCGGCGGCTTAATAGGAGTAGTTATGAAAAAATTATTATTAAGTACAAGCTGTATTCTTTTTTGCTGTTTATTTATGGGACTATCTGCATGTAGCAAAGCCCCGGATCTAAACAAAAGCGGCGTTGAAGTTACCACCGTCATGGGCGAAATGGTCAACACCGAAGCCTTCCGCGAAATGTGTGGCGTTAGCGAAACCCAAATAGAGTTAGTTAAGGCAAAGGATTACGATACGCCAATCCGCGTTTACAAAATAACCACGCCTACCTTTGATTGGTTTATGCAAAACATGGGGGATATGGAAGAAGAATTTAACGGACTGTCGGACAGCTTGAAGGAGCAAGTAAACAAAAGATATAGCTTTGCTTCAGTTATTAATATGCTCAACAACCAATATGGCCTTGACGCGACAATTCTTTCGTCAATTTTTATCGCATCAAAGACGTTTGACGGAAAGCTTGAATCATCTGTAATTTATCTGTACACGTTTGAAACGGGCAGGGCAATAGCCGTCAACTTTGAGCCTTTTGGCGAAAAGCAGTTCACGGCAACGGGATATTTTGTTTTTGCCGAAGATTTATCTTCCTTGTCGGCGGTAAGGGAGGCCTTTGAACCAATCGGTTGTACCGCTGAAGAAGTTAAATAGCGAGAAAAAGGCTTATAAAGCTTAAATCCGCAAAAAGATTTATTGCTTTTAGCAAAGCGCGGATAGTAGCGATAAAAATTAGATAAAGGAACAAACGACGTTATGTTGATTGCAATCATTGGGGAAAACTGTGCTGGCAAAACCACGCTTGCAAACGCTATTAACAAAAGCCTTAATGCTAAAGTTTTTGCAGGCAAGGATTATCTGCGCCTTGCAAAAAGCCCTGCCGCTTCGGAGCAAGAATTTATTAAGCTTTTATCGGCGGCGGTTAGTGGGGATAACCTTATCTACATAATAACGGAAAGAACGCATTTAGGTCTTTTGCCCGACGGAGCGTTTAAGATAGTTATTACCGCGCCGCTTGAAACCATTAAGGAACGCTTTAAGGCGCGTATGCGCGGTAATCTGCCACCGCCGGTTGAACAAATGCTTGAAAAAAACCACGGCATTTTTGACGGGCTTGATTGTAACCTGATACTTGACCAAAATTACAACGTATCTGAAGTTTTATCAAAGATAAAAAGCACGCTATGAATTTCCCTTGGGTTATCATAAAAGTTTGGGGGATTCTAATTAAAATTTAATCAAGACTTTTTGCAAAGCAAAAAGTTTACCACAATTCTTCATTCTTCATTCTTCATTCTTAATTCTTAATTAAAAAAAGCACGCTTTCGCAGCGTGCCTTTTTCTAATAAAGCGGTCTATAAGCCGATTATCAATCAATTTTTGTGTGTCTTTTTATTATTTCAGATAGCTTCTTGTTCTGCCCATATCAATAAAGCCCGACTTTATGTAAAGCTTTTGGGCGTTCAAGTTATTGTCTGCGGTATCCGTGTCAATGCGTGTGATACCTTTATTATAAAGGGCGGCAAAAATATTGTTAAGTGCGGCAGGGGCGATGCCTGTGCCTTGTGCGTTTTCATAAATATAAATCCACTTAAGATAGCAGATTTTGCCTTGTGGCAGATAAACGATAGCGCCTGCGCCGACTTCATTTTTGTCTTTAAAAATCTTAAATTCCTGTAATCCCTTAACGTTTATATTGCCGTAGGTGATGGAAACGGCGTCGTTTGGTTTGTCTTTTTCGGTGAGTAGGCGTTTATAGTAAACGTTTTCGTGTTCTTTATAGTATCCGAATCTTAAAAGGGTTGCTTCAACGTGCGAAAAGATAGTAAAAAGCTTGCCGTGGCCTGCGTTACAGGTCATACCAAGTGCGTGAAAAAACGCGGATTTTTGCTCCAAATTGTTTTGGGCAAAGTATTGCTCGGCAATTTCAACAAGACCGTCACCGCAATCGTGGTTTTTGTCAAAATAAAGGTTGCGTATTACGCCGCAATGCTTTGTATAATCCTTTTCACCGCGCTCATCGTAAATATAGTTTGACCAGCCAAACTGAATAAAGCCGACTATGCAGCCGTCACAAATTGCGGCGTAGGTAAAAAGCTCCTTAAACATTGGTTGATTATCGTAATCGGTGTCACGGTTAAAGCTTTCAAGCCACAAAGTGTAGTCAACGTCAAAAAAGGAAGGGGCTTTTATTTTGTTGTAATAATCATAAACCTTTGCAAAATCAGTTATTTGTAAGTATTCCATAGTAAACCAAAAGTTTTATTTTGCCTGTAAATTATAACACACACAAATATTTTTTGCAACGCATTTTTTAATTTATTAAAGACTTTTTGCAAGGCAAAAAGTTTACCGCAATTCTTCATTCTTCATTCTTAATTCTTAATTAAAAAAGGCACGCCCAAAAGCGTGCCTTTTTCTGATAAATCCGCCTATAGGTCGATTATCGGTGTATTTTAGTGCGATTTATGCGGCTGTTATTTGTTAAATAAGCCATTACGTAAAACGTCGATTGCAATATTGGCGCGGCGTTCAACGTCAGACTCGGTGTCGTTTTCAAAAAGTGATTGTAAGCCCACAAAGTTATTTATACCCATAAGCATAAAAGCAATCGTCCGGTATTCGGTGGTATTAAGCTCTTCACGGTCGCGCTTTAAAGCCCTTGCATAGTCTTCCGCAAAGGATTGGTAGTACTTCTTAAAAAGGTCTTGATTAACGTACAAGGATTCCCAAACCAGGTGATAACAAAGGGGGTTTTCAAGCGCACCCATGATAAAGGTTTTTAAGCCTGCGTATTCCTTTTCGGCACGGGTTGTGCAGTCCTTGACGGCTTTAGCAAGGGCTGATTTTAAGCCAAGCCTGTACTTTTCAAGGATGTATTCATAAATTGCGTATTTACTTTCAAAATAGATGTAAAAAGTACCCGTTGCAATGTTTGCCGCCTTCGTTATGTCGCCAACGGTGGTTTTTGAATAACCGTTTCTGCCAAAAAGCTGCTCGGCAGAATTAACAAGCGCGTCAAAGGTTTGCTGTGAAGCCTTTGATTTTGGCAATTTAACACCGTCGATATTAATCTTCATAGAAGCTCTCCAATTGTAAATTTCATGTAAATAATAACATTTTTATTAAGATTAGTCAAAAAGTAAAGGGCGTATTATCAAAATTATATCTAAAAATTTGTTTATACGGCGATTTTTAGTAAAAATTTGCTTGAAAGCTAAATAATTTAAGCCTATATTTAAATTTTTTAAATATATTCTTGCAATTTGAAAAAATGTGTGTTAATATATTGTAAAGAAGATGTAAAGTCTTATGATTCGCCCCGATGAAGGGCGACAAAATTTTTTTGCAAAAAAGGTGAACGCTCGTTCATATTTTAAAAAAGTAAGCAGTTTTTACTCATTTTTTAGCCTTAAAATGCAAATACTTGCTTTGTAAAAGCAAGGTGGCTTAACAAAATAAGGGCGCTCATAAAAATTTGCAAAAAAATTACTCAATCACGATAATTAAAAAAAATAACCAAAAAGGGGTATACACAATGAAATTTGAAGAATTACAAATCGGTATGAGTGCCGAAACAACAAAAACCATTACTGAAACGGACGTTGTTTTATTTGCTGGTATTTCGACAGATATCAACCCGGTGCATATTAACGAAGAATATGCAAAGCAAACACAGTTCGGTGGTAGAATTGCTCACGGCATTTTAGTATCTGGGCTTATCTCTGCAACACTTGCAAACAAGCTTCCCGGTCCTGGCTGCATTTATTTAGGCCAAGACCTTAAGTTTACGTCACCAGTTAGAATCGGCGACACTGTAACTGCTAAAGTTGAAGTTGAAGCGTTACGCGAAGATAAAAAAATCGTTACTATGAACACGACCTGCACGAACCAACGTGGCGAAGTAGTCATTAAGGGCAGCGCAGTTTTATTACACAGAGTATAAATTTTCGGGAGATAGTTTTTTATGGAACCTCAAGTAAAGTATGAATTATTCGGCAACATGATTAAAGAATTTGCCGAAACCGAAGTTAAACCTTTAGCACACGAAGTTGACGAACAAGAAAGATTCCCTGCTGAAACAGTTGAAAAAATGGCTGAAATCGGCCTTTTGGGTATTACAGTTCCACAAAGCCTTGGCGGTGCAGGCGGCGATATGAAGATGTATATCGGCGCTGTTGAGCAATTAAGCAAGGTTTGCGCAACGACGGGCGTTATTTTATCGGCACACACTTCCTTATGCGTAACACCTATTATGGAATACGGCACGGAAGAACAAAAGCAAAAATACGTACCGCGCCTTGCAAGCGGTGAATGGTTAGGTGCTTTCGGCTTGACAGAGCCAAACGCAGGTACTGACGCTAAAAACCAACAAACAATCGCTGTTGATATGGGCGACCATTATATTATCAACGGTACAAAAATCTTTATCACCAACGGCGGTAAGGCTGACGTTTACGTAATCTTTGCTATGACCGATAAGTCTTTAGGCTTAAAGGGTATTACTGCGTTCATCGTTGAAGCAACAACACCAGGTTTTTCTATCGGTAAAAAAGAACTTAAGATGGGTATCAGGGGTTCATCCACAACCGAGCTTGTTTTTGAAAATATGCGCGTTGAAAAGAGCGCGATTTTAGGTAAGATTGGCGAAGGCTATAAGATTGCTATGAAGACCTTGGACGGCGGCCGTGTAGGTATTGCCGCACAAGCACTTGGTATTGCTGAAGGCGCATTTGAAGAAACCGTCAAGTACGTAAAGGAAAGAAAGCAATTCGGTATGCCTATTGCTAAACAACAAAACACACAATTTGTTATTGCTGACCTTGCAACCAAGATTGAAGCTGCAAAATCATTAGTTTACGCTGCAGCAGAAGCAAAACAAAACAAAGCGCCAGACCTTTCAGTTAGGGCTGCAATGGCAAAGCTTTACGCAGCAGAAGTTGCTATGGAAGTTACAACGAAGGCAGTTCAGCTCCACGGTGGTTACGGCTACACGAGAGAATATCCTGTTGAAAGGATGATGAGAGACGCTAAAATCACGGAAATCTACGAAGGTACTTCTGAAGTACAACGCATGGTTATTGCCGGCTCTTTATTAAGATAGGAAGGTGACTTATGAAGATTATTGTATGTTTAAAACAAGTTCCAAATACGACAGAAATTAAAATCGACCCAGTAACAAATACCTTAAAGCGTGACGGCGTTGCAAGTATTATAAACCCTGACGACAAAACAGGTTTAGAAGTTGCACTCCAATTAAAGGATAAATTCGGCGCACACGTAACCGTTATCAGCATGGGTCCAAAGCAAGCTGAAAAGGCTTTAGGCGAAGCACTCGCTATGGGCGCTGACAGAGCTATTTTATTAACAGACCGTGCTTTTGCAGGTGCTGATACGTTAGCAACGTCAAAGACAATCGCTGCTGCAATCAATACGCTTGAATACGACCTTATCATTGCTGGCAGACAGGCTATCGACGGCGATACCGCACAGGTTGGCCCTGAAATTGCTGAACACTTGGGCTTACCACAAATCACTTACGTAAACAACGTTGAATACAGCGCTGAAGAAAATACATTTACCGTTCAAAGACAATTTGAAGACGGTTATCAACTTTTACAGGTACAAACACCTTGCTTATTCACCTTATTAGCAACGGCTGAAAAACCACGCTATATGCGCGTTAAAGGCCTTGTTGACCTTGATAAGAAGGAAGTTGAAATCTTAACCCGTGCCGACATCGTTATCGAAGACGCTGTTTTAGGCTTAAAGGGTTCACCGACAAAGGTTAAACAATCATTTAACAAGCAATACAATTCAAACAAGCAAAAATTCGTTTTAGATCCTGCTGAAGCGGCTAAACTTATCGCAACGACGCTTAAAGAAAAGCATTTGATCTAAAAGGGGGCGCTAACATGAGTAAAAATATTTTAATTATTGCTGAACAAAGAAATTCTCAAGTACAAAACGTTACGTTTGAGCTTATTGGCATTTCAAGAGAGCTTGCCAAAGCAAACGACGCTAAAGTAGAAGTTTTATTATTAGGCCACAACGTTGGTGACCAGGTTGCCAATATCGTTGGTTACGGTGCAGACAGCGTTTTCGTTGTTGACGACCCGGCTTTAGAATCATACATGACAGAGCCTTACACACAAGCAGTTACACAAGTTATCCGCGAAAAAGAGCCAAACGTAGTTTTAGTTGGCGCAAGCAGCATTGGTCGCGATTTAGCACCAAGGGTTGCAGCAAGACTTAACACGGGCTTAACAGCAGACTGCACCAAGCTTGAAATGCAACCGGACGGCAGCTTGGAAATGACAAGACCTGCTTTCGGCGGCAACTTATTTGCAACAATCGTTTGTCCTGATACACGCCCACAAATGTCAACGGTAAGACCCGGCGTTATGAAGAGATGCGAATTTGACGCAACACGCACTGCACAGGTTGAAAATATCAAGGTTGAATTTGCACCTTCAAGGATTAAGCTTGTTAAGGAAGTTAAGCAAACTTGCTCGGTTGACAGTATTGAAGACGCTAAAATCCTGGTTGCTTGCGGCCGTGGTATCGGTAAGGAAGAACATATTCAAAGAGCAAAAGATTTAGCTTACACGTTAGGCGGTACGTACTGCTCATCACGTGCACTTGTTGACGCAGGCTTGGTTGAATCTTGCCGTCAGGTTGGTCAAACGGGTAAGACCGTAAGACCTGAA
Source organism: Clostridia bacterium (assembly GCA_017399185.1). Lineage (GTDB taxonomy): Bacteria > Bacillota > Clostridia > Christensenellales > Borkfalkiaceae > UBA4636. Next base: position 119,509 of record JAFQEA010000016.1, read on the forward strand.
GCCTACTTGGCGTTTGGTATTTCGGGCGCAGTACAACACCTAGCCGGTATGGAAGACAGCGAGCTTATTATTGCCGTTAACAAGGATGAAACTGCTTCAATCTTTAACGTTGCAGACGTAGGTATCGTTTCCGACGCAACCAGGGTTTTACCGCTTTTAAAGGAAGAAATTGAAAAGATTATCAAAGCGTAATCAATAAATTAAGGAGAAATATATGAAAAAAGTTTACATTGTTGCTGCAAAGCGTACAGCAATCGGCAGTATGTTAGGGGGATTAAGGGGTGTTGCCGCACCTGAACTTGGCGCAACCGTTGTTCGCCAGCTTCTTGAAGACACAAATCTTACTTCAACTGACATTTCCGAAGTTATCGTCGGTAACGTTTTAGGCGCAGGCGTTGGCCAAGGTGTTGCAAGACAGGTTGCAATCAAGGCAGGGCTTTCCGAAGACGTAACTGCTTATGCTATCAATATGGTTTGCGGTAGCGGTATGAAGGCTGTTATCAACGGCGTTAACTCAATCAAAGCAGGCTATAACGATATCGTTATCGCAGGCGGTACTGAAAGTATGAGTAACGCACCAATGCTATTAAATTCAAAGGTACGTGACGGTATGAAGATGGGCGACTTTAACGTTGTTGACCATATGATTTACGACGCGCTTACCGATGCTTACAGCAAGGTTCACATGGGTATCACTGCAGAAAACGTTGCTGCAAGATACAACATTACACGTGAACAACAAGATGAATTTGCGTTTAACTCACAACAAAAGGCAATCGCTGCAATCGATAGCGGTGCTTTCGTTGACGAAATCGTTCCCGTTGTAGTTAAAGAAAGAAAAGGCGAACGCATTGTTGATACAGACGAATATCCAAACAGAACCACAAATCCTGAAAAATTAGCTAAACTCCGCCCGGCATTTAAGGCTGACGGCACGGTAACTGCTGGTAACGCTTCAGGTATTAACGACGGTGCAAGCTTTGTTATTTTAGCAAGTGAAGAAGCTGTTGAAAAACACGGCTTAACCCCACTTTGCGAAGTTATCGGTGTTGGTCAAGGCGGCGTTGACCCACAAGTTATGGGTTTAGGCCCAGTACCTGCAATCAGAAACGCTTTAAAATCATGCGGTCTTAAGCTTTCTGATATGGAACTTTTAGAGCTTAACGAAGCTTTCGCGGCACAAAGCTTGGGCGTTGTACACGAGCTCGTTCAGGAACACGGCGTTGACAGAGAAGAATTGGTTAAAAAGGTTAACGTAAACGGCGGTGCAATCGCACTCGGTCACCCGGTAGGCGCAAGCGGTAACAGAATTTTAGTTACACTTGTACACCTTTTACAAAAACGCCAATTAACGTACGGTTTAGCTTCACTTTGTATCGGCGGCGGTATGGGTACGGCTGTAGTTATCAAAAGGGTATAATTTTAAATAGTTAAACAAACTTTAGGCTTAAAAGGGGCTTTACCTTGTGCGGAAAGCGCACTCTCCTGATTGCTTAAAGGCCCAAAGCCATATTAAGCCTAAAGTTTATCTTACCCCCTGCGCGCGACAAGTAGTATGAATATGCACACGCGCGCGTGCGTGCGCAAGTGATTCGCGCAAAAAAATCAGAACTTACGGCCGAGCCGTTAAATTAATAAGAAAAATAAAATCAGATAATCCAGAGTGATTTAGGAGGAAATTATGGGAAGATTAGAAGGCAAAATTGCCGTTGTTACAGGTGGTGCAAAGGGTTTAGGCCAAGCTATGGCACAGCTTTTCTCACAAGAAGGTGCAAAGGTTATCGCTGTTGATATGATGCCTTTAACTTATGAAGATGCGAACGTTGAAGGTTACATTTTAAACGTAACGGACAGCGAAGCTTGCGTTAAATTCTATGAATACGCAATGGAAAAATACGGCAGAATTGACATTTTGGTTAACAACGCAGGTATCACAAGAGACGCTATGACAAGAAAAATGACAGACGATATGTGGAACCTTGTTATTGACGTTAACTTAAAGGGCGTATTCAATCTTACACGTCTTGTTGGCCCACAAATGGAAGAAAAGGGCTACGGCAACATCGTAAACATTTCTTCAGTAGTAGGCGAATACGGCAATATCGGTCAAGCTAACTACGCGGCAACAAAGGCAGGCGTTATCGGCCTTACAAAGACCTGGGCAAAGGAATTTGCAAGAAAGGGCGCTAACGTAAGGGTTAACTGCATTGCACCGGGTTACACAATGACAGATATTTTAAAAACAGTTCCACAAGAGCTTTTAGACAAATTTGCAAAGATGACAATGCTCGGCAGATTAGGTCAACCTGAAGAAATCGCTAAAGCTTGCTTATTCCTTGTAAGCGACGATTCATCTTACGTAACAGGCCACGTTCTTTCAGTTAACGGCGGCATGAGATTATAAGGAGATTTATTATGAAACCAACAGTTGGTATCGTAGGTGTAGGTACTTATTTACCTAAAAATATTATGACTGCAGCTCAAATTTCTGCTGCAACAAACGGCGTTTGGTCAGAAGATGCTGTTCGCAATAAGCTTGGTATCAATCAAAAATATATGCCATCAAACGAGCCTTGCGACGGCACGCAGGAAATGGGTGCTCTTGCTGCGCTTGAATGCTTAAAGAACACCGGTGTTGACCCACTTGAAATCGACGCTATTTTATGTATCACAGAAGAATGGAAGGAATATCCACTCACAACGTCTGCTTGCTACGTTCAGGACCGTATCGGCGCAAAGAACGCTTGGGGTATTGACGTACAAAACAGATGCTGTACTTGCGTTTCCGCAATGAAGCTTGCAAAAGATATGCTTATTGCAGACGATGAAATCAATATGGTTTTGGTTTGCGGCGGCTACCGTAACTGCGACTTTATTGATTACACCGACAGCAACGTATCCTTTATGTTCAATTTAGGTGCTGGCGGCGGCGCAATTTTATTAAAGAAGAATCACGACAAGAACCTTTTATTAGGCACACACCTTATGTCTGACGGTTCAGTTGTTCATACCTGCGGTAGTAAGGTTGGCGGTATCTTTGAGCCTGTTACAGCTGAAAACTACAAGGAATACGGTATGTTAAGATTAATGGACAGCCCGAAGATGAAAGGCTTATTGAATACGGTTTCTATGCCAAACTGGTATCACTGTATTGACGAAGCTTTACGTAAATCAGACATGACGCGTGAAAATATCGATTACTTAAGTATTCTTCACATCAAGAAATCAGGTCACTTGGCTATGCTTAAAGACCTTGGTTTAAGAGAAGACCAAGCTATTTATCTTTCTGATTATGGCCACATCGGTCAAATCGACCAGATTTTATCACTTGAGCTTGCTCTTAAGGAAGGTAAGGTTAAAGACGGTAGCGTTGTCTGCATGATAGCCGCTGGTATCGGTTATACGTGGGCCGCTAACGTAATCAGATGGGGGTAATATCAGGTGTTTGACGCATATTTATCAATTTTTATTGGTGTATTGCCATCAATGTGCGCCGGCATTTTAGCAACCTTCGCGGTAACGATTATTTTTAAAACGAGCTATACTACAAACTTTGCGCAAGGCGTTATTTCCGCCCTTGGCGCTTACGTTTCAGTAGAAATAACCATGATGCTTGGTTGGCCGATCTGGCTATCGGTCATATTAGGTATTATAGCGTGCTTTGCAGTTGGCGTTGCTATTGACGTTGGTATATTCCGTCAAGGCAGATACGTAAACACGCTTGGGAAACAAATTATTTCAATGGGTCTTATTTCGATTATTATAGGTATAATCCCGTTTATCTTTTTAGTTACCAAGCTTGAAGCCGTTCCACAAAGGCCGTTTATTTCTTTAACCGAAGGTTTTAAGATCGGTTCTACATTTGTTCAATATAACACGCTGATTTCAATAGGTATTACAGGTGTACTTTTAGCGCTTGTGTTCATTTTGTTACAAAAAACCAAATGGGGCTTATCGGTAAGGGCTACAGCTTCTAACGAAATCGTTGCGGGTATGATGGGCGTAAACACCAGAATTATTACTGCGGTATCCTGGGGTATTGCAGGTGGCTTGGGCGCAGTTGCCGCAATCATTTACGTTGGCAACGTTTCGCTCTCAAGTGGTTACATTATGACTATGACTCAAATCAACGCTTTCCTTGCAGGTATTTTAGGTGGCTTTGCAACCTTCTATGGTCCTGTTATCGGATGCGCAATCATTTATCTTTTGAATGCGCTTGTTGGTTGTGTTTGTGTTCACGTTGAAGGCCTTTCAATGTGGAAGGCAGCAATAGTTTACTTAATCGTAATGTTGCTTGTATTATGGAAACCACAAGGCTTATTTGGTAAAAGAACAGTAAAGAAGGTGTAGCGTATGGTAAAACACAGTTTTTCAAATCTATTAGGTAGAGAACAAAGACAAGAAGAGTCTGCCATAAAAGCGCTACGCGCTATCAAAAAAATAGCGCAAAAGCCGGTTTTGCACTTTGCAATTTTTGCTGTTATTCTTTCAGTTATCAAAGTTTTATCTGAACAAAAGATTTTACAAAGCAGCTTTGCAACGGCAGTTGGCAGCACTATTATTTTCTGTATAGTCGGTCTTGGCTTTTGCTTATTGCTAGGCTATTCTGCACTTGCATCGTTAGGTACGGCTGGCTTTATCGCCGTTGGCGCGTATTGCGCGTATTTTTGCTTATCGCAATGGCAATTCACAATCGGTACGGCTTTCTTGCTTGCCATTTTGGTTGCTTTTGTCGTAGGTGTTGTCGTCGGCTTTATTTCCCTGCGAATAGAAGGTATTTATCTTGCTATCGTTACGCTGGGCGTTGCCCAAATCCTAAAGGAAGCTTTTGCCGCCTTAAAGGATACTATCAGGCTTACGGGTAAGCAAATTACTATTAGCTGGCTTAACGATATGCGCCTTACAACCGACCACGTTTACTTTATCCTGGTTATAGCGTTATTCATATTAATGGTTTTAACTAAAAACCTAATGGATAGCCCGACAGGTAGGGCGATGCTCGCAATGAAAAACAGCACGTCTGCAGCTCAAGCGTTTGGTATTTCATTATTAAAATACAGATTGCTTGCTTTCGTGCTTTCAACAATTTACGCGGCTATTGGCGGTTTCTTATATATGTTATTTATAAGAAATGCTTCAAACTCATCAGATACGCTCTTTGCGCTTTCAACTTCGCTTAATATTTTAGGTGCGGTTATCATAGGCGGGACAAAATCCATCTGGGGCACGATAGGCGGAACGTTTATCATTTACGGTATTGATAAGATGTTCCTGCAAGACATTGAGTTCTTCCGTGCTAACCCAACGCTTATCACACTTTTCTGCGGTATTTTAGTTATCGTGGTGGTAATGTTCTTCCCGGGTGGTCTTGTTCAGCTTCTTCTTGAGATAAAGCTAAAGATTAAAAAATTAATAGTTAAGATTAGGGAGGGTATTTATGGCAAAGATATTGGATAAGTTAATACCATCCCCACAAAAAAAGTTAGTTAAATTAAGACAAAAAAGAAACTGGCTTATCATTGAAAGAGATACTTGTAAAGAAGAACTTGAAGCAAAAGTTAATAAAAAATTAAGTGCTCTTGAAGAAAAGTTTAACAAAAAGCTGCAAAAGCCTGCTTTTGAAGCTTGCGATAAAGCCCTTTATATCCAAAGTCAGAATTTAGACAAGCTTATCAAGTATGACAGAAAGAATTATCTTAAATTGCGTGCAGTCAATACTGCTGCAATCAAAAAGATTTTCAAGCTTACAAAAAAGGGTGAATCTTTTGATTCCGTTTTAGAAAATCAAAAAGGCAAGCTTGATAAATTAAACGCAAAACGTGATAGTTTCCTTCAAAAGCTTGAAGCTAAAAAGGCTGCTTTTTTAGAGAAAAACAGCCAAAGCACACAAGAAAATTACGAAGCGGCAAAGGCGGAAGCACTTAAAGTTTACGAAACTGAAAAGCAAAGCTTAAATCAAGCAATGCAAGAAAAGCTTGATAAAAAGACGGCAAAGCTCAACGCAAAAATTACCGCTAAAGAAGAAAAAATCAAAGCAGTTAAAGCAAAAATCACCAACGTACACACTCTCCCGGACGACGTTTTACTGTCAGTCAAGGGCTTAAAGATGTACTTTGGCGGCTTAAAGGCCGTTGACGATTTGACCTTTGACGTTAAAAAAGGTGAAATCTTCGGTCTTATCGGTCCAAACGGCGCAGGTAAGACAACGGTGTTTAACTGTCTTACACGTTTCTATGACGCAACCGGCGGCGAAATGCATTTTAAAAACAAGCTTGATGAAGTAGTTTCTTTAAGGGATTTTGAAGTTCACGATATTATTCTGCAAGGTATTTCACGTACCTTCCAGAACGTAGAAGTCGTAAAAGAAGTTACTGTGCTTGAAAATCTTTTGATTGCTTCAACACGTCAGTATCAAAGCACGCTTTTTGGACAAATGTTTAGTTTACCACTTCTTAAAAAGGAAGAAAAGGTAATGCGCGCAAAGGCAGACAGCGTATTAAAATACATGGGCTTGTCACTTTATCGTGATAGACTTGCATGGGGGCTTCCATACGGTGTATTAAAGCGTATTGAAATCGCGCGTGCGTTAATGTGCGATCCGCAACTCATTATTTTAGACGAACCTGCAGCAGGTCTTAACGAAACTGAAACTAACGAGCTTGCAGAACTCATTAAAAAGATTCGTACCGATTTTGATTGCACTATCTTACTTGTTGAACACGATATGGGGCTTGTAATGAACGTTTGTGATCATATTTGCGCTATTTCTTTCGGACGTATGCTTGCTTACGGTACACCTGATGAAATTAAAGCGTCAAAACAGGTACAGGAAGCTTATTTGGGCACGGGGGGTGACGAATAATGGCACTATTGGAGATTAAAAATTTAGTGGTATCATACGGATTCATCACCGCGCTTAAGGGGATAGATATTAACGTAGAAAAAGGTCAGATAGTCGCGCTTTTAGGTTCAAACGGTGCAGGTAAAACCACTACGCTTAAAACTATTTCGGGCGTAATTAAGCCACAAGCGGGTAAGATTTTGCTTGATGGTGCTGAAATCGACGGCAAAGCACCTTACAAGGTGGCTAAAGTTGGTGTAACCCAATCACCTGAAGGCAGACTTTTGTTCCCGGAACTCACTGTTGAAGACAACCTGCGCGTAGGCGGATACACCGTTAAAAGCAAAGCAGAACTTGAAAAAAACTTTGAAAGGGTATATAATCTTTTCCCAATACTTAAAGAGCGTAAAAAGCAAATGGCAAACACCTTATCGGGTGGCGAACAGCAAATGGTTGCTATCGGCAGGGCGCTTATGTCAAGTCCAAAGATTTTGCTTTTAGATGAACCAAGTCTTGGTTTAGCGCCACTTATTATTGAAGAAATCTTTGAAGCTTTCAAGAAAATCAACGAAGAAGGTACAACAATTCTTATTGTAGAGCAAAACGCTTTACAAACACTCAAAATTGCTGATTACGCTTACGTTTTAGAGCTTGGCAAAATCAGCATGCAAGGCCCTGCGGACGAGCTTATTAAAGACAGTAGGCTTGTTGAAGCTTACTTGGGCGGTAAAAATTAGTTTTAGAGCAAAAGCTTTAAATAAATAAAATAATGCCAAATGGCAAAAAAAAGGAGAAAATTATGAAAAAGACACACAAACTCTTGGCGATTTTATTAATCGTCTGCATGGCTCTCTGTGTTGTAGCTTGCGGTGACAATAGCGGCACAACTGAAAAACACGTTCAAGGTGTTGACAGGGTTAACCACGTAATCAAGATTGGTAACACAGCTGCTACTACAGGTGCGTTTGCTTCTGTAGGTGTTCCATTCAACTACGCACAAGAAGCTTACTTATGGTATTTTGAAAACCATACAGCTGGTTATTCAGATTCACTTGGTGCGAAGTATGGCTTTGAATTCGTTCACTATGATGATGAATTTAATGGTTCAAAGGGTTATACTTACACACAAAAATTAGTTGAAGACGATGAAGTTTTCGCTCTCGTTGGTCACTTTGGTTCAAACACTGTAGCAGCAACCGTTGACTACATTGAAGAACAAGGTATCCCTATGGTTTATGGTGTTTGCGGTGTTTCTGAACTTTATGACACAGAACGCAACATTATGACTGTTCAACCTATCTATGAAACAGAAGGTCGTTCAATGCTCGCTACTGCTTATGCTCCTGTTGAAGCTGGTGGTTTAGGCGGTACAAAAGTTGGTGTTATTTACACAACTGACGATGCTGGTTTCGGTATGGTTGCTGGTATCAGAGAAGAAGAAAAGGCTCTTGGTAAAGCTGTTGTATATCAATCAACCGCTGCTGACGCAACTGACGATGCTGCACAAGTTGCTGCATTAAAGGCTGCTGGTTGCGACGTTGTTATCATCGCTACAAACCAAGCTCCATTCATCAGAATCGGTGCATCTTTCATTTCTCAAGGCTATGACAACGTTAAAATCATCACTTCTTACGTAAGCGCAAACGCTGCTGCTATGGGCGGTCTCGTTACTTCAGGCGTTATCACTGACACACGTGAAGTTTACGCAGGTGCATGGCTCGTTACAGGTTCTGCTCCTACAGAAACAAAGGGTTGGGCAGATTTCGTTGAATTCGTTAAAGTTATGACACTTTACGATAAAGCACACGGTGTTGAATTAATTCCAAATATGCCAATGGTAAATCCTGTAACAGGTGATCCATATGACCTTCTTGACCTTTACTTTGGTACTCTCAATATGGAAACATTCCAATACGAAAGATTTGATTGGGCTGCTGATGGCGTTTCTGCATACTTCTTAAACAGCTACGCTATGGCTGGTTACGTTTCTGCAAACGTATTCTGCCAAGGTTTAGAACGTATGAATGGTAAGGATCTCAACTGGGAAGACTTCATTTCTGCTATGGAAGAAGCTCCAATTAACGTTCCAATGGGTACTTCTGTAAGCTACGTTGGTGGCCAACGTATTGGTATCGACGCACTCGCACTCAACAAGTACACACCAGCTGATGCTGCTGCAGGTGGTTCTGTTTACCGTGGTATCACAGGTCTTGGCGAATTAGAAGCTGCTATCCGTGGCTAATTTTAGCACAAGATAAAAGTTTAACAAACTTAAAAACCTTATCGTGGTGGGGCTTTTGCCCCACCACCGTAATGGTTTTTACTAAACAAAACCTGAATAATAATTCTCAATTTAAAAATACGTTAAAAAATAAACTCAATAAAGTGCAACGGGCACTTTATTTAATAAAAAAAAGCCTTTAATGGGCAAAACCTAAACTTGAAAATAATTGGGGGGAAACTACCTATGGAATATAAAGATAAACTTATAACATTACAACAAGCGCTTGATTTAGTTCAAGACGGCGACTACATCGTTTTAGGTATGGCGGCAAGCGATCCTATTGAATTTTCAACGCACCTTCACGAAATCGCACCAAGGATTAACGAAGTAACAGTTTCAAACTGCTTACCAATGTGCGCTGCAGAGTATATTGACAACCCTGAATTAAGAAGCAAATTCAATATCGAAAGCTGGTTCTATAACGGCTCACTCCGCAAAAACTCACCACACGGTAATATCTCGTTTATTCCAAACCACTTACACTTTGCATCTTCAAAGCGTTTAGCTTACCGCAAGCCTGACGTTTTCGTTGCAAACGCATCAATGCCCGATAAGCACGGCTACGTTTCGCTTCTCGGCAACACTTATGAAATCGACCATATCCGCGCTGCAAAAACGGTTATTTTGGAAATCAACCCTAACATCCCAAGATGCTTTGGGGATTCCAATATCCACATTAGCGAGATTGACTATTTAGTTGAATGTAACTATCCTGCACCGGTTATCCCTGAAGGCCCAATCGGCGAAAAGGACGCTATTATCGGTAAGTACATTTCAGAATATATTAAAGACGGCGACTGTATCCAAATCGGTATCGGCGGTATTCCTGACGCTGTTGTTGCATCACTTTTTGACAAAAAGAACCTTGGCGTTCATACCGAAATGATGACAACCGGTATTATGAAGCTTGCTAAAGCAGGCGTTGTAACCTGTGCTAACAAGCAAATCAACCAACACAGAATCTGCGCAACCTTTATCGCAGGTACTAAAGAGCTTTACGAATACGTTGACGATAACCCGTTTGTTGAAGTCCACAACGGCGCTTACACAAACAATCCGTTCGTAATCGCACAAAACGACAACCAGGTTTCAATCAACACCACGTTAGAAGTTGACTTAACAGGTCAATGCGCTTCCGAATCATTAGGCAGCAAGCAATTCTCTGGTGCGGGCGGACAAGCTGACACGGCAGTTGGTGCTAAACTTTCTAAAAACGGCCGTTCATTTATTGCTTTATACTCAACGGCAATGGTTAAAAACCCTGCAACGGGCGAAAGAGAAGAAAAATCAAAGATCGTTGCTCAACTTGCAACGGGCGCGGTTGTTACACTTCCCAGACAAGACCTTGACTATTTGGTAACCGAATACGGCTGTGTTAACTTAACCGGTACTTCCACCTATGAAAGGGTTGAACGCATTATCTCGGTTGCACATCCAAAGTTCAGAGAACAGCTTTGGGAAGACGCTATAAAAGCAGGCATTATCGGTAAACGCAAATAAGGGGATAAATTATGAAAAAAACCATTTCTATCGGCAATGAAACTATTGCATACATCGACAGGGGCGAAGGCGAAGTTATCTTAATGATTCACGGCAATATGTCGTCATCAGTACATTATCTTCCGCTTATCGAAAAATTAAGCCCGAAATTCAGATGTGTCGCGCTCGACTTAAGGGGCTTTGGCGACAGCACCTATAACAGCCGCTTTGATAGCTTGAAAGAGCTTTCTGAAGACGTTAACTTGTTCATAGAAGCTTTAGGCATTGACTCCTGCTACGTTATCGGCTGGTCAACGGGCGGCGGTATTGGCCTTCAGCTTGCTGCAGACCACCCTGAAAAGGTTAAAAAATACTTCTCAATCGAAGGCGCAAGCCACAGGGGTTATCCCGTTTACGTAAAAGACGCAAAATTCAAGTCAACAGGCAAGGCTTACGCTACAAAGGAAGACCTTGCTAAAGACCCAATGCAGGTTGCACCAATGCTTGCAATCTTCAACAAAAAGGATGCTTCCTTAATGGCTTCCGTTTGGGATGCAACAATCTACACGGTAAACAAGCCTTCAAAGGAAGACAGCGCTTTATGGATTGAAGAAACCTTAAAGCAAAGAAACCTTGTTGATATCGACTGGTCACTTGCAACCTTTAATATGTCAAACGACGCAACGCCTTACGGCTTGGGTGACGGCAGTATCGCAAAGGTTAAATGCCCAACTGCTTTCACCACGGGCGAAAAGGACGTTGTCGTTCCAAACTATATGGTAATGGATAACTATAACGCTTTAAGGGAAAACGCTAAACTTTACGCGTATCCAAACTGCGGTCACTCACCAATGGTTGACTGTCTGGATACCTTGGCAAAGGACGTTGAAGAATTTTTTGCGTAATCAAAATTGCTTGATAAGGGGCTTATAGGCCCCTTTATGCATAAATATAGGGGTGTACTATGTTTTTTAATTCATCAATAAACAAGAAAATTTATTACGAAATCCACGGTCAAGGTAACCCTGTGATTTTACTTAACGGTATCATGATGTCAACCGCCAGTTGGAAGCCTTTTTTGCCTGCGCTTTCAAAAACCTGCAAGGTTATCTTGGTTGACCTTTTAGACATGGGGCAAAGCGATAACATGGCTGACCGTGAGCAATACGTACAACCGCTTCAGGCAGATATCTTAAGCGAATTCGTTGACCATTTAGGTCTTGAAAGGGTTAGCATTATGGGTATTTCTTACGGTGGAGAAGTTGCTATTGAGTTTGCTTGTAAATATCCGCAAAAGTTGGCAAAATTAATGCTGTTTAATACGGCGGCTTACACGTCTGATAGACTTTGGGCTTCAGGCGAAGGCTGGAACGCTGTTGGCGAAACCTTAAACGGCGAAGCATACTACGCCGTAACTATCCCTTATTTTTATTCGGTTAAGTTTTTTGACGAGCATAAGGAGTGGATGGACGGCAGAAAGCAGGTTTTATCAACCCTGTTTTCAAGCTTTGACTTCCAGGACAGAATGCGCCGCTTGGTTTTAAGCACAAAAGATTACGACTATCGTGACAGGCTTTGTGAAATCAAAGCCCCAACCTTGATTTTAGGCTGTCTTGCAGATACCATTATCCCTATCAAGGACCAGCAGTATTTGCACGAACATATAAAGGGCAGTCACTTTGTGGTTATACCTGACGCAGGGCATTGCTCTATGCTTGAAAAGCCTGAAATCTTTGTAACGCTTATTAGCGGCTTTGTTAATATCACCGAAGACATTAATATCTAAAAGTCGGTCTATAAGCCGTTTATCAAACAAAAAGCACCCCAAAAGGGTGCTTTTAGCATATTAAAAAAGCACCGCAATCGCGGTGCTTTTTCGTTAGGTGGAAGATATCTATTAATTGCAGATTATTCTGCGGGTGTTTCTTCAGTCCAGTTGTTTTTGTTAGCGTAAGCGTATTCTTCTTCAAAGGTTGTGATGAATTCGTTATAAGCCGCTTCAACACCTTCCGTTACGTCTTGTTCAATGCTTTCAAAGGTTTTATTAAGGATTTCAAGCTGGACTTCAAGCATAGATTTTAAGCTTGAATAGATTGTTTCAATCGTTTGCTTAATTACAGCAGCAGCTTGTTCCATAGCAGCCTTTGTTGCAGCCTTGACAGATTCAAGTGCGGCTTCAGCTTGCTCGTATTTTTCCTTTAAAAGTTCAGGGTCCATACCTTCTGTTGCCGATAAGAAAGCTTGTTTAGCTTCAACGTAGCTATTAAGCATTGCTTGGTATTGACCTTCTGCACTCAAAAGTGCTTCAGCGTATTGTGTCTTGAATTCATCAAACGCCGCGGTAAGCTTTGTAAGCTGTTCAGCAAAGGTTGATTCAATCATGGTTTTAATAATCATGCTTTGCTCTTTAGCAACGTCGATTAAAGCAAGTAGCTCTGCTTTTTTGATTTCGATTGCGCGTTCTACGTAATAAAACTCTTTGATTTGTTCGTTAACAAAAGCTTCGGTTTCAATTCTTGATTTTTCTAAAAGTTTGATAAGTTCAGCTTCTGTTTTAGCGGAAATTTCTTCAACGTCAAGCTCTTGCATGCAGTTGCTGACTAAAGCAACAAGCTCTTCTTTTTGCATTTTTGCGTAATTTAATGAAACTTCAACGCCTTCAAGATAGCTTTCAATATAGCTGTTTGCACTTGCTAAAACCTTGTCGTATAAAGCTTGTGCTGTTTCGCCGGAGATAGAAACTGTGATTGCGTTCTGGTCGATTTCAGCGCTGCCTTCAATTAAGAAGCCTTGTTCCTTTGAAAGCTTAATGAAAAGGTTAACCGCATCTTCTGCGGACAAGCCCTTGAAGTTTTCAAGCGAAATAATAAGATAGCCGTCTTCGTTGAGTGCGTTAACCGTTACAACGTTGTTCTCACCGTCAAGGATAAATTCAATTTCAGGGTTGAGCGAAAGGCTCATAACGGTCTGGCTTTCTTTTCTTGGTGTGTCACCGCCCGGTGTGTCACCGCCCGGGTTGTTTTGCTTACAGCCCGCAAAAAGCATTGTGGAAAGTATTGCCACAAGTAGTACGGAAATAATTGCAGTAAATTTTTTCATGTAAAAATCTCCTTATATGTTATTATTAATTATTTGTTTGGTTTTCGATTGTGAGCTGTGCTAAAATCGCAACAAGCTCCGGTATGCTTTTTTCAGCCAACTGCGTTTTGTCAAGCGTTGGGTCAAGCGCCAAAATGCTGTCTATAATAACAAGCTTTGCCGGGTCGATTTCAGGCTGGCTGTCGTCAGGTCTGTCAGGCCCGTCGGGTTTGTTAGGTTCGCTTGGGTAATCCTTTGGCGGAAGCTTTGACGAAAGGGCAAAATATCTTGATAAAAGCTGCATATAGCTTTGTTTTGCCAAGTCCTTTTCGTCTAAAGCAGGGTCAAGCTTGATGATTTCCTGTATCAAAAGGTACTTATTAACTGAAACGTTAAGCTTTTGAGCCGCCAAAATATCTTCTTCACTTGGTGCGTTGTCAAAGTCTGACAGCATGGTGTAATAAAAAGTCTTAAGGTCGGCAACAGACATTTCAAGAAGCTGCTGTTTAGTAACGTTTGTCAAGCCGATAGCTTCAGCAGTCTGCAAAATAGAGCTTACAAGCAGATATTTTGAAGGCGAAATATTTTCGCTTTGGGCACTTTGTATAACGTCCTGGGTTAAAACGTCCTGCCAGGCATCTATAGTGCCGACGATTGCGGTAATGCTTGAATTTATTAATTCGTCAACGCTTTGGCTGTCGTCAAGCTGTGTAAGCTGCGCGATTAAGTCAAGCTTGTATGGTGAAACGTTTTTGTCTTTAGCGTTGTCAACCTGTTCTTTAGTGAGCGTTGTGAAGATAATTTCAAGATGCTTGCCAAGACTGGTTGCTTTTTCTTCAATCTTTTTGGTAAGGGCTGAAATCTTTTCTTCAAGGTGCTTATCCTTTTTGGAATAACCGCTTATCGCAACGACTGCGCCTTCGGGCAGGTAATCCTGTCTTTCAAGCTCCAAAATGGTAAGTGTAGTTGCTTCTTCAAGCGATTTTCCCTTTAAATCAAGGTCTTTGATAAGCACTGCGCCGTCTTCGTTTACTTCGTTAACGCGCCTTACTTTGCCAAAGCGGTTAACGACAAGCTCTATTGACGGGTTAACGTCAAGATAATAGGTTGCGTAGTTTTGATTTGCAAGGCCCAAATAGGTTGAAAGCCCGCTTACCATAATCAAAAGACAGCAAGCAATAAGCGCTAAACCTTTGTAATTAACCCCGCCAAGCAGGCGTTTGTCTTCTGCTGACTTTTTGGTGGGCGCTTCAAAAGCGGTGGCTTGGGCGCGTGCTATAATTTGTTCCTTTAAGCCCTTATCAGGGGCAAAATCAGCGCTATTTTGTAAAAACATATCTTCAATCTTGTTCTTATTCATCGTCGTTACCCCCTTTTAAGTGTTTTTGTAATTTTTTAAGTGAGTTGTGGTATTGCCACCTTACCGTTGTTTCAAGTGCCTTTTCCGCCCGTGCAATATCCTTAAACTTAAGCTGATGCACCGCGTGCATTATAACGATGCGGTACTCGTGCGGGTTAAGCACGGCTTTTGCTACCTTAAAAATATGGCTTTGACCTACGTTTTCAAGCTGTGCGTCATACTCGCCGTCAAAAACGCGGGTGGCTGCAGGGTCTGTAAAGTCCACAGCAGTTTCTCTTTTGCGCTTTTTAAGAAGGTTCAAGCAAGTGTTTTTCGTGATGGTATATAACCAGTTGAAGCCGTTTTTGCCGTTAAAAAGGTGAATTTTGCGTTTTACCAGTACGAACACGTCAGACAGCGCGTCTTCTGCGTCCTGCTTGTTTTTAAAGTAACCGTAGCAAAGCCCGTAAAGCTTTGGTGCGGCTAAATCGTAAATTTCCGATAAAGCCTGATTGTTTCCCTTTTTAAGGTCTGAAAGCAGCGTATTTAATTGTAATGAAAGTGTGTGTTCAGCCATTACTTCCCCTTGTAATCCCCATTAACTAATATGGCCGTTTAAATGCGGCACGGATTGCCGTCTTGCTTTTGCATAATATACAACGGTCAATCGGGTTTTGTTTGGAATTTTTGTAAATTTTATCTATTTTTTAAAGCAAAATTATTTTAGACCAAAAGGTAGAAAATGTCCAACAAAAACCTTAAAAGGGCGGGCAATTATTTTTTGTAATATTTTATATAGGCTTTTTCTTCTCAAAAAAACCATTATAAACAAAAAAAAGCTTGCCGCGCTGCTATTTTTAAGAGGGCAAGCTAATATTTTACTCATACAAAAAGGGCCCTTAAAGAGCCCTTTAAAAGTGGTTGCTATTTTTTATTGAATAAAAATTAGCGCGTTAAAAACTTCTTCGTAATCTGTGCTTAAGCTGGTATAAATCTTTTCTGTTGGCTCAAGGCTTACGTCAATAACGCCGTCTTGGTCAATGGTTACCTTATGTGAAGTCATAATCGCGTCAGACATGGTGTATATATACCCGTCGTAATACCTTGCGCGTGTTATTGAAAACGCGAAAGAGTATTCTGCGTTAAGTCCAAAAATCGCGTCACCGCTACCGTCCGGCTTTGGTACTGAATATTTTTCTACCCAGCCGTAATTTTGGCTGTCGCCAAGGTTTGTAAGCATGCCTGCAAATTCAAGGGTATCGTTTGCCACCTGGAAGATATACAGCCCTTGATAATATTCGTTGTTATCTTTTGTTACGCATGCAAAGGCAAAAACGTTACCGCTAACGGCAATTACGCGTGGGTCGGTTAAGGCTTCGCAATAGATAACGTCGTCGATTATTAGCTCGTCAAGCGGAAGAACGCTGTCACCTTCAGTATTATATATTGCTACGCGCATGCGTGAAGGGTAAAATTCTGATGCGCCATCGTCAGCGTAGCCGATTGTCAATAATCTGTCGCCAACGGGTAGCATAAAGGTTGAATAGCCCGTAATCTTAAGATAGCCAAGGCTCTTTAATGCGTAAGGGTCGGTGATTTCAACCTTAAATAAGGGGTCGGTCTGGCGGAAGGTCGTGATATAGCAGTAACGCTTATTATCAACTTCTTCGTATGCAACTGATTTTACGTTTTCGTTAGGGGCAATGCTTTCAAGCTTGTTAAGTAAAGAGAAGGTATTGCCGCTTAACGCGATAACGGTTGTGCCGCTTCCGTCACGCTTGGTTGCCGTTATATAAATAGTATCGCCAAAATCCTTTATTGCGCGGCGGTCGTAAATGGTGTAATTCTTTAAGCATACGCCGTCAACAACGTCCAAGGTGATTGGGTTAAGCTTTAAGCAGTAAGCATCGTAGTAACCCTTATAATAAGTGTGGCTTGAGCACCCGCCACCCGCCGTAACGCGCTCTTCATAAAAGTGGTTAAATATCGGTATAATAGAAGTTTCCGACATATAAATATCTTGTAGCGATGCACCAAAAAGTCCGCCTATAGTACAGTTATCAATGCTTTCTGCAATATTTATACGCATAAACACAGTGACCATATTATTGATTGATTTTTCAATCCCGTCAATTTTATTGGCACACTCAAGTGCTTGTTCCTGACCGTTTTCTTTAAATCTAATTGTGGCTTTTTTGGTGGTGATAATATCATCTTCAGTATATTCAAAGGAAGCCATGTAGGTAAATGCAAAGTAAACCTGACCGCTTTCTATGTAGTGGCGTGATGCAATGTTTTGTGCAGAAATTTCAAAGTCGTAAAGCACGTGGTTTTGAAGGTTAACAGCACCTTGAGTATCTTCAATAGCGGTCGGGTTTTGCAAAACACAAACTATCGTGCGTGAATATGATTGGTCCTTAAAATTATTTAAGTAACTTCTGTTACTGCCGCTTATTTTGTTTGAAACGCCGTAAAGAGCAACGATTTTATCTTCCGTTACGTACATTTCCAAGGGGATTTGTCGTTCAGAAGTAAATTCATAATACCCAATAAGGCTAAAGCTGCCTGCGTTTACCCTATAAACCGTAATCCCGTCCGATTGCAGCTTATAGATAACGTCATCGTACATTTTAACGATGTCGCCTTCGTCAACGGCGGCTTCCTGTGTAAGCGTGCCGCCCGTTTGGTCGGTATCGGCAATATTATTGTCACCGCTCATACCGGGTTCTTGCATGCCACCGCTCATGCCGGGGTCTTGTGCGCCGTCGTTGGGTTTTTCAGCGCACGCCGCTATAAACAAGCAAAAGACGATGGTAAAAATTAACAACAAGATAATTAAAAATTTACTTCTTTTCATTTTTAATCTCCTTTGATTTTATTAATTGTATTGAAAATATCAAAATTGCAAAAATTGCAACGTATTGCACAAGGGATAAAACCCCTATAAGCTCAAGGTGATAGCTTTCTTTAAAGAATTCAGCCACAAACCGCCAAAGCATATAGCCGATATAAAATTGGCTAAAGGTGATTTTTAGCTTACCCGATTTTATTAGAACAAAGCCCGTAAGGCATAAAAGCTCTTCAATGGTGGCGGCGTAGATTGTGCCTTGGCAACAGCCTTCTAACGAGCAGCCTATGCGCGCAATGAAGATTGCAAGCAGCACGTATGGCGTTACGCCGTTTATATCAAAGCTTTTTGCAAAGCTCTTTTTAAAAATTTGTGCAAAAAAAGGGAATAGTAAAACCGTATAAAATATAGAGAAAACCGACCTATAGACTAACTTTTCGGTTGAAAACAGTTGGCTTACAGCAAAACAGACGGCTAAACTTAATACTAAAGAAAACGCGCCCGAAATTGAAGCTGCTATAGCAGTTTTTGCAAAGTCCTTTTGTTTTCTTATGCTGACAAGATAAAGTGTGAGCGATAATAAAAGTGCAACGCCTATTATTATTGAATAGATAGGGTGATTGATAAAGGTTTCAATATATCTCATTAGTCGATTACCTTTACAATCCGTGTGTGCTCAACGATAAGCGAAATCGTGCTTTGTGCCGTGCTTCCGTCAAAAATCACGTTTACCGATAAAACGATTTGCGTTTTTGTGCCGCTTTCGATTATCTTGAACGAAAGCCCCGTTACGTCAACAACGCTTTCAAACTGGGCTGCAAAAACGGGTAGTGCCGCTTTAACCTGGCTTTCAAAAAGGTCGATTACATAAGTAATCGTATTATCTTCACCGTCGATTATTTCAACGCCGCGCACGGTTTTTTCGTTTAAAACAAACAAATCGCTTGCGTTCTTTAAAAGGGCAAGGGCTTGTGCGCCGTCATCGGGTGCAGGCTGGTCGATAGTGCCGTCATCGGGTGCAGCACCTTGCGGCGGTGAAAGTCTGTTTTCAAAATCCGTTGCAATCTGCTTTTGGATATCCACGCCCGTAAGACTTCCCGAAACGTTTATCGTTTTATCTGACGTAAACGATAAATCATAGTCGGTTTTGCCAACGTTAACTACTATTGACAGGGCTTGGTTTAAGTTGTTGTCACCGCCCGTAATATTTAGTTGTATTTTGGTTGTGGAATCTTTTTCAAAGCTGACGGTTGATAGCGCTTTGGACAGTGGGGAGTGAGCGCTGTCACCAACGGGTGCGCTTCCCGCCTTTGCACAACCAACCAGCAAAACTGTCATTGCCACAAAAATAAAAAGTAATTTTTTCATAACTTAAAAGCCTTTTGGTGGTTTTTTGTAACCTTATTATAATATAAAAGAGCACCGTTTTCAAGTAAAAAGTCGAAAAAAGGACTCAACGCTTGGTTGAGTTGGGTGTTTTTTGAGTTTTTTTATAAAAATTGTGGTAAAAAAAGCTTTTTTATGCTACAATTAAGCCATGGTAGACACAGGCAAGAAAATTAAAGAGCTACGAATACGTGCGGGGCTTACGCAAAAGGAGCTTGGCACTATTTTAAGCGTGTCTTACCAAGCGGTTTCCAAGTGGGAAAGGGGTATGGGACTGCCCGACGCGGCACTTTTTCCGCAAATTGCCAAGGCTTTGGGGACTGACGTTAATACTTTGTTTTATTCAAACGCACCCAAAACCGAGCAAAAGTCGGCCTATAAGCCGATTAACGACAAGTTTTTGGCAATTTTTATTGCCGCGTTAACGTTTTTTTTAATGCTTGCAACAACGTTTACTATCGTTATAGTACGTAAAAACAGGGCAGAAAGTGCCATAAAGACGGCAAGCATTATCTTTAACAACGAAGAAAACGTACAAGTGCTTTGCGATTTTAACGGTCAAACGGTAACCTTTACGCGCAAATACTTTTTTGACGGAAGGGTTATTATGTGCTACGACCAAGGCGATACCCAATATTATTTTTATAAGGACGTGGGGTACAAGATGACGGCTTTGGGGCTACAAAGCGCGCCTATAACGGCTGAAGATTATCTTTCCGCCCTGCCTGGCTTTTTGCAGATTGATTTTAGTGATAACAGCTTAAAAGGCGTAGGCGGCAGTAAGGGCGAGTATAGCTTTAAACTAAAAACCACGCACGCGTTGGGTGTTTTAGAAAGCTTTGGGTTTTCCCCAAACAGCAAAATCAAGCTGACCTTAAAGGATAGCAGGATAAATCGCTTAACCGTAACCGAAGGTCAAAACACGTTAACCTTAAGCTACGTTTTTGGCTATGGCTTTACGTTCAGTTTACCTGATTTTTTAAATTAAAAAAATTATAACAACAAAAGCAGGGCACAGCCCTGCTTTTTTAGGTTTTTGATATATATAATAAAGTTAAGCGTTTTGGTTTCCCGTTCCAACCAAGGCAAAAACCTTTAACGATTCAAGTGGGCTTCCGTGTTTATCAAACAAGGCTTGGTTATCAACTGCGTTACCACCGTAATACTTGCCGGCGTCGTCGGGGTCGTATTCTTTGGAATACGATGACGCCCAGCCCGTACCGTAATTTTCCCAAAGCGCGCGATTTTCTTCCCAGCTATTGCCACCTGTAGAAATCCAAGTGCCTTCCCAGTAGAAAACGCCAATGCCGTTTTTTAAGTTGGCAACGCAATTTATTACGTCACGGATTGAGTTTGCCTGGCCTTGCACGGTAAAAGGCTGGGGCTTTACCACGTTTGAGCTACTGCTGATAGTGTTGCCGTAAAAGTCGGTGTCACCACCCGTGTAGCAATAAGACGTTTCACTAACCATTACCTTTTTATCGTAGGTCGTTGCAACGTAAGAAAGTAAATTTGACAAATTTTCTAAAGTTCCGTGCCAGTAAGGGTAGTACGACGATGCAAAAACGTCGTAATCAACGCCGTAATGGGACAGCCTTTCAGCGTACTCGTAATAGTTTGTAACCTTTTCGGGGTTAGTAAAATGAACCACCACTAACGCGCCAGGGTAAACTTCGCGCACACCTTCAGCGCCGGCTTTAATCAGCCCGCAAATTTTATCCCAAGTTTTTTCGCCCGCAAGGTTGCCGTTGGTTTCGTTGCCTATTTGCACCATACCAACGTCAACGCCTGCAACTTTTAGTTTGTTTAAGCAATCGGTTGTATAATTTTTTAGAGCAACTGTCTTTTCTTCATAGCTCATTTTGGTCCACGCTTTAGGGCAAAATTGTTTTCCCGGGTCTGCCCAAAAGTCCGAATAGTGGAAGTTAACAAGCAACTTCATACCGTACCGTGTGGCGCGCTTGCCGATTGCAACTGCCGTGTCGATATTACAGTTACCACCGCCGTAACCGTTGCCGTTTGCGTCAAAGGGGTCGTTCCAAACCCTTACGCGAATATAGTTAACGCCGTTTTCAGAAAGCGTTTTAAAAACGTCCTGCTCCACACCGTCGTAGTCGTAATATTTTACGCCTGCGCTTTCAAGGGAAATTACGCTTGAAGCGTCCATACCTATAATAAAATCTTGCGAAAGGTTTTCAACCTTTTCAACGGATAGGGTGCTTGAACTGACTTGTTTGTCAAAGGGTTTGGGTTGCCAGGTTGCTTTATTGCCGTCGCTCACGGTGTTATCGCCACCTTGCTTGTCGCAGGCGATAAAGCTTAAAAGTAAAGCCAAAACGCAAAGCATAACTGCTAATAATTTTTTCATTCAATTACTCACGATTTAAATTTTTTTATATTGGTTATAGTATAATATTTTTTGGTGAAAAAGACAATAAAATTGACTAAAAAAATCAGTCGAGCAATTTAAACGTTCTTTAAAACCTAAAAAGCGCAAAAAAACGCCACTCAATTTACGGCAAAAAGCATTGACTTTTTTTACAATATAGTATATATTTTTAGTGGCTAAAAAATTTGGTTCAAAAAACTATAAGGTGAATTATGAATAGATACCTTGATATTTCCAACGAAGTAAAAAACGCGCTTTCAAACAACGTGCCCGTTGTTGCGCTTGAATCAACTATTATATCCCACGGCATGCCATATCCGCAAAACCTTGATACTGCAATCAGGGTAGAGCAAGCCATCCGTGACAGCGGTGCCGTGCCTGCAACCATTGCAATTATCGGTGGCAGGCTTAAAGCAGGGCTTACCCTTAAGGAAATTGAATATCTTGCAAAAGAAGGCACAAATATCCCCAAGGCTTCACGCAGGGATTTAAGCTATCTTGTTGCAAATAAAAAGGACGGCGCAACGACCGTTACCACCACTATGATGATTGCCCACATGGCAGGCATAAGCATTTTTGCAACGGGCGGTATTGGCGGCGTACACCGCGGTGCTGAAACAACAATGGATATCTCTGCCGACCTTGAAGAGCTTGCCCAAACCCCCGTTATGGTCGTTTGCGCAGGTGCTAAATCCATACTTGATTTAGGGCTTACTTTAGAGTATCTTGAAACCAAGGGTGTACCCGTTTTAGGGTATAAAACCGACCTATTGCCCGCTTTTTACACGCGTGAAAGTAGTTTCAAGGTTGACTATAACGTGCAGACACCTGAAGAGCTTGCAAGCATTTTTAAAGCCAGCAAGGAGCTTTCTTTAAAGGGCGGTATGCTTGTCGTTAACCCTATCCCAGAAAAATATTCTATGGACAGAGAATATATTGACGGCGTTATAGATGCTGCAGTCAATAAGGCAAACGCGCTTGGCATTAAAGGTAAGGAAACCACGCCGTTTTTACTTGCAGAAATCAAAGAAGTCACGGGCGGTGACAGCTTAAAATCCAATATAGAATTGGTATTAAACAACGCACGCCTTGCCGCAAGAACTGCCGTTGCGCTTTCAAGGCTTAAATAATTATTGCGAAAACTTAATTTATAAGGGAAGTCAGTTAATATGACTTTCCTTTTTTCATGCAAAAGCACAAAACAATAAAATACCAACCAAAATTTTAAAAGGTATTGACAAAGGGTGCTTTAGCGTGTTATACTAAATAGTGCTAGGCATTTAAAAACAAAGTTTTTAATTTATGGCTATAATTTTTAGCACAAAGGGGACGACTTATGAAGCTTAATTACAAAAAAACCTTACTCGTTGGGTTTGCGTTTTTCCTAATTTGCGCGTTCTGGCAGGCGTATGACAGCATTATGCCGCTTATGCTTGTTAATAAGTTTGGTTTAAGCCAGACTGCATCGGGGCTTATTATGGCGGTTGATAACATTATCGCTATTTTTATGCTTCCGCTTTTTGGCTCTTTATCCGATAAGGTTAAAACCAAATGGGGCAGGCGCACACCGTTTATCGTTTTGGGTACTATCGTTGCCGTCGTTGCGTTCTGCAGCTTAACTTTTGCAGACAGCCGTCAGCTTGCAAACCTTAACGCAAACGATAAAATGGGTAACAGCGTTGTTTTCTATGAAGAGCTTTTTGAATCCAACTACCAAATCGCCAACGCTGAATCAAGCATTATCGGTCAGGGCGACGTTCCTGAAAAGTTCACTATTAAAGATTACGCTTCACAAATCGTTTTCCAAAAAAATTACGACCAATTAAACGAAACCGAAAAGGCGGCCGTTAAGGATTGGTACACACACATTAACTATGAATACTTAACGTCAGACGGTCACACCGCGCCCGAAACTTCTTACGGGTACGAAAACGGTGAGTATTTTGCGGTTAAGACGGTCGTTGACGACGCGGGCGTAAAGACCTATTACCGCACCACGGCGGAAGGCGACGTTAAGGTTGAAAAATTTTCAACCCACAACGCTTACACCAACCTTGTCAACCCTGCAATAAGCTCTTATGCGTGGGGAAAAACCAAGGCTAACCCCGTTCCGTTTATTTTGTTCGTAATCCTTCTTTTGGTTACCTTGCTTGCCATGGCAACCTTCCGTTCGCCGGCCGTTGCGCTTATGCCTGACGTAACGCCAAAGCCACTACGCTCACAGGCAAACGCTATCATCAACCTTATGGGTACGGTGGGCGGTATGCTGGTGCTTGTTTTGGGTATCGTCTTTAAAACGGGTAAAACCTTTAACCAATATATGGGTTACACCTGGTACGTTGTTGCCGTTTGTGCAATAATGGTTGTTGCGCTTGCAGTGTTTATCTGGAAGGTTAAAGAGCCTAAATGGGCAGAAGATGCGGAAAAGCAAAATGCCGAGCTTGAAAAAGAGCAAGCCCTTGAAGCCGAACAGGCTAAAGCACCAAGCGCCGATGAAAAGCCACACGTTTTATCAAAGGCTGAAAGAAAGAGTCTTATTTTGCTTCTTGCTTCCGTTGCGTTATGGTTTATCGGGTATAACGCGGTTACGTCAAAGTATTCGCTTTACGCAACCAACGTATTACATATGGACTATAACACCACGCTGTTAATTGCACAAGGTGCGGCAATCGCTGCCTATCTGCCGGTTGGTTTGCTTGCACAAAAGATTGGCAGAAAGCGCAGTATTATGTCGGGTATTATTATGCTTGCAACCGCCTTTATCGGCGCAACGTTTATGAACGCAAACTCTTCGGTTTTCATTATGAACGTACTTTTCACGCTTGCAGGTATCGGCTGGGCAACAATTAACGTTAACTCTTTCCCGATGGTCGTTGAGCTGGCAAAGGGCTCTGACGTAGGTAAGTACACGGGCTATTATTACACGGCAAGTATGGCTGCGCAAATCGTAACCCCGCTTTTATCGGGCTTTATTATGGACGTAATGGGAAGCATGAGACCGCTATTCCCATACGCTGCAATCTTCGTATGTATTGCGTTTGTAACAATGTTCTTCGTTAAGCACGGCGACTCAAAGCCAATCGCTAAAAAGGGCTTGGAAGCATTAGATACTGACGCGGATTAACGCGTTCCAACTTAAAACAAGTTAAAAATCACACTTTTATTGATATAAGGAGCTTTTTTATGGATATTAAAAATATTTTATCAAGATGTGACCATACGCTTTTAGGTCAGGCTTCCACTTGGGAAGAAATCAAAGCTATCTGTGACGACGGTATCAAATACAATACTGCAAGCGTTTGTATTCCGCCTTCATTTGTAAAACGCGCTAAAGAATACGTTGGAGACAATCTTGCAATCTGCACGGTTATTGGCTTCCCGAACGGCTACAACACCACCGCAGTTAAGGTTTTTGAAACTGAAGACGCAATCAAGAACGGCGCTGACGAAATCGATATGGTTATCAACGTTGGCGATTTACGCTCAAACCGCTTAACCGCCATAAGGGAAGAAATCTCTGCAATCAAAAAAGCGTGCGGAAATAAGATTTTAAAGGTTATCATTGAAACCTGTCTTTTAACCGAAGAAGAAAAAATCATTATGTGCAATATCGTAACCGAAGCCGGTGCAGACTATATTAAAACTTCAACAGGGTTTTCAACTGCAGGCGCAACGCGTGAAGACGTTAAGCTTATGCGCGAGCACGTTGGTAAACACGTTAAGGTTAAAGCAGCAGGCGGTATTAAGGACTTAACTGACGCTGAAGACTTTATCAATCTTGGCGCTGACAGACTTGGTACAAGCCGCGTTGTAAAAGCTGTAAAGGGCTTAAAGGAAGACGGCACTTATTAATAACTTGCTTTTTTGTTAAAATAGGCAAAAAGCGGGCTATAGGTCGGTTATTTGACCAAAATTGAAACAAACGGGCGTTAATTTGACGCCAAAAACACATACTAAAATTACTTTAAGGAGAAATTATGTCAATCCCAACACCACATATAACAGCCAAAAAAGGCGATTTTGCAAAAACAGTTTTAATGCCGGGCGACCCGAAGCGTTCACGCTTTATCGCTGAAAACTATCTTGAAAACGCAGTGCTTGTAAACGACGTAAGGGGCGTACAGGGCTATACGGGTTATTACAAGGGTAAAAGGGTTTCGGTTATGGCGTCAGGTATGGGCCAGCCTGCAATCGGTATTTACTCTTACGAGCTTTTCAATTTCTACGACGTATCAAGCATTATCCGCGTCGGAAGCTGCGGCTCGTTTGACCCTGATTTAAGGGTAAGGGATATTATTTTAGCCATGGGCGCTTGCACAAACGGCAATTACGCAATGCAATATAACCTGCCGGGTACGTTTGCACCGATTGCTGACTTCGGTCTTTTAAAGAAAGCCGCTGAAGAATGCGAAAAGGCAGGCGTAAACTACAAGGTTGGTAATATCTTCTCATCGGATATGTTCTATGACGATGCAAATTCGGGTATGGACTGGGCAAAGATGGGTGTTTTGGGTGTAGAAATGGAATCTGCCGCACTTTATCTTAACGCGGCACGCGCAGGTAAAAAGGCACTTTGTATCTGCACGGTAAGCGATTCGTTTATCCACCCTGAAGACAACACCACTGCAGAAGAAAGACAAAATTCATTTACTAAAATGATGGAAATCGCTTTGGCTATTGCTGAAGAATAATTTTGGGATTTAAAAGGAATAAAATGCAAACAAAAAGAGTATTTTTAATCGTTCTTGACAGCGTTGGTATCGGTGCCGAGCCTGACGCGCACCTTTTCGGTGACGAAGGCAGCAACACCCTTGGCGCTGTAAGGGAACACATAAACTTTAACTGCCCTAATATGGTTTCCTTGGGGCTTTTCAACATTGACGGCGTTGGCGGCGGCGTTGCTAAACCACGCGCGGCGCACGCAAGGCTTCAGGAATCTTCTATGGGCAAGGACACGACTATCGGGCATTGGGAAATCGCAGGGGTTATCTCTGAAAAGCCAATGCCAACCTATCCTGACGGCTTACCAAAGGATATGATTGAACGCTTTGAAACTTTAGCAGGCGTTAAAACCCTTTGCCATAAGCCATATTCGGGGACAGAAGTTATTAAAGACTTCGGTAAGGAGCATATGGAAACGGGCGCACTTATCGTTTATACGTCGGCAGACAGCGTTTTCCAGATTGCCGCACACGAAGATATCGTACCAATCGAAAAGCTTTACAAGTATTGCGAAATCGCGCGTGAGATGCTCCAAGGCGACTGGGGCGTTGGCAGGGTAATTGCACGCCCGTTTGAAGGCGAATACCCATTTAAGCGTACTTCGCGCCGCCACGACTATTCTTTAACGCCACCAAAGCCAACAATGCTTGACTTGTTAAAGAAAAATGGCTTTGATACAATTTCTATCGGCAAAATTTACGATATTTTTGCAGGTCAGGGCATAAGTGAAGGAAGTCGCACGTCTTCAAACGATGACGGTATGCAAAAAACCATGCAAATGCTTGATAGGGACTTTAACGGCTTATGCTTTGTCAACCTTGTTGACTTTGATATGCTTTACGGTCACCGCAACGACGTTGCAGGCTATGCTTTGGCGCTGACTAACTTTGATAAGTGGCTTGGCGAATTTATGCCAAGGCTTAACGATGACGATTTGTTAATTATCACGGCTGACCATGGCTGTGACCCAAAAACACCGTCAACAGACCACTCACGCGAGTACGTGCCAATGCTTATGTACGGCAAAAACGTCAAGCCCGTTAACTTGGGCACTTTGCCAACCTTTAGTGATATCGCCGCAACCGTTTTAGACGTTTTTGGTGTTGAAAAGGAAGGCGTTGACGGCACAAGCTTTTTACCAAAAGTTAGCCTATAAGCCGATTATCGCTACTTTTTTGCTGTAAAATCAAGCAAATAAAGCTATTTTACACAGGCTTTTGGCAAATAAACAATAAACAAAAAGGTGTTTTATGACAGATAAAGAATTATTGCTTTTAGCAATTAAAGCACGTGAAAGCTCTTACTCACCGTACTCGGGCTTTGCTGTTGGCGCGGCACTTTTAACGCGTGACGGCAAGGTTTACACGGGCGCAAATATTGAAAACGCCGCTTACACACCAACTATCTGCGCTGAAAGGGTTGCGTTTTTCAAGGCGGTAAACAGCGGTGAACGCGACTTTGTAAAAATTGCCGTTGTGGGCGGAAAGCGCGGCGAAGCTATATCTTCACTTTGTGCACCGTGCGGTGTTTGCCGTCAGGTTATGGCAGAGTTTTGCAGGGATGATTTTATAATCGTTGCGGGCACGCCTGACGATATCAAAACCTATACGCTTAAGCAAATTTTGCCCGATTACTTTGGACCAAAGGACTTAAAATAACTGCTTTACAATAATTTAAGGAAGGTTACCTGTATGCGAATGTATGACTTAATAAAGAAAAAACGTGACGGAAAGAGCCTGACCGCGCAAGAGATTAAGTGGTTTATTGAAAATTACGTTAACGGCACGATACCCGACTATCAGGTGTCTGCGCTTTTGATGGCGATTTATTTTAACGGTATGGATTTAGAAGAAACCACCGCCTTAACCTTTGCCGTAAGGGATTCGGGCGATACGCTTGACTTTTCTGACGTAAAGGGTATCCGCGTTGACAAGCACTCAACGGGTGGCGTAGGGGATAAGACAAGCCTTATCGTTGCTCCTATCGTTGCAACGCTTGGAGTTAAGGTTGCCAAAATGAGCGGTCGTGGGTTAGGTCATACGGGCGGCACGGTTGACAAGCTTGAATCTATCCCGGGCTTTAACACGGGCCTTGGCGTTGATGAATTTTTAGAAATCGTTAACAGGGTAGGCATTGCAATCGTTGGTCAAAGTGCAGAGCTTGCCCCCGCAGACAAGCTTTTATATGCTTTAAGGGACGTAACCGCAACGGTTGAAAGCTTACCGCTGATTGTTTCAAGTATTATGGGTAAAAAGCTTGCCGCAGACGACGACTGTATCGTTTTAGACGTTAAAACGGGCAGCGGCTCGTTTATGAAGACCGTTGAAGACAGCAAGCGTTTAGCGCGCTTGATGGTTGATATCGGTAAGCAGGCAGGCAAAAAGATGCTTGCGCTAATTACCGATATGGACAGACCTTTAGGCTTTAATATCGGTAACATTTTAGAAGTAAAAGAAGCCGTTGAAACCTTACGCGGAAAGGGCCCAAGCGATTTGACGGAAATTTGTATTGCGCTTGCGGCGCACATGCTATCCCTTGCTGAAAAGGGCACTTATGAAGAATGTGAAGATAAGGTTAAAAAGGTTATTGCTGACGGCAGCGCGTTAAAGACCTTTGCCGATATGGTTGAAGCGCAGGGCGGCGATTCAAGGGTGATTTATGACACAAGCTTGTTTAAGGAGGCAAAATTCAGCCGCGTTGTTAAAGCTGAAAAATCGGGCTACATAGTAAAGGTTGACACTGAAGGCTACGGCACGGCAGCCCTGCTTTTAGGTGCGGGCAGAAACACTAAAGAAGACAAGATTGACTTTACTGCAGGTATTATTTTAAGCAAAAAAACAGGCGATTTTGTAAAGGCTGGTGAAGCTATCGCAACCCTTTATACAAACAGTGGGGAAAAGCTTGATGCCGGCGAAAGAAAGCTTATTGAAAGCACGGTAATCGGTGATGAAAAACCTGCCTATAAGCCGATTATCTTGGATAAGGTACAATAAAAAAGGATGAAAAACATGGCAAAGCTTTATTTTAAATACGGCGCTATGGGCTGTTCAAAAACGGCGCAGGCGCTGATAACAAAATTCAATTATGAAGAAAGAAATATGTCGGTTTTATTATTAAAGCCGGCAATAGATACGCGTGACGGTGAAGCAATCGTCCGTTCAAGGATAGGTCTTTGGGAAAACTGCATTGCGGTTGACAAGGATTGTGATATTTATCAGCTTTTTAAAAATAATTACAGCGACAGACAGGTCGTTATCGTTGACGAGTGTCAGTTTTTAGAGCCAAAGCAGGTTGACCAGCTTGCTGAAATCGTTATTGATTTTGACGTGCCAGTATTGTGCTTTGGTTTAGCAACCGACTTTTTGACAAACCTATTCCCAGGAAGCCGCCGCTTGTTTGAAATCGCACAATCAATCAAGGAAATCAAATCCGTTTGTAAGTGCGGTGCAAAAGCAACGGTTAACGCACGTATTGATGAAAACGGCAAGGTTGTTTTCAAGGGTGACCAAATTTGCTTGGGTGGTAACGATAGATACGTTGCAATGTGCTTAAAGTGCTGGTTAAAGCTTAAAAAGGAACAAGAAGCTAACGCTTAAAAATAATAAATAAAAGTGGGACTATTTGCCAATAATCGGCATATAGCCCCACTTTTTTGCTGTTTTGGTAAATTAAATTCAGTTTAACGGTCGTCTTCTTGGGATAATTCCCTTGAAAAGTCCTTGCGTAAAAATGCAATGGCAAACGGGATTGAAACAAGCCCTGACAAAACGTCAGCAATGCCTTGCGCGGCTTGTATTCCCCCAAGCCCTTTCAGGCTATATCCAATGATAAGCACGGGTATAAACATTAAGCCCGAGCGCATCATTGCAAGTATTGAAGCAATCAAAGACTTCCTTATACTTTGGAACAGCATATTAGCAGCCACAGAAGATGCTAAAAAGATTAACCCCACGCATGAAAACCTTAACGCGGTTTTACCAATTGCAATAACGTCAGGGCTCTTTTGGAAAATCCAGATAATCTGCTCGGCAAAAATGATGCCGACAAGTGAGATTACACCGACAAGGGCGGTTGAAAACACCCAGGTAAACACAAGACCCTTTTTAACGCGGTCGTATTTTTTGGCGCTGTAATTAAACGCCGCAACGGGCTGGAAGCCTTGGCCGATACCAAGCCCGATTGCCATAACGAACATTGAAAATCTGTTTACAACGCTGATTGCCGCGATTGCCGCGTCACCAAACGGCTTTGTAAGGTTGTTTAACAGTCCGCTTGAGATTGACGATAAGCCTTGGCGGATAAGGGACGGAAGACCGCCTTTTATTATATTGATATAAACAATGCCTTTAAGGCTTACTTGCGTTAAGCTTATTTTTGCGTTTGATTTTTTAAGGTACAATATAAGAAGAATTGTAAAGCTTACAACCTGTGACACGGCCGTTGAAAGCCCCGCTCCGTAAACGCCCATGTGATATACGTTTATAAGAAGGTAGTCGCCAAAAATGTTCAAAATGCCGCCTGCGGTCAGACCGAACATAGCGTAAAACGCCATGCCTTCGTATCTTAAATTGTTGTTTAATATAAGTGAGCAAATCATAAACGGGCAGGACATAAGAACCCAAAAGCCGTAGTCCTTTGCGTGCGGCAGGATTGTTTCAGTACTGCCTAAAGCCCTGACAAGGGGCGTTAAAAAGATAAGCCCGAAGGTAAGCATAAAAAGCCCAATCGCGGCGCCTGTGAAAAAGGCGGTTGATGCATAGCGTGAAGCTTCCTTTTTATCCTTTAAAGCAAGCGCCTTTGAAACGTAAGTACCGCTACCGTGCCCAAGCATAAACGCAAAGGCCTGTATGATTGCTTGCAGAGTAAACAAAATACCCGTTGCCGCTTGTTCGCTTTCGCCAAGGCCACCAACAAAATAGGTGTCGGCAAGGTTATAAATGTTTGTTATAAGCATTGATATAGTGGTCGGAACGCCAAGCTTTAAGATAAGCTTTGCAACGGGCGTTTCGGTCATTTTTTTGTAATGTGTGTCAACGTTTGTCATAATATTTTATAAGTAAAGCCCAATAAGACCTTTGATGAAGATTTCTATACCGATAACTATTAAAATGCCACCGCCGATGATTTCTGCTTTGCCTGAAAAAACAGTACCGAATTTTTTGCCAAGTATTATGCCGATAAAGCAGATAATAAGCGTAACGAAAGCAATAATCAGCGCGCAAACAACCGCCATAAGCGGGGTGTAGGTTGAAATTGTAAAGCCAACGGAGAGCGCGTCGATTGACGTTGCAACGCCTTGGATAAGTATTGCACCAAAGGTTAGCTTTTTGACCTTGCAGCTTTCGCCGCCCTGATTGTTACATTTGATGCCGTCTGACAGCATTTTGCCGCCGATATAACCTAAAAGCCCAAGCGCAATCCAAGGGATAAAGTGTTCAAAGATGGAAAAGTAAACAAGCACAGTATGCACCAAAAACCAACCGATAAGGGGCATTAAGCCCTGGAATATGGAAAACGTACCGCTTACCAAAAGCATTTTTGGCGTTTTCATTTTAGGCGCGTTAAGCCCGTTCGCCAAGGACACGGAAAACGCATCCATTGCAAGGCCAAGACCTAAAAGTATGCTGTTTACAAAAAAATCAAAATCCCACATAAACCCTTGATAACCGACCTATTGGTCAACTTTTTGGCAAATTTGTATTGTTTAATTAATCAAAAAAGATTAAAGCTTAACGTATTCAGATAAAACCTTTAAGGTGTTTAAAACGCCAAGGATATGGCTTCTTTCATAGCCGTGGCTTGCAAAAACGCCAGCGCCTATAAGCCCGTGCTTTATGTCGTTGCCGGCAGAAAGCGTTGCTTCAACGTCAGACCCGTAAAACGGATAAACGTCAACCGCGTAGTCTGCGCCCGATTTTTTAGCGCACTCGATAAGCTTTGAAACGACTTCGTACGAATACGGCCCGCCCGAGTCTTTAGCACAGATAGAAACCTGTGTTTCGGTGCAGTCAAGCCCGTCGCCAACACAGCCCATATCAACGCTGATTGCTTCGGTTACGCCGCTTGGAACGCTACCTGCGCCGCCGTGACCGACTTCTTCATAAACGGTTACGTGGATAAAAACGTGGCGCGTTGGTAAAACGTGACCGTCTTTAATATATTTTGCAAGGCCAAGTAAAATACCGACAGATAGCTTATCGTCCAAAAAGCGGCTCTTGATATAACCGGATTCGGTTACCTTTGTGCGCGGCTCAAAGCAAACGATATCGCCAACTTCAATGCCTAAAGCCTTAACGTCTTCTTTGGATTTGACAAGCTCGTCAATGACGACTTCGGTCGTGTCAAAATTGCGGGTAGTTTCGTTAAACTTGTCGTTAACGTGGATTGAAGGGTTCATAAGCTGAAGCGTACCTTCAAAAACCTTTCCGCCGCGCGTGTAAATCCTTACGTTTTCGGTTTCGCCGTTGTTTGCGTTCATACCGCCAAGGCGGGTAAGCTTAAGCCTGCCGTTTGACTTTATCTGGCTGACCATTGCACCAAGGGTGTCAACGTGTGCTTCCAACAAAAGCCCGTCGCCCGTGCCGCCAAGGTCGATAACAACACCGCCCTTGTTGGTGATTTGCGCGTTAAAGCCAAGGGCTTCAAACTCGGTTTTAACCCATTCTGCCGCGCGTTTTGTAAACCCTGTCGGGCTGTCAATTTTTAAAACTTCAACTGCCTTTTCAAGCGCAAATTTAGCATAAGCCTTATCCATAAGCTACCCCTTTTCCACAAAATTTACTATTAATTGTTAAACTCAAATCTTGAGCCCACAATATCCCCTATAATTGCCCCTATAACACTCATGACCGTCTTACCTTGAGTTATTCAAGTCCGATATATTTTGCCAATCTATCGACCATTCCGTCTGGTTTAAGAACAACATCACTTATAATACCATCGCTCATCCCTTCACCCTTTACAAACTTGGGGCAAAACGCATATCCGCCTTCTTTCATTTCTTTGCCCGTTAGTTTGTAGTACAAGCTCTTAACAAATGCAATTAAATCGTCTTTGGTTTCAAAGTGTTCGCCAATAATCGCATTGTTAATATATTCTATAAAATCTGGGTCTCCGCGCGTTTCATATCGAATATTAAATTTTTCTTGTACTTTTTCGTCTTTTACATCCCCTAAATTTCTTGTTATATACATTTTTTCCTCCTTATTTATAAACACTGTCGTCTATTTCTTGTTTGATAACTTCCACGTCAAAATACCAAGTACCGTGTTTTTCTTCGGCTTTTGTAACCCTAAACGTGGTTTGTCTTTGTAAAAGCATTTCGTTTTCATTGCCGCCAGCTGGCGTTTTTCCATCCCAACTCATTTTTTCCCCACCATAATGTGAAAATGGCGCACAATAAAGCATTTTTGTTCCTGCAGGACAATATGTGTTAAATATAAAATGATTATATAATTATACTCTTAATATAAATTTAAATCAAATAAAAACGTCAAAAAAGTTGTTAATCGTTTGGTATTTGCTAAAAAAAGGTTTATAATTTTTTTATATTCACAAAAAGGGGGGAAGACAATGTCAGCTGAAGTCAAAGCTAAAAAGTACGAAAAAGACATGACTAAAGGCAAAATTTCATCGCTGATGATTGCCTTTGCACTCCCTATAATGTTAAGTCAGCTTTTCCAGCAGCTGTATAACACGGCGGATTCGTTTATCGTTGGCAACTATCTTGGCACGTTCGCACTCGCTGCGGTTTCATCGTCAGGGACGCTCATTTTCCTTATGATAAGCTTCTTTGTCGGGCTTACGATGGGTGCAGGAATTGTTATTTCGCGCTATTTTGGTGCAAACGATAGGGATAAGGTTTCCCGCGCGATACACACCAATATCGTGGTTGGGCTTTTGTGCGGCGTTATCCTTACGGTGGTGGGCGTGCTGTTTACGCCAACGCTGCTTAAGTGGATGAATACGGACGAAGAATATTTGCCCCTTGCCATTGAATATTTCAGGGTTTATTTTTTGGGCGGCGTGCCAATGGTAATGTACAACGTTGCGCGCGGCACGATGAACGCAATAGGGGACAGCAAGCGTCCGCTTTACTATCTGATTATTTCTTCAATCGTAAATATAATTCTGGATATTTTGTTTGTTGGCGTGTTCAGATGGGGCGTATGGTCGGCGGCCTTTGCAACGGTTATAAGTCAGCTGTTTAGCGCAGTCGTTTGCTTTATACACCTGTTTAAAAAGGGTCAGGTTTTCACGGTTTCTGTTAAAAAGCTTAAAATCGATAAAGAAATGTTTAAGCAGATTATCCGCTTTGGTATCCCTAGCGCCGTGCAAAACTCGGTTATCGCGCTTGCAAACGTAATCGTGCAGACCCAGATTAACACCTTTAAGGCCGTTGCGACGGCGGCTTACGGCAGTTATTCCAAGATAGAAGGCTTTGCCTTTTTGCCAATCAATAGCTTTACTATGGCGATTTCAACCTTCGTTGGTCAAAACATGGGCGCTGGCGAGCGTGAAAGAGCAAAAAAGGGAGCGCGCTTTGGTATTTTAGCCTGCGTTATCACGGCGGAAGTTATCGGCGTTCTGATATTTATAATTGCCCCCTACTTAATAAAGCTTTTTGACAGCAATCCTGAAGTTATCTTTTACGGCACAAAGCAGGCAAGGACGGCTTCACTGTTTTATGGGCTTTTGGCGTTTTCACACGCGGTTGGGGCAACCTGCCGCGGCGCGGGTAAGGCGTTTGTGCCAATGCTCGTTATGCTTATTATCTGGTGCGTTATCCGAATAATTTATATACTTATCGTAATGAAGCTTTTTGGCGACATATCTTACATTTATTGGGCGTATCCGATAACGTGGGGTATGAGTACTGTCGTATTTGCACTTTATTATAAGTTTTCGCACTGGGAAAGGGGCTTTGGCGCTAAAGCCGACCTTATTAATAACGACAATTAACGCCAAAATACTAAAAAATATACTAAATGGCTTGCAAAGTGCAGCCGTTTATTGATAAAATAAATAAAACCCAAGGAGGCTTTATCATGAAGAAAAAAGAATTAGACGCTTTAAAAAAGGAATTGCTTTTTAAACGCGAAACGCTGACTGCTAAAAACGGCGGCGAAAAGGTCAGTCAATACGCTGAAGGCTACAAGGGCTTTATTGATGGCTCTAAAACCGAGCGTGAAGCAGTTGAATATACTATCCAAATTTTAGAAAAGTCGGGCTATAAGCCGTTTAACTTCGGTGATGCACTTGAAATTGGCGGTAGATATTACCTTAATAACCGCGGCAAATCTATCTGCGCTTTCAGGATTGGTCAAAACAATTTGGAACAAGGCGTTAAGATTGTTGGCGCGCATATCGACTCACCAAGGCTTGACTTAAAGCAAAACCCGTTGTACGAGCAAAACGATATGGCGTTTTTAAAAACCCACTACTATGGCGGTATCAGAAAGTATCAATGGACGACCGTTCCGCTTGCGCTTCACGGTGTGTTAATTAAAGGTGACGGCACTACCGTTAAGGTTAATATCGGCGACGATAAGGACGACCCAATTTTGTGTATAACCGACCTATTGCCCCACTTGGCGGCTGAACAATCACAAAAACCGCTTGCAACTGCCTTTAAGGGTGAAGGCTTAAATATCCTTATCGGTACTGACGCGATTGATAAAGACGCTGACAAGGCGGTTAAGCTTAACGTGCTTAATATCCTTAACCAAAAATACGGTATTACCGAAAAGGATTTTATATCTGCAGAGCTTTGCGCTGTACCTGCGCTTAACGCACGCGACTTGGGGCTTGACCGTTCACTTATCGCAGCTTACGGGCACGACGACAGGGTTTGTGCATACCCGGCACTCACCGCATTTTTGGAAAGTGAAAAATCCTTATCAACCTGCTTATGCATTTTGGCTGATAAGGAAGAAGTCGGCTCTGACGGCGTAACGGGCTCACAATGCTCAATCTTTTACGATTTATTAGACGAAATCTGTCACCACTTTGGTGCAAACAGAAACAAGGTTAAAATGAATTCCGTTTGCTTGTCGGCAGACGTAACCGCAGCTTACGACCCACTTTATAGCGAAGTTTACGAAAAGAACAACTCAACCTACATAAACGGCGGCGTTGCAATCTGCAAGTACACAGGCTCCCGCGGGAAATCTGGCACAAGCGACGCGTCTGCAGAGCTTGTCGGTAAAATCCGTGCAATCATGGATAAAAACGGTATCGTTTGGCAGACGGGTGAGCTTGGCAGGGTTGATGCCGGTGGCGGCGGCACGATTGCAAAATACGTTGCAAACCAAAACATTGACACAATCGACGTTGGCGTTCCTGTTTTATCAATGCACTCACCAATGGAAGTTATCTCTAAAAAGGACATTTACGAAACACATAAAGCCTTCAAGTGCTTCTATCTTGATTAATCGGGCTTAAAATAAAACCCATAGTTTGGCTTATTGCCGCTATGGGTTTTTTGCTTTATACGTATTTTTCTGCAGTTATGCGTTTAAGGCGCATATAGTCGGCGGTGGAGATGTTTTCACGCGTGGAATTATATTGGTTTTCCGCCGCGCCGCCAAGGCCGAAGTAGAACAAGCTGCAGTCGATTGTTCCGGAAATCTGATTGACGATTGCTTGCGATGGCATTGCCAAATCTTTGTAGTTTTCAAAATAGTTGTTATAGCTTGTCACAAAGGTTTGATAATTAAACCAATCGGTTTCAAGAAGCTCGGCCAAACTATCCTTGAACATATTTTTATATTCGGTGATGCCGCCTGATAAAATGGTTTTTGTGTAAAGCGGATTGTTTATTCGCCCCGTAGCACCGTATTGTGAAAACGGCTCTATATTAATCATGCCGTTCCCAGATGGGTTCCAGTCGTAATTAATGCCCAAGCACCTGTCGTAGTCGTAAGGGATTAAAAAGGAGCGACCCTGTGGGGTGAAGTATAAATAATAGTTGTTAGCGTTATTTCTTATGCAGTCGGGGTTGCCAAGCAAATAGTTTACGGCTTCAAAGCGGGTAAAATAGTCCATATCGATTACGCTTTCAAGCTGGGTTTTAAAGGTGGTGCTTGACTTGCTTGTTTTTAAAACGTTAATAAAGTTTTTAAGGTCTTTATTGTGCTGATAATCGGGGGCGGAGCGGTCGTTATTCGTTTTTAACGAATAGGTGAAGCGTTGCGTTGGGGTTTCCACGCCGTAATCCTTTGCCTCGGTTAAATCTGCAGGGGATAGGGTGTAGGTGCACTTATAAAGGTCGCCGCCCTGCTCGCTCGGCAGGAAGTTGCGTTTTATAAAGCGTTTATCAATGGTTTCATAAAGTCCGCCAACGCCAAGGTTTTCCATTTTGCCGTTTTGCTTTAGCATAAGGCTTGCAAGGGTAATGTGTGGTGCTAACACGCCGTAGCCTTGGAACATTTTGTTTGCGTAAACCTCACGCATGTAGGTGTTATCGTAGTTTTTATTCCACTTGTAGTAAAACTTTTCCATAGTGGCAAAGGTGCGGCCTTTACGCGCAGACCTTAAAGCAGGGTCCTGCCAGGTGGTGTAAATATCGTTCGCCCAAGCGCCTTGCTGGTATTCTTCGCCGTCAAAGGTTTCAGTAAGGTCAAACCTGAAGTGCACTAAAGAATAAATAGTTCCGTCCTGGTTGCAGAAATTGCGCCTTGACGTGTTACCGCGCATTCTTATGCCAACGTCTTCGTAATAATAATCGGTGCCGTTTACCGTGATTGTAAGGTTGCACTTGCGGTATGTGTCAGCCTTTAAGCTGTTACCGCGCTTATAGTCTTCATAGGCTTCTTCGATTTTAGAAAGCTCATACGGGGTGATATCAATCTTTAAGGTGATTTTGGTTGTGTCTTCCCAAAGGGTGTAATAAAGCTCCTGCTCGCTAGCTTCATACTTTGATAAAAAGCTTGTATTTGCCTTTGCGGTTTGGTCGTCAAACCAGTTTTGATAGCTTGTTTGTGTGTTATCGCCCGTGTTATCGCTACCCGTGCTTTGGCTTCCTGTTTGGCTTCCTGTTTGGGTTGTGCTTTGACTGTTGCTTTGGCTGTTACTTTGGCTGTTGCTGCCAGAGCCGCCGCTAACCATTGGCGGTTTTTCCGTGCAAGCGATAAGGGTGAAAGCTGTCAATATACATAATATAAAAATAAATAATTTTTTCATAAATCACTCCGCTTATGGGTTGTAAGTATTATATCACAACAAAAAAATATAATCAACCGTCTTTTTGGTGGCGGTGGCAATTTTTAAAAAAATTAAAAAACGGCACTTACTAAAAGAAAGCAAAAAAGCATAAAAGTGTGGCTATAAGTCGATTATCGCGCGTTTTTTGATAAAAATTGAGTGACAAATTTATAAAAATAAGGGCGTTTTTAGTCAGGTATTATTAAAAAAGTGTTTAAAATATCACAAACGCAAAACAAAAAATTCACCAAAAAAAAGCAAAAAGCAACGCATTAACATTTACAAAAAGGTTTTTTGGTGTTAAAATAATTATTCAAGTAATATATCATTTACGCGCGTATATGCGTAAGCAAAATCATGCGGAGTGCGGTTTATGAAGTATTTTATCGGTATAGATATTGGCGGTATGAGCATTAAGTGCGGCTTGGTCAACCAAAGCGGCCAGATTTTAAAGTGGGATAGTATCGTTACAATTCCGCAGCAGGACTATACCTTGACCGTTAAAGATATCTGCGACCTTATTAATAAGGTCGTTGGTGATTTTGGTATTACGCTTGATGACGTTTCAGCCGTCGGTATGGGTATCCCCGGCACGGTTGATGCAAAGCGCGGGGTTATTACTTACTGCAACAACATTAATTTTAGAAACACGCCTATCGTTGAAGAAATGAAAAAGCATTTGAGCCTTCCCGTGTTTATCGGTAACGACGCAAACCTTGCCGCGCTTGGTGAAGTCAAGTTTGGCTCTGCAAAGGGCGAAGCTGACGTGGTTTTCGTTACGCTTGGTACGGGCGTTGGTACGGGTATTATCGTTGACGGCAAAATGATTATCGGCAGAAACGGCGCGGGCGCGGAAGGCGGACATATAGTTATTAAAAAGGGCGGTCTGCAATGCTCCTGCGGTCAAAAAGGATGCTGGGAAGCTTACGCTTCTGCAACGGCGTTACAAAAAATGGCGGCAAAAGAGCTTGAAAAGCACCCCGAAAGCTTAATTGCTGACCTTGCAAAAAAGGAAGGCAAGGTTTCCGGTAAGGCTGTGTTTGACGCCGCAAAGATGGGCGACAGGCTTGCAAAGCGCCTTGTTAAAAGATACACCGAAAACGTATCAAGCGGGCTTGTCAGTCTTGTTAATATCTTCAGGCCGAGCTGTATTATTATCGGCGGTGGTATTTCAAACGCGGGCGACGGCTTTTTTAAGCCCATACAGGATTACGTCAGTAAAAACAGCTACGGCAGGGAAACCTGTCCGCGCGTTGAAGTGCGCAGTGCCGCGCTTAAAAACGACGCAGGTATTTTAGGTGGCGTTGCCCTTGCAATGGATAGTCTGGGTTTATAAAATGAAGCTTAAAAAGATATTTGAAAGTAAAGCGTTCATTTACGCTTTTATATTGCTTATTGCCGCGGGGATTTTGTTTTTCAGGTCGGATTTTGTTATCGCAAAGGACGCTATAGTTAACGCGGTAATTAAAAACGTGGGGACCGAGCTTTTGGTTTTGGCAATCGTTTTAGTTGCTTTTTGCAAAAAGGAAAGCTTAACGCTTGTTAGCCTTAAGGTTAGCGGAAAGTCGCTTTTGTGGTCAATCCCGTGCTTTTTGGTTGCGCTTGCAAACTTTCCGTTTAGCGCGCTGATAAATAAAACTGCGGTTATTTCACGCGCCGACCTTATCTGGCTTGTCGCGATAGAATGCTTTGTCGTTGCCGTTACGGAAGAGCTGTTTTTCAGAGGCGTTGTAACGTCACACCTTGATAGTAAGCTTGAAGGCAAGCATAAAAAATTTAAGGTGGTTATAATTTCTGGCGCGATTTTCGGCGCGTGGCATATTATCAACCTTTTAGGTGGGGCAGGCGTTACGGCAACCCTTTTGCAGGTGGTATATACCTTTTTAATAGGTTCAATGCTGGCAATGCTGCTTGTAACGACTAAAAGCTTAACGCTTTGCGTTTTGGTGCATGCAATTTTCAATTTTGGCGGGGCTGTTATTGAAAAGCTTGGCACGGGCGTTGCGCACGATACTCTTTTCTGGATTGCAACGGTTTTAGCAGGGGCTATTTGCTTTGTCTTTATGGGCGTAAGCTATCTTAAGACCGAAAAGCCATTTAAAAAGACCGCAGTAACGGCTTTAGACAACACTAACGAAGATACGAAATAGGCGATTAATCGCCCTATAGGGCACTTTTTAAAGTATATTAGCAAAAATTTAGGGTTTAAACAAGGGGCTTTATGAGATACTTATTATATAATCCGCTTTCAAACAACAATCGCGGCAAGCAAAGGGCTGACGGGTTGTTAATAGAAATTGGTGAAGCCGAGCTTATCGACG
Source organism: Clostridia bacterium (assembly GCA_017399185.1). GTDB lineage: Bacteria > Bacillota > Clostridia > Christensenellales > Borkfalkiaceae > UBA4636. The sequence goes on from JAFQEA010000016.1 coordinate 160,400, forward strand.
TAACCGCAATCAAAGACGAAAGCTTACGTGTTTGGTTTGAAAACCGCGATATTGATAATGACGAGATTTATCTTGTCGGTGGGGACGGAACGCTTCAAAGGTTTGCCAATATAGTTTACGGGCTTAATCTTCCGCCGATTTATTTTTACGGTGCGGGCACGGGTAACGATTTTTTAAGGGATTTAGGACCTGAAGCCGCTAAAGGCGGTGCTAAAATCAATCAATACTTAAAGGATTTACCCCTGCTAACCATTGGCGACAAAAGCTTAAGGTTTGTAAACGGCATAGGCTACGGGCTTGACGGCATGGTTTGTGAGCTTGCCGATAAGATAAAAGAAAAATCCGACCGCAAGATAAGCTATACAATGCTCGCGCTCAAGTGTTGCGCGTACGCGTATAAAGCAAGAAAGGCAACCGTTACGGTTGACGGGCTTAAAAAGGAATACGAAGGCGTTTGGATTTGTCCGACCATGAAGGGTAGATATTACGGCGGCGGTATGATGGTTGCACCTAATCAAGATAGGTTAAACGGCGAGCATACAGTAAGTCTTGTCGTTGGGCACTGCCGCTCAAGGCTGAAGCTTTTAGCACTGCTTACGACCATCAAAAAGGGTAAGCATACAAAGTCAAGTGCGGTTGAAATTTTCAATGCAAAATCGGTTAAGGTTGAATTTTCAAAGCCGTGTGCGCTTCAGGTTGACGGCGAAACTTATTTAAACGTCAGCGGCTATCAGGTTGAAGTTTAGCTTTGACTTAAGCAATCAAAAAGTTGGTCTATAAGACCGTTATAACATATTTTGTTACTATTTTAGGGGGCAGGGATAATGCGACTGACTGTGCTATCACTAATAGTTGGGGTGATAGGTTCGGTTTTATTTTCAATATTTGGCGGGGTTGTTGATTCCGCCCGTGATATATGGATACCGCTTGTTGCGTTCGTTGTTTTATCAATCGGGGTAATTGCGGCAGGGCTTTTGTTTTGCATTGCGTTTACCTTTTTCGTTGATCAGACAAAGCCTATAAAAAAGCCGAGCAAGTTTTACTACTTTTTGTACGACGTGGTTGACGACTTTTTGGTTTTCTGGTCGGGTGCAAAGGTTAAAATTAACAGCCAGGTTGAGCTTGGTGAAGGTCCTTACTTTTTCACGGTAAATCACAGGTCAAAGTTTGACACTATGATTTTATCAATAGTTTTTAGAAAATACAAAATACGCTTTGTTGCGAAAACTGAAAATTTCAGGATTCCGCTTGCTGGCCCCGCAATTTATAAATCGGGCTTTTTAGAGCTTAAGCGCGATAACAATCGTGAAGCCTTAAAAACCGTTTTAAAAGCAATAGAGTATCTTAAAAATAAAGAGTTTTCAGTCGGTATTTGTCCTGAAGGGACAAGAAACCAAAACGGCAGGCATCTTTTGCCGTTCAGGAACGGCTGCTTTAAAATACCGCTACGCGCAAACGTGCCAATCGTTGTCACAACCATTGAAGGCACGGAAAAAATACATAAAAACTTCCCGTTTAAAAGAACCAGGGTTTATCTTGACGTTTTAAAGGTCATTAAGCCTTGTGAGTACGAAGGTAAAACCGCAACGGTCGTTGGGCATCAAGTCCGCGCCCTGATGCTTGAAAATTTAAAAAGATACGGCGTGGAAGAAGTTAAAATTGACAATGAAGCCGATTTTAATAGCCAAGTGGCTTAAAAGGTGGCTTTTATATAAAAACTTAAGATAACCGGCTTATATCCCCACTTTTTACTTAAAAACAACCCGAAATCTGTTGGAAAAGCAAAGGGGATAAGCACAAATTAATGGAGATATATGTTAGAACTTAAAAACTTATGTTACAGCGTTGAATCAGGTGGCGAAGTAAAGCACATCATTAACAACGTTAGTTTAAAAATTGATGAAAAATTCGTTGCCTTAACGGGGCCCAATGGCGGCGGCAAGTCAACCCTTGCAAAGCTTATTATGGGCATCATTAAGCCAACGTCAGGTCAGATTATTTTTGACGGGCAGGATATAACGGATTTATCCGTTACCGAAAGGGCAAACCTTGGTATTGGCTTTGCCTTCCAGCAGCCCGTCCGCTTTAAAGGTATTACGGTAAGCGATATTATAAATATGGCAAGCGGCAGGACGCTAAAGGTGTCTGAAGTCTGCGCTTATTTGTCCGAAGTCGGGCTTTGCGCAAGGGAATACGTTAATCGTGAAATCAACGCAAGCTTATCGGGTGGCGAACTTAAGCGTATCGAAATTGCTTCGGTTATGGCACGCGGCGTTAAGCTTTCGCTCTTTGACGAGCCTGAAGCAGGTATCGACCTTTGGAGCTTTTCAAGCTTAATCAAGGTGTTTGAAAAGTTAAGGGACATTTTAGGCGGCTCGCTTATTATAATTTCCCACCAGGAAAGAATTTTGAACATTGCAGACAGGATTATCGTTATTGCAAACGGTCAGATTGAGCGTGACGGCACGCCTGACCAGGTTATGGACAGGATTTTAGTAAGCTCTGCCTGCAAGGTCCTTGACGATAAAAAGGGGGTGTAAGAAATGAAGCTTGACCCATTACAAAAACAGTTACTTTTAGAAATTGCCGACATCGAAGGCGTACCCCAGGGCGCGTTCAACATCCGTAAGGACGGTGAGCTTTTACAGCGCAGCACTAACGCTGACGTTGATATCGTAAGCAAAACAGATAAGTCGGGCATTGACATTTATATCAGGGAAAACGCACCCTTCCAACGCATTGATATCCCCGTTATCATCACAAAAACGGGCGTAACCGACCTTGTTTATAATGACTTCCATATCGGTGCCGGGGCGGACGTTTTAATCGTTGCGGGTTGCGGCATACACAACCCGGGCTGTGATACTGCGCAGCACGACGGTATACACACCTTCAACGTTGGTGAAGGAGCAAAGGTTAAGTACGTGGAAAAGCATTACGGACAAGGGGACGGAAACGGCAAGCGTATTTTGAACCCGACAACCGTTATCAATATGGCAAAAGACAGCTATCTTGAAATGGAAACCGTACAGATTAAGGGTGTTGACTCAACCGATCGCAAAACAAGCGCAACCTTGGATAGCGGGGCAACGCTTATTATCCATGAAAAAATTATGACGCACGGCAAACAAGCGGCGTTAACCGATTTCAGCGTTGACTTAAACGGTGACGGGGCTGCTTGCCACGTTGTTTCACGCTCGGTTGCAAAGGATAACAGCCACCAGGTGTTTAATTCAATTGTAAACGGCAACGCAAAGTGTAGCGGTCATACCGAATGCGATGCAATCATCATGGATGATGCAACCGTTTCTGCAATCCCACGTATTAACGCAAACAACGTTGACGCAGAGCTTATCCACGAAGCCGCTATCGGTAAAATCGCAGGCGACCAATTAATCAAGCTTATGACTTTAGGTTTAACCGAAAAGCAGGCCGAGGAACAAATTGTAAACGGCTTTTTAAAATAAGCTTTATATGCTTCGCAATACTTTGTTATTTGGCATTTTTTACAATTCCTGCGTACGCTAAAGTACGCCCCCTTGTAAAAAACACCAAATGTCTCGTCTTGCTCGCATCTAAAACTTATTTACGTTAAATAGGTTTGAGTGTAGTATTAGCAAATTTTTGTGAGTTCTCTGTGTACGCTATAGTACGCTCCCTTGTAAAAATTCACGTCTTTCGCGTCTTGCTCGCATCTAAAACTTATTTACGTTAAATAGGTTTGAGTGTAGTATTAGCAAATTTTTGTGAGTTCTCTGCGTACACAAAGTAAGCCCCCCTTACAAAAATTCACGTCTTTCGCGTCTTGCTTGCATCTAAAACTTATTTACGTTAAATAATCTTAAGTGAGCGATTTGCTTTTTCGTGAGTTTCCTGCGTACGCAAAGTACGCCCCCTTACAAAAATTCACGACTTGCTTGTATCTAAAACTTATTTGCGGCAAACAAATTTCAATATTGATAAAAATTATAAAAAATCAGGCTATAAGTCGATTATTAAAGAATTCAGGTGATAAATATGAGTGAAAATTGCACACACGATTGTTCAACGTGCTCACAAAATTGCGAGCACAGGGAAATCCCAAAAGAAAAATTAAATAGCTTTTCAAAGGTTAAAAGGGTTTACGCCGTTGTTTCAGGTAAGGGCGGCGTTGGTAAGTCTTTGGTTTCATCTCTTTTAGCTGTTGAATCAAGTCGCCAAGGCTACAAAACGGCTATTTTAGACGCTGACGTAACAGGTCCTTCTATCCCAAAGGTTTTTGGCGCACAGCAAAGGGCTGAAGCAAACGATTCGGGTATATTCCCGGTCGAGTCAAAGCTTGGTACAAAAATTATGTCAATCAACCTGCTATTAGAAAACCCTGCAGACCCCGTTGTTTGGCGCGGTCCTGTTATTGCAGGGGCGGTTAAGCAATTCTGGTCGGACGTTATCTGGGGCGACGTTGACAATATGTTTATTGACTGCCCGCCGGGTACGGGCGACGTTCCTTTAACAATCTTCCAATCACTCCCGATTGACGGCATTATCATAGTTACGTCCCCACAGGATTTGGTCTCTATGATAGTTGAAAAGGCTGTCAAAATGGCACAGCTTATGAACGTGCCAATCGTTGGTATCGTTGAAAATATGGCGTATTTCGTTTGCGATAAGTGTAATGAAAAGCATTACGTTTTCGGCAAAGGCAACGTTAAGCAGATTGCCGCCGTTAACCAGATTGAAAACTACTGCCAGATACCTTTTGATAAAACCATTGCAAACCTTTGCGACAGGGGCTTGATTGAGCTTCACGAAGCAACCTATCTTGAAGAATTCTTCAAAAACATCATAAAATAACTAAAATTTGACGGGCGGGGCTTTTTTAGTCCCGCTTTTTGTTTGTGCTTTTTTAGCTTTAATAAAAGTGTAACAAAAGGATTTTGTGTGGCATACTATGTTTAATTATAGAGCGCGATTTATTTCTTAAGCGGAAGTTTGCGTGCAATATAAGATAAGTTAATTAAACCTGTATATTAAGCGCACGCATAAAGCAAAGCCCTTTGTGAATAATTGTATATTATGCAAATATTTGCTAAAATTATCCAAAAATAGCAGGTTGAACAAAAGGACGGCTTTTTTTGGTCAAATTGTTGAATAATTGCATATTTTTTGCATAAAATATTCACCACAGGCGGAAAGGTGTGCGCGCATTGCGTACATTTATGTAAATTTTATAAGCCGATAAAAAGGTTGAAAAGGTTAATTTATGGCGTTTTATCGGTGTTTTCTATATTTTCCGTGCGTGAAATACCGACATCTTGAAAACGATAAAAACGTGTATTGTGCAAGTTGCACAAATAATCACTAAAGGATAAAAAGGTGAAAAAATTGCGAAAAATTGTTTGACTTTATTCCTTTAGTAAGGTAAAGTGATAGCACACTAATTTTAAAGTTGTTTTTTGTAGGCGTTCAAGTGTGTTTCCAGTTCGCACAAATTGACGCAAGGCTGCTAACATATTATATATAACACGCGTAAACGCAACAACCCTTACAAAAGACACAACAAAAAGGTTACTTAATAAAGGCACAAACGGGTTAATCCCCGTCATTAAATTAACGACAAATTTTTTATTTTTTTTGGAGGAAAAATCATGAAAAAAACATTGGCATTAGTGCTTGTATGTTTGTTGGTTGCTTCTTGCTTCGCGATGACAGCATGTAGGAGGAAAGATCCAAATAAAGATGGTCCTGCGACATATACTTATAACACAGCGACTAACTCTTTACCAACATCTTGGAACCCACATACATATCAATCAAACTCATCAACACTCGTTTTAGATTATACTCAATCTGGTTTCTACAGCTTTGACTATAACGACACGATGGACGGTTATCAAATCGTTCCAGAAATGGCAAAATCTATGCCTATCGACATTACGTCAGAATACGTTGGTCAATATGGCATTAGCGAAGGTGACGTTGGTAGAGTTTACAAACTTGAATTAAGAGACGACCTTAAGTTCGACAACGGTAAAGAAATTCACGCTATCGACTTCGTTGAATCAGCTAAACTTCTTCTTAATCCAAAGGCTGCTAACTATCGTGCAGATAGCCTTTACAGCGGTAACTTAGTAATCTACAAAGCTAAAGATTACGTTAAAGGTGGTACATTTGCTGCTGGCGACGCTTTCCTTGAAGTTTCTGACATCGTTTTACCAGAAAACTTTACAAAAGATGAAGAAGGTACTTACTGTGTAGAAGGTCACGGTCCAATCGTTATTGACATCAATAAAGAGTTCTCCGCTTGGGGCGGTTCACTTATGGACTTTGGTAGCAACTTTGAAGATTACGTTTTAACAGAAGACGGCTACATGCAATATATCGACGAAGCTGGCAACGTACACGTATTAAGAAAGAATGACGCTGACGGTACTGCACACTACTGGTTAACAGATAAGGAAACAGTTATTTATCGTGGTTCTTCTTACAATTTCTTCTATGACGCAGAATTAACACAACCATGTGAATTCACAATCGTTAACGCTAAACTTGAATACATTTATCCTATCAGACCACTTGTTGACAACCAAGAAACAATCAACGGTAAGCCAAACGGTCTCGTTAAGATGAACGAAACAACATTACCAGCATGGCAAGATTTCATTGCTGCTCTTTACTTCGGTGGCTCATTTGATGAATTCGCTGCAACTGTAGGTCTTGAAAAAGCAACAATGTACTGGGAAAACTTCTCATTCTTCGGTAAGACTTTCGACGAAATCCCATTTGAACAAGTTGGTATGTTCGTTGACCCAGAAAATGAAAACAACCTTATCATCGTTCTTGAAAGAGAACTTACTGGTTTCTATCTCAACTATTCATTAACAGGCAACTTCGGTCTTGTTGATACAGAATTGTACAAATCATGCGAAAGTGTTTCTGCTGGTATCTACTCTAACTCTTATGGTACATCAGTTGAAACATACACAGGCTTCGGTCCATACAGATTAACTACTTTCATCGACGGCAGTGAAATCCAATTCGAAAAGAATGAACATTGGTACGGTCACGGTGAAGGCGTTTACCAAACAACACACATCAACGTTAAACAAGTTTCAGACTCAGCTACACGTCTTAACATGTTCTTACAAGGTAAGACAGACGCTTACGGTTTAGAAGCTGCTGACATGAAGGATTACCAATCTTCAGATTACACTTACTACACAGATGGCGACTCAACATGGTTCGTTGCTATCAACCCAGACCGCGCAGGTTTAGAATCTCAACAATCAACAACAGCTCCACTTAACGAAGGTTACACCGTTAACAAGACTGTTCTTACAATTAAAGAATTCCGTCAAGCACTTTCATTCTCAATCGACCGTGCTGCATACGCACTCGCACTCGACCCATTAGGCGGTACAGCTAAAGCATTGTTCGGCAATATGATTATTTCTGACCCAGAAAACGGTATTGCATACAGAACAACTGAACAAGCTAAAGACGTTATCTTAAAATTCTGGGGCTTAGATGATCAAGTTGGCGAAGGCAAGACATACGCAACAAAGGACGAAGCTATCGCTTCTATCACAGGTTACGACTTAGAAGGCGCTAAAGAACTCTTTAGAGAAGCTTACAACCTCGCTACAACTGGTGAAAACCCACTCATTTCTGCTGAAGCTATCGCTTCTGGTAAGTGGGAAGTTCAAATTTGTATCGGTCAACCAGGTTCTGGTTCATCAGCTTACTACAACGACGGTTACGAACTCTTAAAGAAAGTTTGGACAGAAGCTGTTGAAGACACTCCATTTGAAGGTCACTTAACATTCAAACAATCACAACCACTCGGTTCAACAAACTTCTCTGATTTCTTAAAGAACAACACAGTTGACGTATTATTCGGTGTTGGTTGGACTGGTTCTGCACTCGACCCATACGGTTTGATGGAAGCTTACGTTTCACCAGATTACCAATATGACCCAGGTTGGGATACATCATTAGAAATGGTTGACGTTGAAATCAACGGTCAAGTATTACGCGCAAGCGCATACGATTGGGTAATGATCGCTCTTGCAGGCGACACACTCGAAGCTGAAGTTATCGTTGACGGCGAAGCTACAGGTGAAACTGTATCTATCGCAGCTGGTACAAAAGCTGACCAAGAAGTTCGTCTTAACATCTTAGCAGCTATCGAAGGTGTTGTATTACAACAATACGATATGATTCCTATCAACCTTGACTCAAGCGCAGCATTAAAGGGTATGCAAATTAAGTACTACACAGAAGAATATATCTTCGGTGTTGGCCGTGGTGGCATTAAGTACATGACATATCACTTCTCAGATGCTGAATGGGAAGCATTCGTTGCTGAAAATGCTGTAAACGGCATGCTCAACTACAAGTAATTTCTAAATATTATAAATTAATTTTTATAAATTAGTTATTCAATGCGGTGGAAAGGGAATTTATTTTCCCTTTCCATTGTATTGTCTAAATGTTTTTTATTTTTTGTGGTAAGGATTAGCCTTACAGGAGGAATTATGTATTTATTTAAATACATTTTAAAGCGTTTAGGGCTCATGCTCATGACATTTTCAATTATCTTAACCATGTGCTTCGTTTTGGTTAAGCTTTTACCTGATACCCCACCCGAACAATTCGGTAAGGACATGGAAATTATCTTAAAAAGACGTGAAATGTTGGGCTATGGCAAGCCTATTATGGTTCAATATATGCGCTTTTTAAAATATGCAATTAGGGGCGAATTCGGCTTGAGTGAAGTTTTATACTCAGGTAGCCGTAACGTATGGGACGTTTTCGTTGAAAAATTACCGTTCACAGTTGCTCTTAATATCTATTCTATAATTTTGAGTATTCCAATCGGTTTAGGTCTTGGTATTTTAGCTGCTATTTATAAAAATAAGTGGCTTGACCATATCATCTCAACCGGTGTTATGATTTTCGTTTCAATACCATCATTTATTTTTGGTTTCTTGATTCAATACTTATTATGCTTCCGTTGGGGTTTATTTGAACCCACGATGGACGCAACGCAAGGTGCATTTAGCTGGACTGCTTTCGTAACGTGTATCCCTGCTATTTTGTGCTTGTCTTTTGGTACTATCGCTGGCTTTGCGCGTTATACCCGTGCCGAGCTTTGCGAAGTTTTAACAAGCGATTACTTATTGCTTGCAAGAACTAAAGGTCTTACAAGAAATCAGGCAACCGTTCGCCACGCAATGCGTAATGCAATGGTTCCTATTTTCCCGATGATTTTAGGTGAATTTATTTCTATTATGTCTGGTTCACTTATTATCGAGCAGATGTTTACAATCCCAGGTGTTGGTGCGCTTTACGTTAACTCTGTACAAGCTTCCCCACCAGACTATAACTTCTTTATGTTGTTATCAGCATTCTATATGCTTATTGGTTTAACTGCCGGCATCGTTATCGACATCAGCTACGGTATCATCGACCCAAGAATTCGTATGGGGGCTAGGTAATATGAGTGACATTTATAACATCAATAAAGACAAGTTAAAATTTGCCACCAACAAGGATATATCACACGATAAACGCCTTGACACAAAGCCGGTTGGCTATTTTGAAGACGCCTTTAGAAGATTTAAAAAGAACAAAGGCTCTATCGTTGCTGCGTGGATAGTTATTCTTTTAGTTGTTTACGCTATCGTGGGTACTTGGTTTATTCCTAAAAATTACACAAAAGCTTACGTAAAAGATACTGAACTTCAAAGATATCAATACCTTACACCAAAGGTTAAGTTTTTAGACGGCACCGGCGTTTGGGACGGTACAATGATTAAGGAAATAACAGAAGTTCAATACGCACAATACGTTGCACGTGAATTTGAAACAGGCTTAAACCCAATTCAAAAAATCGTTGAAGAGTATGAAGTAAAAGACTCTTTAGGCACTAAAAAAATGCTTAAGGTTAAGTTTGATACCTATAATGCAATTGACTGTTTTGAAAAGCAATTATCCCTTACGGAATACCAGGCTATTCAACAATGGCAAGAAGAGAAAGGTATCAGGGTTATTATGCCTTACGTAAACGCAAACACAAGTGCGCCAACAACAGGTTCTCCAGCTACTGTTAGAATCGTTGACTCTAATATCTGGTATAATTCAGACAGAAAGGGTAAGCCAATCGATCTCAACGGCAAACCAATTAGTAATTTAGAAGACTATATCCCAGCTTACGTAACCTATAAAACGGCAACTATCAAAGATGATAAGTACACCGTTACACGTTTAGCAGGCGACCCTGGTATTGAAGACCCTACTTCACCAAACAGATGGATTTACGCTAAAGTTACAGGTACTACGCTTGGTAACTACAACGTAAGGGTAAATGCGCACAATTACTTTATTTATAAATACGGCTTTGAACCATCTTTCCTTTTCGGTACTGACGTTCAAGGTTACGATATCTTCTCACGTTTAGCTTCTGGTGCGAGATTCTCGCTCTTATTCGCTGTTGCAATTTCTGCAATTAACTTAATTATCGGTGCTATCTACGGTGCTATAGAAGGTTATTACGGCGGTGCAACCGACCTTATCATGGAACGTATTTCCGATATCTTAAGCGCTATCCCGAGCATGGTAGTTACAGTATTATTTAACTTACACTTATCAGGTACGGTTGGCCCGGTTATCTCGCTGCTGTTCTCGTTCATCCTGACGGGGTGGATTGGTATGGCGTCAAGGGTACGTATGCAGTTCTACAGATTCAAGAATCAGGAATACGTACTCGCGGCAAGAACGCTTGGTGCAAGAGACAGAAGAATTATGTTTAAGCATATCTTCCCGAACTCATTGGGTACGATTATCACGGGTTCAGTTTTAGTTATCCCTGGTGTAATTTTCAGCGAAACGTCTTTGACCTATTTAGGTATTATCAACCTTGACAGTCCAACAAGGGCTTCAGTTGGTGCTATGCTTAACTCTGGTAAACTTATTATGACAAAATTCCCACACGTTATTTTGTTCCCGGCATTATTTATTGCTTTACTCATGGTAAGCTTTAACTTGTTCGGTAACGGCTTAAGGGACGCTTTCAACCCATCATTAAGAGGTGCGGAGGATTAATTTATGGATAAAAAACTACAAGTTAATAATCTCACAATATCATTTAGAACCCAAGCCGGTAAGGTTCAGGCTGTTCGTGATATCAGCTTTGACCTTGAAAAGGGTGAAACTTTAGCAATCGTTGGCGAATCCGGTTCAGGTAAATCAGTTACGTCAAAAGCTATTATGGGTATTTCAGCAGTTAACGCTATCGTTGAAAGCGGTGAAATCATTTATGACGGTAAGGATTTATTAAAGATTTCTGAAGAAGAAATGGTTAAGCTCCGTGGTGACAAGATCGCAATGATCTTCCAAGACCCAATGTCAAGCTTGAACCCGATTATGAGAATCGGTCGTCAATTAACTGAAGCTATGCTTTTAAAGGCAAAAGCTTCAATGCGTAACGCAAGAACTATTTTCAACGCTCATCTTAAGCTTTTAAACAAAAACCTTGACGAAGCTTTAGGTGAAAGCGAAAAAGAAAATAACAGAAACATTTGCAAAACCTTTGACGAATTCTGTATCAATAGCGCAAAACTTGAAAGCGCTTACAACAAAATTCACCGTACGGCGGTCGAACTTAAGCTTGACCTTGAACACGCTTTATTCTTGGTTTCTAAAAACCACGAAATCGACGAAAGAAAGGTTTTAAAGACTGCTATTACTCAAATGCCTTTAACCGCTCACCCTGATATCGTAGTTATGACCGATGAAATCAAAAACGATATTGAAGAACTTAAAGCAGGGCTTAAGAGTTTAGGTTTATTCGGTAAGGTTGACGCTTTACCTGGTAATACTAAAGAAATCTTACAAAAATTCGTAGGCATTTTAGAAAAGGCTATTGACAGACCAAAGCCAAACTACTTCACGCTTGGCTACTATATGCTCAAAAATCCTGACGCTAACGTTGACGATTTATCTATCGAAGACTTAACAAAGCTTACAAGGGAATTTTTGGACAACGACTTTATGATTGACTTTATCGCTAAAGGCGAAAAGGCAGTTGCAAACAGCCGTCAAAAATCATTAGATAAGAAGCAAGCTTTACTTGCTCAGCTTGAATCTGCAAAAGAACATTTCAAAGCAGCAGAACTTGATAAAAAGGCTACTAACGGGCTTATAGCCCAACTTTCTAAGGGCGTTGAAGATGCAATCGACCACTTGACTATCCATAAAAACAATATGGAATATATCTTTAGGTCAAGCATCAAAAACGAAGTTAACAAGTACTTTACGGCTATAATTAACAACCCTAAGGAACAAAAACGTTTTGATAAACAAACGGCGAAATTTAATAAACTTATCGAAAAAGGCAAGCAACCTGACTGGAAGGTCGTACCTGCTGCTCTTACCGATTTAGAGCTTGTTAAAGCAAACGCAATTAGAATTATTCAAAACTTGATTGATTCTTATAATAGTGATTTATCTAAAGATAACGTGTTTGACGCTCATCAAGAAATGGTTGACCTTATCGACTTCTTAAAGGAACAAGCTTCCGCAGTTGTTTATAAGGTTACGCCAAAGATGGCAAAAGCTAAAGCTATTAAGCTTATGGAAGAAGTTGGTATCCCTGAACCTGCAATCAGATACAATCAGTATCCGTTTGAATTTTCAGGCGGTATGAGACAACGTATCGTTATCGCAATCGCGCTTGCGGCAAATCCTGACATCTTAATCTGCGACGAGCCAACAACCGCGTTAGACGTTACTATCCAATCTCAAATCTTAGAGCTTATCAACAAAATTAAGGTTGAAAGAAACTTATCCGTTATCTTTATTACTCACGACTTGGGCGTTGTTGCTAATATGGCTGACAGAATCGCAGTTATGTACGCTGGTAAGATTGTTGAATACGGCACGGCTGAAGACGTTTTCTACGACCCACGTCATCCTTACACTTGGGCGCTACTTGCATCAATGCCTGACTTGGATACCGATGATAAGCTTGACGCTATCCCCGGTACGCCACCAAACATGATTTACCCACCAAAGGGCGACGCGTTTGCGGCAAGAAACAAATACGCTTTAGAGATTGACTTTGAAGTTCAACCACCAATGTTTAAGATTTCTGACACACACTATGCAGCAACCTGGTTATTACACCCAGACGCACCTAAAGCGCAACCACCAAAGATTATTCTTGACCGTATTGCGCGTATGAAAAACTTGAACAAGGAGGAAAACTAATGAAAAGAAATTTCGATAATGCCGAAACTTTAATCACAGTTGACAACCTTTGTCAGTTTTTCAAAATGGGTAAGCGTGAACTTAAAGCCGTAAACAACGTTAGCTTTGACATCAAAAAAGGCGAAGTTTTCGGGCTTGTAGGCGAATCTGGCTGTGGTAAAACGACTACTGGTAGAACCATTATTAAGCTTTACAACGCAACAAGCGGTAACGTTTACTTTGAAGGCCAACGTATTGTTGCCGGTACGCGCTCATACAAAGAAAACATTAAACAAAAACGCGAAGAGCTTAAAAAGGCCATCGAAGCCTTAGATAAGAATTCAGCTGAATTCAGTACTGAAAAGGCACGCTTAACAGCTGAAGCAAACGCTTACATTAAAGCACAACGTGAAGAAATTAAAAAAGCTAATTACGACCAAAAGAATTGCGATAAGGTTTACGCTGAAAAGCTTCAAAAGGAACTTCACGCAAAGTATGAAGAATTGATTAACAACGCTTCAACTGATGAAGAAAAGGCAAACCTTAAAGCTGAATTGGACAAAGAGCTTAAAAAGGCAAAAAGGGCTAAACTCGTTACGAAAATCCAAATGATTTTCCAAGACCCTATCGCTTCCTTGGACCCACGTATGACCGTTAGGGAAATCATCTCTGAAGGGCTTGTTATCCAAGGCGAAAAGGACAAAAAGGTTATCGATGAAAAGGTTTTCGAGATGCTTGAGCTTGTTGGTCTTGTTCGTGAACACGCAGGCCGTTACCCGCACGAATTCTCAGGCGGTCAACGTCAACGTATCGGTGTAGCACGTTCAATTATCATGCAACCTGATATGATTATCGCTGACGAACCTGTTTCCGCTTTGGACGTATCAATTCAGGCACAGGTTATCAACCTTTTAAACGAGCTTCGTGAAAAGATGGGCTTAACAATTTTGTTCATCGCGCACGACTTATCGGTTGTTAAGTATTTCTCTGACCGTATTGGCGTTATGTACTTTGGTAACATGGTTGAGCTTGCTTCTTCAGACGAGTTGTTTGCTCATCCTCTACACCCATATACAAAATCACTTCTTTCAGCAATTCCGCTACCTGACCCGAATTACGAAAAGCAAAGAAAGCGTATTGTTTATAATCCAATCGCTGAACACGACTATTCTGTTAATAAGCCAAGTATGCGTGAAGTTGCACCAAACCACTTTGTTTACTGCAACGATGCTGAATTTGAGAAGTATCAACAACAGTTACAAGGCAAATAGTTTATGAAAGACAAGCGTTCAACCATAATTAAATACGCGATTGCTGCAGTTATTGGGTTAGTTATTGCCGCAACCTATATATTTTCAAACAAAGTTTTAAAGCAAGATGACCCAAGTAAGGTTATGCAAATTTTGGCTGATGGGTTTTCTATAGGTGGCGTATTGCTTGTAATGGCAGGGCTTCTAACCTTTTGCACTAAACAAGGCGTGTTTGACGGTCTTGGTTATTCGTTTGAAACTATTTTCGTTACAAGAAACTGGTCAAAACGTAGGTTTGAAGACAGACGCAGCTTTAAAGAGTACAAGGAAGAAAAATCAAAAAAGCGCACGACAAGCTGGTTTTTGGTTATCGTTGGCGGTATAGAGTTTTTGATTTCCTGCGTCTTTTTAGGATTATACTATATAGTTTAATATCAAATAAATCCGTTGATAGATTCGGCGGATTTATTTTTATCCGAGGTGTTTTAAGGAGAGTAATTATGGCAAAAAATCAAGCCGAGCTTAATAAAAATCTTGTTAAGGTTTTAGCAAAAATAACTGATGAAACGCAAATGTGTGAGTTTTTACGTGACCTGCTTACCGAAAAGGAAATGGATAACTTGGCAACAAGACTGAATTGCGCGTACTTACTATATTCAGGCAAAACCTATTCTGCCGTTATTGAAGAAACTAAATTGTCAAGCACAACCTTGTCAAGGATATCACGCTGTCTTCGCCAAGGTACAGGCTACAACGCTGTCCTAAATATCCAAAAAGAAACCTTTAAAGACTAACTTTAAACAATAAAAAAGCACCCTATAGGTCTATTAACGACACTATAGGGTGCTTTTTTATTTTGCTAAATTAGTTTAAAACCGTGTATCCTTCGTCTTCAATCGCGGCTTTAGCTTGGGCTACGATAAAGGCTTCGGTATGTTCGATTTCAACTGTTTTTGTAGTGTGGTCTGCTTTGCAGGATACAACGCCGTCAAGCTTTGTAACGGCTTTTTGCACGTGGTTTTCGCAATGCATACACATCATACCTTCAACGTTTAATACTGTTTTCATAATATCTCCATTTTGACGGCTTGGTTGTCCGTCATTTATTATTTGATTAGTGGTGTTGTTTTCAAGGGTGCATTTATCAGTACAATCGGTGGAAGTTTTTTGTTCGATTGACTTACCAAAAAGGTTAAGCCTTAATGCGTTTAATACAACGCTTACGCTTGAAAAGCTCATACAAACCGATGCTAATGCAGGGGATAATTCCAACCCAAGCCAGCTAAACGCACCTGCGGCAATCGGGATTGCAATGGTGTTATAAATAAGTGCCCAGAATAAGTTTTCCTTAATGATTGTGACAACTTTTTTAGATAACGTTATGCAGGAAGTAACGCCATCAAGGCTCTTTTTTGCGATAACAACGTCAGCAGATTCTATTGCAATATTCGTGCCCGTGCCGACGGCAATACCGATATCTGCTGCGGTTAAAGCAGGCGCGTCGTTAATCCCGTCGCCAACCATTGCAACGCGGTGTGTCTTTTTAAGATCTATCACGGCGTGTGCCTTTCCGTCAGGTAAAACTTCAGCAATAACGTTTTCAGAATCAATGTCAAGCTGCTTTGCAACAGCATTTGCTACAACGCGGTTATCACCCGTTAGCATATAAACCTTTATACCAAGGTTTTTGATTATCTGAATTTGCTCCTTTGCCCCTTTCTTTATTTTGTCGGCAACAGCAATCAAGCCTAAAATTTGACCGCACTTTGCAAAGATAAGTGGCGTTTTGCCGTCGCTTGCAAGGGACTCAATAAGGCTTAAAGCACAAGACGTGTCAACTCCGTTTTCCTGCATCAATTTAAGGTTACCACCAATAACGGCTTGTCCGTCAAGGCTTGCAACAACGCCCTTGCCGGCGATTTCCTTAAAGTTTTCCAGTATAACTTCATTAATCGGTGTAAACGAATCAACAACGGCTTTGCCTAGCGGGTGACTGCTTTTTGCTTCAAGCGCGACTGCAATATCAATAAGATTGTCGCGCGTAAAGCCGTTTAAGGGGATAACGTCGGTTACGTGTGCGTTGCCTTCGGTTAGCGTACCTGTTTTATCAAATACAATCGCCGTTATTTTGCCCGTGTTTTCAAGCGCAGTTGCGTTTTTGAAAAGAACGCCAAGTTTAGCAGCCCTTCCGCTACCTGCCATAATGGCAACGGGGGTTGCAAGGCCCAACGCGCACGGACAGCTAACAACAAGCACCGAAACTGCGTGCGTTAGCGAAGTTCCTATCGTGTGGGTTATGATAAGCCAGACAATAAGAACGATTAAAGAAAGCCCCATAACGGCAGGCACAAAAGCCCCTGCAACCCTGTCTGCAATTTTAGCGATAGGCGCTTTGGTAAGGGAAACGTTTTTAACAAGCTCGATTATTTTGCCGAGCGTCGTGTCGTCACCAACGTGACTTGCTTTTATGATTACGTGGCCGTTAAGGTTTATCGTTGCTGAAAACACCTTGTCACCGCTAACCTTGTCAACGGGAAGGCTTTCGCCCGTCAGGGAAGACTCATCTGCCGAGCATTGACCTTTAACAATAACACCGTCCACAGGGAAGCTTTCACCTGCGCGCACAACGATTAAATCACCAACCTTGATTTGAGTGATTTCTTTAGTGATTTCTTTACCGTCCTCAAGCACGCGCGCGCTTTGCGGAGCAAGTGCCATAAGTGATTTTAACGCATTTGTCGTGCGACCTTTTGATAAAGCTTCGAGCATCTTGCCAAGCGTAATAAAAATAAGAATCATGGCAGAGCCGTCAAAGTATAGACCGTGCTTTAACTCGGTTGCGCGCGTCAAATCACCTTTATTTATCGCGCTAAATATAAGGAAGGTTATAACCGTGCTGTAAATAAAGCTTGTGCCGCTACCAAGGGCGATAAGCGAATCCATATTAGGCGAAAGCTTTAAAAGGTTTTTGCCGCCAACGATAAAAAACTTGCCGTTGATAACTAAAACGCTCAAGCAAAGCAAAAGCTGTATAATTGCAAGATACCCTGCGTTTTTTGCCGCCCCTAAATTAAAGGGTAGCGCCAGCCCAACCATGTGCCCCATTGCAAAATACATAAGCACGATAAGCAGTACAGCACTTATAATAAGCCGTGTAATCATCGGCTTTATTTCTTGCGATAATCGACCTATAGCCCCACTTTTTGAAGAATTTTTAAGCACTTCACACGTGTAGCCGGCGCTAATGACGGCAGAAATAATCTCGTTATCGGAAAGCTTTTTGTCACAAGTAACAAGCATTTCGCCGGTCAAAAGATTAACCATAACGCTTTGGACTTTGTCAAGCTTACTAACAGCCTTTTCAACACGCGCGGAGCAAGCAGAGCAGGTCATACCGCCAACTTTAAATTTTTGTGTGCGAATTTCCATAACTCACCATTAGATTTATTAATCTAATTTTAACACAAAAAATAAAGATTGTAAACAAACTTTTGGCTAAAATCAACCGCTAAACAAACAAATGTTAGCAATGGCTTACAAGACGTGGCATATAAAGCAAGCAAAAACCACGGAAATAAAGTTAGATACTAAAACTATTAAAACTGGTAAAAGCTTTGGCTTGTTTTTGCAGGCAGAAAAGTAAACCGCGCTGATATAAAAAATAGTTTCGCTACTGCCGTAAATTGTTGCGGCAACCCTTGATATATAGCTATCCACACCGTTTTCCTGCATGATTTTAGTGACCAAGCTTAAGCTGCCGCTACCTGAAAACGGCTTTAATAAAATAAGCGGAACAAGCCTTTTATCAACACCAAAAAAATTGAAAAAGTTAGCCAATAGGTCGATTAACGCATTATTTAGGCCGCTTAAAGTGAAAAGCTCGGTCATGATAGATATAGCAACAAGATAAGGTAAGATACCTAATACAAGCTCAAAAGCCTTGCGTGCACCGCCAACGAAAATATCGTAAGTCTTTTGTTTTTTTATAGCGGCGAGCAAAAAGACCAAAATAATAAATAAAGGAATAATGCGTTCAATCATCTTTTATAAAAAACGTGCACCAAGGATATTGATAATACAAGCGAAATTATGCTGCATATAAGTATTGGCAAAAAAACGTCCGTAGGGGATAAAGAACCAAGGCCTGCTTTAAGCGAAATAATAGACGTTGGCACAAGCTGAATGGGCGTGCAGGCAAGTATGAACATCATCGTTTGCTGATAGGTGCTACCGTGTCTATCCAAAAGTGATTGTGTTTTTATGCCTATGGGCGTTGCCGCGCTTGATAAGCCAAGAAAGTTACTTGATAGGTATAAGCTTAATAAATCTTCGCACTCATTGCTCGTTTTGCCAAATAAAAAGCTAATAGGCTTTTTCATAATTTTTGCAATTAATCGGCTTATACCCCCACTTTTAATAAGTTCAAGCACTCCAAGCCAAAAGCAATAAACACACATTAGCTTAAACGATAGCTGAACGGCTTTTTGCGTGCCGCTGTTTATCGCAAGCAAAACCCCGCTTGGGTTAACAACAAGTAAAACCCCGATTGATAAAACGCAAAAAAAAGTAAAAATAAGGTTCATAAACCACCAAATATTACAAATTTATGTCAAAGTTTAGGCTAATATGATTTAATTAAATTTACTTTTTAACTAATTTATGTTATAAATATAGTTAAGACTAATAATTTTGCCCGTTTTTTGGCGGGATGAGGCACAAAATGAAAGATACATTTTACATCACCACACCTATTTATTACCCAAGCGGTAATTGGCACATTGGCACATGCTATACAACGGTAATCTGCGATGCAATTTCCCGTTTTTACCGTATGTCGGGTAAGGACGTATTCTTCTTGACAGGCACAGATGAGCACGGCCAAAAAATAGAGTTAAAGGCAAAAGATGCCGGCGTTACCCCAAAGGAATACGTTGACAAAATCGTTGCTGACCTAAAAGACATTTGGGGGCTTTTGGATATTTCTTACGACCGCTTTATAAGAACGACCGATGACGACCATCAAAAGACTGTACAGCGAATTTTCAAAAAGCTGTATGAAAATGGTGACATTTATAAGTCTGAATACAGCGGCTGGTACTGCACGCCTTGCGAAAGCTTCTTTACTGAAACACAGCTTGTTGACGGCAAGTGCCCCGACTGCGGCAAGCCGGTTACAAAGCAAAAAGAAGAAAGCTATTTCTTCCGTCTTTCAAAGTACGCTGACCGCATTTTAGAGCTTTATGAACAAAACCCTGAATTCTTGCAACCAAAGTCAAGAATGAACGAAATGATAAATAACTTCATAAAGCCTGGCTTACAAGATTTATGCGTGTCAAGGACGTCAATCAAGTGGGGCGTACCTGTGGATTTTGATCCAAACCACACGGTTTACGTTTGGATTGACGCACTTTCAAACTATATCTCGGCACTCGGTTATTTAAACGACAACAAGGGTGATCTTTTTGAAAAATTCTGGCCGGCAGACCTTCACATGACGGGTAAGGAAATTATAAGATTCCACGCCATTATCTGGCCTGCAATTTTGATGGCTTTAGATTTACCGCTGCCTAAAAAGATTTACGGCCACGGCTGGCTTTTAATCGGCGGTGACAAGCTGTCAAAGAGTAAGCAAGACAAAATCAATACAGAGCTTACCGACCCCAAGGAAATCGTTGCAAGATACGGCTCTGACGCGTTAAGATATTTCTTATTGCGCGAAATCCCGTTCGGTAGTGACGGCGCGTACTCAAACGAATCGCTTTTGACACGTATCAACACAGACCTTGTTAACGATTTAGGTAATCTTGTTTCAAGAACGTCTGCTATGATTAACCAGTCCTTTGGCGGTGTGCTCCCTGCACCTGACAAAAAGGAAGAAATCGATAACGAGCTTATCGCTTTAGCAGAAGGCTTACACCAAGCACTTGTTACCGATATTGAGCAGCTTAACGTACCAAAGGCGCTGCAGGATATCTTTAAGCTTATTGGGCGCGCAAACAAATATATTGATGAAACCACGCCTTGGGTGCTTGCAAAAAACCCTGACTTAAAGCCAAGGCTTGCAACGGTTTTATATAACCTTGCCGAATGTATAAGGGTTTCTGCCGTTGCACTTTTACCGTTCATTCCAAAATCGGCAAACGTTATTTTAGGCTATTTTGGCGTTGACGCAAGCAAGGCAAGCCTTGACAGCATTGATAAATTCGGTCAGCTCACGCCGGGTACGGTCATTGCAAAGGTAAGCCCAATCTTCCCAAGGATTGACGTTAAAAAGGAGCTTGTTGCCATTGATGAAATGATGATTAAGCGCCACAAGGAAAAACAAAAAAATACTGAAAAGTCTGCCGATAAGCCGGTTAACGACAATAAAAAACCGCAAGGATTGGTTGACCACCCTGAAGAAATCACTATTGATGAGTTCTTTAAAACCGAATTAAGGGTTGCCAAGGTTATCGCTTGCGAAAAGGTTGAAAAGTCAGATAAGCTTTTAAAGATTAAGTTATCTTTAGGCTATGAAGAACGCCAGGTTGTTAGCGGTATCGCGCAGTATTACACCCCTGAAGAAATGGTCGGTAAAAAGGTTGTTTTAGTTGCAAACCTTAAGCCTGCGCGCTTACGCGGTGTTGACAGCCAAGGCATGATTTTGTGTGCTGAAGACGGCAATAAGGTTTCTATTATTGAGCCTGATAATTCACTCACCGAAGGCAGCCGTATCAGATAAAATGAAAATTGATGCACATTGTCATTTAACAGACGCCCGTTATGAAAGCGTAAAGACCGTCGTTTTTGAAGCGCAAAATGAAGGCGTTAATATAATGGTTGATTCGGGCTGGAACGCAAAAAACAGTCTGCTGGCAAAAGATAACGCCCAAATTTTTGACGGCGTTTACTTTACTGCAGGCGTACACCCGTCCGAAGCAAACACCTTTACCGCGCATGATATTGAGATTATCAAAAGCCTTTTAACCCACCCAAAGTGCTTGGCGGTGGGGGAGATTGGCCTTGATTATCATTACGACGGCGTGATTAAAGAAAATCAGTTTAGGCTGTTTGAAGCCCAGCTTGAGCTTGCAAAGCAGTTTGAGCTTCCCGTTGTCGTGCATTCACGCGACGCCTCAAGCGACGTTCTTAATATTTTGCGCGCGCACAAGGACTGCTTAAAGCACGGCTTTTTGATGCATTGCTACAGCGAAAGCTTGGAGCAAGCCAAAAACTATCTTGAATTAGGCGCATACTTTTCCTTTGGCGGGGTTTTAACCTTTAAAAACAGCAAAAAGGATGAGATTTTAAAATCAATCCCAAAAGACAGGCTGCTTATGGAAACTGACAGTCCGTACCTTACGCCTGCACCATTTAGGGGACAGATAAACTATCCAAAGTACGTTTGCCACGTTTATAAAAAGGCGGCAAGCGTTCTTGAAATGGATGAACAAGCTTTTATATTACTTGTAAAAGAAAACTTTTCAAGGCTATTTAAAAAAGTATAAAAGTGGGCCTATAAGCCCGTTAAATGCTAAAAATTAATCAAAAGGGTTAATATGGAAATTAAGCAGATTATAAAAAACACCGACTTTCACTTTAACAAAAGGTTCGGTCAAAACTTTATAGATGACAGCGCGCTGCTTAATCAGATAGCCCAAAGCGCAGAGATAACCAAGGATGATACCGTCCTTGAAATCGGCGTTGGCGGCGGTACGCTTACGCGCGTTTTAGCAGAGCAGGCAAAAAGGGTTGTCGGGTATGAAATCGACAAAAATTTAGCGCCTGTATTGGCACGCTCACTTTCGGGCGTTGAAAACTGCGAAGTCGTCTTCCGCGATTTCATGCGTGAAAAAACTGAAAATATTGAAGCCCTTTTAGGGGATGATTTTATCGTGGTTGCAAACCTGCCGTATTACATAACGTCACCTATAACGATGCGGCTGTTAGAAGAATTCCCCAAATGCAAGCGCATTGTCGTTATGGTTCAAAACGAAGTTGCTTTAAGGTTTACCGCAAAGCCAAACACAAGCGATTACGGCGCGATAACCGCATCCATTGACGCCCTTGCAAATGCCCAATATATGTTCTTTGTGGGTAGGGAAAATTTCTTCCCCGTGCCGAACGTTGACTCTGCCGTTGTAAGGCTGGATAGATGTGATAAATATTCTATACAAAACCATAAGGCTTTTAAGGAAGCTGTCAGAATTGCATTTTTATCACGCCGCAAGACATTGGCAAACAACCTTATCAACGCGCTCAAGATAAGCCGCGCAGAAGCAGACGATATAATAGCCCAACTAAACGTTGATAAAGCAGTGCGCGGCGAAACCTTTTCCACCGCGGATTTTATCAAGCTTGCAGATCTTCTTGCAAAAAGAAACTTAATAAAATAGGGTGATATAATGATAATTTTTGAAAACACTTTTGACCAAAACGTTGCAAAAAGCGCAACCAAGCAGGCCTTTAAAAAGGCCGTCTGGATATACGTGGTCTTCGCTGCGGTATTCTTGATTTTAGGTCTTATGATGTACTTGCTTAACCTAAAGCTTGCAATATTTTATATTGTAATGGGTGTTTTGATTTTGCCGATAGGGTATGTGACAACAAACGCAATTCAATCAAAAACCAATAAAACAATGTCTGTTATGAGTGCTGAAACCAAAGAAGTTTTTGAGTTTGATTACGACTTTGTTAAGATAACCCAGACAAAGGGCGATAATTTTAAGGCGGTAACCCAAACGGATTTCAGTTATTTTTATAAGGTGTTTGAAACGAAAACGCAATACTTTTTATATATTTCAAACATGCAGGTACATGTTGTTAACAAAAGCGGAATCATACAAGGTACGATTGAAGAATTTAACGAAATTTTATCAAGCTCGTTAGGTTCTAAATTCAAGCCCTGCCGCAAATAAAATAATAAAAGCACACGCTAAAAGGCGTGTGCTTTTGTTTTTATAAAAATAGTGATAATCGGCTTATAGCCCGACTTTTAATTAAAATAAAGCTAAAAATCAATATTAATTGGTGCGGTAAGCGTAATAGATTGGCTTGTGAAAGGGTGGGTTAGCGTCAGGCTTTTTGCGTGCAAAAAATAGGTCTTATCTAAAATAGCCGTGCCGTACAATCGGTCAGCGTAAAGTGGGTGGCCGATATGGGATAGGTGCACGCGTATCTGGTGGGTTCTTCCGGTGTGCAACAAAACGTCAACAAGCGACAAGCCGTTTTCTAAAGCCCTGACGAAAAAGCATTCAGATAAAGAAGGCTTGCCTGAAGGGGATACGATGCGCTTCATACCGTCCGTGCTTTGGCGCGCGATAGGCGCGTCGATAATAAAGTGGTCCTTTTGGGGCTTGCCAACCACAAGCGCGGTATAAGTTTTTTTGATTTCGCCGCGCTTCATTGCTTCACCCAAAAAACATGCCGAAACCATATCCTTTGCGATAAGCATAACGCCGCTTGTATCCCTGTCAAGGCGGTTTATTGCCCTAAAGGTAAAGGGTTTATCAAAATAACCGCAAACAATACCGTCAAGCGACGGTGCTTTATTGCTTTTTGAAGCGTGCGTAAGCATGCCCTTGGGCTTGTTTACGGCAAGCAGATAATCGTCTTCATAAAGGATTTCAAGCTCACCCTTAACCGGTACTACGTAGGGGTTTTGCTCGTCTTCAGGAAGTTTAAGCGTAACAACGTCGCCACACTTTAGGCGGGTGTTTACGTTGTTAAGTAAAACGCCGTTTACCAAAATGCCGCCAAATTTTAGCCGCTGGATAATCTCTTTGGAAATTTTAACGGCTCGCAAAAAATCAACCGCTTTATAGTTATTAAATTTTTCACCAACCGTAAAATTATATTTATCCATACTGAAAGTAATAGGCTTAACAAGCCGACAAAAGTGGGGCTATAAGCCCGTTAATTGGTAAAAAACACCAAAGAAAGCCTTGGCGTTTTAATCTAAATTGATAAGCTGGTATTTACGCGTGCCGCAGCCTAAACCTTCTGCCGCGCTTATGGTTAATAAGCCGTTTCTTGACTCAACGCGCTTTATAAAATGGTCGCGCCCCTTATCGGTTGAATTGTAAACAAGGTCAATGCAGGCTTGGTCAATGGCGACGGGGTCATCGGATACCAAAATGCCGATATCGTGCATACAAGGGTCTTCTGCCACGGCACAGCAGTCACAGTCAACCGAAAGATTCTTCATTACGTTAACGTAAATTATTTTACCGCCAAAATAGTCGATAACCGATTTAGCCGCATCCGCCATGCTTTGTAAAAACAAATCGTGGTCCGCCGTCCAGATTTTTTCAGGCTCGCCCGCGCCGTGGATATATGCCTTGCCAAAGGAAGACGCCACGCCGATTGATAACTGCTTGAGCGCACCGCCGTAACCGCCCATCGGGTGGCCCTTAAAGTGTGAAAGCACAAGCATACTATCGTAATTTGCTAAATTTTTGCCAACGTAGTTTTCTTTTATAACCCTGCCGTCAGGGATTTCAAGTTTTAAGTCAGGGCCTTCAGCGTCTAAAAGGTCAACCTTAAAGTTGTCCGCCCAGCCGTGCTTTTTAAAGGTTTCAAGGTGCTTTTCGGTGGTGTTGCGCTCCCCGTCGTAAGCCGTGTTACACTCAACAACCGTACCGCCAACCATATCAATAATTGGCTTCCAAAAATCTGCCTGGATAAAGTTCTGGTTACCCGGCTCGCCAGAGTGTAGCTTTATGGCAACGTTGCCGTCAAGGCTTTTAGAAAGCGCTTTATAAAGCTTAACAACGGCTTCACCCGTTAAGTTTGTCGTAAAATATACCTTTGAACTCATAATTAACACCCTTTTAAAGTTATTTGTATTATTATAGCATAACTAAACTAAAATTACAAGCACCTTTCAAAAGCAAGAAAGATTAAAAGACGGGTAGGCTCGTCTTTTTTAGTGTGCTCACTCAAGGTAATAGGATAGATTAGGGGGTCCTGACGCCGTTGCCCTTTTGGGCAAGGCTCAGGATGACAACGTCTCACCCTAAGTGAGCGTTGGAATCCATAAGATGCAATAACAAGCAAAAATGCTTGCGGGCAAGCCTTGCTTGCACGGATTTGCATTTTTGTGAAGTTATTATTTAAACGCACCGCGTTTAAAACAACGTCTCACCTTAAGTGAGCGTTGGAATCCGTAAGATGCAATAACGAGTAAAAATGCTTGCGGGCAAGCCTTGCTTGCACGGATTTGCATTTTTATGATGTTATTATTTAAACGCGCCGCGTTTAAAACAACGTCTCACCCTAAATAGAAGCGTTTTTTAGCAACGGTTTACATAAATGAACTTGTTAACCTTTATTTACCATTTAAAATACATTTATTGCTAAAATGTTGTGCTATAGTTTGTTTTTTATTAGTTATTGTGCTATAATATTCAAAATAACGCTTGTTTTAGCTTATAAAACAACAAATCAAGCGTAATTAATTACTTTAATTGATAAAGCGCTGTGGTATATATTAGATACCGCGAGCGCAAGGGGTGGGGATATGTCAAGGATAAAATTTTACAAGGAACAAAGCTTGCCTTTAGAAATGCACAAGGTAAGGATAATTCAAAAATTAAACTTACTGCCAATTGATGAAAGACTAAAGGCGATAAAGGAAGCCGGTTGCAACACCTTTTTATTAAGAAATAAAGACGTTTATTTAGATATGCTGACCGACAGCGGAACTAACGCAATGAGCGATATGCAGCTTGGCGCAATGATGGTTGCAGACGACGCTTATGCGGGCAGCGAAACCTTTTACAAGCTGGAAAGGGTTTGCAAAAAGTTCTTTGGTAAAAAGTATTTCTTACCCGCGCACCAAGGCAGGGCGTGTGAAAACATTCTTGCAAAAACGCTTGTAAAATCCGGTGACGTTGTTCCTATGAACTATCACTTCACGACGACCAAAACCCATATTCAGCTTTGCGGCGGGCGCGTTGAAGAAGTTTTCATAGACGAAGCCATCAAAATAACAAGTGATTGCCCGTTTAAAGGCAATATCGATTTACAAAAATTAGAAAAGCTTATATTGGAAGTCGGTGTAGAGCACGTTCCGTTTGTCCGCATCGAAATGGGTACAAACTTAATCGGCGGTCAGCCTGTAAGCGTTCAAAACGTTTTAGACGTATCTGGGATTTGTAAAAAATACAACATCCCACTTATGATTGACGCGTCACTTATGACCGACAACCTATACTTTAATAAGGTCAGAGAGCCTGCCTTCATGGATAAGAGCATCCCTGAAATTGCAAAAAGCATAAGCGACGCTGCAGATATCATTTACTTTTCAGCCCGTAAGCTTGGTAGCGCAAAGGGCGGCGGTATTGTCGTAAACGATAAGGCTTTATTTGACAAAATGAAGGTTTTAATCCCTGTTTACGAAGGCTTTTTAACCTACGGCGGTATGTCAACAAGAGAAATGGAAGCCGTTGCCGTTGGCCTGGAAGAAGCAATGGATATCGACATGATTTCGCACGGGCCTGAATTTATTGAAGAATTCGCAAGGATTTTAGCGTCCTATAACATCCCAATCGTTACCCCGCCTGGTGGGCTTGGGCTTCACCTTAACGCAAGGGAATTTGTTGGGCATATAAAGGAAGAAGAATATCAATCGGCATCCTTGGTTGCTGCAATTTATCTTGTCAGCGGTGCAAGGGGCATGGAAAGGGGAACTTTAAGTGAAGAAAGAAACCCTGACGGATCCGAGCATATTGCTTCTTGCGAGTTAGTCCGTCTGGCACTTCCGCGCCGTGTGTTTACCTTGTCGCAGGTAAGATATATTGCCGACCGTCTTGCGTGGCTATACGATAACAGGCACTTAATAGGCGGCTTACGCTTTGTTGAAGAGCCAAGCGTTATGCGTTTCTTTATCGGCAGATTAGAGCCAACAAGCGATTGGCAAGAAAAATTAGTGGCAAAATTTAAGGAAGACTTTGGCGAAAGCTTATAATAAATAATAAATAGCAAAAAAAAGGGAGCGGCGCTCCCTTTTTTTTTTAATTATTTTATTCAATGCTTTCGTTGACTGCTTCTTCCGGAGCTTCTTCCTGAACTTCTTCCAGAGCTTCTTCATCTTCGCTTTTTGTGTTTTCCACGATAAATTTTTTAGTCCTGCGGTTAAGACACATATACAGCATTGGTATAAGCCCAAGCACGCACCCGACCGAAAATACCGTTTCGAGCGGGAAGATTTCACCTAAAAAGCCGTACGCTAATGCAGATAGGGCGCTTCCGCCCACCGACGCGGACGACACAAACCCAAGTATTGCACCGCGGCTATCTTTGGGGATAGCAACCATCATTGCGGCGCTGAATACCGTGTTGCCGGCCGTGTTAGTCAGCATACCCAACAGCCCGAATACGCAGGTTAAGGCAAATTCCGTTTGCAAATAGGCTGTTAGCATAAAGATTTCGCTGAGCGGAAAGGTTATTGCTAAAATAAGGTATCTTGCTTTGGGGCTGAACTTGATTGCGCCAAGGAGTACTACCGCAATAAGCGAGCCCACCGTGCAAATAGACATTAAAAGCCCGTACTGCTCAAGCGCAAAGCCCTTTTCAACCGTGAACGGCAAAATCAGGGAAAACGCACCTGCCGACAAAAAGTTTATAATGATAGCGCAGGGGATAAAAATCTTTAAGCATTTATCCTTAAAAATGGTTTTAAGCGCAGTTTTGGTGTCGGCTAAAATGCTTTTAACGGTTACTTTTTGACCTTGCTTGACCGTTTTGGGGACGGAAACAAAAAGCTCTGACACGGCGGCGTAGATATTGCTTGCGCCGTTAATAATAATGATAAGCGGAACGCCCAAAAGAGCAACAACCGCACCGCTAAAAGCCGTGCCGACAAGGTTTATAGAAGTGCTTACGCCAGAAAACAGCGATTGACCGCGCTGAATTTCGTCACCGGGGATAATATCAACCAAAACCGTGTTTGACGCAGGTGAATAAAACACGCCGCCAAGCGCCGCTAAAAACGCCGCAACCAAAACGCCGACAACGTTTAGCTTATCCAAAAAGGCAAAAACGCCAACGGCCAGCATTATAATGCCTTGCAGCATATCGCCGATAACAAGCACCCATTTGCGGTTAAGCCTGTCAACTATTGTGCCTGAAAAGGGCGATAACAGCATGGTTACGAACATGGATATCGAAGACATAATCCCCATTAAGCCGTTAGAGCCCGTTTTTTGGTAAACCCAGTAGCCTATTGCAACGCTGTACATCAAGTCGCCAATAATGCTGACTGCGCTGCCCTGAAGCAGCAATATAAAGTTTTTATTCCATAGTTTTTTAACCATAATCGACTTATAGCCCCACTTTTGTGTAAAATCTAAAGCTTGGGCTTATTATAACAAATTATTATATGCCCTGTAAAGGCTTTTTGGTTTAAAGGTAAGTTTTTTGCCCTGAAAGGTAAAAAAAGATAGGTAAAACGCCTATCTTTTTTGTGACTTAATTATAATGCTGTTTTATTGCTGCGTGCTTTTTAATGCTTTAGCTTCTGAAAGGCCTTGTCGGGCCGATATGGTAAAGCGAATTCAGATATTCCATATCTTCTTTGGAAATTTTAAAGTCAACGTCAAGATTTGCTTTAATTCTTTCCGCGTTAACCGATTTCGGAAGGGGAAGCGTTCCGTTTTCAATGCAAAAGCGTATGCAAAGCTTGGGTACAGTCACGTTATATTTTTCCGCTAAATCGCAAAGCGCGCTATGCTCAACCAACGCCCCCGTTGCAAGTGGTGAATACGCCTGAACCAAAATGCCGTTTTTCTGGCAGTATTCGGTTATGGGGTTTTGGGTGTTGCCGATAAAATATCTTATCTGATTGACCGCAGGCACAAAGCCGGTTGCGTCTATTATTGCCTGTATATCTTTTGCGTGGAAGTTTGAAACGCCAATGGCACGAACCCTTTTTTGGTTGTATAAATCAATCATTGCGCGCCAAACGGCAATATTGCCTTGTGTATAATCACCGCCAACGTCGCTCCACGGCCACGGCGCGTGGATAAGATAAAGGTCAAGATAATCAGTTTCAAGGTTTTTAAGCGAAGCTTCAAAATGAGTTATTGCCCCGTCGTAATCCTTTATATCGGCAGGTAATTTTGTTGTTAAAAACACGTCTTCACGGTTGATACCGCTATCCTTTAGTGCGCGCGCAACGCTTGGCTCGTTGCCGTAAGCAAAAGCCGTGTCAATGTGTCTGTACCCCGCCTTTAGCGCGTTAAGGCAGGCGTTGTAGCCTTCTTCACCGTCCTTAACCTGCCACGTGCCAAAGCCGATTGCAGGTATTTTTATTCCGTTGTTTAGCGTAAAAAATTCAGTTTTTATCATATTTCCCCCATTAAAGCTATTCTAATATGTTGGTAAGCCTTTTTGCAATTTTACGCCTTGCGGTTTATCTAAAGCATAAAAATATAGTAGTTTAATCAATTATAACAGCCGCGTATAATTTTGTCAATACCCGGGCGTGATAACTTTCAGCAAATATCAGCCGACACTCCCCACCCGTTTAAATCTCGTCTTTAAGAGCACAAAACAAAAAAAGAACAAGGGCAAAAGCCTTGTTCTTTTTCTGCGAAAGAGCGACCAAAAGGTGCGTAAAGTAGGGTAAGAACAGTAAAAAGGTGTCCATTTAATAATATGGAATTTGAGCAATGAACCATATTATCGGAAGTAATAAAATTAACGACGGAGACAAAAACAAACTAAATCTCAAGACATCAAGAAACAACTCCAAAGTATACTCAAAACGCGTTCCTTGCGTGAATGCAAGTACCACGATTTCAGCAAACGCAAAGAAACCAACCATTGTTACAATCGTAAAGATGACGGTTTTTGCTTTGGTTAGATCTAAACACACTACTACTCGATATGCGCTTAATGCGAACAGCAAAAAGTCGATAATGCAGATCATCCAAAATATAATTTCGTATGGGTTTTTTAGAGCAAAATAATAAACAAAAGATATAGCCGATGCTAAAATACCAACAATTATTAGGATCGGTAACGGAATATCTTTTAAATCAATTTTTTTAGCCATATCATCACTTCCTTTAAAAGCATTATATCACACTTTGGCAAATAAATCAAGACGTAGCCTTGTATATCATCCGCAACTCGTTGCGGTATATCACCAACACGGAGTGTTGTATAGACGCTCGCAGGCTCGCTATTCCGTCGCTTCGCTCCTTACATCAAGCCGCAGGGGAGATACACGCTAAAGCGTGATGAGATACAAGGGCGGTGAGCCGCCCTTGATGATATCCACGACTGCGTCGTGATGATATGCCAAGCCTGCGGCTTGGATAAAAAAATACTGCAGAAAAGAGTACCTTCTGCAGTATTTTTATGTAATAACTCATTCGATAATACAATGAACTGCCGAAAGCGGAAATGGTGCATTTATTCACCGCGGCCGTTATAATGATCTCACCGATCGCGTTCGCATCGAGAAGGAAAAGTGCAAACAGCTCTCAAGAAGGCGCAAGCGAATGGCAGCGAGATATCGGTTATGCTTTGAGAAAGAATAGAAAAAGTCCCCGAATAGCACCTAAATACAATGCTGTCCTGGGAGCATCTTATGAATAACAAGTTCGAGTCAACTTATTATACCACAATTTTCAGTTATATTCAATACGTTTATCCACCATAATAAAAATCGGGCTACCCACAAATATTGTGGGTAGCCTTAAAGCAATTTCATCAAATGCCGCGATTACAAATATGTGAAATTACTTTCGAATGCTCACTTCGGTTTCCTTGTCAAACAAATGAATATAATCTTCGTCGATATCAAGGAAAATCTTACTGTGTCTTTCGGGATCTGATTTGAGCTTTGCACTGAGCGTAATGGATGTTGCCGTTCTTTCAAGTGATTGCTCTCCATTAAGGTCGAGGTTAGAATATACTATTGTTTCATTACCAAGAGCTTCCACTACTTCTACTTTTGCAACAACAGTTGTAGCCTTATCACCGTTATCAACAAGCTTGAGATCGCCGGGACGAATACCCATAATAACATCAATGCCACTACCGATTTTCTCTGCATCAAACTTATCCATTGTTGCCTTGGAAAGTGTAATTTCTTGATCGTTTGCAAACTTAAGTTTACCGTCAGGTGTTAATCTTCCATTAAAGAAGTTAATTTGAGGCGTTCCGATAAATCCTGCAACAAAGGTATTTACAGGTCTTGAGTAAAGCTCTTTGGGTGCTCCAATCTGCTGAACGAAGCCATCCTTCATAACAACGATACGTGTACCCATTGTCATAGCTTCAACTTGGTCGTGAGTTACGTAAATGAAGGTTGCTTCAAGCTTTTCGTGAAGCTTGATAATCTCACTTCTCATTGTTGCTCTCAACTTTGCGTCAAGGTTTGAAAGTGGTTCGTCAAGAAGGAATACCTTTGGCTTTCTTACGATTGTTCTACCAAGGGCAACTCTCTGACGCTGACCGCCGGAAAGTGCTTTGGGTTTTCTCTGCAAATACTCTTCAATAGCAAGAATCTTTGCTGCTTCCATAACCTTTTCCTTGATTTCAGCTTCGGTAAGCTTTCTCATTACGGGAATCTCTTTACCTTCTTTATCAAGGACGGGATTGCCTTTTTTATCACGCTTGATATCCGGGATTTTACGAAGGCGAAGACCAAATGCCATATTCTCATATACGGACATATGGGGATAGAGTGCATAGTTCTGGAATACCATTGCTATATCTCTATCCTTTGGTGCTACATCGTTAACAAGAGTATCGTCTATGTAAATTTGACCTTTTGTGATTTTTTCAAGACCGGCAATCATACGTAAAGTTGTAGATTTACCGCATCCCGAAGGTCCTACAAAAACGATGAACTCTTTATCTTCAATGTGCATTGAGAAGTCAGAAACAGCGGGCTTCATATCTCCCTTTGCTTCTTTGTTTTCATATATTTTATATACATTTTTTAATGTTACTGTTGACATATTCTCTCCTTTATTGCTTTACCGCACCGGCAGACATGCCGTTTACAAGATATTTACTAAGGCAGAAATACAAAATTACAATCGGAACAGCAATAAATACTGATCCTGCAGAGAATCTTGCGAATTCCGTTTCAGGAAGGCTCATAAGTCCAACTGCTACCGTCCAAAGGCTCTTATCTTTAAGAAGAAGCTTTGGAAGGATGTAGTCGCTCCAAGGCCAAGCAAACTGTGTGAGAAGTGTATAAACAAGCATCGGCTTAGAGAGAGGTAGTGTAATAGAACGGAATATCTTAAAATTGCTTGCTCCGTCTATGCTTGCTGCTTCATAAATAGACTTGGGAATGGTATCAAAGAAACCCTTTTGAACAAGGTATCCCATTGGAGCGCCGCCTGCATAAATAAGAGCAAGACCTAAATGGCTATTGATAAAGCCGAACTGCGTCATAAGAAGGTAAACCGCTGTCATTCCCATAAATGACGGGAACATTCCAAGCACCAAAGCTCCCTTCATAAGTGCTTTTCTTCCTCTGAACTCAAAGGTGGAAATGGTGTAGGCTGTAAGAATCACAAGAACTGTTCCCAGCAAACTGCTAACTACAGCAACAAAAAGTGTGTTAGTAAACCAACTTATATAGTTATACATTACCGTATCGGTAAAGAGTAACTTAAAACTGTCAAGAGAGTATTCACTCGGGAAGAATCCGTTAAAGCTATACATATCACCGCTCTTTGAGAAGCAGCTTATTACAAGCCAGAAGCAAGGAAATACGAATATAAGAGAAACTATTATCAGTATTGAATAAGTCAAAAACTTATCAGCAATTTCTTTTGCGTGCATACCGGGCTTTTTCATCTGAACGTATCCTCCTTCTTGTAGGCTGCACTTCTAACGTAAACACTAAGGCTTACAATAGAGGTGATTGCAAAGATCACAAGGCTTATGGCCGCGCCTATTGCATAATAGTTATTGTCTATCGACATTCTGTAGAGCCAGTTAATAAGCAAGTCTGTGTCACTCGCAAGGAAGTAACCGTCACTCAAAACGTCGCTTCTTAAGAAGAAGAATACGCCAAAGTTATTGAAGTTTCCTATAAACTGACTGATAAGTACGGGAGTTGTTGAGAAAATTACGAAAGGAAGAGTTATCTTTCTGAATTGAAGGAAGCTTGATGCACCGTCAATATCTGCCGCTTCGTAAAGATCATTGTTAATGTTGGAAAGAACTCCTGTTGCAAGGAGCATAATGGAAGGAACGGAAAGCCAAGCATTGATAAAGAAGCCTATACCTCTTGCCATCCATTTTGAGTTGATACCGAGGAAGTCAATTATCTGACCGCCGTTGTCAACAATAATATTGTTGATGGGACCGCCATTACTGAACATATATTTGAAGGCAAGGAGCGTAATAAATCCGGGAATAGCGTAAGCTAAAATTGGGAATGCACGCCATATTGCCTTACCTTTAACGCATTTTTTGTTGTAAAGAAGAGCGAGCCCGAGTCCGGCAAAGTAGTTAAACAGTGTTGAAGCAAATGCCCAAAGCAAGTTCCAACCAAGTATTTTTACAAAGGACTGAGAAAGTTCACCAAGAACAACAAGTTTCTTAAAGCTATCAAACGTCCAGTCAACAAGCTCGGGAGGAA
This sequence comes from Clostridia bacterium, assembly GCA_017399185.1. Taxonomy (GTDB): domain Bacteria; phylum Bacillota; class Clostridia; order Christensenellales; family Borkfalkiaceae; genus UBA4636. Next base: position 194,480 of record JAFQEA010000016.1, read on the forward strand.
CTATTTTACCGCCGTAATTGGTGAAGGCGATAAGTATCATGAAGATAATAGGAAGGATATTAAATACAGCTACACCAAGAAGCGGAAGAAAAAGTGCTGCTTTATAAAAATTCTTATCAAGGATAGAGGATATATCATTCTTTAATGAAGGCAACATTTTGTTGTTGTGCTTTTCCTCGGCGTAAAAATGAGCATCTTTAATATTTGATATATACATCCAAATGAGTCCTGCCAATGCTATCCACGCAAATATACCACGAAGGAGCATAATGACAGAGTTATCACCTACTATTCCAGCCCAAGCATCTGCCTTATTAGTGCCAAGAGTAAAGAAGCCGATTATATCTGTAATACCCGTAAACCCGAAGTATAGCATAAATGCAATTTCGGTGAGCATATAAAGCATACCTTTACCAAATTGACCGTTCAAAATTTGCCCTACGCCCATAAATGCCATTGAAGCGTAGGTTTCCTTGCCACTCTCTCTAAAGAAAGTGGCAAGTTTTTTAATCTTGTTTTTCATAGATTTTTCTCCTTATTCAGAGAATGTGTGGATTGCTTTATAGATGTTATCGTCAATGGTTTCAAGAATAGCCTGTAAGTCATTAAGAGTGTACTTTCTGTCTGTACATCCATCGGTAGCAATCTGCTTAAATCCAGAAGAAATGGGAATCCAAATCTGCTTTACCGCGGAAATAGAAGGCATTACTACGAGGGTACCGTCATCAAGATTGTTATATGTGATTTCGGTTGCAGGATTGTCAATATTTTCGATTACGTCACCTCTTGCAGGAACGATACCAAGCATTTCTGCACGCTTCTGTACCATTTCAGCACTTGTTGCAAATTCTACGAATTTGAGAGCCCAATCCTTATGCTCGGAGTAAGAGCTGATGCCGTATCCGTTAATACCGCCCATAGTCTTCTGTCGGGTCCAAAGAGAAGAATCTGTAACGTCAACGTTTGCAGTAATATCACCTGCAGCGGGAAGCATAGGAAGAGATGCAATAACAAGGTTTTCCTTAGCCTTTGCGTTTGCTTCTGCTTCGGAAAGTCCCTGATTCTGATACTCAAGAGCGAGATCCTTTAAGAAGTTGGTTGTAATGTCGGGAGTGCAAATAGTTGCGAAAATTGTTCCGTTTGCAAGCATTGTTGTTCTTGCATTTGTGAAGGAATCGTCAGCACATTTTTCGTCCATAATTCCGGCGAGATCCCAAATTACCTTTGCACCAAGCTTTGCATTTCCGTTAGAAAGACCAATATCTGTATCATCAGTATTATTCTTACCAAATACATATCCACCGTAGGAGAAAAGGAAACCGGAGTTAAAATATTCGTTATTAAGCTGAAGGGCGAAGCCAAACTTGCTCTTGTCGTTCTGACGTATCTGCGCACTGTAACGGTACATTTCATTCCAGAACTCTACCATATCGGGAACATCGTTGTTGTTTTTATTCCATTCGGTCTCCCAATTTGCAGGAAGCATATCTTTTCTGTAATAAAGAAGGGGCTGCTGAACGTTTACGGGAACACCACAGTAAACGGTCTTGCCGTCTGCTTCTGCCTTATAAGCATCCCAAGCATTCTGGGGGATCTGATCGTAGCACTCAAGTGCCTCAATGTCGATGGGGTAAATGTGATGTCCGTCAACGTATTTCATAAGAACGTCATTTGCCTGATAGAGAACGTCGGGACCGTAGCCATAAGGACCATCGTTTTCAAGGTCGGAATACTCGTCCATATCTGCATCAACTGCAATAACGTTATAATCCTTATATTTTTCATTAAAGGCATCGAGAAGCACCTGAAGATAACCATTCTTCTTGGCGAAATCATTTTCAAGAACTCTGATGACTATTTGTTCTTTGTCTTTGTCATTGTTACAAGAACTCAAAATACAAGCAATGCTTGTAAGCATTGCGATTGCTAAAACTAAAGATATTATTCTTTTCATAACATTTCTCCTTCGATAGTGTAATTTTTAGAGCAAATTTTAAGTGTGAGCGTTTGCTCTTCGCATTTTCTTTCAATAGTGACGTATCCATCACCGCTCCATATTCTTATCGAACCATGAGCTATTGCAGGTTGATTTTTGAGCTTCAAGATGTATGCTACTTCGCCCTTGATACCTTTAATTTCCGAATTGTTTAGTTTCTCAAAATCAAAGGTTCTTCTGCTGTCGGGATCGTATCCACCTTCGGTAAGTATCTCTGTTCCGTAGTAAAGATTGATGCTTCCGGGGAGGAATACAAGTGTCAAAAGTGCGCACATAAGTTTTCTTGCGTCGCAGCCAACCTCGCTGTAGAATCTGTGAGTATCGTGACAATCAAGAAGGTTGAACATCATATTGTTAGTGGTATCAGTATAGCGCATTAACTGTGCGTTTAGTGCTTCTGCAAAGCCTTTTTCGTCAATAATTTCTCGTGCAAAGAAATCAAGGAAGGCTTTTGTAACACCATAGTTCATTATGCTGTCAAACTGATCTCCCTGTAAAAAGCTTTCGCTATTGTGCCAGTTTTCTCCGATTAAAACAGCGTCTGGATTAACTGCTTTGATTTTTCTCCGCATTTGACGCCAAAAATCATGCGAAACTTCATCAGCAACATCAAGACGCCAACCGTCAATACCATACTCTGTAATATAGTGTTTAGCAACATCAATAAGATAAGATTGAACCTCAGGATTGTTAGTATTAAGCTTAGGCATATACTTACAAGCTGCAAAGCAATCATAATTATCTCTATCTGCATTTATTTTATCACCATCTATTACGAACCAATCGAAGTATTCGGATTGTTTTCCAAGTGCCATTACCTGATCAAAGGGATAAAATTTTTCACTTACGTGATTAAATACCGCATCGAGTATTATTTTGATGCCTCGTTCGTGACACGCTTTAACAAGTCGCTTAAAGGCTTCTTTTCCACCAAACATTTCATCTATTTCGTAATAGTCAATAATGTCGTATTTGTGGTTTGAGAGGCTCTTAAAGATAGGGTTTAGATAAAGAGCAGTAACTCCGAGTTCTTGTATGTAATCAAGATGCTTGCAGATACCATCAAGATCACCGCCAAAGAAGGATTTAGGTGTAGGAAGGTCTCCCCAAGAAGCATTTATATAGCTTTCATCCTTTTCGGAAGCTTTATCAAAACGGTCAATAAATATCTGATAAAATACCGCATTGTTAAGCCATTTTACGTTTTGGATAATGTCGTTCTTATTTATGTAGGCATATTGGAAGCTATCATAATAAGCAAGCGAAAAATCGTAAGATTCTTTAACTCCGGCTTCACAGAAATAATATTTCTTCCCATCCGAAGAAAACTCAAATACATAGGCAAGCCTTGGATCGCTTAACTTCAACGTTACCGAGTAATAATCGTGTAATCCATCGCAGCAAATAAAAGGCATTTTTGCTCTGTATTGTGTTTTGGCAATATCATATTTTGAATTGTAAAGCACCGAGAGACGTTCTATTTTATCGCCCTTTGCAAATCGAATACGCAAAACTACTGTTTTTTCATCTATTGCAAAGCAGAAATTACTCTCGGGGCGATGGTAAATTGCGTGTTTATTCATTAAAAATCTCCTTTTCTCTTGACAAAAGGCCCTCATAATCATTATAATATAGTCAAGCTTGGCTTAACGTTTAAGAAAGGCAGACCTTTTATGAAAAAGAAAGTAACTTTAAGAGATATAGCCGAAGAAGCCGGGGTTTCCGTAGCCACCGTCAGCTATATATTAAATAACCGTGATGACCAGTGTATAAGTGAAGCTACCAGAAAAAAGGTGCTTCAAATAGTCAACCTTTACGGTTATCAAATAAATTTTCATGCTAAAAGCATTTCATCGGGAAAAACTAATATAGTGGGATTGTACCTCGGACACGGATCTTTTGCTCTAAAGCGTGCAGATCATTTTCTTTTGATTCGCCGCCTTGCAAAAGCTCTAAAAGATAAAGGACTTTCTCTTCGTGTTATTGATAACACCGAAAACTCAAGACTTGATTGGTGTGATGCTGTCATTTGCGCTGATGCAGAAGAAAGCTTTTTCAAAACCGTCAGTGAAGCGAACTACTGTCCTGTTATTGCGTTTGATATGCTTTATGACGACCAGCTCTTCTGTCAGATCAACAGCAATTACGGTAAAATCAAAGGAATTGCAAATGAAATATTTGGCGGAGCTGATTATACTGTAATATGCCACGAGCAAAAGAATGAAGCACTACGCTCAGAGCTTGATGCAACGTTTGAAAAAATCGTTTACGTAGCAAGCTTTGAAGACGTTAACGCTATCACAGATAAAAACATCGTTGTAATTGGTGAAATGCTCGGTCAATATTGCAAGTCTATCAACAAAGATGCTCTTTCCATTGATATTTCAAGCTATGAAAAGATTGAAAAGCTTATCGAGTGTCTTGAGATTACTATCGCACGAAGTGGTGACGTTCCTCACGATATTAGAATTTAATACGTTTATTATAAGCACAGGGCTGACCAAACGGTCAGCCCCTTTTATTTTGATTATTCGCAGTCGCCGTTACGTACCCAAGTAATAGTATCCTTGGTTTCATCATCAGCATCAATAGTAAGTGTAAGTGTATAGTTACCTGCTACGAGAACCTTTACGTTGCCTGCAGCCTCAAAGTTAGTGCCGGGGTTAGGCATATCAGAGAGGTCGTGTGCATTAGACCAAGAACCATCGGAGCAAATCTTAAACTGATCGCCTTCATAGAGATTGAGGGTTATTTCGTAAACACCGTTGCCCTTATCTGTGAGCTTCTGTACGGACTCATCGTTAAGTCCCCAGCTGGATGTATGAAGAACGGAACCTTCGGTCGCGCCGTTACCAAGGATGTACCAAGTGGTGGGGCGAGCAACTATTTCAAGAGAGAAATCAGCGGAATAAGCGATGTGAACCTTATTTGTTTCAGGATCGAATGTGAAGGTATATGTACCGTTAGCACTTGTTGTGAAGTTGCCACCAGCCTTAGCCTGAACTTCAGCTGCACTTCCTTCAGCGATCATATCGCTCTTGATGTAGAGAGCAAGACCGGAAAGTGCCTCGTCAACCATTTCGTAGCCAACGAACATAAACTCATCATTAGCGTAAAGCTCGATTACAAGAACGAACTTGCCGTCAGTATTCTTATTCATAAGATACTGCGCATCGGTCTTGTCAGCCCAACCGGTTACCTTGCTGCCCTTGATTGCAAATGCATCAGCGGGATATTCGGTTTCTTCTACTTCGCCTGCATCACCGTTACGTACCCAAGTAAGAGTGTCCTTGGTTTCATCATCGGGATCAACAGTAAGAGTAAGAGTGTAGTTACCGGGGGCAGCAACAGTAATGTTACCGCCACGTGTGAAGTTTTCACCGGGATTTACAAGAGAGTCAAATCCGTGCTTATCAGACCAAGAGCTGCTGGAACAGATCTGGAATTCGTCACCTTCATAAAGGTCAAGAGTAATTTCGTAAACACCGTTGCCCTTGGAAACAAGTCCCTGAGCTACTTCATCCTTAAGGCCCCAAGCTGCATTGTTAAGAACGGAGCCTGCTACTGTACCATTACCAAGAATGTACCAAGTTGTGGGACGAGCTGCTACTTCAAGAGAGAAATCAGAAGAGTAAGCGATAGAAACAGACTTAGTTGCATGGTCATAAGTGAATGTGTAAGTACCGTTAGCACTTGTTGTAAAGTTTCCGCCAGCCTTAGGAGCAACCTCAGCAGCGCTTCCTTCTGCGATCATATCACTCTTAATATAGATAGGAAGACCGGTAAGAACACCGTCAACATACTGGTATGCTACGAACATAAACTCGTCATTAGCATACATTTCGATTGTAAGAACATACTTACCGTCAGCATTCTTCTTAAGAAGATGCTCTTCAGCAGTGGAGTCAGCCCAGCCTGTTACCTTGCTTCCCTTAATTGCGAAAGCATCAATAACAACTTCCTGTTCCTGACCTTCAGCTGCATCACCGTTACGTACCCAAGTGATAGTATCCTTGGTTTCGTCTTCGTCAACAGTGAGAGTGAGAGTATAGTTACCAGCTACGAGAACTTCAATATTACCATTAGCCTTGAAGTTTTCGCCGGGTTCTACCATAAAGCTAAAGTCACGTGCGTTTGCCCAAGAGCTGTCAGAACAAATCTTGAAAGCATCGCCTACATAGAGGTCGAGGGTAAGCTCGTAAACACCGTTGCCCTTATCTACAAAGCCCTGGGCTGCTTCATCCTTAAGGCCCCAAGCTGCATTGTTAAGAACAGAACCTGCTACGCTACCATTACCAAGGATGTACCAAGTGGTAGGACGAGCTACTGCTTCAAGAGAGAATTCGGGAGAATAAGAAACAGAAATCTTTTCTGTTGCGGGATCGAATGTAAATGTGTAAGTACCGTCAGCACTTGTTGTGAAGTTGCCACCAGCTTTAGCCTGAACTTCGGCTGCAGAGCCTTCAGCAAGCATATCGCTCTTGATATACTTTGCAAGACCTACGAGTGCGCCGTCAACCATTTCATAGCCAACGAACATAAACTCATCGTTTGCATAAAGCTCGATAGTAAGAGTGAACTTACCGTCAGCACCCTTGTTCATAAGGTAATTAGTATCAGTAGAGTCAGCCCAATTTGTTACCTTGCTGCCCTTGATTGCATAATTAGCAATCTCGTGCTCGGTGGCAGGACCTGTGGGATCGCCGTTTCTGATGATAGTGAGCTCGTTATTATCGGTTTCGGGGTCAGTTACGAGAGAAAGTGTGTAGTTACCGTCCTGAATCATATGGATGTTCTTGTAAGTACCAAGACCACCTGCAGCTTCCATATACTCGGTTCCTGCTACAACGTGAGAGGATGCGGCACGAGCACCTTCAGAGCTGTAAGAAAGCGAACCATCCTCAAGGAGAACTGTAAGCTGGAATTCATCATCAACGTAAAGGTCGAGTGTAAGCTCGTAAACATTGCCTGTACCAGTCTTCTTGGTAAGGTGATAACCGTCAAGATTGGATCCCCAACCGTTTACAGAACCAGAAAGTACCCAGTCGCGATCATCTTGGAAGTCTGCCATCTTCCACTGAGCGTATGCCTTAGCATCTTCAGTCATAACAGCAGCAAAATCGAAAGCCTTAGAAGAAGTGGGAGTAACAAACCAACCGGCGAAGACATAGCCTTCCTTGGTAGGATCTGCAGGCTTTTCAGGAGCCTTACCCTCTTCAACCTTAATTGTGTGAAGGACGGTAGTACCGTCGTTGTCATAAAGAGTGAGTGTGTATTCTTTTGTTTCTGTCTGGAAGAGGGAGCAAGCTGCCAAACTCGTGCAGAGCAACACAAGAACAACCACAAGGGAGAGAATCGAAGTAATTCTGCGTTTCATAAGAACCTCCAACATCAAAAATAATTCGGTTTACTTAACCGTTAAGTAAAGTATAGCATAAAAGTTTTTTGTTGTCAATACACAATGGAAAAATTTTTTGAGCTTATTTTTTTACACGATTTGAACAAATCATCTTTTTGGTTTAGATAATTCAAACAGATGTTGTTTCAAAAAATTCCAGCATTAATAATAATGTAGAGTATACTAATATCCATCTTTATGACAAGGTCTATCAACGTTGTTTACCAAACTTTTTCTTAAAACAATTTTTTTTGCTCTATAGAAGATTTCTGTAATCGACTATCAACGACCGCACCACATACACTTTTTATCCCTCTAATGCACTTGTTTTATATGCAAAAAGGCAACAAAAAAGGCAGTCTTAAAGCGTTTCTTGCTCTAAAAACTGCCTGTTTTGGCTGGGGATGAGGGATTCGCTCCGCAACCGTTGGTTGCTATCACGCCGAAGGCGTGTATATCATCAAAACGAAGTTTTGTATATCACCAAGGCGAAAGCCTTGTATATCATCATTGCGAAAGAAGATACAGTCTGCGGCTGATGAGATACACCTTCGGTGATGAGATACACGCTAAAGCGTGATGATATACCATTGCTTTCGCAATGGATAAAAAAAGTCGTATCAAAATAATACGACTTTTTTGGCTGGGGATGAGGGATTCGAACCCCCGGATGACGGAGTCAGAGTCCGTAGCCTTACCGCTTGGCGAATCCCCAATATTTGGTTTTGCGTACTAAATATTAGCAAAAAAAGTTAAAAAAAACAAGCGTTTGGGGTTAACTTTTTGCTTTTTATGGTGAAAAAGTATATTTCGCCGCCCTTTGTGCGGTTTTTAAGGTAAAAACCTTGCTTAAGGCGTAAAACAGGGTAGGGCGGCGGCGTGTGTTATTCGGGCTTTTTGGGGGTGTCATCGTTTTTACGCAAGGCTTCAACTTCTTCTTCGGTTGCAGAAAGCGCTTCGTTTAGCGCGGCAACTGCTTCCTGAAGGGCTGCAAGCGTTTGCTCTAAAGAAGCAACGGTATCTTCGGTGCTGCCCACCATATTGTTTATGCTGTCGGCGGTTTCTTCAGCGGCGGCAACGGCTTGCTCAACGGTTGCGACTTCATTTTTTTGAGCATTTGCGCCGTCTTTAAAGATGATTTTATTCACGATAAAGAAAACCACCATAGAAATAAAGCCGTTTAGCATGGTCGTTACGATATTATATACCCAGTCCTTAACAAAGCCGCTTGCAACAGCCACCCAAACGCAGTTGATTGAGTTGACAACGCAGGTAACGATACAAAACGCCAAAAGATACCACGCGCCCTGATACCAAATATTGCCGTTGCTGCGGAAAACGTATTTGCGCTGGATTAAAAAGTTGATGACTTCACCAATGACCATTGCAATCATGTAAGCCGTAAAATAGGCAACGCCGCCTTGGTCTGCGCCGTAGCCGATAATATACCACTTAAAGCTTACACCAAAAAGAGTGACTTTAGTCCCCGGAAAGCCAAAATCACGATTACCTAAAAAGCTAAAGGCTTCGGGTAAAAAGGTCAAAATCAAATATTTAAAAATGGTGATTAAAATGCTTACTATAAGGAAAAGCCCGCCTTCGCGCACCCAGACTGAAAGCTTGGGGTGTTTGTTTTCAAAGTCGGCCCACATTTTTTTGATTTTATCCATTGCGTTCACCTTTTTGTCGTACTCTATTTATAATACCACAAAAATGGGCAAAAGGGAATAGTTTTGCAAAAAAATTAAAATTTTTTGCAAGGATAAAACTAAAAAGCGGCGTAATTTAGGTCTAAAAGGGGAAGGGTTCGGCGGATACGTCCAAAACAAGTCCGTTTTCAACTTGGATTTTAACAAACTTAACGCTGTCCGATACGATTAAAAAGTTATCCGCATGCCCCTGTAGTATGGGCGGAAGTGCAAAGCTAAAATTGCCTAAAAATTCACGTAAAAGATGACTGTCATTTTTAAGCGTGTCACTCAAATAATGGCGATAATCGACACCGAGCCGCACTTCTTCTAAAAAGGCAAGGGGCAAAACTGCGTCAAGTAAGGGCGTATCACAGCTTGAATTAAAGCTTGTATCGGTTACAAAAAACTTGCCGTCAAAGCCGTAATTGGTTGTTTTAACGTGGGTTGCTATGCCTTTATAAATTTTAGTTGTTGTAAGCTTGTTATCGTGTAAAACGTTATCGCACAAATCGGACAGCAAAATTGATAAATCTAAAGCACTGACTATGGCAAAAAAGCAAAGCTTGTTTGTGGCTTTTATGATAAATAGGTTTCCGCCTAAATTTGTAAGCTCAAGCGTTTTAGGGATAAAGGGCAGTTCAATAAGGTTTGATTGCGAAAACCCGTCAAGCCGTAAATACACACCGCCCTTTTGATAAAGCGTTACAAAAATCTCTATCTGGCTGCAAACAATAGACCTTCTATCCAAAATTTTATATGGCAAATTATATGCCTTGACAAGTTTAGGAAAAACCAAAAAACCCGCGTATAGGTCGATTATCGACATATTTTTGCTAAAATTTGGGTTAAAATATACGCTTGAAGGCAAAAAACAATCCCCAAAATCAAGCTGGGCGTAAAAATTGGGCTTAAAGTCAAAAGCCATTACGTTTTGCTCTATAATGCAAGGCTTAAACTGATTGGACGTAATGGCCGCTTTTACGGGCGAATAAAAATAGACGTTCATACCACAATATATTAAAAAATCCTTTAAGGTATGTTTGAAATAATTTTTTATTGTCAACAATTTAATCATCAACATAAAAAAGGTGGTATAAATGAAAGGATTTACGTTTAACGAAACAAAGCAACTTTTATCCGACTGTATTGAGGCACAGTCAAACGGGGCGAGTCTGCAAGCCGTGTTTGAACGCACCGCAATCAGAACAAAGCGTGCCAAGGGCACGGTCCGCAACTTTTACTATTCAACCCTGAAAGACATTGAGCGCGGTGCGTTTTTAGGTCAGCTCCCTGACGGGGTAGAGCGTTTAAAAGCAAAGCACCCAAAAACCTTTACCAAGGAAGATGCCGACGCGCTTTTTAGCAAGATAAACGCCCAAAAAATGGGTGGAAAGTCAGTGCGCCAAGCCATAATTGAAATGTCAAACGGGGATAGCAAGCTTGCTTTAAGGTATCAAAACAAATACAGAAGTATGTTAAAAAATCAAAGCAAAAAAGCCTTTACACGGATAGATTTGGCGAGCGATGATTTTAAGTATTTTAACAAGCTGTCACAAGAGATTGACGGGCTTGTTGAAAGGATTAAGGATAAGTACGCAAAGGAATGCGTTAAGTTAAAGGAAGAAAACCTGCGCCTTACCGCACAGATAAAAAAGCTTCAAAAGGCTGGTAAAAGTCAGGTGGTTAACTTTTTTACGGTCGAAAAGGAAAACGCAAACAATTAAATTAAAGCACGGCAAGCACGCCGTGCTTTTTGCGTTAAAAGTATAACTAAACGCATTGGCGCATAAATTGTTGTGTGGGGGATTATTATGACCGAACATTTTGCTTGCGTTAAAAGCGGCGGCTCAAACGTTACTGCGGTAAGCGCGGTTGAAGGGTTTACCGAAAAGGAAATAAAACTTAAGCTTGAAGGTGACGGCGTATTGATGCTGTACGGCAACGGGCTTAAAATAACTGATTATTCCCAAAAGACGGGGGATTTAAGTGTCGTTGGACAGGTGACGGGGCTTAAGTATCTTAAAAAGGATGAAAAGCTTATTAAAAGGCTGTTCCGCTGATGTTTGTAACGCGTCACCAGCTTTTTTATGCGCTTGTACTTTTTTGCGGTGGGTTTATAACGAGCATACCCACCGATTTTTTAACTTGCTTCAGGCTTGCAAAACCAAAAATTTTGGCAATTATAGGCAACCTAATTTATTTTTCGTGTTGCTTTTTGTGGTACGTTGTAATCAAGAATTTTTTTGGTATGCCGTCGGTTTTAGCATATATGCCCCTGCTTTTTATGGCAGGTATGTACGTAGAAGGCAAAATTTTGTCAAAAACAGTTGCGTTTTTCAGGGTTTGCGTATATAATATTACTAATAAATTAGTAATCAAACTGCGCACGCGTGTTGCGCAATACGTCGCAAGGAGAAACTATGCCGGCAAGCAAAATGAAAAACATAATAGTTGCATCGGTGGTAACGGGTATACTACTGTTGTTTATACTGTTAAGCGTAATGGTTTTTCAGATGATAAGCATAAAAAACGAACGTCGCAAAATAGACGCGTTAGAAGCGCAAATCGCAGTCTTGGAGCAAGAAATCGCCCAGACCGAAGACCAAATCGTGCATTGGACGGGGGATTTCAAGATTGAAGAGCGCGCCAGAGAGCTTGGCTGGATTTACGAAACTGACAAATGATGCAAGCAATTATTGATATAGGCTCTAATTCCGTCCGTTTAGCTATCTTTTCGGGCGGAAATATTATTTTTAGGGATAAAGTTACTGCAAAGCTTGGTCAGGGCTTTTATGAAACCTTGGTCATTAAAAGTGACGCGATAAGGCGCAATTTAGATGCTGTAAAGAAGCTTTTTGATACCGCAATTAGCCGCGGCGTTAACAAGGAAAACGTTTTCATTTTTGCAACCGCAACGGTAAGGGAAGCAAAAAACAAAGCTGACTTTTGCGCGCAAATATATGCGTTAACGGGCTTATACGTGGACATTTTGAGCGAATCTTTGGAAGCAGACTGCGCCCTTTGGGGTGCTTTGGGCGGCGGCGACGGGGCTGTTTTGGACCTTGGCGGCGGCTCAATGGAATTAATCACGGCAAAAAAGGGAAACGTTACGTTTAGTCACAGCATAAACCTTGGCGCGGTTAAGCTTAACGATATGTTCGGTGCGGATAAGTCCGCGCCTATAGATTACGTTACAAAAAGGCTTGAAGAATACGGAAAGGTTAATATCGACAAGCTTTTTGCCGTTGGCGGCAGCGCAACCTGCTGCGCGTATATATTAAGCGGCGATAAGGCTTACGATATGAAAAAAAACCACTTAAGGGTGGTTACAAGGGACAAGCTTTACGCTTTGGCAGACGAACTTTACAAAAAAACGCCGACAGAGCGTGCTACGCAATATAACATAAGCTTAAAGCGTGCCGAAACGATACACGTTGGCGCGCTTACGCTTGCGCTGGTGCTGGATTATTTGTGCCTTGACGCTTTTACCGTGAGCGAAAAGGATAATTTGGACGGATACTACACGTTAAAGGTGGATAGAAAGTGAAACGGAAGGGAATTTGGGTAACTATAATTGCGGCAACGCTTTGTCTTGCCGCTTGCGTTTTAGCATATTACCGCACGGTTGTTACAAGCCTTGACAAGGGCTTTATGCTTCACCTTAAGACAAGCGCTTGTCTTGTCGGTGGGCTATTGGGCGGATATCTTGCGCACAATATGCTGCACGAGCTTGGTCACGCCTTATTTGCACGCATTGGCGGGGCTAAAGTGTTTGAAGTTGCTTTTTGGGGCTTAAGGTTTTCAAAGGGCAGGGTAAGGATAGAAAAATCAAGCGCGTACGCAGGTTGGACGTCTTTTATCCCATTAAAGCCCGAATACACGATGAAAGCAATTTCAACGTCGCTAATAGGCGGTTTCGTTGGTAGCCTGGTAGTGTTGATTATAATCTTCGTTGCATTTTTCTTAACCGACGTATATCTTGACTATTACACGTCGCTTGTGTGGGTTTCGGCGCTGATATCAACCGTTTACATGATAGCGGTCAACTTTTTATCGCCCGCGCCCGAAACCGACGGACATATGCTTGGCGTTGGTCAAAAAGCCATGCCAAGGGATTACTTATCAAAGCTTGTCACGTTAGAATATCAATCGCACCTTTTAAACGGCAGGTCGTTAAACCAGGTTGAATCATTACACTTTGACTGCGGTATAAACGACCGAAACGTAACCCACGCGGACGTACTATTGTGTCTTGAAAGGGGGGATACGGAGCGTGCAAAGGTGCTTATCGAAACTGCTGTTAATAAGCAAGAACTTGCCGATAACGAGCATATAGCCCTACTTTTAGAGTGGTTCTTTATCTGTTGTGCTGAAAATAATCAAGAAAATATCAATAAATTATTGCCCGAAGTTGAAAGCCTTATTTTAATGCCGACAAGCGAGCCTGCAGTTTTGCGCTGTGCGGCGTTTTACAGAAGACAAAACGGTGAAGCCGCTTGGGCTGACGCGCTTGAAAAGACCTATTTTAAGGCGTGTGAGTGTTACCCGCTTTCAGGGCTTGGCAAAACTGAAAGGATTATTTATTTTAAATACGCAAACGTGCAACAATCCAAATAGACTTTAAAAATCCATGTTAATATTAACATGGTTTTTTATTTTTGCCAAAAATTGCAAATTTTTTGTTAAAATGCTTTACTAATCCGTTCCTTTATTATATAATATAATAACTTATAGGTTATAAATAAATGCGTGGCGCACGCGCGTGCGTGTACGCAGGCAAAAGTTAAGCTATAACTTAAGTATAATTTAGTCCAAAAGCCTTTTGTAAACGCAAACAAAAGGTCCTTAATAAAGATAAAGGGGAATTTCTATGTCAACTGATAACAAGGTTCAAACAAATTACGGCGAAGGTCAGATTCAGGTTCTTGAAGGTTTAGACCCTGTACGTAAACGCCCGGGTATGTATATCGGCTCAACCGATACGCGCGGTCTTCACCACCTGGTGCAGGAAATCGTTGATAACTCTATCGACGAAGCTTTAGCAGGCTATTGCGACACCATAACCGTTACTATCAACCGTGACGGCTCTTGTTCGGTACGCGATAACGGCAGGGGCATTCCAACCGATATCCACCATGGCGAAGGCATTTCCGCGGTAGAAGTTGTTTTAACCAAGCTACACGCCGGCGGCAAGTTTGGCGGTGGCGGCTATAAAATTTCGGGTGGTCTTCACGGCGTAGGTTTATCGGTTGTTAACGCCCTTTCAGAATGGCTTGAGGTTGAAGTTTTCCAAAAGGGCAAGCACTTCAAGCAAATCTACAACCGCGGTATTCCGCAAAGGCGCTTGGAAGTCGTTGGCGAATCTGACGAAACAGGCACCAAGGTTACCTTTTTGCCCGATAATGAAATTTTTGAAACCCTGGAGTTTTCTTACGATAACCTGAAGGTCAGGCTCCGTGAGCTTTGCTATCTTAACAAGGGTTTAAGGATTATAATCAGCGATTTACGCGGCGAACAGGAGCGCCGTGATGAATTTTGTTACGAAGGCGGTATTATCCATTTTGTAAAGGATTTAAACACAAATAAGACCATTTTGCTTGAAGAGCCGGTGTACCTTGAAAAGTCTTACGGCGACAACGTGGTTGAAATTGCAATCCAATACAACGATTCCTATACCGAAACCTTATACGCCTTTGCAAACAACATTAACACCGAAGAAGGCGGCTCACACGTGGACGGGTTCAAGACGTCGCTTACTAAATTAATCAACGAATACGCGCATAAGCTTAACATTATAAAGGACGATGATAAGCTTTCCGGCGAAGACGTAAGGGAAGGCTTAACGGCAGTTATTTCGGTTAAGTTACCCGAACCGCAGTTTGAAGGACAGACAAAGACAAAGCTTGGCAACAGCGAAATGCGTACGCTTGTTCAAAAAGCCATGCAGGAAGCCTTTGGGACCTTCCTTGAAGAAAACCCATTAAAGGCAAAAGAACTTATTTTAAAATCAGTAACCGCAAAGCGCGCAAGGGAAGCTGCAAGAAAGGCGCGTGAAGCAACCAGAAAGAGCGCGTTTGAAGGCTCTGCACTCCCGGGTAAGCTTGCAGACTGCTCTGAAAAGAACGCAGAGCTTTGCGAAATCTTCCTTGTAGAAGGCGACTCCGCAGGCGGTACGGCAAAGCAAGGCAGGGATAGAAGATTCCAGGCAATTTTACCACTCCGCGGTAAGATTTTGAACGTTGAAAAGGCAAGGGTTAACCGCGTTTTGGAAAACGAAGAAATCAAAGCAATGATTACCGCGTTTGGCGGCGGTATGCAGGAAGACTTTGACGTTAAAAAGCTCCGCTATGACAGAATTATTTGTATGACCGACGCCGACGTTGACGGCAGCCACATAAGGATTTTACTTTTAACCTTCTTCTTCAGATACATGCGCCCACTCGTTGAGCAAGGCCACGTTTATATCGCGCAACCACCGCTTTATAAGGTAACAAAGAACAGGGTTGACAATTATTTCTACAGCGACAAAGAATTAAACGATTTTTTAGCAGAAAACGGCAAGTGCGAAATTCAGCGCTACAAAGGTCTTGGCGAAATGAACGCAGAACAGCTTTGGGAAACGACAATGAACCCTGCAACGCGTACAATGCTTAAGGTTACTATGGAAGACGCTATGAAGGCCGACTCAATCTTCACTCTCCTTATGGGTGACGACGCCGAGCCAAGAAGAAGATTTATCGAAGAAAACGCTAAATCGGCTTCCGACCTTGACAAGCTTGACATTTAGTTTTTTGACATTTACGGGAGATTTTTAGATTATGGCTAAAAAACAATTCAGTCCGGAGTTGACACAAGAATTCAAAAAGACCCTTGAACAAACAAAGGTCATTAATATAGAAGTCGATAACGAAATGAAACGCTCCTTCATTGCTTACGCGATGGCAGTTAACGTTTCAAGGGCTATCCCTGACGTAAGGGACGGCTTAAAGCCCGTTCACAGACGTATTTTGTACTCTATGAACGAAATCGGCTTAACCCCCGATAAAGCTTACAAAAAATGCGCTACAATCGTCGGTGACGTTTTAGGTAAGTACCACCCACACGGCGACAGCTCTGTTTACGACGCGCTCGTTCGTTTGGCGCAGGACTTTTCAATCAACCTACCACTTGTTGACGGCCACGGCAACTTCGGTTCTGTTGACGGCGACCCACCTGCTGCTTACCGTTACACGGAAGCAAGGATGAGCAAGCTTGCAATCGAAATGCTACGTGATATCGACAAGGAAACAGTTGACTTTTATCCTAACTTTGACGATACGCGCATGCAACCGACGGTGCTCCCTGCAAGGATACCTAACCTTTTGGTAAACGGCGCAGACGGTATCGCCGTTGGTATGGCAACAAATATCCCACCGCATAACTTAAACGAAGTAATCGACGGCACTATCGCGTTAATGGATAACCCTGACATTACTATCGAAGAATTAATGGAATATATCCCTGCACCTGACTATCCAACGGGCGCAACACTTTTGGGCCGTGCGGGCATTAAGCAAGCCTACTTAACTGGCCGTGGCGGGTATATTTTACGCTCTAAATGCGAAATCGAAGAGTTCAACGGCGGCACACGCTCAAGGATTATCGTAACCGAAATCCCTTACCAGGTAAACAAGCAAAAGCTTATTGAAACTATTGCCGACATGGTAAAGGCTAAAAAGCTTGAAGGTATTTCCGATATCAACGACGAATCCGACCGCCAGGGTATGCGTATCGTTATCGAAGTTAAAAAGGACGCAAACCCACAAGTCGTACTCAACACTTTATATAAACACACTTCGTTGCAGACAAGCGACGGTATAATCTTACTTGCACTCGTTGACGGCGAGCCAAAGGTTTTAAACCTTAAACGCATTTTGGAAGAATACGTTAAGCACCAGGTAACCGTTACCGAACGCAAAACCCGATACGATCTTAATAAGACTAAAGAACGCGAGCATATCGTAAGGGGCTTGGTTATTGCTTTAACCGACATTGACGAAGTTATCGCTATCATTAAAAAGTCAAAGGATAGGTACGAAGCCCAAGCCAACTTAATGGCACACTTTAACCTTTCCGATAAGCAAGCAAACGCTATTTTGGAAATGCGCTTACAAAGACTCACGTCATTGGAAGTTGAAAAGCTTACTGATGAGCTTGCCGAGCTTGAACGCATTATCGAAGATTTAACCGATATCCTTCAAAAGCCTGAACGCGTACGCGCAATCGTTAAGGAAGACCTTCTTCAGGTTAAGGAAAAATACGTTACCCCAAGAAGAACAGAGCTTTCTTACGACCCGTCCAGCATTGAAGACGCTGACCTTATCGCCCGTGAAGACGTTGTTATTTCACTCACGCACTTTGGCTATATCAAGCGTTTACCGGTTGCTGAATACAAGTCACAGCACCGCGGTGGCAGGGGCGTTATGGCGCACAAGCCGAAGGAAGAAGACTTCGTTGAAAGGATGTTCGTTTCTTCAACGCACGACAGATTGTTGTTCTTTACCAACTACGGCAAGGTTTACTCAACAGTTGCGTTTACTATCCCTGAAGCCCAAAAGACGGCGCGCGGCAGGGCTGTGGTTAACCTTTTACAGCTATCTGACGGTGAAAGGGTTACTTCTATTATTCCTTGCAACAAAGACCAGGAAGGCTTCGTTGTAATGGCAACAAAGAAAGGTCTTATCAAAAAGACTGCACTTTCTGAATTTGATAATATCCGCAAGACGGGTAAGATTGCTTTAACCCTTGTTGAAGGCGACCAGCTTATCGCGGTTGACCAAACCACGGGTGAAAACGAAATTATGATTGCTTCACACAACGGTAAGTGTATCCGCTTTGCTGAAAGCGACGTAAGGCCAACTGGCCGCGGCTCACAGGGCGTTAAGTCAATGGACGTTGACGATGACGACTTTGTCGTTGATATGCTCGTATTACAGCCTAACCACGATATCTTTACTATTTCAACGCTCGGCTTCGGTAAGCGTAGCAGCGTGGAAGATTATCGCTTACAATCACGTGGCGGTAAGGGTATTAAGGCCGGTATCTTTAACGAAAAGACAGGTATGCTTGCAAACCTTAAACAGGTTGACGATAACGACGATATTATGATTATCACTGACACGGGTACAATCATAAGAATCCACGCTGACGAAATTTCATCAATCGGCCGTTCAACCAAGGGCGTAATCATAATGCGTACTGACGATAACGCTAAAATCGTAACGGTTTCTATCACCCCGCGTGAAGATGAAGAAATCCCTGAAGGCGAAGAAGCTGAAACGGAAGAAGCTGTTGAAGGTCAATTAGAAGAAGCTCCTGAAGTTCAAGAATAATAATAAGCACAATATTCAGTGCAAAATATAAAAAGTGCCCCTATAGGTCGGTTATTGACCTATAGGGGCGTTTATTTTTTATTTAATTTTACCAAATAAAGTTGGATTTATGTGCTTCGCCGTTATCAACGAGTATATCCTGACCCGTCATTGATTTGTTTATTACGGTTAAAAAATAACTAAACTCTGCAATTTCTTCAACGTCAGCCCACTTGTTTAATAAGGTTTCGTTTAGAACCTTTTGATAAAGGTCGGGGCTATTTATTATGTGTTCGTTGATATCTGTGATAACACCGCCCGGGGATAGGCTGTTTACCGTTGCGCCGTATTTAGCAAGTGATAGCGCAACGTTTTTCATATAAGCAATCACACCGCCCTTTGACGCGGCGTATTCGGGAAATTCAGCACCCGTTGTTCCACTTGCAGAAGCAATAAATAATACGCTTTTGATATTTTCGTGCATTGCGTAAGCTTTGGTTACGTTAATAGTGCCTTTAAGGTTAATATCAATGTCGCTACTGCTGTTTTGTACGCCTGCGTTATTGATAAGTACGTCGCAGTCATAAATCTTCGGCAAATTTTTGCTTGTTACGTCGCAAACAAAGTGGTTATAATTTGGGTGGTTTATGGTGCTATCTAAAATATCAATGCCAAAAACCGTGTGGCCTGCGCTTAAAAATCTGTTGCAAATTGCGCGCCCAATGCCTTTTGAACTGCCGGTGACTATTATTTTCATAAGGATTCCCCCTTACTAAAGGTTTTAAGATAAACTCTGTAGCCGATTGGTGAGAAAACAAGCTGAACTATAAGCTCAACCGCCATACCGCAGAGCGAGCAGGTTAAGCATTGCAAAACCGTCCAGCCAAAAAAGAAATGCCCAACGGTTATGGCAAAAATAAAGTTGTCGATAAACTGACTTATAAGGGTTGATATGCCGCTTCTTAAATAATATTCGGCTTTATCGGACAGCTTGCCAAACAAAATTTTACCGACCAAGTGGTTTGTGTAATTATTGACAAAGGCTGAAAGAACAAAGCAGATACTGCTCATTAGTAAAACGTACCACGTACCGCCAAGCGTTTTGTTTATAGCGCTATTTATAGCTGCGCTGTTTTCAACGCCGACCGCGCGCCACCACGTGCCTGGGATAAGGCTTGCCAAAAACAAAATCAAACAAAAAAAGACGCTGATAAGAACTGATACTACCGATAAAACGTTAGCGTGCTTTGGCCCAAAGCGCTTGGTTACGATATCAAGGATTAAATATACAAGCCATGATACGATTATACCTGCGTCAAGGGCGAGAAAGCTTACGTTAAGCGCAAGGCTTTTACCGGCAAGGACGTTCATGATAAATAGCGTCATTGCAACTAATGCAAAAAGTATTGCGGGCACGTCCTTTAAGACCTTGCCCATAAATTTTAAGTTGTTTTTAAATTTTTCCATAATATGGTTGTTTTGACTAAATCAAAACGCCCCCTAGTTTTATTTATAGACAGGATGGTTACGAACTGTCTGTTATTTTGTTGTAGTAAGATTTTATCACAGATTGCCGCTAAATAAAAACGTTTTGCCCACGTTTATTGCAAAAGGTGATAAATTTTGCCCCAATTTTTAGCGGGATAATAATTTGGCAAGTCTAAATCCGTTATATCGCTGCATAACGACAAATATAAGGTCAATAAGTGCCGCGCATAGGGACGTTATGGTGAAAACCCAGAATTTCCCAAGGAAAATGCTTGCTAAAATAGGTAAAAAGCTAAATAAAACGATAACAAGGTGTACAGCTTGCGCCCGCTTACAGGACGTTAAAAGCTGGCTTGGGGTAAGCTTTTTTATATCAAATTGGGTTTTATCAAAGGTGGGCATTTTATCCTTCCAGCGCTTTACTTTTAAAAATGCGTAAAGTTTTTGCTCAAAGCGTGAAAGGCGAAATACCTTTTTTGGGTTATAGGTTTTATCCTTAAAAAAGGGCAGTAAAAGATAACCAACCAAAAGGCGCATAACAAAATGATAGCACGTTGTGGCAAAGCTTATTGCCAAAGTTAGCCAAATATTGCCACCTAAAATGAAATATAACAAAATAGCACCGCCAAAAAGTAGTAAAGTTATGGCAGAAATTGCAATCATTGTCCTTTTCACGTTATTCTAACCCCTTATTATGGTGACCAAGTGTGTAAGACGTAAAGTATTTTTTGCTGTCAAGCGGCGTTTTTGAAGATAAAATAGCCTGCTTTTGCTCTTTTGAAAGGGTAATAAGGTTAAAAATCTTGTTACCTTGGTAGTCGGTTAATAGCGTTGCGCAGTTATAAAGCTCAAAACGGCAATTCATAATTTTAACGCGGCGCAATATAAAATCACGCGTTCCGTCAGATAGGGTATAAAATGTTTGCTTGGTGCAATTTTTGCAGTCCTTTTTAAAGGGGCAATAGCATAAATCCATTACCTTGATTGCGCCTGCCGCATAGTAAAAAGCATCGGCATTATTTAGCAAAAATGACTTGTCAAGCTCTTTAGAAAGTGCAACAATTTCTACTTCCTTTTGTGCTTCAGATAGTGCCGCCTTGTTATAAACGTTTGCCCCTGTACCCAAGATAATCGGCTTATAGGCCCACTTTTTAAGGCTAATACCATAGTATCCGTCAACGTAAAGCCCGTCAAAGCGGTCAATAAACGGATAAACGCTATCAAGTTCCTTTTGGCTCATCTTGCCAAAAAGGTATAAATATTTTTTTGATTTATGACCACTTAAATCGGTAAAAAATTTATCGTAGGAAGGTTGGTTTAGATAATCATCCGGGCTAAACACCGCAAAGTCAAAATCAAATTCAGAAATATCTGAAAAATCGCGGTCAATGATTATGGTGCGATTAACGCCGTCAAGCTTGTTGACAGCAGGGGATATATAGCCCGTTAAGTATTGGTTGTGCTTTGGTGAAAGGATAGAAACTACCTTTTCTAAAAATTCGCGCCTTAACTTATTAAGCTGACTTTTTGCAATAAATACGCCGTCAGTTTCAACGTGCACGCTTATATCAAGCGGCAAGGTGTCGGCCTTTTTAAGTCCGTTTTCAATATCTAATGCGGACATCGGCTGGTTTTTAGCCTTTTCTAAAACAAAGTCGCCTTCATATTCAATTTGCTGTCCGTTGATATTAGAATAAAGCTTTGGCTTATTGCCAACTAAAAGCGCGGCGTATATATCAATAGGTAAGGTGCGTTTATGCTTTAAAGGCTCTGTGTCAACGGCAATATCCGTGGTAAGGTTTAAATCATACCCGACTTTAGCAATGCCTTTAAACATAATTTTGCCGTCGGTATTTACCGTAAAGTTACCAACTTCTTTGCCGTCAAAAACTATTTTACCGCTATCGCCAAAGACTAATTTATGGTCTGTTTTTGCTGTTAAGGTATCGCCCTTAACTGCGGTTATAGTGCCAATTTTTTGCCCCTTATGGTTTTGTATCTTGTCAGAAATCAAGTTTTTATCCTGACCAAAGCCCAAGCCCAAGGTGTAGTCACCGCGGTTAAAAGTACGCGTTAACGGGCTTATAGACGGACTTTTGCCGTCAAAAAGGTCGCGATAATATTTAGTTGCGTGATACGTATAGCTGCTTTTACGCATACGCCCTTCTATTTTATAAGAGCTTACGCCAGCATCCTTTAGCTCAAAAATCTTTTCGCCCAAGGATAAATCTGCTAAAGAAATCAGATAGCCTTCCTTATCGCGCCCACCGCCCGTTACGCGGTAAAGCTTTCTGCACGGCTGCTTGCACGCGCCGCGGTTACCGCTTAAGTTTCCTGCAAAGCCCGAAAGATAGCATTGACCTGAAAAGGCCGTGCAAAGCGCGCCTTGAATAAAGGCTTCGGTTTCAATAATTTGGGTTATCTTTTTGATTTCTTCAATAGGAGTTTCGCGCGCTAAAACCACGCGGCTGAACCCGTATTCTTTAGCGAGTTTTGCCCCGTAAACGTTATTAACGCCCGCTTGGGTTGATAGGTGAAGCTCTAAATCGGGCAAAAGCTTTTTAAGGTATTTACCCAAAAACATATCCTGCACGATAACCGCATCAACGCCCACGTTGTAGCAAAAATTAGCGTACTCAAAAAATTCTTCAAGCTCACTATCCTTTATAAGGGTATTTATGGCAACGTAAACCTTTACGCCCAGGATATGTGCGTAATCAACGAAGAAGGGTAAATTTTCAGTTGTAAAGTTTTGTGCGTTTTTGCGCGCGGAAAATTTATCAAGTCCTAAATATACCGCATCTGCCCCGCCGTTTATTGCCGCATAAAAGCAATCAATGCTCCCTGCGGGGGATAAAACTTCTGTCATAACGACCCCTTAAAGAATAATGGAATAATTCAAATTGTATCATTATTTTAGCACAAAATTAATTATTAATCAAGAATAATTAATCTTGGCGAATATTTGACCTATTATGTTTGCCAAAATTTTTACATTGTGTTAAAATAATATGGTGCGACGACAAATCTGCACTAAAAAGGACGGTTTTATATGAAGTACGACGTAATTATCATCGGCGCAGGTCCATCAGGCATCTTTTGTGCTTACGAGCTTAAAGAAAAGAACCCCGATTTAAAGGTTTTAATGATTGAAAAGGGCAGAAGCATTAAAAAACGCGTGTGCCCCAAACGCTTTACGGGTGTTTGTGCCGGTTGCAAGCCTTGTGCAATTACAACAGGCTTTGCAGGCGCAGGTGCTTTTTCGGACGGCAAGCTTTCCTTATCGCCCGACGTTGGCGGTAACCTGCAACATATTTTAGGCTATGACAAAGCGGTTGAATTAATCAAGCGCTCTGATGATATTTACCTTAAATTCGGTGCAGACACATTTGTTTACGGCATTGACAAGGAAGACGAAATCCGTGAAATCCGCCGTAAAGCAATCGCCGCAAACTTAAAATTAATCGAATGCCCGATCCGCCACCTTGGCACGGAAGAAGGCTACAAGATTTATTCCCGCTTAGAACAGCACCTTGAAGATATCGGCGTTGAAATGCAATTTAACACCATGGTTAACGATATCATTATCGAAGACGGCGTTGCAAAGGGCGTTGTTACCGACAAGGGTCAAACGTATTACGCTGACCATATCGTTTCCGGTATCGGCAGGGAAGGCTCTGAATGGTTTTTGGGCGTTTGCCGCAAGCACGGTATTGAAACAAACGTTGGTACGGTTGATATCGGCGTAAGGGTTGAG
This sequence comes from Clostridia bacterium, assembly GCA_017399185.1. GTDB lineage: Bacteria > Bacillota > Clostridia > Christensenellales > Borkfalkiaceae > UBA4636. Next base: position 218,160 of record JAFQEA010000016.1, read on the forward strand.
TGCCGTGACGAGGTTATGGACGATCTTAACAGAAACCTTTACGAAGCAAAGCTTGTTTACTACTCAAAGACCTTTGACGACAGGGTGCGTACCTTCTGTACAAACCCATCTGGCGAAGTTGCAACCGAGTATTATGAAAACGGCCTTGCCGTCGTTAACGGCCACGCTTATAAGAGCAAGGAATACAAAACCAAAAACACCAACTTTGCAATTTTGGTTTCCAAAAACTTCACAAAGCCGTTCAAAACCCCAATCGAATACGGCAAGCAAATCGCACAGCTTTCAAACATGCTTTGCGACGGCAAGATTTTAGTTCAACGCTTTGGCGACGTTTTACGTGGCAGGCGTACCACCGAAGAACGCTTAACGCGTAACAATTTAGTGCCAACCCTAAAGGACGCGGTGCCGGGGGACTTGTCACTTGTACTGCCACACAGAATTATGACCGACATCGTGGAAATGATTTTCGCGCTCGATAAGGTATCCCCGGGTCTTGCCAGCGACGAAACCTTGTTATACGGCGTAGAAGTTAAATTCTATTCCAATTCAGTCGTTGTTGATAAGCACTTTGAAACGAGCATCAAGGGCCTATATTCTATCGGTGACGGCGCGTCGGTTACACGTGGGCTTCAACAGGCTTCAGCAAACGGCTTGTCTGTTGCAGATTCTATTTTAGACAGACTTGCTAAATAGTTAAAATTGCAGATAAACGGCTTATAGGCTGACTTATTGACAAAATAAATACAAAAATTGCGGCGGGTTTAGCTATCTAACCGCCGCAAAATTTTAAAAATAAAGGATAATTATGAGAGATATCAGATACAACAAACTTGCAAACCTTTTAGTTAATTATTCCATTAAAGCCAAAAAAGGCGATAAGGTTATGATTGAAGGCTTCGGCGGGGTTAACGACCTTGTTAAAGAAGTCATCAACGAAGTTTACAAGGTAGGTGCACACCCCTTTGCCGTTTTGCGTGACCACTCTGTTATGCGCGCGCAGATTTCAGGCAGTAATGACGAATCTTTAGCGCTTTGGGCAAAGTACGATAGCTTTATGATGGACGATATGGATTGCTATATCGGTATCCGTGGCGGTGAAAACGCTTTTGAGCTTTCTGACGTTTCATCCGACCGCAGTCAGGCATACTCAAGCATTTACAGCTATCCTGTTCACCATGAAAGACGCGTTAACAACACGCGTTGGGTTATTTTAAGATACCCAAGTCCGTCAATGGCACAGCAGTCCGCTATGAGCACGGAAGCCTTTGAAGATTTCTTCTTTGACGTATGCACGCTTGATTACGCTAAAATGGACAAGGCAATGGACAGCTTACGCGACCTTATGAAGCGCACCGACAAGGTAAGACTTGTTGCAAGGGGCACGGACTTAAGCTTTTCCATAAAGGATATCGGCGCTATCAAATGCTCGGGTCAATGCAATATCCCCGACGGCGAAGTTTACTCTGCACCCGTTAAAGACAGCGTTAACGGCGTTATTACTTACAACGCACCTTCAGTTCAGGGCGGCGTAAGGTATGAAAATATCAGGCTTGAGTTTAAGGACGGCAAGATTATCTCTGCCACCGCTAACGGCACTAACGAAATCGAAAAGGTTTTCGATATTGACGAAGGCGCAAGATACGTTGGCGAATTTGCAATCGGCGTTAACCCTTACGTTAACAAGCCAATGTGCGATATCTTGTTTGACGAAAAAATCGCAGGGTCTATCCACTTTACACCGGGCTGCTCGTACGAAGACTGCTCAAACGGCAATATCTCTGCGCTTCACTGGGATTTAGTTTTGATTATGACGCCAGAGTTTGGCGGCGGCGAAATCTATTTTGACGACGTTTTAGTAAGAAAAGACGGCTTATTTGTTATCCCAGAGCTTCTTTGCTTGAACCCGGATAACCTAAAATAAGCAAAAACAGGCAAAAACAAGGGATTTTAGGCTAAAAAAATTTACTTAATTTTTACGCAAGCGCGTAAAGTGGGTATAAATAATTTGACTTAACCTTATAATTTTATTATAATACATATCGAAAAAAAGCAATCTTAAGGAGATTTTTTATTATGGCAAATGTAAAAGTAGCTATCAATGGCTTCGGCAGAATCGGTCGTCTTGCATTCAGACAAATGTTCGGCGCAGAAGGTTATGAAATCGTTGCAATCAACGACTTAACAAGCCCAAAAATGCTTGCACACCTTTTAAAGTATGACTCAACACAAGGTAACTATGCAAGAGAACATCAAGTTGAATATAAAGACGCTGTTTTAGCAGAAGATGGCAAAACAGTTGTTACACCAGGTTCTATCACCGTTGACGGCAAAGAAATCACAATTTACGCTCAACCAAAGGCACAAGACCTTCCTTGGGGCGAATTAGGTGTAGACGTTGTTTTAGAATGCACAGGCTTTTACACAAGCAAAGCAAAAGCTCAAGCACACATTGACGCCGGCGCAAAGAACGTTGTTATTTCAGCACCTGCTGGTAACGACCTTCCTACAATCGTTTACAACGTTAACCACACAAACTTAACAAAAGATGACCACATCATCTCTGCAGCAAGCTGCACGACAAACTGTTTAGCACCAATGGCTAAAGCACTTAACGATTACGCACCAATCCAAAGTGGTATCATGACAACCGTTCACGCTTACACTGGCGACCAAATGCCACTTGACGGTCCACAAAGAAAGGGCGATTTAAGAAGAAGCCGCGCTTGTGCTATCAATATCGTTCCAAACTCAACGGGTGCTGCTAAAGCTATCGGTTTAGTTATCCCAGAACTCAACGGCAAGTTAATCGGTTCTGCACAACGCGTTCCTACAGCTACAGGTTCAACAACAATCTTAATCGCTGTTGTTAAAGGCAGAGACATCACAGCCCGCGGCATCAACGAAGCTATGAAGGCTCAATCAAACGAATCCTTCGGCTACAACACAGACGAAATCGTTTCTTCTGACGTAATCGGTATGAAGTACGGCTCATTATTCGATGCAACACAAACTATGGTTGCTAAAATCGATGAAGACACATATCAAGTACAAGTTGTTTCTTGGTACGACAACGAAAATTCTTACACGTCACAAATGGTAAGAACAATCAAATACTTTGCAGAAATCTAATTTCTAAAATATTAAAAGCGGATGCTTGTGCATCCGCTTTTTTGTTAATTTGGTTTTAAAAGTCCGTCTATAAGTCGGTTATTTGATATTTTTTGGTTTTAAAATGCCTTTTATTATTGCAACCTGCCACTTTTGTGGTAATGCGTTTAACAGCCTTAAAAGTGGGTTGCGGTTTATATTGTAGGTCAGCTTTGGGTGTTTTTTAGCTTCAACCTTTTGTGCAAGTTTTGCAATTTTTGAAGGTGCAACGTTTTTTGCTTCAACGCTGTCAACAATCTTTTTAAAGCGTTTGGTGTTGGTTTTATAAATTTGTGTGTTGTCACAAAGTCTGTCAAGGGCGGCGGTTGATACCCCAATCATATCGGTTTTAACTGCGCCCGGGCGTAAAACGATAACCTTTATGCCGCGCAAGTTAAGCTCCATTCTTAAAGATTGGGCGTAACGCTCTACCGCCGATTTTGTTATTGCATAAATACCTGTGAAGGGCAGGGGATAAAGGGGTGCAAGCTCGCTTGACGTTATTAAAATCTTACTGCCTTCTTTTAATAGCGGGAAGAAAACCTTGTTCACACGGTATTGGCTGAAAAGATTGATATTAAAAATCTTAATAAAGTCTTCTTCGCTGATTTCTATTAGTGAAGCCATGTTATATATGCCTGCAAAATGGCAAATCATATCAAGGCCTTCACAGCTTGATTTTATTTTTTCATTGGCGGCTTCAACCTGCTCTATATCGGTCAAATCTGCTTTATAATACTCAATATCAATAGGGCAGGTAGGCTTGGTGTCCAAACCGTAAACCTTGTATCCCTTTTGTAAAAATGCTTTAGCAGTTTCAAGCCCCATGCCGCCTAAAACGCCGGTTATTAGTATATTTTTTGTTGCCATAAAAACACCTTAAATTTTAAAAAGTTTGGCTATAAGCCGATTAACAATACAAATTAAACAATAAAAGCGACTTTAAAAGTCGCTTTTTTTATACGTTAAATCTAAATAATACAACGTCGCCGTCGCGCATGACGTATTCTTTACCTTCAGAGCGTACCTTGCCCTTTTCACGCGCGTTAGAAAGCGAGCCGCAATCAAGCAGCGTTTGGTATTCAACGACTTCTGCACGGATAAAGCCACGTTCAAAGTCGGTGTGTATTTTACCTGCGGCTTGCGGTGCTTTAGTACCGATTTTTATGGTCCAAGCGCGGGTTTCGGGTTCGCCTGCGGTTAAAAAGCTCATAAGCCCCAAAAGCGCGTAAGACTTTTTAACAAGGCGGTTAAGACCGCTTTCTGTAAGCCCTAAATCGTCCAGGAACATTTGTTGGTCTTCTGGTGGAAGCTCTGAAATTTCTTCTTCGGTTTTAGCAGAGATAACCAAAACCTCGCTACCGTCCGATTTAGCAAATTCCTTTACGGCTTTAACGGTTTCAATGCTGTCTTCGTCCTTACCGATATCGCTTTCAGAAATGTTAGCGGCATAGATAACCGGCTTTGACGTTAATAGGAATAAGCCCTTAACGTAGTCGCGCTCATCATCGGTAAAGTTAAGGGATCTAACCGGCTTTTCGCTTTCCAAGCAGTCGTAAATGCGTTGTAAAAGCTCGGCTTCCGCAACGTATTTTTTGTCGCCCGTTTTGAACATGGCTTTTGCTTTATCCAAGCGCTTTTCAATGGCTTCCATGTCGGACAAAATAAGCTCTAAATTGATAATATTGATATCACGCACAGGGTCAACGGTGTCTTCAACGTGGGTTACGTTGTCGTCAATAAAGCATCTGACAACGTGCACGATTGCGTCAACCTCACGGATGTGGGACAAAAACTTGTTGCCAAGGCCTTCGCCGCGTGACGCGCCCTTTACAAGCCCTGCAATATCCACAAATTCAATAGTTGCAGGCACTATTTTTTTGCAGTTATATAAAGCGGCAAGCTTGTCAAGCCTTTCATCGGGAACTGCAACGACGCCAACGTTTGGCTCTATCGTGCAAAATGGGAAGTTGGCTGCCATTGCGCCAGCGTGTGTGATTGCGTTAAATAAAGTTGACTTACCTACGTTAGGTAGCCCTACAACACCAAGTTTCATAGTTAACTCTCCTATAAATCTATAATAATATAACACAAATAAAGCATTTTTTCAATCTTATTCGTTGTAATTTTTCTTTAATTGTGCTAAAATATTTCAGTAAAGTATATAAGTGAGTTATTTTTATGGATTACAAACAACTAATTGCACAAAACATTAAGATTGAAGGCTTCGAAGCGGAAGACGTTTATTCGTTCATTGAAGTCCCGCCCACAAAGGAAGTTGGCGACTACGCTTTGCCCTGCTTTAAATTTTCAAGGGCGCTTCGTAAAGCCCCACCAATGATTGCAAAGGACCTTGCTGAAAGCTTTCCGAAGGTTGAAGGTATTTCAAGTGTTGAAGCCGTTGGCGGGTATCTTAACTTCAAGCTTGACCGCAGCGGGTTTATCGGTGGCGTTTTACAAAGGGTTTTAGGTGAAGGAGAGCTTTACGGCTCATCAAAGATTGGCGAAGGCAAAACCGTTTGTCTTGACTATTCGTCAGTTAATATTGCAAAGCCTTTCCATATCGGTCACCTTTCAACAACCGTTATCGGTGCGGCGCTTTACAGGATTTATAAATTCTTGGGCTACAACACGGTTGGTATCAACCACCTTGGCGATTACGGCACACAGTTTGGTAAGCTTATTTACGCGTTTAAAACTTGGGGGGACAGAGCAGTTGTTGACCAAAAGGGGTTAGAAGAGCTTACACGCCTTTACGTTTTGTATCACGAAGTTGCTGAAAAGACGCCTGAAATCGACGATATCGCGCGCAGCTATTTTAAAAAGATTGAAGACGGCGACAAGGAATGCGTTGAGCTTTTTGAATACTTCAAAGCGATCACCTTAAAGGAAATCGATAAGATTTATAAGCTTTTGGACGTTCAGTTTGACTCTTACGCCGGCGAAAGCTTTTATAACGACAAGATGCAGCCTGTTGTTGACGAGCTTAAGGAAAAGGGCTTATTGGTTGAAAGCCAGGGTGCACAGGTTGTCGATTTAGAAGAATACGGCATGCCACCTTGCATTATTTTGCGTTCTGACGGGGCAAGTCTTTACGCAACGCGTGATATGGCGGCGGCTTACTACCGCAAAAACACTTACAACTTTGATAAGTGCTTATACGTCGTTGCATACCAACAAAACCTGCACTTCCAACAAATCTTCAAGGTTTTAGAGCTTTTAGGCAAGCCTTGGGCAAAGGATATGGTTCACGTTGCTTACGGTATGGTATCGCTTGAAAGCGGCTCTATGAGTACGCGTAAAGGTAAGGTTGTTTTACTTGAAGACGTATTAAGCCGCTGTATCCAAAAGGCGCTTGACATCATTGAAGAAAAGAACCCTAACCTTGAAAACAAGCACGAAACCGCAAAGCAGGTTGGTGTTGGCGCAGCTGTATTCGGTATGCTTTATAACAATAAGATTAAAGACGTAGTCTTTAGTTATGATAAAGTGCTTAACTTTGACGGCGAAACCGCGCCCTACTGTCAGTACACGGTTGCAAGGTGCAACAGCGTTATTGCACGCGCAAGGGATATTAATGCCGCTTACGATTTATCAAGGATTGACGTTAACGAGCAGGAATTTGCAGTTTGTTCACTACTTCAAACCTTCCCGGACGTTGTATTAAGCGCGGCTGAAAAGTATGAGCCTTGTTATATCACGCGTTTTGCCGTTGATTTAGCAAAAGCATTTAACAAATTCTATTTCGATTGCAAAATAATCACTGATGACGATAACTTAACCGCTTATCGCGTTGCAATCACAAAATGTGCCCGCCAAGCGCTTAAAACTGCGCTTAAATTAATTGGTGTCGGTACGCCTGAAAAAATGTAATTTGGGTTAATAAGCGACTTATAGCCCCACTTTTTATAAAAATTGGGGTGTAAAACGAAATACAAAAGGAGATATTATGAAAAAGTTTTTTGGCGAATTCAAAAAGTTTATCTCACGCGGTAACGTGTTAGATATGGCAGTCGGCGTTGTAGTTGGCTCTGCTTTTACAGCAATAGTTACAGCCTTCACAAACGGCATCTTAAAACCCTTCCTTGATTGGTTGATTTCACTTTGCTTCGGTAAGGATTCACTTGACGGCATCTTGATTTATTTAAAGAAAGCCTACACCGTAAACGAGCTTGGCGTAACCACTGACGTTGTTGATTTAGCAAACTCTATCTATATTGATATCGGTGCGTTAATTACTGCAATCATTAACTTTATTTTAATTGCATTAGTAGTATTTATTATAGTCAAGGTTGTAAACAGAGTTAAAGAAGCAACTCTTGATGATGACGAAATGGTTAAGCTTGTACAAGGTAAGCTTGACAAGGGTCAAGCCTTAACCGACGTTGAAAAGCACTGGTTAGAACGCTATACAAAGAAGCATCCTGACACCGCACCAAAGGCTAAAAAGCCTGGCCCAACCGTAACTGAAGCACTTTTAGCGCAAATCGTTGAGCTTTTAAAGGATAAAAACGGCGAAGGCGAAAAGGCTGAATAAAAAATAATAAATTTTTATAAAAATACGCAAAAGTCCTTCTATAGGTCGATTATCGCCGCTTTTTGTGGTTAAAATCAAATGTTTTTGCGTAATAAAAATTACAAAAATAAGCAACTCAACCAAGCGTTGAGTTGTTTTTTTGTAAAAAGACTTGAAAACTTGATTGCCGTATGCTATAGTAAAGGCGTAAATTAATGTAGGGGGTAAGCTCACTATGAAAAATTACGTAAAAGTATTTTTGGCAATAATTATGGTTTTAGCAATGCTGCTTTCGGTTGGCTGTGCCAGTAAGGATATGAGCGGCGGCGCACCTATGGGTGGTGGCGGCTACATTGGTGCACCCGATGCTGCACCTGAATACGGCGGCGACAGTGGCGGCGCTGAAGATGACAAAGGTAGTGAAAACGGCGGTACGCAAATTCAGCCCGGGATGATTACCGCAGGCGCGCAGGACGATAATAAGTATTACGATATGTGGAAGGCGCTTTTTGCACGCGGTCAAACGGGCGATGAAGACGGCAAGATGGTCAGATATCTTGACGGGTTTGGTATGAATTCCTTAAACCGCGTTAAGGTAACCGTTACTGCAAACCAAGCACCCGTTTCTAACGCCGACGTAGAGTTATATAATAATGAAGGTCAGTTAGTCTTTACGGGTGTTGCCGACGCAAACGGCGTTGCTTACGTCTTTGGTAGCGGTCAAAGCGGAACGGTAAAGGTTAAAAGCGGAAGCTATTCAGCCCAGTCACAGCTTGAAGCCGGTCAGGAAGAAATTGAGATTTCTTTAGACGGCGCGCTTGAAAAGCAAAGCCTTATTGAAATCATGATCGTTTTGGACGTAACGGGCTCAATGGGTGATGAAATCAAATTCCTAAAAGCAGAGCTTGCAGACGTTATCAACCGCGTTGCCGCGGCGCACACAGAAGCTTCAATCAGCTTGGCAATGCTTTTTTACCGCGACAGGGGGGATAGTGTTAAGCTTTCTTACGCCGACTTTTTAGACGTAACAAATAGCGATAATCTTGCAAAGCATCAGGCAACGTTAGATAAGCAGATAGCTGACGGCGGTGGGGATTATCCTGAAGCCGTTGACGAAGCCTTTGAGCTTGCAATGCAAAAGCAATGGTCTAAAAATTCGACCAAAATTTTATTCCACGTATGCGACGCACCACCGCACACGGGCGAAGCCTATGAAACAAGATATAAAAATGCAATAGACAAAGCAGCGGCACTTGGTATCCGCGTTTGTCCGATAATTGCAAGCGGCGCGGATAGTTTAACCGAGTATTTGGCAAGACAAACCGCGGTATTAACGGGTGGTACTTTCGTATTTATTACAGATGATTCGGGTATCGGTGGCGGTCACTACGACCCGGCAATCCCCAACGTTGTCGTTGAAAACTTAAACGATTTGATGGTAAGGCTTGTAACGGGCTACTATACGGGTAGCTTCCCACCACCTGTAAGCTGGGCGGGTAAGACCTATTACGGTATCACTTATGACTTTGACGGACCGCTTGGTGTTGGCTTTTTAGTTGCAGGACACAACAGTACCTATCAGGAAGGTCAAACTGTAACCCTTGTGACAAGAACTTTGACAGACGTGGGCGCAAAGCTTTACGTTAACGGCGAATTTGCATGTAGCGAAGTCGGTATTTACGACGAAGAAACCCAGCAATATTATTGGACGTTTACTTTCAAAATGCCAAAGGGCGGGGCTGATATCTACTTTGAAACTTACGACGGCTTTGTAGAAATTGAATAAGAAATAAAGCGTGTGGTTTTAGCGTAGTGTCCTTAAGGACACCACGCAACTAAGTTTGCCATGGGGCAAGTGAAGTTTACTTCGTAAGTGAAGTTATCCTGCGGATAGTGAAGTTTTGCCTTCGGCAAAGTGGGCAAACTTAACTTCACTCGTGCGATAGCACGAACTTCACTGCAAAGCAACTTCACTTTCGCGCAAGCGAAAACTTCACTACATTTGCATTTGTGTCTACAAATGCAGTGCTTGTCAAAAAAAAGGACAAAGAGTGTAAAAAACATTCTCTGTCCTTTTCCTGTCGGTAGGTAGTATATTCTATTGAACTTAAAACTGTCCTTAAGAGTACAGCCCATTTGCCATACGCTTTTTTGTGTTTTTTATCAAAATATTAAATAACCGATCTATAGGGGCACTTTTTACCCCAAAACAGGTCGGTTTTTTATATAGATTAAGTTTTATTTGTAATAGTCAAGCGGATTAACCTTAAAGCTTGGCATAAGCTCAAGCTTGAATAAATTTTGCTTGTGCAGCTTATCAATGCGCTCCTTGGATTTTTTGTCGGGCTGTATTCCGCGGCGGATATAATCGTCAAGTGATTGATAGGTAAAGCCAAGATTGTCTTCGTCGGTTTTACCCGAAAGTCCGTCTATAGGCGGTTTATCGACCAAAACTTCAGGAAGCCCAAGGTATTTGCCGATAGCTTTGACTTCTTCAACGGTAAAGTGTGAGCAGGGCGAAAAGTCCCCAACCGAGTCGCCGTAGCGCGTTGAATAGCCAACGTAGTCTTCGCTTAAGTTACACGTATTTGCAACCCTGCCGTTTAAGGATTGTGATAAAAAGTATAAAGCGCTCATTCGAAGTCTTGGCGAAAGATTAACCCTTGACTGCGCTGATACTTCAAAATCAGACGGCAAGGCCTTATACATGCCATCAAACGCATCCTTGATATTAAAGACGATTTTCCGTATCTTAAGCGTGTCGCAAAGTAAATGCGCGCAGTCGATATCAGCCTGTACCCCATTAGGCATAAGTACGCCTATAACGCGATTACTCCCTAAAGCCTTAACGCAAAGTGCCGCAACGACAGAGCTATCTTTGCCGCCCGAAATCCCAACGATTGCATTGCAGCCTTCGCCGTTATTTTTAAAAAAATCCTGTATCCACTTAACGCAGTTTTCGGTTGCTTTTTGTGCGTCAAACGTCTTATTGATAACGTAATCCATAACAGTAAGCGCAAGCCCGATTAGGCTATATATAGGCTCACGCGCCCCCTTTGATTTGATTATACTCTCATCATCATTTTTTGTCAATGCTAAAAGCCGGATTTGTATTATTTTGTGTCAAAATTCCCGAAGATATACTCAATTTTTGATTTTCCTAACCGTACGCCGCCTATACGAAACCTTAAGGTTTAATTCAAATTAAAATTATTTTTCAATGGAAACGTTTCCACATCCGTTTTGTGTATAATCTAATCCAAAAAAACCATATACAACATTATTATAAATAATGTATAATAATTTTGTGCAGTCCTAATGCCGTATTATGCCCAAAAACAAGTGGATTTATTGCGGTGGGGTTGGACAATACGCTAAATTTTAGCTTTTGAGGAACTTATGGCATACTTAACATTACAAGGCATCAATAAAGTTTATCCAAACGGCTTCCACGCCGTGCACGATTTCAATCTTGAAATCCAAAAAGGTGAATTTATCGTTTTCGTTGGTCCGTCAGGCTGTGGTAAGTCAACCACGCTCCGTATGATTGCCGGTCTTGAAGATATCTCCAAGGGTGACTTCTTTATTGACGGCGTTCGTGCAAACGAAAAGGGTCCGCGTGAACGTGAAATTGCCATGGTTTTCCAAAGCTACGCGCTCTATCCGCACATGTCCGTTTACGATAATCTTGCGTTCGGCTTGACCTTACAAGGCGTTGACGAAGAAGTTATCGAAAAAAAGGTTTTGGCAACGGCAAAGATTTTAGGTCTTACAGACTATCTTGACAGAAAGCCGCGTGCGCTTTCGGGCGGTCAACGCCAGCGTGTTGCGGTAGGCCGTGCAATCATCAGAAAGGTTGGCGTATTCTTAATGGACGAGCCGCTATCTAACCTTGACGCAAAGCAAAGGGTTACGATGCGTTCTGAAATCACACAAATCCACCGCGAAACAAAAGCAACCACCATTTACGTTACACACGACCAGACCGAAGCTATGACAATGGCTGACAGAATCGTCGTTATGAAGGACGGGTATATCCAACAGGTCGGCACCCCGCGTGAGCTTTATTTTGACCCTGTTAATATGTTCGTTGCGGGCTTTATCGGCGAACCGCCAATGAACTTTATTGAAGGCGAGATAAAGGGCGGCAAGTTCGTGTTCAGCGGCGGCGAAATTGAAGCTTCAGCTTCACTTGGTGCTGAAAATGTGGCAAAATACGAAGGAAAGCCAATCGTTATGGGCTTTAGACCCGAGGCAATCAAGCTTAAAGGCAGTGAAGAAAACGCTTACTCACTTGAATGTATGGTTGAGCTTACCGAGCTTTTAGGCGACAACACCAACGTTTATGCGGACCTTAACGGTGCAAGGGTTATTTTAAAGGTTGACCCACACTTCACCCCGGAAGAAGACGCACCTTGGGCGTTTGAAATCCCACACAAGTCAGTTTACTGGTTCGACAAGGAAACCGAGCTTGTTATTAAATAATACGGCTCGTTATCAAATAATAAATGAACTTAACTTTCAAAAAATACCGTCAAATTGATATAACCATTTTTACCGTGATTTACGCTATTTTGGAAGCTTTAATCGTTTACGGCTCAAACAAATGGTTTACCCACCAATTTTACACCCTGTCGCTATCGGTGACGGTTGTTGCAATCGTAATGGTCAGGTGGGGCGGCTTTGCGGCAATACCGGCCCTTGTCGGGGTGGGTGTTTCGCTTCTTGCAAACCTTGCCGCGGGTAACCAGGTGACATATCAGACGGCGATTATTTATACGGGCGGAAGCTTGAGTATGCTTTTAGGGCTTTTGTATATAAAGCTTGTCAAAAAGGAAAGGCTATCAAACCGCAAAAGCCTGGCGTGTTACGGGCTGGTTATCGTAATGTATTTGTTGACAATAGTATTTAGAACGTTGATTTCCATGTGCTTCGGCTTTGGGTTTTCAATTATTGTCAACTTCAACTTTGCAGAATGTTTGACCTTGTTATTTGCGCTGATTGCAGTGTTCGTTGCGCGCCGGCAGGAAGGCTTGTTTGTCGATCAAAAGACCTACCTTCTTGAGCTTGAAAAAAAGCGCGAAAAAGAACGCGCCGAAAACCTGCCGTCATAAAAAAAGTTCCTAAACAAGCTTACTATTTTAATTTAAAGTACACGCACGCGCACATAACGCGCACCATAAAACCGCATCATAAACCGCAAGGCGGTTATACAACACACTTTTAAGACACATTACCACTTATTGGAGGATGCACAATGAAGTTCAAAGCTAAAGCAGCCGACTTCCTTATTTATGACGAAGCCACCGGGAAATACCGCGAAAACCCCGAACAGCTTGTTCGTGACGACGTTGAGAAACGTCATTGGCGCAGAGTTTTCCAACTTATTTTAAGAGATTGGCGTTTATACTTAATGCTTGTCCCAATGCTTTTTGTTTTCATCTGCTGGCGTTATTTGCCAATGACAGAGCTTTTGGGTTGCTTTAAGGTTGGTGCTTCAGCATTAGAGGTTAAGGACCAGACTTTTGCAGGCTTTTCAAACTTCAAAACGTTGTTCTTCCCAAACGATACAAGTACTTACGCCATTGACTTCTGGCGCGCGTTCAGAAACACCTTTATGATAAGCTTTTACGGGCTTTGCTTCGGCTTCCCGATGCCAATCATAATCGCGCTTTTCTTTAACGAAATCAAGTCCAACATTTTAAGAAGCGTTTACCAGGTATTTACGTATCTTCCGAAGTTTATGTCAACCGTTGTTATCACAACGCTTGTTACGCTTCTTCTTAAGAAAGGCGATACAACTTTCAGCAATGGTATTATTACACAGTTATTCGTTAACCTTGGCTGGATAAAAGATGGTACCGGTATGCTTGAAGAACCTACTTATTTTAGGGCAATTTACCAGATTTCAGGTATCTGGGAAACTGCAGGGTACGATAGCATCGTATTCTTTGCGGCCGTTATTGCAGTATCGCCAACCAGCTATGAAGCCGCACAAATTGACGGTGCCGGCAAAATGGCACAAATGCGATACGTTGTTCTACCAAGCATTTTATCAACCGTTGTAATCATGCTTATCACAAAGATTGGTACGCTTTTATCGGTTGGTTACGAAAAGGTTTTACTTTTATACAACGAACACACTTACCAGACGGCAGAAGTCGTTTCAACCTTTGCACACCGCTTCGGTATTGGTGACGCGTCAAATATGGCGGCTTCATCATACGCAATCGCGGCAGAAATGGTTAACAACGTTATTGGTATGGTGCTTGTTATCGGCGCAAATACTATCGCTAAAAAAGCGGCAGACGTTTCGCTTTATTAAGATAAGGGGGGATAAAAGAGTATGAAACGTAAACTTGAAATATCCGAAGTTATCTTTAAGATAATAAGCTACACCTTTTTAACAATCTTTGCACTTTGCTGCTTGTACCCCTTTGTTTACGCGCTTTCAGCATCACTTAGTAGCTATCAGGCAGTAGAATACAACAAGGTTATATTGTTCCCAGTTGATTTACAGATTGACGCATATAAGTTTGTATTAAGCGGCTCTAATGGTAACGGCTTCTGGAACTCTTATACAAACACTATCTTTGTTACCTTCTACGGTACGATTTGGGCGTTGGGCGTTGCAATTTTAGGCGGCTATGCGCTTTCTAAAAAGAGACTTTTATTCAGAAAAGGCTTTAACTTCTTCTTAGTATTCACAATGTGGTTTTCTGCCGGTCTTGTACCCCAATACCGTAACTATTTGGCAACGCAGGATGTGTTCAATGCAATCGGTATTACCGACGATAAGTGGCTTATCGTTATCGCAATGGGTATGGCTGCAATGAACATTATTCTTCTCCGTAACGCGTTTGAAGGCGTTCCGTCAGAAATCGAAGAAGCTGCCCGCGTTGACGGCGCAACTGAATTCCAGATTTTAACCAAGGTTTATATCCCGATGAGCAAATCAACCATCGCAACGGTTGCACTGTTTTTTGCAATCTCACGCTGGAACGGTTACTACTGGGCAAAGACCATGCTTGGCGGCAACAGCGCTGAATGGCCATTGCAGGTTTATTTGAGAACGCAGTTGGAATACTTCCAAGACCCCGACTACGTAACAAGCTGGAACAATTCATATCCAAACATCTCGTCAAATTCAGTTATCTTCGTATTAATCGTTTGCGCTATTATCCCGATTTTAATTATTTACCCATTTATTCAAAAGTATTTTGCTAAAGGCGTAAATATGGGTGGCGTTAAGGAATAATCTTTATATACTTCGCAATACTTTGTTATTTGTAAATTTTTGTAATTCCTGCGTACGGCAAGTACGCCCCCTTGCAAAAATTCACAAATGTCGCGTCTTGCTCGCATCTAAAGCTTATTCACGCTAAACGGGCTTTGACGTGTTGACGGTAATTCCTGCTTACGGTAAGTACGCTCCCTTGTAAAAATTCACGTCTTTCGCGTTTTGCTTGCATCTAAAACTTATTCACGTTAAACGGGCTTGACGTGTTGACGGCGTTAATTGTTTTTACAATTCCTGCGTACACAAAGTACGCCCCCTTGCAAAAATTCACAAATGTCGCGCCTTGCTTGCATCTAAAACTTATTCACGTTAAATAAATGCGCATAATAAATTTTACTTTTTAATCATTTTATAATTTAGGTTAATTCGGACAAATCCGATAACAATAATATTTTTGGAGGAAAATATGAAGACATCAAAATTACTAGCTTTAGTAATGGCACTCGTTGTTGTTTTATCTTTCAGCCTTGTTGGTTGTAAAGACAAAAAACCAGACGATGGCGGCACCACACCACCAGCAGAAATTCCAAAATTGGAATATGCTGAAGGTACTGAACTCCGCATGGCTACAGGTTACAACAACCTTAACACAGGTCTTGCATTCGATGCTGATACAGCAGGCGAAGGCATCACGTTAGCTGACGGTGTTACTTACCACGCTGGCGACTTAAAGCCAACATGGGTTCAAGTTCAAAAAGCACTTAACGTTAAGATCACAAACTTATTCACAGGCGCTGGCTCTGCTGAAAAAGAATTCAAGGTATGGCAAGAAAAGCTCAACGAAGTTGACATGGTTTCAGGTTCATTAAGCGTTTTACAAACAGCTGGTGCAAACGGCCAACTCGTAAACATTGCTGAATACTTAGACGCAATGCCAAACTTCAAGGCTTACTTAGAAGCTAACCCAATCGTTCGTCTTTCTATCACAGGCGACGCAAGAACAGGCGCTATTTACTTCTCACCATACTTCGACGGCGTTAACGATATCGAACGTATGCCATTAATGCGTGTTGACTATCTTGCTAAGTTACTCGACGGCGAAGGCGACTTCACCGCAGAAGCTTCAAAGACTGTTGTTAAAGGCATTTACACACCATACATGCCAACATCCGGTACTGTAGAAGTTGAAGTTGTTAAAGCTGACGCTTCCGGCACAGAAAAGGTTGTTAAAAACTACGCTGCATACGGCAACATCATCGCTAGAATGAACGCAGAAGCAAGCTTAACAGGTGTTCAAGCTGTTAACATGCTCCGTGACTACATCGACGCAACATACGGTGGTTATTATGGCACAAAACGTTCTGACCTTTTCGCTGGTCAAAACGCTGCTTGGGACGCTGACGAATTAGCAGCACTTCTCCGCTGCGTAGTAGCTAACCCACAAACGTTAAACGGTACAGATTCTATCCAAGGTCTCTTCTCACGTGAAGATGGTAACAACCAACGTCGCGTTGACTTATTCAGATTCGCTGGTTCATTATTCGGCGTACGTGGTCTTGAATCAAGACACGACTATCTCTACTTCGATTCTGAAGGTATGCTCCACGATGCTCGTCAAGAAGTTGCAACATACGAAGCACTTGAAAGAATGAACGCATTAAAGGCTGAAGGTTTAATTTCTGCTGACTACAACGTAGGTACATCTACATCTACAAACTATCTTGAAAAAGACAGTGGTTTCATGAGCTATGACTACAACCAAACACAAACTCTCATGAACGCTACAAAGCTTCAAGAAGGCGAAAAATACATGGCAGTTATGGTTCCTGTTGCTCGTTGGAACGACGGCGGCGAAACTGAAAAATTCATGAGATTCACAGAAAGCTGGCGTTCAGTTAAGACCGACGGTTGGGCAATCTCTAAAGCTGGTGTTGAAGGTAGCAAAGACAAACTCAACGCTGCATTATCACTTATTGACTACGCTTACAGCGTTCAAGGTCAAATCCTTATGTCTTACGGTCCAGACGCTTTCATTAAAGTTAAAAACGCTAACGTAGTTGTTGAAACTTGGGAAGACGTTGCTGACAAGTACCACACATTCAACTTCAACGGTGTTCAAATGCCTATGATCGCTGATGCTACCGAAGAAGAACTCTGGGCTAAGAAGGGTGGTAACTACACTAACTATGCTCGTCAATTATTAGGTTCTACACTTTCATTTGCTAAGTCACAAGCATTCGAAGTTCAATGTACACACGCTGTTGGTCGTGAAGGCGCTCAACAAATCGCTGTAGCTATCGGTTTTGGTACAATCAAACACCCGGAACTCGCTGTTTGCGACAATATGTGGTACACATCAATCCCAACAAACTTACCAACAACAAAAGCTGAAGAAGACAGACTTGCTGCTCTTGGTAACTTAGCTTCTTCCGGTAAATTCTCTCAATCAAAGAACAACACAAACTGCTTAGTTAACTTAATCAGTGGTGGTTGGGCTGCATTAAGCGAATTAGCTGGCGCAGAAGTTGCTACACCTGCAGCAGCAGCTGCATTAGTATCTGAAACATGGGGCGGTTCAGTATACCTTAAGGTTAAATCAGATGCATGGACAAGACTTCTTACTTTCTACGCTAAATAATTAACTACTAGTTAATTTACAAATAATGCTTAAATTTTAAGCATTGATAAGGGCTTGGTTGGGGGATTTCCCCCAACCAAATAACCCCTTAATTTTTATCAATACAAAATTTATTATTGCAAGTATTTGCATAAATTGACAAAATCAATCGTTGGCAAACCGTGCCACGCACCGCGAGGGTAACTATGTTCAAAACTCAAATTAAATTTCAGCGCATTTTATGTCTTGTTGCACTTATTTGTGCGGCAGTGACTTTTGTGTACGCGCTTGGTATCATGACTGACGTTTATAAATTATTCCGTTATGTTCCTTATCCTGAAGATCCGCATTATGCTGTTGAGGTAGAAGGAGCATGGATTTATTTTGATATGCAACCGTTTAATGAATCTCTTATTGCCGTCAGTATTGCGCTTATCCTTATTGCGGTAGTGTTGTTTATCACAAACACACATACAAGAAGAAAATATTACATCGGAAACTACGTTGCCGTTGGTCTTTACACAGCGGCAAGTTTAGCGTCCACAATTTGGGCGTATATAAATATTATAAAATTTAAAGCACAATTTTTACAGGTTGACTTTGAAACCTGGAAATATTTGACAGAAGAAATATATAAGACTGATCCCTATACTGAATCAACCTTTTGGTTTGATATTGGGTTCTTTGCTCATGCTTTACCTATAATTGTATCTATCTTGCTTATTATCAACGTTGTCTGGAAAGTTTCACTTGTGAAACAAGAAAGAGCACTTATTGAAGCAGGCAAAACGGAAAATCAAGGCTAAGGGGGTAAATATATGTCTAATTTAAACAACAATCAACCTATAGCTGAACAAGTTAAAACTAATGACGCAGTTGCAAAGCTTGACAGGATGCGTTATAATAAAAACAAGGCTGCTGCAAACCTTGCACTGTTATCAATCGTATTCAACGCTTTATATTTTGTTTGCGTTTATAAAACCGACGTTGGTACTTATTTTTATAAAATAATGATAGGTGCTTCGGTTTTGTATAATCTCGTTTTCATGCTTATCGCATTTTTATCATCAGAAAGCGTTAAAAACTATAAGCTTAATTTTGCAATCGTAATGCTCGTTTTGGGCGCGCTTCAGATTGTCAGGATTTTCTATATTCCGTTAAACGCTTTACGTGCAGTTCACGGTGAATCCACGGTTATTAATGCTGGTAAGTTTGCGCTTATGACCGTTTATTTGTCACTTTCAGCAGCGGCACTTTTTGCCGGCGGCGTAATCGGTATCATCCGCAGCAAAAAACTTAAAAACTTTCAACAAGCTATTGAAAGTGAAAAAGCTAACGCTTAAAGGGGTTTTATATGGCTAATCTATCATTACAACATCTGGATAAAATCTATGATAACAAGGTTCAAGCCGTATTTGACTTTAACCTTGACGTTAAAGACGGCGAATTTATCGTTTTGGTTGGCCCGTCGGGCTGTGGCAAGTCAACAACCTTACGTATGGTTGCGGGGCTTGAAGACATCACAAAAGGTCATCTTATTATCGACGGTAAGGACGTAACGCAAATGCCGCCTAAAAACCGTGATATCGCAATGGTTTTCCAAAACTACGCGCTTTACGGGCATATGTCCGTTTACGAAAACATGGCGTTTTCATTAACCCTTGCTAAAGAAGATAAAAACGTTATTCACCGCAAGGTTTTAGCGGCAGCTGAAATTTTAGGGCTTACCGACCAGCTTAACAAAAAGCCACGTCAATTATCTGGTGGTCAACGCCAACGTGTTGCAATGGGGCGTGCTATCGTTCGTAACCCAAAGGTTTTCTTGTTTGACGAGCCTTTATCCAACCTTGATGCTAAGCTCCGTGGCTCAACCCGTCGTGAGATTATGTTATTACATAAACGCTTGAACGCAACCATTTTATACGTTACGCACGACCAGACCGAAGCTTTAACCCTTGCTGACAGAATCGTTTGTATGTCAATGGGGCACGTTCAACAAATCGGCACCCCGCTTGAGCTTTACGATACACCTGCAAATATCTTTGTTGCAAGCTTTATCGGGCTTCCGCCAATGAACTTCTTTGATGTAACTGTTAACGCTGACGGCACGCTTTCTAATGCGGAATTCACAGTTCAATTATCTCAAGAAGAAAAAGCACTTTTATCTTCTTACGTCGGCAAGGAAATCGTTTTAGGCGTTCGCCCTGAAAATATCGTTCCGGGTGAAGCTGTCAAAGCAAACGTTATCAACGTTGAAAATTTAGGTCAAAATACGCTTGTTCACTGCCATATCGGCAATAAGCGCGTAACCGCTAAGTTCCGCGACTGGTGTGAATACCAAACGGGTGCGGATATTTTGGTTGATTTTAAAACAAAACACTTCTTTGATAAAGAAACTACTAAGGCAATAAGGTAGGGCATTATGGAAAAGAAAAATAAAGTAAGCTTTGGCGCAAGGCTAAAGGAATCCGGTAGAAAATTTGTGGTTTCGTTAAAGCGTAACCCACATATTATTCCGCTACTTATCTTTTTTGTGGCATACGTGCTTTACACGTTTAAGTTAACGCACATTTCAAAAACGACTGCTGCAATCAACGTTGCAAACATGGGTATGTTTGAATTTGTTATTATGCTTTTCTCACTTTTATCCTTTGTTTGTTATCTTAATGCTTTCCCTAAACGCAGTAAGCCAAATATCGTTATGATCGTTTTATTTGTAGTGATGTCAGTTTTGGTGCTTTTATCAAATATTGGCTATCAAAATTGCATTAAAACGGGTGTTGAAAAACACGAATCACACTTAACCGGTATCTTTGCTGAAAACATCACGTCGGCACAAAGCATGCTTAAGTGGCATATGGGTATTATGATTGCAGGGTTTGTTATGCTTGCACTTTTACCGCTTTACTCAAGATTATTAAAGAAGATTAACACTTCTATTGAAATTGAATACAGCGAAAACGTTGGTGAAATTGAGCTTTCAAGCGAAGAATAATTTATCATTAACTTAAAATTAGGCGCAGAGATTTTTAAAAAACGTTTCTGCGCTTTACATTTTATCAAAAATAAAAATTCAAAAAAAGTAGGGCTATAAGCCCGTTATCGGCACAAAATGAGTAAAAAACCCAAATACAGTCCCAACGAAAATTTAAAAAAATACGTCAAAAAGGACGATAGCTATAAACAAGGCTACACGCTCCATAAAGACGCGATTGACGCGCTTGTTACTGCAAATAAAGAAAATACGCCCAAGGTTGACGAGAACGAAATCAAGGCATATAAGCACGATAAGTTTGAAAAAATCCCAGTATGGCTTAAAGCACTTTTTGTTAAGTTCTGGTTCAACGGTGCGGTTTGCTTCTTTTTTATATGGGGCCTAGGTATGTATATCACCGGGTTTTGGGATTTGGTTTTGGTCACGGGCCTTGCGATGGGTGCGGTAACAGACATACTTGTTAACAACCTTTTCTTCTTTTTTGGGGACGAAAAATACAAAAAATGGATGCTTATCCCCGTCAAAAAGTTCTGGACGCTTTTCGTTTACCTGATATACTCTTGTGTGGTAATGGTTGTCGTTGTTTACTTTTATGAAGGCGTTAACCTATTGTTTAACCCCCAAAACACCGGCTTTAACGTTGAGCCTATCACCTTTGGGCTTATCTATCTTGCGGTTGACCTTATTTTTGTATGGCTTAAAAACCTTGTCGTTAAAATAATCAACGACGCGCGTGAAAAAGCCGCACTATAATTTGCTAAATGGTGCCATTAAGCCGATAATCGCATTAAAATACTTGCAAAAAATCAAAGATTTTGATAAAATTTTATAAAATAAACAAACTAATTTTGCCGCGCTTTTGCGGCTATAAGGAGACGTTATGGAAAAAATCACGAAGGACACACTTATTTCTGAACTTTTACAGTACAATGAAAACGCAGCTGAAATTTTATTCAGACACGGTATGCACTGCTTGGGCTGCGCTATTGCACACCAGGAAACAATCGAACAAGCAACAAACGCTCACGGCGAAGACCTTGAACAACTTTTAAACGAGCTTAACGGTTTAGCATAATTTTAGCTTTTTTTGTTGGTTTTATGGATAAATTTGCCATTTAATCACCAATTTGGGCTTAAGTGTTTGACATAAGTTAAAATTTAGTTTAGAATAAACTACAGCAATAAAGTATAATATTAAGACAAGCTATCTTGTCGGAGGACGTAATGAAAAGAACATTAGTTAAGATTATGGCGCTTACTTTAGCGCTCGTAACCATTTTCGCTTTTACCGCTTGTAAGAAGGAAATCAAAAACGGCAGCCAAATTCAACGCATGAAGGTTGAGCTTTCTTACCAAGACGCTGCTGGCGAAGAAGTTATCACCACAATCGTTGGTTTGGAATTATATTTAAACTTCGCACCGGAAACAGTTGCACACTTTATCGCACTTTGCGAAGAAGGTTACTATAACAACGTTTGCGTAAGTAACGTAAGCGACAAGTGGCTTGAATTCGGCGGCTACAAGTATGACGCTGACGGCAATTTTGTTGAAAACGCTTATACAAAACAACCAATCAACGGCGAATTTGCTAAAAACGGTTGGATTGGTAACAAGCTTTCAGTTACACAAGGCTCACTTATTTTAAAGCGTGACTATGATGACGGCGAATCATCAAAATACAACACCGCAAAAGGCACGGTTATCGTTTGCTTATCTTCAGGTGCTGCAAGTACCTTCTCAAGCGACAGATACTGCGTTTTCGGTATGGTTACCAGTGACGACGCTAACGCTGAAGCTGCAACCGACGTTGAAAAGAAATCAAGCATTGCTAAACTTTCATCACTTGCAAGCTTTGCTCAACAAGAAGTTAACGGCAATAAGGTTACCACTTGGTTCTATGAAGGCGATAACGAACAGTACAAGAACCAATTCATCACCAAATGGATTGATGAAGACGGCGAAACACATTATAGCCACAGCGCTTCAACAGAAGGCGAAGAAATGACGTCTGAACAGGTTGAAGATTTCTTGGACCTTTACGGTGAAGAAACAAAATCTTTCCTTGTTGTACCTTATACACAAATCGTAATTAAGTCAATCACAAAAGCTTAATTTATCAAAAACAAAACACCCCCTAAAAGCGCGTTTAACGGCTTATAGGGGGCTTTTTATATTGTTTTAGTATTCATACAAACAAAAAAGCCGCTTTACAAAAGCGGCTTAAATTTTTAATAATTATTTGCAGATGTCAGCTTTGCCTGCGCAACCTAAAACGTCAATTAATTTGTGGCGTACAACTTCCTTGATGTTAGCGCGTGCAGGTTTTAAGTATTCGCGTGGGTCAAATTTTGAAGGTTGTTCGTTAAAGAACTTTCTGATTGTGCCTGTCATAGCAAGTCTTAAGTCAGAGTCGATATTAATCTTACAAACTGAAAGTCTTGCAGCGTGGCGGAGTTCTTCTTCCGGCACACCGATAGCGTTTGGCATTTGACCGCCGTTTTCGTTAACCATCTTAACGTATTCTTGTGGAACTGAAGATGAGCCGTGTAAAACGATTGGGAAGTTTGGTAATCTTCTTGAAACTTCTTCTAAAATGTCAAAGCGGAGTGCAGGTGGAACTAAAATACCTTTTTCGTTAACCGTGCATTGTTCAGGTTTGAACTTATATGCACCGTGTGACGTACCGATTGCGATTGCAAGTGAGTCAACGCCCGTGTATTTAACGAATTCTTCAACTTCTTCCGGGCGGGTATAAGAACCAACTTCGTGGCTGACTTCGTCTTCGATACCTGCTAAAGTACCAAGCTCACCTTCAACGGTTACACCAAACTTGTGTGCGTAATCAACAACCTTTTTGGTGATTTCCATGTTTTCTTTAAATGAGTGTGAAGACCCGTCAATCATAACGGATGTGAAGCCGCCGTCAATGCAAGCCTTGCAGGTTTCAAAGTCTGGGCCGTGGTCAAGGTGCAATGCGATTGGGATTTCAGGACATTCAATAGCAGCAGCTTCTACAAGCTTAACAAGGTAAGTGTGGTTAGCGTAAGCCCTTGCGCCCTTTGATACCTGTAAAATAACAGGTGCTTTTTCTTCTTTACAAGCTTCGGTGATTGCTTGAACGATTTCCATGTTGTTTACGTTGAAAGCGCCGATAGCAAAGCCGTGCTTATAAGCTTGTTCAAACATTTTTTTCGTGTTAACTAAAGCCATAATAATATCTCCGATTGCTTTTTTTACTATTATACACCAAATTAAAAGCGTTTGCAATTTTTTAAGCCCCAAATTTGGCTTAAACGGGCTTTTTTGAAAATAAAGATTGCTTGCCGCGCCACAAAAGGGGCAAAAATTGATGTGAAAATTATTTACAAAGGTCAAAAAATAGTGTATAATATAGAAAACTGTATTGATGATGCGTTCGGAGAGTAAGTTTTGTCATAACCAAATAAACGCCAACTGCCCTTGTTAAAGGCCTTACCTTTTGCAAAGCCGGTTGCTATATTTTGATAGGACAATTCCGCTTTCTTAACGAAGGCGGTTTTTTATTTACAATTTATTTAACATAAAAGTAACGGGGGATTATATGAAGTTAGGCGTAATTGGCATAATTATTGAAAGAAACAAAGAAGTTGTTGGTCGTGTACAAAGTCTTTTATCAGATAACGCAGCCCTTATTTTGGGGCGTATGGGTGTGCCTGACCATGAGCGCGGCATAAACGTAATAAGCGTTATCGTGCGCGGTACTAACGAGCAGATTTCTGCCTTAACAGGCAAGCTTGGTCGGCTTGAAAACGTTAAGGTCAAGTCAGCGGTAACAGATTCCGAATAGGAAAATACAGGGCGATATTAAAGCCCTTAAAATTATAAAAAATAAAGATAATCGACATATAGGAGAGTTTATGAAGAAATTATTTGCACTTTTATTGGCTTTAGTTTTATCACTATCATTAGCCCTTGTCGGATGTAACGACAATTCTGGTACAAGCGGCACACAATCAAAAAACACGATTAAAGTCGTTACGCCAGACGGCGCGCCAACCCTTGCAATTTACGAGCTTATGCACAGCGTAACTAACCTTGACGGCCATCCTATTACTTATAAAATAGTAAGCGACGCGCAAGCTGTAAACGCGGCTATTTTATCGGGCGAAGCAGATATTGCCGTTATGCCAACCAACGTTGCGGCAAAGCTATATAATAACGGCGTTGATATCAAGCTTTTATCAGTAAACGTTTTCGGCGTTTTATATATGATTGGCGCTGAAGCTTTATCAAGCCCAAGTGACCTTGTCGGTAAGGTTGTTGCACTCACAGGACAGGCAGGTACGCCTGACATTACCTTAAGGCTTATTTTAGACCGTAACAACATTGAATACGTTGAAAGCGAAACTGCTGTTGATGGTAAGGTTGCGTTAAGATATTTTTCGGGCGGTCCTGACGTTATCGCCCAGCTTAAAACGGGCAAGGCAGACTACGGCGTTTTAGGTGAACCTGCGGTAACGGGTGCGCTTTTAAAAACGGGCGGTCAAATCGTTATGAACCTTCAGGACGTTTGGGAAAGCTATATCGGTGAAGACACATTTACCCAAGCGGGCATTGTTGTAAAAAGCAGCGTTTATAACGATAACGGGCTTATAGCCGCACTTAATGAAAAATTAACAAGCAATTTAACTTACGTTTACGATAACGCGTCAACCATTAAGGATACTTTTGCTAGGTACGAAAGCTCAATCGCGATTAACTTTACAAGCGAAGTTTTGAACCGTTGCAATCTCCGTCATGAGACAGCAAGCCAGATAAAGGCTAAACTTGAGCTTTACTATCAGGCGATTTTAGATTATGACGCAAAGTTTATCGGTGGAAAGCTTCCCGACGACGGATTCTATTTAATGTAATAAAATGAACAAAGTATTTACAAAGCTTGCGCCGTTTATTGCAATAGTTATAGTTATTGGGGCGTGGCATATTATTGCCGTTTGCATGGGCATACCCATTATCGTGCCCACGCCTGCGGATACAATTACAAAAATGCTTGAAGTCTTCACGACTTCAGCCTTTTTAAGGGGCGTTGCCAATAGCTTGTTAAGGGCATTTTTGTCCTTTAGTATTGCTTTTTTATTGGCAACCGCGCTTGCGCTTTTATCAAGCCTGTCAGACTTTTTTGATAGATTTTTCTATCCCATTGTAGTGCTTGTACGCGCAACGCCAACCATGAGTATAATCTTTTTATGCCTTATATGGTTTTCGTCAAAAATAAGCCCTATGATTGTTGCAACGGCGGTTATATTCCCCACGATGTACGCTTCAATCTTAACGGCGATAAAATCTTGCGATAAAAAGCTTTTGGAAATGTCAGCCGTGTATAACGTGCCGACAAAGGTTAAGGTATTTAAGCTTTATCTGCCCTACGTTAGCGATAAGATTTTTTCCGATGCGGTAAACGCGCTTTCCTTAAACTTAAAGCTTATCGTTGCGGCTGAAGCTTTAGCTGCAACGGCAAACAGCTTAGGAAGGCTTATGCAAAACGCCAAGGCAAATTTAGAGACGGCAACCTTGTTTGCATACACGGTGGCTGCAATAATTTTAAGCTATCTTTTAGAAGTTTTGTTAAAGCTTTTAAGACGCTTATTCAGGAGATTAAAATATGCCAAAGCTAATTAACGTTTCTAAAAAGTGGGGCAATAGGTCGATTTTCGACAATTTAACCCTTGAATTTGACAAAGATAAAACGACTGCAATTATAGGTAAATCAGGCATTGGTAAAACGACTCTTTTTAAAATGATAGCCCGCCTTACCGACTTTGAAGGCGAGATTTCAGGCTTTGGCAGGATATCTTACGTTTTCCAAGAGCCGCGCCTTTTGCCCTTTTTAACCGTAAAGGAAAATTTGCTTTACGCACTATCGGGTAGCAATTTGGGCGATGATTTACAAAACACTATTGAAAAGTATTCAAAGCTTACTGAAATCACCCAATTTTTAGATAAGCGCGCCGATAAGCTTTCGGGCGGGGAAATGCAAAGGGTTTCTTTAGCGCGTGCCTTTTGTTATCCGTCCGACACAATCCTTTGTGACGAGCCCTTTTCATCTTTGGATTTAGGCTTGAAAAAGCGTATTATGGGCGTGTATAACGACCTTATCAGCGCGTCCCCACGCACGACGATTATAATTACCCACACCATTGACGAAGCATTGTTTTTGGCTGATACTATCGTATATATCGACCAGAACGGATACAAGCGCTTTGAAAACCCAACTAAAAAGGAAGAGCGCGTTTTTGGTTACGAAAAGGATAACGCTTTACGCGCAACGCTTATAGACTTGCTTTTATAAAGGTATAAATTACAAAAAGCTGGCAACAATTATTACCAAGCGGATATAAAAAAGCATAAAATATAAGGGGACAATCCGCTTTGAAGGTAAGTATGATAAAACGCGGTGAACTGTATTATGCGGATTTAAGCCCTGTTTTTGGCAGCGAGCAAGGTGGCGTGCGCCCCGTTTTGGTGGTGCAAAACGATATAGGCAACAAGTATAGCCCAACGGTTATTGCCGCCGCTATAACAAGTAAGCTTGACAAAGCAAAGCTACCCACCCATATAGAGCTTTCTGCCCTTGATTACGGACTGCAAAAGGATTCCGTAATCCTGCTTGAGCAAATCCGCACGATTGACAAGCGCAGACTTAAAGAACGCATTGGCTATCTGCCCGAAAACGTTATGAAGCGTGTTGATTTGGGATTAAGGATTAGCCTTGGCGTTGAAGTTATAGCAAAATAAACCTTGCCCAAGGGTGTTAGCCTTTGGGCTTTTTCGTGCTTTTTTGCAAGGATTTTAGTCTTACAAAAAAACAAAAACAAAAAAAACGGCTAAAACCCTTTATTTTTGCCGTGCGGTATGATATAATGAGTTAATAATTGATGCTCTAAACAAGATATTGTTTAGAAAGGAAGATTTTATGAGAAATTTGACCTTGCTTACAGACTTTTATGAGCTGACTATGATGTACGGCTACTTCAAGCAAAAAAAGACTGATGAAGTCGTTGTGTTTGACGTGTTCTTCCGCAGAAACGCACTTATTACCTATTCGGTTTCTGCCGGGCTTGAGCAGGTTATAGATTATCTTGAAAATATCAACTTTAACGATGACGATATCAAATACCTTGAAAGCTTGAACACCTTTGACGGTGAATTTTTGGAATTTTTAAGGAATTTTAAATTCACAGGTCAGGTTTACGCCGTAAAGGAAGGCACTGTCGTTTTCCCTGACGAGCCTGTTTTGATTATCAAAAGCAACGTTTTGGAAGCCCAGCTTGTTGAAACTGCAATTTTGAATATATTAAACCACCAAACGCTTATTGCCAGCAAGGCGGCAAAGGTTTGCTATGCGGCAGGTGACGACGCGGTTATGGAATTTGGCTTAAGGCGCGCCCAGGGCCCAGACGCAGGTATTTACGGCACAAGGGCGTCGGTTATCGGCGGGTGCGGCTCAACGTCCAACGTGTTAGCAGGTCAGATGTTTGGTATTAAGCTATCGGGTACGCAGGCGCACAGCTGGATTATGGGGTTTTCAAGTGAGCTTGAAGCCTTCAAGGCTTACGCAGACGTATATCCCGACGCAACGCTACTTCTTGTTGATACCTACGACACCTTAAAAAGCGGTGTCCCTAACGCCATAAAGTGCTTTGACTATCTTGTTGAAAGGGGGCACAGGCCCGTTGGTATCCGTATTGACAGCGGCGACTTGGCGTATCTTACAAAGCAAGCGCGCAAAATGCTTGACGATGCTGGGTATGATTACGTTAAAATCTGCGCTTCCGGCGATTTAGACGATAAGCTTATTATGTCGCTTAAAGCCCAAGGCGCGCGCATTGACGTTTGGGGCGTTGGTACAAAGCTTATAACGGGTGGCGAAATGCCTGCCCTTGGCGGTGTTTACAAGCTTGCCGCCGCTTTGGAAAACGGAAAATTTATCCCTAAAATCAAGCTTTCAGATAACAGCATAAAAACGACCAACCCGGGCTTTAAAACCCTTTACAGGGTTTACGATAAGGACGGTATGGCGTTTGCAGACCTTATTGCGTTAAGGGAAGAATCCTTTGACACCCAAAAACCTTTAACCCTTACGCACCCGACCGAAAGATGGAAATCAATTACGCTTGAGCCTGGCGAATACACCTTGCGTGAGCTTTCCGTGCTTATTATGGACAAGGGCAAGCGTGTTGGTAAAAAGCCGACCTTGGAAGAAATCTGTTCTTACGCCCGCGCCGAAAGAGAAAGCTTTTGGGATGAATACAGACGTATTGACAATCCGCATATCTATAAGGTTGACCTGTCTGACGGGCTTTATGAGCTTAAAGACAGCATGATTAAAAAGATAAGGAACACCAAGGTATGAAGGAAGAAAGGCTTTCTCAATTAGAGCAGGAAAACCAGGACCTGCTTGACCAAAACTTTGAGCTTTCATCAAAGATAAGGGCGTTAAGCGTTGAGCTTGAAGCTTACCGCCGTGACGCTAATAAGAGCGCAGAAAGACTGCTTAACGCGGATAAGGAAGCAGATGCTATTAATAAAGCAACCGCTTATAAGTATATGCTGGAGCTTAAATCAATCAAGCTTTTAGCCCAAAAATACCGCGCTTATTACAGCGAAGAAATGGATAAAAACAAGGCAGAAGCTTCTAAATGGCTTATTGATTGTTTAACTGGTCTTGATGCCGAAGGGTCGTTTAAAGTTAAGGACGTAGCGCAAAAAATTGAACAAAAGCTGTCAGATGACGGCAAAATTGTCCGTAACGATAAACCAATCAGTAAGGAATTTGAAGACTTTATAAATAGCGCTGAACGAAAAGACCTACCGACGTTTGACTTGGATGAAGCCGTTAACCCCACAACCCCACTTGACTTATCCGAGCTTTTAAAGGAGCTTGGTATATAAAAATTAAAAAAGGTATTTATGATTTACGCAATAATATTTTTTGTCGCGCTGATACTTGACCAGGTTTCAAAGGCGATTGTTGATTCCGCGTCGTACGAGCGCATTACGATAATTAAAAACGTGCTGTCTATCGAGCAGGTTTCAATGAACCCTGGTGCAGCGCTTTCCATGCTTGCCGACAAGGGCTGGGCGCAAGCTTTCTTTATTTGCTTAACCGTTTTAACGATGGCAATTTTAGTGCTTTACTTTATCTTTAAAAAGGATAACAGTAAATGGCTTAATATTTCGCTAGCGCTTATTGCTTCGGGTGCGCTTGGCAATTTTATTGACCGCCTTGCGTTTAAAGCCGTGCGCGACTTTATCGGTATGAACTTCTATTTTGTAAGCTTTAGCTGTAACGTTGCAGATATTGCAATATCGGTTGGCGGCGTTATGATTGTTTTTTACTTCCTGTTCCTTGATAAAGACGCAATATTTAAAAAGAAGGAAAAGCCGAATGACAAATAGTGTATTACAAGTCGCTTCGCCTGAAAAGCGACTTGATTTATTTGTGTGCGAAAAGACGGAACTTACGCGCTCACGCATAAAAAAGCTTATTGAAGATAACAAGATAACCCTTAACGGTAAGCCTTGTAAGGCAGGGGACAGCCTGAAAGCCGGCGACGTTATTGAAATTGCTTTAGATGAGCCTGTTGAGCTTGACTTAACGCCGCAGGATATAAGCATTGATATCGTGTATCAGGATGACGATATTGCAGTTATCAATAAGCCACAAGGTTTGACTGTGCACGCAGGCGGCGGCACAAACGGCGGCACGCTTGTTAACGCGCTACTTTATCACCTTGATAAATTAAGTAGCATAAACGGCGTTATAAGGCCTGGGATAGTACATAGGATTGACAAGGATACGTCGGGCTTATTGGTCGTTGCAAAAAACGATACGGCGCATTTATCCTTGGCAAAGCAGATTGAAAAAAAGACCTGTAAACGCATTTATCTTGCCCTTGTTGAAGGTGCGCCAAAGTGCGATAACGGGCTTATAGACACACTTATCACCCGTAGCGACAAGGATAGAAAGCTTATGGCGGTTTCAAGCGTTAAGGGAAGACAAGCCGTAACCGAATATACCGTTATTAAAAAATATCAAGGGTTTACTTTGATGGAATTTTCCTTAAAGACAGGCCGCACCCACCAGATACGCGTGCATTGTAAGCATTTAAATCTGCCAATCGTGGGGGATAAAAAATACGGTAGCAAAAAACAGAAGTTTGAGCTTGAAGGTCAGCTTCTGCACGCCCACAAACTAACCTTTATCCATCCAAGAACGGGTGAAGAAATGACGTTTACTGCACCGCTACCAAAGCATTTCAATGACGTATTATCAAAGCTTAAAGAAAAGTAAAAGTTGCCCTATAAGTCGATTAATTCGGTTTTTTGGGTAAAATGGGTTAAAATTTTAAAAAAAGGGCGGTGCTTTATTAGCACCGCCAACTAAATATTATCACAAATCGTCCGCGTCCTGCACGGGTGTGGAATATTTATCGTCATAGTCAACGCCCGTATAGCTACCGCTTGGGTCGAATTGTGATTTTAACTTACCTAAATCCTTACTTGCAGTTTTTGCTTTTAGAATTAGATTTTGACTTTTCGTTAGTCTTATTATCTCTTTGATTTTCTCTCATTTCAAATCCTTCAGTTGCCTGAAGCTTTCCCCCCCTTTAACCATATTGTGCGCACTTTTTTTTAACTTATACAAAATTCGACAAATTTATGAAGCTTAAAAACTTTTTCAAAAATCTTCTTATAAAGGCCGATGGTATTTTATTTAATAAGCACCTTACCTGTAATTTATGTGGGTGCGAGATTTTTGATGGAAAGGATTTTTGCGAGTCTTGCTTTAAAAGTATAACCCTTAACGACAATATAGTTTGCGAAACCTGCGGGCGTAAGGTCAACGTTTCAACGTCGCGGTGTGATTCCTGCAAGGGCGAGTGGGCTGTCGATAAGGCAAGGAGTGCTTTTATCTACACGGGCGGTGCTGAAAAGCTAATTAAAGACCTAAAGTATGCAAACAAGCAGTACCTTGCAGAAATTATCGCGCCCTATTTAAAGGAAGTTTACGTTAAAAACTTTTTTGCACCCGATGCAATAACCTTTGTGCCGATGAGTGAAAAATCAGAGCTAAAGCGCGGCTTTAACCAAGCCTATCTTTTGGCAAAGGAGCTTGCAAAACTAACGGATAATCGACTTATAGCCCCGCTTATCAAGCATAAAGACACCCCAAAGCAGGAATCCTTAAATAAAAAAGCACGGCAAGAAAACCTTCTAAAATGCTTTAAGGTGATTGACGCTAAAGCCGTAAAGGATAAACGCATATTAATCGTTGACGACGTATTGACAACGGGCGCAACGGCACACGCGCTAGCTGAAAAGCTTAAAGATAAAGGCGCAAAGTCTGTGTATCTTTTGACGGTTGCTTCGGTTGTAAAGCGCATTTAGTTAATAATCAAAAGCCGTTTTTTGAAAAAAGTATAAAATATTGCAAAAAGGACAAAAACAATCAAAAATGACAAAAAAACAAATGGCCACGCGCCATTTTTTTTATTTTTAATAAAAAATTTGCCAGATTGCCTTTACTTAATCACTAAAATATAGTATTATAAAGTGTAAGATTTTGTTTTCTAATAGAAATATTAAATAAATTAAAGCAAAAAATAAAGCAAAAAGGTTGAACCATGGGACTCATTAGATATTTTTTAGAATCCGATTCAAGAAAAAGCTTAAAAAAGCTTAACCAAATGGCAGAAAAGGTTTTAGCCCTTTCACCAACGTACGAAGCCATGACCGAGCAAGAGCTCAAAGAACAAACGCCAAAGCTTAAGGAACGCTTGAAAAACGGCGAAACTTTAGACGATATTTTATACGATGCTTTCGCCCTTGTGCGTGAAGCAAGCTACCGCGTGCTCAATATGCGCCACTACAAGGTGCAGGTTATGGGTGGTATCTGCGCTCACCAAGGCCGTGTTGCCGAGCTTAAAACAGGTGAAGGTAAAACCTTGATGGAAACCTTGCCGGCATACTTAAACGCGCTTTCAGGTAAGGGCGTGCATATCGTTACCGTCAACGATTATCTTGCAAAACGTGACGCCGAGTGGATGGGTAAAATTTACCGCTTTTTAGGGCTTACGGTTGGTGTTAACGTACACGGTATGGACGATAACGAAAAGCGTAAGGCTTACGCCTGCGACATAACCTACGGCACGAATAACGAGTTCGGCTTTGACTATCTGCGCGATAACCTTAAGGTTAACCTTTCAGAAATGGTTCAACGCGGGCTTGACTTTGCAATCGTGGACGAAGTCGACTCAATCTTAATAGACGAAGCAAGAACGCCTTTGATTATTTCAGGTAAGGGCGGGGAGTCTTCACAGCTGTATATTGATGCAAACCGCTTTGTCCGCACCCTTCGCCGTGATGAAGATTACACCTTGGATGAAAAGGAAAAATCTATCCAGATAACCGAGCAAGGCTCAAACAAGGCTGAAAGATTTTTCGGCATTGAAAACCTTGCCGACGTTGAAAACGCTGACCTTAACCACCATATCCAACAAGCACTTAAGGCACACCATATCTTCAAGCGCGATAACGACTATATCGTGCAGGACGGCGAAATCGTCATCGTTGACGAATTCACGGGCCGTTTGATGCAGGGCAGAAGATACTCTGAAGGTCTTCACCAGGCAATCGAAGCAAAGGAAGGCGTTGTGGTAAGAAGCGAAAACAAAACCCTTGCAACCATTACCTTCCAGAACTATTTCCGCCTGTACCGCAAATTGTCGGGCATGACGGGTACTGCTAAAACCGAAGAAGAAGAATTCAAGACCATTTACGGGCTTGACGTTTTAGAAATCCCAACCAACAAGCAAATGATTAGGGTTGACGAAAACGACGTGGTTTACCCAACCGAAAAGGGTAAAATCCGCGCGCTCGTTGAAGATATCAAGCGCCACCACGAAAAGGGTCAGCCAATCCTTGTTGGTACGGTTACCGTTGAAAAGTCAGAGCTTATTTCACGCGCGCTCTTACGCGAGAGAATCAAGCACAATATCTTAAACGCTAAAAACCACCGCCGCGAAGCTGAAATTATCGCACAGGCCGGGCAGAAGGGTGCGGTTACAATCGCAACCAACATGGCTGGTCGTGGTACCGACATTTTGCTTGGCGGTAACCCTGAATTTATGGCTAAACAAGATTTAAGAAATCTTGGCTATCAGGACGAAGATATCGAGCTTGCAGTATCGTTTGTCCAAAACGTACCTGAAAACATTAAAGCCCTGCGCGCAAAATATGCAGAGCTACACGAAAAGCACGCGCAGGTTACCGAGCAGCAAAAGAAGGAAGTCGTTGCTGCAGGTGGCTTAAGGATTATCGGTACAGAGCGTCACGAATCACGCCGTATCGACAACCAGTTGCGTGGTCGTGCCGGCCGTCAAGGTGACCCGGGTTCATCGGTTTTCTATATTTCGCTTGAAGACGAGCTTGCTTCACGCTTCGGCGGGGAAAGAATGCAGTCTATGTATAAAATGTTCAAGATGGACGAAGATATGCCGCTTTCAGCAAAGATGCTTTCACGCGGTATTGAAAACGCCCAACGCAACATTGAAGGCAGAAACTTCAGCGCCAGAAGACACCTTATCGAATACGATAACGTTATGAACACCCAACGCCACGTTATGTACGCTGAACGTATGAAGGTTTTACGCGGTGAAAACGTTCACGACGACGTTTTGAAGTTTATCCCCGACTATATTGCCGATATCTTGGTTGACGGTATCCCTGACCCTGATAAGCCTGCAACCTGGAACAAGGATAAGATTAACGAAGCATTAGAACGCTTTGCGTTAGTTCCCGAAACAAACCTTATCACCGACGAAGATTTAGAACGCTTATATTACGATAAGCTTTTAGATAAATGCGTTGAAGAAACAATCCGTCAGTACGAAGAAAGAATTGAAGAGCATAAAACGCGCGGCGTTGACTTTTACGAAGTCGAACGCATAATCCTTTTAAAGACCGTTGATAAGCGTTGGATTGACCATATTGACGCAATGGATAAGTTAAAACGCGGTATATCTTTACGTTCTTACGCTAACGAAAACCCACTCAACGCCTTCAAGAAAGAAGGTCACGAAATGTTCGAAGAAATGACCGAAGCCATCAGGGAAGAAACCATCAGGGTTTTATTAAAGCTTAAGGTCAATATTGAACGCATGCCGTCAAAGGAAGTGCAAAACAAGACGTACAATATGTCAAAGAGCCATCTTTCGCCACAGGTTTCCAACCCGATTAAGGTTGAAAAAGCCCCCGGCAGAAACGATCCTTGCCCATGCGGCAGCGGCAAAAAATATAAGAACTGCTGTGGCAGATAATTGATAAAAAGCCCGCTATAGGGCGATTATCGACCAATTAACCATAATTTTATGATTAGAACCGATTTATATTACGAAAAATTTAAAGAGCTTAAATCAATCCTTGATGAAGCCAAAAACGCGCTTGATATAGAAAATGCAAGAAAGCAACTTATCGAGATTGAAGCCGAACAGCAAAACCCTGAAGTTTGGGGTGATTTGGCGCGCTCGACCGAGCTTGCGAGAAAGGCACAAGCATTAAGGCGTAAAATTTCCTTGATAGATGAAAGCTATAAAACGATTGCCGACGCGGAAGAGCTTGTTGAGCTTGCCGCTCTTGAAGACGACGACAGCTTTTTGCCTGAAATCGATAAGGAGCTTGTCGCCGCTGAAAAGGAAATCGAAGAGATTAGGCTTCAGACCTTGCTAAAGGGCAAGTATGACGATTTGAACGCCATTATGTCCTTACACGCGGGCGCAGGCGGCACGGAAGCGTGCGACTGGACCGAAATGCTTTACAGGCTTTACATTTGCTATGCCGAAAAGCACGGCTATAAGCTGACCGAGCTTGACCGTTTAGCCGGTGACGACGCAGGGCTTAAAAGCGTAAGCTTTAAGATTGAAGGCGAAAACGCTTACGGCTATCTGAAGGCTGAAAAGGGCGTGCATAGGCTTGTCAGGATTTCGCCCTTTGACGCTAACGCAAGAAGACACACGTCTTTTGCTTCTTTAGAAGTAATGCCCGAAATTGACAATTCGGACGAAATCCAAATCCGTCCTGAAGAGCTTAAGGTTGATACCTACCGTTCGTCAGGGGCAGGCGGTCAGCACGTTAATAAAACAGAATCTGCAATACGTATAACCCACTTACCGACGGGTATAATCGTTGCTTGCCAGAACGAAAGAAGCCAGGTGCAAAACCGTGAGCAGGCTATGAAAATGCTTATAAGCAAGCTTGTTGAAAAACGCGAATCCGAGCGTATGCAGGAAGCGCAGGAGCTTAAGGGCGATATCAAAAAAATTGAGTTTGGCAGCCAGATTCGCAGCTACGTTTTCTGCCCGTACACGATGGTTAAGGACCACCGCACGGGGTATGAAACAGGTAATATCCAGGCTGTAATGGACGGGGATATCGACGGGTTTATCGTTGAATATTTAAAACGCACTTAATATAGCCGCTTTCAAAAAAACAAGGCTATAGTCGATTAACAAGGTGTTTTATGGATTATTTTGAAAAAATAAACCAATTACCCATAAAAGAAAATCCTATCATTTTAGGCATAGAATCTTCTTGTGACGAAACTGCTGCCGCGCTCGTTCAGGGCGGTAGGGTTATTTTGGCGCAGGAAATTATAAGCTCTAGCGTAGAGCAGGCGAAGTACGGCGGCGTTGTACCCGAAATTGCTTCACGCGCGCATACAGACGCCGTGTCAGACGCGGTTAACGGCGCGCTTAAAAAAGCGGGGCTAAAATTTAGCGATATCGACGCTATTGCCGTAACCTACGGTGCAGGGCTTTTAGGTGCGCTGCTTGTTGGGTTATCTTACGCAAAGGCGTTGGCGTTTTCACTTTCCGTTCCGCTTATCGGCGTAAGCCACATTAGGGGACACATGGCGGCGGCTTATCTTGCTGATACCGAGCTAAAGCCACCCTTTATCGGGCTTTTGGCGTCGGGCGGACATACGGCAGTCACCGTTGTTGAAGACTATCAAAAGCTTAAGCTTTTAGGAGGCACGCTTGACGATGCCGTTGGTGAAGCCTTTGATAAGGTTGCCCGCGTTTTGGGGCTATCATACCCGGGTGGACCTAACGTTGAAAATTTAGCAAAGCAAGGTCAAAATAATATTGCCTTGCCTAAAATGCTTAAAGGTTTGGGCGGCTATAACTTTTCTTACAGCGGATTAAAAACGGCGGTTATAAACTACAAGCACCAGCGCGACCAAAAGGGTGAAGATTTTAATAAAGCAGACCTTGCTTGCTCCTTCCAATCGGCGGCGCTTGATATTTTGGTTGATAAGGCTATTGAAGCCGCAACCGAATATAGCGTACATACCATTGCCGTTGGCGGCGGCGTTGCGGCAAACGGATATTTGCGTGAGCAAATTACCAAAAAGTGCGCCAATAGGTCGATTAAAGTCGTTTTACCGCCAAAGCCATTATGCACGGATAACGCCGCAATGATAGCGGCTGAAGGGTACATAAAATACGTTAACCGCGAATTCAGCGACTTGACGCTTAACGCTAAAGCCCAGGTAAGCCTTGTATAATTTGTTAACAATTTGGCTGTGTGTATCATATAATACCCCATAAAGTTTTGCGCACCTTAAGCGCATAAAAGGGGTAAAATGAAACACACACTGCATTACGATAAAAGCTTTAAGCCGTTGTCGCTTGTTCTGAAGGACTATAAGGAAAGGGTTGAAAAAAGTGTAAGCCCTGACAAGGTTTACTTTAGTATTGATCGGCATAACGGATATAATTACCAGCTTGGGCTTGATATTTTTTCCGACCCAAGCATGTATATGGAAAACCTTTTTATTATTGAGCGGCTTATTAAAACCGCGCTTTGGATTGCAGGCGGATACAAAATAACAATCCTTGGTAAGGACTATATTTTTGAGTATATCAAGAACGCCTATAAAAAAGGCGGACTCCGCGCGTTTGACAGCGATTTTATGTCAACCGTTTACGAAAGGCCCTTCATTGTTGAAAGGTGCAATCAAAATGAGTTTCCTAAAAAGCGTAGTGCAAGCGTTAAAATAGGCGGTCACACGAAGGGGTGCAGGATTGGCTTTGACGCGGGCGGAAGTGACAGAAAGGTTTCCGCAGTCATTGACGGAAAGGTCGTTTACGCTGAAGAAGTCGTTTGGTCGCCAAAGACCAAAACCGACTATAATTACCATAAAAACGAGATACGTACCGCATTTTTGACAGCCAAAAGTCATTTGCCGCGCCTTGATGCGATAGGCGTTTCATCGGCGGGCGTATATATAGATAACAAGGTTAAGGTGGCTTCACTTTTTATCAAGGTTGACAAAAAGGACTTTAAGCCGCACGTTGAAAATATCTATACCGACCTTGCTGAAGAATTCGGCGTACCCATAACGGTCGCTAACGACGGTGACGTAACAGCCTTGGCAGGGGCAATCAAGCTCAAAAGGGGCTGTGTTTTGGGTATAGCAATGGGCACAAGCCAGGCTGGCGGTTACATAAACAAGGACGGCGGCATTGACGATATTTTAAGCGAGCTTGCTTTCGTCCCTATCGACGTGCAGGAAGATTCGCCCGTGGACGAGTGGTCCAAGGACTTTGGCGTTGGTGCAAAATACTTTTCGCAAGACGGCGTGATAAGGCTTGCCGAGCTTGCAGGCGTTACTTTTAATGATGGCTTAACCCAAGCCGAAAAGCTTAAAGTCGTGCAGGATATGGCAAAGGCAGGCGATGCGCGCTTTGAACGCATTTTTAAGGATATCGGCATATATCTTGGCTATGCGATAGCATACTATGCTAATTTTTATCAGATTGAGCACGTTTTACTGCTTGGCCGCGCACTCGTCGGTGGGGCAGGGCGGCTTGTAAAGGATATGGCTGAAAGGGTTTTAAGTGAAGAATTCCCAAAGCTTAACAAAATAAATATAATTTTACCGGATGATAATAAATTAAAGCTTGAGCAAAGCGCCGTTGCGGCAACGCTGACGCAGATTTAGCACAAGTATTAGATAAAAGTGAGTTATGAAGCATTTTATTTTAGCAAGCGCATCACCGCGCCGGCGTGAAATTTTAGCCGAACACGGCTATGACTTTACGGTTATACCGTCAAATACGGAAGAAGCCGTTTGCGATGAATTAGAGCCA
The DNA here is from genome assembly GCA_017399185.1 of Clostridia bacterium. Taxonomy (GTDB): domain Bacteria; phylum Bacillota; class Clostridia; order Christensenellales; family Borkfalkiaceae; genus UBA4636. The sequence continues at coordinate 256,869 of JAFQEA010000016.1, forward strand.
GTTGAGTACGTTAAGCTGCTTGCAAAGCAAAAAGCGGTTGAAGTTTTTAGCCGCACAAAACAGCTTACTTTAGGGGCGGATACCATTGTGGTTTTGGACGGGCAAATTTTAGGTAAACCCGCCAATAAGTCGATTAACGCCCAATTTTTAAAAAATCTTTCGGGCAAAAGCCACTATGTTTATACAGGCTTTGCAATCGTTGATAAAGACCTTTTGATAGTTGACGTTGACAAGACGCGCGTTGAGTTTAACAGCCTTACCGATAAAGATATAAAGCTTTACGTTGACAGCGGATTAGGGCTTGACAAGGCAGGCGGCTATGGCATACAGGACGGGTTTAATTTAGTTAAAGAAATTGAAGGTAGTTTTTACAACGTGGTGGGGCTTCCCATCGAAAAAATAAATCAAACGTTTAAGGAGCTAAAATGAGCAACAATACTATTGCGTTAGATATGGGTTCATCTTTCACAAGTATTTATCAGGTAGGACAGCACGTGGTTTTGTTTGAACCAAGCCTTATTGCGTTTCAGTCTGACGATTTATCAAAGGTAAAGGCAGTCGGTCTTGAAGCTAAAAAGCTGCTTGGCAGGACCACCGATTCTACCGAGCTTGTCGCACCCGTTTTTGATTCAAATATCACCGATGAAAGGTCTGCAAGCAAGATGCTTGAAAGCTTTTTAAATAAAATCACCGTGCGCAAATTTTCTGCAAGACCGTCAGTTGTTATGTCTGTTCCGTGCGGCGTTACCGAAAAAGGGCTTCGCGCGTATGAACGCGTTTTAAAGGACGCGGGCGTAAGCGATTATGCGTTTATCGAATCGCCTGTGCTTACGGCAATCGGGCTTAACGTTTCAATGACAAACGCTTCACCTGCGTTTATCGTTGATATTGGCGGTGGAACAACGGAAATTGCCGCGGTTTCTTTAGACGGCATTATTTGCGGCGTTACCGTCAACATTGGCGGACTTACGCTTGATTCAATGCTGATGACCCACCTTAAAGAAAAATTCCAGCTAAAAATCGGCTCACTCACCGCAGAAAACATCATGCACGGCGTTTGCAGTCTTATCGAAGGCGACACGACAAGCATGGTTGTGCACGGCCAATCAATGGCAACCGGCAGACCTGATTCTATCCTTTTGTCCGCGCGCGACGTTTTAGAACCGCTTAAGATTTTCTTTGATAAAATCTTTCAGGTGACCAGCATGGTTTTAGCAAAGCTTCCTGCAGAAGTTTCTGCCGATATCCGCAGAAACGGCGTGTATTTTTCGGGCGGGCTTTCAAAGATTGAAGGGCTTGAAGAATACTTCCGCCAAACCATGGGTATGCGCGCTAACATTTTTGCCGACGCGCAGGTTGCAACGGTTCTTGGCGGCGGCGTGGTTGCTGAAAATAAACAGCTTCTTAAAAAACTGCGTATAAATAAAATTTAAAATTTTCCGCAAGGTATAAAAATAAGCCTTCTGTCAATAATCTTGGCAGGAGGTTTTTTTATTTATGCAACTTATTGACAGTCAAACCTATATCAATTTAGCGCGTAGCTTTGCAGGCGAGTGCCAGGCCCAAACGCGGTATAAATTTATCGAGTACGGCGCGCGCATGCAAAACCTTAACTGCCTTGCTGAAATTATCGACAAGGTTATTTATAACGAGTTCAATCACGCGCGCATTTTGTACACCCATATCCAAAAGGCTTCAAACAAGACAATCACCAATATTGACGTTTGTATGGGTACGCCGTTCAAGCAAAAGTGGGATTTAGCCGACAATTTATTGTTCGCCGCGGAAGACGAGGCTGACGAAGTTAAAATTTATCTTGACTTTGCAAAAACCGCCAAGGAAGAAGGCTTTAACGATATCGCCGCAACCTTTAAGATGCTTTCCGACGTGGAAAAATCACACAATAAGCTTTTTATGAGCCTTTTTGAACAAATGGACGCAAACACCATGTACAAGCGTGAAAAGCCGGTAAAATGGAAATGCTCTGCCTGCGGCTTTGAAGCAACTGCTGAAAAGGCTTTTGATACCTGCCCACTATGTCAGGCAAAGCAAGGTCAGGTGCTTTTACACGTTTAAATAAACAGAAAAGCTCTTTTAATAATTTTCTTTCCTTTTTTGCCCCATACGCTGGGGCTTTTTTGTTTGGGCTAAAAGATATAAATACCTTATTTTTTTATAATTTGTATTGATTTTTAATAATTTTTAATGTATAATTAACTAAAACAATATGAAATTAAGGTAAGTTATGGGTAAAAGTGTTTATAGTATGGTCTTAACCGATGAGGTTATAAGCGCGGTTGACCGTTTGGCTATTAAGGAAGGCAAGTCGCGCTCACAAATAGTTGACCAGATTTTGGCAGAGCATATAGGCTTTAACACGGTTGCAAAGCGTATTGAGCAAATAGTTTTGTTGTCGGGCAGGTGCTTGCAAGCCCACCAACGGCTGCGCGTTGAAAGAACACAGCAATCGGTTATCGACTTTTTAAGTGCAATCGAATATAAGTATAGTCCGCGCGTAAGATACAGCGTGGAGCTTTTCCCCAACGGCTTAAACGTGGGTGTGCTTAAAATAAGCCTTCGCACCACGAACGACGTGTTGCTTGAACTTATTGCGCAGTTTTTTACAACACTTATTGCCATTGAAAAAAAGTACCGCAGTGGCATTGAATATTTTATTGACGGCGGAAAGCTTTCACGTAAGCTTGATTTTTCAAGTATCGATAGCTTGGACCAGCTGGCAAAGGCGCTTACAGACTACGTTTCAAGCGTAGATTATCTTATGAATTTGTTTATTGCAAACTATAATAGCGGCTTGGCGAAAACGATAGTTGAAGCAGAGTACTTAAGCATTTTATCTAACGCGGCGCTATAGCTTATTATTAAAAAAGTGGGGCTATAAGCCTGTAAACGGCAATTTTTATCTTAAATCAACAAAATTGGTGTGATATGGAAGCTGAAATTATTAATAAAGCACAAATAAAGGAATATATATTAAAGGATAACAAAAACCTTGATTTATCCCTTGCAAACGGTGAAAAGAAAATTTACGTTTATCTGCCGCCCGCATTTGATAAGGCCCGCGCTGAAAAGTATAAGGTTATATATATTTTTGACGGGCAAAACGCCTTTGAGATGCAAGCTGACGTCTATAAATGCTCTGCACCAAATTCCTGGGGGCTTGATAAAGCGCTGGCGGAAAGAAAGGACTATCTTGACTACGTTGTGGTTGGTATATTCAATGGAGAAGGCGAAGTCGTAAGGGATACACAGCTTACAATGAGTCAGCGCTTTGGCAGGCTTACCCAAATGGGTTCAAGGGAATACGGTCATTTTGAAAACGGACAGCTTGAATCTTTAGGCGATTTTATGCTTGAAACCTTAATGCCGTTTGTATGGGATAATTTTAACGTCAGCAAAAATCGCGATGACGTAACAATCCTGGGTGCAAGCTCGGGCGGGCTTGCTTCGCTTTATCTTGGACTGCGCGATAGTGGCGTTTACGGGCATATAGGGGCATTTTCGCCGGCAAGCGGGCTGTTTTATAAAGATGATTGGCAAAGGTTTTTAAAGGGTATAATGCCAAATTATGATACGCAAAAGATATATATTTATTGCGGTAAAAATACCGATGATTTTTTAGAACAAATGCTATACGATGCGCCTGATGAACAAATGCTTACCGCAAGCAAAATAAAAGGTGTATTAACTTGTGCCGGCATTGATGAAAAATGCGTTTTTGAAAGCTTTTTGGACGGCGGTATCCATAACGAAATTTATTGGGAACGCGCGTTAAAAGGTTTTTTAGATTTCATAACCAAATAATAAATGTTGACGGCTTGGTATAAAAAACACAAAAGCTGTCAACAATTTTTTTTGGGTGAGTTATGAATAATTTTATGTTGTGGTTAACAATATTTGCTAAAAGCTTGAATTATTACGAGCTTTTTAAGTGGACTATTATCTTATTTAGCGTGTTAAGCGTTTTATCCGTTACGATAACCGCTTTGGTTTATGGGTATCCTAAAATTAGAGCATGGCTTATTGTTTTTTGGGTTTTATCTGGTATCGCACTATATTATTTAGCACAGCTTGGCTTTAAAAACGGGGGTACGTATTTTGAAAGCTTACGCCATTTAATACGGGCGGTTTTATTAACGTTTGGTGTGATAATCGGCTTATACGCGGCCTTTTTCGTTTTTGTGTTGTTAATTTGCATTGCGCGCTGGCACACCAGGGAAGAAGTAACGGCAACACTTTGCCCGGTCGTTGCCGATATAGAAGAATTCCCACTTGATAAAAACAATTTACCCGTGCTTAAGCTTAAAACCGACAAGCTTTGCATAAAAAAGCCCCGCCTTGACGACAGGGTGAACTATTTTAAGCTTGAAGAATATATCAAGGAATTAAAGCAAAAGCCCGTTCCGCCCGTGACACTTGCCGAAATTGAGTTTTGCGAAAGAGTTGTTAAGCACTTAAAAAACACAATCTTAACAGACGTTACGCGGTATGAGCTTAACGAAGCTTTATCTTCGCTTATAAAAATCGGTGCAAAATGCGGGGTGTAAGCAAAAAGTCCTTCTATAGGTCGATAAATGGCACTTTTTTAAATAAAACAATTAAAAAAAGCAGGTCAAAAAACCTGCTTTTTTTAGTGTTAATAGTTTTTAATACCCAACAGATAGTCTGCGCTGGCGTCAAAAAACTCGGCAATTTTGACAATGTTTGGGGCGGTTGGTTCGCTACGGTCGGTTTCCCAGTAGCAAACAACCGAAGGGCTAACGCCAAGCTCTTTAGCGACGTCTTGCTGGCTTAACTTTCTTTCTGTGCGTAATTCTTTAAAGCGTTCTGCAAAAATCTTCATAATCAATATATTGAGTAAATCTTTTGTTAAAAAACACTTGCAGATGCAAGTGTTTAAATCATTAGTTAAAAAGTTCTTTGTATGCCTTGCTGAACTTAACTGTTGGTGAGTTACAGCCAGGGATAACGATTCTTTCTTTTGTTTTAGGGTTAACGCCGTCGCGCGCGTCCTTTTCTTTTACTTCAAAGGTAGCAAAACCAGAAATGTGAACGTAGTCACCGCCCTTTAAGCAATCTGTTAAGGTATCAACGAAAGCAACAAAATTTTCTTCAGCCTCTTTAATTGTTACGCCTTGCTTATCGGCGAGTCTTCTAATAAATTCACTTTTATTCATAATTTCCTCCGTAGTATGTTATATATTGATTATACCACAAATTTTGTAAAAGGCAATAGTTTAGCCCAAAATTTATAGTTAATTTGTCAAATTTCTTTTTTTTGGGGGCTAAAGCGCCTGCTTTTAACCTTTTAAACGGCTTAAACCCCTTGCTTGCTTGACTTTTTCCGTCTTTTAGGTTAATATACCACTATAAGTTAACGCACAGGCAATTTTTAGGTGAATTATGGCGGAAAAAAGCAGATTTTTATCCAATATTTTAGCCCAGCCCCCTTTTAAGGACAGGCTGTTTATTGGCGATTACGTAAACTTTGTGACCGAAATTGTTGCCAAATGCGTTAGCAGTAGCGGTAGCGGCGTATCTTTAAAAATGCCCGTCAAAATTGTCAGCACCGAGCAAAATTATCTTTCCACCGCCAAGCTTATAAAGGACACTTTATCGCTTAAGGGTATTTTTTGTGATGCCTTTGCCGTTGATAACGTGCAGTCGATAAGGAGCATTGATTTATCCGGCGGAAGCTTAATTATCGGCGTGGGGGGCGTTGATTTTTTAGATGCGCTTTTGTTATCCTGTAAGGATATACCGACCAAAAAGCTTGCAATCCCAAACCAAGGCGTGTTTGCGCCCTTGTTTTGTAAGGACAAATGCTTTCAAGGCGTAAGCGGCAATAACTTGTGCCTTGGGCTATACGATTACGTCGTGCTGGACGTTAATCTTTATAAGCGTTTAAAAAAGAATCACGTTGCCGACGCGCTTTCATTTATCGCTTCAAAAAATCTTCAGTTTTTAGAGCTTAAGCTAAACCATGCCGATTATGACAAGCAAAAGCTTGACGGGATAGAGAGCCTTATCACGTCAGCAACGGGTCTTATTGGCGGCGTTACGGAAGAAAATATGTATGCAGTTTCTATCGTGGCGCAAATAATCATTGCAAAGGCAATTTATATAGAGCCCCAAATTTATCTGTCGCCAAGCTATTACTCTGCGCGGGTTTTGCAAATGCTGACGGGCAACACGCTTGATGAGTGCCTGTTTGGCTTAACCCAGCCCTTGCTTACTGCATACGGGGCATATATATCAAGCCCCGTGCAGATTTTTGACCTACCTAACGTAAACGACGACGTTGAAGAATTTGCCGAAGTAATGCACTTAAAAAGCGCAAACGTTTTGCCGTTTATAAGCATTAGCGATTTGCCGCAGATTGAAGGTGCGCGCGCCAAAGCGGGCAAAAATATAGAAGACGTAATTCTTGCTAAAAAGTGCGCTAAAGCACATAAGGCGTGCTATGATAGGGTTTACCGCGGAAGAAAGCGGCGCGATACCTTTACAAGTGAGCAGCTTTATAAAGCACTTACGCTTGGCGGAGCGGTGTCGTACGGGGTGCTTAAAACAATGTATGACGACGGATTTATCAAAACACTTACCAAAAAATAAAAAAATTGATAAAATAAGTTTAAAAATCAAATAAACAGTAAATAATCTTTACCGTAATATGCGGTAAGGATTTTTTTATATGGCAAAAGGCGTGATAGTGGCAATATTGGTTGTTTTTATGGCTCTATATTTTGGCAGAGCGCAAAAAGCTATGTTTTTGGGCGCGGAAGGCGTTTACACGCTGTCGGTTGAAAATGAAAGCTCGAGTGCAAAATTTATAAGCTTTAACGCGAAGGATACAGATAATATCGCCAAATATAAAATGGTAACGGGGCAGAGCGTATACGGCATAAGCAAAGACTATATTGATGAATTTTTAACAAAATATCAATGCGTTTTGGTCTTTAGCGAAGTAACCGCTTACGGCGAAACAAATTATTACTACAGCCCTAAAATATGGGGCTATAAGTCGATTAACGGCAAAAAAGTTAACGTGCAAACGGCAATATGCAGCTACGGCAACACAATAGGCACGCCGATAATTTACGGCGGATATTAGTTTTAAGTACATAAATTGGAGGTTTAATAATGAGCGAAAAAATTGTTTCAAGAAACAAAAAAATAGTTTACGTTTCACTTTTAGTGGTTGCTATTTTAGCAATCGGGGTGATTTGTGCGCTTGCGATTACTTTAGATAATAAAAACACTATCGATAACGATTCAAGCGCACCTGTTGCAGATTCAAACAGCACTGGTACAACGCCACCGCCGTCAAGTAACGACGGCAAGGTTGATGAGCCTAGTGAAGACGTTGGCAAAGAGCCTGAAGACAATCAACCCGAGCAGCCCGTTGTACAGGTTATTACCTTTACCACACCCGTTATCGGCGGTAGCGTGCTAAAGGAATATACAGATTCCACAGTAGTATTTTCAAACACGCTTGGCATTTACACGGGGCATTTGGGCATTGACTTTGGCGGTGACGAAAACGCAAAGGTCGTTGCGGCTTACGGCGGCACTATTAAGGAAATTTACACAAGCTATCTTCAGGGCACTTCCGTAAAGATTGACCACGGCAAGGGGCTTGTGACCGTGTATAATTCCATTGAGCCTATCGAAGGCTTAAAGGCAGGCGACCAAGTTTTAAAGGGTCAGGTTATAGGTACGATTTCAACAAATAACAAGCAGGAATACAAGGACGGCGCGCACCTGCATTTTGAAGTGTGGGAAAACGGCGTTAATATAAGCCCGAACAAATATTTGACGGTTGAAGAAAAATAAATAGTATTATTAAGCCCTTTCTTGAGTATATCAAGATAGGGGCTTTTTTATGGTTAAGATAAAATTATGGCGTATATTTTGCAGTTTGTTTGTGGTTATATTTTGCACGCTTTTAGCCTGCAGAACGCAGCCAAATGCCACGCTTGATAAAATCAACGTTGAAGCAGAATATTACGATAACGGGCTTATAGGCGGGGTTTTAGACATAAAATATCAAAAAAGATACCCCACACAGGAAAGTGCGCTGTTTAGCGTTTATCCAAATATCAACAGCCCCAATTTAGAAAAGCCATTAAAGATTGTATCGATAAGTTGTGACGGCAAAATTGCTGATTATAGGTTTTTAGACGAGCAAAAGACCACGCTTTCCGTAAGCCTTGATAATAAAAAGACGGCTTGCAGCGTTAAGATTAAATTTTTATTACAGCTTGATAATAAAAACGAGCGTTTAGCTTTTACCGATAAAACGGTGAGTTTGGGAAACTGGCTGATACTGCCTTGCGCGTATATAGATAAAAAGTTTGTTTTGCCCGTAAACGCTTGCGTTGGCGACCCCTTTGTAACAGAGTGTGCCGATTTTAACGTAAGGCTCACCGTGCCAAGCACGTTTACCGTTGCGGCAAGCGCTACCCCGTCAAGTTTGGACGTTGCAGGGGATAAAACAACGTATATATACGAGCAAAAAAAGGTGCGTGACTTTTGCTTTGTGTTATCTGAAGATTACAGCGTTGACCGTATAGTAATTAGTACTTCAGACAAAACATTGGGCGTAAAAGATAGTGCGACGGAAACGCAAAAAGCCGCCGATAGGTCGATTAACTACTATTTTTATGGGGATATTGACAGTCAAAGCGTACTAAAGCTTGCAAAAAAAGCTTTGCTGTATTTTAGCAAGATTTACGGCGAGTACCCGTATGAAAGCCTTTCAATCTGTCACACGCCCTTGAACGCAGGTGGTATGGAATACCCCGCGCTTTGTATGGTGTCAGACGGGCTTTCCCCTAATGATTACGCCCACGCCTTGGTGCATGAGATAGCCCACCAATGGTGGTACGCGGTTGTGGGCACTAATCAAATCGAAAGCCCTTTTATTGACGAAGGCTTGGCAGAACTTTCCACCGCGCTATTTTTTGAAGCGCACCCTGATTACGGAGTTAGCTACGACCTTTTGCGTGAAAGGGCAAAAAGCGCGGTCACAAAATACGGCGAAGTCTATTTTGCACTCAACAAAAAGCCCGATTTAGCACTTAATAAAGTCCTAACAGACTTTAAAGGGATAAATGATTACGTTGCAATTTGCTATAAGCAAAGCTTTCTGGCGTTTGACAGCGCAAAAAATGCAATTGGCGAAAAAAAGCTTGTAAAGTATCTTTCAAGCATTTACTATCAGTATGCGTATCAAATTATCACAGCTGAAAAGCTATTTAACTCTTTAGGCGGTGCAAGGCCTATAATGGAAGGCTATTTTAACGGTGTTTAAGGGCGGATAGAAGCCTTTAAGCCATAAGGTAAGCAAAAAAACGCGTTCAAAAATCAAAAAAGTAAAGATAAATCTTTAAAATTCACAAAAAAAGACAAAACCCCCACCAAAAGCCTTGAAATTTTCAGATTAAAATGTTAAAATTTTAACCTAAAATAAGTTTGGTGAGTGTTTATGCCTTTTTTAGATTACAAATGCCCAAGCTGTGGCAAAAGCTTTCAGGAGCTTGTTAAAGACCATACCGCCAAGGTTAAATGCCCGTCCTGCGGGGCGATAGCAGAAAGGTCTTATAGCGGCAAGGTTGTTGGCGGGCTTGGTCAAAAAGTTAAAAAATGCACGGGCGATTGCAAAAACTGCAGCGGTTGTTAGCAAATTAGTGCAAAAATAAATAAAGTTATACCCTTTAAGGGTGTAAATTGCTTAAATATTCATTGACAAACAAAAATAATAATGTTAAAATACTATTCAGTATTTAAGATTACCGTGTCATAAAACGGTGCAAACTTAAGGAGTAATAATGAAAAGATTAATCAACCTTTTGCTCGTAGTTGTTCTTGCAGTATCAAGCTTAACACTTTTGGTTGCTTGTGACAAGGGCGGCAACACACCACCACCTGTTTACGGCTTTGTTTACGAATTGGAAACAGACGAAAACAATGAAAAGTTCTACACAATCAAGAGCTATAACGTAACTGATACAGTTGCTGAATACATTTCTCAAGGCAATTTTGCAGCAATCCCTGCAGCTGACCGTGACCTTGTAATTCCTGCAACTTATAAAGATATCCCGGTTAAGAAAATCGCACCAAGTGCTTTTGCTAACCAATTATTCATCAGATCAATCGTTATCCCTGCAAGCGTAACTGAAATCGGTTCAGCGTGTTTAGCTGGCTGTACCAACCTTGAATCTTTAACGGTTGCACACGTTGGTAAGGCCGCTGAAGGCAACGTTAACGACGAAAAGACTTTAGCTTACTTATTCGGCACGACGGAAGTTACCGGCGCAACAAGCACAACTGTTAGTTACAACGCTTCAGGCTCAAAGGCTTACTTTATCCCTAACAGCTTAAAGACGGTTACAATCACCGGAAACGTTGTACCAAACTACGCATTAAACGGCTTCAGCGGTGTTGAAGAAGTTGTTTTTGCAGGCACTGTTGAAGAAATCGGAGCACACGCTTTTGAAAACTGCGCTTCTTTATACAAGATTGCGTTAGACGAAACAACAACCGTTGTTGGCGATTACGCTTTTGCCGGCTGCAAAACTATTGCAGCGCTTGATTTAAGCAAGGTTGCAACTATCGGTGAACACGCATTCTACGGCTGCACCTTATTAGGCTACAGCGCAAACGTTGGTACAATCAATTTAGCTGCTGCAACTTCTATCGGTAGCTTTGCTTTCACAGGCTGCAACGCAATCGAAAGTTTAGACCTTTCTGCTAACACAACCTTAACGCTCGGCACTTGCGCATTTTCTGGTTGCACAGGTTTAGAAACAATCATTTTAAACGACACAATCGTATTCGGTTCAAACGTTTTCACCGGTTGCGACAATATCGAAGCTGCTGACGTAACAGGCTACGCAGGTGGCAAGCATATCTTCGACTTTGAATATTAATTTGATTTAAGGCAACTTGGGCTGCAACGTTGCGGTCTTTGTTGCTTATTAAAAGCCGTCGCATGACGGCTTTTTCGTTTATCATTTACGCGCGTTCAAATTAGTATAGCGCGCATTACAATATTATAAATTTAAGGGGCTTTTATGAAAAACAAACTTATCAAAATTTTATCTTGCTTGCTTATCGCGGTTTTATCTGTTTGCTTTTTTGTTGCTTGCAAAACGCCAAGTGGGGCAGAGAAGAAAGAGCCTTCCGTCGGCTTAAGCTATAAAGTGAACGGTGATAGCAAAACATGCACTATAACGGGCATGGGCGAATGTACCGATAAAAACCTTGTTATCCCCGAAAGTATAGACGGCTATACGGTTAAGAGCATTGCAAATAGTGCTTTCCAAAAGTGCAACACTATCGTTTCGGTTGAGATACCAAAAACGGTTTCCGCTATTGAATTTGCCGCATTCAACGGCTGTGAAGCTTTAACCACGGTCAAGATTTTAAGTGAATCCGGCTTTATTAACACAGCTGCTTTTATGGCTTGCACAAGCTTAAAGGAACTTACAATAGGCGACGGCGTTGTTTATATAGATATCGGCGCATTTGCAGATTGTCAAAGCTTAACAAGCGTAAAAATACCAAGCTCGGTTGAATATATCGGTAGCGACGTTTTTGGCGGTTGCACAAGTCTTACTGAAATCAAGGTTGAAAGCGGCAATAAAAACTATTGCGCGATAGACGGCAATCTTTACACAAAGGATAGGTCAAGCCTTGTACAGTACGCAGCAGGCAAAAAGGATGAAAGCTTTACCGTACCAAGCCACGTTACCACTATCGAAACTTATGCGTTTTCCGGCTGCAAAAACTTAACCTTTGTTGAAGTTAGCGATTCTGTTCAGTTAATCAAATATAACGCCTTTACTAATTGTAATGAAGATTTTAAAGTGGTTATCCCAACGACTGCTACGTTTGAAGACTTTATTTGGATAACGCGTGTACCAAGGCTTTATTATAAGGGTAATATTGAACAGTTTAAGCAAGCATTACCGGATTACATTGGTAAGGATTTAGCCCTTATCTTGCAAAAAACATTTTATTATAGCGAAGTAGAGCCAACCGATGAAAGAAACTATTGGCATTACGATAACAACGGCAATGTCGTTGAATGGCAATAAATCGGGCTATAAGGCGGTTAATGGAAAAAAAGACAGGTTTTTGACCTGTCTTTTTTAGTGAATAATGAATAGTGAATAGTGAATAATTGTGGTCAGTTGGTTGCTTGCAATCGCAAGCACCCAAGCCTTATTAAGTTAAAAACAAAAGCACGCTGTTTAGCGTGTTTTTTTGAATAAACTAACAACATTTAAAACAACGTCACACCTTAAGTTATCATTTTTAAATAGAAAAGGTTTTGGCAAACGCCAAAACCCGACAATAATTCTTCATTTTGCATTCTTAATTCTTAATTAAAAAAGCGGCCTATAAGCCGCTTTTTGCTATAATTTGATTACGGTTTGACCGCCCATAAATGGACGTAAAACTTCCGGGATCGTGACAGAGCCGTCAGCATTTTGGTACTGTTCGATAAGTGCAGGGAATACTCTGCTTGTTGCAAGGCCGCTGCCGTTTAAGGTGTGTACAAAGCCGATTTTCTTATTTTCGTCTTTATAGCGTGTGTTGTTACGGCGTGCCTGGTAGTCGTTTGCGTTTGAAACAGAGCTTACTTCCTTATAAATACCCATGCTTGGTATCCAGACTTCGATATCATAAGTCCTTGCCATTGATGCAGAGCAGTCGCCTGCGGCAAGCTTTGAGAGCCTGAAGTGAAGCCCAAGCTTATCCATAAGTGAGCAAGCCTTACCAACTAATTCTTCAAAAGCCTTCGGGGATTGTTCAGGTGTTGTGTATTGTACCATTTCAATCTTGTTGAATTGGTGACCGCGTATCATACCGCGTTCTTCTGCGCGGTAAGAGCCTGCTTCCTTTCTATAACACGGGGTGTATGCAAAGAACTTCATTGGAAGTTTAGAAACGTCAACGATTTCGCCTGCGTACATATTAACGAGTGCGGTTTCTGCCGTAGGGAGCATAAATTTTTGTTTCTTTCTGTCTTCAGCTTCGCTATCTTCAACCCAGAAAACTTCGTCAGCAAACTTGGGGAACTGACCTGCGCCAAAGCCACAGTTATAGCCGAGCATGTGTGGCGGAAGGATAAATTCATAGCCGTCGTTTAAGTGTTCCTGGATAAAGAAGTTTAAAAGTGCCCATTCAAGCCTTGCGCCGTCACCGCGGTAAAGCCAATGACCGCCGCCGGAAAGCTTAACGCCGCGTTCATAGTCGATAAGATTAAGCGCCGTGCATAAATCAACGTGGTTTTTAGCCTTAAAATCAAATTCAGGCTTTTGGTTGTAAACCTTAACAACCTGGTTATTTTCCTTTTCGCCGGCAAGAAGGTCGGGATCAGGCATATTAGGAAGCTTTGCAACAAAGTCGGTTATCTCCTGTGAAAGTGCGTCTAAAACCTTGTCGTTAGCGGCAATTTCGTCACCCAAAGCGCGCATTTTTGCAAAAATTTCTTCAACAGGGAGACCTTGCTTTTTAAGCGCCGGGATTTGTGCGGAAACCTTGTTTCTTTCAGCCTTTAAAAGGTCAGTTTGCTGCATAAGCGCTTTGCGTTTAGCAACCTGTTCTAAAAGATTGGTAAAGTCAACCTGGCAACCCTTTTTGGCAAGCGCTGCTTGGACTTCTTCCGGACGTTCACAAATAAGTTTAATATCGAGCATAATATCCCTACCTTAATAGTAATTATTAAAAATTAACTATATTATATATCATTTATTTTTACTTTGCAATTATTTTAACCCCGTAACTTAAAAAGGCAAGGTAATTTATTTGCCAAAAGTGGGGATAATGTGATATAATCACCCTGCAATATTATAGGTAAATTATGAAGATATATAACACACTCACACGTAAAAAAGAAGTTTTCACACCAATTTGCGGTAATAAGGTCAATATGTACGCTTGCGGTATCACCGTTTCGGGCGAAGCACATATCGGGCATGCGTACCAAGCGCTTATTTACGACGTGGTAAGGAATTTCTTGCTCTTTAAGGGCTATGACGTAACTTACACCCGTAACTATACCGATGTTGACGATAAGATTATTGCTAAATCTCAAGAAGTCGGTATCCCTGCGGATGAGTACGCGCTTAAGATGATTGAAAATATTGACCGTCAGATGGAACGCTTTTCCGTTGGTGAACCCGATATGTGGATGAAGGCAACAAAAAACATTCAGAACATTATCGACTTTATCGACGGGCTCGTTCAAAAAGGGCACGCTTACCCGACAAGTGACGGCAGCGTTTACTTTTCCGTGCAAAGCTTTCCAAATTACGGCGTGTTATCAAACCGCAAGGTTGACGATATGCTCGACGGGGTAAGGATTGCCAATGACGAGCAAAAGAGAGAACCGCTTGATTTCGCGCTCTGGAAGGCAGCAAAGCCCGGCGAAATTTATTGGGATTCACCTTGGGGCAAGGGTAGGCCGGGTTGGCATATTGAATGCTCTGCAATGAATAAAGCGGCTTTCGGTGAGCAGATTGATATCCACGGCGGCGGCAGGGATTTAATCTTCCCCCACCACGAAAACGAAATCGCCCAGTCTGAAGCATTGACGGGCAAGCAGTTCGTTAAGTATTGGATGCATAACGGTCTTATCAAGGTTAACGGTCAAAAGATGAGTAAGTCTTTAGGCAACTCAATCTTGCTTTCAGACCTTTTGGATAAATACAGCGCGGAAGCCGTTAAGTTTGCGCTTATGCAAACGTCTTACCGCAACGATATCAACGTAACCGATACGCTTTTCCCCGACGCTGAAAAGCACATGACCGAGTTTTATACCGTTATAAAGGCTGTTGAAGATTCCGGTCTTTCAGCCGCCGAAGATTACGTAAGCCCGGTTGCTGACGGCTTTGACAGGGCTATGAGTGACGACTTTAATACGGCGCTTGCCATTGCAGATTTATACGGCTACTTTAAAAAGGCGAAGTCCTTGTTAAGCGCTAAAGACGGGCGCGCTGTCAATATCATAAACGACGTTAAAAAGTATTACGGCATTATTGAGCTTTTCAGAACGGACGCAAGCGCTTATTTAGAAAAGTACGCTAAAGCTGAAGCTGACCCTGATATGCAAAAGGCGTTAGAACTTGCCGAAAAGATGCAAAACGCCCGCCTTCAAAAGGACTACAAAACGGCAGACGGCATACGCGCACAGATTGCCGAAATGGGCTACCAGGTAATGATAACCAAAGAAGGCGTTACCGTTAAAAAGGCTTAAAAGTGGGCGTATAAGTCGATTATTGCACCAAACATAACAAAACAGGCAGGCTTTAACCTGCGTTATCCAATAAAAAACACGTAAAATAAACCGAGGTTTACAATGAAAAGTTTTACAGCAGAACAATTAAGAAATTTATACTTAAAGTTTTTTGAAAGCAAGGGTCACAAGATTATACCTTCAGCAAGCTTAATCCCTGAAAACGACCCTTCAGTATTATTCACAACCGCAGGTATGCACCCGTTAGTACCATACCTTTTAGGCGAAAAGCACCCTGCAGGTAACAGACTGACAGACGTGCAAAAGTGCGTAAGAACAGGCGACATTGACGAAGTTGGCGACAACTCACACTGCACATTTTTTGAAATGCTTGGCAACTGGTCGCTTGGCGATTACTTTAACGAACAAGCCATTGAATGGAGCTTTGAATTTTTAACAAGCCCCGATTACTTGGGTATCCCCGTTGAAAATTTAGCAGTTTCCGTTTTTGAAGGGGACGAAGACGCCCCACGCGATTTATCAAGCGCTAAAAAGTGGGAAGAATGCGGTATTTCAAAAGACAAAATCTTCTTCCTTCCTAAAAAGAACAACTGGTGGATTGCAGGCAAAACCGGTCCTTGCGGTCCTGATACCGAAATGTTCATTGATATGGGTGGTGAAAAGTGCTGTGAAACCTGCTCACCAGCGTGCGACTGTGGTAAGTATTTGGAAATCTGGAACAACGTTTTCATGAGCTATTATAAGCAAGAAGACGGCACTTACACCAACTTAAAGCAAAGAAACGTTGATACGGGTATGGGGTTAGAGAGAACGCTTTGCATCTTAAACGGTCAAAAGAGCGTTTACGATACCGAGCTTTTTAACGAAGCTAAAGCAAAGATTGAAGAGCTTACCCAAACGACGTATAACCAATCCGAAGAAATCAGACGCGCATACAGAATTATCCTTGACCACGTAAGAACTGCAACCTTCCTTATTGGGGACACAAGGGGTATCGTTCCGTCAAACGTTGACCAAGGCTACGTTTTAAGAAGGCTTATCCGTAGAGCAGTTAGATTTGGCAGAAACATTAACCTTCCTGAAGGCTCACTTGCAAAGATTGCTTCTTGCTACGTTGAAAAGTACCAAAACGCTTATCCGGAGCTTTTAGCTAATAAGGACAAGATTGTTGGCGAGCTTAATAAAGAAGAAGAAAAATTCTCAAAGACCTTAACTGACGGTCTTAAGGAATTTAATAAGGTTGTAACCTACGTAAAGGGCGAAGTTTTCCCGGGTAAAACTGCTTTCAGGCTTTACGATACCTTTGGCTTCCCGCTTGAAATTACTGAAGAGCTTGCTAAAGAAAAGGGCTTCACGGTTGACGTTGAAGGCTACAACAAGGCGTTTGAAGAACACCAGAAGAAGTCTTCACAAGGGAGCGAGCAAAAATTCAAGGGCGGTCTTGCAGACACGGGCGAGCAAACAGCCAAGCTTCACACGGCAACACACCTTATGCAGGCTGCACTTAAAAAGGTTTTAGACCCGTCAGTCAGCCAAAAGGGTAGTAACATTACGGTTGAAAGGTTAAGGTTTGACTTTAACTTTGATAGGCCAATGACCAAGGAAGAAATCGAGCAGGTTGAAGCACTTGTAAACGAGGCAATAAAAGCTGACGTTGAAATTACTTGTCAGGAAATGAGCGTTGAAGAAGCCAAAGCACAAGGCGCAGTAGGCTTATTTGAAAGCCGCTACGGCGAAGTCGTTAAGGTTTATACTATGGGTGAATTCTCCAAGGAAATCTGCGGCGGCCCACACGCAAACCGCACGGGTGAGCTTGGTACGTTTAAAATCGTTAAAGAGCAATCTTCATCCGCAGGTGTTAGACGTATCAAGGCTATTTTATCCTAACCTTAACCTTTGGTTAAAAGCTTAAGCTTTTCCTTGACAAACAGGGCTGACTGTAGTATAATAATCTTTACGTCAGCAAAACTGAATTAATAATAATTGGCACGCGTGCCGGAGGATATATTTATGAACGAAAAAGTTTACTTAAGCCAAGAAGGTAAACAAAAGCTTGAAGAAAAGTTACGCTACCTTGTGGAAACAGAACGCCCACAGGTTGTTGAAAGACTTAAAATTGCCCGCGAATTTGGTGACTTGTCTGAAAACGCTGAATATTCAGCCGCTAAAGACGAGCTTGCTAGGGTTTCCGGCGAAATCGAGCAAATCGAGCAACAGCTTAAGGTTGCAGTTATTTACAGCGCTGAAGGTGGCGATAAATCAGCTGTTACTTTAGGTAAGACAATTAAAATTTACGACCACGATATGGAAGAAGAAGCAGTTTATCAGATCGTTGGTACTGCAGAAGCTGATATCTATGAAAACAAGATTTCAAACGATTCAGCAGTTGGCCGTGCGCTTTTAGGTAAAAAGGTTGGCGAAACCGTTACCGTTGAAGCACCGGGCGGCGGTTATCAAATCACCATTAAGGAAATCGTTGGCTAAAATTTAAGCGGGGCTACAAGTCCCGCTTCTTTAAAATTTTTAAGCGGCTTTTATCAAAAAGTCGGTCTATAGGGCGGTTATTGACTTATGAAGGGTAAACTTATAACTTTTGAAGGCTGTGAAGGCTGCGGCAAAAGCACGCAGGTTGCTTTATTAAAGGAATATTTAACGACAACCGGTCAGGACTTTATTATCACGCGTGAGCCGGGTGGAACTGAAATCTCTGAAAAAATCCGCGCCGTTATTTTAGGTAAGGAAAATTCCGCTATGGTTGACGAGTGCGAAGCGCTTTTATACGCTGCGTCACGCTGTCAGCTTTTAAAGGAAAGGGTATTGCCTGCACTTGATAGTGGCAAGCTTGTTATTATCGACAGGTATTACGATTCTTCTTTTGCCTACCAAGCGTATGCAAGGGGCTTGGGCTATGACTTTGTAAGTGCCGCAAACAAGTTTGCGCTTGATAACGCCGTACCCGATATAACAATCTTTTTGGACTTTGACCCCGAGCACGCCTTTATCCGTAAGGGTGGCGCTGATAAGACCGACCGATTAGAGCTTGCGGGGATAGAATTCCATAAAAGGGTGTACGACGGGTATAACGCGCTGGCACAAAAATTCCCACAACGTATTGCAAGAATTGATGCAAGTAAGCAAATCAATGAAGTACATAATTCAATTATCACCTTACTTAAGGAAAAAGGCTTGATTAAATGAGAGAGTTAATTAGTCAGACACCTGCCTATAAAATTATTCAGGCAGATAAGCGTGCAGGCACTTTAAGCCACGCATATTTATTGGTTTGTCAGGACCAGGTTATGCACGAAGCATACCTTAAGGTTTTGGCAAAGCTTATGCTGTGTGATAAAAGTGAAGATTTTTGCGATAACTGCCGCGTGTGTAAGTTGATTGACTCTTTATCCCACCCCGACGTTTTTTATTATCCAAAGGATGGTAAGCTATCTAGCGAACACGCAGACGAAATTGTCCGTCAAAGCGTTATAAGACCTTTTGAGATTACTAAAAAGCTATTTATTATTAATCAGTTTGAAAAATTAAGCCAATCACAAAATAAATTACTAAAAACCTTGGAAGAACCGCCCAAAAACACGCACATACTATTATCAAGTCTGCGCCCAACGGCGGTACTACCGACCATTAAGTCACGCTCAAAGATTATTGAAATCCCCCCGTTTAGCCGTAAACAGCTTGGTGATTTTGCTTTGCGCCAAGGCTTTTTCGGGGAAAAGCTTGAACTGTCATTAAGCCTTGCAGACGGCAAGGTTGGTGAGCTTTTAAGATATTACGAAACTGATGAGCTTCTTGACTTAAAAGAGCTTGCTTTGGATATTTTATCCGACATGACGGCTAAAAACCTGCCAAGCTTTGCTTCAAGGCTTAAAGACGTTAACATATCAGATTTTATCGGCATACTAAAATTGCAACTATCAAACGTGCTTTCTTTGCTTGCAGGGGGGGATCACGCCGCAAGCGAAAAGCTTATTAATATTACACAAAAGTCCCGCTATGGGTCGATTATCGGCATAATTGAAAGGCTTAACGCCCTTGAAAAATCACAAAACTTTAACCTTAACGGTACAATGCTTGTGGACGGGATACTTTTTGCTGTAATGGAGGAAAAATCAAAATGGCAAAAATTATAGGCGTTAAATTTAAAAACACGGGCAAGGTTTATTACTTTGACCCAAAGGATATAC
This sequence comes from Clostridia bacterium, assembly GCA_017399185.1. Taxonomy (GTDB): domain Bacteria; phylum Bacillota; class Clostridia; order Christensenellales; family Borkfalkiaceae; genus UBA4636. Next base: position 276,354 of record JAFQEA010000016.1, read on the forward strand.
AATTCACCAAGGGCGACGGCGTTATCGTTGAAACTGCACGCGGCGTTGAGTTTGGTAGGGTTGGTATTGAAAACTGCGAAGTTGACGACAGCCAAATCGTTCAACCGCTTAAGCCTGTTATAAGAAAGGCAAGCAAGCAGGACGAAGAACGCAATATCAAAAATATGGAGCGCGCAGTCACCGCAAAAAGAACTGCGATTGAGCTTGTTGAAAAGCATAACCTTAAAATGAAGCTTATTGAAGCTGAATTTACCTTTGACGGCTCAAAGGTGGTGTTCTATTTTACAGCACCGTCGCGTATAGACTTCAGAGAGCTTGTTAAAGAGCTTGCTTCCGTATTCCATATAAGGATTGAATTAAGACAGGTCGGTATAAGGGATGAAGCCAAGCTTTTAGGCGGTATCGCACCTTGCGGGCGTGAATGCTGCTGCCACGGCTGTATGCCCGACTTTAAAAAGGTAACTATAAAAATGGCAAAGGTGCAGGGCTTATCGTTAAACCCGGGCAAAATAAGCGGGCTTTGCGGCAGGCTTATGTGTTGCTTGGAATACGAAAACGATTATTACGCCCAGGCATACAAAAAAATGCCAAAGGTTGGCGGTCAGGTCGTAACGCCTGAAGGCAATGGCGTTGTCGTTTCCAACAATATGCTTAAGTTCCTTGTAAAGGTTAAGATTGAAAAGCCTGACGGTGCGCTTGTTTATAAGGATTTTGCTTTGGACGAAGTTAAGTTTAGCCGCGCGCAAAACAGCGACGAAGAAGAAAAGCTGTCAAAAGAAGAGCAGGAAGAGCTTAAAGGGCTTGAAGAATAGTAAATTTTAAGAAAAACTTTTTAAAAAATCGCACAAAAAACAAATATTAAGGTGTGATTTCGTGTACAAAACAACATTTTTGTGTTAAAATTAAGTAGTCACAAGGACTTGTGGCACTTATTATGAAAATATAACGGAGGTAAATCACTATGGCTTATAAGATTTCTGACGCTTGTATTTCTTGCGGCGCTTGCCAAGAAGCATGTCCTGTTTCAGCAATTTCCCAAGGCGATACACAATTCGAAATTGACGCATCACTCTGCATTTCTTGCGGTGCTTGCGCAGATAGCTGCCCTGTCGGTGCACCTTCCGAAGAGTAATTATCTTTCAAAGCTTAAAGGGCTGTTACGCTAGTAGCAGCCCTTTAGTTTTATAGGGCTTACAACGTTTTTAGTAACGTCACCCCTTAAGTTTTTCAAATTTAATAAAAACTTTTTGCCAAAGCAAAAAGTTTGCCATAATTCTTAATTCTTCATTCTTAATTCTTCATTAAAAAACGCAACGCGTTTAAAACAACGTTTTTGAATAATCTAACAATTTATTAAAATATGCAATTAGATAGCAATGAAAAAATTGAAAGCCTTTTAATTGGCGACTATAAAATAATACAATCCAGCGCCCTATATAAGTTTACAAGCGATGCAATTATGCTTTCGCGCTTTTGTAGGGAAGGGGCAAAAACCGTGCTTGATTTATGCGGCGGTAGTGGCATAGTCGGCCTACATTATTACGCCTTGAACGGCGCGGATAAGGTGGTTGAAGTTGAAATCCAACAGGAGCTTGCTTCAATGTGTGAAAGAAGCGTTGCGCTTAACAATTTGCAGGACGTTTTCACCGTTCAAAACTTAAACCTTAAGGATTTTGACGGGCGACATAAGTTTGACCTTGTAACCTGCAATCCGCCTTACCAAAAGGCAGGCAGTGGTAAAACGCCTGAAAACAAGCACCTTGCAATTTGCCGTGCAGAAGTTACCTGTACGCTTTCAGATATAGTTGACGCGGCAAAGCGTTCGCTAAAAGAAGGCGGAAGATTTTGTATGTGCCAGCGCATAGACCGTCTTATTGAAACTATCACGCTTTTTAGTCAGGCCGGCATAAACCCGTCAAGGCTGACCTTTGTTGCTGGTAAATTAAAGGACGCAACCAAGCCATATCTATTCTTGATAGAAGGCATTTATCAAAGAAATAAAGAGCTTGAAATTGGCTTTATAACAAACACTGCAACGGACTTCAGGGGATAACAAAAGTCGGCCTATAAGCCCGTTATCAAGCAAAAACGCCCCGTTTTAGGGGTAAAAATCAAGGCAAAACACAAAGGGGATAATATGTTATACTTTGTTTCAACGCCAATCGGCAATATAAAGGATATGACCTACCGCGCGGTTGAAGTTTTAAATTCAGTTGACTATATAGGCTGTGAAGACACAAGACACTCGATACCGCTTCTTAACCATTACCAGATTAAAAAGCCGCTTTTTAGTTATCAAAAGTTTAACGAAGCAAAAGCGGGCGAAAAGATAATTGAAATGCTTAAGGAAGGGAAAAGCATTGCGATAATTTCCGACGCAGGCACGCCTGTTATTTCCGACCCGGGCAGCGTGCTTGTAAAAATGCTTATTGAAAACGGCTTGGAATTTACCGTTGTACCCGGCGCAAACGCAGTTTTGCCCGCGCTTATTTTGTCTGGGCTTGACAGCGCAAGGTTTACCTTTATTGGCTTTTTGCCCGAAAAAAAGTCAGACCGACAAGCCTTACTTAACAAGTTGGTCATGCTTGACACAAGCCTTATTTTTTACGTTGCCCCACACGATTTGGAAAAAACTTCTAACTACCTATCAGAAGTTTTTGGACCAAGGCGCGCCGTTGCCGTTAAAGAAATAACCAAAATGTTTGAAACCCGTTGCGAATTTATTTTAGGCGAACAGCCAAACGTTGATACCCGCGGTGAGTTCGTGCTGGTCGTTGAAGGGCAAACCCAAACTGAAGATTATTCAAGCCTACCACTAAAAGAGCATATCGCGCTGTATATAAACGAAGGCTTATCCAAGATGGATGCAATAAAAAAGGTTGCAAAAGAGCGCGGCGTTCAGAAAAGCGTTATCTATAAACAAGTTATCGATGAAGAGTAAAAAAAGTTGCTTTGGCAAAATCGCCAAGCAACTTTTTTATTAAAAGTCCTTCTATAGATCGATTAAACGCACTTTTTTGTGTAAATAACCGCAAATAAAGTTTGCATATAGGCAAAAAAAAGCAGGGAAAACGCCCCTGCTTTTTTACGTGGGCAACTTAAACGGCTTTACGCTTTATGGCCTGCAAGCAAGGCTGAACCCGAATCTGAATTTAATTTTTGTGAAGATTTGGTAATGTTTTTGTAAAAATATTATTATTTTTACCAAAAATTTGGAAAAACGGGTGTTCATTGTTTGCTATATTGACTTTATTGTTTTATAATTTATTCGTAGATTTTTACATTTTTTTAAAAATACGCTTTAATTCGGCAATTTTCGTGCTGAAAGAGGTAGATATGAAGTTAAGAAAATCCTTAATAATTTTATTGTGCATTACGGCGCTGTTTATGGTTGCTTGTTCAGAAAAAAACGATTTTAGCGGACAGGCAAAGGTTACGTTCTGTCTTGAAGGCGGCTCATACCAAAACAGCGACCGTGACGTCGTTCAGTATTATCCCGTTGGCGAAGGCTCTTCAAAAATAGTTACGCCTGACGAGTTGTCAGAAAAGCCTATTGAAAAGGCAGGCTACTATATTGAAGGCTGGTACAAAACCAAAACGGGTGAAGGCGAAAACGCGCAATATTCAAACAAATGGAATTTCTCAACCGACAAGGTTGACGCTTCGGGCGTAACCCTTTATGCAAAGTGGGTTAAGAACGTAAAGTTTACCTATTCGGTTTGCTATAAGGACGCGCAAGGTCAGACCGTGGTTATTGGTGAATACCCGGTTAACGAAGGTCAGGTCTTTGACGATTATGCAAGGTACGCAGAAAAGCGTTACGACGGCATTTACACGCCAATAGGCTACGTTGACGAAAACGGCGCGCCGTGGGACTTTACCTTTACGCACCCCGGTGGCGAATCAAGCCTTGACGTAAAGGTTTACGTTGACTACGTTGAAGGCGATTTTGAAGTAGTTTCAACTGCAAAGCAGCTTAAAGCCGCGGTGAACAAAAACATTTACCTTATCGCAGATATCGATATGCAGGGCGAAGCAATCAGCTTTGGCGACTACAAGGGTATTTTTGAAGGAAATAACCACACGGTATCAAACTTTAAAATCGATTACAACGCAGGTAAGAATTACCTTGTTGAAAACAACCTTAATATAAGCCTTTTCGGCAATGCTTCGGGCGCAAAAATAAAAAACGTAAGCTTTTTGGGCGTTAACGTGAGCGTTGAAACGGCACTCACCGTAACCCAACAGATTTATCTTGCACCAATCGCGGTAAACGCTACGGGTGTTGAGCTTACTAACGTTACCTTTGTCGGTACGTACACGGTAGAAGCGCTACCCGACGGCAGGACGGAAGACGAAATGCTAATAGCTGTGACCCAATCTGCTATTTATCAAAAGGATGCAAGCACTACCGAATCGGGCGTAAGCGTTACGCTTACAAGAAAGGCGGATTAATGATTGCATAGTAGGTATAAAAGCCGTTGACGGCATAACGCATACAAAAACCGAATAAAGAACGTTAACTAAAGGGGATGTCCCCTTTAGCGTTGGCACGACCAACGCCAAATATCCTTAATTGCAAGGCTTAAAAATTAAGTGGTGTTTGGTGCGTATAAACAAGTGATTAAATAAACCGAACATATAGGAGAAACAAAATGGCACAACAAATCAAAAAGAAAACGTTAATAACGATTATTTCCGTTGCTCTTGCCGTGGTGGTTGCAACCACAGCGCTTATTATTGCTTTGGGCAATAAAAATAGCGGCGGCGCAACGATTTATAGTAACGAAAACGACCCGTTGGTATTTTCCAGCCAGGAAGTAGATAAGGTATTCAACCCTTTCTTTTCTACTGCAGCACCTGATAGCAACGTCGTTGGTCTTACCCAAATCGGTATGATTGGTAACGACTCTGAAGGTAACCCTGTCTGGGGCGACGACGAAGGCGTTGTCACAAAGGACCTTGAAATTGTAACGCAAGGCACACCAAACGTAAACGAAACGACAACCTACTATTTTGTTCTTAAGAACAACGTAAAATTCTCAAACGGCTCTGCGCTTACGATGAAGGACGTTTTGTTCAACCTTTACGTTTATTTAGACCCTGCTTACACGGGCTCAAGCACAATTTATTCAACAGATATCGTTGGCCTTAAGGAATACAGAACGCAAGCAAGCTCTGAAGCCGAACAAAACAGCTTTGGCGCGCAGTTCCAGTCAGAAGCTTCTAAAAGAAGACAAGCCCTTATCGATGCGTGTGGCGAAATTTTAGAAGACGATAACAATTCCTTCTTAACAGACGAGCAATTTAAAGCAAAGCTTAAAGAAATACAAGACCGCGGCCAGGATATTTACGCAAATATCGTTGCCGACTATGAAAAAGCACTCACGTTATTCCGTGAAGAGCTTGAAACCGACTATTCTAACTCACGTGATTCTTACGAATCAGCAATTTTCACCGACGACAAGGGCGGCGTACACAAGGATTTATTTAAAACCGACGTTGAAATGTTCCTTTACAACGAAGGCTACATTACCTGGAACAAAAAGGAAAACGGCGGCAGCGGTGCGCTTATTTCTTCACTTGCAAACGATTACACGGAACACAGAACTTGGACAAAAGAACAAGCAATCAGCACTATTATTGCAGATAAAATCCCTAACGACATTGAAGAAGTTTTAACCTATTGGAACACTTCAATCACGTTAAACTCATATATCTATAACCAAGCAATGGAAAAATACTTCCAGACGGAAGGCGCAAACCGTCAGTACACGAGCATTTCCGGCATTAAGTTTGCAAACAGAACTTCAAGCGTAACCGTAAACGGCAAGGAATACGGCGTTCCTAAATACAACGACGACGGCTCTGTTAAGAAAGACTATAACGAAGTATTATCAATCACCATTAACGACGTTGACCCTAAAGCAATCTGGAACTTCTCATTTGCCGTTGCACCAATGTACTACTATTCGGACGCAAGCCATATTCAAGCGTTTGACTATGAGAAAAACTTTGGTGTTGAATATGCTTCACAAACCTTTATGAACGAAGTTGTAAAAGCACCTGCAAAATTAAGCGTTCCCGTTGGTGCGGGTGCTTATGCGGCAAGTAAAGCAAGCGGCGGTATCGAAAATATCACCGAAGGCGACTTCTACGACAAGGGTGTTATCTACTTTGAAAGAAACCCACACTACGTTTTAGGCCCTGCAAAAATCAAGAAAATCCGTTACCAAGTGGTTGCTTCCGCACAAATGCTTAACAACCTTTACAGCAAGGCAATCGACTTTGTTGAACCAAACGCAAAGGCAGAAACCATTACCGAGCTTAAGGGTAAGGCAAAAGAAGGTATCGGCTATAAATCAATCAGAACCGCAGGCTACGGCTATATCGGTATCAACGCAGGTAAGGTCCCAGATATCAAGGTGCGTCAGGCAATAATGCACGCAATCAACACGCAGGAATGCGTTAACTATTACAAAACGACTGCAGACCCAATTTACCGCCCAATGTCACTTTCAAGCTGGGCATACCCGACAGAAAGTGTACCATATTACAGCTACGTTGGCGGCAAAATCCCTTCAGACCAAGACATGCTTAAGGGTAACCGCGATTTCTATAACTACGTAAAGGAAATTGGTAAAAAGCAGGGCGAAACGCTTACTGAAAGCCAACAAATTGAATTTATCACAAAGCTTGTAGAGCAATCGGGCTACGTTCTCGGCGCAGACGGTATTTACGTTAAGAACGGTCATAAGTTAAAATACACCTTCACTATTGCCGGCGAAGAAACCGACCACCCTGCATTTGACGCAATGTGGCACGCAATGGAGCTTTTAAATAAGGCAGGCTTTTCTATCAACGTAACGACAGACGCTAACGCATTAAAGAAGCTTTCAGAAGGCTCTTTAACCGTTTGGGCGGCTGCTTGGGGCTCAACGATTGACCCTGATATGTACCAGGTATACCACATTGATTCAACTGCAACTTCAACGCTCAACTGGGGCTATAAGCAAATTAAAGCAAACGTTGGTAACAAATACGCAACCGAGCTTGCTTTGGTTGAAGAACTTTCAGAAATTATCGAGCTTGCACGTAAAACAAACGATCAAAACCAAAGAACCAAGCTTTACTCGGACGCACTTGATATCGTTATGGAATTAGCAGTTGAGCTTCCAACCTATCAAAGGGACGACTTATTTGCCTATAACGCAAGTAAAATTGACGTTTCAACCTTTACGCCAAACCATTTACTTTCACCGTATATGGGTTTGACAAGCGACTTACACACCGTATCGTTAAGGATATCTTAACGAACAACGCTAGCCTGAAAATGGCGTAGCGGTCAAAGTAAAAATAAAGGATTTACCGCTTTTAGCGGTAAAATGAAATCATGCTGAAATATATTCTTAAAAGGCTGTTTATTTCTATATTCATTCTTTTAGGTGTTTCGATAATCATTTACACCTTGGTCAGGCTGATGCCGAACGATTATATAGATTTAAAATACGCAGAACAACTTAAAAGCGGCGCTATAACGCCCGAACAGATTAATCAGTTTAAGGCGATGTACGGCATAGGGGATAATTCCTTTAAGGGAATTGTTGGCGGATATACGCAATGGATTGGCAGACTTTTGCAAGGTGACCTTGGCAGGTCCTTTAAGTACGAAAAGGACGTTGCCACCGTCATCGGCGACAATATGTGGATATCCTTTGCTATCGCGGTTGTTGCAACCATTTTGCAATTCTTAATCGCTATACCTTTAGGTATCTCGGGCGCAACGCACCAGTATTCCGTGCGCGATTACACCGTTACGGTGTTTACCATGATAGGTATATCCCTGCCTACCTACTTTTTCGCCGCAATCGTTATCAAGATTTTCTCTGTTGAGCTTGGTATTTTGCCGGCGGGCGGGCTGATTTACGCAAGTAAGGACTACGTTGACACCTTTGCGGGGAGTCTTGAAAAGTTCGGGGATATAGTGGTGCACCTTATTTTGCCGATTTCGGTAAGCGTAATACTTTCAATCGGCGGGCTTATGCGTTATACGAGAACTAACATGCTGGAAGTTCTTAATTCCGATTACATAAGAACGGCAAGGGCAAAGGGCTTATCTGAAAACAAGGTTATTTATCGCCACGCTTTCAGAAACACTATGATTCCTTTGGCAACCCTGCTTGCAGGTATTTTGCCGTCACTTTTCGGCGGTATGATGATTACCGAGCAGGTATTTGGTATTGATGGTATTGGTAGGCTTGCTTACCAAGCCTTGCGTGAAGGCGATATACCTTTCGTTATGGGGTATAATATGTTCCTTGCTATCCTTACGGTTATAGGAACTTTGCTATCAGATATAATGTATTCGATTGTTGACCCAAGGGTCAAGCTCGGAAAGTAGGTGCAGTATGGAAAAAGATAAATTAAACGTTATGCCCGAAGCCGAAGTAGTTGAAAACACAACCAATGCATTAAAGGCTGAAGAAATCAAGGAAGAAGTAAAACCTGCCGCACCCGAAAGCGTTAGCGGCCAAGCCAAGGCTGAAAAGGCTGAAGAAGCCAAGGCTGAAAAGCCTGAAGAAATCAAGGCTGAAAAGGCTGAAAAGGCTGAAGTAGCCAATGCTGAAAAGGCTGAAGAAACTAATAAAGAACAAAAACCCACCGCACCTGAAAGCAGCAATAATGAAAACAAGGGCGCAACGGGTGCTGAAATGGTTGAAGAACAACAAACTTATAAGGAAATGAGCCCAATCCAGCTTGTTTTCAGAAGATTTTTCCGTTCCAAGCTATCTATCGTAGGGCTTATTATGATAATCTTCCTGTTTGCGTTCTCATTTTTAGGTCCTGTTATCTATACTGCCGCAACCGATTGGGGCGAAGCAACGGTTGACAGGGGCGAATTTATCGAACAGCATTACGACCAATATACGATTATCGGTGACAACGGTGAAGAAATAATCGTAACCGAAGTCGTTGAAACAACAGACTACATTAACAAATACGCCACACCGTCTGCAACCCACTTGCTAGGTACTGACGAAAAGGGTATGGACGTGTTTATCAGGCTTATGTACGGCGGCAGAATTTCGCTTACGATAGGCTTTATAGTCGTAATTTTAGAAACCCTATTGGGTGTTTTACTCGGCGGTATAGCAGGGTATTTCGGCAGATGGGTTGACCAGCTTATAATGAGAATAGTTGATATTTTCAACTGTATCCCAACCCTACCGATACTTCTTATCGCGTCGGCGGTAATAGATTCCTGGCAGGTTGAAGCCGACCAGCGTATCTATATACTTATGGTTATAATAACCATATTCGGCTGGAGCGGTACTGCAAGGCTTGTCCGCGGGCAGATACTTTCCTTGCGTGAGCAGGAATATATCACCGCAACAGAAGTTATGGGGCTACCCACCTGGCGTAAAATATTCAAGCACTTAATACCAAACGTAATGCCACAGCTAATCGTTTCAATGACGCTTGGCTTGGGCAGCGTAATTTTGTACGAATCAACCTTGAGCTATTTAGGCCTTGGCGTTCAGCTGCCAAAGGCTGCGTGGGGTACGATGATTGCAGGCGCAAACAACCCCGAAGTACTTAATTACCACCTTAATATGTGGCTTCCTGCAGGTATTTTAATAGTTATTGCCGTTCTTGGCTTTAACTTCGTTGGCGACGGGCTTCGCGATGCGATGGACCCTAAAGCTAAAAAGTAAGGGGTGGTGTATAAATGGCTAAAAAAGATAACGGATATATTTCCATTAAGGAAAGCAGAAAGATAATAAAATACAACATAAAGCAAATGAAGTATTACGAATCGCTTAAGCGCGCTAAAAAGCAGGAAAGCGAATACACGACTTCAATGCACAACCCTGACAACATTATTGAAATACAAGACCTTAAAACCTGTTTTTTCACCGATAACGGAACGGTTATGGCTGTTAACGGCGTATCGTTTGATATTCCAAAGAATAAAATCGTTGGCGTCGTTGGCGAATCGGGCTGCGGCAAAAGCGTAACGTCATTATCGGTTATGCAGCTTGTTCAGGCACCGCAAGGGCAGGTTATTGAAGGTCAAATCAGATTTAACCGCGCAACAAGCGCAGATTTGGGCGAAGGCAAAAACCTTGCTTACGATATCGTAAAGATGCCAACCGAAGCAATGTATAAAATCCGCGGTAAGGATATTACCATGATTTTCCAAGAGCCTATGACAAGCTTAAACCCTGTTTTCACGATAGGCTTTCAGCTTGACGAAGCAACCTTTATCCACAACCCTGAAACACCTAAAGATAAGGCAAAGGAATACAGTATTGAGCTTTTGAATAAGGTAGGTATTTCTATGCCGGAGCACGTATATAACAGCTACCCGCACGAGCTTTCAGGCGGTATGCGCCAGCGTGTTATGATAGCTATGGCGCTTGCAGGTAATCCAAAACTTATTATTGCAGACGAGCCTACAACCGCGTTAGACGTAACTATCCAAGCGCAGATTCTTGAGCTTTTAAAGGAAATTCAGAAAAAAGAAGGCTGCTCAATAATGCTTATTACGCACGACCTTGGCGTTATTGCCGAAATGGCCGATGAAGTAGTAGTAATGTATGCAGGTAAGGTAATCGAAAAGGGTACTGTACGCGATATTTTCCATAATCCGCTACACCCTTACACCATAGGCTTGCAAAAAAGTAAGCCAATGCTTACGTCAAGCGGTGACGAGCCCTTGTATTCCATACCGGGCAACGTACCTAACCCAATAAATTTGCCCGATACCTGCTATTTTAAAAACAGATGTAACAAATGCACGGAAAAATGTAGCGGCAGTTATCCTTGCGAGATTAAGGTCAGCCCAACGCATACGGTTTCGTGCTGGTTGTACGAAGAAGGGGGTAACAAATGAGTCAACTTAACGAAAAACCTGTAAATATCCCTGAAAAGAACGACCAAAATCAATACGTTTTAGAAGTTTACAACCTTAAAAAGTATTTCCCGATAGAAAAAAATCTTTTAGGAACTCCCACTAAATTTTTAAAGGCGGTTGACGACGTATCCTTTAAGGTAAAGCGCGGCACAACCCTTGGCGTTGTTGGCGAATCGGGCTGTGGAAAAACAACCCTTGGCAGAACTATTTTAAGACTGCACGACATTACGGGCGGAAAGGTTTTATTTAACGGCGAAGATATCACCAATATGTCAAAAAGCGAGCTTCGTAAAAGAAGAACACAGCTTCAGCTTATTTTCCAAGACCCCTATTCAAGCCTACCGCCAAGAATGACCGTCGGTAATATTATTGCAGAAGCAGTCAGGGTACATAATATCGTGCCAAAGGATAAGGTTACGGAGCACGTACGCAATATTATGAAGCGTTGCGGGCTTCAACCCCATTGGTATGACCGCTACCCGCACGAATTTTCAGGCGGACAGCGTCAGCGTATATGTATTGCGCGCGCACTTGCCGTTAATCCGCAGCTTGTTATCTGTGACGAGCCCGTTTCTGCATTGGACGTATCTATTCAGGCACAAATAATAAATCTTTTAAAAGACCTTCAAAACAAAATGGGGCTTACGTACCTGTTTATTTCGCACGATTTATCAGTTGTTAAGTATATAACCGATAATATCCTTGTTATGTATTTAGGTAACGTAATGGAGCTTGGCAGCACGGACACAATCTTTGCAAACCCACTCCACCCATATACAAAAGCGTTGTTCTCTGCTGTACCTGTACCCGATCCTGACAGCAAAATGAACAGAATTATTTTAAAGGGCGATATACCTTCCCCCGCAAACCCACCTGCAGGCTGTAAGTTCCATACGCGCTGTTCACAGTGTATGGAAATCTGCAAGCAAAAAGCACCTGAATACGTGGAAGCAGAAGAAGGGCATTTCGTTGCTTGCCACTTATACGGCACAGACAAAAAATAGTTACCTTATTTTAAAAAGTGCCCCTATAAGTCGATTAAATATAAAAAATACCTACTTTTAGCCTTAAGGATTGCTTTTAGCAGGTGAAAGGATTAATTAATGAAAAAAGAAAAGAAATCCAAAAAGGCGTACGTTGACGACGGACATACCATTTACAGTATGGAGCACCTCGTCGGGCCGGAAAACTATAACAAAAAAGAAAAGAAAGTACCGCTTACGCGTAAGGAAAGGTGGACCGTAATTAAGGCGGCGTATCAAACTTACTTACCCATTTTGTTAGGTATCGTAGGGTGCTTTTTGGTTGCTATTTTGCTTATGTATCTCTGGTTGAAATAAAGGAGTCAAACAATGAAAACAAAAATATTATCAATCCTTTTAGTATTGTTGATAATTTTTTCTTCCGTAGCGTGCAATGATAAAGGCGGTGCAAGCTTTGGCGGCGGGCAAGGCCCTGTGTCAAATCAGACACCGCAAAATCAGTCAAATCAGCTACAGCTATTAAAAAGTGATTTTAAATTGCCCGAAAGTGATATGGTTAACCGTATCAAGGCTGAATATCTTTTGGAAAACGACGGCTATAAATCAGACGATGAAATTATCGTAATGGTTGCGCTTGAGAGTAAATCACTACTTGATAGGTATCTTGACGATTATCAAGGAACTTATAATTCGGTAGGGGATTTAGCAAACTCTTCAGCGGGTAAGGCAATTATAAAGAGTATTGACGCTGCGCAAAACGCGCTTATACGTCAGCTTGATGCGTTAGGGCTTATACGTGAAGTTACGGCAACGTATAACACTATTATAAACGCGATAGCGGTTAAAATCTGTTACGGCGATATGCAAACGATATCACAGTTTGCCAACGTTTCAACCGTAATTATGTCAGAAACCTATAACCGCCCGCAAGAAGCAACCGACACCACAAGCGGCTCTGCAGTAGAAAACGAAGTTGATATTTACGATACGGGTATCTTTAAGCCCGTTGGCGTAGATTACACGGGTAATAACACGTCAGTTGCGGTTTTGGACTCGGGCTTTGATTGCAGTCACTCTGTATTTGCAAACCAGCCGTCCAACCCAATGTTCAAGATGAACGACATTGCAAGGGCGCTCCCTGAAACAAAGGCTGCGCAAGCAACCAAGTCACTTGATTTAGACGACGTTTATTACAGTGATAAAATTCCTTTCGTTTACGACTATGCCGACAAGGATGCCGACGTTTTCCCATACGACAGTGAGCACGGTACTCACGTTGCGGGTATTATCGGCGGTCAGGACGACGTAATAACGGGTATCGCAAAGGACACCCAATTAGTGCTTATGAAGGTTTTCCCCGACCTTGATTCGGGCGCGGAAACCGACGATATCTTACTCGCCCTTGAAGACGCGGTTTTACTCGGCGTTGACGCTATCAACATGTCGCTTGGCTCGGCGTGCGGCTTCACGCGTGAAGAAGACGGCAACAAGATTAACGCAGTTTACGATAAAATCAATCAAGCAGGCATAAGCCTTGTAACTGCGGCAAGTAACGACTATAACTCTGCTTACGGCGGTGCGGAAGGTAACACCAACAAGGTTACTAACCCTGACAGCGCAACGGTTGGCTCACCGTCAACCTATATGGCGTCTTTATCAGTTGCTTCCATTAGCGGTAAAAAGAGCAGATATATCGTAGCAAATAGCGAACAGGTTTTATTCTTTAACGAATCAAATTCTATAAACGGCAAGCCAAACGATTTCTTTAAAGAAATCGGCATTGGCTCTGGCGAAACCAAAACCTTTGAATACGTAACCATACCGGGTAACGGCTTAAAGGTTAACTATTCAACGCTTGGCGATAAGGTAAAGGGTAAAATTGCACTTGTACGCCGTGGCGATAACACCTTTGAAGAAAAAGCACAGCTTGCCAAGATGGCAGGTGCTGTCGGTTGTATCATTTACAACAACGTGGAAGGCGATATACTCATGTCAATGGGTAAATCCGACCATATACCAACCATTTCTATCTCAAAGGAAGACGGCGCAAAATTAGCGGCAAAAGCACAAGGCACGTTAGTTCTTTCAGATAACAACAAAGCAGGCCCGTTTATGAGCGACTTCTCGTCCTGGGGCCCAACGTCAGACCTTAAGCTTAAGCCTGAAATCACAGCGCACGGCGGCGATATTTATTCGGCAGTTCCGGGCGGCGGATACGATTACCAGAGCGGTACGTCAATGGCATCACCAAATATGTGCGGCGCAATCGTTCTTATAAGACAGCACTTAAAGGAAAAGTATCCTGAACTTGAAAACAATCCTAAACAGCTGACAACGCTTACAAATCAGCTTTTAATGTCCACCGCGACGATTATTCTTAACGAACAAGGCAATCCTTATTCACCAAGAAAGCAAGGCGCAGGTCTTGCAAGCTTAAAGAGCGTTGTTACCACGCCTGCATACATTACCGTTGACGGTAGCGATAAGACCAAGTTAGAGCTTGGCGACGACCCGCAAAAAACAGGCGTTTACACAATGACCTTTAACGTGGTTAACCTTTCGGATAAGTCGGTTGAATACGATATGTCCGTTCTTGCAATGACGGAAAGCGTTTCATCGTCAAATAAAGAGTTCGTTGCAGAAAAATCTTACGTTTTATCGGGTAGCGCGACCTACAAGGTTATATCTAGCGGCAGTTTAGCAGGCGAAAGACTTACCGTTGCGGCAGGCGAAACGGCAAAGGTTGAAATAACCTATACACTTGGCGCAGACGACGTTAAGTACATAACGAATACCTTCCCGTACGGTCAGTTTGTAGAAGGCTTTGTAAAATTAAGCGCAACGGGTGCCGACGGCGTAAGCCTAAACGTTCCGTTCCTTTCCTTCTTTGGCGATTGGACGGAAGCACCGTTATTTGACAAAACCTATTACGAAGTAGAAAGCGAAGCCCATAACGGCGCTATCGACGAAGAAGATAAGCTGAAAGCAGACTACTACGCAACAACGCCATACGGCTCTTACTACTACAACTATATTATCCCACTTGGCACGTACCTTTATGATATCGACGCTAACGCTTACGACGTTATTCCTGCGTCTGAAGACCATATAGCAATGTCAAACTTCCTTGGCAGTATCGACGGGCTTTCGTGCGTATATGCAGGGCTTTTGCGTAACGCAAAGGAAATGCATTACAGCATAGTCGATAAGGTCACGGGTGAAGTCGTTTGGGAATACGTTGATTATCGCGCGCAAAAGGCACACTATTACGGCGGTATTCAATTCCCGTATTACGATAACTTAAGATTAAGCAATTACCGCATGGGGCTTACCAATAACTGCGAATATGAATTTTTAATGAGCGCAGTTTTAGACTACGGTGACGGCGGCGTTTCATCAAACGTAAGAAACTCCTTCGGCTTTGATTTTTATATCGACGACGAAGCCCCTGTTATTAAAGAAGTAACCTACGATAAGGAATACGACAGAACGCTCAAAAAGGACCGTTACTATATCAATATGACGGTTTACGACAACCATTACGCAATGAGCGTTCAACCAATCCTTTTCACTTCTTCATCAAGCTATACGTTCCTTACGGAAAACCCAATCCCGATATACAGCGAAAAGGGTAGCGACACAACCTTGCGCTTTGAAATCACCGATTATCTTGAAGATATTGAGTTTGACCAGCTTATCCAAAGCGGGCTTGCTTTCTCGGTTGACGATTACGCGTTAAACGCAAACCTTTATATCTGTCAATTACCTGGCACGAAGGGCGACTTTACCTTTACAAAAACGGGTGAATTAAGCTCAACCGTCTTAAACATTTTTGCGGCATATCAGGGCGACGTGGTTGACTTAACAAAATATCTTGCAACCAAAGACGGCTCTGTTGACGAAAACAAGGATTACCTTAAATATTTATATTGGGAATCTTCAGACGAAAGCATTGCAGTCGTTCACGAAGGTCAGCTTAAGTGCTTGAAAAAGGGTGTCGTTACAATTAAGGTTACCGAGCAAATGGACCTTAAAGCAGCTTCGCTAATCGTAAGAATTGCCGAAAAGACAGATGCTTATATCCCTGACGAGTCGGTTATCGGCACTTATGAAAACGCCAGCGTTGAAAAAATCAGATTTTCGCATTTTGAAACGATTTTTGCCTATTCAAGGGCGGCGCAATACTCTGAAATCGGCGAAACGGGTGACACCAAGTTTATCTCTGCCGTTGGCGGCATAAGCTTTTATCCGGGCGAGCAAATCAAGTTATTTTACGATTTTGACCCATGGTATGCAGAAGACAATTACGAATTAAGCTTCAGCTCTACTAACCCAACCGTTGCCGACGTTGACGAAAACGGTAAGGTTACGGCTAAAAAGAAGGGCTCGGCCATTATTGAATTACGTATTGCCGGCTCTAACATTATGGCAAGCGTAAACGTAACCGTTAACAGCGAATTTATTATTGAAAACCGTCAGCTTGTTGCCTATAAAGGGCTTGGCGGCGAAGTTATTATCCCCGACGACGAAGGTATTTTATATATTGGTGCATACGCCTTCTGTCTTTACGAAACCGACCAGACTATGGAGCTTCCTGAAGACGATTACGATGCAAACAAAATCCCTTCAATGAACACTTCTATCACCAAGGTGGTTATCCCCGAAGGCGTTGAAGAAATCCAAAAATACGCGTTCTATAACTGTATCCACCTTAAGGAAGTCGTTATCCCCGACTCAATGAAGTTTATAAGAGAGTACGCTTTCTATAAAACCGAAATTGAACAAATTGACCTTAAAAAGTCAAAGCTTATAGGTGCTTTTGCCTTTGCCGAATGTGGTCAGCTTCAAACGGTGGTAATGCCTGAAATGTACGCAATCGGTCGCCGCGCTTTTGAAAACTGCGTAAATCTTAACAACGTTGACTTAACCGAATTAAGAAACGCCGGCAGAGAAGCGTTTAAGGGCTGTAAGGGCTTACAAAACGTAATTTTCGGTCAATATACAAAGCTTGCTTACGCTATGTTCGTTATGTCGGGTGTTAAAAATATCACCCTTTACGAAAAGGAAATTATCCCAGAATACTGCTTTGCAAAGTGTGAAGACCTTGAAAGCGTCACACTTGTAAACGACCTTGGTATAATCTCAACGGGCGCGTTCAGCGAATGTCCTGCACTTAAAACTGTTAAATTTGAAAAATCAGTAAATCTTATAGGGGAGCAGGCATTTTACGCAACGGGGCTTGAAAGCATAACCTTGCCTGATAGCGACGTTGCCTTTGGCGATTATTCCTTCTATAAAAACGAAAAATTAACCACGGTTAAGCTTGGTGCAAACACCAAAATCACTCAAATTGACGGTAGCGTTTTTGAAGAAACCGCACTTAATGAGTTCGTGGTTGACCCAGCAAACCAAAGCTACGCCCTTTCAGCTGACGGCAAGCTTTTGGAAAACAAAGCAGGTAGCTCAATAATCTTTGCCGTAACCAACGTTGGCGAAGATTACACAATCGATGCTAAATACACCTTAATTGGTGCAAGCGCGTTTGCCGGCAGTAACGTCGTTACTTTAACCATTACAAATAAGGATTTAGTCCTTGGCGAATACGCATTTAGCGGTGCTAAAAAGCTTACAACCGTTAATTTACCCGCACAGGAAGGCTTTAAGATAAGCGCACACGCATTTAGCGGTACAAGCGCGCTTACAACGGTTAACAACCTTGACAAGGTTAAGGAAGTAGGCGATTACGCGTTTGAACAAAGCGGTATCACAAATGCAGTTATTGCAGATGACGCAAGCTACGGCGAAGGCGTGTTCTTCAGGAGCAAGTTAGCCCAAGCAACAATCGGTAAAAACGCAACGTTTGGTCTTGGTGCTTTCCAAAGCTGTCTTAACCTTGTAACGGTAAATATGCCTGCAGAAGGCGGCGTACACTTTGGTTCTTCCTGCTTTGCGTACGATACGGCACTTGCAAATATCGACCTTACAAAGACTGACGAATACATTGAAGATTGCACCTTTATGGGCTGTGTGGCACTTAAAAAGGCAGACCTTGTTAACGTTAAAAAGGTTGGTATGTGCGCGTTTGCCGATTGTGAGCTTTTAACCTACGTATCAATGCCTATCGTTGAAGAAATCGGCATGGGTGCTTTCTCCGTATCACAATTCTACTTATCAAGCGGATATATCGAAGACGGCGTTGCGCCAACCTTTACCACGGTAACGCTTCCGGAAACGCTTACAGTATTAGGCGAAGGCGCGTTTGCTTACTGCCAAGGCTTACAGAAGGTTGAAATAAAAGGCGATTTAGAAAGCATACCTACGTTAGGCTTTGCGTTCTGCGCAAAGCTTGAAAGGGTTATTCTCCCTGCAAACGGCGTTGCAAAAATTGACGATTACGCCTTCTCAAGATGCGTGCTTCTTACAAGCATTGACCTATCTCACACAGAACATATTGGCGATTACGCCTTTGCAAGCAATGCAGACGATCCGGGCGCATTATCAAACGTTGATTTATCTTCCGCAATAACAATCGGCGAATACGCCTTTGCAAGCACTTACGTAACCAGTGCAATTTCCAGCACAACCATGCAGGAAGTCGGCGCGTATGCGTTCCACTCAACCTATATCCCGTCATTTGATTTACCAAGTCTTAAGACAATAGGCGAAGGCGCGTTCTCTTACAACGTAAGCCTTAAGGAATTTACCTTCTCAAGTGCGCTTGAAAGCATTGCGCCAATGGCGTTCGTTGGCTGTACAAACCTTAAGGAATATAAGTTCCACAATCAAACGCAGGTTTTAACTGACGGTGCTATCAACGATTACGCCAAGCTTTGTGGCGGTGCGCTTTACGTTAAGATGCAAAGCGGCGACTGGTTGCTTACTTCAGTCCCTGCGGCTATGCAGGCTGAAACCTTGGTTGTAGCCGACGGCACTACCCGTATTGAGTTTTACGCAGGTAACGAAAACGCAAACGTTAAAAATATCGTGCTTCCTGAAGGCTTAAAGCGTATCGGCAACTATGCTTTCTACGGCTACAAGGGTCTTGAAAGCGTTGAGTTCAAAACGGTAAACGCACCTGCGCTTGAAAGCCAGTATAATTCAGAATTAGTGCTTGATGAAAACGCACCGGGATTCGAAGTTTTACACGCATATTTCGATTTATTCGAATTAGAGCTTTATTACAACAACTTTATCGGGTTATTAGGTAATGATAATCCAATCAAGATGGTACTTCCTGCAAACGAAGACTTAAGCGGATACGACGCGCTTACCTACCAGGTTTACTTCGGCAAGGCTAAAGACGCCGAAAGAAGCACTTACGTTGCGATGGAAGACAACTTAATCAAATTTATAGAATACGCAAGACAAATTGAAGATATCGAGCATGTTTTATTGGGTCACGAAACGCTAATAAATAGCGCGCTTACAGCCTATAATTCACTTACGCAAAACGCTATGGATTACGGTGTTCCCCAAGACGATTGGGATAGTATGGTAAAGGCTGTAAACGATGCTAAACAAAAGCTTGTCAAGATAAAACTTGAAAAGGCTGAACAGGTAGTACGTGACGTACAAGCGCTTATCGATTCGCTCGATAAAACCTTTGATATCGCAAATTTATCAGAGCTTAAAAAGGTTGCAAGCGCAATTAACGGCTTGACGTTAGAGAACAGACTTATTCTTGACTTAACTGCTTACAATCAATTAGTTGCAGAATACAATAAGTATCTTGAATCTGTTCAGACCGAGATAACGCCTGTTATTAAAGCGGTTAACACGTTAACCTTTAACGAATCTGTTGCCGCAGCTGCAGCCGCGCTTACACTAAATGGCATAACGTTGGCGCTTTTAGCAGTGCTTAAACGAAAATTAATCTAAAGGGGGCGGATAGAATTATGAAAAAGAAAATAATAATTATTGCTTCTGCCGCGGTAGTGGTGATTGCAGCCCTTTTAGTGGTGATTTTTTCCACACAATCAGCTAAAAAGTGTGAAAAGTGGATAGAAAACTCTGCAAAAAAGCTTACGTACGTACAAACGGTTTTTGAAGTAACCGACAAGGAAGAAAAAGTGTTTATCTATAACCAGACGGTTGAGATAATTGAAGGAAACGCCGAAATCACAAAGGCAACTTCACGCTTAAATCCTTCGTTTGAGTTTTCTACTATAGAAGAAAACAGTTACGTTGAAAACGTCAACAGAGATGCTTTACTTAATTTTGCTTTTGACAAAAAATATTTTAAAGAAAGTTCACTAAAAAAGAATACTTTTATCGCAACGGTAAAAGGCGAGTGCTTATCAGCGTTTTTGGGCGGCGAAGCCCTTGACGTAAATGGTGACGCGCAGGCTGTTATAAAGTTTGAAGACAAAAAGTTAGCTATTGCTGAAATAACGTTTAGTCTTCAATCGGGTAAACAGGTAAAAATTACCGTTCAATGTCAGTATTAGGAGAGTAAACAGGTATGAAAAAATTAGTAAGTATATTATTGATTGTCACGCTTGCGTTTACGATGCTCGTTTCTAATATTGCTTGCTCAAAAAAACAGCTTGAAACGCCAACGGGCGTAACCGTAAGCGAAACAGGGCTTATCAGCTGGCAAGCAGTTAAAAACGCAACGGGCTATAAGGTAATTATCAATGGCGAAACCTATTCTACGTCAGCAACTTCCTATCAGGTTTCAAGCACGGAAAACGATTTTACTTACAGCATAATTGCAACGGGTAAAAAGCATGAAGATTCAAACCCGACTGAAACCTACACCTTTATCGGTAAGGGCGTACCTACGCCGGAGCCACCTGCACAAACCATTACGGTAGGCATTACCGCCCCTGAAGAAATCAAGAGCGGCGAAACCGTCAAGCTTACCGCAAGGGTTGAAGGCACGGTTGACGTATCCGTTACTTGGACAGTTATAGAAGGCAGCCAGTTTGCAACAATCGATAACAAGGGTAACTTAACCGCGGGACAGGTCAGCGGGGATAAGCTTATCAAGGTTGAAGCAAGAAGCAAGGTTGACACAACCGCCTTTGCAACCAAGGTTATTACCATTGTAAGCAAGCCAGAATTAACCCAAGAAATGCTTGACGCTATAAACAGCGATTACGTTTTGTTCAGCGGATACATTAACATTGAGCTTTATGACGATTCTTCAATCGTTACGTCAAAAGAGCCCGAGCAAACGTACACAAGCATAATAAAAACGTCAATGGACGGCACAAATTGGTATGCCGAATACGAAAACGGCACGACGGGCTTAATGACTCCGCTTTATTACAAAAAGGTTGACAATAAGCCTTGCCAGGTTGGCGTTAACTTTATGAACGAAGAAGAATACTTCCCAATGCAGGACGATTACGGCGCGGAAATCAGCTGGGAAAACGCAGGGCTTTACAACTCATTAAAGGGTCTTAAGGTAAGCGATTTTACCTTTGATACCGACAGCTGGAGATGGGTATATAACAACAGCGACCCAAGCCTTGTTTCAAAGGTAATTGCTTCTTCTAACCCATACGATTTTTCAACAGATAACTTCGCGCTTATCATTGACGGCGGCGAAATAATGGGTATTTATTCAAAGAGTAAGCCTGACTACACCATTTCAGTTGGCTATAAGGCAATACAACACCTTTATGCGTCACTTATCTGCGGTGAAGAATTCGTAACCGTTCCTACTATCCAAAAATACACAAGCGAAGCTATCCACGCACCGTTAAACGCTGCGATTGAAAACATGCGTAACTTAAATAGCTACAGCCTTGAATTGCTTGACTTAAACGTTAACTTTACGGGCACGGGCTACACGGAATCGGGTTACAGTCAGGTTATCACACAGGATTTAATTCACTTTAGACCCTACACTATGAGAAACACTACTTCGGGTAGTGAAAAGCTTTATACACCTAACGGTGATTACGGCTATAAGCAAATGCGCGACGGATTATATAATACCTACCATAACGACGGTAGCGGTAATTATTATGCAAGCCGCGCATACGCAGGGAACGTACAATCTGCAATGCCAACCTTTGCGTTTGCAGGTGAGATTTTCCGCACCTACGTTGAAAACGAAGACGGCTCAACAACCTATTACGTTGACGATGCAATGAGCTCGGTTGCGTCAACGTTCTTCTACGGCGTTGGCAACGATATCAACCTATACGGTATTTTTGCAACGCGTGGTTACACGTCTGACACCGAATCCTTCACGCCGTTTGTAACCATTAAGGACGGCTATATCGTAAGCGCATGCTTCTACTATAACATTGGCGGCTTGATGTACGGCGTAATTGAAATTGTGTACAGCGACTTTAATAGTGCAAGCGTTGATTCTGCAAGCGATATTTCCTTTGAAACAAGGGAAGTTCCAACGTCCTGGGCACAGCTTGAAATTATAGAAACGCTTGATTCAAGCGCTTCAACCGAAGACGATGTCCCAGTTAACGCGCTTGAATACTTTAAGGAAGCATTTGGCGATGAAAATATCGCAGAGCGTATGCCGTTCTTTGGCGAAGCAATAGGCGATACCTTCGGCTTTGGTCTTACAACCTATTATAGGCCTGCAGGTTCGTCAATAATGAAAGAAGCAGTCGTACTATATTACGACGTTCCACTTGATACCGACTATACGATAACAACTTCGATAAAGGCGGTTCAGGATTATCTTAAGGGATTAGGTTTTGAGCAAAGCTTAACCGACCACACGACCTTTATCAAAGGCGATATAGCAGTCGTACCGGTTGATGAAAACCTTGACTTTATGATTTACGTGTACAAAATTTAATTTTTAATAAAGAGGTCAAAAAATGAAAAAACTATCATCTATCATGAAAAAATTGATGACCGTGATGTTGGTTTTCGTTCTTGCAGTAAGCGTTGTTGCTTGTAGGGACAAAAACAACGATAATTCAGGTTCAGGCGGTTCATCAGGTAGCTCAACACCCGATAGTGTACCACCTGCAGTGTCAATTACGCTCACAAGCGACAAGGACACCATTAAGGTTGGCGAAGAAGTAAGCTTTACGGTTGTTGTTTCTAACAGCGAAAACACAGCTTACGAATGGTCAGTTTCTGATAACGGCAAGGAAATCGTTCAAATTGCCGATAACGTTTTATCCGTAAAGGAAGGCGCTACCATTAAATTTGATACGGCCGTAACCGTAACTGCAACTGCAAAAGCAGACAGAAACGCTACCGCTTCAAAAACTATCACCATTATCGCACCTGTCGTTGAAGGCAGAGTAGGCGATTTAACTTCTGAAATGATTCAGGCAATCGGTAATTCATCAATTACCGTTACAGGTACTTTAACCGATATTTATTTCGACAACTATCAATCATACTTAAACTCTGAAACCGTTTACGATATGTTCGTTGAAATGGAAGACGGCAAGTGGAAGGGTGCTTGGAAGGTTCAAAGCGACGATTCTTACATTACAGACAGCTACCGTAAGGGCGCAAAGGACGGCGTTAAGGACTACAACGGCAACATCGGCCACCAAATGGAAAAGATTTATATCAACAAGAACAACCAGGTTGCTGTTTCTGTAGTTAAGGACTATATGTCATATCCTGCAATCTGGGAATCACAACACCTTTGGAACCACCTTGCAAATCTTAACGTAAACGAATTCGTTCACGATACAGAAAGCGGTCTTTATACCTATAAGGTAAACGATAAGGATGAAGCAAGCTTGTATCTTATGACCTATCTTTCATACTCACTCACACCGTTGCTTACTGACACTTTAGTTGAAATTGCTTTCGCTGTTGATACAGAAGCAGGCGTAATTACGTCATTAATCGGCAGAACTGAAAGAATTTATTACGGTCTTGACGAGCAAACAGGCGAATTTGACGCTTACTACGATACTATTATTGAGTTAGAATTCTCAAACATTGGTACAACCACAGTTTCTGACCCAACGCCATACGCAGCACCTGAAAACGCTGATAAGCTTCAAGCTGCGTTAACCGAAATGAACACGGCTAAAAACTACACCTTCAATATTGAAGATAAATCAATCTCTGCACCGTCAGGCGACGGCAGCGATTACGAGCTTTACGGCGTAAACGTTGGCACGACTGCAACAGGCAAGGTTGGTACTATCGGTTCAGTTACCGAAGACAAGATTTTAATCCACGAAACAGGTAGATATTCTTACTCAACAGACGATAAGCTATATTATCACAGCTACCGCGGTTACGTACAAAATAACGACGGCACGTACGATTATTTTGAAAATAACGGCAGCATTTTAACGGGTAAGAGAAAATACACGGGCAATATTCTTGATGCAATGCCAACCTTTGATTTCTCTGTAAACGTATTCAAATACGCCGGCACAGAAACGATTGCTGTTGGTACAGGATATCTCCCGGTACATAAGTTCGTTCTCCGTGAAAACTCTATCACAAGAGAAGTCGGTATGGAACTTTGCATCGACGGTAAAGACGCACAAGCTTTAGCAAACGCCAAGCTCACGGTTTGGGTATTGGTTGACGGCAACGGCAACAGCCACCTTTACAAAGCGTCAGTTCCTTACGATTTAGTAAGCGGTACTTACACCGGCACGTATGAAATTTCTTACGGCAAGCTTGGTACAACCACGATTGACGATGCAGTATTTGCAGATTACGTTCCAAGAACAATCCCAATGACTTGGGCAGATACAATCACAAAATACTACCAAATCAACTTTGAAGGTCACTCTTTTGAAGAAAACACACAAACCGTTTTAGAAGCTTGCTACGGCAGCGCTGCAGACAGTCTTCCATCACCGGCAGTATTCTTTGAAGCCTTTGGCGACAGCATGAACGGTCCTTTCTACGATTGGAAGGAAACAACAAGAACCGATGCTGACGGCAATCCAATCAAGATGGGTTGGGTTAGTATTAACCTTACGGTTGAGCAATCACTCCTTGACGAAAACGACAGGATTATTGACTTTGATGCTTTAGTTGCACACATGGACAGCGTATTTGCTAAATACGGCTTTGCAAGAAGCGTTGCTAACACTGACATTACAGGCGGCGAAAGCGGCAGAGCAAGCAAATGGATTACTTACACCAACGATGAAATCATGGTTGTTATTGAAAACATAGGTACTAAATTCTTATACATTGATTTCTACAAATTAGGCGACTGGTCTTTAAACAGATAACTAAAAATTTACAGGACGGGTAATCAATATGAAAAATTTTATTAAAGCACTATTGTTAGCGGTAATGTTGATTACTTTTGCCCTTTCGGCATGTACGCAAAGGGATAATACCGGCGGGGGAGATTCAAATCCCCCTGCCAGTACTCCTGCAGCTCCTACCGAAACCGTTGTTGTTAACGCAACCGATGATTCAGTAGAAGTTGAAGATATTTATCTTAACGAGCACGATTTTACCGTTTATTTTGAAATTACAGTTGACGGTAGCAACGTTTCGGTTGAGAAAGAATATCTTGACCTTTCCGCTTTGAAGCAGGAAGCAGGGACTTACACGGTTTCTTGCGCGTATAAAGGCGAAAGCGCAAGTATACAAGTAACGGTCTTACATAATGATTATTTACTTTCACTTTCACAAGAAGAGATAACAGTTAATAAGGCGAACGCGCTTGAATATGATTATTTAGCGCTGTTTACCGCTCACATAAACGGCGTCAGGGTGGAAATCACACCTGATATGATTGATTCCAACGTATCTGCAACACCGGGCACTTATACCTTTAGCGTAACCCTTGTCAACCAAACAAAAACGCTTACCGTTAACGTTGCAAATACACACGACGTAATCGTTGCAAAAACCTATAAGGTTTGCAAAATAGCGATTACCGAAATTGATAATTTTGATTACACCACTTTGTTTTCCTTGTACGTAGATGGCAAAGCAGTTAAGGTCACCCCGGATATGATAGACTATTCGGCGTTAAGCGGCGTAGCCGTTGGGGACGAGCGCGAAGTTAAATTCAGCTATTCTTTAGACGAAACTTCTGCTAAAGCAACTGCAAAAGTAGAAGTCGTTGCACAAAGCCAGCTGGTAATTAATGCAAAAAACGTTCAAACCTATCCAAACAGCGGTGCGATAGACTTAACCACGCTATTTACCATAAGCAAGGGCAGTGAAACAATACCCGTTACTACCGATATGATTTCGGGCAGTATCGACTATTCAAAGGCAGGCGACAACCCAATAACGCTTAATTACGGCGGTCAGCAAGCAGTTGCTAACGTTGAAGTCGTTATCGGTGTCGTTATAAGCTACACAAATTCCGATACCGTCGTTGTTTTAAAGGGTACAAATCAACAGTCTTACCCATTTGAAAAAGACTTCACGGTTATCATAAACGGCATTCGTTTTACAGTTATAGCAAGCTATATAGACACCACGGCAGTTGATTTTTCTACCGCAGGCACGTATACGGCAAAGCTTACCATACCGTATAACGAATCATCACTTTCACTATCGGGCGCAAGGTTTGATTACTACGAAAAAGAAATAACCTACGTCGTTGTGGAAAATGAATATGAGCTTAACTTAAAGCAGGAAAGGGTAACCCTTGATAAGGGGACGACTTCATATAATCCGTTCAGGAATATAAACCTTACCATAAACGGATTAATGCAGGCATTAACTGATAATCCTGCGTACGTTGATAAGATTTCATGCTACGCAAAAGTCGTATCAGCACCTATTGATTTTACTTCAGTCGGCGTTCAGCACGTGGCTGTTGAAGTTTACGTTAACGGCCCGGATAACGACCCTGTTACGGTTGAATTTGAAGTTATTATCGAGTCTGACGTAAAGGTCACGGCAACAAACAAGGTTGTCTTTACCCAAACAACCGTTATGCCGACCGAGCTTTTCACCATAACGAATGCAGGTCAGGGCGTTGAAGTTACCTTTGATATGATTACGGGTAAGGTTGACACCTTTAACCCGGGCGTTTATACGGTTACGCTCGACTATATGGGCATTGTTGAAAGTGCAACGGTTGTTGTATTAAGTAAGGAAATGCAGGGGACGTATAAGACAAATCTGTTCACTATCCCCGATATGTATTCTGATGAAGAAACTCCGTCAAGAACCCACGTTGGCTCAATGCAAATAAGCGCGACGGGTGAAATCACCATTAAGGGCGTAAAGGCAGAAGTAATCGACGCTATTGACGAGCATACAATCATTTTCAGGTACAAATCGAATATCCACACGCTGTACTACGATAACGGAATTATCGTTATCGAGCCCGACAACTCTATTAAGCTACATTATTACGAAGATAAACGCCCATATATCTACTTTAACGAAGCTATATGGACAATTTCAAGAAAGTTTGTAATAAACAGCGGTGACCTTTACGTTCACGAAAGCACTTATGCTTGCTATTCGTTAGACGTATTCGTTATTGAAAACAAAAAGACCAAGGAAAAAATCACTTACGCATTAAAAACCCACCTTGCTTCTAAATTGGGTAACGACACCGTTTACGAGCTGACTTGGGGCGAAGGCGAGTTTTCCGAAGGCTTTGTTGGTAACACGGGTGAAACGGCTACCTTCACAATGAACGGTCTTTCATATAACTTTACGTTAAGCGATCAGGGCACGGGCAAGGTTTTAAAGAACGAAGAAGCTCAAAAGCTTTACGCAGGTATGACCTTTAAAGGCACTATCAACGGTCAAAGCGCAACGCTGTATGCAGACCAATACCAGGCGTTTACCTTAAAAATCGGTACAAGCATAATTTTCAAGGCTTCTTCATTTGAAATTTCTTCAATGAACAACGGCGGCGTTGATTATGCAAAGCAGGAAATATTACTTTACTACGTTGATACGCGTGACGATACCTTTTATTCCTACAAATTCAGGGTTGACCCTGTAGCAAAAACCTTTGAATATATCGCACACGATAGCTTGCTTGGTTATTATGAAGCAGAAAATGCGTACATTATGTTCGACGGCTACGGCACAGGCTTTATCAACTTTAATAACAAAAGCTACGCGCAAACCGACTTTAGCTATCAAAAGCTTGACAATATAGTTACTATCACCTACAAAAACACTATTTCTACCTTTGAATACGGCAAGAACGCACAATTTTCCATTGATAAATTCGGTAACGTTTTAACCGTTCACAACGGGCTTGGGCTTACGGCGGGCGATAAATTCGTTAACAGATATATTCAATCGGGTATTATTGTTAACGTCAATATCGAAACCATCGGCAGGGAAAGCAACACCGTTGCCAAGGCAGAGCTTTATAGGGCGATAGAAATTATAACTAAAGACGGCGCTTTAACAGATGACCAAAAGGCTTCCTATATTGATACCAAAAAGGTTTACTTTGGCGGCGAAGGCTTTTATCAGCTTATCGTAAATGCAGAATTTTACGGCGAAAAGGTAACCGAATATTACGCAATACAGGTTCTTAATAAGGTGATTGAAGGTCATCCGCTTGTTGCAACATACGGCGCAGGCGTGATTTACAGCCAAAACGCTTTAATTATCGATGCTTACGGCAGACTAACCATTGCAAACGGCGTAGACACCTTTGTCGGCGCGATAAAAATTGCACAAGACAACACCTTTAGTGCAGAGCTTTACGGCAAGGGCGGCACGGCGTCGGTTGTGGGTGAGCTTATCGAAGGCGGCCTTGTTAAAATAAGGGCGACGGGTGCGTTAAGCTATACCGATTATTACACGACGGGCTCAACCTACGTTGTTGGCAGGGCAACCACCGTTTTAAGAATTTTCAACCTTAAAAACACAACGGTTTATATTCTTGCACAGGCAGAAACTTCAGCAAGCGGCGAAATCGCACAGATTGACGTTTTAAGCGGACAAAGCGCAACGAGCGTTGGCTCTATACTCAAGATAACCACCGCTAAAACAGAAGTCTTTGTCAAGGTTGTTGAAATCGGCAATACTAAAACAGGTCTTACCTTTGCTGACGGACACCGCGGCGTATTCACAGGCGCAGGCGAGCGTTTAGAGCTTGACGGCTTTGGTCGCGCGGTTTACGGCACGACGGCAGGTAGCTACGTTGTAAACGGAAGCAATAAGGTTACCGTTTATATAAACAACGCACCTACCGTATATCAGGTAAACGTTGAAAACGGCACTTATACCAAGATAGACGTTGCTTTTGACGCAAGCTTGGTTGCAGGGCGCGCTTTCACGGCAGATTTATACTTCTTCTGTGGCGATTATATGTACGTTGCAACCACCACCTTTGAATTTACTTCAAACGGCAAGGTGATAGTAACGTCAGTATCGTCAGAGCACGACAGCGGCAGCGAAGCGTGCCAGACAGACAAGTATTCACCTGTATTCTGCCAGACAAGCGGCACGCAAGGCACGTTTAGCGTAAACGGAAGCAGGGTAACCGTTTCCGTGAACGGATATACCTTCGTGTTCAATATTTCTAACGTTATTGCCGTTAACGAGCTCGTTTGCGAAAATAACGGCGGATTAACTTCTGAAGACCACGGATATTTTACCGTTGGGGATAAGTTTATTTACGTGATTGAAGGTTAATTGTAAAGCAACGTAAAAGGTTAGGGCAGAACCATTAACTGCCCGACCTTTGCGAAAATATAAATTGTCACAAATTGCAAAACTTTTTACAAAATTTTTTAAAGGAAGGTAAAATTATGAAAAGAAGCAAAATCTTGTTAGTCGTAATTGCTATCATGCTTCTTTCTACGCTTTTCGCTTGTTCGCGTCCACACGCTTATGGGGAATGGTCTATCGAAGTTGAACCAACTCTCTATACGACGGGTGTTTACGTTCAAGTCTGTGAAGGCTGCGGAAAGAGAAATGAAGAAGAAATTCCGGCGCTTAGCGACACAAGTGTTTGGACTGTTACTACCGTTCCGTCAACACATACGGTTAACGGTAAAACAACCTACACTTCAACCTACGGGACAATTGAAGTAACGCTTGAATTAGTTCCACACGATTTTGGCGAATGGTTTATCGACGTTGAGCCTACTCTTGACACGGCAGGCGTTTACGCACAAACCTGCAGCGGCTGTGACGTAAGAAACGAGCAAGCAATCCCTGCACTCAGCGATACAAGTGTTTGGGCTGTTGAAACCGTTCCATCAACGCATACCGTTAAAGGTACGTCAACCTATACGTCAACATACGGCACGGTTGTAATCACACTTGATTTAGTTCCACACGTTTACGGCGAATACACGTTAACCGTAATCCCAACCTTAACTGAAGCAGGCGTTGCAACACGTACTTGCGAATGTGAAGACGTTGAAGAAACAGTTGTTCCTGCACTTAGCGACACTTCTGTTTGGGCTGTTACTACAGTTCCTTCAACACATACCGTTAAAGGTAAATCAACCTATACGTCAATTTACGGCACGGTTGAAATCACACTTGATTTAGTTCCACACGTTTACGGCGAATACACGTTAACCGTAATCCCAACCTTAACCGAAGCAGGCGTTGCAACACGTACTTGCGAATGTGAAGACGTTGAAGAAACAGTTGTTCCTGCACTTAACGATACTTCTGTTTGGACTCTTGAACATACCGCTTTACCGACTTATGATAAAGACGGTAAGGATACTTACACTTCAGTTTACGGCGTTGTTGAAGTAGTTATTGATAGTTTAGTTGCTCCATTTGACGGCAAGACCTATCACCCAGTTAACTTTGACGCTAACGTTGACGATCAATGGAAGAACGGCGTTGTTTATGCTGACAATGTTTGGTCTGCAGCAAGCGTTACTTTAGACCAATACGGCTATGGCGCTGGCACGGCTTATCCTTTCCGTGGCGCGTTCAAGTTCATTCTCGTTAATGCCGTAACAGGTGAAATCCGCATTGAATCTTATGCACAAAAGACCGAAGAAGTTTTCGTACAAGACCCTGAATCTTGGGATCCAGAAGAAGGTACTTGGGAAACTATTTACGTTGTTGACGATGAAGGCAACCCAGTTTACGATTGGACTACTCCAACTGCAAGCTACACGGCTTGGATGGATATGTCAACTGGCTTGATTATTGCTCCAAGAAACGACGCATTTATCGACGTTAACCTTTATACTTGCTATGAAGCAGGTCTTGTTAACGCAACGGCTGTAGCTTCTGCTTGGGACGGCGCAATCGCTATCCAATACACCTATGAAGGCACTACACACAATATCTTCGTTTACGATGATAGAGCATACTTTGGCGTTTCTTTCGTTGATTTAAGTGGTACTGCTATTTCTGCTGATCAATGCTATAACACAAGAAACGTTCACGTTTTAGCAAATGACGGTTCTTTAATTGCAGGCTTTACATATGACGCAACCGAAGGCAAGCTTGTTGCTTCTGACGGTGCTGAAGGCGTCTTTGCAAACGGCACAGACAGCCTTTACTTAAGCGGTAACGGCGTTGCTGAATTAAACGGTAACGTTGGTACTTACGTTATTAACCAATCAAATATCGGTGTTTACGTAAACGGCGAATATCTTGAAGTAACTGTTGACGGCACTAACTATACTGCTGTTAAACCAATGGTAACTATTACCTTTGACGGCGGCGAATACGCAACTATTGCTGCTATCGAAGTTAACAAAAACATTGCTGTTACACTCCCTGCACCTGAAACCGAACAATATACCTTCAAGGGCTGGTCAGTAAACGGCGAAGTTGTTGAACAAAATTACGTTCCGACTGAAAGCGTAACATTAGTTGCCGTATGGAAGGCAAAGGTTGTTATTACTATAAACGGCGCTTTGGAAGGCGATGCTGCAATCCTTTACCTTGGCGAAGGCGACGTTATCGGTGATTACTTACCTGAATACGGTATTGAAGTTGAAGCCGGTAAGATCTTCCGCGGCTGGTATTTAGACGATACGTTTGAAACAGAGCTTCCTGAAGAAGCTATTTTATCTGAAGAAGACGTTGCAGTTACAATCTACGCTAAATGGGAAGATTTACCTGCATACTACGGCACTTACTACGGTACTGAACTTTACAACGCAGGCTACGGCAACTATGGTGGTAAGACGCTCACTATTGATGAAAACGGCAATATTACAGGCTTAAGAGAGGGTACTGTTGTTGATTATGATCCAGAAACTCAAGTAGTAACTTGGAAACCAAGCACTTCATCAACAACTTACAAAATGTACTTCAATGCAGAATTAGGCGTAATGGTGGTTGCTTACAGCAGTACTGGTAGCACTATTGATAACGACTTCTACTTCATGTCAAGAAGCAACCCAACCACAGGTAAGGTTAACGCTTACTACGGCGTTAAAGCACCTAAAACACCTGGTAGTTCAACAAGGGGCTGGTACGCTCACTTTATTAATGCTGAAACAGACCTTGGCACAAGGGAAATCTTCATTTACAATAACCGTATTTACACAGAATTCACTGCGGTTGACGGTTCAGGTAACCCTGTAACTGCTGCAAACGTTAAGAACAGCAAGGTTGTAGTAGTTAAAGAAGCTCAAGGTAACGTTATCGTTTCAGTTGCATCACAAGGCACAAGCTTCGCAAATAATAGTAACACCGTTGATTTAGACGCATACTTTGGTACTTATACAAACGGCGCTGAAACCGTTATTTTAGACGGTGTTGGCGGCATTGTTTACGGCGACAAGACAGGTACTTACGCTTTAGCAGCTACAGGCGACTACTTTGACGTTTACTTTGCTAATCCTACCGAATACTATAGACTTACCTTAGACGGCGCTTCATTTGAAATTGAAAAGCCAATGGTAACTATCGTTTTAGACGGTGGCGATTACGCTGAAGATCAAACACTTTCACTCAACGTTAACGTTGCTTACACGCTTCCTGTTTACGAAGACGAAAACAACGTATTCAACGGCTGGTACCAAGACGCCGCATTTGCAAACGCAGCAGGCGAAACAATCGTTCCAACCGAAAGCACAACCCTTTACGCTTTATGGAAGGTAAAAGCAGTTCTTACAGTTGTTTATAACAACGGCGAAGAAAACGGCGAATTTATCTATTCAGTCGGCGATGAAGTTACTTTAGAAACTCCTATCAAGTCCAAGATGGCGTTCGTTGGTTGGTTCACAACCGAAGATTTAGTTGAAGGCACAGAATGGGCAAACGGCACTGCTATTGAAGAAAACACAACCATTTACGCTAAGTGGGAAGTAGCACCTGCATTCTATAACACTTATACGATTACGCGTTTCACCGATACAAATACAACGGGTAAAGGTAGTATTTACTGCTATAAGAGCTATTCAACAGGTCCATATACCTTTGCAATCGATCCAAGCGGTAACGGCGTAGGCTCCAACTCACCATTTAACGGTAGCTTCACTGTAGAAAACTACAACAAAGAAACGGGTTATCTTGAAATTCACTTCAAATCAGACGTTTACTATGGTTATTTAGATAGCGAAACCGGTATTATTATTACTGAATATATCAAGGATAGAAATCTCAACCAAGTATTCTTCTTCAACCCAGTTACTACTGCAGAAGTAGTTTCTTCTCAAGTATCTCACTCATACTGGAATGATGGCTTCTCAAGGGCAATTCAATATACCTTTGAATCAACAACTTATTCTATTTTTGTACACAAAAACAACGTATACTACAACGTAACGTTCAAGAACGGCGCAAACACTGAAATAGCTGCGTTTGATTGCTTCACTTCAGATTCTGTTTACGTTTACGATGCAAACGGCGCGCTTATTGCTAAATTTGCACACGACGGCACTTCACTTCAAGCTATGGACGGCTTTGAAGGTACTTACGCTACAGCTGACGGCGAAATCGTTGTTAACGGCGTTGCTACAATCACTATCGGTGGTGTAGACGGCACTTATGCAAAGGCTGAAGAAGGCTCTGCATATACTCACGACGCATACGTTGCAGGCGTTTATTACGAAGTAACTTTAGACAACGTAGCTTATACGGCAACCGTTGTTAAGCCAATGGTAACAATCACTTACGAAACTGACGGCAAGGCAGAAATTGAAGCTTCAGTTGTAAACAAAAATATTGCTTACGTTTTACCAACACCTACAAACGACGCGTTTATTTTCCGTGCTTGGTATTTCGATGCTGAATTTGTTGAAGAAGTTCCTGCAGATTTCGTTCCAACTGTAACTGCTACTCTTTATGCTAAATGGGATGCAAAGGTAACGCTTACCGTTGTTTATGGTAACGGTTTAGAAACAGTTGTTCTTTACTACGGCGTAGGTGATACTGTTGCTCCACAAGAACCTGTATTTACAAACGATTTAGTATTCGACGGCTGGTATTTAGACGCTGACTTCACTCAAGCATACACGGTTGGCACGATTGAAACAAGCACGACGATTTACTGCGCATGGAAGCAAGCTGTTGCCGCATACGGTAGTTACTATGGTTTCAACTTGTTTGGTACGGGTACTAAAACAAACACATATTTCAGCTATACTTTAACAGTTGATGCAGACGGTACGACGACAGGTAATAAGAGTGGTATGTTCCAAGATTATGACCCAGCTACGGGCTTTGCAACAATCAGTGGTACGTACTTTGTATATTACAATGCGGAACTTGGCATTTTGGCAACACCTTACGGTTCAAAGGCAGATTCTTTAGGTACTGATATGAACGTATTCTTCAAGGAAAAACCAGCAAGTATTGATATTTCTGCTAATATTACGTCTTCTGGTTATACAAAACTTCTTAAGGTTACTAAAACTGACGGTACTTCATACGTTCTTCTCGTTATGAACGACACTATCAAACTCGTTACTTCTTGGGAAACGACTGATGGTACTTCATGCACGGAAAAAAATGTTACGAATGCAAGTGGCTTCACGACTACTATGTCAGATGGTACGGTTTATACCTTTGTAAAGAGTGGTAGCTATTTCGTTTTAGCTTAATAAGTTAGACACTAAAAATCTAAAACAAAAAAAAGGCACTTGAGGCTTTCTCAAGTGCCTTTTAAAATTAAAAACTAAATCTTTTCGCAAGCGTTAATGGTTAAGTTGGCATATATTTATGCGGGTACGTATGGGGTGATTGGCTTACGTAAACAAATTAAAAGCCAAAAGATTAAAGTTTTTACTTTACTTTTATTAGAATTTTCAATATAATAAATTCGTATCAAAAAATTTCAGGAGAAATTTATGAAAGGCAAAATTATTTTAGCGCTTATTTTATCAGCTATGCTTTGCGTTATTTTTTCGCTTACGGCATGCGGTAGTACACCGTCAACACCTGATGATGGCACGCAAAGCTCTTCGGGTATTGAAGACGTCAGCGGCTCTTCAAGCTCCGGCACGGGCACTTCTTCAGGCTCCGGCACGGGCACTTCTTCAGATTCCGGTACGGGCGGTTCTTCAAGCACGGGGACTGGCAATTCTTCGTCAGATAATAACGATTCATCTAAAGAAGAATACGTTTGCGAGGGCTGTGGTAAAACGCTCGGCGTAAACGAAGCACACGCTCTTTGCGAATATTGCGGCGAATACGTATGTTCAGTCAACCACGATAAGTGTGGCAACCAAGGCGGCACCGAAAAGGTCTGCAACCACACCGCCGAAGGTCTAACCCCTGTCGGCAGGGAAGAAGTCATCTGCGCTTGGGCTGATTATTACGATCACTACTACTGCGAAGTTTGTGAAAAATATTTCTATTATGACCCAACGTCCGCATCAATTACACTTTTCGTTGAGTGTGGTGACTGCAACGGCGATAAGCAGGACGGGCATTTCTGTAATACCTGTCAAACGTTGGTTAAAGAGCTTTGCTCACATTGCAGCAGCTGCTTGAATTGCTGTGAATGCAATTTTGAAGACTTAACAACCTACTGTCCGCAATGTACTAACGAAGTAAGCTATTATGAAGGCTTTGCTCCATCTTGCGATCACCCGGGTTTTTATGATACCTATCAATGTGGTATGTGCAGTATTACCTACCGCATTGAAGGCACAACCTACATCAAGCTTGAAAACGGCTATGCTGAAATCCCACCGTTAGGCCACAGAATCGAAAACGGTGTTCCGGCTTGCTTAAACTGCGGCTATTTATATAGCGACAAAGTTTGCGTTGGTTGCTTAAGCAGCGAAAACGGTTGCGGAACGTGCTGTTTTGACTATTTCAGCACAGCATTTATCAGACCTGTTGAATATACTGCGCAGTTAAGAACTAAAATCGGCGACGTTTGGGTAAGGCTTGACTTATATTATGACGAGCACCGTAATTACGCAAGGTTGGATTATAAGCTTAAGGCGCAAGATGACTACGGCTATGTCGAAGTTGCAACCATAACTGCAACTGCAAGACGTATCACCGAGTTCGTAATCGAATTTGTTCCTACCGCGGCAACCGTTTTTTACAGAAGCCATTTAGATACAAGTATTGATTTTTATGGGAACGCTTTACAAATCGATACCACCAAGATTTCTTATTTCTCTATTGAAAACTCATATCAATATTGGGAAGACGGCTCTAACGAAGGCGCAAGCAGCAGGCTTTTTGCCTATATGAACTATCCTTTTGAAATTTGTGCAGATTGTCACGGTATTGCAAGCTTGGGTAGCCACGGCGTTTGCCGCGAGGACGGCTGCTCTAAATCACTTTGTGCAGGCCACGTTCACGGTCAATGCGACCATGAAAACATTGAAGAATATTACGATACCTACTGCGGTATGCCAATGCACTACAAGTGTAACGACTGCAACCAAATTCTAGTTGCAACTTACGGCGGCGCAGGCGAACACCTTGACGTTTGTGAAGAATGTATAAGGATTAAAGAAGAAATGGAAGGCTCAAACGGCAAAGAAGACGGCAAAGAAGACGGCAGCGAAGGTGGCATCGGCGGAGACATCGGCGGCGGAGACATCGGCGGCGGTATGGGCGTTAACGTAACCTTAAACGGTAATACAATTTTTGTACCATACTTTTATTTATCTGATTTGATTTACGAATACTTTGGTGACGTTACAAACGTTAAGTATATCGTTTATAACGGCATGCTTTGTGAAGATATTGAAGGAATGCTTAACGTTGTTATGTGTGAAGGCGACGTTATCGAAATCGGCTAACGCTTGTTTGTCTTTAAGTTATTGACATTAAAAAACGCCGTTAATCGACCTATAGCGGCACTTTTTGGATAATAAACCACATATAAAGCAAACAAAAAAAGGCTTTTGGGACTACCCAAAAGCCTTTTAAATTTATTAAGTTAATTAAGCCTTGAAGCCTTCTTCAACAGCAACCGGTTTATTTGCATTAAAGCGCCGATAATAATTACAACCATTGCTATTTAGCCTAAAACGTGCAAATATGCAAATAGAGCAAGCAACCGCTTGCAGTTAATTGCACCAAAACGTGCAAATATGCAAATAAAGCAAGCATCCGCTTGCAGTTAATTGCATGGCAAATATGCAATTAACCGACCTATATCGGCACTTTTTGCTCGTTTTTAAGTAAAAATTTGATGTAAAAACAGTTATTGATTGATCTTATTTTTTTGTTTGAATTCAAATCTTTTATTTGAAAAGTCGAATATAGACCTTGCAATTTTAATTCTATTATGTTATACTAGAATTAACTAATATACCAAAGGGGTATTTTTATGGCAGCAAATTATAATAAACTGTGGAAATTACTTATAGACAAAGGTATGACTAAAACAGATTTGCGGTTAAAAACAGGCATGTCTACGTCCACACTTGCAAAAATGAGTAAGAACGAAAACGTTTCTTTAGACATTATTTTAAGTATTTGCAAAGTGTTGGAGTGCAACATCGGCGACGTTGTCGACGCAACAGAAAAAGAAGATTAATTTATATGGCGTGACTAAATCTGACATGCTTACTGCGTTAAAGTTTAATTTAAATTTGGTTGAAATAAATACTGAGGGCAAAAAATGAATTATGTTAGTGTAAGAGAAATATCTGAGAATTGGAATTTGTCAGAAAAAACGATAAAAGAATATTGTATGAAAAAGATAATAACAGACTTTAAAATTAAAGATGGAGAGTATTTAATTGGAAAAAATGTTTTAAAACCAGCTGTAAAACGTGGTCGAAAAAAAGACATTAAGTTTAAATTTATAGATCTATTTTGTGGTATAGGTGGTTTTCATCAAGCTATGTCAAAACTTGGAGGGGATTGTGTTTTTGCTTGTGATATAAATGAAAAGTGTCAAGAAGTATATCTCATGAACTACAATAGAGATAAGAGATTTACGCTTGAAGGAGATATTATTAAAGCAATTGTTGAAAAAAAAATACCAGAGTTTGATGTTTTGTGTGGGGGGTTTCCTTGTCAAACTTTTTCTAAGGCCGGTAAACGTAATGGTTTTGATGTTGTTGAAACTGAAAATGGTGAAAAAGACGAACGGGGGCAACTATTTTTCAGGATTATAGATATTTTAAAAGAGCACCCTGAATGCAAATATGTAATTTTAGAAAATGTAAGAAATCTTGCAGATAATAAGGAAAATTGGCGGATCGTTTGTGATGAACTTAAGCAGTTAGGTTTTATTATTACCGAAGATCCTATCATTGAATCACCTCATCACTTTGGAATACCTCAAGTAAGAGATCGTGTCTACATACTAGGTGTTAAAGAGGTAGCAATAAAAACAGGACAACTGCGTGAAGAACGAAAAATAACAAGACAAATGCTTGGAATCGAGGCTCATTACGAAAGGTGTCCTAAGAACTGTATTCCAATGCTTTTGGACGAGTTTACAGATCCTAAATATTATCTTTCTTCTGAACTAACTGAGGTTCTTGATATATGGGAGGAATTTCTTCAAAACGTGAAGGGCGTAAAAAGCCCGTTTTGGCTACATAAGGCTGGTCTCGGTATATACGATGACGAGGAGTATAAGTTTGATCCCGAAATCGGATATCAGGATATGCCTGACTGGAAAAAGGAACTGGTTTGGAAAAGCAGAGTGATGTATAACAATAACCACACATTTATTGATGATTGGGCTAAGAGACACAAGATGACTGAAAGAAGTTTAATACACCAAAAATTCGAGTGGAATGCTTCTCGCGATTGCAAAAGCATCAAGGATGGAATTACACAGTTTAGACAGTCTGGTGTTCGTGTGAAAAATCCGGATTATTTTCCGTCTTTGGTAGCTATGAATAATACGCCTATTGTCTGGGATGCCGTTGCGGAAAAATATCGCTATCTTTCACCTCATGAGGCTGCAAAACTTCAGAGTTTTAAGGATGACTTTATGTTTAACGAGTCAGATACTGTTTCGTACAGACAACTTGGCAATTCTGTAAATGTTAAACTTGTAAGAATGTTTGCAGAGGCATTATTGAAATTATGAGAGGTTGAGTTATGGCAAGAAATATAAATATTAGGCCGACCACGAGTGTATATGCTACATATAAAAACATTCGATATGATCCGTGGACAGCAATTGCAGAGTTCGTAGATAACTCTACACAGAGTTACTATGACAATGTAAAACGCCTAGAGGCAATAAAATACTGGGGCGGTCTGGAAGTTGACATTGAGTATAAAAAAGACAAGGCAAATGGAGACAAACTCGTAATAAGAGATAATGCTTTTGGTATGGATTTCAATGATTTCCAGAGAGCGATTATTTTAGACAGCCCTCCTCGTAAGCAATCAAGAAGTGAGTTCGGTATGGGTCTTAAAACAGCAGCTTGCTGGTTTGGTAAGTGCTGGAGCGTTGAGTCTGTAGCACTTGGATCTGGAATTAAGTATAAGACTACTGTTGATGTAGAGGCGTTAAGCAAGTATAAAAATGAAGAAATTACTGTTGAGGAGATTCCATGTAGTCCGAAAGAGCATGGTACGGTTATTACAATTTGGAATCTAAACAGGACTTTGTCGGGCACACAAATAGGAAAAACAAAAGATCAGTTGCGGGGAATGTATAGAACAGACCTGCGCTCTGGTAAGATTAAAATTTATTATAATGGCAATGGGTTAATATACGAAACTCCCAAGGTATTGACAGAAACACTTCCAGATGGTACAGAAAAAGAATGGAAAAAGGAAATCGATATATCCTTTGATTTTAATGGCGAAACCAAAAGAGTATATGGTTTCATTGGTCTTTTAGATGAGGGTAGCACCTCTGGTGCAGGTTTCACCTTAATTCGTTATGGTAGAGTAATCGTTGGCGGGTATGAAAATGGATATAGACCGGAGGAAATATTTGAAAAGTCAAACTCATACGTTTATCAGCGCTTATTTGGTGAGTTGAATTTGGATGGGTGGAGAGTCACCCAAACTAAAGATGCTTTTGATTTGTATGGTGGACTCGAGGATGTTCTGATTGAGAATCTTTTGTTGGTGTGTCAAGATTACAAAAAGAAGGCAAAGGAGTACCGCAAAAGACCCAAGGTTTCTATAGACACTGGAATTGAGTCATTGGTAAATAAGTTTTCAAGTGCTGGCATTATCGATGATGTGCAAGTGACATCACTATCAGACAATGTAGTTCAAACTGAGGATGTTACTCAATCTAATGACATTAATAACCAGGAAAATAGCGTTGAGCAAGATGTGGCAAATGTTGTTGTCAACAACAACGATATTGAAATCGAAGGCGATAATGGAAAATGTATTACATTTACATGTAACGGAGAACAGTATAAATTCAATTTTATATTAAAAAAGAATGACCCGGATTCACGTTGGCTGAATATTACCAAGAATGGCGAAGAATATGTCATTGAGTGGAATATTCGACATATGTTCTTTAAGCCTTATATCGATGACGCAAACTTCTTGACAATTATGGAGCAGTTTACGTTTGCATTAGCTTTCTCTGAGATTGAAGCTATGCGGTTGAGCACGGATGGAAAAATTGATCCCAGTACAATTAGAATGAAAATGAATGATACATTGAAGGCAGTTATTAAGGGGGATTAACATGAGTAATAATATTGAAATGGATTATTACAATCAGGAAGGAGAAACCTGGGCGGTATCATTGGATGGGCGATATATGTCTGCAGTACAGTCTTATCTTGAGGCCGATGGGATTCCCGAGGGTGGCGTGGCAAAGATAGTTGAAAATGCGGCAAGAACGTTATCATATTGTCCTAATCCGAAAAAGGATGAAGAATGTCAAAAAACAGGAATTGTTATTGGAAAGGTGCAAAGCGGAAAAACATCAAATTTCATTTCAATAACAGCTCTTGCGTTTGATAACGGATATA
Organism: Clostridia bacterium; assembly: GCA_017399185.1. Lineage (GTDB taxonomy): Bacteria > Bacillota > Clostridia > Christensenellales > Borkfalkiaceae > UBA4636. Next base: position 317,414 of record JAFQEA010000016.1, read on the forward strand.
ATGTTGTCGTTGTTCTTGGCGGAACAAAAAAGCCTTTGGTTAAGCAGAATCGAGAAAGAATCAAAGAGTATTTCGAGGCGACAAAAGAAGTTCTGGTTTTGGATACTACAGACTTTAGGGATGAACTTACATCTAAGAAAATCCAACGCTTTATTAAAAACGGCAAGAAAGTAGTTATAGTTGCTCTGAAGAATCAAACGCAAATCAATTATGTTGCCGACAATGTTTTTAACGATACAGGCTTGACAGAGAAAGCAACGTTAATTATTGATGACGAGGGAGATGAGGCATCTCTTAATGGCCTTGTAAAAAAGGGAAAGAAGAGTTCAACTTATTTAGCAATTGAAACTCTGAAGAGTAAATTGAAAAGACATTGCTTTTTATCTATTACTGCTACTCCCCAGGCTAATCTATTGATTGATACCCTGGATATTTTATCTCCTGAGTTTGGCGTATTGGTGGATCCTGGATATGGATACTGTGGATTGGATGTTTTTCACAGCGGTAATAGATATACGGAAAAAATACCCGATAGTGAAACTTCGTTGCTTGATGATGGCATACCGAATTCTTTTATTAATGCATTATCTATGTATTTTGTGGCTTGTGCTGTTCATAGGAGCAGAGGGTTTTATGGAGACAAGATGTCCATGCTTATCCATCCAAGTCAGCTCAGAGCGGATCACGAAAAGGTTCACAAGAAGGTATCTCGACTTGTGGATGACTGGATTGCTAAATCAGATAATAAAAATGACATAGCGTATGATTCGTTAAAGAGAATACTAGTATCAGCATATAGCGAGTATGCAAAAGCCGGTGTTGAGGGACTGCTTCCGTTTGAATCGTTGGAGGATGATATCATTCAAGTTATAGGTTCTTGCGGCATACACAAGATCAATGGTGATAGTGTTCAAAATAACGCAGATGAAATATATGATTATAACATTTACGTCGGTGGAACTATGCTGGGCAGAGGTCTAACTCTTAAGGGACTTGCCATTACCTACATTATTCGTACCTCTAAGGGCGTTTCGAACGTTGACACTGTTCAACAGAGAGCTCGATGGTTCGGTTATAAGACGAAGTACCTTGATCTTTGTAAAATATTTGCTGTTGGAAAAATCATTAAAGAGTTTCGCGAGATTAGAGACCACGAGGAAGATTTGTGGGAAACCGTTAGACAAACCAATTGTCAAGGCACGAAATTTAAAGATATGGCAAGAATATTTACTCTTAGCGATGACCTTAAAATGACCAGAGGAACAGTTGCAAGAACAGAGGGATATTCGTTTAAGCCTTGGAATAAGCAGCGCTTGTTCCAAGATGACGCTGATCTTATTAATAGCAATAAAACTATATTACAAAATATTCGAACTGCGTTGGGGGCAAATGCTACAACCAAGCGATTCGGAGAGGGTGCTCCATATACAATTATCAGTGGTGTAAGTTTTGATTATGTGAAAACTGAAATCCTTGATAAATTCAGTTTTGTTTCCGGTGAAAAATTTAATCAGGATGTAATCGACAAACTTGCAGTGATTTTGCGAAGAAAGGAACTTAATCCCAAGGTTGACCTTATTTGGATGAGAGATGAAGACGGTCAATATTCGAATCACGAAATTGATTGCGGTCATATTCCAAATTATAGTGTAGGTCGTCGTCCGCAGGATACTAAGAAGCCTGTTGTTTATAAAGGCGACGATTACGAGTTTGTTAAAAACGACACAATGCAACTGCAAATTCACAATATAAGGGATACTGTTACTGGAATTGATAGTCCAACGCTTGCATTTTATATTCCTAAGAATGTGATAGAAAAACTAACTAATTTAGTAATTCAGGCAGAATAAAAGAAGGGGGCATATATGAATATTGTAGACACATTCAGAGAGCACTTTGGCACGCTGTGTAATATTTGTAATGATTTTTCTCTTGTCGAGTGCGATGACGGTATTATGATAGGCGTAGACAAATCCGCTTATCTCTCCGTTGTTATAAAATCAAAAAGGCCAAGGCGTTTCCCGATAGTGCATAAGACTCAGAATATGAGCATTGAATGCAATATGAGAGTTACATATATGCTTAATGAGATCGTTTGTCAAGATGTTGTTCATATTCTGCGATGCTTATCGGATAATCCAAGAGAAAAAGAACTGTTTTTAGAGTTGGCTACAGTATTGATTGCGGAAGGTGACGGCACTGAAGAATCCATAATGGATACATTTAATCTTCTTAGAACATTTTTTAACAACAAAAAGGACATATCTGACAATGAACTTATTGGATTATACGCAGAATTATTCACGATATGTGTTTTTCATCAGTCGTTAGGAATTGAACAGTATTGGCAGTCCAGAGACCGTATGAAATTCGATTTCTCTATAACAGAGAAGTTGAAACTGGAGGTGAAGGCAACCACTAAAAATTCTCGCACACATCATTTTCGCCATGAACAGTTGATGACAGAGTTGTATGACATATATGTTATATCATACATGCTTAGGTATGATGACGAGGGATTGTCTTTGTTTGATCTGATCAAAGAAAGCAAAGAATATCTTAAAATAGATTCTCGAAAACTTATGAAAATCGATAATGTTTTGAAAAATGTAGCAGAAGATCGGTTGAAAAATTTAAGATTTAATAGGGATTATACTGACGTTAATATGCATATATACAGTGCAATGAATATCCCAAAATTTAATCAATTAACTCCAAGTGGAGTAGCCAATGCGGAATACGATTGTGTGCTCGACAATATTGGGTTTATAGGCTTTGATGATTTTGAAAAAATAGTAGAAAAAGCAAAAAAGGAGACAACAGATGTTTAAAACATATGATTTATTTGATCACAGAAACATAAATGATCTTATTCCAGAAATTATTTATTACTATCTTTTTAAGGGGTTGAGTTTGACTGCTATAGAGCAGAAACTTTTTAAGACAGAGGATTATAAAGGATGGTTGAGTAAGACATTTTTGAATTATTACGGAATTGATACTGAAAAAGTTAATAAGGGAATATACGAAAACAAAACAGTTCCTGAGGTAGTAGATGAACTTTATAGAAGTTCTAACATTGCGCATGTTCGTGTTGCGAAACTGCTTAAAGAAAAGTATCTTTAATTATCAATTGAAAGACTTAAATGATCAGATAATTGATTTTTCTAAAATTCTATTGCTTGTAGATTTTGCTCACAATGAAATAAGCACAAAAAATTATACACATCACTGGTAAAAATCAAAAAATGATGTATATATTTTTTTATAGGGATTTTGGAAAAAACAAGATTTTTACAATTTGTAAATAAAAATCGCAACGCAATAAAATATGAGCCCAAAAAATCAAAAAGCTTAATTAACCGACCTATAGCGGTACTTTTTGGATAAAAAACCACATATAAAGCAAACAAAAAAAGGCTTTTGGGACTACCCAAAAGCCTTTTAAATTTATTAAGTTAATTAAGCCTTGAAGCCTTCTTCAACAGCAACGGCAACTGCAACGGTTGCGCCAACCATAGGGTTGTTACCCATACCGATAAGACCCATCATTTCTACGTGTGCAGGAACTGAAGAGCTGCCGGCAAATTGCGCGTCAGAGTGCATTCTGCCCATAGTGTCGGTCATACCGTAAGAAGATGGACCTGCTGCCATGTTGTCCGGGTGGAGCGTTCTGCCCGTGCCACCGCCGGAAGCAACAGAGAAGTACTTTTTGCCGTTTTCAACGCACCATTTTTTATAGGTACCTGCAACAGGGTGTTGGAATCTTGTTGGGTTTGTTGAGTTACCTGTGATAGAAACGCCAACGTTTTCCATAATCATGATAGCAACGCCTTCAGGAACGTTATCCGCACCGTAGCATTTAACCTTGGCGCGTGGGCCGTCAGAGTAAGCCTTTTCGTATTCAACCTTAACCTGTTCGGTATATGGGTCGAAAGTTGTGTCAACGTAAGTAAAGCCGTTGATACGTGAAATAATCATAGCAGCGTCTTTGCCCAAGCCGTTTAAGATAACGCGAAGCTCTTTGCCGCGAACCTTATTAGCGTTCATAGCGATAGAGATAGCGCCTTCAGCAGCAGCAAAAGATTCGTGACCGGCAAGGAAGCAGAAGCAGTCTGTTTCGTCGTTTAAAAGCATAGAAGCAAGGTTGCCGTGGCCTAAACCAACCTTACGGTTTTCAGCAACAGAGCCGTTAATGCAGAATGCTTGTAAGCCAATACCGATAGCAGCAGCGGCGTCAGAAGCCTTTGTGCAGCCTTTTTTGATAGCGATTGCAGCGCCTACGTAGTAAGCCCAAACAGCGTTTTCAAAGCAGATAGGTTGTGTACCGCGAACGATTTTGTCGCAGTCAACGCCTTTAGCGAGGCAGATTTCTTTACATTCTTCAACAGAAGAAATGCCGTACTCGGCTAATACAGAGTTAATTTTGTCAATTCTTCTTTCATAACTTTCAAATAAAGCCATTTTTCTACCTCCTTATTCCTTACGTGGGTCGATATACTTATAAGCGTTATCAAATCTGCCGTATCTGCCCATAGCTTTCTTGTAAGCTTCGTTTGGTTCGATACCTTGTTTGATAAAGTCTGTCATTTTGCCTAAAGATACGAATTCGTAACCGGTGATTTGCATATCTTTGTCGAGTGCAAGGCGTGTTACGTAGCCTTCAGCCATTTCCAAATAGCGGCTGCCTTTAGCGCGTGTACCGTACATAGTACCAACTTGTGAACGTAAGCCTTTGCCTAAATCTTCTAGGCCTGCGCCGATAACTAAACCGTCGTCAGAGAAAGCAGATTGGCTTCTGCCGTAAACGATTTGTAAGAAAAGCTCACGCATAGCGGTATTGATTGCGTCGCAAACAAGGTCGGTGTTTAAAGCTTCTAAAATGGTCTTACCTGGTAAGATTTCTGATGCCATAGCGGCAGAGTGTGTCATACCGGAGCAGCCGATAGTTTCAACTAAAGCTTCTTCGATGATACCTTCTTTAACGTTTAAGGTAAGCTTGCAAGCGCCTTGTTGTGGTGCGCACCAGCCGATGCCGTGCGTAAAGCCTGAAATATCTTTAATTTCTTTTGCGAATATCCATTTTCCTTCTTCCGGAATTGGTGCAGGGTTGTGCTTTGGGCCTTTGGCAACACAAACCATTTCGTTGACTTCGCGAGAATATTGCATAGTGTAAGTCCTCCTGATTTACTTATGAGCACATTATAGCACATTAAAGGTTGATTTTCAAATTTTTTTGGGGCAAAAACGCCCGCTTAACCCATTTTTTGGGACTATTTTTTAATTTTTAAGCTAAAACCTTGGTTTATCGGCGTTTGCTTTTGCCTTTTTGCTTTACAAAAAGGGCGTTCGGTGTTAAAATAGTACAAGTAATCAAAAATAACATTTAATTTATATATCAGGTGCATAATGAACGTTTTAGACACATTAAAACAACGCGGCTTTCTAAAGCAAACGGTTTTTGGCGAAGAATTATACGAGCTTTTATCCAAAGAAAAGGTTAGCTTTTACGTTGGCTTTGACCCTACGGCAGATTCACTCCATATCGGTCACTATATCCCGATTATGGCAATGGCGCACATGCAACGCGCAGGGCATAAGCCTATCTGCTTATTTGGCGGCGGCACGGCAATGATTGGTGACCCGACGGGAAGAACGGATTTACGCCAAATGCTCACTAAAGAACAAATTAATAGCAATATTGAACGCTTTAAAGTTCAGATGTCACGCTTTATCGATTTTAACGGTGAAGACGGCGCTATAATGGTTAACAACGCAGATTGGCTTTTAAACCTTAACTACGTTGACTTTTTGCGTGATATCGGCGTGTGCTTTTCGGTTAATAAAATGCTCACGGCGGAATGCTTCAAAACAAGGCTTGAACGCGGGCTTAACTTCCTTGAATTCAACTATATGCTGATGCAGGGTTACGATTTTTACAGGCTGTTTGAAGACCATAACTGCGTCCTGCAAATGGGCGGTGACGACCAATGGTCAAATATGCTTGCAGGGGTTGACCTTGTTCGCCGTAAGGCTCAAAAACCGGCTTATGCAGCCACTTGTACCCTTTTACTTACCAGCGACGGCAAGAAGATGGGCAAGACTGCAAAGGGCGCGCTCTGGCTTGATGAAAACAAAACAACGCCTTACGAATTCTATCAATATTTTAGAAACGTTGAAGACAGCAAGGTTGCAGAGTGCATGAAGCTTTTAACCTTTATGGAGCTTGATGAAATTGAAGAGCTTACTAAATATCAGGACGAACGTATGAACGCCGCTAAAGCAAGGCTTGCGTTTGAAGTTACCAAGCTTGTCCACGGCGAAGAAAAGGCGTTAGAAGCGCAAAAGCAAGCGCAAGGTGCGTTTGGCGGCAACGCTGACGATATGCCAACCGTTACTATCCCAAGAAGCGATTTTATCCCTGACATTATGCTTGCTGCAGGCATTGTTAAATCTAAAGGCGAAGCACGCACGTTAATCAGCGGCGGCGGCGTTAGCATTAACGAAGAAAAGGTCACAGGCTTAACGCTTGACAGCACCGTTTTAGATAAAGGCGAATTTATCCTTCATAAGGGTAAAAAGGTACACGTTAAAGTTATCTTTGAACAATAAAAAACATAGTTAATCGGCTTATAGACCGACTTATTTATCTAATTTGCCCCTACTTTTTGCTTAAAAGCAGGGGCAAAGGTTTATAAAAAACTTGTAGGGGGGGGGATGATTTTTGGATAACTATTTTGCAGTTGAATTTCAAAAAGAAAGTGAAATCGTGATAGAAAAGTCACGCTTTATCACTAACGTTTTCCCTGTGGAAACCGAAGCTGAAGCAAAAGCCCAGCTTGATAAAATAAGGAAAAAGTACGCCGATGCAACACATAACTGCTACGCCTTTGTCACAGACTTTGGTCAGACGTCGCGCTCATCTGACGACGGCGAGCCGTCAGGTACTGCAGGCGTACCTATTTTAGAAGTTATTAAAAACCAAAAATTGATAAACACGCTTGTCGTGGTTACCCGCTACTTTGGCGGCATAAAGCTTGGTGCGGGTGGGCTTGTAAGGGCTTACTCAAAGTCGGCGTCAAACGGGCTTAAAGCAGGTGGCGCGCGTGAGTTTTTTAATTGCGACAAGATAAAAATCAAGCTATCCTACGATGAGTACAGCTTGTTTTTAAGAGAGATTGTACCGGTTGTCCACAGCGTGTTATCAACCGATTACGCTGAAGATATAACCGTTGTCGTTTCCGTTAAAAAGTTAGCCTATAAGCCGTTTATTGATAAATTCAGCGCAATTTTTTATGATAAAACCCTTGAAAATATCGGGCAGGAGTTTTATTGATATGAAGAAGATAACGGCAATAACCCCGCAGGTTAAGGACAAAAAACGGGTCAACATTTTTTTGGATGGGGAGTTTTATTGTGGGCTTCAAAAAATAACCCAGATGACCAATAATTTGCAGGTTGGCGATATGGTTTCTGAAAAACGCTTATCAGAGCTTGTTTTTGAATCCGAATACACGGCGTGCGTTGACCTTGCTTATAAATACTTGGGCAGGAAAAACCATACCAAAATGCAGGTTATCATTTACCTTAAGGGCAAAAACTTTGATAACAGGGTTATTGCCAAGGTAATTGACAAGCTTGAAGAATACGGCTATCTTGACGATATGCAGTATGCAAAAACCTATATTGAGTTTAAAAAGTCGTCAAAAGGCAGAAGACTGCTTTCGGCAGAGCTTTCGTCAAAGGGTGTTGATTCAAAGACTATTGAAAAGGCGCTTGACACTTTGACCGATGAAGACCAATCAGCCTATAACACGGCAAAAAAATACATAAAGAGCAAGCCGTTTGATTTTGAGCTGAAGGCCAAAGCCTTTAGATATTTGATTTCCAAGGGCTTTTCTTACGACAATGCAACAAGCGCGCTTGATAAAATAAGTGCCGAATTAAAGCAAGACTGATATGCAAATTATTAAGCTGAAAAAGACAAGGTCCACACAGGACTACATAAAAAAGCTTGTAAAAAAGCAGAGAAACACGCGTGAAGATTTGTTTGTGGTTTCCGCACAGCAAACGGGTGGTAAGGGGACGAAAGGCAGGTCGTTTTCATCAAACAAGGGCGGCGTTTATCTGTCTTATCTTCATTTTCACACGGGCAAAAAGGCTCCTTGCGCGTTTGAGATTAACAAAACAACTTCGCTTGCCGTTATTAAAACTCTGCTTGCTTTTGGTGTGAAAGCAGGCATAAAGTGGCCAAACGATATTTATGTAAACGGCAAAAAAATTTGCGGTATGCTTATTGAAAACACACTTGTCGGCGAGTACCTTGACTATTCAATAATCGGTATAGGCTTAAACGTAAACAATGCTTTGGAAGAAGAATTAGCCCCAATCGCCACCACTATAAATAAGGTTACGGGCAAGGAAGTCAACCTTGAAAGCGTACTGTTTACGCTTATATACAATCTGCAAAATCCCGAAAAAGTCAGCCTATATGACGATTATCTGCTATTTTTAGGTCAAAAGATAAGCGTTATCAGCCGTGACGGAACAACCTTTACGGATATAATAGACGGCGTTTTAGAAGACGGAAGACTCCTTTTAAAATCGGGCAAAATCTTAACCGCAGAAGAAATATCTATCCGCGACGTTAATTAAAGAAAATCTGACATTATTATATAATATAATAAGCCGCTTGATAAGGCGGCTTTTTTGTTATCATTTTGTAAAGCCTTTGCATATACTAAAGTGAGCCGTTAAGGCTACAAAGGAGATAAAAAATGTCATTTTTTTCCAATTTCAATTCGGACAGGTGTCCTTGTCAGATAACGGGCAATCCTTTGCAGGGCTTAAGCGAAAAGGTGTGCGTTGAAGTCAATAAGGTTTTTGACGCGTGTATAAAGCAAACGCAGGAAGAAGGTCTTACCTTGGTTTTGACAAACAACACACCCCAAAACCCTACATATCCGCTTGCGTTTATCAGCGCAAGAAGCATCGGCACGGTTGGTGAAATCACAAGCCTGCAGATTGACAGGCTTCAGGATAGACCCAACTTTGCGCGCGTTCAGGTTACAACGCAAATCCCCGTGGAAGTTTTATACGTTGACTCTTTAGGGGTTGAAGGCAAAGCAACGTCAACGGTGAGTTTGTCACAAGACGTAATTATGTACGTGCCAGAGCCGTCAGTTATCCCTTACACGGTTAACGCGGTAGTGTCGCTTGTGTCAACGCAAGGCACGTATACGGCAGAAAACACCTTTACAATCAGCGCGTGCGTAACAATCATTTTAAAAATTGTAATGCCCGTTGATTTGCTTATCCCGTCATACGGCTACTGCAATATTCCGCCGTCACAGGATTATTCGCAGGAAGTCTGCGCAGGGTTTTTCGAGCTGCCGCTTTTCCCCAACACCAATACCTAAAATAAAATGCCGCCGCAAAAAGCTTTGCGGTGGCTTAATTTTTGGTCAGTAATTGTTGCAAAAGGTGGTTTTTGTGTGCTATACTATAAGCCTAACAAGGCAAAAGGGACTAAAAAATGGTTATTAAAGGCTTACAAAAATTAACCTTACTTGACTATCCGCAAAAATGTGCTGCCGTGGTGTTTACCGCGGGGTGTAATTTGCGTTGCCCGTTTTGCCACAACTCATCGCTGATACCCTTTGACGGGGTTGCCGAAATCACGGAAGAAGAGTTTTTTACCTTTTTAAAAACGCGCAAAAACCTTTTGGACGGCGTTGTTATATCGGGTGGTGAACCACTTTTGCAAAAGGACGTAGAATCCTTTATATATAATATTAAGGAAATGGGCTTTTTGGTTAAGCTTGACACCAACGGCACAAACCCAAAGCTTCTTAAAAGCCTGGTTGAAAAGGGGCTTTTGGATTACGTTGCTATGGATATAAAAAACAGCCCTGCGCGCTACGCCCAAACGGTTGGGCTTAAAACGCTTGATTTTGCCCCGATTAAAGAAAGCATTGACTTTTTGTTGACCGAGCCTTGTGATTACGAGTTCAGAACAACCGTCGTTGACCAGCTTTTTGACGAGCAGTCTTTTATCGACATTGCCGCCCTTATAAAGGGTGCAAAGCGTTACTATCTGCAGCCCTTTGCGGATAGTGAAGCAGTACTTTTTAAAGGGCTTTCCGCCCCTTGTGACGACAAAATGAATAGTTATGCACAAGGTCTTTCCAAAATGCTTGATTTTGTGCAAATCCGCGGAAAATAACACTAATAAAATGCATCGAAAACGCATATATGCAGTATAAATGAAAAAATGTATAAAAGCACAATATGTTGTGCTTTTTTTATTTTTTTTCACACAAAATATAGTATTTTAATTTGACAGCTTATCCCAATATATGGTACGATATAAGCACTCACCCAAAAAAACACTAACAAAGGAGACCGACTATGTATAACGTGGTAAAAAGAGACGGCCAAAAGGTCGAATTTAACATCAGTAAGATAGCATCGGCGATAACCAAGGCTTTTGAAGCATCTAAAAAGCAATGCCACCCAAGTGTTATTGATTTTTTAGCTTTAAAGGTTACTGCCGATTTTGAAAATAAAATTAAAAACGGAGTGGTTGCTGTTGAAGACATCCAAGACAGCGTTGAAACGGTACTTATAAAAGCAGGCTATGACGACGTAGCCAAAAATTACATTTTATACCGCAAGCAGCGTGAAAAAATCCGCAACATGAAGGCAACCATGGTTGACTACAAGTCAATCGTTGACGGATATCTGGAAATCGCTGACTGGCGCGTAAAAGAAAACTCAACCGTTACCTATTCGGTTGGTGGCTTGATTTTATCAAACTCGGGCGCGATAACGGCAAACTATTGGCTTTCTGAAATTTACGACGAAGAAATCGGCAATGCACACAGAAACGCAGATATCCATATTCACGATTTGTCAATGCTCACAGGCTACTGCGCGGGCTGGTCGCTCCGTCAGCTTATTAAAGAAGGCTTGGGCGGTGTAACGGGTAAAATCACGTCAAAGCCGGCAAGCCACTTATCTTCGCTTTGCAACCAAATGGTTAACTTTTTGGGCATTATGCAAAACGAGTGGGCAGGCGCACAAGCGTTTTCTTCGTTTGACACCTACCTTGCACCATTTGTTAAGGTTGACAACTTAAGTTATAAAGAAGTAAGACAAGCAATCGAATCCTTCGTGTTTGGCGTAAACACACCAAGCCGTTGGGGTACGCAAGCACCGTTTTCCAACATTACCCTTGACTGGGTTGTTCCTAACGACATGGCAGAGCTTCCTGCAATCGTTGGCGGCAAGGAAATGGACTTTAAGTACAAGGATTGTAAGGCTGAAATGGATATGATTAACCGCGCCTTTATCGAAATCATGATTAGGGGCGACGCTAACGGCAGGGGCTTCCAATACCCAATCCCAACCTATTCAATCACCGCGGATTTTGACTGGTCTGAAACCGAAAACAATAAATTGCTTTTCGAAATGGCTGCAAAATACGGCACACCTTACTTCTCTAACTACATTAACAGCGATATGGAACCAAGCGACGTAAGGTCAATGTGCTGTCGTTTAAGGCTTGACCTTCGCGAGCTCCGCAAAAAATCGGGCGGCTTCTTCGGTAGCGGCGAAAACACAGGCTCTGTGGGCGTTGTTACAATCAATATGCCGCGTATTGCTTACCTTGCCAAGGACGAAGCAGACTTTTATGAACGTTTAGACAAGCTTATGGATATCTCTGCACGCTCGTTAAAGACAAAGCGTACGGTTATCACAAAGCTTTTAGAAGCCGGGCTTTATCCTTACACCAAACGCTATTTAGGCGGGTTTGACAGCCACTTCTCTACAATCGGTCTTGTCGGTATGAACGAAGCCTGCTTGAACGCAAAATGGGTTGACTGCGACCTGACAAATGAAAAGGCACAAAAATTCACCAAAGAAGTTCTTAACCACATGCGCGAAAGACTTTCCGATTATCAGGAAATGTACGGCGACTTATATAATTTGGAAGCTTCCCCGGCTGAATCAACGTCCTATCGCTTGGCTAAACATGACGTTGAAAGATTCGGCGATATTAAGACTGCAAACCAAAGCGGCACGCCTTATTATACAAACAGCTCACACTTACCCGTTGGCTACACCGAAGACATTTTTGCAGCCCTTGATATCCAGGACGACTTGCAGGTTTTATACACGTCAGGCACGGTATTCCATGCTTTCCTTGGTGAAAAATTACCCGATTGGAAGGCTGCTGCAAACCTTGTTAGAAAGATTGCACAAAACTATAAATTACCATACTACACATTATCACCAACATATTCGGTTTGCTGTAACCACGGCTATTTGGTTGGCGAACAACCAATCTGCCCACACTGCGGTCAAAAGACTGAAGTTTACTCACGCATAACAGGCTATTACCGCCCGGTACAAAACTGGAACGACGGTAAGAGTCAGGAATTTAAAGACAGAAAGGTTTATGAAATCGCGCAGGACGTTGAAAACGTAGCGCAGGCTTCTTGTGATATTTCAAGCCCATCGTCTTGCCAAAATGAACCTGTCGCTAAAGCAGAAACGGAAGAAGCACCTGTAGCGCGCGGCGATAAAAAATTAGTGCTTTGCGCAACAAAGACCTGTCCAAAATGCACCATGGCAACCGTATTTTTAGATAAGGCAAATTTAGCGTACGAAAAGGTTTACGTTGAAGACAACAGGGAGTTATTTACCCAACACGCTATCACCGAAGCCCCAACCCTTTTGGTTTTTGAAGGCGACGGTGTGACTAAAATCACAAACGTTTCCAACATTAAAAAATATATCGAGAGCTTATAATGAATACTGATATTATCGTAATCGGCGGCGGTACTGCCGGTATGACTGCGGCGATTTACGCACTCCGCAACGGCAAGTCGGTTTTGCTTATAGAGTCTGAATCGGTCGGCGGGCAGATTGCGTTTTCGCCAAAGGTTGAAAACTTCCCGTCTTACCGCCAGATAAGCGGCGCGGATTTTGCAAACAAAACCTTTGAGCAGGTTATCGACCTTGGCGCCGAGTTTGAGCTTGAAGAAGTTGAATCAATCGTTAAAAATCCAAACGGTGAGTTTATAGTTAATACAAACTGCCAAACGCACACTGCAAAGGCTGTAATTATTGCCAACGGCGTTAAGCAAAAGCATATCGGCATTGACGCCGAAGCAAGGCTTTTAGGTAAGGGCGTTTACTACTGTGCCGTATGCGACGGGGCGTTCTGTAAGGGTGCTGAAGCAGCAATTATTGGCGACGGAAACACGGCGCTTCAGTCTGCAATACTTCTTTCGCAAATCTGTACTAAAGTTTATATTATGACCTGGTTTGACAAGTTCTTTGGTGACCAAAGCCTTGTTGATACAATCAAAAGGACGTCAAATATTACCGTAATGCCAAACACGCAGGTGGTTGATTTTATCGGTCAAGACGCGCTTGAAGGCGTTGAATATATCCAAAAGGAAGAGGGCAAAAGGGCTGTTTTAAACGTTCCTGCAGTCTTTGTTAACATCGGTCAAGTGCCCGATAACAAGCGCTTTGAAGGCCTTGTTGAGCTTGATAATAACGGCTATATTTTAGCGCGGGAAGATATGTCCACCAAAACTGAAGGCTTATTTGCGGCAGGGGATACGCGCAAAAAAGCCTTGCGTCAACTAACCACTGCTGTTTCAGACGGGGCAGTTGCGGCAATCAGCGCAGTCAATTATTTAAGTAAATAACTGAAAATTTTGTTTAAAAGTCGATGTAAAAAAATACATCGGCTTTTCATTTTGAGCGCTTGACAAAAAGCAAAAGTCGGTCAATAGGGTGATTATTGCAGGGGGTGGTTTCTTACAACTTGGGTAAATTCAAGCTAAAAACACCTTGTTATTCGGCTTATAGGCTGACTTTTAGATTAAAAATAATCCCAAATTTTGGCTTATGCATTTAATTTAACTGCTTTTTTAGCTCAAAAAAACCCTGAAAACGGGCGAAAACCGACACCGAGATAGATTTTTTTTAAAAAAGTTTAAAAAATTTCGCAATAATGCTTGATAAATTTGTTTTTATGCTATATAATATGAATGTATCAATTTAGAATAATGCTTAAACGGGGCATTGTTCGAATAAAATGATTATAGAGGTTTGAGTATGGAAGACATCATCGCAAAAAGAAAATTTCTTGCTTTAATTGAAGAAGTAGAAGTAGACGAAAACGGTAATATTTTAGTTGCCGCTGAAGAAGTAGCTACAGAACCTGTTCAAGAAGAAGTTGTTGAGGCTGTCGAAGAACCTGTTCAAATTGCTGTTGTTGAAGCCGTTCAAGAAGAAGTTGCTGAAGAACCTGCTGAAGAGGTAGTTGAAGAAGCTACCGAAGAAGTGGTTGAAGAAGCTGCTGAAGAACCGGCTGAAGCTATCGCAGAAGAACCGGCTGAAGAAGTTGCAGTTACTTTAGAAGAAGCTGCAGGCGATGCTGTTGAAGCCGTTGGCGAAGTTGCTCAACCTAAATACGTTAATAAATCATTCGCACAAAAGATGATGCTTGCGGACGAAGTTATCCAGGATAGGTATGACGAGCTTAAGAATTACGCTTTAAGATTCAAAAAGCTTAAAGCAAGAATTTCCAAGAAGTTCGACTCTATCAACCAAGGTCGTTTACAATTCGTTAAGCTTTCAGTTGCAGGTAAGACCTTAAAGTTATACCTTAACATGGACATTAACGAAGTTGATCCAAAGTTCCGCTGCAAGGATATGACATCAAAGGTTACTTACGAAACAGTTCCTGTAATGCTTCGCGTTAAATCAGGCCGTGCAGTAAGATACGCAAAAATCCTTATCGATCAATGTGCTGAAAAACACGGTCTTGTTGAAAACAAGAAGTTCCAGGAAGTTGACGCTATGCAAATCGTAGAAGATTTCTTGGCAGCAAAGGAAGCTAAAAACAACGCTGAAGTTGAAGCACCTGTTGAAGAATAATCAGTTTATACAGCCCGACTCACGTCGGGCTTAAATTTTATTAAAAATAAAAAGTGCGGTTTTAAAAGCTGTTTTTTTGTGGCTTAAATTCAGTGCTTTCACACACTTTACCAAATTAGGCTAAACCTTTTGTGAAAGCATCTAAAAATTTACAAAACGCCGATAAAACGCTTGACAACCTTACTATTATATAGTAAAATATCATAGCACCTTCAGTTGGGGGTGTTAATTTTTTAGGAAGGCAAAGTAAAATGGCAGCAAAAGGTGTAAGAGTAAGAATTACGTTGGCATGCACAGAATGCAAGCAAAGAAATTACGACGTATATAAGAACAAGAAAAACACACCGGACAGAATCGAGCTTAATAAATATTGCCCGTTCTGCAAAAAACATACCGCTCACAAAGAAACAAAATAATTTAGTTAAGGTGTGTTCCTTGGCACAGCCAAGGCTTATACCCGGTTTAACTATCGGGTATAATAAATTCGAGGTTAATTATGAAAGATAATAAAAAGGTTGAAAAGAAGCAAGCTTCTAAAAAGTCCAAACCTAACTTTTTCGTTAGGGCGTGGAACTGGATCAAAACCAAATTTTCAGGCATGGTTTCAGAACTTAAAAAAGTTACGTGGCCAGGCTTTGGCAAGGTATTAAAGCAAACAGGTGTCGTTATCGCTGTTGTGCTATTTTTCCTTGTAATCGTTACGGCAATCGACTTCGGTCTAACCGAACTTATTAAGTTAGCACAATAGTCGGTAGGGTAAAAATGAGCGTTGAAAATGCAAAGTGGTATGTTATACATACCTATTCCGGTTACGAAGCTCTTGTTGAAGAAGGCTTAAAAAAGCTTATCGAAAACAACAATCTTGGTGACACCATTTTCGAAATCAGAATACCCGAAGAAGAAACCATTGAAGAAAAAAACGGCAAGAAGAAGGTTGTTAAGAGAAAAAAATTCCCTTGCTACGTTTTTATGAAAATGGTTTATAATAACGACCTTTGGTTTTTGATTACCAACACCCGTGGCGTAACAGGCTTTGTTGGTCCACAAGGTAGGCCAATGCCATTAACGCAAGAAGAAGTCAGACGTATGGGTCTTGACGAATGGGTTGAACACGTTGATATCTCTATCGGTGACAACGTTTCTATCGTTTCCGGTCCGTTAATCGGTATGATTGGTGTGGTTGAAGATTTACAGCTTCAAACCCAAAAGGCAACCGTTAAGGTAGAAGTTTTCGGTAGGGAAACTAACGTTGAGCTTTCTTTTGTAGAGCTTCAACGCATCAACAACTAATCGCTTAATTTTTTTAAGCCTTGCGCGCACGCGCATCATTATTATAATATATTTGATTGAAACGGCACGCTGATGCCGTTTTTGTGGGAGAGGCATTAAATTTTTTTCATGGTGCCTTGCTTATACCACTATATGGAGGAAAGTTTATGGCAAAAAAAGTAACAGCTGTAGTTAAACTTCAATTACCCGCTGCAAAGGCAACACCAGGCCCACCTGTAGGTTCAACATTAGGTCCTTACGGTATTAATATCCCTGGTTTCACAAAGGAATTCAACGCAAAGACGCAAAACCAAGCAGGTCTTATTATTCCGGTAGTAATCACTATTTATCAAGACCGTTCATTTACGTTTATTCTTAAGACACCACCAGCACCAGTCCTTATCAAAAAGGCTTGCGGTATCGAATCTGCTAGTGCGACACCAAACAAAGTTAAGGTTGCAAAATTAACCAAGGCTCAAGTTGAAGAAATCGCTAAAGTTAAGATGGTTGATACAAACGCTGCATCACTTGAATCTTGCATGAGCATGATCGCAGGTACAGCGCGTAGCATGGGCATCACTGTCGAAGAATAATTAATCGAGTGGGAGGGCACAAATATTTAGGTGTCCGTTTAACCACCAGGAGGAATGAATTTATGAAATACGGTAAAAAATATATTGATAGTAAGAAATCATATGACCGCGCAAAGGCATATGAAATCGCTGAAGCAATGGATATCGTTTTATCCACAGCTAAAGCAAAGTTCGACGAAACAGTAGAACTTCACGTTAAGCTCGGCGTTGACCCAAAGCAAGCTGACCAACAAGTAAGGGGCGTTTTAGTTCTCCCACACGGTACTGGTAAGTCTGTTAAGGTTTTAGTTATCGCTAAAGGTGAAAAGGCTGACGCAGCTCAAGCTGCCGGTGCAGACTATGTTGGCGCTGAAGAAATCGTTGCTAAAATCCAAAAAGAAAACTGGTTTGATTTCGACGTTGTTATCACAACACCTGACATGATGGGCGTTGTTGGTAGAATCGGTAAGCTTTTAGGTCCTAAAGGCCTTATGCCAAACCCAAAATCTGGTACAGTTACTATGGACGTTGTTAAAGCTATCCAAGACGTTAAAGCAGGTAAGGTTGAATACAGATTAGATAAATCAGCTATCATCCACTGCCCAATCGGTAAGGCAAGCTTTGGCAAAGAAAAACTCGTTGAAAACTACACAGCACTTTACGAAGCAATCGTTAAAGCTAAACCAGCTGCTGCTAAAGGTCAATACATTAAATCAGTTAATTTAGCAAGCACAATGGGTCCTGGCGTTAAAGTTGCTAATAAGACATTATAATTTTAGAATAATTATTTAATAACTTTTTGGCTATTAAGTAATTTGACGTAAAATTGTTTGACAACCTTTTAAAAAGGTGTTAAAATAAGCAAGTAAAATTAAATAGCCGAAGAAGCCGGTCTTAAGTCTTTAATTTATTAAAGCACCTGCCGAGGTAGCAATTATTCTATGTGGATTATTATGTATTTCACGCCTTTTGCTCCTTGGGGTAAAAGGCGTTTTCTTTTGGCTTAAGCATAAAAAATATAGGAGGGTATCAATCTTGTCGGCAAATATTGAAAACAAAAAACAAGTCGTTGACAGTATCAAGTCAGAAATTCAAGCTGCTAAGAGTGTTGTTTTTGTTAACTACAAAGGTTTAACAGTTTTAGAAGATACAGAATTCCGTAATGCTTTCAGAAAGGCTAATTGTAAATACAAAGTCTTAAAGAACACTATGGTAAGAAAGGCTTTCAATGAACTTGGTATTACTTGCTTTGACGAAGACTTAAACGGTCCAACAGCAGTTGCTTTCGGTTCAGATGAAACTGCAGCAGCTAAAGTTGTTGTTGAAGCTTGCAAAAAGTATAATGACAGAATTTCCGTTAAGAGCGCTTACGTTGACGGTCAATACATTGACGTTAACGGTGTAAAGGCATTATCTGCAATGCCATCAAAAGAAGAGCTCATTGCAAAGATGCTTGGTTCAATGCAAGCACCTATCTCCAACTTCGTTGGTGCACTTTCAGGCATTACTCGCAAGTTAGTTATTGCGCTTAACGCTGTAGCAGAAAAAAAGGCATAAGTCAAAATTAAAAATCAAAATTAAAAAAATATATTCGGAGGAATTTTATAATGGCTGATATCGCTAAATTTATTGAAGAAGTTAAAAGTATGACAGTTTTAGAACTTAACGAACTCGTTAAGGCTCTTGAAGAAGAATTCGGTGTAAGCGCTGCTGCTCCTGTAGCTGTTGCTGCTGCTCCAGCTGCTGCTGCTGCTCCAGTTGAAGAAAAGACAGAATTCAACGTAGTATTAAAGGATTTCGGCGCTAACAAGATCGCTGTAATCAAAGCTATCCGTGAAATCACAGGTTTAGGCCTTGTTGAAGCAAAGACATTAGTTGAAAAGCTCGGCACAATCAAAGAAGCTGTTGCTAAAGACGAAGCTGACAAGATCATCGCTAAACTTAAAGAAGCTGGTGCAACTGTTGTTGCTGAATAATTCTTTTAAGGATTTTTCAATAATAAAAAGCAAAGGTATTAACCTTTGCTTTTTTATTTTGCTAAAATTTTGTCAATTTTAAGCTGAATTTTTGCGTGCCAAATTTTAAAAAGCAAAGGTATTAACCTTTGCTTTTTTATTTTGCTAAAATTTTGTCAATTTTAAGCTGAATTTTTTCGTGCCAAATTTAAAAAAGAAAAGGTTTTATTAACCTTTGCTTTTTTATTTTGCCAAAATTATGTCAATTTTAACCTAAATTTTTACGTGCCAAATTTAAAAAAGTGGGGCTATAGGTCGATTAACGCAACTTTTTAGTTAAAAATAAAAACTATTTATTTTAATTTTTAAAAAAGCCTTTCATTTTTTTATAAAGTATGCTATAATTTAAAAAAAAGAAAAGCAGGTGATATTATGTCAATTTTTAAAAGAGTAAGCTGTCGCGAATTTACCGATCAAAAAGTATCTAAATCTGATTTAGAGCTTATTTTGCGCGCCGCTATGCAAGCGCCGTCTGCACGCAATCAACAGCCCTGGGAATTTTTAATTGTTGAAGACAAAGCAAAAATCCAATCCCTTGCAGGTGTGGGCCATTATTTGCGTAGCTTATCCACCGCACCAATGCTTATTATTCCGTTTTATCGTACCGATCTATTATCCCCAAACTACGTACTGCAGGATATGTCTGCTTGTGTTCAAAATATCTTACTGCAAGCTGCTGAATTAGGTCTTGGCGCAGTATGGATGGGCGGCGCACCAAACGAAGAGCGTATGCAGTTTATCGCTGACAACTTTGGTACAATCGACGGCGCAAAGCCGTTTTGTATGATTTCAGTTGGCCACCCTGTTGATAACAAGGCGCAACAATCCCGCTTTGACCAATCACGTATCCACTTTGCAAAATAGTACTTTTTTAAAAAATAAACCAATCATTAATCGGTCTATATGCCATTTAATCGGCTTATAGGCCGACTTTTTATATTTTTAGTGCTTTGATTTGCTCAAATTTTTGTCAAAAAGACATTAAAAAGACAAATATTAATAAGTGTTTGATTTTGGATTAAATTTAGCAGATTTTTGCCAAAAATGCCGCTAAAATAAAAAAATCCCAATAAAAATTAAAAAAAATGAAAAAAATTCCCCATATCTATTGAAAAAATTTTAAATATATTATATAATAGATAAGGTGCGTTATATACATAACGCCTTAAAGCTAAAAAAAATAAATTATAGATAGGATGGAAAATACGTATGGGAATCTCTACCCAAAACATCAGAAACATTGCTCTCATCGGTCACGCTGGTGAAGGTAAAACCACTTTAGCGGAAGCTATTTTATTCAACTGCAAGGCTATTGACCGTCAAGGTCGCGTTGACGACGGTAATACTTGTTGTGACTTTGACCCGGAAGAAATCGCAAGAAAGACTTCTATCTCTTTAGCAGTTGCTAACGGCGAATACAAGGGCACAAAGCTCAACATTTTAGACGTACCCGGCTTTTTCGATTTCGAAGGCGAAATGGTACAAGCACTTACAGTTGCTGACGGCGCAGTTGTTGTTACAGGCGCTTCAGGTCAAATGACAGTTGGTACAGAGCTTGCACTTGATTACTGCATCAAGCACAACATCCCAACAATCATTTTCATTTCCGGCCTTGATAAAGACAACACAAGCTATGCTGACACAGTAGAAGCTATCCGTCAAAAATACCCAACACAAGTTGCACCAATGTTCGTTCCTTTCAAGGAAAACGACAAGTTTGCAGGCTGGGTTGACGTTGCATTAGGCAAAGCTTTTGACTTAACAGGCGCAGTAAAGGGTGAAATTCCACAATCTGTTGCAGGTGATTGTAGCACGTATTTTGATGCTCTTGCAGAACTCGCTGCCGGCAGCGATGAAGAGCTTATGGAAAAATTCTTCGACGAAGGCACACTTTCCGGCGAAGACATTTTAAAGGGCGTTAAGCTTGGCGTTAAGTCTTGCTCATGCATCCCTGTATTTGGCGGTGCAGGCCTTTCTAACCGCGGTATTAATAACCTTATCGAAAACATTATCGCATTATTACCATCCCCGGACGAAGCTGCACCGGCAGTTGCTAAATCAGGTGATGACCTTGTTGAAATCAAATGCGATCCAAACGGCAAGGTTGTTCTTCGTATCTTCAAAACTATGGTTGACCCATTCGTTGGCAGACTTAACATGTTCAAGGTTATTTCCGGTACGTTAAATTCAGGCGCAACCTTAAGAGACGTTAATAAAGAAAACGACGAAAAGATCAGTGCTATTTACTACGTTAAGGGTAAAAAGCAAGAACCAACTTCTTCAATCGTTGCAGGTGACATCGGCGCGCTCGCTAAACTTGGCGACGTAACAACAGGCGATACTTTAACTGAAGACCCAAGCATCTGCTTCGAGCCAATCGTTATGCCTGCACCTGTTTACTCAATGGCAGTATTTGCAGCAAAGAAAGGCGAAGAAGACAAGGTATTCGGCGGCTTATCAAAGCTTAAAGATGAAGACATTTCCTTCACGGTTACCAAAAACGCTGAAACAAACGAAATGCTTCTTTCAGGTATTGGCGAAACTCAACTTTCAATCCTTTGCAAGAAGCTCAAAAATAAATTCGGCTCTGAAGCAATCTTAAAAGAACCACGTATCGCTTACCGCGAAACAGTCAGAAAGATGGCTGAAGCTGAAGGTAAACACAAAAAGCAATCTGGCGGTGCTGGTCAGTTTGGCGACTGCTGGGTAAGATTTGAACCGGGCGCAGAAGACGGCGTTTATGAATTCGTTGACGCAGTTGTTGGCGGCGCAGTTCCAAGACAATTTATCCCTGCAGTTGATAAAGGCTTAAGAGAAGCTATCAAGGAAGGCGTTTTAGCAGGTTACCCGATGGTTAACTTAAAGTGTACGCTTTTCGATGGTAAGTACCACCCGGTTGACTCTAAAGAAATCGCTTTCATTACAGCTGCAAAGCTTGCTTACGCTGAAGGTGTTGCAAAGGCTAGTCCATGCATTTTAGAACCTATCATGCATTTAGAAGTAACCGTTCCGGATTCTTACATGGGCGACGTTATGGGTGATATGAACAAGCGCCGTGGTAGAATTTTAGGTACTGACCAAGTTGACGGCAAGTCAATCGTTTCAGCTGAAGCACCACAATCAGAACTTTCTAAATATGCAACAGACCTTCGTTCTATGACACAAGGTAGGGGCAGATTCAAAGCAGAATTCGTTCGCTATGAAGAAGTTCCACCAACAGCACAAGACAAGATCATCAAAGAAGCTAAAGAAAGGGCTGCTCAATAATCATAATATAAATGCGCGCACTATAGGGTGGTATCTTTAGCGGAGAAATTACACTTTGACAAAAGTGCAAGCATCGCATTTGTCTGGACAAATGCAAAAGGGTTAAGCCCAAACCATTAATACAAGCAGAAAGAGCAAGAATAGAAGGATTTTCTCCTCTTATTCTTGCTCTTGCTTTTATTTCTGTCGATATATTCACTTTCGTGAAATATGTTAACGAAAGATGAATTCGATATGTTCTCGCTTTGCTCGAACTCGATATATTGTCGCTACGCGTCAATTCGATATGAGATAAATCCCTTTCGCTTTTGACATATCTCGCCTTTGGCGAGGAATGCAAAAGCATATCGAGTGCGTCAGCACATATCGAGTTTGTATATCTCACCTTTGGTGAGGTATGCAAACTATATCGAAAATCCCGCGAGGGATTTATCTCGATGCGTGATACTCCGTTAAGAGTATCACGCTATAAAGTGCGCGTTTTTTATTGCAATTTATTGGGTTATATTATAAAAAAGTGCAATAAAGGCAAGCTGACGCTTGCAGCTGATCGCATCAAAAAGTGGTGATAACGGGCTTATAGGCGGACTTTTAGTGCGAAAAGCCAATAATTTATTAAAAAGCTATAGAAATGCTTGATTTGTATGGATTGTGTAAAATCAACCACTATTTGCAATAAACTGTGTTTTAGGTTGACAATTAAATCTTTTTGCAATATAATTAAATGGGATCATAGGCGTAGCCTATGATTCAAAAACAACAAAAGGTGCTTAAAATGAACAATTTTAAAGTGAGAATTGACAAGCTTTTAATAGCATTGGCAATTATGGTTTGCTTAATGCTTTCAGCTTATCCCATCAATGCACAAGCAAAGCAAGCTGCAACTAATAACGACGTGGTCGTAGCTAGAGCAGCAAGTGCTTTCGGTGGTTATTACGATGGGATTAACGCAAGCTTAAAGGGTGATGCATTAAGGGCAGAAGTTGCTGACCTTATTATTGACACCCACGACTACCAAACAAGCTATAGTGGGCTTTCAAGCGTATTCTCTGATTCCGATGCCGATCCTAAAAAGTCAGGCAACATTTTATGGTTTTATACGGGTACGTCAGTTTCATTTAACGGTAGCTTCAGTGGCGGTACGAACCGTGAACACGTCTGGCCGAAGAATGCGGGTAATGCTTTCCCTGAAAGCAGCGGCCCGGGCTCAGACGCGCACCACTTACGCCCAACAAACAGTAATTTAAACTCAACAAGAAGCAATAACAGCTTTGACGAAGTTCCACAAACAAACGGCAACATCGTTAAAGAAAACGGCTCTTCTTCATATGCAAACCTTTGCTATCAAGCAAACAGCTTGTTCTATCCTGGCGTAGGCTACCGCGGCGCAACGGCAAGAATTTTAATGTATATGCAAACGCGCTGGGGTGACCAATATTCATTAAGGTTTGTTGATTCAGCCGGTTCAAACAAGACAATCGGTAAGATTTCAACCCTTTTAAAATGGCACTTGGAAGAACCGCCAACACAGGAAGAAATCGTCCGTAACGAGGTCGTTTATAAAATCCAAGGCAACCGTAATCCGTTTATCGACCATCCTGAATACGCAGCACAAATTTACTGCTATGACGGCGAATCATACAACTCCGCACTCCAAAAGGTGGTTGCAAACTTTGGTGATTACGAATTGCAAGACCCAACGTCGGTTACCTTGTCGCAAACCCAAGCTACACTTGCCGTTGGCGAAAGCTTAACAGTTACTGCTTCAGTTTTGCCTGCAGGCGCTAATCAAGCAATCAGCTGGACAACGTCAAACGCAAGCGTTGCAACAGTTACAAACGGCACTATTAAAGCCGTTGGTCAAGGTACTTGCACAATCACAGCTGCTTCAGTTGCTGATGCTACCATTAAAGCAAGCTTAACCGTAACCGTTAAAGCACCACAAAGCATCGCGGTAAGCGGAAAGCCTACAAAGACCGAATACCTTTCAGGTACAAAATTTGACCCTACGGGGTTAACAGTTTTGGTCAAATATACTGACGGGACGTCAAAAATCGTTTCAAATTCAAGCTGTATTTGGGTTGACGGCACAACGGGTAAGGAAGCACTTTCTGCGGGCACGACAACAGTTATCTGTAAGATGGGTACGCTTCAAGCAACCGTTACAGGCATTGTCGTAACGCAAAATTCTATATCCACAACAACCGTTACGCGTGATAGCTTTACAGGCAGCGGCGCATACGCTTGGCAAACCTTTACGACCGAAGAAGGCGTAAGCGGTCAAGCATTTATGTACGCAGGCGAAAAGACTAAAATTCAGATTAACACCAGTAAGACTTCTTACTATTTCTTTAACACAACCGAGCTTTCAGGCGGTATCAAATCAATCACAATCACCACAACAGGCGATAAGAGCTTTGAAATTTTAACAAGCCAAACAGCGTATAAGAGCGGTGTAACGGGTTACCCAACGTCAGGTACTTCACATGGCGTTAAAACTGCAACAAGCGAAGGCACCACTTGGGAAATCAATTCAACAGACGGCTTCTTTACAATCAACTATAAAGATTCAGGCGTTTGCTACGTTTTGAGCATTGAAATCACTTACGGCTCCGCTCAAGGCGGTGGTCAGGTAACCCCACCTGCACACGAACACGTTTTCAGCACAAGCTGGACTAATGATGAAACAAATCACTGGCACGCTGCAGAATGTGAGCACAAAGATCAGATTGCTGACCTTGAAGGACACTATGACGAAAACGGCGACCGTTTCTGTGACGTTTGTTCTTATGAAATGAAAGAAGTTGTTCCACCTGTACACGAACATACCTTCAGCACCGAATGGTCAACCGACGAAAACCAGCATTGGCACGCATCAACTTGCGGTCATAACGACGTACAAGACGGGCTTGCAGACCACGCTGACACAAATAACGACGGCAAGTGTGATGCTTGCTCTTACCAAATGGAAGAAGTTATTGAGCACGAGCATACTATAAGCGAAGAATGGTCTTTTAACGGCACGCATCACTGGCACGCTGCAACGTGCGGCCACGACTACTTAACGGCGGATTTTGGTAAACACGTTGACGAAGACGGCGACGGCGAATGCGACGTTTGCTTATACGAACTGCAAGGCGGTCAAGTGCAGGATAAGCCTTCCGAAGCTCCAGCAATCAACTGCGGTGCAAGCTTAAACGCCGGTGCGATTGAAATTTCACTTGCGATATTGGGTACGGCGTTTGTTTTAGCAATGCGTAAAAAATCAAAAAAGGACTAATAAGGTCTTTACACAAAAAATAGGCGTTAACAGGCTTATAGCCCCACTTTTATGTAAAAAAGAAGGGCGTAATTGCTAAAAAACAGCTTAAAAAATAAACAAAAAACGCACAAAGCCACGGCAAAAAAACCGTGGCTTTATTGTTTTATTGCAATAAATTTTACCAATCACCAAACTTTTTTTGCACTACCTATTGCAAAAGGGGATTTCTTGTGGTATAATGTAAGACCAGTATAAATAAGTTACGTTTAGTTAATATTAGGAGAGATATATGATTAAAATTAAGATTAATGAACAATGGGTTCAAGTAAAAAAGGGGACAAAGGTAATTGAGCTTGCTGATGCGGCAAACAAAAAGCAGCACTTGGTTTGTCAGATAGGCGCACAGGTTAAGGAGCTTAACTACGCGCTTTCAGAGCGCAACGACGGCATGACCGTTAAGTTTTTGGGGTTAGACCATATTGAAGCAAGCCTTGCGTACGAAGCAACCTTGCGTTACGTTATAGCAATGGCGTTTTACAATATTTATCCCGACGTAAAAATCCGCTTCAGCTATAACGTTTCAAGGTCAATCTTTTGTGAAGCGTTAACCAAAAACTTTAACATGTCAAGGGCGGTTGACCCGATAAAAAACGAAGTTAAACGGCTTATAGACGCAGATTTGAAGATTGAGCGTGTTACTTTATCTATTCAGGAAGCTAATAAGCTTTATAAGCAATTCGGCTTTAACGACAAGGCAAAAATCTTGAAATACCGCCCTGAAACAATCGCGCACGTGTATAAATGCGGCGATTACTATAACTATATGCACGCGTATATGCTTGCGTCAACCGGGTGTTTAAGCAATTACTCAATCACGCCGTACAGCCCGGGTATTATCATTCAGTACCCAAGATATGAGCTTAATGCCCAAATCCCCAAGTTTGTGGAAGAAGCAACCTACGGCAAGACCTTGCAGCAGGCTTACAGGTGGTCAAAAAAGACCAAGCTTCAAACTATCCCCGAAATCAATAAAAAGTTTGAAGAAAACAAGATTTTAGAGTTTGTTCACGTTTGCGAGGCAAGGCACAACCGCATGCTTTCAGAGCTTGGTCAAAACATTGAAAACGATATCGAAAACATCCGCCTTATCGCGATTGCGGGTCCAAGCTCCAGCGGTAAAACGACATTTTGTAACCGCTTAAGGATAGAGCTTTTATCCCGCGGT
The DNA here is from genome assembly GCA_017399185.1 of Clostridia bacterium. Classification (GTDB taxonomy): domain Bacteria; phylum Bacillota; class Clostridia; order Christensenellales; family Borkfalkiaceae; genus UBA4636. The sequence goes on from JAFQEA010000016.1 coordinate 343,988, forward strand.
ATAAACCCTGTAACAATTTCCCTTGACGATTATTACTTTGAAAAGGAAAAGATTTGCGAAATCCAAGGCAAGCCCAGGGCAGAGCTTGATTTAGAGCATATCAACTGCTTGGATACAGAGCTGTTTAACAAGGATTTATTCGACCTTATCAACGGCGAAACCGTAACGCTTCCATGCTTTAACTTTAAAACGGGTAAGCGCGAAGTAGGCAAGACCATTAAGGTTGACCAGTACAGCCCGATTATCATTGAAGGTATCCACGCGCTTAACGACATATTAACATCGTCAATACCAAAGCACCAAAAATACAAAATCTATATTGCACCGCAGGCGCAAATCAACGTTGATGACCACTCGCCGTTAAACACCACAAACTTAAGACTTATTAGGCGAATAGTGCGCGATATGAAGTTCAGAAATTGCCCCGCCGCAACCACCATTGATATGTGGCAATCGGTACGAAGCGGTGAGTTCAGATGGATTTACCCGTACCAAGAAAGTGCAGACTTTGTTTTCAACTCTGCCTTATCGTACGAGCTTTGCGTTTTAAGGACAAAAGCCCTGCCTGCGCTAAAGGAAATCAAAACAGGCGACCCGCAATACCTTGTTGCAAACCGCCTTATCAAATACCTAAAATACTTTAAACCGATTGAAGACGAAAGCATTATACCGTGCAACTCACTTTTAAGAGAGTTTATCGGCGGCAGCTGCTTTAAGGTTTAACAGAATAAAAAAGTGGGGCTATATGTCGATTAACGGCATATAGCCCCACTTTTATTTATGCTAACAGGATAGATTAGGGGGTCCTGACGCCACAACCGCTTTGCGGTTGGGCTCAGGATGACAACGTCTCGCCCAAGCTGATAATAAACATAAAACTTTAATATTATTGGGTTGCGAAATCCAAGCCCATTGATTGTAATTTAAGCTTGATTTCGTCATAAGATTTTTTACCAAAGTTGCGGAGTTTAAAGATTTCGTCTTCGGTTTTTGCAATAAGGTCAGCAACGGTATTGATGCCTGCGCGCTTTAAGCAGTTAAAGCTTCTGACCGTAAGATTAAGGTCTTCAATCGTGGTGGAAAGAACAGCAAGCTTTTGGTTGCCAACGTTAGGGATAAGCACGATATCGTCAAAACAGTCTTCACAAAGTGCGCTTACCGCACCGAACATTTTAGATAAAATACTGCCAGCGTAAGACAAAGCCTTGTTGACAGGCTGAATACCGTTTGTCGTGATATCAATAATAAGACGTTCATAGCCGTCGCGGTCTTCGTGGCGCATGTTTTCGATAGAATAGCCAACCTGACGGACAGGGGTGTAGATAGAATCCACAAAGATTGTGCCGACGGGCGCATCCTTAATTAAAGCGCGGTTTTCAGCGTTTGAAACGTAGCCTTCGCCTTCGCTAAAATTAACTTCCATATAAAAGCGGTGGCCGCTTTCAACGGTTGCAATATGATGGTCAGGGTTGATAACGATAAGATTGCCGTCGGTTGAAAGGTCCTTATCGGTAACGGTGCAAGGCCCAACAACGTCGATAACCGACTTATAGGTGGACATTTTGTTTAAAACAACCAAAATACCTTTAACGTTAAGCACGATATCGCAAACGTCTTCCTTTACGCCGGGGAGTGAGGAAAACTCATGCAACACAAGCCCGTCATCGCCCTGAAGCGAAATATGGGTTGGTGCAACGCCTGGGATTGAATTTAACAGCACGCGCCTTAAAGCGTTGCCTAATGTAATGCCGTAACCACGTGTGAGCGGAAAAATTTCAATTTTGCCGATTCTTCCGTCTTCAGAGATTGTTGACTTAACTTCTGGGGTTGCAAAATGAAGCATGATGACTGTTCTCCTTAAGTAATTTTGTACGTCTGCGTTTTTATATCAAGCATTGTGCGGCTTTTAGCGAAAATTGCGTAAAGCCTAACTTAAATTTTAGCGTACACACATTAAAGTAACACAAATCGCAAAAAAAGTCAAGCCAATAAAGAAAAAATATTTTAGTGCTGTTTTCTGGGCGAAAGCACGCCTTAAAACGCTAAAAAGGACTAAAAACTGCCAACAAATATCGCCCGTCAAACAAAAGCCCCGCCGCAAAATTGCGGCGGGGCGATAGTGATAAACAACTTTAATTAACAAAATTAAGCGGCTTCTATTCGTTTCTATTTGCTTATATTCGTTTCTATTCGTCTTCAGCGTGGTCTTCAGCGTGGTCTTCAGCTTGACTGTCAGCAGCTGAAGCGCCTTACCTTTCAGCATCAGCTTTAACCGCCCTTGAGCATAAAAGGTTTGTTAAGATACCAAGGATAAGCGCGCAGGCGATAGACGTAATCGTTACCTTGCCGATATTAACGACCATCTGCCCAACGCCGGCAATAAGGATAACCGACACGGTGAAAAGGTTAGCGTTCTGATTAAGGTCAACCTTTTGCAGCATCCTAAGCCCCGATACAGCGATAAAGCCGTATAAGGAGATGCAAACGCCGCCCATTACGCAGGAAGGTATGGTCGCAAGGAAGGTTACAAACGGAGCAAAGAACGCAGCCGCCATACACATAACAGCCGTTGTTAAAATGGTCACAACAGACGCGTTTTTAGAGATAGCAACGCAACCTACGGATTCGCCGTAAGTGGTGTTCGGGCAGCCACCGAAAATCGCACCCACCATAGAGCCCAAGCCGTCCCCAAGGAGCGTTCTGTGAAGCCCCGGGTCTTTAGTTAAGTCAGTACCGATGATAGAAGATATATTTTTGTGGTCGGCAAGGTGTTCAGCGAACACAACGAAGGCAACCGGCACGTAAGCAACCGCAACGGTTGTGAGATAGCTTGCAAAGTCCTTAAGCGCGCCAAAGCCTTCAAAAGCCTTGATAAAGGTGAATTCAGGCAGCCAAGCCATGTCCTTAAAAAGGTCAAAATTAATAACCTTAAGCGCGTCAAAGCCGGCAAGATTACCAATCACGGTGAAGATTGCCGCAACCGCATAGCCCGCGCAGATACCGATAATAAAAGGTATCATTTTAGCCATTTTTTTGCCGTAAACAGAGCAGATAATAACCGTTGCCAGCGTAACCAACCCGCAAAGCATAGCGATATAAGGGCTCGCAACCGGCACGAAGGACGTTACGCTTTGGATAGTGCCGTCAACGATGGTTGGCGTAAAAATTTGCTTTGTAACGCTGCCTTTAAATAAATCGCCAACGGCGTTACCTGAAAGTGACAAGCCGATAATAGCAACCGTTGGCCCAATAACCGATGCAGGCATAATTTTGTTAATCCAGTTAACACCGGCAAATTTTACGATGATTGCAATAATAACGTAAACAAGCCCTGCTAAAACTGCGCCGATAATTAAGCCTATATACCCAACCGAAACGCTTGCCGCACCGCCAAACGCCGCCAGCATTGACCCGATAAACGCAAACGAAGACCCTAAAAATACAGGGCTTTTGAACTTGGTCAATAAAAGATAAATTATCGTGCCCGCGCCCGCGCCGAAAAGTGCGGCAGACTGGCTCATTCCGTTGCCAATGATTGTTGGCACCGCAATGGTTGCCGCAAGGATTGCAAGCAGCTGCTGAAAGGCAAAGACAAGCGTTTTAAAAAACCCGGGCCTGTCCTTTACGCCGTAGATAAGGTTAGAATTGCTCATTTGTATATCCTCCAAATATAAAATTTTGCAAAAAAAAATGAAGCCAAATAATGACTTCAAATAAAGGGCCTATAAAAATAATACGAGACGGAAATTTTTGTGTGATACAATTTTGGCGGTGCAAAACTTCATAGCAATATCCCTCTCGCTTAAATTCTTGGTGTATTATACCAAATAGAAAAATAAAAAGCAACCAAAAAGCCCCCACATTTTTGATTAATTTATTTTATTTTTGGCGCGCTTTAAAAGGGTAACCCTTTGCCCATTTTGCAGCTAAATTTGTGTGCGCTTTGATAAAATCAAATATTGATACCGCACCCACGGGCCAAAACGCCCGTTTAAGCCCGAAAACGGCTTATTTTGCGATATTCAGCCTGCTTTCGATAAACAGGTTAAACGCGTAAAAACGCCTGAAAACGGCTTAAAAAAGCCCCCACGCGCCGTGGGGGCTTTTAAAGTTGATTTTTTGCTTAACCTTTTGCCTAAAAGTTGGCTTATAAGGCTTTTAAGCTAACAAGACTTAATCGCCGTCAAGCCCGTCCTTATCACCACTCGCGGTGGAAGGTGGTAGGGCATCTACCACCTTATCCGCCACGGGTATATTGCTTGCCCCGTTATCCGTTGGTACGGTGTTTTCTAAATCCATACCGATAACGTAACGTTCAATCAAGTATTCAAGGTCTTGTTCGGTCATTAAGCCTTTACCAAGCGATACGCTGATATATTGTGCAGGGAAGCAGCAGTATACTTCATAGCTCATATATTCAGCAAAGTCTTCGTACGTCATCAAGCCGTAAGCTTCGATGTCAGCCATCATTGCTTGCTGGTCGTAAGCTAACGTTTCGCTGTCGTAATCGAAGAAGTTAAACATACCGTCGATACCGCCAGGCATACTCAACATACCGTCAGCAATTAAGTTAAGGTGGTAAACCGTCGTCGGGCTGTAACAGCCTGTGTATTCGTTGACAACGTAAGCATCAATAAGCTTTGCCGTACCAACGCCTTGCGTTGCGCCAATAACTGCCGTTGCAAAGTCGTGGCCGATAAACTCGTTCATATTGTACTTGTCAATATAAACGTACTTGTTAAGCGTTCTGTCAAAGAAGCCGTGTTCGTAAATAATCCTGCTTGTCGTGCCGTTATCAAATACCAGATAGATAACTTCCCAAACCTGCCAGCCGTCGTAGTCGATAAAGAGTACCTTGCTTGCTTCATACTTGCCGGTTTCATGGTTGAATACCAATAAGTAATCGCTTGTGGTAAGGTCTTCAACCTTCTTCTGCGTTCCGTCAGCCATTGTGATTAACGTACCCGCCGCAAGACATGATGATGTTGCGTTAATCGTTACGTCTTGCGCAGGCATATCAAACGGGCTTGTATAGGTTGTTCCGTCTGTACCTTTAATAGTGGTGCTTCTTGAATCACTTTCGCTATACGTTACTTCAACTGTTACTTGCGTGCCGTATGGGATTGAAACAGTTCCGTTATTATTTACCGTTGTGCCGTTAACCTTAACAGTTGCATTTTTTGTTGTGACGGTAATAGTATAACTATTAACTTGCCATTGTGCGTATAAGGTGATATCGGCTGTTGGTGTGTAAGTAGCACCTGCGCCGCCGACAGGTGTTCCACCACTTTCTGCTGTGTACCAACCGTTAAAGGTGTAACCCGTGCGCGTTGGGGTAGGTAACTCAACTGAATTACCGGCATCAACCTTTGCGGAAGCAGGACTTACTGTACCGCCATTTGCATTGTAGGTTACAGTGTATTGCTGTATCCATTGTGCATAAAGCGTTGAAGGTGTATTATTGGTGATAGTGGTATATTGCGTACCGCCGCTTGTTGCTGTGAAGAAGCCTGTGCACCTGTAGCCAGAACGGTTTGGTTCAATTACATCATCTACTGTAATAGTAGTGCCGTAAACGTGTGTAAACGTGCTTGGGCTTAAATTACCACCGTTTGCGATAAAGGTAATTGTACGTGTGTATTTAGCATAGACGTCGTGGTTGTTAGCAATAGTAATCGTAGTAACAGCTGTTGTATAAGCTTCATCAGCAAACCAACCATCAAACGTATATCCGTCTGGTGCTGTAGGTGTTATCAGCGATGAGTAAGCTGAACCAAACGTACCGTTGAGCGTTACAGTTTCATTATGACAGTGGAACGTGATGTTATAAGTGTTAGCTTCCCAAACCGCATACAACGTGATTGTCGCATTTGCTGTGGTGGTTAAGTTGCTTACACTTTCTTTATCGTTATATACAACGTCACCGTCAGCAGTGGTTGACCAACCTTTAAACGTGTAACCCGTGCGCGTATATATGTTCGCGGTGAGCGCTTTACTTAAATCGTAAGTAAACTGTTGACTACTCATTGTGCCAACGCCAGCATTTGCGTTATAAATAACGGTGTAGGTGATTGCGGTCCAGTCAGCAGTGATTGTAACAGTTGCGTTTGCAGTGGTTGTCAAGTTGGATACGGTAGAGCCAACGGCTTTACTTTCGTTATTTACAATCCAGGTGAGCGTATAGCCGGCCTTTGTGGATGCTTGCAGTGTGAAGGAATCGCCATAATTTACCGTATGACTTTCAACTGTACTACCGCCGAGAGTATCGTAAACAACGGTATATGTGATTGGTGTTAACGTTGCCTTTACAGTAACTGTTGAGCCAACCGTTGCATCAAGCGGAACTGCAGCGTTGCCGGATTCATCTAACCAGCTTACAACGTATCCTGGTACGAGATAGTTGTAATTATATGCTGTGCCTAAACCTGTTTTTACGCCGATAGCAAGCTGATTGCCGTTGTTATCAAGGTAGGTTACCAGGACGTAATCTGCAAGCTCATTCCAATGTGCATACAAGGTTTGGCCTGTTGTCAGCGTATAAACGTCACTTGCGTTAACTTGCGTGCCGCCTACAGCAGCCGTCCACCAGCCTAAAAATTCATAGCCGTCAGGGACTTCTACGTCAGGCATAACCGTACTGTAAGTTGTGTTATAAGTGATTTTATAAGTTGCAACCGTTGGGTTGTCACCAAAGTTATAGTTAAACGTAACGTCATATTCATTTGCTTGCCAGTGTGCGTAAAGCGTTTGGGCTGACGTTATTTTAACAATGGTGTCTTGACTTATCAAGTCACCACCGTTTGCTGTCGTCCACCAACCGTTAAAGGTGTAACCTTCACGTGCTGGTATTGGCAGTGCTTCAGTCGTGTCGCCGTAAGGGCTGTCATAGGTTACAGTTTTGCTTGTTTTATAAACCGTACCGCCGTTTGGATTAAAGAATACCGTGTAAGTATTCGCCGTCCATTTTGCATAAAGCGTTACGTTGCCGTAATATTTGGTTGTGGTGTTTGCTGGTGTGGTGTAATTTGCTTCCAAATACCAGCCGACAAACGTATAACCTGCACGCTCTGGCAGTTTTGATAAGTCTTCACTATTTAATGCAGTGCCTTGGTCTTTTAGCTTTGTTTCATCGACTGAGCCCGTGTAATTGAGATTATAAGTTAGGGTGTAATTGCCTGTGTACCAAGCGGAGCCAGTTGATTTATAGGTGGTCGCCTTGAGATCGGTGATAGAGTAACTTGTGCCTAAATTATCATTTACAACTGGACCAATAACATAAAGTGTATTTGTCTTGGTGGAGAATTTAGATTTAGTTGAACTGTCACTATAAGTTAACGACTCAAGATATTTTACGGTAACAGTTGGGTTTGCAATAGTTAAAACGCCAGAAGGGTCATTAGTTGTTACCGTCCCGCCAATATAACCGTTGATGGTTGCCGTGCCGTTTACTTCTAACGTGGCATCGTCATGATCTAAACAGTAAGATTGCCAGAAGCTGTAATTCTTTTGGCCGGAGCCATTGCCGTCAGTGTAAGAGTAGTTTGTATAAAAATCTGCCTCACATTGGTCGTCGGTGTAAAAATACAACTTAATACTTGAATCTACAGTTAACGTACTATTTTTTGATATAACCAGTTTTGTGCCAGGTAAGAAATTATATGAAACTGCATCAAGGGTTAATTTGCCGCTAGTGGTTTCATCACCAACGAAGATATCCATGTAGGCTATAGGCAATGGATAATCTGGACCAGTTACGATGTTAATACCACCAAGCTGTACCCCAAAGATTTCATAGTACTTTGTGATTTTTATAGAGTTATCAGTTACCTCACCGCAGATAGTAATGATATCTTTTTGACCTTTAATTTGGTTTGAACCATCAAAGGCTGTTAAGCCATTTATTTGTGTGGTATTCCATGTGTTTGTATTATCTGGATTTGATGTGGACTTTTTAATGAATCCGCTGTTAATCGCAAACAGACCGCCATCACCAATAATAACAAGGTTTTCATCGACTTCTACACCAGTTAAACTGGCATAAAATTTTGCGGTATAAGTAGCTCCTTTGTTGATAATGGTTTCACAACTGATATTGTGTAAAGTATAAGCATTAAATGGGAAGATATCATCGCAAATGCCATAAGTATTTCTGCCGCCCTTATAGTCATATGACGTAAAAATATCAAGCACGGTTGCCCCGTCATATACGTATATTTTACCGTTGCCAGTTTTGGACTTAAGATACCCGATAGAGTGCAACTGATTGCGCACGTGTATAGTGCCTTCGTTCATAACAACGCCACGCTTTGTGATAGCGCCAGCGGATTTAATATCCCCACCTATACCAAGAGAGCCAATAATCGTTAGTGTTATACCATCAGGTATAAATAAAACCGAATAAACGCCACCACTGTCGCCGCCAAGGTCATAAACTTTTCCGCTTGAGCTAATGCCTTCGTACGTAGCATCAGCTCTATGTGGAACAAAAATACTTGAGTCACTACGTAAAGTATAGCAGTCATCAGTGTAATAACCGCTTAAAGCTGTAAAGGACGTGTGACCGCCTGCAAGTATAATGTGGCCGCCTGTTTTTATAGCATCTTCAATAGTGTAATACGTGCCGCCAATATTGGCAGTCTTGATATTGGCAGTCTTGTATTTATAGTAACAATACGTATCGCTATCAGCATTCCAAACATAGTTTGAGTTGTTAATTTCGTACTCGATACGATAAGTGTTACCTACAGATATCGTAGCGTTGCTAATATAATTTAAAGCGTCGGTTGTGTAAGAAACAGACACAACATTGTCACTTTTGTAAATGCCATTAACATTGCTCTTGGCGTTCTCAATAATTTTAGTCGCGCCTTCTTCGCCGTAACTGTATTCAAGCAATGCACTTTCGAGTGAGATTTCTCGCTGTTTTACGGTGAATGAACTCTTGGTATACGTAATTTCGTAGTTGGGCGCACTTAAAGTACCAATCAATATATCCCAACGTGTGGTTGCGTCTTTGCCTTGTGCGTAAGGGCTTGTGAGTGAGCCTGTCAGTACGCTTTCATTATCGCCGTTTACAAAGCCTTCACAGGTGTAAGTAAAGGTTGGTACAGGGTCACCGTATATAACGGTTACGCTATTAGCTGTTACAGTAAGAGTTGCTCTTTCAACAACAAATTGTGATGTTTCGCTTGTTTCGCTGTAGTTATCAGTTTCAGAAGAAGTTGCCACAACGTAATACGTGCCAGCGTTTACGATATCGCCGAAGGCGATTTCTGCTGTGCAAGCTTCATCTGTGTAATACTTAAAGGTTATCGTGCCGCCAAATTGTGCGGTTGCTTGTACAACTTCTTCTTCTTCGGTTTCAGGCTTATCGCCGTACGTCCAGCCAGCAGGGTAGCCTGGTGTAAAGGTTATAACGTTGTTTGCTTTTTCAACCGTGAAGGATGCTGTTTTAGTATCGCCGTCATAGTTAGCGCCGTCACCGGTGGAAGTTACTTTAACGTAATACGTGCCAGCGTTTTCGATTTCAGCAAAGGTGATTTCTGACGTGCAGTCTGCGTCCGTGTAATAGGTGATATCTACCGCGCCAAATAATGCGCTTGCTTGTACTACGCCTGAATCGGTTGCAGGCTTGCTGCCATACGTCCAGCCTGACGTTGCGGTAATCGTAACTGTGTTAGGTGCGCGATTAATGTCAAACGTTTTCGTTGAGTCGGACGTTATCGTGTAGTTACCGCTGTGCGTGCCGGTAAGCGTTGCTGTTGCTGTGTAAGTACCGGCGTTAGTTTCAGCGCCGCTGACGCTTACGGTGCAGGTATCGCCGTCAATTACGCCGTTAAGTGTGGCGGTTGGTGCTTGTGGATTGCCGTTATAGGTCAAAACGTCTTCAGACCAAACAACGGTTACGCTTTTTTGTTCAATAGTGAAGGTTGTTTGGGCAGTATTTGCGATTGTGTAGTTATCGTTATCAAGCGCAGCCGTTGCTGTGTAAGTGCCAGCGTTGGTTTTCTCGCCGCTGACGATTACGTCGCAATCGTCACCTGTAATTAATCCGCTTGCTATTTCTGCGGTTGGGGCTTGTGCTTTGCCGTTATAGGTCAGCGTTAAGCCAGCCCAAGTGATTTCCACGGGCTTTGGCGTAATGGTGTATTCTTTAGTATTTGCCGTAGGCAAAGTATAGTTGGTGTTATCAAGCGCGCTTGCTTGGGCCGTATAAGTGCCTGCCGCCCTGTGTTCGCCAACAACGATAACGGTTACGTTGCAGGTGTCCCCACCAAGTAAGCCGCCCGCCGTTGCGGTTGGCAAGTGTTCGTAGCCGTCGTAAGTAAACTCAAGGTTTTCCCAAACAAGGGTGATTTCCTTTGGCTTGATAGTGAAGCTTTGTGTGCCGGTGCCGTTTGTGGCTGTATAGTTGCCGTTTGAAAGGGCAGCCGTTGCTGTGTAAGTGCCGGCGCTTGTTTGCTCGCCGTCAACGGATACTGTGCAAGTATCCGTGCCGCAAAGGTCGTCAGAGTTAACCGTGGCGGTTGGCTTGTGCGCCGTCTTGTCGTAAGTAAACTCAAGATTTGCCCAATCAAGCGTGATTTCCTTTGGCGTGATATTAAAGTATTTGTACGGGCTTGCCGGCAATTTATAGTTGGTGCTTGAAATATTTGTTGCCGTTGCCGTGTAGTTGCCAACGTCTTTATGCGTGCGGTCAACGGTTACGCTTGCCGTAACGCTGTCGCCGTCGCAAAGGTTACCAAGCGTAAGGGTAGGTGCTTGTTCTTCGCCGTTGTATACGAAAGTCGTTGCACTCCAATTAAGTGTAACTTCACGCTTTTCGATATCAAACGTGGTGGTTGAGCCTGCCGTAATCTTATAGTTTACGTTTGAAAGCCCCGTTGCCCTTGCCGTATAGCCCGTGCCTGCGTTTACCTGTTGACCTTCAACCGTTACGGTGCAGGTATCGCCGTCGCAAAGGTCGCCCGTCTTAACGCTTGCCGCAGGGGCTTGCGCCGTCTTGTTATAGGTCAAAACGGCTGTAGACCAAACGACCGTTACGCCCTTTGGCTCAATGTTGAACCTTGTCGTCCAGGTGCCGTCAGCAAGTTTATAGTTGTCGTTGGTTAAGCCCGTTGCCGTTGCTATATAGTCGTTACCCACGTTAATCTTTGCGCCGTCAACGGTTACTTCGCATTGGTCCGTGCCGCAAAGCTGACCGTCCTTAACCTTGGCGGTTGGGGCTTGCGCAGTTCTGTTATAGGTGAGCGTAAGCGTGTCTTGTAACCAAGTGATTTCAACCGGCTTTGGTACGATTTTAAAGCTCTTTGCGGTGGCTTCGCCACTTGCGATAACGTAGTTTTTATTGTCAAGGGTTGCGTCGGTGGTCTGGTAAGTACCAACGTCCTTATGCGGTGTGGTTGTGCAGTCGATACTTGCGTTCACCGTATCGCCGCTTTCGATATCTGTCGGCACAACAGTTACCACAGGTAACTGATTATTGCCGTTATAAGTAAGTGTTGTGTCGCCCCAGCTTAAATGGGTCGGCTTTGGCGTGATTGTGTAGTCATAGCTTACGTAAGCCGTTTCGCCGTCATCGTAAAGCGTACCTGCGCCGTCAGCGCAAGCAATAAAGTAGTTTGGCCCGACAGAAGCCCTTACCTGATAGCTTGCCGTGTCAGATTTTTCGTTTGTATCGGTTGGCTTTGCGATTTCTGTTCCGCTTGCGTTTGCCCAGGTATAGGTAAATTCAGCGCCGTATCTGTCCGTATAAGCCGAAACGGCAGGGGATTGCGCTTTGCCGTTATAGACAAAGGTGTTTGTATCCCACTCGTCAATCTTGATTTCACGCCTTAAAACGGTGTAGTGTACAACTGGGTTTGTAATGTGGTAGTTAGGGTCGGGGCTTACGCCGTAGGTGGTGTAATAGTGGTCTTCTTCCCAATTTTCAACGAGCGCCTTTAAGTTCTTGGCACTGGTTAAAAGCTCCGTACTGAACTGAACGTCAACAGTTCCGCCGTTTATGTCGGTAAATGTCGATTCAATTAAAATTTCAAACCCCACGCCGCCGTAGGTTACGTAGAAGCTGTTGACGTTGTCGTTTATCGTATGTATGCCCGATTCAGCCGCAACGTCTTCGCCCGCGTTAAGCGGTGCAGTTGTGTCCGTGGCGTTGGTGCGCCTTGCCGCTTTAAGCGTGCTTGCAGATTTCTGATAAGTGAAGGAATCGTGTTCAAGGTCAGCCATTTCGGTGTCTTTTGCGACGATTGCAAAGTTGACCTGCGCCGCGTAAGCCGTGCCGCTATCTGAAAGCGCGTTAAGGTGGCTGACGGCAGTTCTTGCAGCAGCCTCGTGCGCGGCGGAATCGGTTACGCTTTCTTCGTCGTACTCTGCTGTTATACGGCATTGGTAAACGCCCGCGTCAGACGGTGCGGCACTTACCCAGCCCTTGTTTGCTGCGGTTACAGTAAATGGGCTAAAGCCATTTACTTGTACGGTCAGCGCGCCCGTAACGCTATTAAAAGCTGCTTGCTTGATTTTGCTGTTTTGTACGTTTTCATAAGCAACGTACTGGTCGTTTTGTAACAAATAAGGTACAAATACGCCGTTTTCCTTAACAAAGTGAACGATAAAGCCTTCGGCTTGGTGGTTGCCGTTGTTGCCGTTCTTCCAGTTAAGGGTTATATCAATAGTGTCTTCGCCATAGGCGATAGAAGTTATTTCGCAATAGTTGTCCGATTTGCCTTTGTGCTCGGAAACGTACGGCATTGCGATAAGGCGGTATTGGCGGTTAAAGATAACGTCGTCAAACACGCCGCCGCTTTGTGCGATGCCCCAGTTAACGTCAAGCGGCTCGTCGTTCATAAACAGGCTTTCAGGGTAGTCGGTCGAGCCTTTAGCCGTGCTTTCGGTCGGCGTAAACACGTTTGGCGTGTGTGCGTTGCCGTCGTAAACGTACGTGAAAATGCTTTCGTTAAGGCTGCCGCTTATCGGGTAGTCTTGCTTGGTCGGGTTGGTGATATTGCCGCCCGCGTCCTTAACAGGCTCAAAGTAAACGTATCTGTTAAGTAAGCTTTCCTGCGTGACAGGGTCTATCTTTTCGTAGCCAATCGTGCCTATTTCTGCCTGGTAGTGGACGTTCCAGGTGGAAAGACCAACGCTGACCGATGCCAAAATCAACGTGAAAAGCACGATTACGATATATTTAGTTTTTGACGTCATAACCGTACCTCCTTGTCAGTTTTGGTAAGACCTTGGTCTTGGTAAGACTTTTTATCGACTTTTATTTAGTCCGCCGTCTTTTAGCGGTTAATTGTTCGTTGGTTATTAATTGTTCGTGGTTGTTAATTGTTCGTTGGGTATGGCGCATAGTCGGTGATGCGAACGTCGCTCATTAAAGCTTTGGTTTTATTGTCGTCGTCAAAAATAACGTCCATAAGCGCGCGGTAATGCGTTGCCGTTTGCGGTGTAAGGGTGTAACTGACGTTGATTGATATCTGTGCGCTTTCCTTAAGCGAAACGTAATCGGCGTTTGCTTCGGGTAAAAATTCCAGCACCATAACGAACACGTAAGAGCTGCTTGTTGCGGTTTCGTTGGTATAGTCCGCCGCGCCTGCAGGCTTAATGCGACTCAAACTTGCTTTTACGCCCATATCTTTCAGGGTAGCAGGCGCTAAAGTAAGCACCGCGCTGTTTTGCTCCTCGCTATCGTCCGTCCAGGTGACCGTTGTTTTGTATTCAAAGTTGCCCGTTTCAAAAAGGTAAGGCACTTCGGTCCTGTCCGAAAAGCACAGCCCGAACGTAAAATACAGCTTGCCGCCAGCTTCGTCACTAAAAAGCGCTTGGCAATGGCCGATTTTCACGTTAAAATCAATCGCGAAAGAAGTTGTGTCAACAATGTCGCCGTCGGGGGTGGTAAAGCCGCCGATTGTCGTCGTCGTGCTAAAGGGTGCGTTTTCGTCTTTCAGGCTGACGTATTTCGTGCTGTCCAAAAGCTCGTTACTAATAAACGAACCGTTCACGCTAAAGCCAATTTCGGTTGTCAGCGTCGTCCAGCTGGCAAAGCCCACCGCAAAAATCAAAATCGGCACCAAAATATAGGCCGTAAGGACAACACGGCTTATTCTTTTTGCGCCAAATAACGCTGCTATAAATTTGTTGGGTTTTTGATTTTTCATAATGGCTTACCGCCCGCGTTTTTTCTCTTTTTATGCGTAACGCGTGCAACACATAATGCGCGCGCGCAGGGCATACTTTTACTTACTATACTCTAATACGCATAATTTGTCAATGATTTTTTATAAAAATAAAAAAATTTCAAACGTTTTTTATCATATTTTTGTATATATGTAACGTAAGGGTATGCGCGCTTTTCAAAATGTATGCTAACTCGTGCTTGAATTGTGAAAATTTGCTTCACAAAAACACTTTGGCGCTTGTTTGACGGCATTTAAAAAAATGTGTGCGGGGCGTTAGATTTTTGGCGGCGTATTTTTAGAAGGCGTAAGTATCAATTATTGATATTCAAACCGAAAAAACCAAAGCGTTTATTTAATGCGATATGGACAAAACGGATATACGCGCTTTCGTGCTGAAAATGCTGTTATCCGGTGTGATAAAAAAAGGGCAAAATCCGTCAAAATCCGCACGGCAATTTATAGGGTTTTTAAGCCTTAATCCGTCCCTTAATTTTACCCCTTTTTGACAGGTAAAATATACTAAAAATCAAGGCAAATTTTAAGGGCTTTAAAGGCTTAATATTTGTTGCAATTTTTACCAAAAAAAACCAAAAAAAGCTCGCGCGCGACATAAATATTACGCGTAACGCGCGCGAACCCGATTTTTAAAGTATAAAAACAGCTAAAAATTCAAGCAAAATCCGCCCCAAAATCAAGGGCTTTTTAGCCGCGCATTTATGTGTGAAAAAAGGCTGATTTTTCGGGGGGGGGGGTAGCTATTTTGGGTTGAAAAAAGCGCCAAAAAAACCCTAAATTTGCGTGCTAAAAAAGCATAATTTTTTGCCTTCTTGCATTAATATAATAAGACTTTTTTATGCATAGCGTTAAGCTATAAAACCCTTGATTTTTTTAGTCAGTTTTGTCTTAAAAAGCTTGTTTAGCGCGCGCGTTGGCGCATTAAAGTGTTATATATTTTCAGCTAATATAATTAATTTATCAAAAATTCGACAAAACAGTTGACATATGTGTTAACTTGGTGTATATTATGTGAAATAGTATGCGCGTATATTATTTATATATCTATAATACACGCACGGGCGTGCGCAACACGGCTTCAGCACGTATTGGTGGCTTTTGGTGGGGTTAAACCGCGGCTCTTGTTGCATAAAAATTAACGCTTGATGTACTATCAAAATTTGATTATCAAGGCTTATGCCTGTTAATAAAAAACTCTTACAAGGAGAAAAGTAACTATGAAGAAAAAAACTATGGCTATCTTAAGTATCGTTTTGGTAGTCGCGCTCACAGCAGTAGGTTTTGCTGCTTGGCTCATTGTTGGTACTATCGAAGGCGATGCTCAAGGCTCGTTCATTTCAAACCAATTTGAAGACAAGTATTTTACCGTTGACGTTAAGTTTGATACCAATACTGACGCAAACAACGGCAAAATCATTTTTGGTACGCCAACAGGTGAACCGGATGAAGGTTGGTTAACTTATGCTGACGCTGATGCTGAAGAAAAATTAACCGCAACCGCTACTATTGAGTTTAAGCCGGATATGGGCTTTAAGAAAGGCGAAAGAGAAATGGCTTATTATTTACTCGAAAGCCAAACAAAAGACGACGAAAATGTTGTAACAAGCAGTACATACCGCACGATTCGTGTTGTAATTGATATTTTTGAAGGCACCGGCACAACAAACTACAAGTGGTTTGATATGGGTGTTGAGCTTGGTTACATTGCAAATCCAACTGCAAAAGTTGTTAAGGACTCAACCCCACCAGAGTTTGTTTGGAAGAAAGCAACAACTGATGGTACTACAACCACGTATGCTGACTATGGTACAAGCGAAGCTGAAAAGTTTGGAACAGGCGTGCTTTTCCTTGAATTGACGTATGATATGTTTGAAATTCAATACGCAACTAATGAAGCAACAGAAGCAACAACTGCAGTTGCAGAAGTTGAAATCACTTTCGATTGGGGTACTGTAACAGGTGGTGATAACCCATATACATACTTCAATGAAAAAAATCCAAGAGAAAACACTACTGTTGCTAAATACTTAAACGGAAACGCTCTTGCTGATACAGTAGAAGATGCTACTGATGCAACTGCAAAAACAATCAGATATAAAGATTTAGCTTCAAGAATGATTTCTTACTTAAGGGATCACGTTAACACAGGTCTTCAATTCTCAATCACTTTATCCGAAGGTGCTAAAAAAGTAGTTAACGCACAAGGCTAAAGTAAACCTTAATAAGGAGAAACAATTATGAAATCTACAAGACGCGGATTTGGCCGCAGAGCCTTGTCTTTTGGCTTGGCAATCTTTGCAGCCATTACACTTACAGCCGTCGGTTTTGCAGCATGGGTATTATCAAACAACGCTAACGTTGACGCTGAAGGCGGTATCAAAACCGAAACCGTAACCGACGTTTCAATCAAGATTGATATCACAAACCAGGTTGATAACGTTTTATACGACGAAATCGACGAGCACGGTAACGGCGTTGGCAGACAAAATATCGTTTTTGCGCCAATTGCTCCACCTGCTTCGGGTGAAGGTTCAGCTAACCACCCTGCAAACAACGGTCAGATTCAAAACGACGGCCTTGGCGAAAGTGAAGATTTAACCTTCACCGTTAAAGGTACTGTAAACAACATTGACAAAATCGGCGTATTACGCTTTAACGTAAGGGTTCCTGAAAGTCTTATCGCTGCGGCTGGTCTTACCCGCCCGACGGTTGAAGGCGGCAACTGGACTTACGACCCGTCAAAGGCGTTTATCCAATTACCAAGCTACGCTATGGATATGGACGGAAAGCCAATCCCATACATTTTTGGTAATTTATCCGACCCTGACGATGAAGGCAACGTAGAATACCTTTACCCACAAAATAGCGATACGTCAATCCTTGTCGTTGAATTAACAGGCGATAAGCTTGTTTGGACAAAGGACGTAACCTGGCAAAACCCGGGCGTATTAATGGAAGGTGCAACAACAGGCACAACAAAGGCTTGCGATGCAGTTTTAGACGGCAGCGTATTTAACATTACGCCTTACGTTGAAGGCGGCGTTGTTATTGCAGGCAACTTATCCTTTGATTGGACTGTTACCTTTAATTGGGGTGCAAGATACCTTGGTATGAACCCTAACTTCTTCTACGACGTAAACGAAAGGATTGTTGGCGTACACGATACCTTAACAGCAACTTCAAGCGCACCGCATAAATACACGGTTGAAAGCATGAACCTTGTTAACTATGACCTTTTATTAATGCAAAGCGTTATCAACGGCTTGAACATTGAAGACTACCTTGCAGAACGCACGGGATCTGCAAACGAATCTTACGTTGCAACGGGCATTACGCTTGGCGCTAGTCAATCTTTAGAAGACTATATCAATGACGAAGCAAACGCGGCAACCATTAAAGGCTCGCTTGAAAAGTTACAACAAAATATTAAAACGGCAATCGATAACTTTGGTAAAACTGGTCTTCCAAAAGCCCCGGTATATGAATTCTGGATTTTTGCAGACGTTAAGTAGTTTTTAAAACAGTGCAAAGTTATCTTTGGTTGTGCAAAAAATCACGATTTATCGTACAACAAATTTAATAAACACTTTTTGACTTGTATAAATATTGGCTCACCCAAGGATATACCTTGGGTGGGCATGTGTTTATTACGGGTTAATGTAAAATGCATACGTATTGGCAAAAATTAGCCCAAAATGCGTTAAACTATTAGTTAAGGGAAGTCAATTTATGACACAGCAACAAATTATTGCACTTATAGTTGCGGCTATAGGTGTTGGGGGAGTATTGGCAGTATTTGTCATTTTATTTGCTAACTTCCGCAAGTTTTCCATAAACGAAATTCAAACCGGCAAGCGCGATATCGAGCTTATCCAGGAGTATTTCATTAACAACACGCCAAAGGCGATTGCGCGCAAAAAGACAATAAAAATCGTGCGTAACGTTTTGTTCGTGCTGTTTTTGGTGCTTATCTTTTTTACAATCTGCTTTACGCTTTTATCACGCTTTACCAACAGAATGCCCGTCGGCACGAAAACCTTAATGGTTGTTGCAACAGATTCCATGAGTGAAAAGCACTCTGATAACACTTATTTATCAAACTACGACAATCAATTTGGTCGATACAGCATTATCGTGTTAGAAAAAATCGACCCCAATGAGCTTGAAAAGTATGACGTTATCGCATTTAAAACGTCAACAGTTACGCTCATTCACCGCATCGTCGGCGTGGAAAAAACAAACGCCGGCACCCGCTACGTTACCTGTGGCGATAAATACTCATACCTGACAAAAACCGACCACTATAAACCCACCACGAGTGACGTTATTGGTCGCTATACCGGGGTGGAAATCCCATTTTTTGGCGCAATCGTTTTATTTTTGCAAGCGCCCGCGGGGATTTTTACAATGGCGGCGCTGCTTGCGTGTCTTTTGATATTTGATTATAACAACGGACAGATTTCAAAGGAGCAAACCCAGCGCACAGACTTTATTCTGACCGTTTTAGAATTTAAAAAGCTTTCTGAAAACCCCGATTTAAGCGTTGAAACGGTTGAAAAGGCTTACCTTGACAAGCTTGTTGATACCTTTTTCAGCCAAAAGCTTGTCACAAAAGAAATCGCGCGTGAAGTTTTAATAAGCAACCATATGCTTCCGCCCGATGATGAAAACGTTCCTGCAGACGGCGAAAACGTGCCTGCAAACGGCGAAAACGCGCCCGCAAACGGCGAAAACGTGCAAGAAGGGCACGATACAAACACAACTGACGACAAATAATATTACGCGCTATCGTGCGTAAGTCTTAATAAAAAATCATTTTAAACACAAGAACAATCCCAAATAGGAGTAAATCATGTTAAAGGCTATTTTTACTAGAAAAAACTTTATAGTAATTGCATTGGCTTGCCTGTACTCATTTCTTATGGTGTTCGTAGGGCTCTGTCTGGACAACAGCTCCACAGTCTTAAGCCCTAAAAACCCAATCAATTTATTGGCAATATCTATAGGCTTACCGGCGGTTTCACCAAATATCAACGGCAAAATCACGCTCTTTTTAACGGGTGTATTTTTTGCTGTGTTCGTAACCGCTGTTATTTACCAAAAACGCGTTGCTGTCGTTGCCGGCAGAAAGCCGTTTTCGCTAAAAATGATAGGCGCATACGCAATAACCGCGTTTTGTTGCTTGGCCTTTTCAGTTGGCGTTGGTATTTTAATCCAAAGCCCTATCTCTAAAGAAAATCTTACGATTTTACTCCGATATTTGGGTAACAGCATTTTACTTTCAGCATTAATTTACATAGTGCTGTTTTTAGGTATTGGTTCAATAGTAATGCTCGTTATTAACTTCCTTTTGGTCGATAAGCCGTTTAAGTTTTTCGACGCCAAGGACGAGCCTGTTTTTGACGATGACGATATCCATGACGTTTCCGGCAGCTTTGACGTTGATGCAACCGCACAAAGCGGACCTGTTGCAGGTTCAGGCGGCGGTATCGGCGGCGGCACGGGTGACGGGGAAGGCGGCGTTGGTGCAGGCGGGCAAACCATGGTTCTTGGCGACCGCGAAAAGGTTTTCCCAGAGCTTTCAAGCATTGACGAAAAATTCGACGGCTTTGACGCTGTTCCTGTTGAAAGCGACCGTGTAACCCTTCAGGAGATTGCAACGGGCTTCCGAAACTTTTTGGCACGCAATTACCAGTTATACTTTGATATCGACACGATACGCTTTTTCGTGAGCGGCTTTGGTGCTTCCCACTTTGAAATTTTAGAAGGTTTGTCGGGTACTGGTAAATCTTCACTTCCAAGATACTTTGCTAAATACGTCAGCGGTAACGTTTTGTTTATGCCCGTACAGGCAACCTGGCGTGACAAAACAAGCATTTTGGGCTTCTTTAACGAGTTTTCACAAACCTATAAGGAAACTGAATTCTTAACAAGACTGTACGAATCTGCTTATAACACGGACGAAATTAATATCTACGTATTGGACGAAATGAATATCAGCCGTGTTGAATACTACTTTGCTGACCTTTTATCCGTACTTGAATATCCTGTTGAAGATTGGAAGTTAAAGATTATGAACGTACCGCATACGTTCGTTCCACCAATCAAGCTTGAAGACGGCTACGTACGTATCCCTGAAAACAGCTACTTT
Source organism: Clostridia bacterium (assembly GCA_017399185.1). GTDB lineage: Bacteria > Bacillota > Clostridia > Christensenellales > Borkfalkiaceae > UBA4636. The sequence continues at coordinate 364,334 of JAFQEA010000016.1, forward strand.
GTCGGCACGGCTAACCGCGACGACAGTACCTTCACTATCACCGATAAGGTTTACGACCGTGCAATCACCTTGGACTTTGAAGTACGCAACCAGCCTTTCACCGTTAACGAAGAAGCCCCTGCAATCAGGCTTTCGGGCTCATACTTCCGTCACCTTTTAAACGGCGCAATTCAAAACGGCACGGGGCTTAATGATGACGATAAGGCAAAATTAAACCAGGTTTTAAGCTTTGTTTACGATAAATTTGACCTTGCTATCGGTAACCGTATCACCAACCAGATTTACAATATCGTTCCTATCTTCGTTGAATGCGGCGGTACAAAGGAAGACGCAATCGACTTTATGCTTTGCAAAAAGCTGTTTGCAAAGCTTGAAGGCCGCTTTGAAGAATACGTTAAAGGCGCACTTACAGAAACCTTAACGCTTATCCAAAGCGTTTACGGCAACGGCGTTTTAAAACGTAGCGAAAAGGTTATCGAAAAGATTAGACGTTCATTATAATTTACTTAAAAACCCGCCTATAAGTCGATTATTCGGCAAAAAAGGCACAAATTCACAATCAAAAATTGATATAGTTATTGCGCGCATAAGCGGCGCGGACAGATTTTTTGGAGTTTTGTATGAGAAGTATTGAAAAAATTTCCTTACAGGAATTTATTTCAAATATGAATAGTTATTGCGTGGGCAACCCAACGGGTCAGGCGTTTTGTGATAACCTTGACCTGCTTGAAATGGGCTCATTGCAGTCTTTATCGTGCCAAAACGACAAGGAATATTTAAACCGCGTTGACAGAATGCTGCGTATCATTATGTCAATAGTTGCAAACCCGCACATTTCAAACAAGCGTGAAGAAGTCGTAACCCGTATAGAGCAAGCCCAACAGCTTTCCGAAGAAGAATTTACACGCGTCCTGCAGGACGGCAGTATGTGGAAGCGTCACAGGGCAAAAATGGTCCCTGAAAACGTTTATTATTACCAGCACGTTGACGAGCTTGCTATTTACGAAAACCAGTTTATCTGCTTATTGGTCGACTTATTGGATAAAGACCTGTCTTTATACAGCGATTTTTATTTAGCGCTTTTACCAAGCTATACAGACGACCGCCCAGCCGTTATGGACGGGGCGGCTTCACAAAAAATACTGCGTAAGATTGATTTACTGCGCAAGCGTATCAATTTTATCAAAAATACACATTTTTACAAGGTTGTCAGCAAAATAAAGCGTATCTCACGCAACGTTCAGCGCACGAATATTCTTTTAAAGGACAATCTTTATAAGCAAGCGTTCCGCTTTTACAGGCAATTTATCAGCTACGAAAACGAAGGTGTTGTTTACGACGACCTGCAAAGCTATTATTTTGTGCTTATCGTTAAGGATCTTTTAAACCGCGGCTTTACTTTTGACGGGCAATCCGCCCCTATGTTTGACGGCGAATGGTGCTTTAGTAACGCCCAGTTTAAGCTAAAGCTTAACTTTGATAAAGCATTGTTTGGCTTTGAGCTTTCAATCTGTGACAAATTCAGTAATCACAGCGCGCGCCACTTGCTGTTACTTTCGCCAACGATAAGCTTTTCTGAAATTAAAATACCGGAGCAAAATCTTTGGGACACGGTTGAAGCAATTTCGCTTTGGAATTGCGTTGCAGTTGATAAACCCGACAAAAAGCCCGTTGAAAGGCCTTTGACTGAAGCCCAGCTTGTTGCGCTTTGGCTAGAAAGCAAATTGGCGCATCCTATTGCAAATGTGGACGTATATGCCCGTTATTGCCCTGTTTGTAAGGGTACGGGTATTGAAATTACAGACGGCGTACACGTTTGTAAAAGGTGTAAATCACAATACGTATTTACCCGTAACGATAATAACGACACAATTTTATGGTTACAAAGGATTGGGGGTGTAAAATGAGCCAAGTACCAAACAATCAAACAAAAACGCCTTCAATCGTTATAAAGGACCTACATAAGTCCTACGGCAAAAAGAAGGTTTTAAAGGGCTTGAATTTAGAAGTCTTCCCCGGGGAGCTTTTCGGGTTTATCGGTCGAAACGGTATCGGTAAGTCCACCACAATCGACTGCGTTATCGGCAGCAAAAAGTACGATTCGGGCACTATAACGCTTAACGGCTTTGACATAAGGACCGAGCCTTTGCAGGCAAAGGGCGTGTTTGGCTACGTCGCCAGCGAGCCTTCCTGCTACGACGTTATGACAGGGTATGAGTACCTTGAGTTTATCGCAAGCATTTATCACGTGTCGGAAGGGGATTTCGTCCGTAATATGCGCTATCTGTGCGGGAGATTGAAGCTCGACCAGAAGGAGCTTGGCAACAGGATTGCCAATTACTCTCACGGTATGAAACAAAAGCTTTGCTTGGCGGGCAGTCTTTTATACAACCCGCCCATTTGGATTTTGGACGAGCCAACCGTTGGTTTGGACATTATGGCGGTTGAAGAGCTTAAAAAAATGATGCGCGAATACGCAAACCACGGCAAAACGGTATTCGTTACTTCACACAACATTGACCTTGTAAGCCGTCTTTGCGACCGTGTTGCCATTATTAACGAAGGGCAGGTAGCCGTTCTTTACGACCTTAATAAAGAGCCTAACCGCCGCTTGCACTTATCACGCGCATTTATGAAGATTTACGGAGAAGAAGTATAAAAAATGATCAATTTACTGATAAAAGACTTCAGATTGATGTTCGGAAACAAACAGAACGTATCCCAACAGATCGTTTCTGCTGTTTTTTCCGTGCTCTTTTTTGTTGCTTTTATCGTAATTGAAGTATTTTTATTCAGGACAATTCTCAAAACAATAAGGGATATAAAATACGCTTCAACTGCGTTTTTAACCCTGTTTTTATTCGTAACGACTATTTTGATTACCGTAGGTAATCTTTTCCAGGCAAAAAGATTGTTTTTTGACGCAAAGGATATAGAACAGCTTTCTAACCGCCCCGTATCAAACACCCAGATTATTTTATCAAAGCTTTTGTATCTGTTTTTGATACATTACGCAACAAGTTTGATGTTTGAATACCCGCTGTTTGTGGCTTACGGCACGCTTATTGGCAAAATGCCAATGTTTTATTATCTGTGCCTTTTCTATCCTGCGGCAACCTTCTTTTTTGAAATGGGTATTGCACTTTTATTGGTTTATCCGCTATGGCTTTTCACAAGGTTTATGAAACGCCGTTTTTGGCTGGAAATGACAGTTTCTTTAGTGCTTATCTGCAGCTTGACGTTGGTTTATTCGTACGTTTTAGACATTTTTATTAAATTGGTCGCAAACAACGATATGCTGACGTTGTTTTCACAGCAATCAATCAACGGCTTTATTAAGTTCCAGCGCAACGCCTTCCCCGTTAACTTTTTAGTTGACATTTTCTTTAATAAAAGCACGTCCGCGCTGTTTCCGTTTTTATGTATATCGCTTGGCGTGTTCGGCTTGGGGCTATCGGTTGCAATTTTTGCCTTTGGCGACGTTCGCAACGTATCTGCAAGCATTACCGTAAACCAAAAGCCACGCCCCTTTAAGGATACGCCTATCTGGCGCGCCCTTGTTAAAAAGGAATTCAGCTTAATTGCAAAAAATTCCGATTATATCTTCAGTTATACGGGGCTGTTGATTGCCCAGCCGCTTTTATTGCACTTCGTAATAAAATCCATTAACACGGTCTTAAAAAGCGGCACTATACAATACTTTGCAAGCCTTGTTCCGGGGCTTATAGATTACGTGGATATTTTAATGGTTATGCTGTTTACGGTCATTATCAACCAGGGTGCAAACAGCTATATCACCATGGAAGCCCGTACTATCAAAAACATGAAAACTATCCCCGTGCCTTTTAGCACGCAGTTATTTATAAAGGTGGCAATACCGTTCGTTTTATCAACGGCGTCACTTCTTGTCAGCTGTATCGTTTTATGGCTGACAAAAACGGTCAGCTTTAAAATAATGCTCTTTGCATTGCTTATTTCTATCGTTTTATTATTCGTATTCCAGGTCATTTCCCTTTGGGAAGAGCTTTCTATCCGTCACGGCAAGCCAAGGTCGACCTTTGTTTCAACCTTGTTTTCATACCTGTTGCCAATAGTTTACGCGGTAACTGCTATCGTGCTATCCTACACGGGCTTATCAAGCAGCGTAACTATTTTATTGGGTCTTGCCGTCATTATCGTTATCGGCGCAGCACCCGTTGCAATAGTGTTTACGCGCGCTAACGACATGTTCTTGAGTCTGGAGGCTATCAACTAATGAAAAAGAAAAATTTATTGGTGCTTCTTATAATTCCGTTTTTAATCTCCACACTCACAATCGTTTCAGTAAACGTTGCTTACAACCTGGTTGACGTAGATATTTCTTACATTGAGTGGGATTATGAAGACGTCGTTGCTTACCAGGTATCCGAACAGCTTATTCCGCTTAAGGCCGTTGGCGTAAACCAACGCCACGCAAAGGTCAGCCAGGGCAATAACCTTGTCTGGAAGGCTGCAAATAAGGACGGCACGACCGAGCCTTACGCAGCCGTTATCCGCCAGGGCGATAACTACTTTTTGAAAGCCGTTGCCGAAGGCAACGTCGTCGTCACTTGCTCAAACCAAAAGGGTAACGTTTCCCGCAGCTTTGACTGCATTGTGTTCAAGGACGGCTACATTTCAGTCCGTCCGGTCATTGCAAACAGCCGCGTTGGCAAGGTTGACGATACAATATATTATGGCGAATACGATTTTGACGGGTCTAACGCAAAGAAAAACGCGTCCTTTGATATCGTCGTTGAATGCCGCCCGACAAGCGTTTTATCAACTATGTCGCAAGAGCTTGTAAGCTTTTCCGATACGCTTGACGTTGAGCTTGACTGGAAGGGCGCTACCGAAGAATCGGGCGCAATGCGCGTTTACGGCAGGGTAAATATTGACGTCACCGACTGGATAAATCAATCTTCAAAGGCAAACGTTACGGTTAAGTCAAGCATTGACACCTATAAGCCGGGTGTTATGGATTTTGAAATTGTCAGAAACGGCTACAACGTATACAATTATCAACAGCTGCTTGATTGTACCAACCGCTCAACTGACGGCAAGATTGCGGTTTTGCAGGTATCTTTTGACAGCGAGCAAAACTATGCTTATTATCTTTCAACGACCAAGCATAAACCACAATACCAAAACGTTAAATGTATGGGCGACCTGAACGGTGATAACAAGGCGGATTTCGCGCTTAACAACAACACGGTTGTCCCAATCAAAACAAAATATAATCACTTATTCCTTGAGCAGTGGAACGCCGCAAACCCCGATAAAAAGGTCAGTTTGGACGTTTTGACCGGGCTGTACGTTCAAAAGGATTTTTACGGTAACGGACACACTATTAACTTCCACGACCTGACCTATCCGTCAAAGGGCGGCACGGTTTTGGAAGACGGCACCGTTTCCTTGCCGGAGCTTGCTTCCACAGACTTATTCCGCGGTCCAAAATCCTTCTATACGGTAGGCGATCCAAGCGGCCAAGGGCTAAATTTGCTTACAATCTACGGGCAAGATAACTCGGGTATGTACGCCAAGGGTAATCTTACTATTAACGACGTGGTTTTACAAAACTGCGATAACGACGGCAAGCCACTTAACTTTTTGGAAACCGTCGGTACTGTTTTAGAAGTCGATACCGACTTAAACGACGACCTTGAAGCCGATTTTGACGCACAAATCGCGGTTAAAAACTGCAGGCTTTCAAACGGCAAAAACATTGTCCGCAGCTTCAGCAGTAATCTGCTTTTAGATAACTGTATGCTATCGAACGCGCACAACTTTTTGTTCTTTACGGGCTCAAACAAGTACGCGCAGGTTGACGGAAATAAACAGCAAAATATACTTTCAACGGGCGGTAATACCACCACAACCCTTAACAAGTTTTTGGACGAAAAGGGTGCTGGTAACAGGATTTTAGACGACTATCTGTCGGCAAAATACGGCAATGACCGCGCGTTTAAGGATTCCCAGCAAATGCAGGAATGCTTATACGGCCTTGGCGGAAAGCTTAATTCCTTCTCAATCCAGGCGGCGCTTACAACCAACCTTGCAGGGCAGTTCAAGGGTCAAACGGAAATTAAAGATTGCATTATGAACACGTCCGGCATTGCTTCAATCGCATTGGAAAGCTTGTTCAACGGGCCTTACTTATTCAATAATAAGATCCCGAACACTATATCAAAGCTATTTGACGTGGTTGAAAATATGGGTATGCTCAACTCCTTTGATTGTTACAATATTGCGGGTACGTCCTATCCGGTTAAGGTCACAATCAGCGGCACAACCAAGTTTTACGACTATAAAATGCTTGACGCTATTGACCTATCCGGTCTTGTGCACGAAGATATTTCAACCTTCCTAAGTATGTTCGGCAGTCTTACCGGTAACAATAGCTATAACGTAACCATTGACGAGATTTTCCCGATTAAAAACCTTCTTGGCAGGTACGTTGCACAAAAGGGCTATGACGGCAAAAATACCCAGTACAGCGGTAAGGTCAATATCCCCGTTGTATTTTACGGCGGCGGTGCAAACTATTCCCAGATTGAAATAGATAAAAACGCCGACTTATTCAATGAAGATATGATCGGGCTTCGTGAAGGGACCGTTCAGACTTCACAGGTTAACCTTTTGGACAGGTATATTTATCTGCCAAAGGTTTCGCCAATCGGCATCGTGCAAAATCTTGCTCAAGCCGATATAGACAAAAACACGCTTATCAAAACCGTAACTATCGTTACGGGGTACGAACCTTTTGAATTTGTGTTCGTAAACGGCACAAATTACTATGACGACTATCTGTCCAAGCAAGAAACAAACCTTCTTGAACAGCTCAAAAACAATTTAAAGTAGGAGGACTCTGTTTATGCGCAAGATATCATTAATTGCATTGCTGCTTGCTTTGTGTTTAGTACTATCTGCATGCGGAGGCTTTGTCGACCTTGGCGAAGAGGAGGCAAGGCAAATTGATAAAATTGAACAGCATACCGATACAAGCGGTATAGTGTATATGGATATTTACTTTGTCGGTGAAGACACACCGCAGAGTATTCCTTTACCAAGCGGCGCAAACGGCACCAGCATAGGGTTTTCTTCAAGCTATGACGAAGACAACCGCAAAACAATCGTTACGGTAACCTTTAGCGACGGGTCCGACCCCCAAACCTTTGACGTAAAGGACGGGCAGGCCATCACCAAGGTTGCTATCGTTGAAGGCGAAATCGGCGTTGGTGACGTTTTGTACTTTTATTGCGGTAACGACCCCGTTGGCGAAATCCCTATGAGTAAAATCAAGGGTAAGGACGGCGCAACTTGGCTTACAGGTACGTCTGCCCCAGCGGACGCCGCAGGCAAAAACGGGGACTTCTTCCTTAACACCGCCAAATTTGACGTTTATATCAAAAAGAACGACGTCTGGGAGCCTGTCGGTAACCTTACCGGCGTTGGTATTGATAAGATTGAAACCTATGAATCTGCTGACGGCAACGGCCTTAAAATCACTTACACCAACCCCGATTGGGAGCCTACAATCGTTCTATGCCCGGGCATTATTGACATAAACTTAAAGCTTTCCGACGACAAAAAGGAATTTGTGTTTGAAGTTTTATTAAGCGACGGCATTGTCAGCGGAAACGGCTCCACACAAACCTTTTCAAAGGAATTTGCCGTTGCGCGCTTCCCCCAATGGGAATCGGGTAACGACTACCCAATGCCTGAAGACGGCATCGTTGGCGACTTTTATTTCTATGAGCCAACCCAAACCATCCTTCATAAAAAGGTAAGCGGCTGGGTTACAATCATCAGCTTTAACGAGCTTCTAACCCCTGAAAGCGAAACGGTAAACGTAACCTTTAACGCAGAAGGCGGCAAAATGAAGCCACAAGGCTATACAAACCCGACCGAGCGTTATACCATGAGCGTAACTAAAGGCACTTACGTTCATTTCCAAAAAATACCTATCCCCGAAAAGGACGGCTTTACCTTTATGGGCTGGTACACCGTACCAAATCCCAACCCGCTTGTAAACGGCCAATTTACCGATATGGTGCCCGTTACAGACGACATAACGCTCTACGCATACTGGGTGGCAAACACGCCCACAACCTAAAATAACGCGTTTTAAAGGGTAATCACTAAATATTTATAAAACAAAAAGACCATTAAATGATGGTCTTTTTTTGTACTCCCACCGGGAATTTGCCGTTTCCCGCAGGCGGGAGCCTCGGCAAGAATGCCGTTCGCTTCGCTCACTCATTGCGAACCCTTTCTGGGTTCTCATCCTATGGGAACAAAAAAACGCAAATCTTAATGATTTGCGCTTTTTGGTACTCCCACCGGGAATTTGCCGTTTCCCATAAATGGGAGCCCTCGGCAAGAATGCCGTTCGCTTCGCTCACTCATTGCGAACCCTTTCTGGGTTATCATCCCATGGGAACAAAAAAAACGCAAATCTCAATGATTTGCGCTTTTTGGTACTCCCACCGGGAATCGAACCCAGAACTAACCCTTAGGAGGGGTTTATTATATCCATTTAACTATGGAAGCATATATTAAGTTATTTCCCTCACCGGGAATTTGCCGTTTCCCACAAGTGGGAGCCTTCGGCAAGAATGCCGTTCGCTTCGCTCACTCATTGCGAACCCAGAACTAACCCTTAGGAGGGGTTTATTATATCCATTTAACTATGGAAGCATATATTCAGTTATTTCCCTCACCGGGAATTTGCCGTTTCCCACAAGTGGGAGCCCACGGCAAGAATGCCGTTCGCTTCGCTCACTCATTGCGAACCCAGAACTAACCCTTAGGAGGGGTTTATTATATCCATTTAACTATGGAAGCATATATTAATTGAGTGCTTGGGATGTGCAAACAAGCCCAAAGCAAACTTTCAGCCTTGATATTTTACATTATTTATATTGTTTTGTCAATTATTGGGGGCTAAAAACACAAACTAATAGAAAAAAATTAAAAAATTGTAAAAAGTGCTTTTCAAATTAAAAATTATGTGCTATAATAACCCTGTATTTAGGGTTTTGGAGGTTTTTTTATGAAAACTTATAAGGTAGTTCCTTTTGCAAGCACAATCGTTGTTAACAAAAAATATTCAGTACAAGATCAAATCGTTAAATATTTTGACGTTATCAACCAGGAATGTGTTGAAGGTTGGGAATTCGTTGCTCTTGCACCAGTTAGCATTACCGTTAAAGAAGGCGGCTTAAAAACTAAGGGCGAAGCTTATAACGCATTTATCTTTGCTAAAGAAGTTGACGCTGAATAATCCCAATAATAAATAATGATTCTGATTACAAACAATCGGTTTGTAATCCTTTATCGATGCAAATTTTAAAAATACGGACAGGGTAATTCTGTCCGTTTTTTGTTTTTCTGTAATATTTTTAAATCCGTGAGCGCAATGGGGGTAATATGACCGTAAACGACGCAGTTGCAAAAAGAATAAAGGGGCTTATATCTGAAATAAAGATGACAAGATACCGCTTGGAGAAGCTTTCCGGCATACAGCACGGACATTTGCAATGGATATTGAGTGGCAAAAGTAAAACCGTAACCCTATCAACGGTAATAATGCTTGCTAATGGTTTTGGTATGACCTTGATAGAATTTTTAGATCATAAAGACTTCCTTTTTGAAAACCTTAACGCAGAATAATTTTAAGACCTGCAGACCTTTGCAGGCTTTTTTATTTTGTCAAAAGTCAGCCTATAGGTCGGTTAACTGACTAAAATAAAAGCAGTTAACTGCAAACGTAGCCTTATTATTAATGCTTTTTTAGAGCGAATATCAATGGCTTTTTTGATAAAAAACTGACAAAAAGTCGCAAACAAAGATACTCTGTAATCAATTTTGCCTTAAGTCCAATGACAAAAACTTTACAAAAACTTTACAATTAAAGGTATTGCAATTTTACCGCTTATAGTTTATGATATATATATAACAAAAAAGAGCGCGCACGCGTTTCTTTGATTTAAGGAGCAAAATATATGAGAGGAAGAACAGTCACAATTATTTTGTGTACCCTTATGCTTGCCATGAGCCTTTTATTTGCTGCGTGTGAGATGCCTTCAATTGAGGGTATCGAAGTCACAGCACAGCCAAAGCTTACCTACAACGCAGGCGAAGCTTTTGATGCAACGGGCTTGGAAGTATCAAGGGTTTTATCAAACGGCTATAAGTACGTTATTGACGATTACGTTATCGACGCACCTGAAGCTGTTACCCCACAAGACAACAAGGTAACCATTATTCACAATGGCTTTACAACTGAAATCGAGCTAACGGTTTTACCTATACAGGTAGAGGACGTTGAAATTAAATTTGCTGAAAGCCTTGAAAGCCAAGGCAACTTATCGCTTGACGCAATTTTATTCCGCCCTGTTTACTCTAACGACACCGTTGAAGAAGAATGGACTTCAGTTGCGGCAGAAGACGTTGTTTCACACACGATTGAAAACGGCGTTTTAACGTTAAATCTTAAAATCTTTGCCAAGAACGCATTTGTTGAAAAGCAAGTTACAATGGACCTTAGCGAAATGGCAATCAGCGTATCTCAGCTTTTAGCAAAGACCGAGCCTTATACATATCTTCTTAAGGGCCGTCTTGTTGGTATCGGTTACACAAACGTAACTGAATTCCTTATCGCTGAAGAATCAACAGGCGCTGTTATCGGTGTTTCTGGCCTTGCAGGCTCCGGTACGTTTGCAGACCTTAACGTTGACCTTAAGGGCTTTGAAATCGGCGACGAAGTTTTAGTTCCTGTTAACCTTGCAACTGCAGCAATCACGGCAGGCAGCGCAAATTCAGGCAAGCTTTTTGCACGCTACGATTCAAGCGCAATGATTCCTGCAACCAAATTATCCCACAGCGATGACTTTACAATCAGCAAAGCAAACGCTGTTACAATTTCCACACAGGAAGAATTAAGAGAATTCTTATCGGCAGAAAACCGTCCGGGCAACGCATATAAGATGGTCAGACTCGTTGGTAAGATAAACCTTATTACATACACCAAGAACTTTGTTCGTTTCTTCTTTGACGGCGTAGATAGCTATGCTGAACAAAAGATTGACGGTGTAAACTGTTCACCTGTATTCCACAACCCTGCACAGCATTATACCTGCGGTGAAAACTTCGGTTCAATGGCGTTTGGTGACGAAGACTTTACGTCGACGGTCTGGACAAATCCTAAATATATGAACAGAGAAGTTTACGCAATCTTCATCGGTGGTACGACGTGGTATCACTACTTCACAATCTTAAGCGAAGACGACATCAGCCGCGGCGATGTTACGCAAGTTGAATTTACCGCACCAAATATTGAAAATTACGCATTAGGTACTGAATTTGACCTAACCGGCGGCAAGTTCACCGTTAAATATGAATTTGGCGACGTTGAAGAAGTTGAGCTTACTATGGATATGCTTGACCCAACCACCATCCCTGATACAAACGTAGAAGGCGACTACACGGTTAAAGCAAACTATTTAGGCAGAGAATTTACGTTTGACGTTTCAGTTTTAGACAAACGCATCACGTCAATCGCGCTTGAAAACCCACTTACGGGCGCACCGTACGACTATGTTACCGGTAAGGCCGAACTCACAACAGAGCTTGTTGGTGCATTCATTGTTGTTAACTACAACATGGGCGAACCAGAACTTGTTGCAATCACCGAAGACATGATTACAATCGGTGGCTGGACGGCAACTGAAGGTAGCGTAACGATTACTTATATGGGCAGCGAAACAGTCGCTAACTTTACAGTTTTGGTTGAAGCGCTTTCAGTAAGCGAATTCTTAGCAAAATCTTCAGGAACCTACATGGTAAGGATGCAAGTTGTCGCACCGGTTTCTTCAGCAGGCGCAATCGAGCTTATCGTACGCGACGTTGAAACGGGCGTATTCATGGGTGTATATAACAGCGGTGTTGCAGGCTCAGCATCTGCACCTAAGTTAGATACTGACTACGTAAACAAGGGCGATATCATTGTTGCAAGCCTTGAGGTTAAAAAGGGTGCTACAAGCACTAGCGGTAGCTACGGCAAGAAGTACGGTAATGGCGTTAAAGGCGATACATTCAAGGCGTCGATCATCGTTGAATCAACAGGCAACACGATTGACCTTTCACCTGCAGGCTTAAGCGTTTACGCAACGATTGACAGCCAGGAAGCTTTAGTTGAATTCTTAAACGATGACAACAGATTCTATAAGGTTGTTAAGATTACAAGTGCAGTTAAGGGTGTTACCTATAATAGTTCAGGCTCACCGGCATACTTGAGATTGTTCTTTGGTGATACAATCAAGAGTCTTACTGCACAAAAGGTTAACGGCATCAGCCCTGTATTCCACTATAAAGGATTTGCAGCCTTAATCGGTGACCTTTCAAATTACTTTACAAACAGCAGCTCTACAAAGTACGCAACACCGGCAACCACAACAAATGAGTTCTATGCACTCTTCGTTGGCGGTAACGACTTCTACCATGTCTTTGCACCACTCCAAGCAGACTGGGTTGTTGCACCACAAGCCTAATTAAGGAGGGATAATTATGAAAAAACTAATAGCATTTATTTGTATGATTTTGGTTTGCACGCTTTTAGCCGCTTGTAATCCACCAATACCAAGTAACCCTTCTGTAGGCGGCGGCGATGAAAATCCACCTATTGTAACACCTGTTCAAAAGAGAATTTTGAACGCTGACGGGTCTTACGGCGGCACGTTGAACGCTGAGCTTTACGGCGAAGGCGCACCACTCAACGGTGAATACGACCACGTTGACTCGGGCTACTATATGAACACAGATTATTATAGTCTTAACTCAACCGCAACGCGTACGATTTTCCCAAACGTTGCAACCTATCAACAAACCATGGCAGACTCAAGCGGTCTTGCTTGTGCGCTTATGGTTATGGCATACAGCGGCGAAGACGTCAGCGTTAATAACGAGCTCAAGCTTGTAAACGATTACGAAGCCTTAACAGGCACGACCGTTTACGGCAACGGCACAACGGCTGAAGGCTTGGTTGAACTTTTCACCCAGCACGGCTATGCTGCAAGAACTGGCGAATACGCTGAAACAGGCAGCACGCAAGAAGAAAACTTCGGTATCTTCACAGCATGGGCTAAAAACCACTTGGATAACGGCAGATTCATTATGGTACGCTACCAGGACGCTTCTAAGGGCGGCTGGAAGTTAATCATCGGTCTTGACGACATGGGTACTGAAATCAACAGGGATAACGTACTTATCTTTGCTGACCCATACGACGTTTCCGACCATAATCAAGACGGCTATTCAATCGAAGGTCTTGGCAGATTCTATCGTTGGTGGCAACAAATGGAATACTCCGGCGAGTACACAGACCGTTGCGACTATTTAGTCGTTGCACCAAAGATTATCGTTAACCACGTTCGCGGCGAAAGCAATATCGTACGCACAAAGGCTGTGCCTGATCTCTATTTATATCTCAACCCGGACGGCACGTACGGCGGTGGCAGAGAAGGCAAGGAAAGCGTTTACGGCACAGGCGCAACCTTTAACGGCGCAAATAACCACCTTGACTCAATTTACTACTCAATGCCCGACTATTACAACATGGAAAGCACAGCAACGCGTACTATCCTTACAAACTATAGGGCGTTCCAGCAAACCATGGCTTCATCATGCGGTATTTGCTCAACAATGACTGTTCTTTTGTACTACGGCTTTGACTACAAGGCTTTAGGCTGCGAAAGCGTTTTAGACTTTGAAGAATGGCTTGTATTGACCTATGAAGATATCAACGATGACATTATTTATAATAGTGGTGTTGGTTCAAAGGGTCTCCACGCGTTAACAACAAGCATGGGCTTTAACCCAACAAAGGGCTCTTATTCTAAAGCAAACTTCCAGAATCCTGAAGCTTCAATGGAATTCCCAACCTACCTTGAATTCACTACCTGGGCGCAAACAAACCTTTTAAAGGGCACGCCAATGCCAATTTCCTTCAGACCACACAGCGGTCACTGGGAAGTTATCATCGGTTATGACGATATGGGCACGTCCTTTATCTACGACGACGTACTCGTTCTTGCTGACTCTGGCGATAGCTGGGACCACTATCAGGACGGCTACAACACCTATCCTGCAACCTTGTTCTTCAGACAATGGTATAATGGCAGCTTCACCTATAACCAACAGTTCAACATCTTTGACAAGCTTGCTTAATTTAGTTAAGTAGCACAAAGCATCAAAGCCCGACTGCATTTTTTGCAGTCGGGCTTATTTTGTCTAAAAGTTGGTCTATAAGTCAGTTATCGCGCAAATTTGGAGTAAAAAGCACTAAAATGCGGATAACTTTATTTTGATAAAAGTCTTGACAAAAGCCCCTTTAGGGTTTACAATTAATTTATAGAAATACGCGGCATTGCCGCAAATGATAAGGAGAAAAAATGAAAAGTAAAATTTTAAGCGTTATTTTAGCTGTTTTACTTGTTTTCACGCTGACTGCGTGTTCAGACAAAAACAATCAAAATCTGCCAACGTCCACTCCGCCAACGTCTACGGATTCAGGCTCTGGCACGGGCACAACGCCCGAACCCGGTCCAACGCCGGTTGGCCCTGATAACAGCCACACCCCAACAATTTATTTAGCAGGCGATTCCACCGTAAAGACTTATGAAGACGGTCAATATATCGCAGGCTGGGGGCAATATTTAAGCTTATTTTTAGATAGTGAAGTCACGGTTAAAAATGCGGCGCACGGCGGCAGAAGCAGTCGTTCCTTTATCAACGAAGGCCGCCTTTACAACATTGATGACCCGGATTTTAAGTATACGTTCTCACAAAACGGCGGCAAGTCCATTGAAGACTGCATCACAGAAGGTGACTTTTTGTTTATTCAGTTCGGGCATAATGACGACGATACCAAAAAAGCATCGTCATACTCAACAATGTATGATAGAATGACCCCACTTGGCACGCCTGACGCTAACGGCGTTTACCCAACGACGCATGCCACAAAAAGCACAACGGCAACCCTTCCCGAAGCCTATACAAAATTAGCAACCGCGGCTGAAGAAAGTGCGGCGCTTACGGAAATCGCTAAATACGGCAGCGAATATTATGCATACGGCAGTGGCACTTATAAATGGTACTTAAAGCAATATATTGATTTTGCAAGAAGTGTTGGCGCAACGCCCGTACTTGTTACCCCCGTTGCAAGGGTAAAATTCAGCGGTGGCGCAATTATCGGCGGTCAGGGCTTACACGGCGAAAACTTTGCTTACGTAACCGCCGTAAGACAGCTTGCTGAAGAAGAAAATTGCTTGCTTATCGACCTTTTTGCCGACAGCAAGACCATGCTTGAAACTGCAACGCAGACTTACGCAAACTACCTTATGGCGTTAAAGCCAAACGATTTAACGGGTGCTTGGCCAAGTGGTTATGACGGGGCGTACGGCAACGCACAGGCAGGATACACGGGCATTGAAGCAACCCACTACAACAAGTACGGCGCATTTTTGCAGGCGGCAAGGGTAGCGGAAGCAATTTTATCAAACACAACTGAAACAGCGCAGGGTGAAAGGTTTAACTTCAGCGACCATATCTTGGTAGCGCCAAGCGCGTATATAGACCCGTCAAACCTTATTGCTAAAACCACGGTTCAAAAGATTGAAGGATTATTCAGCAAGGTAACGGTTACAAACCCTGAAAGGACTTACCCGTCCCCACAAGCCGTAATTGACGCAATAAACGCACTTTCCGAAAAAGGTGCAGTCACAGCTGAAAACCATCTTAATCTTCAGGAAATCGTCAAAGAAATCCGTTCAGCGTACAATATGCTTAACGTTGACGACCGCCCGCAGGTTACGAACCTTGCAACGCTTGTTGAATACGAAAACGCAATCGAGCAAATGATTAAGGATTTACGCCCCGTACCAACCAAGGTCGTAATCTTTAACGCAGATAACCTTGCGCTTGCAAGCTACACGGCAACCGTCACCGAAAACGGCTTCACGCTTGTTGCAACGGCAGACAAAAAGATGGACAAAAAGCCCAAAAAGGTAACCTTTAGCTACGGCGGCGTAACTTATAATATGACCAACGGCTTATCGGTTGGCGGAAGCGCAAAATTCGGTCAGTACAGATACGTATCCTTTGACGTTGAAGCACCTTGCACGGTAACCATTGCAGTTCAGTCTTCTTCAAGCACGGATGCAAGAACGCTTAAAATGGTTGACGCATCGGGCGCGCAGGTTGGCAGCTTTGAAGCCGGGACAAGCGTAACGCTTACGTCGGTTGATTTAGTAAATGCAGGAACATATCAAGTCGGCTCTGCTGGCAGCGGTATGTATATTTTCGTAATCATTATTGAATACTTTGCTTAATTTTTAAACGCATAAATAAAAAAAGTGGCGCTAACAGGCTTATAGCGCCACTTTTACAATAAAAAAGCACTTGAATAATCAAGTGCTTTTTTGTATTAACCTGTTGTTGTTCGACCGTTTGGATATCTTACGTAATAGCCGGAAATATTAGTAGCAATCCAAACCGCATTGGTACTGTACCAACCTGTACCAGAGCTTGTACCGCCATTCCACGTATACGTACCGTCGTAAATATAAACGTTTCTTTGACCTTTATCACTAGATATATTAGTACTGTTTACACCGATAGCACAACCGCTACCTATTATTCTAATACCGTCACCTACAGTTGGTTCTGAAGATGAGCTACTTGCCTTGCCTAAATATAAGTTACTGTAGTCGAATACGGTAACGCCGTCCTTTCCGCTTATCAAGCTTGCAAATTCCGTTGAATAAGTGTTTCCGTTACGCGTGCCGGTTACAAATGCGTTTACAACCGAATTCTTTTGTCCACGTAAAATCATACCGCCGTTTGCGCCGTTGAAATTACCTGCTGTAACATACACGGTTCCGCCGTGCGTTACTTTTAAGCCTGAATGTGAAAACACGCCGAAATGGTGCTCTGACACTGTGTTGTAACTTTGGCCATTTGGACCGTCATCTATAGATGGGTTATCGACGTATTTACCGTAATAAGTACCGCCTGTAATATTTACAACGGTAGTAGATGAACCGCGAACCCATACGCCGTTACCGTTTTCAGCAGTGTAAATACCGCCGTAAATAGTAGCGTTACCATCCGTAATATAAACAGCGTCACCGCCGTTTGTTGATAAACAATAACTCCACTGTTCAACGTAACCGTTAAGGTAGTTGGTTTGTAAAACACCTTGCGTCGTAATTGTAATATCATTTTGATTCATACCTTCGTAACCAAACGTAGCAGAGCCACCGGCTACTTTTAGGCCACCGCCTTGTACGGCAATGATTGAAGCTTTGTTTATAGTCGCGTTACCACCGTTTACACGAATAGCGTAACTACGCGCAGTTATTAAGTTTTCATCCGTAGTCATGCTTAATGCCGTACCTTTAGCTACGGTTGTGTTCATTAACCCCGTATGCGTTAGTTTTATATCACCGTCAGACGTGAAGTTACCACCGCTAACGTAAATACCGTCATAGTTATCATAAGCAGCGTCAGTACTTTCGTTTATAGTTGGTAGGGTAATATTAAACAAGTTAGTTGTATTATTACTCCGTGTTGTATAAGACGTAATAACGTAATTGCAACTTGAATCAAAGCTAACACTGCCATCCTTTACCACAACGGATGAAGCTTTACGGGTTAAAATTTGGTTTTGAACAGAAGCACCGCCCTTAATATCCAACGAACCACCGTCAACCAAAACACCTATCTCATAGCAACGTACGTTAGTATTTGTTAAGGTTATTTTGTTAGCGTTATTCGTTGAAGCAAGAAATACACCAACGCTTGCACGATAAGTGCCGGCAGCTTTGTCACCAGCATTATAACCAACGTCAATAGTCGCACCGGTTACGTTGACACCGATATTACCCGAAGAAAAAGCGTAAATACCGTAGCAAGACTGGTTGCTGTCGAGCGTAATATCACCGCCGGAAATATCAACAAGACCTGCGGTTGAATAAATACCGTGGGACGTTGCGCCGCTTAACTGATAGGAATAGTTGGTTGAAACAACAGAGCCACCCGTGGAAACGTGTATACCCTTACCGCTGTTGCCCTCAATAGAAATCAGCGTTGCCGTGTTGGCAGTTACGTTAACGCGACCGTTTTCAGAGAAAATACCCGTTTGGTTTTCACCGTTAGTCATGCTGATTGAAATATCGTTTACGTTGAACTTATTGTTTGAGCCGCCGTCGTTAATATAGGAGCGAATACCGTAAGAGTTATCACCTGTAATTTCCATAGTACCGTCGCGCGCGTCGATTGAAACTGCATCGACCTCGGCGTCGATACCGATAGAATTATTACCCGTTAAGAAGTATGAATAATTAGTTGATGCCACCGAGCCGCCGTCAAGAACGTAAATGCCCTTGCCGTTTGCGCCCGAGGTTGAAATGCTTACAGGCGTGCCTGCGCTTACGGTTACCTTACCGTTTGCAGAATAAATACCTGTCTGGTTAGTACCGCCGTGCATACTGATTGGCAAATCGGTTACGGTGAAGTTAGTTGTACCCGTGATAGAAGATTTAATACCGTAGGTTAACGAGCCGCCTACCGACATTGCACCGTTCACAACGTTAATACCCGTTGCGTCAGAATCGGCTAAAATACCGATTGAACCGTCACCCGATAAGGTGTATGAATAGTTGGTTGAATCAACCGAGCCGCCTGCAGTAACGTAAATACCCTTGCCGTTAGTGCCCGAGGTTGAAATAGTTCTGCTTGAGCTTGTGCTGACCGTAACCTTACCGTTTGCAGAGTAAATACCCGTCTGATTTGTTCCACCGCCCGTCATTAAGATAGAAACGTCGGTTACAGTAAAGCTATCGGTACCGGTGATTGAAGAGCGTATGCCGTAGCTTTGCGCGCCCTCAATAGTCATATCTCCGTTTTTAACGTTGATAGCCGTCGCGGTGGATTCGGCTAAAATACCGATTGAACCGTCACCCGATAAGGTGTAAGAATAATTAATTGAGTTAACCGAGCCATTATCCAGCACGTGTATACCCTTGCCGTTAGCACCCGTTACGCTGATGCCGTTTCCCACGTCGGACGAAATGTTAACCCTGCCTTTTGCCGAGTAAATACCTGTTGAATTTGCACCGTCTATATCAAAGGAGCTGTTATTTATAACAAAGTCGGTATCGCTGTTAATTGATGAGTGAATGCCGTAAGAGTTAGTACCCGTGATAATACAGTCGCCGTTTATAACGTTAAGCCTGCCGTCAAGCATCTTTATACCGGTGCTGTAATTACCCGTCATATTGTAAGTCGTGTTGATGGAATCAAGCTGCCCCGCCTGCATATAAATTGCGTGAGCGTTTACGCTAGCGCCCCCATCGTTACGGATAACGCTACAGCTTGCATCCTGCAGCTTAAGCGTACCTTGTTTCATATAAATAGCTGACATTTCGGAATTATCCGTCGTAACACGGCCGTTTGTGATACGCTTGGTGAAGTTACCGCCCAGAATGGAAAGCTCACCGCCGTGCATACTGATAATACCGTTGTTGGAAGAATAAAGCTCACCCGTACCAATGGTAACGGTTGCGTTGCCGCCGTTTAAAATGCAGTAACTCTCGCCCTGTCGCGCCAGGTTGCCGACGAAATCTTCAGTACCCGTATGGCTTGACCATTTGAAATTATTAAAGTAACCGTCATCAAAAGCAAGCTCGTCATTTTCCTTTTCGTTCACGCCGTTCTGTACGAACGTAGAAGCCGTAGGAATACGTGACGAGAATTTGCCCTTTTTGATAGAAATATTACCGCCCTGTGAGTTAACGCAAGCAGTTCTGTCTACGCCAAAATACGAATAGAAGCCGCCGTTCTGCACGTCCAGCGTACCGCTTTGCATCTGAATTGCCGCGTAATAATCTTTTGAATTCTGTATTGCGCCGGCCTGCTTAATTGTGTTTTCATAACCGTAAATAGTTATCTTAACGAAATCTTCCTCGTTGGCAACGGTTGCCGACTCGTAATTAAATTTATCGTTCGGATCAACGTAGTAGGTGTAATACCAATCGGCAGCGGCCTCGTTGTTAACATCGGAAGCCTTGTCCTCACTTGTTCTGTAATAGCAGTAGGTATCGGATTCAATAGTTAAGTCACCTTTAGTTACCGCCGTATCAAAATAAAGGTTGCCGTGTTCATATTCAACGTTACCTATCTTTTCGGGATAAGATTTGATGATTGGCGCGTTGATAAGCACAGGCTCGGCAAAGCCCCGGTTACCGTCGGAAAGGTCAACCTTTTCGTAGAACATTACTTTTTGCGCGTTGTTTTCAACGATAGTTCTGTCCGTTATGCTGCTTGTATTATTGTTGAGTACCTGTGAGTTGTACGAATAATATTCGGAATATCTTGGGCCGCTTTCAAA
Source organism: Clostridia bacterium (assembly GCA_017399185.1). Classification (GTDB taxonomy): domain Bacteria; phylum Bacillota; class Clostridia; order Christensenellales; family Borkfalkiaceae; genus UBA4636. The sequence continues at coordinate 384,804 of JAFQEA010000016.1, forward strand.
CGTACCCGTAACGACGGTAAGCGTACCGCCCGTTATATTGAATACCGAGCCTACGGGGTTATAAAGCCCGCCTGTTTGTTCTGTTGACGTATCAATTACGGTTAGCCTTACGCCCGGCTTGATGTTAAGTATAGGCTCGTAACCGTTACGCTGGATTTCAATGCCGTTAAGGTCAAGAATAAGGTCAGAGTTAAGCGTTTCGGCCTTTTGCGTAATGATAAGAGGGTTTTCGATATTCTGGTCAAGCTGAACGTAGGTGTAGCCCTGGTTGATTGCGGAGAATAATTCCTCCTGATTTTTAACAACGAAAACCGAGTTAACCGTGTAATCCAGGTGCTGTTCACCCTGGAACGGTGCGTTCTGCACGGTAACGTATCTTGAAATAGTTAATGAAACGAAGGAAGTACTAATTAATATAAACGATAAAATAAACACAAGTATGCCCTTGAGTTTGCTTTTCTTTTGCATTCTTTATACCTCCTTGTTCTTATTTTTTATTACGCTACTGTATCTTATTATTTTTAATTGCGTTACTGTATCTGTTCAAATATTACGTTCACGTAGAACGGATAGTTTTTAGAGTAGCAGGATGACAAGTATACCTTTTGGATATTACCTTCAAACAAATTAAGTGGGTTTGACTGCGTGTAAACTATATCCTCGGGCTGACCCAGGGCGTTTATTACGGTCGTTCTTACGTCTTCGACCTCAACCTCCACCCTTGCGATATCGCGCGAAACATTTCTGATAATGTAATCATTAGTTTCCAGCTCGTATACCACTGTGCCGTTTGCGTTATTGTAATTTTCCGTTTCGCTGATCCAAGGCTGAACGGTAAGGTTTGGCTCGTGCAGGGTATCTGCGGTGCTTTTCCAATTTCCGTTATTTCTTTCCTGTAAAACCAGGCCATCTTCCTCGATATCTATAATTTTAGTAACTGTTTTAGTACCGCTTGCGTTATCCTGTACGGTGTATCTTAAAAGTTCCGTGCTGGTTATGTCAAAAACAATGTCGCTATGCTTTTGGGCAGCGTTCTCAACAACGCTTCTTACAACGTAGTCCTGCGTTGAATTAAGCTCGGTCTTTAACATGCCCTGGGTTAACTTAAGCTCGGTCTTGGTTATGATTTCGCCGTACTTAACCTTAAGCCTGTAATATTTTGTATCCGCGACGTTTGGCATTGACGGCTCATTGGGGGAAGTTTCAGTACCTATACCGATTAACTGCCACACGTAATTGTTATTTTTGCCCGTACGCTTTAAGTAAAGATAATACCCGTCGATATACTCTCTGTCCTCGTGACTGAAAGAACCTGATTCCAGATAACTCGTGGTGGAAACATCCTCAAACTTACCCGTTTCCCCAACCGTGTAATACTTGGGGTTACCGACCAAGTTTTCGTCGTGCTCAACGATAATATGCTCGTCAAAGTGATTCTTTTTTTGATAAGGCGTTTTATCTGCCGCGTCAAATGCGGCTGCGTCGGTGTAATACTCGTCAAAGGAACCCTCTTTTACCGTTTGCATCTCGTATTTTATCGATTCACCGGGTTGACTTGCACCGTAAATTGAGGTTACGGGCAGATATTGCCCATCCTGCAGGGAAACAAAGTAACCTGCCAGGTGGTCGTCCTCCAGGGTGTCGGTAGGGGACAGCTTGATGCTGTGCTTAACCGTGGTCTTTTGCCCCGCAGGTAAAACCATATTACTCATTGAAATGGTTATCCTGTAAAACGGAATAACTCTTGTGAATTGTACCTGCAACGGCGGGGTAAGCTTACCGCCCTCCGCATCAACGGTAGGGTTGCTTTCGCTCGTGATGCCTGACGTATCCCACGTTCTGAAGTGTAAAAGTTGGTGGGTTGATTGCTCGTATTCCTCAAGCTTAATGATAACCTTGACGGCTTCGTCGTGAATATGCCCGTCAAAGATTGCAGTATAGTTATTGCCACTTTTTGCCGTTTCAAAGGTTAAGTCGTGGTGGTAGGTTGAGTTGTAATCGGCACTCGTGGCCGTCTGGAAAATGTGGCCGTGATCTGCTGCGTGTATAAGATCGATTAAAACAACCTGTGGCAGCATTGGCTTATCATCTTGATTGAAAAGCTGTATTGCAAGTTTTTTTACAAAGTTAACGGGGGCTGAAAAGGTCAGGTTGTATTTCATTTTTACCTCTGATACCTTTTCGACGCCGCCAACTACGTTAAAGTTGTTTACGGAAAAATTAATTGAACGCAAAGCGTTCATCGCGATTTTATCATCCCCGGCAGTACCGCCCCAAAAGGCCGTATTGGTAAAGGACAAGGCGCTTACGTCGTCAATATTGGCGGTGCAAATAAAGCTACCTGCGCCTGCGCCCTTATCATAGTTAACGCCGCTTGTGTATCGCGCAAAGGAAATGCTGCCCGTCACAAGCACCGCCACCGCCATAAATAGTGAAAGGCACGCTATTAAGTTTTTCTTGATAAATTTAATTATCATTGATAGTTACCTCACGCTCTATAGTGGTTTGCCGCCCGTAAAAGGGGCTTTAAAAGGGCACAATAAGCCCAAAGGTGTTTCAATATCTGATAGTCAAAAATGGCTTAATAATGCCGATAATCGGCTTATAGCCAACTTTTTTTGTCTTTTTGTTGTAAATATATTGCTTGCCGGCTTATTAAGGTGTAAAAAGCAGGCGATTTTAATGCGCTTAAAACGCATATTCTGTCTCAATTCATTTTAAGGGCGTATTTTATGCCGTGGCTTACGCGTCATCGTCCTTTTTTTGTGGTTTTTGATCAGTGTTTTTATCTTTATCGCAATTACTTGCGTTACTTTCAGTTTGAGTTTGATTTTCAGCTTTTGCGCTGTCTTCAGCGGTGTTGCCGTCGCTGTTAGCGGCTTCATCGGTTTTTGCAGGGGTGGTGTTGGTTGCTTGCTCGGGTGCGGTGTTGGCTTTAATTAAAAGAGTACCAATACCGATAATTGCAAGCAGGCTTACAACAAACAGCCAGCCTTCCATACGTAGCCAGTTAACAAAGTGGCCTGCGTTAGGGATAACCTTGACAACTTCACCAACAATCATATCTTTGGTGATTTGGGTTGTGTCTTCGGTGTTGTTTGCGTCCCCCTTGGTGATATACGTCCCGTCGGGGTTGATTTTCCAGATACGGTGCGTTGTCGGCACTTTGTCACCTGGGATAATGTAAGTTACTATATCGTGCAGTTTATAGTCGTTTGTCTTTTTAATAACGATTACGTCACCAACGTCAATCGTGCCTTGCATGCTACCTGTGACAACAGTCAAGGTCGCACACCCCCACGCCTTTGGTACGGGGGATTTAACAATAAACTTATCAATGCCAAGCCAAACAAGGGTTACAGCAACAAAGCCAAATACTGCAAGCAGTATGCCCCAGGCAACCTTTTTTATAATATCTATTGTTTTTTCTTTTTTTGTTTTAGCTTGTTCCATAATATACCTTTAACCGCCCTATAGGCAGGTTTTTTGTGTTTTTAAGGCCCTGTCCCCCTGCCCATATAGGCAAGGGGACTTGCCTTATTAGTTTTTAGTTAACTAAACTGAATTAAGTTTAATTATTGGATTTGTTGGATAGTTGCTGATAAAGTAAAACTGAAAGAAGGCTTAATATCTGTGTATGTATTGCCAGTTGCTGTATTTACATTAGTAAGGTTTGCTTCCTTTGCATACATACCGATTGCTGTATCGTGCTTATTGTTAGCGGCAATTGCAGCAGCATCTGCGCCTGTTTCCAAAGCCCAAGCCCAAGAAAGTGTATATACTGTATCGCAAGCTGTGTTTGCTGCAATTACAGCGCTTTCACTTGTCATTGCGTCTGCGATATCAGAAAGATCTTCGCTAGCGTTTACAAGTGTTTGTGCTTCTGCAGAACCAACTTGTTTAGTGAGCGTCCACTTAACAGGTTTATAAGTAGTTCCGCCCGTTGTTGCAGAAATTTCTGTATAGCCTCCTGCGATTGAAAGTGATAATTGTGCTCTAACTTCGGCAGTACCTGAAACAGTGATTGTCATGCTACCTGTTGTACCAGGTGCAACGGTAATGTTTGCCGCTTTAACAGCAACACCAGTACCTGCTGCTTGAGGCGTAGCTAAACCAGTGCCGGAGTAGTCACTGCTTAAAAAATTGCTTGTATTAGCGCTTAATGCAAGACCCCATTTAGCTGCGGTTGCTTGTTGTGGATCTAAATCTGAACTTACAATGTATCTTGAATAGGTGATTGTACCCATTGCTGCAACAAGTGCAACCATAAGTACAACGGCAACTACCATAAATAATTTTTTATTTTTTGTTTTATTCATAATAAAACTCCTTATTTTTTTGTGTCACGTTTTACCACTTACGTAGGCGTTTATTTAAAAGCCATGCAATAAAGAATACCAGTATTGCAATGCAGATAAATAACAGCATTAACCAAAAGTATCTTATCGTTCCGCCGTGTTCAACGGGCTTGCCGTCTTCAGCTTCAACCACGATACCGCCTTGTGCGGTTGGTTCAAAATGTTCCTCGGCGTAAGTTTCAATACCAAGCGTGATTTTCGCGCCGCCGCTAGCTGACATATTGCCAAGCATTGTGTCAAGCGCGTCATCACCGCCCTCAAAAGCCCAGATAAGCTCTAAAGTAAAGCCTTCGTATGAGCTTGCACCCAAAACGCTTACGTGCTTTGTTACCTTTGCGGTGCTTATATCAACCCACTCGGATTCACCGCCGATAAGGTACTTACCGCTGTCGGTTTTAAGCCTTACCTTTAAGGGGAATGCAAAGTCGTTTTTAACTTGACCTGCGCTTTCAAACAAAAAGTCAATATCCGTTTCATACGTTACTGCGATATTACCCTTGTTGTAAGCTATAAAGTAGTACTGCATCTGTGTGCCGGGGGCAATTAAGCTGTCGCCTTCTTTTGATAAAACCGTAACTACTTGTTGATCATTTTCATAATAAGATTTGAAAATATCAACATCCAAACCGCTCTTCCAGCTGCCTTTTTCGTCGCCGAACTCAACCGAAGGCGATTTGCCTACCACAAACACGATGTCCGTGCCTTCGGGCAGGTAGTTTTCTACGCGGAGTGCAAGTATGCCCAGCGTCATTAATAATAATATGAATACGATAACGACCAAAAGCATGATATAAACCCAATGCCGTCTTTCGTTTGCGGCTTTGCCGTTTTCCTGCTTATTAAAGCCGTTTTGCGCCGGTTCTGACATATTTATTGCACCTCCTTTTAAATTCTTTTTCTTTGCCCATACTCACTGCCACGTTGCTCGTTTGGGCGGTTTGTTTGCAGCTGGGGCAGGGGATCTGCCCCGCTTACCGCATTAATTTTGTAATTTAATTAATCTTTGATTAATTAGTCAACTTGTTCAACTCTGATATCAATTTCAAAACCAACGTTGAGAACGTAATGTGTATTTTCTACTGCGCCGTCTGCGTGTGCAATACCAGCTGCTCTGTTACCAAGGTATGTATCAGCTTTATCGTTTGTATTTGCACCAGCAAAATCCCATGTCCAAACGATTTCAAAAACAGCGTCTAAATCTGTGTTTGGTGCATAGTATGCAGTAGCGCTATAATTAGTAAGCCAATCTCTGATATCTGCTAATGTGCCGCTCTTTAATACTACTGGTGGGGTCAAAGTAACGCCGTCATAGCCAGAAACTTGTCTTAAAGTGAATACTACTGGGTAGTAGTTTTGAGTTAATGTGAAAACGTCAGATGGATCAGCTGTAGTTTCATCAAGATAAGTACCAGCAACCAAAACAACGTCTTTAACGTTTGTCATAGAAATGATAACGTGTGTTGAAACTTCAGGTGTACCTGTGATAGAAAATCTTGCAGCAACGCCTTCTACTGTGCCAGGTGCAACTACGTCTGTATCATCGTGTGATTTAACGGTAACGCCTGTATAACCTGATGTGTTGCTTGCATATTCGTTTTTGAATAAATCGTTAGCAGCTAATTGAAGTTGAACACCCCATTTAGCAACGCGTGCTGAATCTTGTGTTTCGCCGCTTGTTACGTACTTTGCAAAAGTAGTACCGATAACGCAAGTGGTTAATAAGCAGAGAACCATTAAGCAACCAGCGATTGTCAAAAATCTGTTCTTTCTCATAAAAAATCTCCTAAAATATTGTTTTTGTTTTTGTTTTTAAAAAATTTCTCCTCGCCCGTGGGTGGGAATACTTTGGGCATAGCCCTGTTTTGTTGTTGTAACAACTATATATTCACACCTCGTACGTGGCATCGAGTGAGAATACGTAGTATATATAGCGGTTGTTATTAACCGCATTATTTAAGTACAAAGTACTTAAAGATAGCCAAAAATTTGTCGTTTTTTGTCGATAAAGCGTTAAGCCTTGTTTTCGGTTGGCTTTTCGCCGCTTTCTGTGGATCTAGAAGCCTTGCTGTCGCTTACAGGCTGTGTGCTGTCTTCCTTTTCAGCTTGCTTGGCACTTTCTTCACGCGCTTTCTTTAAAGCTTCAAGCTCCTTTTTAAGTGCGTCAATGTCTTCTTGCTTCTTGCCGTCCTGCTGTTTGCGTTTAATAAGGTAATACGCAACTATTGCACCGATAGGAAGTACTATGCAAAGGATAATGCCTAAAGGGGATTGTGTGAATAAAATAACGTGACCTAACGCCCAAATTCGTCTGCCCGTCCATTTGCCAACAAGGTTTTCCCCGGGTACGGGCGTAATGTCTGCAATATTATTGTTATCACCCTTGGTGTAAAAATAATATCTGCCGTCAGTCAATACTTCAATTGCCATTACGCGGTGGGTTGTTACGCTGTCAGATTTCCCCGTTGGATCAAAAAATGAGATAACGTCCCCAACCTTTACGTCTTTTTGGTCAACCTTTTTGCAAATAATAAGGTCACCCGACTTTATCGTGTCGTGCATGGAATCTGTCAAAACAATCATCGGTATCGTTTTGCCAAGTGCAGGCACTTCGTCAGGTTTAGCAATACCTTTGACGATAAGTATGCAATTTAAAACGAGTATTGGAAGTAGTAGCACGCAAAACAATATACCCAAGGAATTGAGTATAATCTTCTTTGTGCTTGGTTTTTCCTTGTTTAATGCTTCATTTGGGGTTGACATATATCACACCGTCCTTAATTATTGGTTATCGGCATTTTCTTTTGCCGCTTGACGCCTTTGTCTGCGTTTTTCTTTAGCAAGTTCCTTCTTTTGTTCTTTAAGCTCTTCAATTTGTGTGCAAACAAGGTCAATACCGTCTTTAACAACGCCTACGGCAGAAGGCTCACTAACCCTAACAACCGTTGCGGCGCGTTTGATTTTGACGTCGCTTGCGTTTGCGTATTGGTCAAAGTCCTTGTCGATAAAGTTAAATTCGCAAACGATTTCACTTCTTCTTATCGAAATCTTAATAACCCTTTGATACCCGATTTTGTAATCGTAAGCACTTGTCTTTTTAGTTTCCTTAACACCCGGCTTTTGTAAGGTGTGGTTTACGATGTCGTCAAAATATCTCTTGAACTCTGTTGAAAGAGTCATATATCTTTCTTCCATCGTTAAGGTGTTTCTTGAAAATGCAACCGAATTCGGGTCTTCATCCGCAATGGGCTCTTCAGCTTCAACAGCTGCTTCCAAAGGCTCGGCTGTAACGGCAACTTCTTCAACCTTGGCTTCAACCTTGGCTTCAACAGGTGCTTCAACAGGTGCAGGCTGTGGCTCCGGCTGTGGTGCAGGCTGTGGCTTTTCGGCGGCTTCAACGGGCGCATGCTCGTTAGTGACCGCGTTAGGCTTTGACTGTGCTTCAATTCTTTCCCTACGTCTTGCGTTTTCGTAGATAATATCACGTGCGATAACTACTACCGCGAACAAGCAAAGGGCGCATAGAAACAACATAAAGACAACAATCATTGCTTGTAACAAAACGTTCATGTCCATAGTTTATTTCTCCTTAAGTGATAATATTAATAATTTTATATATAAATAATATTTCAATTATAATCCTGCTATTGTAAGATGTCAAGTATTTATCGCGTTTTTATGGGAAAAATTGAGTATTAAGTAATAATTTGGTGAAATTTTAAAGGATTTACGGTTAGAAAAGGGGATAGGTCAGGTAGAGTTAGCTAAATCAATCAACGTCAGCAAAGGCATAATCAGCCTTTGGAAACGTGCTTAATTAGCGGCGATAAAAGCACTAAAGGGGTCGTTCTTTTTAATACTATTTTTTATTAAAAGTAAGCCTATAAGTCGATTAATGCGAAAAAAGCAGGGTTTTTGCCCTGCTTTTTTTAATGAAGAATGAAGAATGAAGAATTAAGAATTGTGGTCAGTTGCCCGCTTGCGTAGTGCAAGCAGGCAAGCCTTTGTTATTGTAAAAAGTGGGGCTATAGGTCGATTAATGCGAAAAAAAGCAGGGTTTTTGCCCTGCTTTTTTTAATGAAGAATGAAGAATGAAGAATTAAGAATTGTGGTAAACTTTTTGCCGTTGGCAAAAAGTCTTTTTTAATTTAAAAGGCTCCCTTGTGCAAAGGGAGCTGGATTTGACGAAGTCAAAGACTGAAGGATTGTATAGGCTAACA
>JAFQEA010000017.1 GCA_017399185.1 Clostridia bacterium
CGCCTGTTCTTTTTTCATTTGTGCCATTGGCACAACATCGTTTCGAGCATAGCGAGAACATCATTTGCTCTGTAGGGCAACATCATTGCCGTCTTGCACGGCACAAATGAACGATGTTACGACTTTGTCGTAAATGATGTGTTTCGCAATGATGTGGGCTTACGCCCAACGATGTGATGCTTTGCATCAATGCTGTTTATTTTGCGACCAATAGAGCAGGCTTTTCGTTTGCTACCCTGCGTGACATATATCAATGAATTATACAACTAATAACTTAAGCTGTTGTTTTTTAGCTTAAGTTATTTTATTTTTTGTTAAATTACTTGATTTAATAATTACTGCGTGTTATAATAATTAATGCCAAACTAACTTAATATGCGCAATTTTGTGGTGTAATTTTCTTATTTTAAGGGATAATTATATCTATTTTTTGCCACAATAGTATTATTGAATTTGATAAAATGCAGATTCCACTTTTGCTATTGTGGTTACACCATTTTGCGTAAGGTTAGTTTGGCGACTATCGGGGTCTGCTTTTTTGTGCGGTTTACTTCGGTAGCCGCACTTTTTTATGTCAGTAATTGATGTTTTATAAAAATTTTACAAAATTTTTTAGAAATTTGTAAATAAAATTTTCGGATTATCAATTTCTGATACACCTATTTGTTATACTTATAGTGAACACTATTAAAGGAGATTTTTTATGAAAACCATAATTAAATTAACTAAAACGTTAATTGTCTTTTGTTTAAGCCTTGTTTCATTATTTACAATGATAGCTTGTGATTTTACTGAAGACTCGGGTAGCGGTAGTGCCGGTGGTAATACCAATAGGCAAATACCTGTTTATCAAGGCATGACCATAACCCAAGCAACAGATAGCAGTAATCTGTCTGTAAGACCGCCGCATTACAAAAATGACGGCAATAGTAATGGCAACGGCGATAATGGCAACCACAACGGCTGGTATAAAGGCGATTATGAAGAAGAAGGTGACGTTGACGTTGACAATCCGTTCCCAGAAAACGGTTATGGCGAAAATATTGAAAACGAAATTGAAAGTAGTTTAGATATTATTGGCACGGATAAAGAAATCTATTATGCAACGCCTAACGAAGATATCTATATTAACGTTTTTATTAGTAACCCCGACAATTTTGAAATTTTATCTTTTACGTTAAATGGTAATAAATATTCAAGCTATATGTTTGAATACGGCTCTACTATGGAAAGGTTAATTTTAAAATACAACGTGGGTAGCGTAAGCGGTGTTCAAGACTACACTATTGACGCAATCAAGTACGTTGACGGTACGGAAATTAAAGACGTAAAAATGGATGGTGAAAAAACGATCCGTGCAGGCGTTAGGGTTGACAACCAAGTTGTGGCAAATGTTACAAATCAAGAAGTTGCAACTGACTATTTGGCGTTTGACGTAAACTTAATCGACAATGATGGTCTTATTGCGTTTAGCCAAGGCAAGGCTTTAGTTGTTTTATACGACGGTGATAATATACTTGATACCAAGGTATTAGCTACTGGTGAAAATAGCATTAAGTTTGAAGGTTTGCAAGAAAATACGGTTTATCAATACGCAGTTATAGGTTACTATGACGCGCTTGTAAATGGTCTTGACGTGAACATGCTATATAAAGATGCTTTCAAAACCGAATCAACAGTATTGTTTGATGATATCACCATTGGGTATGGAAGAATCAGTTTTAATTTGAATTGGTATGAGAAACATGAAGATAAGTCTTTACAAAGCTTAATCTTGTTTAAAGATGGTCAAAAGGTACAAGATTTAGCTTGTGATGCAACTACGGTTGAAGGCTTACTATCAGAAAGCCAATACCAATTAGTTGCAACATATCTAAAAGACGGGGTTGAAAAAACAATCACCCTTGATTTTTTAACGGCGCAAAGAGTAGCCCCAACAGTTCAAATTAACTTAACTGAAATTAACGAAACAGACTTTAGTTTTGAACTAATCAAGATTGATGAAGAAAACTTACTCCAAATAACAAAAATAGAGTTAGTGCATGAAACAGACGGCACTATTGTTGCTGATAGTATTGACGTTAGATCTTTTAGTAACTTAAGCACCTTGATTTATACCGATTGTGAGCTTTACGTTTATTACGAGTATGACTTAAACGACGGCAAAGGTAAACAAACGGCATTTGTTAATAAAAGGGTTGCTTTCCACAGCGAAGGCCTTGAATATAGTATTACAAATGATGGTGCAATTATTACAGGCATTGGAACATGCACTGATACATACTTAATTATCCCTGAAGAAATCGAAGGATATAAAGAAGTTTCTATAGGTGATTATGCGTTCTATGACTGCAGTGATTTGACTACAGTTGTAATACCAGATTCAGTTACTTCTATAGGTGTTTCCGCGTTCAATAGTTGCTCATCATTAACGTCAGTTAATTACTGGGGAACAATAGATCAATGGGTAGAAATAAATTTTGCTGATGATTATGCCAACCCAGTATATTATACTAAACAATTAAAAATAAAGGGTGAAGTAGTAACTGAAGTTAATTTAACAACCGCGACTAAAATTTCTGCTTATGCATTTAATGGTTGCACGACGTTAACATCAATAATCATTTCAAACACTGTAACTTCTATTGGATGGTGCGCATTCTATGGTTGTGACTCATTAACGTCAATAGTTATACCTGAATCAGTTACAACCATTGAAAGTGGTATGCAAAATTGTCCTCTTGAAAACGCAACAATACCAGGATTTGTTTTACCATATATTAACGTTTCAAATTTAAAAACACTTGTTGTTACATCTGGCAAAATAGGTTCACTATTGTTTTATAATTGTACTAAACTTAAATCAGTTGTAATAGGTGATGGTGTAACTGCTATAGGAAATACAGCATTTGGCAATTGTACAGCATTAACGTCAGTTGAAATAGGTGATGGTGTAACTACTATTGGTGATTATGCGTTCCAGAACTGTTGGTCATTAAAGACAATTGAAATTGGTAGTAGTGTAATCTCTATTGGCTATGCAGCATTCATTGGTTGTGAGGGATTAACGTCAGTAGTAATTCCTGATTCGGTTACTACTATTGGGGAACAAGCATTCCATAGTTGTACTAGTTTAACAAGCATAGCTATAGGTGATGGATTAAATTCTATTAGTGATAGTGTGTTCTATGGCTGTTATAATTTAAAGTCGATAGATATACCAAACTCAGTTGTTTCTATTGGCTATGCAGCATTTTGCAATTGTTATGCATTAACATCAGTGGTAATTCCTACTTCAGTTACTTCTTTTACTATTGCTGCATTCAATGGTTGCGAGGCGTTAACTAAAGTTGCTTATTTAGGCACGATAGATCAATGGGTAGAAATAGATTTTGGTGTTCTCGGAAATCCTTTAAATTATGCTGACGAACTAATAATTGATGACATGGTTGTGACAGAAGTTGTTTTATCAACTGCAACAAAAATATCATCATATGCGTTTCAGTATTATGAATCATTAATGTCGGTTGTCATTGGTGATTCAGTTACTTCTATCGGTTTTGGTGCGTTTGAAGGTTGTGCTGCATTAAAGTCAATAGTTATCTCTGACTCAGTTACTTCTATTGAAGGTAGTTTTGATTGCCAGTTTGAAAATGTAACAGCGCCAGCGTTTGCGTTCCAATATATTAGTTTACTTTCATACGTACAAAAAGTTGTTATTACATCTGGTGAAATACCATCGTACAGGTTTAGTGGTTGCGCTAATTTAATTTCGGTAGAAATCGATGATGATGTTACTTCTATTGGTTTTTCTGCATTCCGTGATTGTAGTAATTTATCGAGCGTGGTTATTGGAAGCGGCGTGACTTCTATTAGTAATGCTACCTTTTATGGTTGCTATGTTTTGAAAAGCATCATTATAGGCGGCAATGTAACTTCAATTGGCGATGAAGCTTTTTATGGCTGCTACTATTTGGAAAGCGTAATTATAGGCGATAATGTAACTTCAATTGGCGATGAAGCTTTTTATAATTGCTTTAATTTAGTAAGTATTAACTACTGTGGAACTGAAGAACAATGGAAGACTATATCCAAAGGATCTAATTGGGATAGTGGCACAGGTGATTATACTATAATTTATAATTACACAGGTGAATAAAATTATCAAAAGTGGGGCTATAGGCCCGTTATTAAGCAAAAAGACAGGTTTTTGACCTGTCTTTTTTATATACTAACAACGTTTTTAGCAACGTTAAGCCTTAAGTTTTTCAAATTTAATATCGAAGCAGGCAAAGCCCTGCCGACTATAATTCTTCATTCTTAATTCTTCATTCTTAATTTAAAAAGCCTTTGGGTTATTCCAAAGGCTTTTTCATTTTCTTATATTTTTGTTTTGTTGATATGCCGCCGCGGATATGACGCTCGCAAAGGTTTTTTTCAAGCAAGGCTTGCACCCTTTGATACAAATTGCGGTCAACGTGCTTAAGCCTTACTGACAAATCCTTGTGGACGGTCGATTTTGAAACGCCAAAATGTGCGGCGGTTTTGCGAACGGTAAGATTATTATCCAGCATAAATTGTGCTTCCTTTAAAACGCGTAAATCCAAGTCACCAAGCATAAAAAAACCTACAATAAATCCTATGCGGCGATTAAAAAGGTTATTACATAAAAAACACGCAAATTCAACACAAAACCAACAAAAAAGCCAAAATACGGCGTTAAATCAGCCATTTTGTCACTTTAAAATAACAATAATTACAAGGTTGTGACACATAATCTTCAAACTGGGCGTGTATAATATAGTGGAATGATAAATTCGGCAACTATAGTCAAAAATCGACAAAACAGCCCAATTTATCGCATGGTGATATATATTAATATGTTAAAGCAGTTAACAGCGCGTGCAAAAAGATGGGGTGTGATTTGTCTTTCGCTTGCGGTAATAATTTTTGCAATGGCGTTTATGCCCACACAAGCTGCTTTAGTGTATCAAAACCAAACCCCGCGCCGACTACCCATTTACCGCGTGGCGCGTGAAGACAAAAAAATTGCTATATCCTTTGACTGCGCTTGGGGGACGGAGCATACCGACCAGATTTTGGCGGCGCTTGATAAATACAAGGTCAAATGCACCTTTTTTGCCGTTGAGTTCTGGGTGGAAAAATACCCCGACTACGTCACGAAAATCGTACAACGTGGTCACGAATTCGGTACGCACAGCAAAACCCATTCCCACATGGCAAAGATGGATAAAGCCGCAATTATAAGCGAGCTTGAAAGTTCTTCAGCGGCGATAGAGCGATTGACAAACCAACAGGTAAAGCTGTTCCGCGCGCCCTTTGGCGAGTATAACGACAGCGTTATTAGTTGCGCTGAAGGCCTTGGGCTTTACACCATACAATGGGACGTTGACAGCCTTGACTGGAAGGATTTATCCGCCACCGCCATTTGTGAAAGGGTTATTAAACGCACCAAAAGCGGCTCAATAATTTTGTGCCATAACAACGGGCTACATACGGCAGAGTCGCTTGATATGATATTTTCAACCCTTATATCGTGCGGCTATGAGTTCGTGCCGATATCGCAGCTTATATACACGGGCGAAAACCAAATCGATTACCATATCGACAGTCGTGGCGAGCAGCATTTAAAGGACAGCAGGGCATAAGCGCAAAGGCTTAACTAGCATACTTTTGCGTTAAGGAGCACTTTATGAACAACGAAAAACAAAACAATAAGGTATTTTTACAGGGCGAGATAGTTTCCGACACTAAATTCTCGCATGAAGTTTACGGCGAAGGCTTTTATGAAGTTGATTTGGCAGTTAAAAGACTGTCAGGTCAGGCCGATATTTTGCCAATCACCGTTTCGGAAAGGCTTATCGATAAGGAAAGCCTTAAAATTGGCAATAGCCTGGCGGTTATCGGGCAGTTCAGAAGCTATAACAAAATCGTCAACGAAAAAAGCAAGCTTATGCTTACGGTTTTCGTAAGGGAAATCGTCGACGTTGAAGCGCCTAAAACCACAAATAATATAGTTTTGTCTGGCTACATTTGCAAACAGCCAACCTATCGCACAACGCCTTTTAACCGCGAAATTGCTGACGTTTTAGTGGCGGTTAATCGCGCGTTCAATAAATCCGATTATATCCCGTGCATTGCGTGGGGCAGAAACGCCAGGTTCGTTAAAAACCTTGCCGTTGGCGAACGCGTTGCGCTTTCCGGCAGGATACAAAGCCGTGAGTACCAAAAGCGTTACAGCGATGACGATATAAGAACGCTCACCGCGTATGAGGTTTCAATCTCAAAGCTTGCCGCTTACGACAACGTTGATTTGTTTGACATGGATACGGAGTTCGATTATAATAATGATATAACCACCGCCCAAAAGACGGCTGAAGATTGTAACAGCTTAAACGGGGGCGATGAACTGATTAAGGAAATTGTTTAGCTAAAAGTGGGGCTATAACGCGATTAACTAAAGAAATGGAACTAAAAACTATAGGCATTATTAAATCTGATTTTTCAACAAAGTTTGGTTTGCCGCGCCAAAGCGGGCTTGCGGTAAGCAGTTATTCTTACGTTGAAATTTTACCGCCGTACAATAGCGCTGATGCGTTCAGGGGCATAACCGAATACAGCCATTTATGGATTTTGTGGGGCTTTAACAAAAACCCTGAAAGGGAAGAATTTTCCCCCACGGTGCGCCCGCCAAAGCTTGGCGGTAATAAACGCGTTGGCGTTTTTGCAACGCGCTCACCCAACCGCCCAAACCCGATAGGGTTATCGTGCGTTAAGCTTTTATCGGTTGAAGCAACAGGGGATAAAACCCTTCTTAAAATAAGCGGTGCGGATATGGCAGACGGCACGCCCGTTTATGATATTAAGCCCTATCTGCCGTACACAGATTGCGTGCCAAATGCGCGCGGAAGCTTTGGTGAAGATTTGCCAAAAGTCAGCCTATATGTCGATTTTCCGCAAGTTTTACTTGATAAATTTGATAAAGATAAGCAACAAGGGCTTATCGAAGCTTTATCTTTAGACCCCCGCCCGGGCTATCATGAAGACGATAGATTATACGGCTTTTTATATTGCGGTAAGGACGTAAGGTTTAAGGTTAAGGATAAAACCCTGACCGTTGTTGAGATAGTATGAAAAAAGCACGCTTCACCGCGTGCTTTTTTTAATGAGCTAACAACGTTTTTAGCAACGTTACGGCTTAAGTTTTTCAAATTTAATATCGAAGCAGGGCAAAGCCCTGCCGACCATAATTCTTAATTCTTAATTCTTCATTTTTCATTCTTCACTAAAAAAGCGGGCTATAGGTCGGTTTTCGCCTATAATCCGCTTTTAAACTATCTATGCTTTTTAGACCATTCTTTCATTCTTAACTCTTTAGAAAGAATCTTTTTACGCATTCTTATTGACTTGGGGGTGATTTCTAAAATTTCGTCGTCGGCGATGAATTCCATACATTGCTCAAGCGACAAGGTTGTGGGTGGAACAAGCTTTAAGGCTTCTTCACTACCGCTGGCACGGTTGTTGGTTAAGTGCTTTTGCTTACAAACGTTAACGACAAGGTCGTCTTCACGCGAGTTTTCGCCAACAATCATACCTTCGTAAACGTTAAGGCCGGGGGACACGAAAAGCGTGCAGCGCTCTTGTGCGTTAAACAGCCCGTATTGGGTGGTTACGCCGTTTTCAAAAACGACTAAACTGCCGCGTGAGCGTTCGTTGATGTCGCCCTTATATTCTTCATAGCCGGCAAAAACGTGGTTCATAACGCCAAAGCCCTTGGTATCGGTCAGCATTTCGCTACGGTAACCGATAAGACAGCGTGACGGAATCTTAAACTCAAGCTTGGTTTCCCCGCTTGGGTTAAGGCTCATATTGGCAAGCTCGCCCTTACGCGCGCCAATCTTATTCATAACGGCGCCAACGTATTCTTCGGGGACTTCGATTACCAAATCTTCCATAGGTTCGTGCGTTCTGCCGTCAACTTCCTTAAAGATAACCTTCGGGCGGGAAACCTGGAACTCATAGCCTTCACGGCGCATATTTTCGATGAGTACTGAAAGGTGAAGTTCACCCCTGCCGTAAACCTTAAAGGTGTCGGCAGACTCGGTTTCTTCGATACGCATTGAAACGTTGGTTTCAACTTCCTTAAAAAGCCTTGCGCGCAGGTGGCGGGACGTTACAAACTTGCCCTCGCGCCCGGCAAAGGGGCTGTTGTTTACCATGAACATCATGGAAATTGTAGGCTCATCAATCGCGACGAAGGGCAGTGCTTCAGGCACGTCAGCCTGGCAAACGGTTTCGCCAATGTTTAATTTTTCAGAACAGATTACGGCAACGATATCGCCAACTTCGCCGGACTGGGTTTCAACACGCTTTAAGCCTTCAAACCCGTAAAGTGAAGATACCTTTGCGCGGGCAACAGTTCCGTCCGTACGACAGATTGAAACCTGTTGGTTAGCGGTCAATTTGCCGCGGATAATCTTACCAACACCGATACGGCCAACGTATTCGTCATAGTCGATGTTAGAAATCATTAATTGCAGCGGCTCGTCCACTTCACCCTTCGGGCAGGGGATTTCAGATAAAATCGTGTCAAAGATAGGGGTGATGTTTTCACGCGGGGCGTCCATACTAATTGCCGCCCAGCCCTGCTTTGCCGATGCGTAAATTGTTTTGAAATCAAGCTGGTCGTCATTAGCGCCAAGGTCCAAAAACAGCTCAATGATGCCGTCCAAGGTTACGTCAACGTCGCCGCCCTTGTCAACCTTATTGATTACAACGATAGGCTTTTTGTTAAGGTTAAGAGCCTTTTTTAACACGAAGCGTGTTTGTGGCATACAGCCTTCAACCGCGTCAACCAAAAGTAAAACGCCGTCAACCATAGATAAAATACGCTCAACCTCACCGCCGAAGTCTGCGTGACCGGGGGTGTCGATAATGTTAATCTTCGTGCCCTTGTAGTGGACTGAAGTATTTTTGGCTAAAATTGTGATACCGCGCTCACGCTCAATATCGTTGCTGTCCATAACGCGTTCAGCAACGACTTCGTTGGTACGGAAAATATTACTTTGCTTAAGTAATTGGTCAACCAAAGTGGTTTTGCCGTGGTCAACGTGGGCGATGATTGCAATGTTTCTAATATCTTGTCTTTCCATAAAACACCTTTAAACGCAAAAAATTATATATCACGCGCAAAGGTTTGTCAAATTATATGCACGCGCCCGCGTAAAATGACAACCAAAAATTGGACTTTTTTTATTTTTTGTGGTATATTGGGGCTAATAACGGGCAAAAGCGCTTAAATATATTTATCCAAAAATATATTTACTCAAAAATATATTTACGCCTTTTAGTTTCAATCGCTTAATTTTTTTTGGTGTACTATGAAGAAAACTTACCTGTCCTTCGGGCTTGTTAAAAAATTTGCAAGATACTATAAACCGCACCTTGGTATGTTCATTTTTGACCTTGTGTGCGCACTTTTGATTTCCGTTTGTAACCTTGTTTATCCGTCCATCGCAAGGACGATTATGAACGATTACGCGCCCAACGGCCAGGTTAATATGATTTTGATTTTCAGCGGCGTACTGCTTGCGATTTTTATCCTTAAAGCCGTGCTTAACTATTGCGTAACCTATTACGGGCACATGGTCGGCGTAAAAATCCAAGGCGATATGCGTAAAAAGCTGTTTGCCCACCTTGAAAGGCTTCCGTTTTCATACTACGACGAAACCAAGGTCGGCGCAATCATGTCAAGGATAACTAACGACCTTTTCCAGATTGCAGAGCTTGCACACCACGGCCCTGAAGACGCGTTTTTATCGATAATAACCATTATCGGCGCGCTTATTATGATTTTAACCATTGACCCGTGGCTTTCACTTATCGTTTTGGTGGTGCTTCCGCCAATGTTCATTGTGGTTATCGCAATGCGTAAAAAACGCCGTGACGTTTTCAAGGAAAACCGCGAAAAAACAGCGCTCATTAACGCCAGCATTGAAAGCGCTTTGTCGGGGATAAGGGTTTCTAAATCCTACACCGCTGAAGAGCACGAAGTCGAAAAATTCTCATCCGCAAACGCCCAGCTTATGGAAGCCAGCCGCAAAAATTACAAGGTAATGGGCAAGTTCCACACGTCAATGAATATCTGTATGGACTTATTATATCTTGTAACCTTGCTTGCAGGCGGCTTGTTCTTCTGCTTCGGCAGGATATCGTCGGGCGATATGGCGGCTTACATTTTGTATATTTCTATGCTGTTAAGCCCAATCAGGGTATTCGTTACATTGATTGAAGAAATCGAAAACGGTATGTCGGGCTTTGTCAGGTTTGATGAGATTTTAAACATTGCACCCGAATACGAAACGCCAAACCCTGTTAAAATCGGCACGCTTAAGGGCGATATCTGCTTCGACAGGGTAAGCTTTAAGTACGACAAGAGCGAGCAAGGCGATGGCGAAGGTCAAGACGCTAAATCTTCACAGCTTGTTATCAACGATATGAGCCTTAAAATTGCCAAAGGGCAGACGGTTGCGCTTGTCGGCCCGTCGGGCGGCGGCAAGACAACGCTTTGCAATCTTTTGCCGCGCTTTTACCAGATTGACAGCGGCAAAATAACCATTGACGGCATTGATATTTACGATATGTCGCTTGCAGATTTGCGTAAAAATATAGGCATCGTTCAGCAGGACGTGTTCTTATACGGCGGCACGGTTAAGGAAAATATCGCTTACGGCAACCTTGAAGCAACCCAGGAACAGATTGAGAATGCTGCAAAGCTTGCCAATATCCACGACTTTATTATGACCTTGCCTGACGGCTATGACACCTACGTTGGTGAACGCGGTGTTAAGCTTTCGGGCGGGCAAAAGCAAAGGGTTTCCATTGCACGCGCATTTTTAAAGAACCCACCCGTGCTTATTTTGGACGAAGCAACCAGCGCTTTGGATAACGTGACAGAGCTTCAGATTCAAGAAAGCTTGGAAAAGCTTTCAAACGGCAGAACCACAATCGTCGTTGCACACAGGCTTTCAACCGTTAAAAATGCTGACGAGATTATCGTTATCAACGAAGACGGCATCGTTGAGCGCGGCAACCACCAACAATTAATGGATAAAAACGGCATTTACGCCGACCTTTACAAAAAGGGACAAAAGGTGTGATATGTTAACAAAAAGTGGGGCTATAAGCCGATTATCGCAAAATTATCGCCGTAATATTTGCCTTATTGAAGTCTTAAAGCACGATAAAAATTGCCGCCTTTTATACGCTGAAGACGATGGGGTTATCGTTACCACCTTTGACGGCATTTATTTGTGTGATTTATTGCCAACTGCAAACAAGCGCGAAATAATTAATAGTCTTACGGACGTTAAGGTTGCCCTTGCAACCGATAAGGAAACTGCACTTTTAATCAAGGAAAAATTTGGTATAGGCATTTTTAAAGAGTGTTACCAAAATATTTGGGAAGGCGGACTTATTGAAGAAGATAAAGCTTTTGACGTGGTTGAGCTTTCCCCCGACGTGGAAACCGTTAAAACCATAGTTAAAATTTACCGTGGCGGCTGGGATGAAGAAACTGTCGTTAACGCAATCAAGCGCGAGGGTATGTACGGCGTATATATCGGCGAAAGCCTTGTTGCTTTTGCAGGCTGGCATAGTGAATTGTCACTTGGTATGCTTGAGGTCTTACCCGAATATCGCCGCCAGGGCATTGCAACGGCTATTGGCGCAAGGCTTATTAACGCCACGATAAAAAAGGGGCGCGTTCCATTTGGGCATATCGTAAGCGATAACTTTAAGTCCTTGAATCTGTCCAAAAAATCCGGCTTTAGCTTTTATGACGGCTTTGTTTACTGGGTGGGCTGATTTTATAAATTTTGTACTAAAAAGGCAGTTTTACGGGCAAAAAAGTTGACAATCGCTTTTAAAACTTGTATATTATATTAGCATTGCCAAGGCTGTGCATAAATTAAATAAAGCTTTTTAGCTTTTGCAGGGCCTAGCCTTGCAACCGGGGTGTGGCTCAGTTTGGTAGAGCGCTTGGTTCGGGACCAAGAGGTCGTGGGTTCGAATCCCGTCACTCCGACCAAAAAAAGGGTGTTGCTATTCGGCAACACCTCTTTTTTTGTTTTGTTAAAAGAGGGATTCGAACGGGTGGGAAGTCGCAAATTTACTGTTTACTTGAGTTTATTTTGATTAATTTGCGACCAAACGCAACGGGCTTTGCGTTTGCCACCCCGGCGTGATAGCAACCTTTGGTTGCGGAGCGAATCCCGTCACTCCGACCAAAAAAAGGGTGTTGCTATTCGGCAACACCCTTTTTTTGTTTTGTTAAAAGAGGGATTCGAACGGGTGGGGAGTCGCTTGTTATTTACTAACAACGTATTTAGGGGATCCTGACGCCGCAACCGCTTTGCGGTTGGGCTCAGGATGACAACGTCTCGCCCTAAGTGAGCGTTGGAATCCGTAAGATGCAATAACAAGCAAAAATGCTTGCAGGTAAGCCTTGCTTATCGTTCAATTATTGATTCGCTTAAAAGAATTATTGATTTTCAATAGATTATGTGATATAATAAACTCACCGATAAATAAGAATTTGACGGAGATAAAATGGATTACTACAAGCAAATATTCAAACGAAAGTCCTTTCATATATTCAAAA
>JAFQEA010000018.1 GCA_017399185.1 Clostridia bacterium
AAATCCCGATTGTTTAACAATAACAGTCGGGATTTCTATTTGTAAGTTTGTATAATGTTTTCGGCAATTTCTCTACGTGTAACACATCTGTCCATAGCTTGTTTTTCAATATATCGATGTGCGTCGGCTTCGGTCATTCCAAGCGAATTTATAAGTGCCCATTTTGCGCGGTTTATAAGTTTAATTTCTTCCATTTTTTCTTGGAGCGAAAGAGTTTTTGTTTCCATATTTCTCAGTCGCTCTCTCGTTGCTTTAAGCCAATCCAAAGCTTGCGATATCGTTTGAGAGGGGACAGGCTTGTGAAGAGCGAAAACGCCGTAATCACGAACCTTTTCGTAGATACTCGTATACATATCGTTGCGTACGAATAAAAGAACGACAGAGGTTTTGTTGCTTGAAACGTCTATTGCAAGTTTAACTCCATAATCGTCAGGCAATGGAGCGTTAATAATTATGATATCATAAACGCGTTCGGTAACGTTGCGTTGTGCTTCATTTACGCTTTTAGCAAAAGTAATCGGCGTATAAGTAGCTCCTGGTAACAGTTTTACGATATTATCGTTAAACGAATTTGAAGCCGAAACGATGAGAACGCTATATACATGTTCTTCAAATGGCATCGTTTGATTCCTCCCAAATTAGATTTATTTTTCTGCATTGCAATAGGCCGAAATAATTAGGGGGGAAAGATATTTTTTAATAAATTTACTGTTTTTTGCTATTTCAGACGCTTGCTTCAAAGAAGTTGGTAACGTCTTAAATTTTTGGAGCATTGTTTCAGGTGCTGTATAAAGGTTGATATTGGCGGGCTTTGGTAATACTGATTTTTTCTTGATGCCGTCAATAGCCGCATAAATCATCAAAGCAAAAGCAAGATACGGATTCGCAGCGGGATCGGGAGAGCGAAGCTCTGCACGTTTGAATTCACCTACGGCCGCTGGAATGCGAATTAGTTGAGAGCGGTTTTGTTCAGACCAAGAAATATAAGCGGGCGCTTTATTGTTGCCTAATCTTTCGTAAGATTGTTCGGTCGGATTTAAAAATAAAGTCATGTCTGCGATGTGTTTAAGTATTCCGGAGATGGCCTGTGGAAGCACGTCGGAACCGTTGCTGTCTTTTACGGAAAAGTTAATATGAAATCCATTACCCGGCTCGTCTTTTAAAGGTTTTGGAGAAAAATTGGCAGAAACTCCGTTTCTATTCACAACTGCTTTTACCACAGAACAAAACGTCATGGCGTTATCAGCCGCCTCTAACGGAGAATCGTATTTAAAGTCAATTTCGTTTTGTCCCGGACCTTCTTCATGGTGTGAACTTTCAGGATAAATATCCATTTGCTCCAAAGTTAAGCAAATTTCACGTCGAATATTTTCGCCCTTATCTTCAGGAGCGATGTCCATATATCCAGCATTGTCATAGGTTACGGTTGACGGATATCCGTCTTCATTTAATTTGAAAAGATAAAATTCCATTTCAGGTCCAAACTTAAAAGAAAGACCTGCGTTTTCAGCTTCACGAATAGCGTTTTTTAGAATAGAGCGTGTATCACCCTCAAAAGTCTTTCCGTCGGGATAGGTAATATCGCAATACATACGTATAACTTTGCCGTGTTCGGGACGCCAAGGCAAAATGACGAGAGTAGAAGGATCAGGGTGAAGAAACAAATCGGAATGTGTTTCGTCACCAAAACCATTTATTGCTGATGCGTCTATTGCAATTCCATATTCAAAAGCGCGCTGTAATTCTTTTTCCATGATGGAAATGTTTTTTTGCTTACCGAAAACGTCGCAAAAAGCAAGACGTATAAACTTAACGTCTTCTTCTTTCACAAACTGTAATACTTCTTGTTTTGAATATTTCATATTGCACCTACCTATTTTTAATTCATAACGTACATTTGTTTATATGGATTTTTACTGTCGGGAGTAATAATGGTAAAAGGGGCGTTTAACACGTCTTTTAAATTGAAGCCGAACAAGCTGCAAAATTCCGAGATGTAATTGATGAATTCCGCAAGTTGTTCTTTTGTCGCAGGAACGGCATGAACGTTTTTAGGGAATCGGATATTTTTGCAATCCGAACGGAGAAGCATTGTTCCGCCGTGCATACCTGTACAGGGGAAGTTGCCTACAATATCTTTATCGGAATTTAAGCCTAACGCAATAATTACGCCACCGGCTTGATATTCGCCTAAAAAACTACCCGTCGAACCGCCGATAACAATAACGGGAATCTTATCATTATATGCTTTCATATGAATTCCGGCACGATATCCGGCATTTCCTTTGATGAAGATTTTTCCGCCACGCATAGCGTAGCCGGCAGCATCGCCAATGTTCCCGTGTATTACGATTTTACCTTCGTTCATTGTGTCGCCAACAGCGTCTTGCGCATTACCGTTTACAACGATTTCGGCACCGTTAAGATATGCACCAAGCGCATTTCCCGGTGTTCCGTTTATCGTGATAAATTTGGAACTTAAACCGGCAGCAATAAAGCGTTGTCCGAGGCAATCGTTAATAACGCAGTCGTTTTCGCTTTTTCTTACAATATCGTTTAGTGCGTCAAAATTAAG
>JAFQEA010000019.1 GCA_017399185.1 Clostridia bacterium
GATAACTGTTATATAACCATTGCGGTGGCGATAGCGTTGAGGACCCACCTGTTCCCATCCCGAACACAGAAGTTAAGCTCAATTGCGCTGAAAGTACTTTGCTGGCAACGGCACGGGAGGATAAGGAGCTGCCGCATTCAATTTTTTTAAAACCGTTTGATTTATTCAAGCGGTTTTTTTCTTGCCTCATATTATAAATTTGTAAAAAAAATTAATAATAATTTAATAAAATTAGCACTCAACGCTTGACAGTGCTAATTTTATGGTGTATAATAAAGACACTTAAGGGGTGTAAACCCTATTAAGAATTTATTTAAGAGGTAATAATAATGAGATTTTATAGTAAAAATTTAGTTCCACGCAATGAGTTTGATTATCTTGACAAATTTTTGGCTGATTTTTTAGCTTATCCTACAACAACTTTTGCAAGAAGTAATAACGCACTTAATACTGACGTTTATGAAAATGAGCAAGCCTATTATTTATGTGTAGAGCTACCTGGCTTTAAAAAGGAAGACGTTTCTGTTGAGCTTGATAACGGCTACTTAATCATTAATGCTAAAAAGGACCCTGAAAGCGATGAATTTAAGTTTATCGCGCAGGAAAGATTTTCCGGAACAATCAAGCGTAGCTACTATGTTGGTAATAAGGTCGCGTATGAAGACGTTTCAGCTTCCTTACAAGACGGATTATTAAAGATTGTAATCAACAAACCTAAACAAGAAGAAAAATCCTCCAAGATGATATCCATCAACTAAAAATTTATAACTGAAAAATATGTCACCGTTTTGGTGGCATATTTTTTTATTTTCAGTCTTTTTCGTGCTATACCGAAATATAATATACTGTGAGTGCATTATTAAGGTTTTTACCAGAAAAGATTTACGCGCTTGTATCCAATTTACAAATGGACAAGCTATCCGAAATAAGGCTACGCGTTAATAAACCAATATTTATCCATTATAACGGTGTTTATCAATTTTTGGCTAAAAATAGCTATTTGGTTAGCGCGTCTGATATTGAAGAAGTGATTTTACGGCTTACAAAGCATTCTGTTTACGCTTATGAAGACAATATAAGGCAAGGATTTCTGACGGGTGACGCGGGCGAAAGGGTTGGGCTTTGCGGTACGTGTGTGTTTGAGCGTGGTAATATCCTAACGATTAAAGATATTACATCCTTATGTATACGCGTACCCAGGCAGGTTTTTGGTATTGCGGATTTTCTGTTTAAATCGATTTTTGCACAAGGCATTGTCAATCTTTTAGTGGTATCTCCGCCCGGTATGGGTAAAACTACGCTTTTAAGAGAAATTGCACGACAAATATCAACCAAAAGTACAAAAAATATCCTTGTCCTTGATGAAAAAAACGAGTTGTTTTCACTAAACTCATTCGATTTAGGTATAACGACAGACGTTTTATCTAACGTGGATAAGGCTTACGGTTTTACAAAAGGCGTTGCTAATCTTCGCCCTGACGTTATCATTTGCGATGAATTATCATCTAAAACTGACGTTGAGGGTGCTAATTTTGCAGTACTTTCCGGCGTAAAGGTTATTGCTTCGGCCCATGCAAGTACGATTGAGGATTTACGGCGAAAACCCACATTTAACATGCTTTTTGATAATAAGATATTTGATTATGCAGTCATTTTGTCTGATAGATTAGGGCTTGGTACAGTCGAAAAGGTGATTAATCTATGAGCATTAATCTTATTTTGTGTGCTATTTTAGTGGGCTTAACCACTGTGATTGGCGTTAAATTTAGCGAAAAATTTAAGTTAAGGCGCGATATTTATTATGAGCTTTTAAATTATTGCACTCTTGTTAATACCAATATCGGTTATAAAAAGGATACAGTTGACAAGCTTATGGATAAGTTGCCGCATACGCTTAAAAGGTGCTTTGGTGCAGAGCTTAATAAAATATCGAGAAGCCAAATGGTTGATTTACGTAGCAAGAATCTAAAAACAGACGAGCTTAACGATATTTCTGGCTTTTTTAATACACTTGGCAGCATTGATGCAAAAGGGCAAAGCGAATTATTAAATTATTATGCGGAAGTTTTTAAAAGCCGCTATTTATCGGCAGAAACAGTCTATCAAAAGTACGCAAAAATTTACGTTAAGTTAGGTGCGTTAGCAGGCGTACTAATATTTATAATTTTAGTTTAAGGTAAAAATGAGTGTTGATATCATTTTCAAGATTGCAGCAATAGGCATTTTGGTTGCTGTAATTTGTCAAATTTTAAAAAAATCTGATCGTGAAGACATTGCAACCCTTGTGGGGCTTACGGGGCTTGTGATTGTTTTATCGATTGTTATTTCATTAATTGCCGAGCTTTTCCAAAGCGTGAAGGACATATTTACGCTATATTAATGGATATTTTAAAGTTAGTTTTGATAGTGATTGTAAGCGCTATAATTATCATTTATTTGCAGTCTGTTAATAAGGAATTTGCTATGATTGCAACAATTTTTGCAGGTGGCCTAGTTCTTATCAGCGTTTTTGATATAATAGCGCAGGTTTTTAATTTTTATCATTATATAGCAAGCATAGGGGGGATTAGTGATGATTACGTCAGAATCATTGCAAAGGTTACGCTGATATGTTACATAATAGAATTCGCCGCGGGGATAGTACAAGATTTCGGATTAAAATCTTTGGCGGACAAGCTAATCGTCGCCGGAAAGATTATAATTTCGCTAATGGCAATACCGATAGTTACTTCGTTAATGCAACTTATAGAAAGTTTGGTTACATAAAAATCACGCTTATAATACTTGCTTTTATCGTATTGATATTTTGCGGTAGGCAAGCGGCTGTTCTTGCCGATACACAAAGTGATGCAAGTGACAGTATTGAAGAAACTATTGATAAGATACTTGAAGGCATTGATTACAGCCAGCTTGAAAACTTGTTTACAGAGTCTGGTATTGCTGAAAATCAAAGTTTTATCCATTATCTTAAGCAAATTATATTATGTACTGAAGATTTATCCGCTGACACAATTTTGGATAAAGTAAAATCATCGATTTTAGGTGAAATTAGGGAATTAGCCCCAACTTTTGCTTGTATCCTGGCAGTGGTATTATTTTTAGCACTTATAAATACGTTAAGACCACAAACCTTTAACCAAAGCCTGATTAACGTTTGCACGTTTGTTGGTAACGGAATAATTATTGGTATTGTTATAAGTAAATATATTGGATATCTGAATAGTTCAAAGCAGACAATATTATTAATGTCACGGTATATTGAATTTTCCTTCCCGATTATGATAACCTTAATGACAGCTTCGGGTGCAAAGGCAAGCGCGGCAGCGTTTAAGCCGATTTCCGCTTTACTTTGTAATGGTGTTTCTGCCATTTGTGTGTCAATTTTGATACCAATCGTGCTACTTTTATTAATATTTAGCGCAATAAACAGCTTTTCTGATACGGTTAAGCTAAATAAGATGTGTGATTTTTTGAAATCTGCTTTTAAGTGGATAATTGGCGTTATGGGTGTAATTTTTTGCTTTTTTATAACGGCAAAGGGGATTGGTGTATCGGTTTATGATACTGTGTCTATTAAGGCGCTAAAGTACACAATGGGTAACGTTTTGCCATTGGTCAATTCCATGCTGAACGGTGGGTTTGACCTTGTTGTTGCATCGTGCGTGCTGATTAAAAACGGATTCGGTATATTAACGATGATTGCAATAATTTGTGTAGTTGCCGTTCCGCTTGTGCAAACAATATGCTTTTCACTTATGTTAAAGCTTGTTTCTGCAGTTGCTGAAAGTATTGCAGATGCAAAAACAACTCGCTTTATTTCTGGGGCAAGTGAAAGCGTTAGCTATCTGTGTAGTGTGCAGGTAGTCGTTACTATTGCGTGCTTGGTAACTGTTATGCTTGCAACTTGCACGTTGGGGGTGGGGATTTGACGCTTAAAAGCTATGTTATTTGTCTTACCGCCGTATCGCTTATGGCAGTTTTTGCGCAAATGATTTTACCTGACGGAAAGTTAAAGAAAAGTTCTAATATTGTTTTTTCAATAGTATTAATATTAAGCATAATTGCACCGCTTAAAAAGCTTGATTTGAGTGCGATAAGGATTGAATTGGAGCCAATAGATAGTATTAAGGTTGATCAAGCAGCTGTTCACTATATTGAAGAACAGCGAATAAAAACCCTTGAAGAAATCTGTAAAAATGAGCTTTCTAAAAATAACATTGAAGGCGTGATAGTAGATATCACTGCAAATTTTGAATCAAATAATATCGTGATAAATGGTGTTAAAATGAATTTTGATAATTTAGTAATACCTGAAAATTTGTCGCATATAAATATAACTGAACAAGCAAAAACGATAATTTCAAATTTACTCACTATTGATAAAGGGGTGATAATTATTGACTGAAAAATGGTCGCTTAAAGGCTTGATTTCAAAATTTAAAATTGAATATTTACTCATTTTAGTTTTTGCTGTGGTATTGCTAATAATTTTTACGGGTGGCAGTTCAAATGATGACGTAAAACAGGTTAGTACGATTGATAATTACGTTGAATCTTTAGAAAATAAATTGTCGCTTGCGTTATCAAAAATAGATGGCGCAGGCAAGGTCAGCGTTGTGATTTCAGTCGAGTCAGGCATGCAAACAGTTCTTGCAACAGAGAAAACAACTGAAAATGGTGTGACAAAGGAAGAGCCTTTTACAGTTGGCGGAAAGACTGTTGTCATTAAGGAAACCTATCCTGAAATCACAGGTGTATTAATCGTTGCAAAGGGCGCAAACAATCTGTCAACGAAGGTTGCAATTATTAACGCTACGGCGGCTTTACTTGATATTGCGAGCGATAAGATACAAGTATTACCAATGAAATAGTAAATATAAAAACTTGTAAAATCGCAGATAAAATCATTAATATTTGAAATTATTATGACAAGGAGAATATAAAATGTCAAAGAAAAAGAAAATCATTGTTTTGTCCTGTATGGTACTACTTTTAGCAGTTACGGCTGTCTTTAACTTCGTGCTATCGGGAAAGACTAATACCGATGATGATTTAGTAGCGTCAACTGCTTATTTTGCCGAATACAAAACGGAAAGAAGTCAGTCAAGAAGTGAGCAGCTTGTTCAGCTTAACGAGATTATCGCATCCAGCGATGATTCTGCCGCAAAAGACGAAGCTTTAAACTTAAAGCTCAAATTAACAGGGATAATTGAAGACGAGCTTTTACTTGAAACTTTAATTGAATCAAGGGGCTATGAAGACGCTGTTGTTTCGATTGGATTAACATCTGATAACATTAACGTTATTGTAAAAGATGCAGATTTTACGCAAGATGATGCAATCGTTATTTACACAATTTTAGCTGAAGAAGTTAACGCTAACCCTGAAAACGTAACGATTGTGCCTATTGCATAAAAAAATAATTTTATGCAAATTAATTTAATGGCTTAAAACGCTATCATAATTTTTTTAATTGTGTTACAATTATATTGTAAAAAATCTAGGTGGTGTTTTATATGGCTGATTTAGGATTGAAAAACGGTGAAAGCCGTGGTAAGGTTACTTATGACGAGAGCATCATTAACGGTATTGTTGCCGTTGCAGTTAGCGGTGTTGAAGGCGTTATTCTAAAATCCGATAAAAAAGGCAAAAAATCTTTAAAGGATTCAATTAAAATCGTCAGCGATAAAACAGGCGTTCACGTAACTGTTAAAGTTGACGTTTTATACGGATACAGTATTCCGGATATTGCTTTCAATATTCAGCACGGTATTAAGCAATCTGTTGAAGAAATGTCAAGATACCACATTGCCGACGTTGACGTTTACGTTAACGACGTTCTGTTTGAGGACAAAGCAGTTTAATTATAATAAAAATTTATGCCACAGCGTGCTGTGGCATTTTGTCGTGTAGGTGAATAATGAGAAAGGACGCAAGAGAAGTAGTTTACAAAGTTTTATATGCGCAAAATTTTACGTCACAGTTTGATGATGAGCTTTTTGCTGCGCTTCAGCAAGAGTTCAAGCTTAATGACGCGGATAAAGACTTTTCACATAAATTACTTAACACAATAGTTGAAAATTACGATGAATTAACTGAAATTATCGGTCAGCTTTCCTTAAATTATATGCTGGAAAGAGTTTATCTTACCGACAAATGCGCGCTTCTTATTGGGCTGTGCGAAATGAAGTATTTTGACGACGTGCCTAACATTGTTGCCATTGATGAAGCACTTTCGCTTTGTAAAAAATATTCTACCGAAAAAAGCTTGTCGTTTGTAAACGGCATTTTCGCAAAATATAAATCAATTATCGAAAAAGTATAGTTCCTTATTACCACTAACCAGGGGGCAAAAATGGCTATTTTAGACGGAAAAAAGGCAGCGGCTGAACTTAAAGAAGAAGTTAAGATCGGTTTGGCTGAATATTATAGCAAGGGCGCACCAAAGTGTAACCTTGCAATTATTATGGTAGGGGATAACCCTGCTTCAGAAGTTTACGTTAGAAACAAAGCAAAGGCTTGCGAAGCTGTTGGGATTGGAGGAAAGCTTGTGAAGCTTTCTGAAAAGACAACCCAAAAGGAGCTTGAGCTTTTTATCAAGGCTATTTCTAACGATAAATCAGTACACGGGGTGTTGGTTCAATTACCTTTGCCTGCGCATTTAGATGAAACACGCGCAACCGAGCTTGTTCCTACCCAAAAGGACGTTGATGGTTTTACCGCACAAAGCTTGGGTAGGCTTGTCGTTGGAGAAAAGGGATTTTTATCCTGCACACCCGGCGGTATTATTTATTTACTTAAAAAGTATAAAATCGTGTTATCAGGTAAACACGTTGTAATTATTGGCAGAAGCAAAATCGTTGGCAAGCCTATGGCGCTTGCGTTATTAAACGAAAACTGCACCGTAACAGTTTGCCACTCAAAAACGCGCAATCTTGCAAAAATAACAAAGTCAGCCGATATTATAATTTGTGCGGTTGGCAAGCCTAAATTCCTTACGTCCGATATGGTCGGCTTTGGTGCGGTTGTTGTTGACGTTGGTATCAACAGGACTGAAGAAGGCCTTGTTGGTGACGTTGATTACGAAGGCGTAAATAAATATGCTTCTTTCATTACGCCGGTGCCCGGTGGTGTCGGTCCAATGACGGTTGCGTATCTTATGAAAAACACGTTTGACGCATACGTTAACCAATTAGACGGTAAATATGAATAATTCTATTGATTTTACCGCCGCGAAAGCGCGGTATTTGCCCTTGCTTGAAGAACACTTCACCAAGCAATTTGACCGCGTAACTGAATCAAAGCTTAAAGAAGCAATGGTTTATAGCTTTTTTAGCGGTGGAAAGCGTTTGCGCCCGTTGATTTTATGTGCTAGCGCTGAAAGATGCGGCGTTGAACTCAAAAGGGCATTGCCGTTTGCGTTTGCTATCGAGTGCTTGCACACCCAGTCGCTTGTTCACGACGATATGCCTGCACTTGACGATGATAAGTATCGTCGCGGTGCTTTATGCTGTCACGTCGTTTACGGTCAGGGCACGGCACTTTTAGCCGGTGACGCACTTTTGAACCTTGCTTATTCAGTCTGTCTTGAATCATGTAAAGATGAAAAGGATATCAAGGCGCTTAAGTACATATCTGAAGCAATGGGTATTGAAGGGCTTTTAGGTGGACAGGCCTTGGAGCTAACGTTACAAGGGTTTGACGATAAGCAAAATATCAAGGTTTACAAGCAAAAAACTGCTGCTTTATTTAGAGCGTGCTTTATTGTGCCGCTAATTTTAGCAGACTGCGACCAAAGCTTGATAGAAAAATTTGAAGCTTTTGCTGAAGAATTCGGGATACTTTTCCAATTAACGGATGATTATCTTGATACTTTAGTAGATGCGCATAAAGCAGAAACTATCAAACAGCAAGTACAAGCAAGTCGAACAAAATGCCTTGATTTATGCGAGCAATTAGGTGGCTGGAACTTTGCAAAAACTCTTATTGATTACGTCGCCGTGCGTAAGGCTTAGGTGATTTATGCGTATTGACCAATATTTAGTTAGCTTAAATCATTTCAAAACGCGCACAAAAGCGCAGCAAGCCATTGAAAAGGGCTTTGTCACTATAAACGATAAGGTTTGTATCAAGGTTTCACAAAACGTAAATGATAGCGACAAGGTTGTTGTCACTGATAAGCATAAGTTTGTTTCAAACGGCGGTTATAAGCTTGAAAAGGCTATAAACGATTTTGAAATTGACGTTAGCGGTCTTGTTTTTGCAGACATTGGCGCATCAACAGGCGGATTTACCGATTGCTTGCTTCAATGCGGAGCTAAAAGGGTTTATTCCGTTGACGTTGGTGAAAACCAGCTTGATGCGAGCTTATCTGACGATGAAAAAGTTGTCGTTATGGATAATTGCAACGCGCGCTTCTTGCAAAAGTCGGATTTTAATGATAATCTTGACGGCGTAGTGGTTGATTGCAGCTTTATTTCGCTTAAGATTTTACTTGAGCCTATTAAAAATCTTTTAGATAAGGGTATTGTAATTGCTCTTATCAAGCCGCAATTTGAGTGCGGTAAAAGTGCGCTTAACAAGGGCGGAATTTTAAAGGATATCAAGTTAAGGGATAAGGTTGTTAAAGATATTATCGACTATGCGGCTTATCTTGACTTTGACTTTTTAGGGATTACTGAAGCACCGATAAAGAAGGATAAAAACGTAGAATATCTGCTTTATCTCAAGCGTGGCGAATAGCCCAAAATTGTTTTTCAGCTTATTAAAGGATTTTTTATGATAGGGTTTTATTTCAGGGAAAGCAATGCGCGCTCACAAGTTTGCCAGGCAAAACTAAAAGGCTTGCTTGACAAAAGAAAAATTGAGTATCGCGATATAGTTGATGAATCTACTTTCTGTAGCTGTGACGATATCGACCTTTTGATTGTTTTCGGTGGGGACGGTAGCGTTTTGCGCGCGTCCAAAATCGGCTGTGGCGAAAAGCCAATCGTTGCAATTAATACGGGTAACGTCGGCTTTTTAACCAGCTATGAAGAAGACAATATCGAGCAGCTTGTTGAAGATATCGTCAATCATAAATTAACCTTTGTCAAACGCAGATTTATGCAGGTTGAGTGCGATAATATCACTTATTATGCGCTAAATGACGCTGTTATTGCTAAAAATTACGCAAAAGACCCGATTAGTGAATGCATTAAATTAAGCTTAAAAATCAATGATGAGCTGGTTGATAAATACGTTGCAGACGGTTTGATTTTAAGCACGCCAACAGGCTCAACCGCCTATGCGATTTCAGCAGGCGGACCTATTATGGCACCAAACGTAAACGCATTTGTTGCCGCGCCTATCTGCGCGCACAGCTTACACTCGCGCCCGATAGTTTATTCTGCTGACTGTACGGCAGTTGTTAAAATTTTGCCCGAGTCAAAGGAATGTGCGCTCTACATTGACGGTAAGCTTGAACACAACATTTTACCTGACACGCACGTTAAGTTTAAAAATAGCGATAAATTTGTTAAGATTTGCGACAATCACGGCAAATTCTTTTCAAGACTTTCAGAAAAATTAATTAAATGGACTAATAATAGTTTTCAGGAGAATTAAAACATTATGGACAAATCAAAAAGACAACAACAATTACTTGAAATTGTAACAAAAATAGAAGTTAACACACAAGAAGAACTTATTAAAATACTTGAAGCACAAGGCCTAAAGGTAACGCAAGCAACTATTTCACGTGATATTAAGGAGCTTGGTCTTATTAAGACTTCAGGTAAGTCAAAAAAGTATCGTTATGCACGCGTTTTTGATAAGCACGGCGACACAAATAAGCTTTTAGAGCTTTTTAAAGTAGCAGTTGTTACTATCACTTGTGCGCAAAATTTAATCGTTGTTAAGACCTTAACGGGTAACGCAAGTGCGGTTGCTGCAACTATCGACTCACAAGAAATACCTGAAATCCTTGGCACGTTAGCCGGTGACGATACGGTTTTAGTTGTTACAATTGATAATAACGCTGCAAATCAAGTTGCTGCTAACTTACACGCTTTATTAGTTTAATTTAAAATTTAACAACATTAAAAAGTAAGATTATATGCTTAAAAATCTCAAGATTAAAAACGTTGCTTTGATTAGGGAAGCGGATATTGAATTTAACACAGGCTTAAACGTTTTGTCTGGTGAAACAGGCTCGGGTAAGTCGGTTGTTTTAGATTCATTAAACTTTGCTTTAGGTCAAAAAGCAGATAAAACCATGATTTGTCACGGCCAGACCGACTGCTCGGTTAGCTGTTCCTTTGACGTGGCAAACGTTGCGGGTATTAAAGAGATTTTTGAAGATTTAGGCATCGAATACGATGATGAAGTTATCGTTAAAAGAACGCTTAATATTGACGGGCGTTCAACGATAAAATTAAACGGTGAAAGCGTTACTGCAACAATGCTTAAAAAGGTAACGTCATTACTTGTTGACCTGCATGGTCAAAGTGATCACTTTTTACTTTTAAAGGAAGCAAACCAATTAGCCTTAATCGATGGACTTTGCGGTGCTAAAATTAATTGTATTGGTAAAGATATTGCGGTGATTTTACAGGAAATACGTGATATTGACAATAAATTGGCAACCCTTGGCGGTGACGAGCAAGCGCGTTTAAGAAAGCTTGATTTGCTTAAATTTTCCATTGACGAAATCACTAACGCTAATTTACGCGACGGTGAAGACGAAGAATTGCTTACACGCAAGCGTAAGCTGCAAAACGCTGAAAAAATCGCACTAAATTGCGGTGAATCGCTTGAAGCTTTAACAAGCGAAAACGGCGCTTCAGACCTTTTATCGGGTGTATATCGCAAAATTTCTGCACTAGGTTCGTTTGACGACGAGTACGAAGCTTTATCACAGCGTATTGACAAGATTATTGATGAAATATCAGATATTTCACAGATTATTGAAGATTCATTTGATACTGAATTTTCACCAAGAGAGCTTGACGAAATCGAAGCGCGCCTTGACCAGATTTCCGCATTAAAGCGCAAATACGGCAAAACCTATCAGGAAATTATGCTCTCGCTTGAATTATTTAAGAGCGAATATGAGCTTATAAGCGACAGCTGGGCGCAAACTGAAAAGTTAAACAAAAAACGCGCTGAAAGGTTAGATAGCCTTGAAGCTTTATATAAAAAGCTTACAAAAGAGCGTAAGATGACTGCTGAAAAGCTTTGTGACAGCCTTTCGTTAAAGCTTAAAGAGCTTGCAATGCCAAGTGCGCAGTTTGCAGTTGATTTTTCTTTAACCGACGGCGAAGTTTTATCAACAAAGGGGCGCGACGGCGTTTGCTTTATGTTCTCTGCAAACCGCGGTGAGCCGCTTAAGCCGTTAAGCAAGGTTATCAGCGGGGGTGAGCTTTCAAGATTAATGCTTGCAATCAAAGCTGTAACAGGCGGTGCGTTTGGTGCACAAACCTTTATTTTTGACGAAATTGACGTTGGTATCAGCGGTGAGGCGGCAAAGGTTGTGGCTAAAAACTTTGCAAAAATTTCAAAACAACGCCAAATCGTTGCAATTTCTCACTTGCCGCAAATCGTTGCTATGGCCGACGTAGGCTTCCTTATTGAAAAAAAGGAAAATCAAACTTCAACCATTACGTACGTTAACCGCTTGGATGAAAAGGGTAAGTTAGGCGAAGTACTGCGTTTGGTTGGGGGGAACGATCAAAGCCAGGCTGCGATTAATCACGCAAGTGAAATGATTTTAGAAGCTAATGATTTTAAATCCCAACTATAATTATATATAAGTAAAAAAACCGCGCAAAAAAGCGTGGTTTTTTATTTTTATTTGCATAATTTTCGTAAGCTTACTCAAATTAAGCGTAATGATGGGCAAATTTATTAGAAGAAAATTCATATTTGGTTTTGCGTTATTGGTTTTATCGGCGTTTATATGCTTTTCAAGCGTAAATAAGAGCCATAATTTTGCATTTGCAGACCAACATAAGGTGTATTTAGGTGGCTACGCGGCAGGGTTTACAATAAACACACGCGGGGCTGAAATTATAGGGCTTACCGAAGTTATAACAGAAAGCGGTGTTGTTTCGCCAGCAAAGGACGCCGGCGTTGAAAAGGGGGATATTTTGCTTTCAATAGGCGAAAAGCAAACTAACTGCTTTGAAGACATTGAAAAAGCTTTGCAAGTATATAAAAATAGCGAAACGGTCGTAAAGCTAAAACGTAACGGCGAAGAAATCGTAAAATGTATCACACCACGTCTTGATTTGACGGGCAAATATAAGCTTGGATTATTTGTGCGTGATAAGCTTAACGGAATAGGTACGATAACTTATATTGACACTAACAATGATTTTATGGCGTTAGGACACCCTATTTGCACGGAAAACGAACGTTTAATAGAAATTACGGGTGGCGATTTATTTACCTGCAGCGTATTTGGCGTTGTAAAGGGTGAGCGCGGCAAGGCAGGGGAATTGCGCGGTATGTTTTTAAGCGATAAGTCGGTTGGGTCAATTACCGAGAATAAATTGGTTGGGATACGCGGCAAAATAAATGATAATTTTAACAAAAAAACTTTGCGGTTAGTTGAGATTGGTAAAGGTCAGGTTGGTAATGCAAAAATAGTTACAACGATCGATGGGGCAAATCCGCAAGAATACGATATACAGATTGTAAAGGTTGATTCAAACGAAAGCAAAAACCGCAATTTTGTTATTAAGGTTACCGATAAAAATTTACTTAAAATATCAGGTGGGATTGTGCAAGGGATGAGTGGTAGCCCAATACTGCAAAACGGTAAAATTATTGGTGCTGTTACGCACGTATTTATAAACGACCCAACGCGTGGATACGGAATAGAAATTGATAAAATGCTTAATTAGTTATTAATTACGCGTGACATAATAATATTTAAAATCTATGATTATATGCCGTATTTTAAATATTATTATATTGTTATTGTAATAAAATTGAGTTATTAAGAGTAACATAATTTAGGGCGTAATTATTTTGAGTTTTACAAATAAATACATTAACATTATTAAAACCGAAAAAGTGATTTTTTACCTATTGATTGGTGTGTTGCTTTTCGGTTTTTTAGTTGGGCTAATATTTGCAAACGTTAACGAAAAAAGTATTTTTACAGCTAACAGCATTAAATTTTTTGTCACTGCTTTATCTTCAGGCGGTAAGATTGGAACAGTCATTTTAGGGCGCTTTTTTGCTTATCTTTTGTGCCTGTTTTTATTGCTTTTAGCAACGCTATCATTACCGTTTATTATCGTCAATTTTGTCATAATATTTTATAATGCGTACTTGTTGGGGGCATTATTTATTTCCCTTGTTACAGCCTTTAAGTTAAGTGGTTTTGTCCTTTATGTATTTGCAATATTGATACTTTCTTTAACGGCACTATTTGGCTTTATTATCCTTTCAGCGGTAACTGTATATTCGTTAAAAAGATATAAGGATTGCAAGGATAAAAGAAATAAACTAATAGTCGAAGCATTTTTAATTACACTTTTACTATTATTATTAGCGCTACTTGTCACCATAATTTTTGTTTTGTTGATTTTAAGACCGCTTAATTTAAGCTTTTGAATATTTTTTTGATATTTGCCCAAAGTAATAACAGGGTAAATTATGAAAAGAATTATATTTTTTGTTTTATCAGTTTTATTGTTATCAAGCGGCACTTTAGTTAAAAAGACTGCGCTTGCAGATGAAGGCTTTACCACAACAGGTAAATCTGCTTATCTTATGGATTATGATAGCGGATACGTTATTTATACTAAAAATGAAAACGAGCGTTTACCTATTGCCAGTATGACTAAAATTATGCTTTTAGACATAGTTTTTGAAAGTATCGAAAAGGGTAAATTGGCGTTAGATGATTATATAACGATATCTGAAAACGCTAAAAGCATGGGCGGATCACAGGTGTTTTTACAAGCCGGTGGCAAATATCAGGTTAAAGACATTATTAAGTCGGTAATTATTGCTTCTGCTAACGATGCAAGTGTGGCGTTGGCTGAAGAAATTGCCGGTAGCGAAGCCGATTTCGTTATTATGATGAACGAAAAGGCTAAAAATATGGGGCTTAATAATACGCTTTTTTCAAATTGTACGGGGCTTCCAAAGCCAACACAGTATTCAAGCGCAAAAGACGTTGCAATTATGCTTAAATCGCTGTTGCGTCATAAAAATTACTTTGATTACTCAAAAATTTGGCTTGATGAAATTTCGCATCCGGACGGTAGCGTAACCACGCTTACTAATACCAATAAGCTTTCAAGGTTTTACGAAGGCTGTGACGGGGGTAAAACAGGATTTACAAGCCAATCTAAATTCTGTTTAGCCGCTACGGCAAAGCGCGGGGATACAAGGCTTATTGCGGTTACTATCGGCGAAGAGAGCTCAAAGCAGCGCTTTGCAAACGTAAGCAATATGTTTAATATGGCGTTTTCTAAATACGCAAGCAAGGTTGTTATAGACAAGGCGTTAGCTATTGAACAAAAAATGCCGATAATTGGCGCTAAAGATGAAGAAATTAACGTTTTCCCCGCAAAAAATCTTACAATCTTCTGCAAAAAAGGTGAAAAGCCAGAATATACCGTATCGGTCAGACAGAATAATAAGCTGCGCGCACCACTAAAAAAGGGGCAAGTCGTTGGTGAAATTACGCTTTACGTTAACGGTGTTGAATACGCAAAAACTAACTTAATCACAAGCTGTGACGTTGAAGCCGCTACTTTTGGCGATTGCTACAAAAAGGCGGCTGGTAATTGGCAGATTGCAGGCTGATTAAGAAAGATTAAGCTTTAAACAAAAATCGGGTATTTTAGACAAATATTGTCAAAAGTCACCCGATTTTTTTTGTTAGTATTAGTCGTGATTGGAGGTAGGTATGCAAATAAGATATTCACTTGAAAATTTCAGCCTGTACTTTTATTTACAGGGTGAGCTAGACCAGCATTATGCAAAGGGTGTAAAGGACTATATTGACAACATTTTGGAAGAAACAAAAGGGTATAAAAAAGTGGTTTTTAACCTTGCAGATTTGTCCTTTATGGACAGCACGGGTATAGGTATACTATTAGGTAGGTATAAAAAGCTTAAAAAACTTTCAGTGTCATCCTTTTTAGAAGCCCCAAAGGTCAACGTTGAAAAGGTGCTTGAGCTTTCAGGTATTTATGAAGTTATGCCAAAAATATGAGGATTTACAATGAATAAGATGTTATTAAAATTTAGCGCAATAAGCCAAAACGAAGCTTTTGCAAGAACGTCGGTTGCGGCATTTATATTACCGCTTTCGCCAACGCTTTCCGAGATTAACGATATAAAAACCGCTGTTAGTGAAGCTGTGACAAATGCGGTGGTTCATGCTTATCCTAATCGTATTGGTGACGTTGAGTTATCCTGCTGGTATGACGTTGACGAAGTACATATCATAGTTAAGGATTACGGCGTTGGCATTGACAACGTAAAGCTTGCGTTAGAGCCTTATTTTTCAACCAAAAAGGAAGAAGAACGCTCCGGCATAGGCTTTACAGTTATGTCAACGTTTATGGATGCGGTCAAGGTGGATTCCAACGTAAATCAAGGCGTTAGGGTGCATATGACAAAGTGTCTGTCAAAAAATAAGGAGTAAAATGTTAGATCCTAACCAGACCATTGATCTTATACGGCAAGCTAAAAATGGTGACGAAAGGGCTAAAGAAAGGCTTATTGTTGAAAACACTTCCTTGATAAAATGCGTTGCTAAAAGATTTTTAGGGCGCGGCGTAGAGTTTGACGATTTATATCAGCTTGGGGCTTTAGGCTTTTTAAAGGCAGTTAAAAATTTTGATGAAAGCTTTAACGTTAAATTTTCAACTTACGCAGTACCAATGATTATGGGGGAAATTAAAAGATTTTTGCGCGATGACGGCACGATAAAGGTTTCGCGCATTATAAAAATATTGAGCATAAAAATAAATCAATGCATTGACGAGTATAAAAAACAATATAACAAAGAGCCCACATTAGATTTTCTTGCGGAAAAATTTAACGTGACCAAGGAAGACGTCGTGCTTGCTATGGGCGCGCAGACAAAGCCTGTTTCGCTATATGAGAACGTAAAAGACGGGCAGGACAAGCCGATAGAGCTTATTGATAAGATTGCCTGCGAAGATAAGGAAGACGACTTTTTGGATATGATTATGCTAAAGCGTGTG
Organism: Clostridia bacterium; assembly: GCA_017399185.1. Lineage (GTDB taxonomy): Bacteria > Bacillota > Clostridia > Christensenellales > Borkfalkiaceae > UBA4636. The sequence continues at coordinate 16,221 of JAFQEA010000019.1, forward strand.
ATTAACGAATTATCCTTAAGGGAGCAGAAAATTATAATATTAAGATACTTTGGCGACAGAACGCAAAGTGAGATTGCAAAGGAGCTTGGTGTATCACAGGTTCAGGTGTCAAGGCTTGAAACAAAGATTGTTGAAAAGATTAAACAAAAAATGTAAAAATATCTAAAATCCTTGTTGGTATCAATGATTTTAACGATAATTATGTATAACGTAATCGTCAATTGCTAATAATATTTTTATGAAAAGGATTTATGAAAGTGAGACTTTACGCCCGCCTTATGAAAAAGAAACGCTTGTTAAAAAGGGCGGAAAGGAGCAGCAAAGATGAAGGCAAAGACAAAAGATTATAACGAAGAATACTTAAACCTTGTTAAGCGTTTAGCGCCTAGGACAAACGAGCCGCGCAGCTTATTTAATGCATTTATCGTTGGTGGTTTTATTTGTATTATCGGTCAATTTATACGTTATTTTCTGATGTACGTATTTGGGATATACGGTGATGAGCTTGCAGGTGCAACGTCAATGGTGCTTATATTTATCGGGTGCTTACTTACGGGCTTGGGGGTGTATGATAAAATCGGACATTATGCGGGCGGTGGCTCTATAGTGCCGATAACAGGCTTTGCCAATTCTGTTTGCTCGCCCGCGATGGAATTTAAAAGCGAAGGCTACGTTTATGGTTTAGCGGCAAAAATGTTCGTCGTTGCCGGGCCTATTATCGTTTACGGTATTTCGGCAAGCGTAGCAACGGGCGTTGTTTATTATTTCATTAATTTACTGTCTGCTTAATTTTTGGGCCTTGCGTGCAAGGTCTTTTTTTGTATAAAAATCTTTTAGTAGCAAAAACTAATGTAAGAATGGGTAAATCGACTATATTTTTCAAAAATAAACCGCGGATTATTTCAACTTATACTATCGCAGGGCCCAAGGAAGCCCAAGCAAACGTGGGCAAATTTATACATGAAACGCTCATTGATGATAGGTTTGGTGAAGACACGTTTGAAAAGGCAGAGTGCAAAATGCTGTCAAGCTGTATTCAAAAGGCTATTAAAAATTCAGGCAAGAGCCTGAACGAAATCGACGCGCTGATATCCGGCGATTTATTAAACCAGATAATTTCGGCAAGCTTTGCAGCACGCGATTACGATTTTTCCTATATTGGTGTATATAACGCCTGCTCAACCATAGTTGAGTCAATGTCGCTTGCGGGCGCGCTTGTTGACGGTGGATATATGAAAAACGTTGTTGTTGCAACGGGCAGTCATTTTGCTACGGCAGAGCGGCAGTATAGGTATCCATTGGAGCTTGGTTCAACAAGACCGCCGCAATCACAATGGACGGTAACAGGTGCAGGGGCGGCTTTGGTTTCAACCGATGGCATATTTCCTAAAATTTTAAGCGCAACCTTTGGCAAGGTAATCGATTTTGGCGTTACTGATGCAAACAATATGGGTGCGGCGATGGCACCGTCCGCGTGTGAAACGCTCGTTACGCTTTTTAATGAAACTAAAACTTCGCCAAGTGATTACGACCTGATATTAACTGGTGATTTGGGCGCGTTAGGTACAAGACTTTTAAAGATTTTGATTGAAAAACGCGGTTACACGATTGATAATCACGTTGATTGTGGCGAAATCGTTTACAATATTAAGGAAGAAGAATATCAAGGCGGAAGCGGCGCAGGCTGTAGTGCCGTGGTATTTAATTCGTACATTTATGATAAGCTATTAAAGGGGGAAATTAAAAAAATGATTTTTATGGCAACGGGTGCGTTATTATCAACGGTTTCAACCCAGCAAGGTGAATCAATCCCCGGGATAAGTCATGCGGTGGTGATAGAAAGCTAATGTGGGATATTGTTTTTATGTATCTGAAAGCCTTTTTGGTTGGCGGTGCTATTTGCACGCTTGCACAAGTGCTGATTAACACAACAAAAATGACTTCGGGCAGGATTTTAGTTACCTTTATGCTTTTAGGTGCTGTATTGCAGGCCTTTGGCGTTTACGAGCTTTTAATAAATTTTGCGGGTGCTGGTGCAACCGTGCCGATAAGCGGCTTTGGTTATCTTTTAGCCGAAGGTGCGATTAACGGCGCAAAGAACGGTCTTTTTTCTGCAATAACGGGTGGGCTTAAAGCGGCTTCCGCGGGGATAACAGCTGCGGTTGTATTCAGCTTTATTATGGCACTCATTTTTAAACCGAAGTCAAAAATCAATTAAACTTTCATACAATAAAAGTGTGAAAAGAAAATTCAAGGCCAAAATTTGCTCGTTTTTAATAATTGTCGCTCTTTTTTGCGGTTATTTAGGGTTTTGCTCAACAAGAGTGCTTACCGTAAAAGGGAAAGCAGAGTTTGAATCAATGCTAAAAAGAGCGTCTTACGTTGCAATCGCTAAAGCTACGGACGATATTTCTTTTAAGGATTTATTTACTATCACAGCTAACGCAGACGGAAATATTCAGATGCTTTCAAGTAATTCCTTAAAGCTAAACGAGCTTTCCTTCAGGCTTGCTGACGAAACGTTAAAGGCGTGTAAGCTTATCGAAGGTGGTGGCGTAAGCATACCGATAGGTGCGTTTACGGGTATAAGCTTGCTATCAGGCACGGGTAAAATGGTCAATGTAAAAATGATTAAAATTGACGGCGTTAAGTGTGAATTTGTTTCAAGCTTTTTATCTTCGGGGATAAACCAAACAAAGCACAGTCTATATTTAAATATCGTGCCCGATTGTACGCTCATTATAGGCTTAAAGCGAATAAAAATTGACACAAAGATACAATATTTATGCTATGAAAATCTAATTTTGGGTAGCGTACCCGAAACTTATATAACTATTGCAAACGGATTTGCAAAGTAACAAAAACTAATACAAACAACAACTTTAAGGCGCAATTTATCAGCGCCTTTTTTGGTTTTTAATCAAAAATTATCTTTAAGATAGAAAAAATTTACAATTTTTTGCTTAATTTTAGCCTAAAATGGGCAATTTTGTTGTTTAAGACAATTCATTGGCTTGACTTAACTGCAATAATTATTTTATAATTATTAAGTTATTAAATTTATAAAAATTAGCACTTGCAAAATTTTTAGGAGTATTATGAAGGAAAAAATCAATCAAATTTTAGTTGAAGCAAAAGAAAAGCTTTCAACAATCGATTCACTTAAACTACTCAATGATTTCAGGGTTGAGTTTTTAGGCAAGAGCGGTAAGGTAACAGGACTACTTAAGGGTATGAAGGACGTTGCGCCCGAATTAAGACCGCAGGTTGGTCAGGCTGTTAACGGCTTAAGGGTTGAAATTGAAGCTTTAGTTGGTGAAGTAGAAGCTAACCTTAAAGCACAAGAAACGGCTTTGAGATTTAAAAACGAAGCCATTGATATTTCTTTACCGGGTAAAGCGCCGGAGCTTGGCACACTTCACCCAATCACACTTGTTAAAAATCTGTTGATTGATGCCTTTTCAAGCTTGGGCTTCCAAATTTACGAAGGTCCTGAAATTGAAACGGATAAAAACAACTTCCAAATGCTCAATATCCCAGAAGACCATCCCGCAAGAGATATGCAGGATACCTTTTATATTACAGAAAGCATTTTATTGCGCACGCACACTTCACCCGGGCAGGTACACGTAATGACTTCAACACAGCCACCAATCAAGGTTATGTGTCCGGGTAGGGTATATCGCTCTGACGACGATGCAACACACTCACCGATTTTCCATCAAATCGAAGGGCTTGTCGTTGATAAAAACATTTCGCTTTGCGACTTAAAAGGCTCGCTTGAAGAAATTTTAAAGCACGTATTCGGTCCGCAAATTAAAACGCGTTTAAGACCGTCTTACTTCCCGTTCACAGAGCCAAGCGTTGAAATTGACGTTTCTTGCTTTGAATGCGGCGGCAAGGGCTGTAAGCTTTGCAAGGGCACGGGCTGGATTGAAGTTTTAGGCGCAGGTATGGTAAACAAAAACGTTTTACAAAACTGCGGCATTGACCCTGAAGTTTACACAGGCTATGCATTTGGTATCGGTTTAGAGCGTATTGCAATGCTCAAGTATCATATCCCCGATATCAGAATGTTCTTCGATAACGATTTGAGATTCGTTAAGCAATTCAAATAAGGTAGGTAGCAATTATGAGAATTCCTTTAAGTTGGTTAAGTGAATACGTTGATATTTCTTCTGTAAGCGTTACGAAGCTTCAAGAAAAATTATTTTCTTGCGGTTTTGAAGTTGAAGAAGTAATTGAAGTTAATAAATGCGTTAACAAAATTGTTACTTGCAAGATTTTAGAAAAGTCACGTCACCCTGAAGCTGACAAGCTTTTTGTTTGTAAGGTTGACGCAGGTCAGTACGGTGTGCTTCAAATTGTAACTAATGCGGTTAACGTTCAGGTTGGCAATATCGTACCTGTTGCAGTACACGGTGCGGTTTTGGCTGACGGCACTACCATTAAAAATGGTAAGCTGCGCGGCGTTGAATCCTTTGGTATGTTCTGTGGCGGCGAAGAAATCGGTATTACCGATGAATATTACGACGGCGCTTCGGGCGATTCAGTATTAATTTTCCACGATGAATTTGAGCTTGGTCAGGAAGTTTGTGACCTTTTAGATATAAAAGATACCGTTTTTGACGTTACTATCACGGCAAACAGACCTGATTGCCAAAGCATTTTAGGTATCGCAAGAGAAGTTGCCGCGCTTTTAGGTCAACCACTTAAAATGCCTTCAACTGATTATGCGGTTACAGATATCAACACTCAAGACAAGGTTGACGTTAAGATTTTAGATACAGAGCTTTGCCCACGATATATGGCGGCTTACGTTAGCGATATCAAGATTGAACCGTCACCAAAGTGGATGCAAAAACGCCTTGCGTTGATGGGTATCCGTGCAATTAATAACGTTGTTGACATTACAAACTACGTTCTTAATGAAATCGGTCAGCCAATGCACGCTTTTGATTACAGAGAGTTAAGCGGTGGCGAAATCGTTGTTAGACGCGCAAATGAGGGCGAAAAAATCGTTACATTAGACGAAAAAGAATTTGATTTGGACGATTCAGTTTTGGTTATCTGCGATGAGTCCAAGCCAAGCGCACTTGCAGGTATTATGGGCGGTCTTGGCAGCGGTATTAAAGAAGATACACAAAATATCGTTTTTGAATCTGCTAAATTCAAGCGTGATAATATCAGAAAGACTTCAAAACGCTTAAATCAACGTTCTGATTCTTCTGCACGCTTTGAAAAGGGCGTTGACGCTTATACCACAGAGCTTGGTATGAAGCGCGCGCTTGCTCTTATCGACCAGCTTGGCGCAGGTAAGGTTTCCGCAACCATTATTGATAGAAACACGGTTTCACTTGAAAGAAAGGTTGTTACAACGTCACTTGCTAAAATCAATGCGCTTTTAGGTATTGTCGTACCACAGGAAACCGTTGTAAGCATTTTAGAGAATTTAGACTTTGAATGCACCCTTGACGGCGATACTTTGACCGTTACCGTTCCGCTTTACCGTGACGACGTTGAAGGCTATCCTGATTTAGCTGAAGAAATTATCAGAATGTATGGCTATGACCATATTGATTGTCAGGTTTTAAAGAACGCGCAGGTAACCTTTGGTGGAAGAAATACTTTCCAGACAAAAGAACAACGCGCAAAGGATTATTTACGCCTTGCTGGTGCAAACGAAATCATTACATATTCGTTTATCTCCCCAAGGGATTATGAAGCCTTTGGCATTGATACAACGGGTCTTAACCTTATTAGACTTAAAAACCCGTTGGGCGAAGACGTAAGCATTATGCGTACAACCTTATTGCCATCTATTTTTGCAACGGTTGTTCGTAACGTCAATAAAAAGAACACGCAGGGCAGAATTTTTGAAATCGCAAAGGTTTATTTGGCTGACAGTGTTCCTTTAACAGAGCTTCCAACCGAAAACTTAACGCTTTGCACGGCATTTTTCGGTCCGGATGAAGATTTCTTCACGTTAAAAGGTGTTTTAGAAGGCTTATTTGAAGATTTAGGACTTTCAAAGCCTGCTAAATTTGAAGTTTGCCAAAAACCTTTCTTACACCCGACAAGAAGCGCGTCAATCAGCGTTGACGGTGTGGAATTAGGCTATATCGGTCAGGTTAATCCGCTAATTTGTGAGAAACAAGGTATTGACAAGCCTGTTTACGTTGCTGAAATTGATTTTACCAAATTAGTAAGTTTCGCTAACAAAGAAATCTTTGTTAAGACCTTCTCTAAATTCCCGGCGGTTGAGCGTGATTTGGCGCTCGTTTGCGATAGGGAATTAACCCATGCACAAATCCTTGAAACCATTTTATCTGCAAGGGTTAAAACATTAACGCAGGTTAAGCTTTTTGACGTTTATACGGGTGAACATATCGCACCCGATAAGAAGAGCTTGGCGTATAGATTGACTTTCTCTTCAAACGAAAAAACCTTTGACGTTGAAGAAGTTGAAAACTTTGTAAGAAAGATTTTAATCAAGCTTGACGCTATTGGCGTTAAGTTAAGATAATTGTTAGGTTGAATTATGTTAGACAGAACACTTAAGACACTTGAATACGATAAGGTTTTGCAGCTTGTTGCAAATTTTGCTACTTTAAAGGGCACTAAACAGCGCCTTTTATTAAGTGTGCCGTTTAAAAGCAAAGCTGACGTCTTAAGTGCTTTGTCTAAAACGCAAGAAGCATTTAAGCTTCTGTTTGATTATGGGATTTCGGGCGTTGAGTTCTTTGACGAGCCTGACGGCGAAATTCAGCGTGCCGAAAAGGGCGCTTCGCTTACTTTAGCAGAGCTTATCCGTTCAGCACGCTTATTAAAGGCATCACGCATAATACGCAACAGCTTTTTATCGGTCGTTGACGATTCAATTACGCTACTTCCCGAGCTTGCGCAATCGCTGTACTGCGATCAGATTTTGGAAAAGGAAATTTTATCCAAAATTTTATCCGAAGACAAGGTTGCGGACGATGCTTCCGACAAGCTTTATCAGTTGCGCAGAAAAATTAAGCGTTTAAACGACCAAATTCGCGAAAAATTGAACTATTACGTTCACACAAGCGATAAATACTTGCAAGATAGCATCGTTACAATGCGTGGCGACAGGTTTGTTTTGCCCGTTAAAAGCGAGCATAAATCAAAAATCAAAGGCTTCGTGCACGATCAATCTGCAACGGGTTCAACCTTATTTATCGAGCCAGTTGAGGTTTTAGAGCTTAATAACCAATTACGTATTGCCGTTGTTGAAGAAAGCGCTGAAGTTGAAGAAATCGTACGCGATTTATCCCAAAAGGTTGGGCTTATTGCCACAAGGCTTTTACAAAACGTTGATACTATTATCCATATCGACGAATACTGTGCGCGTGCCGTATATGCCTATAAGACCAAGTCGCAAATGCCAAAGATTAACGAAAAGGGCATTATTGATATCCGCAAAGGAAGACACCCTTTAATTGACCCTAAAAAGGTTGTTCCGCTTGACGTTAGACTTGGTAAGGATTGCCGTTATTTGCTTATAACAGGTCCGAATACGGGCGGTAAAACGGTTACGTTAAAGCTTGTAGGCTTGTTTACGTTAATGGCAATGTCAGGTATTTTCATCCCTGCAAGTCCAGAGTGCGATATTGCACTTTTTGACGCGATTTATTGCGATATCGGTGATGAACAGAGTATTGAACAAAGCCTTTCAACCTTTTCTTCACACCTTAAGAACCTTGTTGAAATCATTAATTACAGCAACTCAAAATCCTTCATTTTGATTGACGAAATCGGCGCGGGTACCGACCCTGACGAAGGTAGCGCTTTAGCCCAGGCAATAATTGAAAGTTTGCTTGAAAAGGGTAGCTACGGCATAATCACAACCCACTATAGCCGCTTAAAAGAATTTGCTTATTTAAGAAGCGATATTATTAATGCGTCAATGGATTTTGACGCGCAAACCTACGCGCCAATCTACAAGCTTAATATCGGTATCCCAGGAACGTCTAACGCTATTGAAATTGCTTCAAGATTGGGTCTTGATAAAGAGATAACCAAGTACGCAACGTCGCTATTATCGGATACGAAGGTTTCGTTTGAAAACATCTTAAAGCAGGCTGAAATTACGCGTAAAACAGCTGAAAGTGAGCGATTGGAGCTTGCTGAAAAGCTTCTTGCCGCTAAAGAAGAGCTTGCGCTTATCGAAAAAGAAAAGAAAAAGCTGCAGGACGAAAGGGATAAGCTTTTTGCTCAAGCTAAAGCTGAAAGCCGCAGGATTATAAACGAAAAGGTTGATGAAGCCGACGAGCTTATTGAAAAAATCAAAGAAATTTTAGATAAAGAAGAAATAAATAGCGGTGATATTATTACCGCAAGAACTTTACGAAATAAAGTTGAAAATAAAAAGTATAACTTAAACGAAACCGAAGCTGACCCGTTAAGTTTAGTTCCTTGTAATGAAAAGACACTCAAAAACGGTGACAAGGTTTACGTTAAGTCAATATCGTCATACGCCGTAGTTGACAGTATAAACGCTAAAAAAGGCGAGTGCTTTGTCAGCGTTGGCAGTATGCGTATGAGCGTTAAGACTAAAGATATTTTAGTCAGTAAAGCCCCTGTTAAAGCTGTACAGCCAAAAGCAAGCGTTAAAATTTCAACCCAGATTTCAACCGGGTTTAAGAACGAAATTAACGTTATCGGCCTTAACCGTGAAGAAGCGCTTGATAAGGTTATTACCTTTATTGACGCCGCAGTTTTAAATAATGCGGAAGAGATTAGAATTGTTCACGGAAAGGGGCAAAAGATTTTAAGCACGGCAATACACGCTCTTTTAAGAAAGACAAAACACATCGCGTCTTTCCGCTTCGGTCAATACGGCGAAGGGGAAAACGGCGTTACAATCGTCACGCTTAAATAATTTTACGCGTGACATAAAAATATTTAAAATCGCTGATAAAATCATTGATTATGGGAATTATTTATCTTGACAACGCCGCGACGACCGCGCCAAATATGCCCGCTTTAGAAGAAGCTTTATCGTACGCTAAAGAAAACTTTTTTAATCCGTCTGCTAAATATCGTGAAGCGCAAGACGTTTCTAAAAAGCTTAACGCTTGTCATGAAGTTTTCTTGAAAGCGTACCCAAAAAAGAAGGTTGTTTTTACGTCTTGCGGGACTGAAGCTGATAACACGGCAGTATTTTCTTTTTGTGGGCGCGGCAACGTTGTTACAAGCCTTGGCGAGCACTCTGCGGTTAATAACGCTGTATTAAAGCTTAAAGAAAAGGGCGCTAACGTTCGCTTTGCAAAACTTACCGATGGTGGCAGGGTTGACGTTGAAGACCTACTTAAGCTTGTCGATAAGGATACAAGCTTTGTTTCAATCGTACACGTCAACAATGAAACAGGTGCGATAAACGATATCAATACAATCGCTAAAAAGGTTAAAGCAATCGCGCCTAAATGTATATTCCACAGCGATGGCGTTCAGGGCTTTTGCAAGGTAAGCGTTAAGCTGTGTGATGAGATTGATTTGTATTCCGTATCGGCACACAAAATTGGTGGTCTAAAGGGCGTTGGTGCGCTTATCGTTAATCCTAAACTTGCAACAAAGCCTTATTTATTTGGCGGTGGGCAGGAAAACGGCTTTAGAAGCGGTACAGAAAACGTTTTGGGTATCGTACAATTTGCCAAGGTTTTTGTGCAAAGATACGCAAACATTGAAGAAAATTATCAAAAGGTGCTCTCTTTAAAGCAAATTTTGATTGATGGTCTTGATAAAAGCATTTTCAGGGTCGTATCTAGTAATGACGCAAGCCCGTATATTGTAAGCGTTTCAGCAGTAGGGCTTCGCGGTCAGATTTTACAAAATATGTTAAATGACGACGGCATTTTGGTTGGGACTGGCTCTGCTTGCTCATCTAAAAATCCGCACTCGCGTATTATTTCGTCATTTATTCAGGATAAAAAGGTGCTTGACGGTATGTTAAGGATAAGTTTTTCACCTGAAACATCCGCTCAAGACGTAAAAAATGCTGTTGAAAGGCTTAATTTTAACGGCGCAAAACTTAAACAGGTTATTAGGTAAACTATGAAAAGCGTAATTATCGTTCGCTACTGCGAAATTCACTTAAAAGGCAAAAATAAAAAGTTTTTTGAAAAGCTTTTGATTAATGCGATTCAAAAATCTTTATCAGATATACCACACAAGCTTGCCGTTATGAATGCAAGATATCTTATCGAAGACTTTAACGAAAACGATTACGATACAATTTGCGAAAGGCTTTCAAAGATTTTTGGCGTTCACTCTTATAGCCCGGCTAAAGTTGTTAAAAGCGATTTTGATGAAATTGCAAAGTGCTGTTTAGAGCTTGTTGACGGCAAAACGGGCACGTTTAAGGTAAATACTAACCGTGCTGATAAAAAATTCCCGCTGCCGTCACCGCAAATGTCGCGTGAGCTTGGCGGTGTTTTGCTCGAAAAATACCACGAAAACATTAAGGTTGACGTTATTAACCCAAGCTTTAGCGTAAACGTTGATATCCGTGAAAGCGGTGAAACCTTAATTTATACGGACGTTATCAAAGGCTTTGGTGGCTTGCCCGTCGGCTCGTCAGGTAAGGGGCTTTTGCTTTTATCAGGCGGTATTGACAGCCCTGTTGCAGGCTTTATGCTTGCAAAACGCGGTATGAAGCTTGAAGCTTTACACTTCCACAGCTATCCTTATACGTCAGAGCAGGCGCTTGATAAGGTTAAAACGCTTGCAAAGCTTATTTCATACTTTACGGGTGGGCTTAAGCTACATATCGTTAAATTCACCCATATTCAGGAGCAAATTCACGAGCATTGCCCTGAAGAGCTTATGATTACCTTAATGCGCCGCTTTATGATGCGCATTGCTGAAAGAATTTCTGTAAAAAACGGCTGTCAAGCCATCGTTACCGGTGAAAGCCTGGGCCAGGTTGCAAGCCAGACTGTTGAAAGCATAACTTCATCAAATTCTGTCGTTACACAGCCAGTTTTCAGACCGCTTATCGGCTTTGATAAGCTTGAAATTATCGAAATTTCACAAAAAATAGATACGTTTGAAACGTCAATTTTGCCTTACGAAGATTGTTGCACGGTATTTTTACCTAAATTCCCGGCGATTAAACCAAAAATGGAAACAATTTTAAGGGCAGAAAGCGCACTTGACGTTGAAGCGCTTGTTGAAAGTGCGCTTCAGGACGTTGAGATTTTTGAGGTTTAATATTATATAGAAAAGAGAGTTTTTGAGGTTTAAAATTATATGGAAAAGAGAATTTTGACCGTACAGGATATATCGTGCGTTGGTCAATGCTCATTGACCGTTGCGCTGCCAATTATATCTGCATGCGGTATTGAAGCTGCAATTTTACCGTCAGCCGTTTTGTCAACCCATACGGCAGGGTTTAAGGATTTTACTTGTTTGTCACTCACAGAAGAGTTCCCTAAAATCATAAACCATTGGCAAAAGGAAAATATCACATTTGACGGCGTTTATACGGGCTACGTTTTAGGTGAACAAATTGACCACATAATTGAAATTTGCACAAAGCTTAATAAGGGCGTTAAAATTATTGACCCCGTTATGGCGGACCACGGCAAATTTTACTATGGTTTTGACCAGGCTTTTGCACAAAAAATGTGTAAATTGTGCCAAAAAGCTGACGTTATTTTGCCAAATCTGACGGAAGCCGCGTTTTTGCTTGATGAAGAGCCAATGCTTGAAGGTTATGACAAAGCCTATATCGAAGGCTTGTTATCAAGGCTTGTCAAAAAGCTCAAGGTCAAAAAAGTGGTTTTAACCGGCGTTTCATTTGAGAAGTCAAAGCTTGGCGTTGCTGTGTACAGTTCCCAAACAAGCGAAGTCGCTTATTATTTTACAAAGCGCATTGAAAGGAACTTCCACGGCACGGGCGATATTTATTCGTCTGCATTTGTAGGTGCATACTTAAGCGGTGTTTCGCTTTACGATTCAGCATCAATCGCGGCGGATTTTACCGTAAAGGCTATGGAATTTACTATTGATTACGCAGATATTCACCCATACGGTGTGTACTTTGAACAGGTGTTGCCGTATTTGATTGGCAAAATTAATTATTTAAGGGGATAACTATGAAAAAGTCTATTTTACAAAAATACGCAAATTTGCTTGCAGTTAAGGGCGTTAACGTACAAAAGGGGCAAGACGTGTTGGTTGTTGCCAGCCTTGACCAGCCTGAATTCGTTGCAATGGTAACTGAAGCTTTATATAAAGCAGGTGCACGCAAGGTTTATATTGACTGGGATTACCAGCCGCTTGGCAAATTACACGTTAAGTATCAATCAATTAAGACCTTAAGCACGGTTGACAGGCTTGCACTTGAAAAGATTAAATGGCGCTCTGAAGATTTACCTGCACATTTATATCTTGTTTCCGATGACCCAGACGGATTAAAGGGCATCAATATTGACAAAATGGTAAAGGCGCAGCAGGCTAAAATGAAGATTATCAAGCCTTATCGCGATGCAATGGAAAGTAAATACCAATGGTGTATTGCGGCTGTTCCCGGTAAAAAGTGGGCTAAAAAGGTTTTCCCTGAACTTAAAGTAAATCAAGCCGTTGAAAAGCTTTGGGAAAGCATATTAACAGCTTCACGCGTGGTTGATGACCCAATCGCTGCTTGGAACGAACATAACACAAATATCAAGGAAAAATGCGCTATTTTAAATAGCTTAAAATTAGAAAAGTTGCATTATCAAAGTGCAAACGGCACAAACCTTACAGTTTGGCTTAACGAAAAGGGATTATTCCACGGCGGCTTTGACACAACGACCTTTGGCATAAACTTTAACCCGAATATTCCGTCTGAAGAAGTATTTACGTCACCAAAAGCCGGTAAGGCTGAAGGTATCGTATATTCATCAAAGCCATTATCCTATAACGGTCAGCTTATTGACAATTTCTATCTTAAGTTTGAAAACGGCAAGGTTGCAGGCGTTGGCGCTGAAAAGAACGTTGAGCTTTTAAAGAAAATGGTTTCAATCGATGAAGGCGCTTCAATGCTTGGCGAATGCGCTTTCGTTCCGTTTGACAGCCCAATCAATAACACGGGTATTTTGTTCTATGAAACATTGTTTGATGAAAACGCAGCTTGCCATTTGGCAATCGGTCGCGGCTTTGCAGATTGTATTGAAGGCGGTACTGAAATGAGCCATGAAGAACGCATTAAAAACGGTATCAATGATTCTTCAACACACGTTGACTTTATGATTGGTACTAAAGATTTAACCGTTACCGGCACAGATTTTAACGGCAAAGAAATCGTTATCTTTAAAAATGGTAACTGGAATATTTAATTGACTATTTAGCATAAAAAATAAAGCCGTCAGTCAAGCTGACGGCTTTTTGCGTGTAAATTTTTCTTAATTAATAATTTTTGGGATGATAAAGCGCTTTTGTTTGATATTTCGGCTCACAAGAAAGCCTTACGCCTAATTTTTTGAAGTTATTCTGGTCAACCTGGGATAAAATAACTGACGAGTGTGCTTCTGCACCATTTAATAAATTTAAGCATTCAAGCGCGTTTTTGGCATTTTCATTACGGGTTGAAGCAATGGTTAGTGCAATTAATAGCTCGTCAATATGAAGTAGTGGGTTTTTATTCTTCAAATGCCCAACCTTAAGCGCTTGTATAGGCTTGATATATACGGGTGAAATCAAATCAACGTTATCGGGGATATTTGCAAGCACCTTAAGTGCGTTAATGAGCGCGGCGGAGCTTGCGCCTAATAAAGATGACGTTTTGCCCGTTACTATTTGACCGTTTGTAAGCTGAATTGCAACGGCTGGGCCGCTTGTTTCGGCTTCTTTTTCAAGTGCGTGAGCAATAACAACACGGTCTTCAGGTGTAATACCTGCTTGTTGCATAATAAGCTCAAGCTTGCCGATTTCAACTTCGCACGGGTCACCTTGAACCTGTGCGCATTTTGCACTATAATAACGGCGGATTATTTCTTGCTTTGCCGCGTTACAAACAATTTGGTCGTCGTCAATGCAGAAGCCAACCATATTTACACCCATATCTGTTGGTGATAAATAGGGCGATTTACCCAAAATCCTGTCAAAAGTGGCTTCTAATACGGGGAAAATCTCAACGTCGCGGTTATAGTTTGTTGCAAGCTCACCATATCTGTCAAAATGGAAGGGGTCAATCATGTTTACGTCGTCAAGATCAACCGTTGCCGCTTCATAAGCCATATTAACTGGGTGCTTAAGTGGTAAGCTCCAGATAGGGAAGGTTTCAAATTTAGCATATCCTGCTTTAACGCCCCTTAAATTTTCGTGGTAAAGTTGGGATAAGCAAACTGCCATTTTGCCGCTGCCCGGCCCCGGGGCTGTTACAACGATAAGCTCACGACTGGTTTCAATATATTGATTTTTGCCGTAGCCTTGCTCGCTTACGATTAAATTAACGTTTGTCGGATAGCCGCTGATTGGGTAGTGTAGGTAAACCTTGATGCCCATTGACTCAAGATACTGTTTAAAGCTGATTGCGTTAGGCTGTTCGGTAAAGCAGGTGATAACAACGCTGCCAACAAACAATTCAAAGTTGTTAAACGCGTCAATAAGGCGCATAACTTCAAGGTCATAGGTGATACCTAAATCGCCACGGACCTTGTTCTTTTCGATATCGTTTGCGTTAATAACGATGATTAATTCAGCCTTTTCTTTAAGCTTTAAAAGCATTTGCAGCTTACTATCAGGCTCAAAACCGGGTAAAACCCTTGATGCGTGGTAGTCATCGTAAAGCTTGCCGCCAAATTCAAGGTAAAGCTTGCCGCCAAAATCACGTATGCGTTCACGGATTTTTTCAGATTGCAGTTTAATGTATTTCTCGTTGTTAAAACCGACGTTCATATTTTGCCCCAAAAAATTACTACACCTATTGTAACAGATATGTAAAGCTTTTTCAAGTTAAAACGCCGAAATATGTCAATAATTTATTTATTTTTTTAGTATATCCAATAAATACAATTTTCTTGCCTAAATTGTCGTTTGGTGTTATAATATAATTTAGTAGGCAAATTTAATTAACGATTTTAGCGCATTTACTTATGACTACGCAGATAATCGCAGGGGAATTATGAAATACGTTGAATTTACCGTCCATACAACCGATTTGGGCGAAGAATTAGTTTCGGATATATTATGGAAATACCAAAATTACGGTGTTGCAGTTTGCTCTGTAAAAGACGTAATTGAGCTTACTGAAAACCGCCGTGAAACCTTTGACTATATTGACGAAGGTCTGTTTGATTTTCAGGAAGGTATATCATTAGTCAA
This sequence comes from Clostridia bacterium, assembly GCA_017399185.1. Lineage (GTDB taxonomy): Bacteria > Bacillota > Clostridia > Christensenellales > Borkfalkiaceae > UBA4636. The sequence continues at coordinate 31,554 of JAFQEA010000019.1, forward strand.
AAGCTATTATGATATTGACAAGGCTGACGATATTAAACGCCTTATTATGCAGGATTTTGAGTTGCTTAAACTTAACGCTCAAGGTAATATCAATATCGGCAGCTTGGAGCTTTTAGAGCGCATCGTTGACGGTGATGACTGGATTGAAATCTGGCGTAAGCATTACCGCCCAATCCATTTTGGCAAAATAACCATTTGCCCAAGGTGGCTTGAACCAAACACGACAAACCAGGTTGTTTATATTGATTCAAACGCCGCATTTGGCACGGGCGAGCACGAAACGACTTCAATGTGTTTAGAGTACTTGCAAAATAATATCAAGGAAGGTCAGGTTGTGGTTGACGTTGGCACGGGGTCCGGCATTTTAGGTCTTTGTGCGGCAAAGCTTGGTGCGAAAAAAGTTTTTATGACCGATAATGACCAAGTTGCTGTTGACGCGGCAAAACATAATGCTGAAATTAATAACGTAAGCCAAATTTGCACTGTTGTAAATACTGACCTATTAACCGACGTTGAAATTAAAGGCGATATAGTCGTTGCCAATATAACCGCCGACGTTTTAAGAATTTTAGGCACAACGATAAAAGAGTATTTAAAGGAAAATTCAATAGTAATTTTAAGCGGAATTTTAAAATCACGCTTGACAGAAATTATTGATTATTATACGGATTTAGGATTAAAATTAGTTGATTCTAAAGTGCAGGGCGAGTGGTCTGCAGTTGTTATGTCGCATTAATTTTGTGTGACATAAAAACATTTAAAAAACCACATTATAAAAAGGATTTTACAAATTTTTATGAAGGCTGTTGTATTTACTTTAGGCTGCAAGGTCAACGCCTGTGAAAGTGCAAGCTTACTAACCGGGCTAAAAGAGCTTGGTTATGAAGTTTCAGACAAGTTAGGCTTTGCGGATTTATATATTTTAAACACCTGTGCTGTTACAAGCGAAGCTGAAAAAAAGTCCCGTCAGGCGGTTGCAAGAATTAAAAAAATCAATAGTGCGGCTAAGATAATCGTTACAGGCTGCGCGGCGCAAAATTCGCCAAAATCCTTTTTGGATAAGGAAGGCGTTTATCTTGTGACGGGTGCAATTAATAAGGATAAAATCATTTCACTTATTAACGAAAGTGGTTTACACCTTGACGAAGACGATTGCTACTACGAAAGATTTATGCCGTCTAAAGGCGAACGCACCAGGGCTTATATTAAAGTTCAGGACGGGTGCGAAAATTTCTGTGCATATTGCTTGATACCTTATTTGCGCGGGGCTTGCCGTTCACGCGATCCCAAAAAGGTGCGTGAAGAAATTTTGCACCTTGGCGTAAAAGAAGCCGTTATCACGGGCATTAACCTTACCGCCTATAATTATGAAGGCTTAAAGCTTTACGACCTTATTGAAAGCTTAAGCGATTTGGATATACGTTTAAGGCTTGGTTCGCTTGAAGAAAACGTTGTAACCGACAGATTTTTAAGTGCTTTATCATTACTTAAGGATTTTGCACCGCATTTCCACTTATCCCTTCAGTCAGGCAGTGATAAGGTGCTTAAGGAAATGAATAGAAAGTATTGCCGTGACGAGTTTATTGAAAGCATTAATAAAATACGCAAGGTTTTCCCTGATGCGGCGATTACAACCGATATTATAGTTGGTTTTCCGACTGAAACCGAGCAGGACTTTTCAGATACGCTTTCTATGTGTCAAGCCGTTAACTTTGCGGACATACATTGCTTTGTATTCTCACCGCGAAAGGGAACTAAAGCCTACGATATGCTACAGCTTGACGCACAAACCAAAAACGAGCGTTTGCAAAGGCTTATTAAGGTTAAGGAAGAATCAAGAAAAGCTTTTAGTGAAAAGTTTATCGGTAAAACACTTTCCGTTCTTCCTGAAATGGTTAAAGACGGCTATATTGAAGGGTATTCAGCTAATTATATTAGATGCTATATTAAATCGACGGATTTTAGTGAAGAAATTATAAGCGTAAAGGCAACGGGCTTATTCAAAGACGGATTGCTTTGCGAAATACAAAAATAATAAAAGGTGATAATATGAGTGATTGTTTATTTTGTAAATTTGTCAGCGGCGAATTTGCCACAACCAAAGTGTTTGAAAACGATGATTTTATCATTATAAGGGATATAAACCCACAAGCTGCAAACCATTTTTTAGCAATACCTAAAAAGCACTATAAGCTGCTTGCAGATATGACTGAAGAAGACAGCTTAACCCTTGGTCGTATTTTAAAAACTATCCCTACGCTTGAAGATTTATTAGGATTAAACGGCGGCTACAGATTGGTTATCAATCAAGGTGACGATGCAGGTCAAACCGTTCATCATTTGCATATCCATATATTGTCGGGTCAAAAAATGGGCTGGAATCCGGCAGGTTAAACTTTTTTGCAAAATCCAAGCAAAAATTGTTGAAAAATACTGAAAATGCGATATTTTTTGCTTGACATTGAATATTTAGTTTTGTATAATTTGTATGCTTCAAAAATAAGTGCGCTGGCAAAGGAGGGGTGAAGATGTCTACAATTAGAGTTGGTGAAAACGAATCTTTAGATAACGCATTACGTCGTTTTAAAAGAAAATGTTCACGTGATGGTATCATCGGTGACCTTCGTCGTAAAGAATGTTACGAAAAGCCTGCAGTTCGTCGTAAAAAGAAAGCTGAAGCTGCAAGAAAGAGAAATGCAAAAATGTAATTTTTAGCGTCTGTTTTATACAGACGCCTTTTTTTTACCCTTTGCGAAATTTGACTGATTATGTCACAAAAAAATGGAAGGTGGCGTTAAATGGATAACATTAAATTGCTCGCTAAAGATGCAAAAAAACGCTTAAAATCAGGTTTTTGGGAAGAACATAAGGATAAAATCGTACAAATTAAGGATAAAGCTAAATCTGAAGGAATAGAAAGTTCCAACATTGTTAAGTATTATCAAACACGCGTCATTTGTAACGTAAAGCCCAAAAAGGACGACGCGGAGCTTTTTTATACCAAGGTAAAATCAATTTTAGATAGCGTTGGTGAAGTCAGCGATATTATCGGTAGGCTTATCGACCAAGATACCTACTGCGCCCTACCTTATGACGCTAAACAAAGGTACGTGATGGAGCTTTCCGATAAATACCGCGTTGCATTAAACAGGTATAAAAAGGAAAACCATTTATAACGAAAAGGCAAGGTTATATTTAGCAAATTTATTTGCTAATTATAATAAGTAGCCTTAAAGGCTTGAAAATTTATCTAAAAAGTGTTAAAATACTTAAGATGAACGAATATATTGCAAAACTTAATCCGGAACAATTACAAGCGGCAACAGCAACTGATGGCGCTGTTTTAGTGCTTGCAGGCGCAGGTAGCGGTAAAACGCGTGTTTTAACTTCACGCATTGCTTATATTTTAGAGCAGGATTTATGCTACCCGTCACAAATACTTGCTATAACCTTTACTAATAAAGCGGCGAACGAAATGCGTGCGCGCTTGAGTGAAATGGTGGGCGAAGACGTAAACGCAATGTGGATTTCAACCATTCACAGCATGTGTTTAAGGATGCTCCGCGCAAATATACAAAGGCTTGACGGCTATAAAAATAATTTTACCGTGTATAGTGAAGTTGATACCGACCGCGTTATTAAGCGCATTATCAGCGAAATGAATTTAGAAGGTGATATCTTAAAAAACGCAAAATATCATATTTCACACGCAAAAACCAACGATATATCACCGGATAGATATGCGGTCGAAGGCGTTGGTTACGACGTAAAATTGTATTGTAAAATCTATCGCGAATATGAAGAAGTTTTAAAAAAGTCAAATGCGATGGATTATGACGATTTGCTTTTAAAAGCCTATCATTTGCTTGATGAAGACGAAGAAGTATGCAACTATTACGCGCAAAAATTCCACTATATACATATTGATGAGTTTCAGGATACCAACGTTATCCAATACAAGATTGCCAAGCTTTTATCAAGCGTACACGGCAATATCTTCGTCGTTGGTGACGACGACCAGTCAATCTACAGCTGGCGCGGTGCTGAAATAAGAAATATCCTTAATTTTAATAAAGATTATAAGGACGCTAAAGTTTTCAAGCTTCAACAGAATTACCGCTCAACTAAAAAGATTTTGGAGCTTGCTAACGCCGTTATCAAAAATAATAACGAGCGCAGCCCTAAATCATTATGGACCGAAAACCCTGACGGGGTTAAGATAGAATACTTTTGTGGCGATGAAGAAGCTAATGAAGCCTCTTACGTTTCAAGGCAGATTTCCGCATTGGTTTCAAGGGGTGCAAAATATAGTGATTTTGCAGTTTTGATGCGTATCAACGCTTTATCGCGTTCTTTCGAACAACAATTTGGCCGTCAGCGTATTCCATTTAAGGTTTTTGGCGGCTTTAAATTCTTCGAGCGTAAAGAAATCAAGGATTTGACCGCATATTTACGCTTTATCGTAAACCCGCTTGATAACGACGCTATTTTGCGCATTATCAATACACCAAAGCGCGGTATCGGCGATAAAACCATTAACGAGCTTATAAGATATTGCACGGAAAAAAACATTTCCCTTTTTGACGGGCTGTGCGAAAACGATTGGCTTGATTTATCTGCAAGCGCAAAAATGCGTTTAGAGCTTTTTAAGCAATTATTATTTAAGCTTGCGCTACTTAACGATAGCATGACGCTTGATAAGTTGGTTAATCAAGTTATTGAAGATACAAACTTTTTGTCGCAATTTGTCGATAACACCGAAGAAAACCTTTCAAGGCGCATGAACGTTGACGAATTTAAAAACTCCGTTTATGAATTTTGCAGGTTCAATAAAGAAGCGACTTTAGATGAATATTTAGGCTCAATCGCACTTTATAGTGATATTGACGAAGCTGATTCAAGCGATTACGTTTCAATCGCAACGATTCACGCTGTAAAAGGTCTTGAATTTAAAACGGTATTTATCGTTGGGCTTGACGAAAATATTTTCCCTATTTCACGCGCTGGTGGTAGCGATACAGGTATGGAAGAAGAACGCAGGCTTATGTACGTTGCTATAACGCGTGCTGAAAACAGATTGTATCTTACGCGCGCAAACAAAAGGTATTTGTATGGTGAAAAACAGCTTACAAGCCGTTCACGCTTTTTAAACGAAGTTTCAGACAAGCTTGGTCTTGACGAAAGGGATGCTAAAGCCATACGCCCACGCGATAGTGAGCTTGATTATCAATATTCGGGCTTTGCACGTTTTTCCGGGCGTCAGCAGTCAAGCCGTTACCAAAGGGATAAAACCGAAGAAGATTACGGGTATAGAAGCGATGAGCCAGCTGAATATCATTACACCACTTCAACGGGTAATTTTGCAAAGACCTTTATGAATTCTTCAACCACGGCGAAGCGACAAAATACAGGCAACAATCATGCCCAATACTATCAAGGCAGAAAGGTTGTGCATAAAAAATTTGGCGTTGGAACAATTATTTTGGTTAAAAATAACGGTGCAAACCTTGTTATTGACGTGGCATTTAACGGTGTAGGCGTAAAATCGCTTGCGGTTGATTACGCACCTATCGAATTACTATAAAATTTTTGTTAAATTGGATAAAACTATGGAAAGAATGAAGGAACTTGTGAATCTGTTAAACAGATACGGTTACGAGTACTACGTGCTTGATAACCCAACCGTTTCAGATTCTGAATACGACAAGCTGTACGATGAGTTGAAAGCGTTAGAACTTTCAACCGGGGTTGTATTGCCCGATTCACCCTCACACCGGGTTGGTGGCGAGCCTATTTCTGCGTTCCAAAAGCACACGCATATTCAAAGGCTATACAGTCTTGATAAAGCGGTCAGTGGGGAAGAGCTTGACTCCTTCGTTGAAAAAATCAATAAAACAGGCTTGTCACAGGAATATACTGTTGAGTACAAGTTTGACGGCTTGACCGTGTGCTTAACCTATGAAAACGGCTATTTTATGCGCGCGACAACACGTGGCAACGGCGAAGTCGGTGAAGACGTAACCGCGCAGGTTAAAACCATTAAAACCTTTCCGTTATCCATAAATTATAAAGGAAGGCTTGAAGTCAAGGGTGAAGCAATAATAAGGCTTTCCGTGTTGGAAGAATACAACAAAACCGCTGATGAAATCTTAAAAAATGCGCGCAATGCGGCAGCAGGGGCAATCAGAAACCTTGACCCTAAAATTACTGAAAAGCGTAAGCCCGAAATTTATTTTTACGATATAAATTACATTGAAGACGATATAATAAGGTCGCAAACAGAAGCTGTTGAATTTCTTAAATCAAACGGCTTTAAGGTCTTTGACTTCTTGCGTATCTGCAAGGATAGAGAAGAACTTAATAACGCTATAAACGAGATTGAAGTCGGTAGAAAGGCTTTAGACGTTTTGACTGACGGCGCTGTTATCAAGGTTAACAGCTATAGCGTGCGTGAAGAGCTTGGCGCAACCGAAAAATTCCCACGTTGGGCAATAGCGTATAAGTTCCAAGCCGAAGAAGTAACCACCATTTTAAAAGACGTTGTCTGGCAGGTTGGTAGAACTGGTAAATTAACCCCGTTAGGATATTTAAAACCGATTGATTTATGTGGCGTAACCGTAAGAAAGGCAACGCTTAATAATTACGGTGATATTTTACGTAAAAACGTTAAAATACCTTGCCGTGTGCTTGTTAGGCGCAGTAACGAAGTCATACCTGAAATTTTAGGCTCAACGGAAATTTTTGATGATAGCAAATCTGTGGAAAAACCTACGATTTGTCCTTATTGTAATTCCGCATTGGTTGAAGTTGGCGCGAATATTTTCTGCCCGAATAAGGTATGTAAACCGCGCGTTGTGGCAAATTTGGCGAACTTTGCATCTAAAGATGCGATGAACATTGAAGGCGTATCCGAAATGACAGCGGCGCTTCTTTTTGATGCGTTTAACGTACGCAAATTTTCCGATTTATACAAGCTTGATTATATGAGCGTTTTGTCCCTTGAAGGCTTCCAGGAAAAGCGTGCCATAAACTTTATTAATTCGGTTGAAAAGTCCAAAAATTGTACGCTTGACAGCTTTATTTTTGCGATAGGCATTGACGGCATTGGTAAAAAGACAGCAAAGGATTTGGCTAAAAGGTTTAAGAGCCTTGACGCGCTTAAAAACGCCACCCCGTTTGAGCTTATAGAAATGAACGAAATCGGTCAGATTTTGGCTGATAATATCTATCAATATTTTACCGACGTTGAAAATCTTGCTGAAATTAACCGTTTACTTGAGCTTGGTGTTAACCCGACCTATGAAAGCGGTGTCGTTGGGAATTTACTTGACGGGCAAAAGGTTGTTTTAACGGGTACGCTGACTAATTTCAAGCGCAGTGAAGCCCAAAAGATTATTGAAAGCTTGGGCGGCGAAGTTATGTCAAGCGTTTCAAAATTAACAACTTTAGTTGTTGCTGGGCAGGAAGCAGGCAGTAAATTAGCAAAAGCACAGGCGTTAAACGTTAAAATTATTGACGAAAATGAGTTCATAAACCTTATTAACGCTTGATATTTTAAATTATTTATGTTAATATATAATTTAGCGAGTGAGGTGCAGTATGCATAGTATGACAGGTTACGGCAAAGCCGAATACAATCAAGACGGTATCAATTTGGTTATTGAGCTTAAAACCGTAAACAACAGATTTTTAGATTTAGTACCTAAATATCCGCGTGTTTTGCTTAAGTTTGACGACTTAATCCGTAAAACCGTTTCAGCCCATTTATCAAGGGGCAGGGTAGAGCTTTTTATCACCCTTAAAGACACGCGTGAAAGCTTTAAAAGCTTTACGCCCGATATTCAGCTTGCTAAACGTTATTACGACGCGTACTTGACCTTAAAACAAAATTTTGGCGATTTAGAAGATGATTTGACACTTTCTTCATTAATCCGCGTGCCGGACGTTTTAACTGAAACTTCTGACGGTGACGATTCGTGCTACGGCGAAATCTTATCTAACACCTTGGTTGAAGCACTTAACGCACTTAACGCTATGCGCAAGGTTGAAGGCGAAAAACTAAAGCTTGATTTATTAAGTCGAGTTAATGAAATCACTAAAATTTTATCAACAATTCGCGAAAGAGCACCTGAAATCGCAAAGGATTATCAAAAACGCTTGACTGACAGGGTTGCTGAAGCAATGCAAGGCGTTGACTTTGACCAGGCAAGGCTATTGCAAGAAGTTGCAATCTTTGCGGACAAGAGCAATATTGATGAAGAAATGACAAGGCTTGAATCGCATATTGAACAATTCAAAGCCATTGTTGAAAGCGAAAACGCAGGCAGAAAGCTTGACTTTTTAGTTCAAGAGTTTAATAGAGAAGCAAACACAATTTGTTCCAAATCAAACGATATCATTATCACAGATTGCGGCTTAAAGCTTAAATGTGAAATTGAAAAGATAAGAGAACAAATTCAAAATATAGAATAATTGGCAATTTAGCCCACTACATAAATAGGAGATACAGATTATGATTCACGAACCACCAATTGACATTTTAGCTGAAAAAGTCGGCTCTAAATACTCACTTTGCGTTGTTGCAAGCAAGCGTGCACGCCAAATACTTGATAACGCGCAAAACAGTGGCGCAAAGGATTTGCCAAACAACGAAAAACCATTATCCCTTGCCGCTGAAGAAATTTACGACGGTAAAGTTACTGCAACAAAATACTAATCTTTACCAACAATTTTATGTTCATAGTTCTAACTATGGGCATATTTTTTGTTATGGATAAAAACTTATGATAGCTGAAGTTATTGTTGACATAGCCCATAGTGACGTAGATAAAATTTTCGATTACGACTGCCTTGATAAAAACGTTCAGGTTGGCAGTCGCGTTGTCGTGCCCTTTGGCAGTATGAAAATAGAAGGCGTTGTTATTGGTTTAAAGGACAAAAGTGAGTTTGAAAGCTCACGCCTTAAATCTATCGTAAGGATTATTGACGAAACGCCTGCAATTTGCGAAGAAGGCATTGCGCTTATGCGCTTTATGTGCGATAAGTACCATATACCTTGCGCGCTTGCACTGCGCCAATTTTTGCCGAGTGAGATGCGTAAAGGCAAAGTCAGGGTTAAACTTATACGATTTGCTAAAATTACAGACGATATCGACGTTTTTGAAATAATTAATAGCTTGCCAAGCAATGCAAAAGCGCAAAAAGCCGTTCTTGAATATCTATCCGACGGCAAGATGGTCAAGGTTGCAGAGCTTAATAAGGAATTTTCACCCAGCGCGGTAAACAAGCTTACAGAGCTTGGCTTTATTAATATAACCGAAGCACGTGAAAACCGCTCCCCATACGAAGAAATGACCGGAAGCAGGAAGGAAGTAACCTTAACTGACGGTCAAATTGCGGCTATTGAATCGGTTAATTCAACAGATAAAACGGTAACGCTTATTCACGGCGTAACGGGTAGCGGTAAAACCGAAGTGTATTTGCGCCTTATAAAGCAGGCGGTTGACCAATCAAAAACGGCGATTTTATTAGTGCCTGAAATTTCACTTACGCCCCAAATGCTAACCCAGCTTCGCGCAACGTTTAAGGATAACGCCGCAATTATTCATAGTGGACTTTCCGCAGGCGAGCGTTTTGACGAGTGGTGGCGTTTAAGGAGCGGTGAAGCAAAAATTTGTATCGGCGCAAGAAGTGCAATTTTTGCACCACTTGAAAATTTAGGCGTTATTATCATTGACGAAGAGCACGACGGCAGTTACGTCAGCGAGTCTTCACCAAGATACGATACGAAAGACATTGCGCTTTTCCGCGCTGAATATAACGGCTGTAAGCTTGTTTTGGGTAGTGCAACGCCTTCGGTTGCGACCTATAAGCTTGCTGAAGACGGGGAATATAACCTTGTCAATATGCCAAACCGAATAAACAAAAAGCCTTTACCTGAAATGATTATTGCAGATATGCGTACGGAAATCAGGCGCGGTAATAATTCGCCCTTTTCTTCTGCATTGCAGGAAGAGCTTCAAAAATGCATTGAAGCAGGCAACCAAGCAATAATCTTTTTAAACAGGCGTGGGTATTCGCGCCATATCGTGTGCAGGGAATGCGGTTACGTTGCAAAGTGTGAAAATTGTGACGTTGCGCTTAATTATCACGTTGTTGGTGACGTTTTGAAGTGCCATTACTGCGGTGCAAACTATAAGCTTTTACCTGCTTGTCCCGATTGTGGAAGTATTCACATTAATTACGTTGGCGTTGGTACGCAAAAAATCGTTGAAGAGCTTAAAAAGCTTTTGCCAACGGCAAGAATTTTGCGTATGGATAACGACACAACGCGAAGCAAAGAAGGACATTTTAACATAATTTCCCAATTTGCCGAGCACAAAGCCGATATTTTGGTCGGTACGCAAATGATTGCTAAAGGGCATGACTTTCCTGCGGTAACCCTTGTTGGTGTTCTTGATGCGGATATGAGCTTGTTCTTTTCTGATTTCAGAAGTGGCGAAAGGACCTTTCAGCTGCTTACCCAGGTTGCCGGACGTAGCGGACGCGCAGACCAAAAGGGCGTGGTTGTCTTGCAGACCTATCAGCCAGATAACGCAATTTTGCGATATGCAACCCATTACGATTACAAGGGCTTTTACGAGCGTGAAAATATGTTGCGTAAAACCACTTGCTATCCGCCTTACGCGACAATCGTCAGGGTTATGATTGAAAGCGAAAATGACGAGCTTGCCCTTGAAGCCTTACGTTCTATACACGAAGAGCTTGTCGTATATTACGATAAAAACCGTGAAAAATTTCTATTCTACAATAAAATGAAATCGCCGATAAAGCGGCTTAAAAATAAATACAGATATCAAGTGCTTATGCGTGTTAAGCAAGGCGCGGACGACGTTATTGATAAAATTTATCAAATCGCGCTGCCTAAAACCACGAACAAGGTTTTAGTTTACGTTGAGCTTAATCCGTCAAGCCTTAATTAGGTGTAATATGGCTATAAGAAAAATTGTTCAACAGGGCGACCCTGTTTTAAGAAAAAGATCATTTGAAGTAACCGATTTTGGTGCAAAAACTCATCAGCTTATCGACGATATGCGTGACACCCTTATAAAAGCTGAAGGTGCGGGTCTTGCCGCGGTTCAGGTTGGCGTTTTACGCAGAATTTTTATCGTAATGGTTGACGAAGGCTATTTTGAATTCGTTAATCCTGAAATTATCAAGACACAAGGCACGCAAGACGGCGCTGAAGGCTGTTTATCGGTTCAGGGTAAATACGGTCAGGTTCAACGCCCTAAAAAGGTTACAATCAAGGCGCAAGACAGATTCGGTAAGCCATTTAAGCTTGTTGCTGAAGACTTTTTTGCGCGTGCAATTTGCCACGAAAACGACCATTTAGACGGCATTTTATACATTGATAAGGCCACGAGCATTGAGGTATCAGAAAATTGAGAGTAGTTTTTTTAGGAACGCCCGATTTTGCCGTTCCGTCACTACAATTATTAATAAAATCCCATCATGAAATCCTTGCGGTTGTCACCCAGCCCGATAAAGCCGTTGGCAGAAAGCAAGAGATTACCTTTTCCCCTGTAAAAAAGCTTGCGCTTGAAAACGGCTTAAAGGTTTTACAATACAACAAAATCCGTTTAGAAGGCGTTGAAGAGCTTAAAAGCTTGAACGCCGATATTATGATAAGCTGTGCATATGGTCAGATTTTATCACAAGAAATTATTGATATCTGTCCGCACGGCATAATTAACGTACACGGTTCACTTTTACCAAAATATAGGGGTGCTGCGCCAATTCAGTACGCGGTTTTAAACGGCGATAAGGAAACTGGCGTAACCATTATGCAAACTGAAATCGGTATTGATACGGGCGATATGCTTTCTGTCAGAAAAACACCAATCGGAAATAATGAAACCGCTGGTGAGCTTTTTGACAGGTTATCGGTTATCGGTGCAGAATTGTTAATTGAAACGCTTGATAAGATTGAAGAAGGCACTATCACACCTATAAAGCAAGACGATACCAAGGCAACGCACGTTAAAATGATTAAAAAGGAAGACGGCGTTATTGATTGGACAAAGGATTGCACCCAAGTATTTAACCATATAAGGGGTATGAATCCTTGGCCGTGTGCTTTCACGGGGCTAAACGGCAAGGTCTTAAAGATTATGTCGGCAGAAGCTGTAAAAGCTAATCAAACCGCCGCCCCAGGATGTGTAATTTCAGCCGACTTAAACGACGGATTAGTCGTTGCGTGCGGTCAAGGTGCGCTTCAGATTTTACAGCTTCAGCTTGAAGGCGGAAAGCGTTTAATGGCGCGCGACTTTTTACTTGGTAGAAAAATTAACGTAGGTGACCTGCTTAAATGGTAACGATTTTTTACGATAGCTATTGCATTTTAAACAAGGTTTACCGCGAAGGTGCTTTTTTAAAGCAGGCGATTAACGACGTGCCTATTGAAGAGATAAACAGGCCTAAAACGACAAAAATCGTTTATGGCGTTTTGGATAGGGATATCGAGCTTAACTATTTTATTGATTGTCTGTGCCAAAAAAGGCCAAAGCCTGTGATAGTTATTTTGCTTAAAATTGCAATGTACGCTATTTATCATCTTGAAAAAAAGCCTTATGCCGTTATTGATAATATAGTTGAACTGACTAAAAAAATCGGTAAAGGGGCTAATAGCGGCTTTGTAAACGCAATTTTGCGTAAATTCAGCCAAAATATAGGGGCGCTTTCTGAAAATGTTAGCAAAAATTTGTCACTTAAATATTCTTACCCGCAATTTGCACTTGATATTTTACTAAAAGATTACGGAGCTGAAACTGCTGAAAGGATTATTGCTTTTAATAAGGAAAAAACCTTTGTTCGCTTTAAGAAAGAAATCAACGGAGAAGAATACTTAACAAATAACGGATACGTGTATGAAAAAACGCCCTTTGACAACCTTTTTGCAGTAGAAAAGATAAAAATTAACGACGATTTCAATAAGGGGATTTTTACCTTTCAATCAATAGGTTCGGTTGCAATTTGTGACGTTATAACTGAATGTGGAAACCTTTTAGATGCTTGTGCAGCGCCGGGTGGGAAGTCAGTATATCTTGCAGAGCGGTTTAAAACGGTAACAAGCTTTGAGCTACACCCACATCGCGTTGAGTTAATTAATGCATATAAAGCGCGTATGGGCGCTGACAACGTTACGGCGCTTCAGAAAGATTCGCAAATTTTTGACCCTGAATATAAAGAAAGGTTTGACGCAGTTTTATGTGACGTGCCTTGTAGTGGCTACGGTACACTTTCGCCAAACCCGGATATTAAACTTAAAAACAAAGACTATATTGACCGATTGTTGCCCGTTCAGTATGGTATCTTAAATAACTGCGCTAATTACGTTAAGAAGGCCGGCGCAATATATTATTCAACGTGTTCACTATTTAAAGCCGAAAACGATAAAATCGTTGAAAAGTTTTTAAATACTAACGCAAATTTTGAAGTGCAAACTATTTCAAGCCCGCTTAATTGCTTGAAAACCGAGTATGGGCTGCAATTTTTACCGCATTTATCGTGCGGCGTAGGCTTTTACGTTTGTAAATTAGTAAGGAAAAAATGATTTTAGCAGACTATTCTTTTGATGAATTACGTGATTTAATAGTTACGCTTGGTGAAAAGCCATACCGTGCAGGGCAAATTTTTGGTAATCTTGCAAACGGTAAGGCTATTTCGGATATGAGCGATATTTCTAAAGCCTTAAAGGAAAAACTGCTTGAAAAATTCAGCGATAACGCGCTTGAGATTATTCAGGAATTAACGTCAAAGGACGGCACGAAAAAGTTTTTATACAAGCTTAACGACGGTAACGTTATAGAAGGCGTTTTAATGTGCTACACCTACGGCAACACCTTGTGTGTTTCAACGCAGGTTGGTTGCAGAATGGGCTGTGCGTTTTGCGCTTCAACACTGCAAGGGCTTATCCGCAACCTGACGCCGGGCGAAATTTTATCGCAGATTTTGGTTGTTAACCGTCGCTTGGGCGGCGATATTAATAATCGCAAAATAACAAACGTTGTTTTGATGGGGAGTGGCGAGCCGCTTGATAACTATCAAAACGTAATCAAATTTTTATCGTTAATGTCGGATAAACGCGGGATAAATATCAGTCCGCGCAATTTAAGCCTATCAACCTGTGGCCTTGTGCCCGAAATGTTAAAGCTTGCAGGCGAAGGCTATCCTGTAAACTTAACCTTGTCCTTACATAATCCGTTTGATACAAAGCGCCAACAAATTATGCCTATTGCCAAGGCTTACACCGTACAACAAACGGTTGACGCGCTTGATTATTATTTTAAGCAGACCGGAAGAAGGTATTATATTGAATATTCACTTATTCTTGGCGAAAACGATACTAACGAGTGCGCTTTAGAGCTTAAAAAGCTTTTTGCGGGCAAGCCTTGCCATATTAATCTTATAAGGCTTAACAGCGTAAAGGAACGCAATCTTATTGGTACTTCGGACAAGGGTGCTAAAGCCTTTATGGAAAAGCTTGAAAAGTTAGGGCTTTCTGTAACCTTAAGGCGTAAAATGGGTAACGATATTGAAGGCGCTTGCGGACAGCTTCGGCGTAAATTTATTCAGGAAGGGGGCGATTCCAATTAAAGGTAGAGTAATTAGAAGTCGCTCAAAAGAATTTACTATTTTAGCAGATAATAAGGAATACGTTTGTGTTGCAAGGGGTAATTTAAAGCTTTCTGACGTAAAAATTGTCACGGGTGATATCGTTGAGTTTGATAACGGAGTTATCACAAAAATATATGAGCGCACAACAAGCATTTCTCGACCGCGCGTTGCTAACGTTGATAGCGTTAATATCGTTATCGCGCACGAGCCCGAGCCCGATTATTTATTGATTGACAAGCTTATTATTCAGTGCCGACAAGCAAAAATCGGCGTTTATATAACGGTGAATAAATGCGACCTGTCAAATAAGACTTCAGAATACGTTTTAGCTAATTATAAGGGTGCTGTTGACGATATTTTCATTGTTAGCGCAATAACGGGCGAAGGTATTGAAAGACTTAAAAACACGCTTAAAAATACGCTTTGTTCATTTGCAGGACAATCTGCGGTTGGCAAAACTTCAATAGTTAACGCCATTTTTGATATTGATAAGCGCGTTAACAGCTTGAGCGATAAAACTGGGCGCGGCAGACATACAACAACTTCCCGCGAGATACATTATTGCGACGATATAATGATTGTCGATACCCCAGGTTTTTCTGCGCTTGATGCGCAAGTTGCAAGCAATGAGCTTTGTAATTATTATTCAGATTTTGCACCTTATCTTGGTAAGTGTTACTTTGTAGGCTGTGCACACGTTGCCGAGCCCGATTGCTTGGTAAAAGAAGCAGTTCTAGATGGCAAGATTTCCAAGGATAGATATAACCGCTATTGTCAGATTTATAAGGAAATAAAAGAATATGAAAAACGTAGATATTAAAATTGCACCGTCGATACTTTCGGCTGATTTTGCCAATATGGCAAGTGATATTATTTCTTTAGAAAATTCCGGTGCGGACATTATACACTGCGACGTAATGGATGGGGTTTTTGTGCCAAATATCACTTTCGGTATCAAAATGATAAGCGATATAAGAAAGGTTACAAGCTTACCACTTGATTGTCACCTTATGATTGTTGAGCCCGAAAAGTACGTTGAAGCCTTTGCTAAAGCAGGTGCTGATTTTATAACCGTGCATTATGAAGCCTGCAAGGATAATTTAGCTGACGTTTTAAAGCTTATCAAATCCTTTGGCGTAAAGTGTGGTGCGGTTATTAATCCAAATACCAAGGCAAGCGTTTTAGACGACGTTTTGCCGCTTTGCGATATGGTGCTTGTTATGAGCGTTTATCCCGGCTTTGGCGGTCAATCGTTCATTGCTGAAACACTTGATAACGTAAAGTACTTAAGGGCTAAAATAGACCAAATTGACAAGGATATATTGCTTGAAATAGACGGCGGTATCAATAACGATACGGTTAAGCTTGCAAAAGAGGCAGGGGCTAACGTAATAGTTTCCGGTAACACTATATTTAAAGCTGAATCGCGCGCGCACGCGGTATTATCACTTAAAAACGCATAAAAAAGTATAGCAAAAAAGCGACCACCAATTAAGGGTAGTCGCTTTTTTTAAAGAAAAAATAAAAGGTCGCAAAATAGGCGCGACCGGATAAAAAATTATGCTCTTTCAACGCTATTGCTCTTTAAGCAACGAGTACAAACGTAAGCAGAGGATACAGTTCCGTCTTTAACGACTTTAACCTTCTGAACGTTCGCATTGTAGGAGCGTGGTGTTTTGCGATTACTGTGGCTAACCAAGTTACCACTCAATTTACCTTTACCGCATACGCTGCAAACTCTTGACATATTAACACCTCCGACACGTTTTAGAATTCAGCCTTATTAATATAACACTAATAAATTTAAAAATCAACTTTTTTTTACTAATTTTTTCAACATATTTGCATTTTTTAAAAAAAAGATTGATATTTTGGCCGCTTTTTGCCAAATCATTAAAATTTGTTTAAAAATGATTGCAAAAGTATTCATTTTATAGTAAAATAGATGCAGTTAAATAGGAGTAGTATGTAATTATGGCTGTAAGCACAACAAACATTTACGGTAAAATCTTAATTTCTGAAGAAGCAATCGCAAGGATTGTTTCCCATGTTGCGTTGGATTGCTACGGCATAGTTGAGCTTGTTTCAAAGGGTGTTAAGGATTCAGTTGACGGCCTATTTGGCAAAAAAACACGTTGCCCTGGTACAAAGGTTGTAACAAATGGCGACAAGATTTTTATTGACGTTTACGTTATTATTAAGTTTGGCGTTTCGCTTTCAGCCGTTGCAGAAGCTTTAAAGCAGACAATCAAATATTCTGTTGAGCATTCTGCAGGTATGGTTGTTGATACGGTTAACGTTAATATTGTCGGTGTTAAACTATAAAAAAATTTTGGATTTAGGATTATTATGATAAAAACGATTAACGGCGCAATGTTTGGTAAAATGGTTGAATATGCGTCAAAATTACTTGATTTAAACAGAGAAAAGGTTGACGCGCTAAACGTTTTCCCGGTTCCTGACGGGGATACCGGTACCAACATGGGCTTGACAATGCAATCTGCGGTTAGGGGCTTAAAGGAATGTCACACTAACCGTTTAAGCGATATTTGTGACCTTGTTTCTAAAGGTGCACTTCGCGGCGCAAGGGGTAACTCGGGCGTTATTACTTCACAAATCTTTAAAGGTCTTTGCAAAAGCTTCCGTGATTTAAATGAAATCACCATTAAAGACTTCGTTAAGGCTATGAAGGCCGCAACTGACACAGCATACGCTGCAGTTTCTAAACCAAAGGAAGGTACAATCTTAACCGTTTGTCGCTTGATGGCTGCATCTGCACAAAACCAAAAGGTTAAGGATTTTGAGCAATTCTTTGCTAATATTATTGAAGCAGGCGAAATCGCACTTGCTTCTACGCCGGATTTATTACCTGTTTTAAAGAAAGCAGGCGTTGTTGACTCCGGTGGTATGGGCTTACTTATCATTTTTAAGGGTATGAACGCTGCACTCCGCGGTGAAACCATTGAAGATGTCCCACAAGAAGAAGTTGAAGCTGTTGAAGAGCAACCACAAAAAGAAGAGCCTGTCGTTGTTGATTTGCAAAGTTTAAGCAGCATAGAATTCGCGTATTGTACTGAATTTTTTATTATTAATCTTAAAAAACGTACAACACTTGCAGATATTGACAGACTTCGTGAATCACTCTGTACAATCGGCGACAGCGTAATTTGTATCGGCGACCTAGAGCTTGTTAAGGTTCACGTTCACACAAACAATCCTGGTCACGCGCTTACAAAAGCACTTGCTTTAGGTGAGCTTGATAAGATTAAAATCGAAAATATGCTCGAACAAAACAGAGCATTAATCAAAAAATACGAAGCTGAACGCAAGCCAATCGGTCTTATTTCAGTTGCTCAAGGCGCAGGTCTTGCTGAAATGTTCAAGGAACTCAACTGCGATAAGGTTATCGAAGGCGGTCAGACAATGAATCCAAGCGCAAGTGACATTGCCGACGCAATCGCACAGGTTAACGCTGAAACAATCTTCGTGTTCCCGAACAACAAGAACATTATTTTAGCTGCTGAACAATCAAAATCATTGGTTGAAGGCAGAAAAATCGTTGTTGTTCCTACTAAAAACATTCCACAAGGCTTATCAGCAGCTATGGCATACGATCCTGAAGCACCGGCTGATGAAAACTTGATGAATATGTTACACGCTATCGATAACGTTTCTGACGGACAGGTAACTTACGCCGTAAGAAATACCACCGTTAACGGATTTAACCTTAAAAAAGGCGATTTTATCGGCTTAAACAGCAAGCGTATCTTATCAAAAGCAAACACGGTTTCTGCCGCAACAATCAAGCTTATTGAAAAGCTTAAGGATAAAAACCACACGCTTATCAATATTTATTACGGTATTGACGTTAAGGAACAAGATGCAATTCAATTAAGGCACGACGTTGCTGAATTGTATCCTGACTGTGACGTTGAATGCTACAACGGCGGTCAATCGGTTTACTACTATATTTTATCTTTAGAATAAATTTTACGGGAAAACTTAATCGTTTTCCCTTTTTATTAATATGGAATTACGTTACGTTAAAGGCTTATCGGATAAGCGCATTGCAGATTTGAATAAGATGAATATAACAACCGCAGAAGAACTTGTGCGGTTGTTTCCGCGTGCTTATTTGGATATGCGCAATCAAGTTAGCCTTATTGACGTACAGCATAACGATTTTGCGCTGACTAAAGCAACCGTCGTTGCTATCCCCGAATACGTTCCACAGCGTGCAGGGCGCTCGGTCTTTAAAATTATGTGCGTGCAGGACGGTGAACCTTTTACCGTGTATTGGTTCAATCAACCTTACGTGCGTGCAAAGCTTAAAGAAGGCGAAACCTATCTGTTTTATGGGCGTGTTCGCAATCGCTATGGGCTTTCAATGGCAAATCCTACCTTTGAGTTGTGTGATAATAACGTAAATTTGAAGGGGATTGTACCGGTTTATCCGTTAAAAGGCGCTCTTACGCAGCGCGTTGTGAGAAACGCTATACGTGACGCACTAACTAAAGTCAATATTTCTTCTGTTATTCCGGAGCATTACAGCGCGGTTTATGGGTTATCTGACTTAAGAGAAGCCTTTTTATCCGTTCACAATCCGCAGGATATGCAGGAAATTTCTCTTGCAAGCGAGCGTATCGCCACCGAAGAATATTATATATTGATTTCAGCCTTTAAGTTTATAAAGGGTGACAGACAACAATTAAGGCTAAACAGATATTCGGTAACAGGTCAGCAGCTTAACGCCTTTTCAAAGCGTTTTGGTTTTGAGTTAACAAACGGTCAAAAAGCCGCAATTAACGATATTTATAAGGATTTAAAACAGCCTGTCGTTATGAACAGACTACTGCAAGGCGACGTTGGGTGCGGTAAAACCGCGGTTGCAATGTGTGCCTTGTTTATGGCGGTTCAAAGTGGTTATCAAGCAGCACTTCTTGCCCCAACCGAAGTTTTAGCAAAGCAAAATTACGCATTAGTTCAGCGATTTTTGCCCGAGTTTAAAATTGGTTTTTTAAGTGGCTCGGTATCTGCTTCCGAAAAATCAGCGACAAAAAAGGCAATACAAAACGGCGAATATCAAGTTGTTGTCGGTACGCATGCTTTACTTGAAGACAGCGTTAAGTTTAAAAACTTAAGCTTATGTGTTTGTGATGAGCAGCAGCGTTTTGGTGTTGCACAACGAAACAAGCTTGTACAAAAGGGTTTAGAGCCTGACGTGTTAATTATGAGTGCTACGCCTATTCCACGCACTCTTTCACTCATTTTTTACGGTGACCTTGATATATCAACCATACTAGATAAGCCAGTTTCACGCGCTAAAATTCAAACGGGAATCGTTCCACGTGTCAAATATCAAGGTATGCTTAAATTTGTTGAAGAACAAATCAAAAACGGAAGACAAGCCTACTTTGTCTGTCCTAAAATTGACGGTGATGACGAAGGCGCGGTTTTAAGCGTAACTGAAATTTATGAAGAGCTTGTAAAGGAACTGCCATCTGTGCGCATAGAACTTTTGCACGGCAGAATGAAAGATACAAAAAAGACTGAAATAATGCTCGATTTTAAAGCACGCAAAATTGATGCAATCGTATCAACAACTGTAATTGAAGTTGGTATTGACGTGCCAAATGCAACGATAATGTGTATTTTCAGCGCGGATAGATTTGGGCTTTCACAGCTGCACCAGTTAAGGGGGCGCGTCGGGCGCGGTAATGAATCAAGCTATTGCTTCCTGCTGTCTGATAGCCAAGCTGAAACTGCAATCAGGCGATTAACGGCAATCAAAGATACGGATAACGGCTTTGAAATTTCTGAAATTGACTATTCTGAACGTGGTGGCGGTGACTTTTTAGGTACGCGCCAAAGCGGCAAAATGATTACAGAGCTTGGTGGATTAAAATACACCACCGCGGCGATTTTCCTTGCAAAAAAGCTTTCAGACCAAGCGTTTAGCGATGGCTCAAATATACAAATGCTTAAAAAGGTTGCATTGAATAAATACGATAAATTAAAAGACGTTGTACTTAATTAAAAAAGGGTGTATGCAAAGCATACGCCCTTTAAAATTAATCGTGTGGGTTTGGTGTAACCAAAATTGTTTTATAATCTGTGTAAAAAACCGAGCCTATTTTGCCGTTTGGTTGCTTTTTAACGTATTTCCTTAACGTATAGTCAACAGGTACCTTGTCAGCATTTTGTGCTTTGCTATAATAAGCACAAAGCTCTGCTGCAAATAATAGTACCATATCGGGCACAGGCTTGGTTTCGGTACGTATAATTACGTGTGAAGAGTGATAATCTTTAGTATGCAGCCATAAATCGGTTCGATTTGCTTCAGCTAAAAGCCTTTCGTTCTGCAGGTTGTTTCTGCCTACAAAAATGTCAAATCCAAGATAATTGTACGTTCTGAATACAGATTTTGGGGATTTTGTTTTCTTTGATTTTGTCTGCGATTTTATCAATCCGATTAACTGTAATTCTTCTTCGATTTCAATAAAATCTATCATTGACTTACAAAGCTCAATTTCATCAAAAAGGGAAGATATATAAGAAAGCAAGCTTTTAAGTTCTTCAATTTGCGGCTCAACTGCCTTTACGGTCTTTTTTTCTTTATTGTACTTTTTAAAATACCTTTCGGCGTTTTCTTTCCCGCTTAACTTATTATCCAATTTTATTGTTATTGGTTCTTGACTTTCCGTGTAATAGTTTTCAAGTGTAACGCTTGATGCACCTACGGGTATTCTGTATAAATTTGCAATAAGCAGCTGACCGTAGATCATATTATTTTCCATGTCAGCGCAGTTTAAAAGCTTTTCTAATGCAATTTGATATTTTTTATTAATTTTCTTTTCGTAAGCTTTTACTATATCTGAAAGCTTACGTTTTTTATCTTCAAAGCTTTTTGCATTATTGCGCTTTGTGTAGTAGCTATCAATGGCTTCGTTGATTGAATTATAATAGGTTTTGTCCTTATCAATCGTTATATAGTCGGTAACGAAAAAGTCCTTTGTATCCCTTTGTAAAACGACGTTTGCCTTTATATCGGTATTGTTGTAAAAATCTAAAAAATGCTTGTAAAAATCTTCGATATTAAAAGTTTTTATGTCAAACGTAAATTGATTGATTTTGACAAAATATCTTTCAACAATTTCAAGTGCAGTTTGATAAGACACACCTTTAAACGTATTAAAGATGAAGCTTGGTAAATCGCAACCATTATATCCTTTAAGCGCTTCAATAGCACAAGCTTTATCTGATAGCTCAATCTTATCCTGTGGTTTTGGTAGAACATATTTAAGCCCCGGGAATATCGGTCTTAAGCCTTCAATGGAAGGCGATTGCTTTATCGCACCTAAAATAATACCGTTTTCGGTTAAAGTTATATTTGAATATTTACCCATAATTTCGGCATAAATAATCTTTGTTGTTTCTTCACGCAAATCGTTTTTAGATTCAAAAATAATCTTAATTATACGTTCAAATGGGACGGAAGATACTTCTTTTATAACGGCGTGTGACAGATGCTTTCTTAAAAGCATGCAAAACGCAGGGGCGTTTATTGGTGCGGGTAATTTTTCGCACGTTAAACAAACGCGTGCCGATTCAGCCTTTGCGCTGACAGAAAGCATTACGTTTTGATTATTGGCCCTTAAGTATAAAAGTAAGCTATCTTTATCGGGCTGATTGATTTTATCTATTTTCCCACCCACAAGCAAATTATTAAGCTCTTTTGCGGTATGAAAAATTGAAAAAGCATCTTGAGGCATTAGTTCACCAAAACAAAATTTAACTAAAGTTAAGTATTTTCTTAACTAATTATATCAAAAAACAATAAATTTGCAAATAATTGGCGCAAAAACTTTACATTATTTTATTATTTTGTTAAAATATTTGGGCTGAATTGAAAAAATAAGATTTTTTTAGGAGATATTATGAATTACACATTTGAAAAACAGGAAAAGAGCCAGGTTAAATTGACTGTTAAGCTTGACAAACAAGATTGGGAAGCTGCTATTTTAAAAGCATACCAACAAAATAAGGGTAAATATGCTATCCAAGGCTTCAGAAAAGGTCACGTTCCATTTAACGTAATCTGCAAGGTTTACGGTAAAGAAGCATTTTATGAAGACGCAATCAACGTTGCAATTAACCAATATTATCCGGAAATTATGGTTAAGGAAGCTAAAGAAATCAACGTTATCGGCGACCCACAATTCGGTCTTGGCGATATCGGTGAAGAAGGTATTGAATTCTTTGCTATGATTCCTGTAATGCCAGAAGTTAAAGTTGGTCAGTACACGGGTATAAAAGTTGAGAAGGTTGAGTATAATGTAACCGATGAACAGCTTGATGCTGAAGTTGAAAGGGTACGTGAAAGAAACGCACGTGAAATTTCCGTTACTGACAGGGCTTGCCAAAACGGCGATATCGTTGTAATCGATTACAGCGGCAGCGTTGACGGCGTTAAATTTGACGGCGGCACGGCAGAAAAGCAACGCCTTGAATTAGGTTCAGGCTCATTTATCCCCGGCTTTGAAGACCAAGTTGTTGGTATGACAATCGGTGAAGACAGAGATATCAACGTAACCTTCCCGGAAGACTATACTGCACCACTTAACGGCAAAGCAGCAGTTTTCGCTATTAAGTTACACGAAATTATCGTAAAAGAGCTTCCTGAAGTTGACGATGACTTTATTAAAGAAGCAACCGGCGAAGAATCTTTAGAAGCTTTCCGTCAAAAAACGCGTGAAAATATGCAAAAATCAAACGAGAGACGCGCTAAAGACGAAACAGAAGATAAGCTTTTAACTGCAATCGCTGACCAAACTGAAGTTGAAATCCCTGACGTTTTAGTTAATAACGAAGTTGAAAGCATGCTTCAACAATTTAAATACAGACTTATGTATCAAGGCTTGAACTTTGAAACCTACCTTAAGGTAACAAACCAAACCGAAGAACAAATCAAGGAAAGCTATCGTGAAACTGCTTTACCACGCGTTAAGAAGCAACTTATCGTTGGTAAAATTATTGAGCTTGAAAAAATCGAAGCAACCCAAGAAGAAATCGACGCCAAGATTGACGAGCAAGCTAAATCAGTTTCAAAAGAGCCTGCTGAATACCGTAAGACTATGGATGAACGTCAAGTTGAATATATCCGCAACTCAATCGTTGTAGACAAGCTATTTGACTTCCTTACGGCAAATAACGAAATCGCTTAATTAGCGCATTTGACAGAATAATTTTAATTTAGGAGTAATATTATGCCACTTATCCCGATGGTTGTTCAACAGACCGACAAAGGCGAAAGGTCTTACGATATATATTCAAGGCTATTAAACGACAGAATTATTTTTTTATCGGGCGAAATTAACGACGCTGTTGCAAACACAGTCGTTGCACAGCTTATTTACCTTGAAGCAGATAATCCAAACAAGCCTATTTATATGTATATAAATAGCCCTGGCGGAAGCGTTTCAGCAGGTCTTGCTATTTATGACACAATGAACTATATTAAATGCGAAGTTTCAACAATCTGTATCGGTATGGCTGCAAGCATGGCTGCGGTTTTACTTTCAAGCGGTGCTAAAGGTAAACGTTTTTGCTTACCTAACAGCGAAGTTATGATTCACCAACCACTTGGCGGTATGCAAGGTCAGGCAAGCGATATTAAGATTCAAGCAGAGCATATTTTAATGCTTAAGGAAAAATTAAACCGCATTTTAGCAGAAAACACAGGTAATTCTATAGCACAAATTGAACGCGACACCGACAGGGATAATTATTTATCCGCACAAGACGCGTTAAGATACGGTTTAATTGACAAAATATTTTCAAACAGATAATTTAGGGGGTATTAATGGATAGCGAAATTTTTGACAAAACTTCCTGTTCCTTTTGCGGTAAACCCAAAGATAAAGTTAAAACGCTTGTTGCAGGTCCAAACGGCTTATATATCTGTGATGAGTGTGTTGAAATTTGCCAAGATATTTTAAAGGAAGATCAAGCTAAAATAGCGCCCGATTCCGTTAATCTTTTAAAACCACAGCAATTAAAGGCAGAACTTGACAAATATATTATTGGTCAGGACAAAGCAAAAAAGGTTCTTGCAGTTGCCGTTTATAACCATTATAAGCGCGTTAATGCGTTAGCGAAAAATAGCAAACGCAATAATGACGAAGTTGAAATCGACAAGTCTAACGTACTTTTATTAGGTCAAACGGGCTGCGGTAAAACCTTGCTTGCAAGTACGCTTGCTAAAATCTTGAACGTCCCGTTTGCGGTTGCTGACGCTACAACGCTGACTGAAGCAGGTTACGTTGGTGAAGACGTTGAGAACATTTTATTAAAGCTTATACAAAATGCCGATTACGACATTGCCCGTGCAGAACGTGGTATTATTTATATTGACGAAATCGATAAAATTGCCAGAAAGACCGAAAACGTGTCCATAACGCGTGACGTTTCAGGCGAAGGCGTGCAACAAGCGCTTTTAAAAATTATTGAAAGCACGGTTGCTTCAGTTCCACCACAAGGTGGCAGAAAACACCCGCAACAAGAGCTTATCAGAATTGACACAACTAATATTTTGTTCATTTTAGGCGGTGCGTTTGTTGGGCTTGATAAGATTATCGGCAGGCGCAAGGATAGCTCCGGCATGGGCTTTGGTGCTGTTGTTAACGATGAAAACAATGCCCGCGTTGACGAATATTTTAATGAAGTACAACCGCAGGACTTAATCAAATTCGGTTTAATCCCAGAATTTGTCGGGCGTATTCCTATCACCGTTGCGTTAACCGGGCTTGATGAAAAACAGCTTGTCAGAATTATGACAGAGCCTAAAAATGCAATCGTTAAGCAATATCAAAAGCTGCTTGACTTTGATAAGGTTGAGCTTGACGTTAAAGACGATGCGCTAAAGGAAATTGCAAAACGCGCCATTGAACTTAAGACGGGCGCAAGGGGATTAAGGACTATTTTTGAAAACTTAATGCTCGATACGATGTATGATATACCTGATTCGGATATAGCAAAAATCGTAATAGATAAGCAAGTTGTTTTGGGTGAGAAAAAGCCTGAAATCATAAGAAAGCAAATTGCTTAACCAAATTTAAGCTTAAAAAGCGTTACTATCTAAAAATAGTAGCGCTTTTTTGTTTTTTTATTGTTAAAACAATAAAAGATTTGATTTTTTGCAAGCTTTTGTCTTAATTGGATTGCTTTTTAAGCGATTTAATGCTATATTATTATATATACTTTTAAATAAACACTAATTTTTA
The DNA here is from genome assembly GCA_017399185.1 of Clostridia bacterium. Lineage (GTDB taxonomy): Bacteria > Bacillota > Clostridia > Christensenellales > Borkfalkiaceae > UBA4636. Next base: position 57,515 of record JAFQEA010000019.1, read on the forward strand.
AGGTAATTTTATGGAAAAACGCGTACTTATTAAAGAAATTTTTACAAATAGCGAACGCTTTGCAAACGCCCAGGTTACAGTTATGGGTTGGGCAAGAACGATCAGGGATTCTAAATCATTTGGCTTTATTGAACTTAACGACGGCAGCTTCTTTAAGAACTTACAGGTTGTTTTTGAAAGCCAATTTATTGATAATTATGAAGAAATTGCGCGCCAGAACGTAGGTGCAGCATTTTCAGTACAAGGTACAATCGTTTTAACACCCGAAGCAAAACAACCGCTTGAACTTAAGGCAACGAAAATCACGGTTGAAGGGACTTCACAACCCGATTATCCGCTCCAAAAGAAGCGCCACAGCGTAGAATACTTGCGTGAAATCGCTTATTTGCGCCCACGTACAAACCTGTTTGGTGCGGCGTTCAGAGTGCGTAGTGAAGCGGCTTTTGCTATTCATAAATTCTTTAATGAAAGGTCGTTCGTTTACGTTCATACGCCAATTATTACGGGTAGCGACTGCGAAGGTGCCGGCGAAATGTTCCAGGTAACAACTATGAATATAGACAAGCCCAAGCGCACCCATGACGGTCAGGTTGATTTTGCCCAAGACTTTTTCGGTAAGAAGGCTTCCTTAACCGTATCAGGACAGTTAAACGCTGAAACCTTTGCTTTAGCGTACGGCAACGTTTATACCTTTGGTCCAACCTTCCGCGCTGAAAAATCAAACACGGCGCGCCACGCTGCAGAGTTTTGGATGATTGAGCCTGAAATGGCTTTTGCTGACCTTCAGGACGATATGGAAGTTGCTGAAGCAATGGTTAAGTTTGTCATTAATCACGTAATGCAAACCTGCCCGAACGAATTGCAATTTTTTAACCAATTCGTTGACAACGGCTTGATTGAAAGATTAAACAATATTGTTAATAACGACTTTGTGCGCTTAAGCTACACAGAAGCAATCAAGATTTTAGAAAAGCACAAGGATAAATTTGAATTCCCGGTATTCTGGGGTTGTGATTTACAAAGCGAGCACGAAAGATACATTACTGAAACCGTATTTAAAAAGCCTGTATTCCTAACTGACTATCCAAAGGAAATCAAAGCCTTTTATATGCGTTTAAACGATGATGGTAAGACCGTTGCCGCAACAGATTTATTAGTGCCCGGCATTGGCGAGCTTATCGGCGGCAGTCAGCGTGAAGAAAGGATTGACGTACTCCGTCAACGCATGCAGGAATGCGGTCTTAACGAAGAAGATTATTGGTGGTATCTGAACTTACGTAAATACGGCGGCGTTAAGCACTCTGGCTTTGGTTTAGGCTTTGAACGCATGATTATGTACCTGACAGGTATATCTAATATCCGTGACGTTTTGCCGTTCCCACGCACGGTTGACAACTTAAATTATTAATATGTTAGACCACTTATCGACCATAGAAGGCAAGATTGGTTACGTTTTTAAGGATAAAGACCTTATTAAAAAGGCATTGACCCACGCTTCATATACAAACGAGCATACCGAAGCTCAAAACAACGAACGCTTGGAATTTTTAGGCGATTCGGTATTAGGCCTTGTGGCGGCAGAACGTTTGTTTTTGACCGCAACGGGTGCAGATGAAGGCAGGTTGACAAGATTTAAACAACAGCTTGTTTCAAAGCGTCCGCTTGCAAACGCCATAATTAATGCTGGGCTTGACAGCTTTATCATTATGGGTAAGGGTGAACGCTTGCAGTTTGACGATAGCCGAATAAATTTGAGCGAAAATTTATTTGAAGCCATAGTCGGTGCAATTTATCTTGACGGCGGATTATCTTCTGCTAAAGATTTTATCTTCAGAATGCTTGATTTTGACAAGGTTATATTTGAGCAAACAGATAAAAGCATTGATAGTGACCATAAAACAGCCCTTCAGCACCACGTACAAAAGCATAAGCTTGGCGAAATTACTTACAAGGTGATTTCTTCAAGCGGTCCGCCACATAACCCAAGCTTTTTGGTGGCGGTTTCAATAAACGGTAAGCAAATTGCCGATGGACAAGGCAAATCACATAAAAAAGCCGAACAGCAAGCTGCTTTTAAGGCTTTACAAATTTTGACAAATAAGGAATAACTGAAGTTGAATTTTGAAAAAATAGAAATGGCGGGTTTTAAATCCTTTGCCGATAAAGTTGAAATTATTTTTAATAACGGCGTTACTGCTATCGTTGGTCCAAACGGTTGCGGTAAGTCAAATATTGCTGACGCAATCCGCTGGGTTTTAGGTGAGCAGTCTGCAAAATCATTACGTGGTTCAGCGATGTCCGACGTAATTTTTAGTGGTACGCAGAACAGAAAATCACTTTCTTATTGCGAAGTTTCGCTCTATTTTGACAACTCTGAAAAGATTTTCAAGAGCGTTGATTATAGCGAAGTTATCTTAACGCGTAAGCTATTTAGGAGCGGCGAAAGTGAATACTACATTAACAAGCAACCGTCACTTTTACGTGAGATTGTTAAGCTTTTGCATGAATGTGGCGTATCAAAGAGCGGTTATTCTGTAATCGGTCAGGGTAAGGTTCAACAAATCGTTGAGTCAAAGCCTGAAGACAGACGTTCTATCTTTGAAGAAGCCGTTGGTATTGCTCAAGCAAAGGTTAAAAAGCTTGAAACAGAGCGTAAGCTTGAAAGGGTACACGGCAACCTTGTCAGAATTTTTGACATGACTTCACTTATGGAAAAGAAGCTTGAGCCGTTACATAACGCCGCTGAAAAGACTAAAAAGTACAGAATGCTTTCAGAAGAGCTTAAGTACCATGAAGTTAACAATTATTTGTACCAATACGACAACGCAAACTCTGTTAAAGAAAAGATTTTCACACGTATTGAAGGTCTTAAAGAAGAAAGCGCGTTAAGAAGTCAGGAATTGGACGAAGCGATACACCGTGCTAACTTTAGCCGTGAAGAAATACAGAAAATCGACCAGGTTATTGATAGATTACACGGCGAAATTCTTTCTAAATCCTTAAGCCACGAAAAAATGAAGGGCCAAAAGGACCTTTATAATGAAAAGGTTTCGGCAATCAGGGCTGAAATGTCACGCCTTAACACCGATACGGCAGAGCGTAAAGAAAAATTACGTCTTTTAGAAAAGGCAATCACAGCTCAAAAGCAAAACCTTGAAAAGTGCGCTATTGATAAGCAAACACTTGCAACCAAGCAGCAACAGTTAAATAACGAGCTTACTAAATTGCTGGCTGCAATTTCGCAAGATGAAAGCGCAACGCTTCAAGCACGCAGCACGGTTTTAAAGGCCGCTGAAACTTTAGCCGATATCAGTAAAAATTTAGGTTCGCTTGACAAGGAAAAATCCTTTATCACAGACCAGCAAAGAAAGATTATCGAAAGGGTAAACGAGCTTACTGTTGTGATTTCACAGCTTGAAGCTGAAAAAGCAAAAATCCTTGCAGAAATCGAAGAAAATCAAGCAACCCAAAAATCATTACAAGAACAAATTGTTAAAATTGAAGCACTAATTCAGGAACAAAATAACCAGACTTCTGAATTATCCAATAAGATTTATAAATTAAATATTCAATTAAGCACTTTAGAAGCAAACCGCAAAATGTATGCTGACATTAAGGACACTTTTGACGGTTATCCGACTTCAGTTAAGCGCTTAATGTTTTCCGCAAAGGAAAATGCGCAAATCAGCGCAAAAATCAAAGGCGTTGTAGCAAATATAATTAAGACTGACGAAAAATATGAAATTGCCGTTCAGACCGCATTAGGCAATAACGTACAAAACATTGTTACGGCAACGCCGGAAGATGCAAGATATCTTATCGAGTACTTAAAGCGCACGGAAGGCGGCAGGATTACTTTCTTACCGGTAAGCAACGTACGTCCGCACGCTGACGGCGTTGATATTACGTCTGCACTTAACGATAAAGGTGCAATCGGTCTTGCAACAAAGCTTGTCAGATTTGAGCCTTACTATGAAAACGTTATCAGATATTTGCTTGGTAACACCTTGATTGCAGATAATATCGAAAACGCAACTGAAATTGCTAAAAAGCATAAATTTGCATTTAAAATCGTTACGCTTGACGGTGACGTTATTAATTCGTCAGGCTCAATGACGGGTGGTTCACGAAAGCTAAACCAGCCAAATCTTTTATCACCCGAGCGTATGGTTGAAAAGCTTGGTAAAGACATAAATAAGGTTAAATTATTAACTGAAAAAGCTCAACAAACAAAGGATAAGCTTATCCAATCGGTTAACAATTTGGTTGAAAAGCTTGATGCACGCAGGGCAACGCTGCAAAGCTCAAAGCAAAGACTTTCTGCGTTGGAAGTTCAAAGGGATAACTATTTAAGCTTAATCAAATCTAACGAAGCCGAGCTTGAAGTTAACAAGGAAAGTATCACGGTCGTTACGCAAAGATTGCAGGAAATCCAAATCCAGTATACCGACGTTGAAGAAGGCAATAAAAAGCTTGTTGAAGAAAAGCAATCTGCTTCAAGCGTTGCTGAAAGACATCAAGGCGAATACGACAGCCGTAAAAAGCGCCGTGACGAAATTATTGCTGAAATTTCAGACCTTCGAATGCGTGAAACCGTTTTGGACGCTGACGTTAACACTGCAAACGCTGAAATTGCCAGAATGACTTCTGAAATCACTGATAACGAGCAAATTATCGCAATCAACCTTAAGCACGTTGAAGATGATAAGCTTGCAATTTACAACCTTGACCAGGAAGTTATCGCAATGACCAGCGCGATTGAACAGGAATCAGGTATTACGGCACTTAACGCGCAAATTAAGGAAAACGAACAGTTAAAGCATAAGTATAACGCTGATATCAATCAACTTGACTTACGCCGTCAGATTTTAACGGCAGAAATCAAGCGTTTAGACGATAAGCGCCACCAGGAAGAAATCGATGCTGCCAAGGTTGACTCTGACCTTGAATATATGCAAATGCGCGTTTATGACGAATACGGCGAAACTTATGAAACCTGCGCGCCGCTTCGTGATGAAAATTACGATATAACAAACTCAAAAGAAGAAATTACAAAGCTTAAACGCCGTATTTCAGCACTTGGCAATATCAATCCTGACGCGATTGACGAATACCGCCAACAAAGCGAAGAATACGCAGAGCTTAAAACACAACAAGACGATTTAGAAAAGGCAGAAGAAGACTTAAAGGAAGTCTTAAAGACTATCCGTAACGAAATGATTAATGAGTTTAACTCTGGCTTTGAACAAATCAGGGGTCACTTTAAACGCACGTTTAAGGAATTGTTCGGAGGTGGTGCAGCTGACCTTTATCTTGACTATGAAAACGCTGACGATCCGCTTAACGCAGGCGTTGTAATCATGGCAGAGCCACCAGGGAAGAAGTTACAAAACATTTCACTATTATCAGGTGGTGAAAAGTCTTTAACGGCTATTGCAATCTTATTTGCAATCTTAAAGCTCCGTCCAATGCCTTTCTGCGTACTTGACGAAATCGAAGCCGCACTTGACGACGCAAACGTTGAACGATTTGCCAGATATCTGCAACAATTCTCCAAGGAAACACAATTCGTTGTTATCACCCACAAGAGAGTAACAATGGAACTTGCTGACTGCTTATTCGGCGTTACGATGGAAGAAAAGGGTGTTTCCAAGATTGTATCCGTTAACTTAAGCGACGTTGACTCAACAATGGCTGACTAATAGGTGATTATGGGTTTATTTTCAAAAATAAAAGAATCTCTTGTCAAAACAAAAAACACTTTAGCGTCTAAAATCGCTCAAATTTTTACAAAAGAACGTATCGGCGAAGACTTTTATGACGACTTACTTGATATTTTGATTTCTTCCGACATATCGGTAACGGTTGCTGAAGAAATTATCGAATCATTACACCAAAAAATGCGCAAGGAAAAGGTTGACAGCCGTGACGTCGTGCTTGAAAACCTTCGCCTTGCCATTAAGGAAACTTTAGACCAGGCAGAACCGCTTGAGCTTGAATATCCTGCTGTTATTATGGTTATCGGCGTAAACGGCGTTGGTAAAACAACGACTATTGGTAAGCTTGCAAACCGCTTTTCAAAGCAGGGTAAGTCGGTTACAATCGCGGCGGCTGATACCTTCCGTGCGGCCGCAACCGAACAGCTTGACGTTTGGGCAGACAGGGCAGGCGTCAGAATAATCAAGCAAGGCGAAGGTAGTGACCCTTCAGCCGTTGTTTTTGACGCTGCTTCTTCCGCAAGGTCTAAAAAAACGGACGTATTAATTATTGATACGGCTGGAAGACTCCACGTTAAAGCAAACCTTATGGAAGAGCTTAAAAAGATGTCAAGGGTAGTTGCAAAAGAATACCCCGAAGCAAATTTTTATAAATTTATCGTACTTGATTCAACAACGGGTCAAAACGCACTTTCACAGGTTCAGTTATTTAATGAAGCCGTAGGTATAGACGGCATAGTTTTAACCAAGCTTGACGGCACGGCTAAAGGTGGTTTTGTCCTTAACTTAACGGGCGAGCTTAACGTTCCGGTTGTTTACGTCGGCGTTGGTGAAAAGATTGACGATATTGAAGATTTTGATTCGGAATCCTTTGCTGAAGGTCTTGTATAATTAATTCTATGGGCTTATTTTCAAAGAAAAAGGAGCTTTGGTTTCCGCTTGATAACGCGGCTAAAATTTACCCGCCTACTGCAAGCCAAAAGCGCGCGCACGTGTTTTGCTTTTCAGCGCTTTTAGATAACGAAATCCAAAGCGACTTTTTAATTAAGGCAATTGAAAACGTATTAAACCATTATCCCACCTTTAAGACGTCCTTAAAGCGTGGTACTTTTTGGTACTATTTGGAAGAAAATAAAAAGCCTGTCAAGGTTTTTGTAGAAACGCCTTACTATTTAAAACAAATTGATTATAAAGAAAATAACGGTTATTTGTTCCAGGTTTTACACGTCAGGAACAAAATCACCATTAAATTTTTCCACGCACTGACTGACGGCTCGGGCGGCTTCACGTTTTTTACAGAAGTTTTAACCCAGTATTTAAAGCTGATTGGGCATGACATTGACCTTGAAGGTATGGTTAAGCCCGTTGACGAGCCTTATCATTTATCCAGCGCAGACGACAGCTTCTTGCGTTACGATAAAAATATTAAGGAAAAGCAGGAGAAAATACCGCGTCCGTATGCAGTCACAGGCACACCATTTGATTACGACGGCTGTGGTATGATAACTGCTGAAATCGACCTTGAAGACGTTAAAGAGCTTGCAAAAGAGCAGGACGTTTCTATCACAGCTTATTTATCTGCGCTATACGCCCAATCGGTTAACGAAAGCTTTTTAAAAAACCGCCCGCACGGCAATAAACTTGTCAGTGTTTTAGTACCGTGTAATCTGCGTAAAAAATACGGTGGCGAAACGATGCGTAATTTTACGATGTTTTCACGCGTAATGATTGACTATAAGAAGTCGCATACGCTTGAAGAATGTGCAAAAACAGCTTCAAGGCAGATTTTAGACGGCTTAACTGAAGAAAATCTTGATAAAATCATACACGACAACGTTAAGCTTGAAAAGAATTTCTTTATCAAAATTACGCCGTTGTTCCTTAAAAATTTAGTAATGCGCATAGTTTATTCACGGGTAGGGGAAGTTTTACAGACCGTTTGTTTTTCAAACATTGGTCTTGTTAACCTGCCAGAAAGCGTTTCATCACACGTAAAAGCGCTTACCTTTGCAATTACGCCAACTTTTTCATGCGGACACCAGGTTGGTGCGCTTGGCTATAACGGCAAATTATACGTAACCTTTACGCGCAATTTTGTTGAAACAACCATTGAAAAGAACTTTGTAAGGCAATTAACCGCAAAAGGCGTTAAGGTTAAGGTTCACAGCAATTATTGGGAGAGTAAGCTATGAAGCAATGTAAATATTGTAAGATTGAAGTTGACACTACCAATGATTTTTGCCCCCTTTGCTTTAACCATTTAGATGAAGGCTGTGATAAATCCGAAGGTTTATACTCACTTCGCCAAAAGAACGAAACAACGAATATTACAAATAACTTTTTAATAAAGTTTTTTATATTTTTATCAATTTGCGCCATCACAACGTGCGTAATTATTAACCTTCACACTCATCCTGAAACACCTTGGTTTTGGGTTGTAACCTTTGGTATTTTATATATTTGGGTTTTGGTTTGCCACACGATTCTATCCAAGCAGCCTGCCTTTTTAAAGATACTGCTGCAGATTATTTCAATAATGCTGTTACTGCATTTTACTGAAAAAATCTCGATTGAAACCTGGGTTTTACCGTACGTATATCCGTCAATTTCGTTAACGATACTATTTGTACTTATTATGATTTTATCAATCAGCAGCAAGCGTAATGGTTACGTCTTGGGCTTTTCGGTAATCATAATGATTTTAACAATCGTTTCGCTTTTAATAACCCTTTTGACCGATTACTATGAGTTACTAAATTTTATAAATATTGTACTGTGTCTTTTAACCTTGATAGGGTTATTTATGTTCGGTTGGAACGCAATAAAAGAAGATATACTTAAGAAATGGCACTTATAAGGGGGCTTAAATGGCTAAAAGTCAAAAACGTAAATACAAATTAATAGCAACGATTGTATTTTCAGTCATTTTTATAGCTCTTTGTGTTCTATACTATATTTATTCGCCATATCTCAATAACGCGAAAGGCGAGATTGAAACTGACTTTCCTATCGTTTTTGATGCAACGGCTGAAAATGATCTGGAAGTACATTTCATAAGCGTTGGGCAGGGCGATTCCGTGCTTATCCGTACGCCCGATAATACAAATATTTTGATTGACGCAGGCGACGGCTATAAGGATAATCGAGACCACCTATTAAGTTATTTGGATAATTTGGGCATAAAAACCCTGGATTATGTTGTTGCAACGCATAGCGATAACGACCATATTGGCGGTTTTGACGATATTTTTGATAATTACAAGGTTGAATTTGTCTTCAGACCGTATATTTATTCCCGTCACGAAGTATCAGAAGACCTTGACGAAGCCTTTAACCCACAAACAGCGGCTTATAAATGTACAACAAAGGTTTATGCAGAGTTTTTAGTTGACGTTTACGAGGAAAAATCCGATTGGGCGTTTTTTGATGCCGATACAGACATAATTATAAATTATGGCGATGATAATTCACAAAATAAGCTATATTTTGACGTTTTAGCACCTTTTGTTGATTTAAAAGATTTAGGTTATAATGACCCAAATTCATATTCGCCGTTTATAAGGCTTGAATATATGGGTGTCTCGTTTATGTTTACGGGCGATGCTGATACAGAAGTTGAAGCAAGTGTTTTAGCACGCTATACCCCTAACGAGCTTAATTCCACCGTTTTAAAGCTTGGTCACCATGGCTCGGATACGTCAAGCTCTGTTGCGTTTTTCAATGCGGTCAGGCCATCGTATTCTGTTGTATCTTGTGGGGCTGATAATGATTACGGTCATCCAAAGCAAAGCGTATTACAAACGGTTTTATTTTATGGTAGTTCATTATACAGGACCGACCTGCAAGGCGATATTGTGTTTAGCGTAACTGCTGACGGACAATTACCACCACCGACCTGTTCAATAAAATATACTGGCAACGATTTATACGTTGGACATTAATCCTATTAAAAAATACCTACGTTTGTAGGTATTTTTTTGTATTAATTTGCCGCTTAATTAATATATTATAATATGTCTTCAGTTTCATTAAAAAAGCGGTTTAACGTTCATTTTATTGGTATAGGCGGTGTATCAATGTCGGCGCTTGCCAAATACTTGATTGTTGATGGATTTATCGTAACCGGAAGTGATAAGGTATATACAAGCGAAATTCAGCTTTTAAGGGATATGGGTGCAAAAGTAATTATCGGTCATAAAGCTGAAAACGTAAAAAACGCAAATATCGTGGTATATAATTCAGCAATAACCGGGCAAAACGTGGAATTAAACTATGCGCTCAAAAACAAAATCCCGATAATATCACGCGCACAGCTTCTCAAAATGATTGCAAGGCAATTTAAGTTTAGGATTGGTATTGCCGGCAGCCACGGTAAAACAACAGTTACCTCAATAATTGCACATATTTTTATGTGTTCAAATTTGTCCTTTACCGCGCATATTGGCGGAAACGATAAAATTTTAGGCAATTTAGCAATGTTTGGCAAGCACATGTTTGTATCTGAAGTGTGCGAATTTAATAAAAATATTCGGCTTTTTGAGCCGGATTTAGCACTTTGCTTGAACGTTGATAACGATCACTTAAACTGTTATAGCGATATTAGCTTATTAAAAGATACTATGTTTGAGTATCTTGACAAGGCAAGCAGTAAAATAATAAATATTGATGACCAATATCTGAAATCTTACAAAAATTCTTCTTTAACCTTTGGGATAACACAAGGTGATTATACAATTAAAAATGAACGCAAGTTAGAAAGCGGGCTAATTAATTTTGACGTATTTGAGTACGGAAAGCATTTGTTAAACTTGACGTTAAACCCCAAAATTTATTATACGCATCATAACGTTTTAGGATCAATTTGCGTTGCTCGTGAGCTTAAAATCGCCAAGCAGTACATAATCAACGGATTTGATAGCTTTAGCGGAGTGGAGCGGCGTAACGAATATTTAGGTAGTTTTTCAGATAAACCAATATATATTGATTATGCACATCACCCGACTGAACTAAAAGTTGCACTAAATATTTGTGGCGATAATTTAGCACGAACGTTGGTTATATTTCAACCGCACACATATTCAAGAACACGACTATTATTTGAAGATTTTATCAAAGTATTATCTGCATGTAATAACCTTATTATATATAAGACTTATGCCGCACGGGAAGATTTTGACTACGAAGGCAGTGCCGAAAGGCTTTCTAAAGCAATAAAGCAGTCTAATTATTATAATAATGAAGAAGATTTAGTTAACCATATTATAAAATATAAAGATAATTTTGATAAAATTTTAGTTCTTGGCGCAGGTGATTTATACATAACGTTTAAAAATTTGACAAAAAAAAGACCGTAGAATAATCTACGGTTATTTTTTATGCATAAAATCTTTTATTATCCAAGCACAGATATTTAATAATGAAATATACAGGGATATTAAGGATAACAATCGTTGGATACAAAATGTATCGCATAAGCTGCATGCTTGACGAGAAATCAACGTTTGATAAAATTGCAAATACTATTACGATAAGGAATAAATTAAGCATAATAACTGAAATAAATTCAACTATTGACTTCATCGTAGGTAATTGCGCAACGCGCTTCTTTGGCTCAAGGGCGTACAATAAAAGTGAAGTTATCGGCAAAATCGCAACGATTGCACCACAAATTATAAATAATGATTTATTAACCTGTGCCGTTGTTGCGGTAAAGTGCGCCAATAAGAATAACTCAATAAGAACAAATGCATAGAAAATGAGTGACGAAATCGCAACTAATTTATTTGAATAAATTGAGTTAACTTTACGCTTTGTTACGCCGTTTGAAACGCTGATTTTAAAGCCTTCAGCTTTAGCAAATGCCTGAATATCTGAAAAGTCAAATCCTTCAGTCTGTTCTTTTGGCTGTGGCTGCACTTTTTGTTGGTGATGCGTCTCTTTAACCACTTTTTTAGGCTGTTTTTTATGATTAACTTCAGCTTGAATTTGTGGTTCTATTGGCTTTTCTGTATCAAAGGACGGTTTTGTTGATTTTTCGCCGTTTAAGAATTCATTGATATCCATACCTTCGTGGTAATCAATTTCAATGGTTTCTTTTTTGGGCTCAACAGCAGGCTTTTGTTTTGGGAAAAGCTTTTCCAAAACGTTTTTATAGTCGTGATGAATAGGGGAGTTCGTTTGATAATAATCGTCTTCTTCAAGCTCTACTTTCTTTTGCTCAACACGAACTTTTTCAGCAGGAACAGGTTCAACAACCAAAACTTCTGCCGGGGCTTGTTTTGGTTCTTCAGCAACCTTTGCAGGTTGTTCAACAACAGTTTCTTTGATAGTTTCAGGCGGAATTTGCTTGTTTTCAGGCTCTTTTTCTGCCTTAATTTCAGCTGCAGGTTGTTCTACAGGTCTTTCAGGCTTAACGTCTTCCTTTAAAGCTTGTGATTTTGTTGCGTTTTCAGTTGCCTTTTTATAGTTATCATATCCTAATAAGGTTATAACGTCAAAGGAATCCGGATCGGTTGCTAAATCGAAATTAGCCACAGAGTTTGGTTTCTTTGGTGCAGGTGTAGGCTCACGATGCTCATGCTTTGGCTTTGGTTCTTCCTTTTTGATATTTTCAACTTCCGGAAAGGCAATTTGATCAAACGATAAAATCTTAACGTTGTTGGAATTTGAAATAATGTGCGAAAGGTCATCCTTTTCAGCAGGCTTCTTTTCAGCCTTTGGTACGGGTTTAGCGGCAGGTGCATCTTGCTGCATAAATTCACGTAAAGCTTTGTCAACGTCATAAGGCTCACTGCTTCCAGAATGCATTCTAACAGAATGGTCTTTAACTTCCGGCACGCTTTCTTTCTTGGATTCCGGCGTGCTGATTAAATCATTAATAAGCTCACGCTTTGAAACCCATTTATCTTTATTTTCATCAATATAGTTTTTACCTTTTTCGGTAAGCTGATAAAATTTACGCCTGACTCCGTCAGAAGACGTTGTGCGGTATTCGGTTACGTAACCTTGTTTTACAATGCGCTGAAGACAACTATAAAAAGTGCCGTTCTTAAGCTCAAACTTACCGGCGGCACGCTGTTCAATTTCTTCACGTATTTGGTTTGTATGTTTATCGTCGTCAACGAGTGATAACAAAATTATCGTATCGATATGACCACGTAACATTTCGCTATTAGTTTCCATAAAAGCGCAAATAATCCTTTATATATTAAATAAATTATAACACTATTATATTTTGTTGTCAATGGGTTTTGCGAAATATAAATGATAATGTCGCATTTTTTTGCCTAAAACTAGGGCTAAATTTAGTATCTTATTCTGTCAGAATTCATTTTAAATTTACAATAATATTTAAAATATCAGATTATATGCGTGATTTTAAAAATTATTGCAAATATCGACTATTTGCGTTTATATATGGTTATCTATGCGCAAAACTTGTGTTTTACGCATAGTTTAATAAAACACCCTAAAATTGATTGACAAAGAATTTCGACTATCCTATAATATATATGTAACTAAATTTTAAGGGTTTTTAGCTATGGCAAGCAATAACGATTACTACTTATCGCGACAAATTAATACTATAAATAAATTGTATCGTCTTACCGAAAAGCTTCCGCTTTTTATGCAGGAGTTCTTTTTGGGTATTGAGTCAAATACTGCGCCATTAACAAGGCTTAACTACGCAATGGATATTACTATCTTTTTTGACTTTATTTCGCAAAAATACAGTATCCCCTTATCTGACTTTACAATACAAATTTTAAATAAAATAACGGCGTTTGATATTGAGCAATTTTTAAGCTATATAACAAGCTTTGACTATAACGGAACACATCACACGTGCAACGATAAAGCAAAAGCAAGAAAGCTTGCTTCTATCCGCTGCATGTACAGATATTTTTTCAATCATGATCGCATAATCGCAAATACTGCCGCAAAAATTAGAACGCCTAAAATCCGCGAAAAGGAAATTATACGCCTTGAAAACAGCGAAATTAAAGACCTTTTATATACCGCTGAAACGGGTGCCGGGCTATCAAGCCGCCAACTTGCCTATCAAAAAAATACAGCCGTACGTGACGTTGCGCTTTTAACAATGTTTTTAGGCACAGGCATACGTATTAGCGAGCTTGTTGGGCTAAATACTGATGATATATTTTTTGAAAATAACAGCTTTATCGTTACCCGTAAAGGCGGTGCTCGCACAATATTATACTTTACCGATGAAGTTAAGGTTGAGCTTATTAATTGGCTTAACGAGCGCGAGAAAATCGAAGACCTACCTAAAGATGAAAAGGCGCTGTTTTTATCGCTTAAAAATAAGCGTATAAGCGTACGTGCGGTACAAAATTTAGTAAGCAAATACGCTAAAATTGTATCTCCCTTAAAGCATATCACACCGCATAAATTGCGTAGCACGTTTGGTACAAAACTGTATCGTGAAACCGGTGATATATATGTCGTTGCAGATTATCTTGGCCACCGTGATATTAATACCACAAAGCGCCATTACGCCGCCATGAGTGAAGATATCAGAAAGACCGCAATCGAAAAAGTTAACCTGCGTGATAACGAAGATACATAGTTTTTTGTGTGACATAAAAACTTTTAAAATCCCTTATTTTATCAACAATTATGCAGAAAATTATAATTATTGAACCAATACTTGATAATCAAAATACCGAAGACAGGATTGAAGAAGCCACAGCCCTTTGTGAAGCAGCAGGCGGCAAGGTTGTTGCTTGTATTACGCAGGTCATAAAAACCATAAAACCTGCAACGTTTATCGGGCTTGGCAAGGTAGAAGAAATCAAGTGCGAAGCAATAGACCAAAACGCGGATTTGTGCGTATTTAACGGCGAGCTATCGCCTTCGCAAACGCTTAATCTGACCGACCTTATAGGCGTTCCCGTTATTACAAGAACAAACCTTATTTTAGATATTTTTGCAAAGCGTGCAGAAAGTAGCGAAGGTAAAATTTTGGTTGAGCTTGCACAGCTTAAATATATCTACCCCAGGCTTAAGGGTAAGGGCGATTCCCTATCCCGTCTTGGTGCAGGTATAGGTACGCGTGGTCCTGGCGAAACAAAGCTTGAAACTGACAGACGTCACATTAAAGGCAGGATTTTGCGTTTAGAGCGCGACTTATTACAAATTCAATCGCGCCGCACAAACGAATATTCACGCCGCAAAAAAAATCAAGTTAAAACTGTTGCCCTTGTCGGATACACTAACTCGGGTAAATCTACCCTTTTAAATTTGCTTTGTAAAAGTGACGTTTTAGAAATGGACCAGGTATTTGCTACGCTTGATACAGCATCCAAAAAGGCATATATTAACGGTAAAAATATAATTATGATGGATACCGTTGGCTTTATAAAAGAGCTTCCGCCCGATTTATTGCGTGCTTTTAAATCAACACTTGACTGCGTTAATCAAGCAGACCTACTGTTAAGCGTTGCAGATTGCACAAAGGATTGGCGCGCCCAGTTTGAAGTTACTGAAAACCTATTAAAAGAATTGGGGACACAGGTTAATGTAATTAAAGTGCTTAATAAATGTGATACAAATCCGCAAGATTTTATCCCTGATGACGTTATTAAAATTTCAGCACTTAAAAATATGGGTATTGACCACTTAAAAGAACAAATTTTAGCAAAATTATAATAAATTAGCCCGAATTAGCAATAATTCGGGCATTTATTTATATATTTGATATAAATTGCATTATTTCGCTACGATGAAAAGCAATCTTTTTTGATAATTCAATTTGATTTTTTGCACGTATCAGATTATGTAGCGGTTTTTCTGTTTTAAAATATATATCCCCTTGTAAATAATCACATAAAAATCTAGTTGCAAGCTCCAAAGTCATAGCTTCAATACCAAGATAAAGGGTTGAAAGCTCTGTTTCGGTAAGATTATGCTTTATTTGACTTACAAAACCTTTTGTGAATGCCTTAAATTTATCAAAATCAAAATCGACAAGGCTTAAATTTTCTTCGTCTTCTTTAGCGGTTGACGCCATTGAACGTATTCCATCGCCGTAGTCGTGCGCACAAAGTCCGGGCATAACGGTATCTAAATCAACGACGGCAAGGGGCTTAAGCGTGTCCTTGTCAAATAAAACGTTATTACACTTTGTGTCGTTATGCGTAACCTTAAGTGGCAGCTTATTTGCGGTAAGCAAATCACATAAAGTAACTGCCCTATTTTGATTATTTATTAGGTATTCAATTTCACTTTCGGCATACCTACGCCTTGAAAATTCGTCAAATTTAACCGCATCAATTAAAGACTTAACGCGAAGTTTTGTATTATGAAAATCCTTTATTGTAACGTTTAATTTTGTTGCTTCAAATTCATTTAGATAGTTTTGAAATTTACCAAAAGCTAATCCTGTATTTAGCGCAACCGATAAATTATCCGTTGTGTCAAACGAAGTTGAATTTTTAACAAAATTATACATTCGCCAGAACTCACCTTGGTCATCAACAAAGTAATATCCGCCACGCTTTGTCCTAATGCATTTTAAAGGATAATCAGGGTTAACGCTACCGATATATTCAGTTATTGCGACAACGTTTTGCATTACTAAATCCGGGTTTTTAAAAACTTGCTTATTTATCCGCTGTAAAACGTACGCTTTTGCAGCATTTCCACATAAGTATTCAACAACGTACGTTAAGTTTATGTTCCCACCGTTTAGGCGTTTATAGCTAATTAAGCTGCCGTCAACAATAAATTCATTTGAAATTTTACTAATTTCCATATAATAAACCTAAAAAAGCCCCACATAATCTTATGTGGAGCTTATTTTATTATATGTTCAAAATATTTATATGTTTCTATTTATCGCTGTAAGGATTTACCCCATAAAGTGACTGAACGTTTACCTTAAATTCTTGCATTTTCGACGTTTGCTTAAGTTCAAAATCGTGGTCAAGCTCGGAAATCAAGGCTTTTTGAGACTTACTCAACCTTGTTGGGACTTCAACCGTAACGTTTACGTACAAATTACCGATATCGTAGGTTGAGCGAATACCACGCCCCCTTATAACGAACTGCTTACCGCTTTGTGTTCCTTCAGGGATATCAAGCGAATAAGGGTCATCAAGAGTGGGGACTAAAATCTTACCGCCAAGCGCCGCGGTTTTAAATGAAATTGGCAAATCAATAAATAAATCAAAGTTTTTACGTCTGAAAATTTTGTGCGTTAGAACCTTGAATACAACGATTAAATTACCTGGTTCACCACCGTTTACCGATGCCTGACCCAAGCCACGCTTTTTGATATAGCTGCCGTTGTCTGCGCCAGCAGGGATATCCAAAACAACCTTTGTTGTTGCCGATTTATAGCCTTTCCCACCGCAATCGGTGCATTTTTCAATAATCTTTTTACCGCTTCCGCCGCAATGTGGGCAGGTAACGACTCTTATACTCTTGAAAAATCCTGCACCAACAGCCTGCTGAATCTGACCAGAGCCCTTACAATTATCGCAGGTTGTATATTTTGTGCCGTTTTTAGCACCCGTACCGCGGCAAGATGGGCATGACTCTGTGCGCTTATACGATATTTCCTTTTTACAGCCTTTAGCCGCATCCATAAAGGATAAAGTGACTTCTAAAGTAACGTCAGCACCTTGTCTTTTTTGAGCTGTGCGCGTTGAACCGCCAGTAAACTGACTGAAAATGTCACCGAAAATATCACCAAAACCACCGAAACCGCCAGAAAACCCGCCTGCACCGCCTGCGCTTGCATAAGGATTTTCTAATTCGTAGTCATAAGCCGCCCTTTTTTGCGGGTCGGATAAAACTTCGTTTGCTTCGTTGATTTCCTTGAATTTAGCGGCAACCGATTCATCGTTGGGGTGTAAGTCAGGGTGATACTTTTTTACAAGCTTTCTATATTGAGCTTTAATCTCGTCCTGGGTTGCTTTTTTATCAACGCCAAGCGTTTCATAATAATTTTTAGCCATAATATACCTTTATTTTAGGGTGCAAAGCTATTTTTGCACCCTAATATACCTTTATTTTAGGGTGCAAAGCTATTTTTGCACCCTAAAGTTAGTTTTAGTGTCAGCTATTAGTTTTCAGGACCTTGGTGGAATTCTGTGGTATCGTCTTCAGCCCCTTGCGCACCTTGTGCTTGTTGTGCTTGTTGGTAAACTTTTGCAAAAGCAGCTTGTGCGTCGTTAGAAAGCTTTTCAGTTGCAGCTTTAATTCTGTCATTATCGTCGCTTGCAAGCTCTTCTTTAGCGTGTGCGATAGCTTGTTCTAAATTAGCTTTGTCTTCTTCAGATAACTTATCGCCATTTTCCTTGAGTGTTTTTTCAACAGAGAAAATCATGCCGTCAAGCTGATTCTTGTTGTCAACAGCTTCTTTGCGCTTTTTGTCTTCTTCTTCGTACTTTTCAGCTTCCTTAACTGCCCTTTCAACGTCTTCGTCAGAAAGATTTGTTGATGAAGTAATAGTGATATCAGTTGATTTATTTGTGCCTAAATCCTTTGCGGAAACGTGTACGATACCGTTTGCGTCGATATCAAACGTAACTTCAATTTGTGGAACGCCACGTGGTGCAGGTAAAATGCCTGTCAAGTCAAATCTGCCTAAAGTCTTGTTGTCTTTAGCAAATTGACGTTCACCTTGTAAAACGTGGATGTTAACTTCAGGCTGATTGTCAGCCGCAGTTGAGAAGATTTGTGATTTTTTAACAGGGATTGTTGTATTTCTGTCGATTAAACGTGTGAAAACACCGCCTAATGTTTCAATACCTAATGATAATGGCGTTACGTCTAAAAGTAAAACGTCTTTAACTTCACCTGTTAAAACACCGCCTTGGATAGCAGCACCGATAGCAACGCATTCGTCCGGGTTAATGCCCTTAAATGGTTCTTTACCGGTTACGCGGCGTACGGTATCAACAACTGCAGGGATGCGTGTTGAGCCACCAACTAAAATAACCTTTTCGATTTGGTTATAGTTAAGCTTTGCGTCGCTCATAGCCTTCTTTAAAGGCTCGATTGTTGCTTGAACAAGATCTTCAGTTAACGCGTCGAATTTCTGCCTTGTTAAGGTTTCATCCAAGTGCTTTGGTTCGCCGTTAAACGCCGTAATAAACGGAATATTAATGTTTGTTGAAGTGAGTGTAGAAAGCTCAATTTTAGCCTTTTCTGCAGCTTCTTTGAGTCTTTGCATTGCTAACTTGTCTTTAGAAAGGTCAACGCCTTCTTTGGACTTAAATTGTGCAACTAAATAATCAATAATCTTCTTATCAAAATCGTCGCCGCCGAGCTCGCAGTTGCCGTTCGTTGCTAAAACTTCGAAAACGCCGTCGCCAATATCCATGATTGATACGTCGAAAGTACCACCGCCAAGGTCATAAATAATAACCTTGTGTGACGTTGCTTCCTTATCAAGACCGTAAGCAAGTGCAGCAGCCGTTGGTTCGTTAATAACCCTAACAACGTTTAAGCCTGCAATTTTACCAGCGTCCTTCGTTGCTTGACGTTGGCTGTCCGAAAAGTACGCAGGGCAAGTGATAACAGCGTCCTTAACCGTTTCGCCTAAATAAGCTTCAGCATCTTTTTTTAGCTTGGCTAAAATCATAGCTGAAATTTCTTGTGGGCTGTACTTTTTATCATCAATAGCAACCTTATAGTCGCTACCCATATGACGTTTGATTGAAACGACTGTTCTGTCGCTGTTTGCAACAGCTTGACGTTTTGCAATTTGGCCAACTAATCTTTGGCCGTCTTTTTGGAAACCAACGACTGATGGGGTTGTTCTTGCACCTTCAGCGTTAGCAATAACTACTGGTTCGCCGCCTTCGATAACGGCTACGCAAGAGTTTGTCGTACCTAAATCAATACCGATTGTTTTTGCCATAATATATATTCTCCTTAATTATAAATAAATTTATTTTGTTATAACTACCTGGCAGTATCTGATGATTTTGCCGTCTAGTGTATAGCCTTTTTTATAAACTGTTTTGATTGTATCGGGCGTATCGCCTTCGCCGCAAGGCATAGTTGCGATTGCCTCGGATGTTTCAGGGGTAAATGGCTCACCAACGGGGTTGATTGCATCAACACCCATTGCCTTTAAGCTGTCGTAAAACTGTCTTGAAATAAGCTCTACGCCCGTGCGGGTTTTTTCATCCATTTCAAGCGTTAACGCACGGTCAATGCTGTCGCCGATGGTTAAAAGGTTTAAAATGCAATCCTTTTTGCCTTCAAAATAAGCGTTTTTGCGTGTATCAACGTTGCGTTTTTTAAAGTTTTCAAACTCTGCGGCAGTTCTGTACCAATTATCCTTAAAGGAACTTGCTTCAGCTTCAGCATTAGCTTTTTCTTCTTGAGCTTTTGCTAATTCTTCCTGCAAGGCTTGATTTTGTTCCAAAAGCTCTTTAGCGTTTGGCTTTTTTGTTGATTGGGCTTCTTTATTAATATTTTCAGTCATTATTCTACCTATTTGTCAAAATTGCTTCTAAAATTTTACCTACGTTTTCTAAAACGGAAACTACCTTTTTGTAGTCCATACGCTGTGGACCGATTACCCCGTAAGTACCAATATCAACGCCGTTTGCTGAATACGTTGCCGTTACAAGTGAGCAGTGCTCGGGGATTTCTTCATAGCCTTCTGCGCCGATTTTAATGTTGAGCTTAATGCTGCGGTTTTCAGATAAAAGATTTAATACCTTATCTTTTTTGGTTACAACCGACATAAAGTCGCGTATTTTATCAATGTCAGCGTATTCAGGATGCTCAAAAATCTTATCTTCACCTTCGGTGATAACTTCATCCGAGCGTGAAACGTATTCCTTAAGCGCACCGATAACTTCACTAAATACGGCCTTGTATCCTGCAAAGCTTTCATCAATTTTTAAATTATCTGCGCAGGCTTCAGCCAAGGTCTTACCCGTGAAAAATTCTGCTAAAAGATTGTTTGCGTTTTCAAGGTTATCGTCGGGTAAATCGTGCGGAAGCTCAATTACCGCGTCCTTAAACAACTTTGTATCGGTAACGATTACTAAAAGCGCAGATTCAGGCATAATCCTGAATAATTTAATGTTGCGGATAATCTCTTGCCCGTCGTGAGAAGAAATAGCAAGTGACGTGTATTGCGTAAGCTCTGAAATAACCTTTGCCGTCTTTTTAATGATTTCTTCAACCGAATTTGTCTTCTCTAAAAAAATCTTTTCGATATAGTCAAGCTCTTTAGTGGATAAATTATCCTTAACCATTAATTCATTAACGTAAAGCTTGTAAGCCTCTTTTGACGGCACGCGCCCTGCCGACGTGTGCGGCTGATATAAATAGCCTAATTCTTCAAGGGCGGAAAGCTCACTTCTTACCGTGGCGGAGCTTATCGTCGTTAAATATTTTTCAGTTATGCTTTTGGAAGAAACAGGCTGTGCCGTTTCAATATAATCGTCAACGACAAGCTGTAAAATTTTCTTTTTTCTTTCAGTTAGTTCCATATTTTAGCAAACCACCTTGCAGAGTGTTAGCAATCTTTGGCTTTGAGTGCTAACTTAATTATATTCTACAACTAATATTTGCTATTGTCAAAGGATTTATAGCAATTTTTAAGAAATTTTTACACTAAAATAATAAATTTTTAATGCAAAATTTGTCGAATTTTGGTGCGAAGATTTTTCGGGTACAAAATAACAAAAGCACCACTTGTGCTTAAGCGGTGCTTTCATTAATATATAATAGCGCGCGTTAGACTAAAAGCAAAGCGGGCTATCGTTTGTGTAAAGGGTGAATCTAAAAGTCAAGCCGTTTTCTGTTAAGTCTTCAGATAAAACCTGTCTGTGCCAATTATTAAGCTTGTCAAGATTTTCAAAATAAATTTCAGCATCGGGCGCGCTATCAACTTCAGTAATATACGCTTTAGAACAATATGGCAGCATAGTTTTATAAAACATACCACCGCCGATAACGAATACGTCATCGGTATTATAAGCCAATAAAGCGGATTTTAAGCCTTCTAAATCGTGTACGACAATGCAGTCGTCACGCTCAACAAAAGAAGGTGCAATAACGATATTAACGCGGTTTTTAAGCGGACTTGATTTGGGTAAGGACAATAAGGTGTTATAGCCCATGCAAACAACCTTGCCGTCAGTCATTTGCTTAAAATATTTAAGGTCTGACGGAAGATTAAAAAGCAAGTTATTTTGCTTACCAATACCCCAATTTTTACTGACAGCAACTATTAGGTTCATTAAATAGCAACCTCCAGCTTATCCTTAAGCGGTGTGCATTTATAATCGACAAGCTCAAAATCGTCAACTTTGAAGTCATAAAAATCCTTGACGTCACGCTTGATTATAAGCTTTGGTGCTTCATAAATTGGGTTTTTAAGCATCTTTTCAAAGATTGGTACGTGCCTGTCGTAAATATGTGCGTCAGAAATTACGTGCACGAACTCACCAACTTCAAAGCCGGTAACCTTTGCAAGCATAATAAGTAGCACCGAATACTGTACGACGTTCCAGTTATTTGCAACAAGCATATCGTTTGAGCGTTGGTTTAAAATGCCGTTTAACTTGTTATTAGTTACGTTAAAGGTCATTGAATACGCACAAGGATAAAGGTGCATTTCAGATAAATCGCTAAAGGTGTAAATATTAGTCATAATCCTGCGTGATGCAGGGTTGTTTTTAAGGTCATAAATAACCTTATCAACCTGGTCCATATCGCCTTCAGGATAGTGGTGCTTAACACCTAATTGATAGCCGTAAGCCTTACCGATTGAGCCAGTTTCATCTGCCCAGCTATCCCAAATGTGGCTATTTAAATCGTTAACGTTGTTTGATTTTTTCTGCCAAATCCATAAAAGCTCATCAATGCAGGACTTAAAAAAGGTTTTTCTGATAGTCAGTATAGGAAATTCCTTTGATAAATCGTACCTGTTAACGATACAGAACTTTTTATAGGTATGTGCCGGTGTGCCGTCTTCCCATTTGGGCCTTACGTTAAGCGCTAAATCATTAACGCCGCTATTTAATATATCTTTACAATTTTGAATAAAAACTTTATCTGCGTAACTCATAATATCCCCTTGTAAAATTTAATTTAAAATGCGTCTTTTTGCTTTGTTGAAAATTTGCGCGCAAGCACTTTTTGCGCAATAAAATCAGGCGTGATTTTAGAAAAAAAGTAAACTATTTTATTGTAGAAGCCGGGAACGTATATAGCCTTGCGGCGCTTAAGTGCATTTAATGATTTTTGCGCAACAAAGGTTGGCGTTTTTTTAGAAAGCCTGCCCTGCAAGCCTTGCTTTTTGATATCTTCAACGATATCGGGTCTTGTTGGTATAGAACCCGGCAAAATTGTTGTTATTGTTACCTTTTTACCCTTTTGCTCAAAGCGAATAGCCTTCATAAAGGTAATTAACGCTGATTTAGTTGCAGAATACACTGCAAAATAAGGTACGGGGCTTGCCCCACATAGGCTTGAAATCGTTAAAATTTCAAGCTTGGTATCCGTTAAACGGTTATTTATTACAAACAAGGTCAAATCCAAAACAGATTCCAAATTAACCCTTGTTTGAAATAACAATTTACTTTGGCTATAAAGCTCAAAGGCTTTTTGTGTATCAACGCCTGCAACGTTTATAAGCCTTGCTACGGTTAAGCAATTTTCTTTAATAAAATTAAATAAATCTTTACGTGAAAGCTCACTTGACAAATCGCACGCAAAAGTCTTGATATCAATAGTAGGATTGATTGATAAAAGCTCTGTTTTAAAATCGTTCAGACTATCGATAGAGCGCGCGGTTAATATTAAGTTTTCATCATTTTTAGCGCAAATTTTTGTGAAGGCTTTACCCAAGCCACCCGTTGCGCCGGTTATTAAAGTATAAACCATAACAAATTACAAAAACATTGATTTTAAGCGGCTTTTTATTGCTTAAGAATTAAAATAATTTAAAAATGCAGGGCTGTTTTTTAGTGAGCATATAACCTTTTTTTCAATCCGCGACACGTAAGAGCGTGAAATTTTAAGTAAATTTGCAACTTCCCTTTGCGGTAACGGAACGCCGTTTTTAAGCCCGTATCTTAATACTATAATTTTAAATTCGCGGCCTGTAAGCGTGCGTTTAAGATAGCCAAGCAAAGCCTTGCTTGTTGCGCGCTTTTCAACCTTATCGATAATGCTTTCGTCACCGTCGGCCAAAAGGTCCATAATCGTAAGCTTGTTTCCGTCCTTATCCGTACCGACAACGTCCGATATAGAAACGTCCTGCTGGCGCTTTTTGTTTGCGCGAAGCAGCATTAAAATTTCATTTTCAATACATCTTGCCGTATAGGTTGCAAGTTGAGTGCCCTTTTCGGGCTGAAAGCTGTTGATTGCCTTGATTAAACCAATCGTTCCGACCGAAATCAAATCGTCACTATCGTCCGCGCCCTGGTACTTTTTGACAATATGCGCAACAAGGCGCAAATTATGACTGATAAGCTTATCCTTTGCGGCAGTATCGCCTGCCTTAAATCTCAATAAAAGCTCGCTTTCTTCCTTTTTAGATAGCGGCTTGGGGAATGATTCCCCCATAATAGACGAGCAAAAGAACAAGCATTTACTTAAAATGAACTGAATGAATTCAATAAACATAAATAAGCCCCTTTGCTTAATCTATGTTTATTTTTTATACCATATTCGACTATTTACGCAAAATATCGCCACTAAATAGCGGAATATCTGTTTTTAAAATCAATTTTTCCTGAACGATTTTAGCATCAGTCACAGGGATATTGTCTAAATTTGTAAGATTATCCACCGTAATAACCTTATTTAGCTGGTCTGATGGCGTTAAAACTTCAAGCTTATCGCCAAGCATAAAGCGATTGCGCATTTCAATGATTGCAGTTTTGCTTTGGTTATCGTATTCCAAAACATTTGCGATAAAAGTGCGGTCGCCGTTAGATTGCGAATTAGCGTAATTAACCGTTTGATTGTTATCGGCTAAAGTGTAAGCAGTTGTAAAGCTGCGGTGATTGGTCTTTAAAATCTCACTTGCAAAAAGTGGGTTGTTTTTGTACTCGCTACCAATGCGGTAGTATTCGTCAATAGCCCTGCGGTAAGCGTTAACAACCGTTGCAACGTAGTATTGGCTTTTCATTCTGCCTTCAATTTTAAATGACGTAACGCCGGCTTTATGCAAATCGTCAATGTGGGAAATCATATTTAAATCCTTACTATTCAGGATATAAGTCCCCTTTTCATCTTCGGAAATATCATAATAATCGCCGTTTGAGTCCTTTTCGCGTATGGAATAGTTCCATCTGCACGCCTGAACGCACTCACCGCGGTTAGAGCTTCTGTTCGTAAAATAATCAGAAAGCAAGCATCTGCCGCTATAAGAGATACACATTGCGCCGTGGCAAAAGGCTTCAAGCTCGATATGGTCAGGCAACGCATCGCGGATTTCAGAAATTTCCTTTAAGGAAAGCTCGCGCGCTAAAACAAGACGTTTTGCGCCCTGCTCTGCCCAAAATTTAGCCGAATACTTATTTAAGGTATTTGCCTGTGTTGAAATATGTATCTCTAACTTTGGCGCATGCTTTTTAGTAAAATCAATAATGCCAGGGTCAGACAAAATAACCCCGTCAACGCCGATTGATTCAAGCATTTTAAGATAATCTGCTAAATGCTCAAAATCGTGGTTACGGGCAAAAATATTAATGGTTACGTAAACCTTTTTGCCCATTTTATGTGCAATTTTAACACCTTGAATAAAATCTTCTTGGCTAAAATTATCGGCATAGCTACGCAATGAAAACGCCTTACCGCCACAATAAACTGCGTCAGCACCAAAATAGAAGGCAGTATTTAGTTTATCAAGATTGCCAGCAGGCGCTAAAAGTTCAATTTTGTTCATTTTTTATACGCGACTAAAATTCCGTCGCCCTTTTCATGTATTGTGCAAATATAATTTTTATCGTTGATAAAATCACTCAAAAACGCGCGCATGTTTCTAACAATGGTATTATCGCGGTGATTAAACTTGATACCGCCGTCGATATACCCCCTAAACAGCACGTTATCGGCAAATAATACGCCGTTTGGCTTTAATAAGCGCTTTAAATCGGATAAATAGTCAAAATATCTCGCCTTTGCGCCGTCTAAAAATATAAAGTCGTACTGTGTATCCAAAAACCTAATAATATCCCCTGCATCACCTAAAAATTGTTTAACTTTATCACTCAAACCAAAGGATTCAAAGGTGTTTTTTGCTTGATTAAAGCTGTCTTCATCCTTTTCAATGGTGGTAAGGTGTGCATTTTTACAGGTTAAAAGCATTGCGCTACCGCTTAAGCCAACCGCCGTACCGATTTCCAAAATAGATAAAGGCTGCTTAATGGAAAGGGTTAAAAGAAGCTCGTTTAAGGTAATAGGCAAAACCGTTGGTATACCCTGTGCTTTGATTTTTTTAGATAGCGCGATAATCTCGGGTGAGACGTTCGGCTCAATAGAGTCTGAAAATTTCATTATACTTGAGTGATTACAGGCAAAATCATAGGATTATTCTTTGTTTTTTTGATAACAAAGGTCCTTATTGCCGACCTGATTTTATTTTTAACTTCACGCTTATCACCTATTCGCTTTAGGTCAAAGCCGGAAAGCGTTTTTGAAACAATATCCCTTATTGCTTCGGTTTGAGCGTCTGATAAAACAACGCCCTTGGAAATTATATCGGGGGCTTTTAACAGCTCACCGCTTAAAGAAGACACGCAGCAAAGCGCAATAATTAAGCCTTCTTCAGCCAAATGCAGCCTATCCCTGACGTAAATGTTACTATCGTCAATCTGCAGGCCGTCAACGTAGCGCGAACCAGCTGGCACTTTATCGCCAAAGCGCATGGTTTTGCCGTTTAAAATAACCGTGTCGCCAATGTCTGGGATTATCATTTGATAATCCTTCATACCAAGCTCTTTAGCGAGCAAGGTGTGCTTTTTTAAGTGGCGGTATTCGCCGTGAATTGGTATGAAAAATTTAGGCTTTATAAGCGAGTGGAAAATTTTAAGCTCTTCCTGACAAGCGTGGCCGGAAACGTGGATATTTTCGATAGATTCATAAACGACTTCCGCACCCTTTCTATATAGGTTATTGATAACGTCGTAAATGGATTTTTCGTTCCCGGGGATTGGGCTTGCTGAAATTATTATCGTGTCGTTAGGCGTAATCGTAAGCTGTGGATAGGAATCCGATGCCATACGCGTTAATACCGACATTGGCTCGCCTTGAGAGCCAGTTGAAATAACGACAAGGTCCTTATCGGGTACGTTTTTAATCTTTTCAATGTCAATTAAAATACCCTGCGGGATATTTAGCTCACCAATTTTTACGGCAGCGTCAACGACGTTAAGCATACTTCTGCCGGAAATTGCAACCTTGCGCTTATTTTGCGCGGCAATGTTGAAAATTTGCTGTAAGCGGTAAATATTTGAGGAGAACGTTGCAATAATTATTCTGCGCTTAACGTTGGCTAAAAACAATCTTTCTAAAGTTTGACCAACAACGTGCTCGCTCATCGCATAACCAGTTCTTTCAACGTTGGTGGATTCACACATCAAAAGCATTACGCCCTTTTTACCGATTTCCGATAAGCGCGTAAAGTCCATCATATTGCCGTTTATAGGCGTCATATCAATTTTGAAGTCACCAGAGTGCACGACTACGCCAACAGGTGTGGTAATAGCTAATGCGCAAGCGCCTGCAATAGAGTGGTTTACGTTGATAAACTCAACCGAAAACGCACCAAGATTTATGCGGTCACGTGGGTTAACGCGTTTAAGCATTTTTTTGGTGATTTTAAACTCTGCAAGCTTTGTTTCAACAAGCGCAAGTGACATTTTAGTGCCGTAAATCGGTACGTTTATATCCTTAAGGATATAACTTATAGCACCGATATGGTCTTCATGACCGTGCGTTAAAATAATTGCCCTGACCCTATCCTTATTTGCGGTCAGGTAAGAAATATCGGGGATAACAAGATCAATGCCTGGCATATCCTGTGAAGGAAACGTAACGCCCGCATCAATAACAATGATATCCTTCCCGTATTCAAGGGCGGTCATGTTTTTGCCGATTTCGCCAACGCCGCCCAAGAAACGTATTTTAAGTGTACTGTTTTGTTTCATTTAGTTCCTTTTATGAAAGATAATTTTCTAAATTTGTTTTTATTTTATTTCTCAACTCAAGGTACTTTTCTAATTTCTTCTTTTCGATTTCAATTAAGTCTTTAGGCGCTTTTTGAACAAAGCCTGGATTATTAAGCTTATTTTGCGCCCTTGCGATTTCATCTTCGTTCTTCTTAAGCTCTTGACGTAATCTTTCGATTTCCTTTTCGATATCAACAAGCTCACCAAGTGGGATATAAAGCTCAAACCCGTCGATAACTTGTGTTACAACCTTTTCAGTAAGTTCAGCTTTATCAGCAATTAAAGTGATATTTTCAACGCCTGCAAGCTTTTTAATAAGGTCTTGGCAATCGTTGATAAGCTTTTGGCTTTCGGTAATAACAAATAAATCAACCTTTTTAGATGGCGCAGCACCTGTTTGAGCCTTAATTTGTCTTATGGATTTGATAATTTCCATAACGGAGCTCATCTTTTCCATATCCTTGCGGTATGTACGGTGTGGGTTGTATTTTGGATATTCGCTAACCATAATACTACCTTCAGCCGTTGGGATATAGGAATAGATTTCTTCAGTAACGAAAGGAATAAACGGGTGTAAAAGCTTTAAGGTTTGCTTTAAAACGTGGATTAAAACAGAAACCGTGCGTTGTTTCTTCTTTTCATCGCTGCCGTAAAGCGCGGACTTACAAAGCTCAATATACCAGTCGCACAAATCGTACCAAACAAAGTCGTGAAGTGTTGTTAACGCAACGCCAAGCTCAAAATGCTCAACGTTTGAAGTTACGTTTTTAATGCAGCTATTAAGCTTTGATAATACCCACTTATCCTTAAGCTCAAGCTTAACGTCTTCAATAGGTAAAACGTCAATGCCTTCGGTGTTCATAAGAACGAATCTTGAAGCGTTCCAAACCTTATTGATAAAGTTGCGTGAGCTTTCGCATTTTTCTTTAGAGAATCTGATATCGCTACCTGCGGCAATACCCGTCATTAACGTGAAACGAAGCGTATCAGTACCGTATTCGTCGATAATTTGTAATGGGTCAACGCCGTTACCTAAAGACTTACTCATCTTTCTGCCTTGCTCGTCACGAACAAGACCGTGGATAACTACGTCCCTGAACGGAATTTCGCCCATGTGTTCAAGACCGCTGAAAATCATTCTTGCAACCCAGAAGAAAATAATGTCGTAACCCGTAACGAGTACGTCCGTTGGGTAGAAATATTTTAAATCTTCAGTCTTTTCGGGGAAGCCAAGCGTTGAGAACGGCCATAAAGCAGAGCTGAACCAGGTATCTAAAACGTCTTCGTCCTGTTTAAGCTTATGGCTGTTACACTTGGTGCAAGAAGTTGGCTCGTTGATAGAAACTATCATTTCGCCGCAGTCTTGGCAGTAATATACTGGGATTCTGTGACCCCACCAAAGTTGACGTGAAATACACCAGTCTTTGATATTTTCTAACCAGTGATAATAGATTTTTGCAAAACGGTCAGGCGTAAAGCGGATAGATTTATCCTTAACAGCCTTTATGGCAGGCTTAACAAGGTCTTCCATCTTAACAAACCATTGTTTAGAAACGATAGGCTCAACAGCGCTATCGCAACGGTAACAATGCCCTACGTTGTGTGCGTGTGGCTCAATTTTATTTAATGCACCTGCTTGCTTTAAGTCTTCAACGATTTGCTTTCTGCATTCAAATCTGTCAAGACCTGCGTATTTACCTGCAAGCTCGTTCATAGTGCCGTCGTCATTCATAACCCTGATAACTTCAAGGTTGTGCCTTAAACCAACTTCAAAGTCGTTCGGGTCGTGTGCAGGCGTAATCTTAACCGCACCCGTACCAAACTCAAGCTCAACGTAATCGTCTGCAACGATTGGGATTTCGCGGTTAACGATTGGTAAAACAATAGTTTTACCGATTATATCCTTATAGCGTGGGTCGTTAGGGTTAACGGCAACCGCGGTATCGCCAAGCATTGTTTCAGGTCTTGTCGTTGCAACTGTTAAAACACCGCTACCATCCTTTAAAGGATAGTCAATATGCCAAAGGAAAGATGCTTCTTCAGCGTATTCAACTTCAGCATCTGAAATTGCAGTTTTGCAAGAAGGACACCAGTTGATAATTTTTGCACCACGGTAAATTAAGCCCTTGTTGTATAAGTTAACAAAGGTTTCTTTAACGGCACGTGATAAGTTATCATCCATCGTGAACGCCAAACGCGACCAGTCGCATGATGAACCCAATCTCTTTAACTGCTCAACGATTCTGCCGCCGTATTTATCTTTCCACGCCCAAGCGCGTTTTAAAAAGCCTTCCCTGCCGACTTCTTCCTTGGTAAGACCTTCTTCCTTACGCATAAGCTCAACGATTTTAACTTCGGTTGCGATAGAAGCGTGGTCTGTGCCGGGTAGCCATAAGGTTTCATAGCCCTGCATACGCTTAAAACGGGTTAGCGTGTCCTGAAGGGTTTCATCAAGCGCGTGACCAATGTGTAATTGGCCCGTAATGTTTGGTGGTGGCATTACGATTGTAAACGGCTTTTTATCAGGGTTAACGTTAGCCCTGAAAAGATTTTTTGCTTCCCAATCCTTGTAAATCCTGCTTTCAAACTGGGATGGGTCATAAGTCTTTTGCATATCCATAAAATTCACGTCCTTAAAACGAAATATATAATTTACAATAAATTATATACCAACTTACGTTTAAAGTCAAATTAAAGTCTTTAAAAAAAACAACCTGACACCTTAATTTTGGCGCAAGTTGTAAATTTTTGACATAAACTATAATACTAACGTGATTTTAAGGAGCATTATGAAAAAATTAATCTTAATTTTTTTGTGCGCTACTTTTACAATTTGCTTTACCGCATGTAATCGTGGCAATGATAAAAATACAACCATAAAGGTAAACGAAGTAACCCACTCAATATTTTACGCCCCGTTTTACGTTGCAATCGAAGGCGGGTTTTTTGAAAGCCAAGGCATCACCATTGAGCTTACTAACGGTGGTGGCTCTGACGCATCTATGACCGCGCTTTTGTCAAGCAGCTGTGACGTTGCACTTTTAGGCCCTGAAACGGGGATATATACCTTGATTGGTCAGTCACAAGCGCAGCCTGTTATTTTTGCACAGCTTACAAAGCGCGACGGGTCATTTTTAATGGCAAGAAACCCTATCGAAAATTTCAGCTGGTCAAGTTTATCAGGTAGCGAAATTATCGCGGGGCGTCGCGGTGGCTCACCTGCGATGTCGCTTGAATACGCGCTCAACAAAAACAACCTTTTCAACGGTCAAAACGTAACGCTTAATTTTGACGTACAATTTAACCTTACCGCCGCGGCGTTTACTGCCGGCACGGGCGATTACGTAACTATGTTTGAACCAACGGCTTCGGAATACGTGCGTGAAGGTAAAGCATATATCGTTGCAAGCGTAGGCGAAGAATCCGGCGAAGCACCGTTTACCTGTTTTATGACTAAAAAGCAATACTTTGAAAACAACAAAGATTTGCTTAAAAGATTTTTAACCGCAATGTACAACGCTTTCAAGTATATTGAAGAAACACCCGTAGATAAAATTGCCGATATTTTAATTGACCAGTTCCCATCGACAACAAAGCAGTCGATAAT
Source organism: Clostridia bacterium (assembly GCA_017399185.1). Lineage (GTDB taxonomy): Bacteria > Bacillota > Clostridia > Christensenellales > Borkfalkiaceae > UBA4636. The sequence goes on from JAFQEA010000019.1 coordinate 89,023, forward strand.
CGACTCACTCAACTCTTACATTTCAATCGACGCCTGGCAAAAGGATATGATTATGACCGAGCAGGCTTTTAACAGATTACAAGATATTATGGAAAACGCAGGAGAGCTTGATAAGCGTGTTAACTTTAACGCGCTTGTTGACAACACTATCGCCGAAGAAACTTACAATAATCTTTTCGGATAACCATAACCTGCCTTTGGCAGGTTTTTTTAAGGACGATTATGAAAAATTTGCTCGCATTTGAAAAAGTTTCACTCACATATTATACAAAAACCAATGAAACACTTGCAATAAAGGATTTATCTTTTAACGTAAACCAAGGCGAATTTGTAGCAATAATTGGTCCATCGGGTTGCGGTAAAACAAGTATTTTGTCGTTAGCGGCAGGGCTTTTATCTCCAAGTCAAGGTAAAATCACCTTGTCTAACCGGCAAATTACCCGCCCGGACGATAAAATTGCATACATGTTGCAAAAGGACCATCTCTTCCCGTGGTTAAGCATTGAAAAAAACGTCAGATTACCGCTTAAAATCAAGTCAAAGCTTAATACCGAAAATATAGAATATGCAAACCAATTAATTGAAAAATACGGCTTAAAAGACTTTAAAAAGTATTATCCCGAACAATTATCGGGCGGAATGCGACAACGTGCGGCGCTTATCCGCACGCTTTGCTCAAAGCCCGAGCTGCTGTTACTTGACGAACCTTTTTCCGCACTTGATTATCAAACGCGCCTTTACGTTTGCGAAGACGTATATAAAATAATACGCAGTGAAAACAAAACTGCACTACTTGTTACGCATGACATATCAGAAGCAATTTCGCTTGCAGATAAAATCATCGTACTTACAAAGCGCCCTGCAACTGTTAAAAGCGTACACATGATTGATTTTGACAAAAGTACAACGCCAATTTGTCGCCGCGAGGATAAAAGGTTTTCTTTGTGGTTTGAAAAACTTTGGGGGGAACTAAATTTTGAAGAAAAATAACTACTCTAAAAAGCATCTTGAATACTTAAAAAAGGAAAAGAAAAACTCACTTGTAATTATCTCAATACAAATTTTAGTGCTTGTATTTTTCCTTTTGTTATGGGAATTATTAACACGCTTTAATTTTGTTGATAGTTTTTTATTCAGTAGCCCGTCAAGGATATACAATACAACAGCAACCCTATATAGTAGCGGCGAACTTTTTACCCATATCTTCACCACCCTATACGAAACAATTTTAGGCTTTTTAATAGCAACGTCGCTTGGTATTTTGATTGCCGTAATCTTTTGGTGGTCATCATTTTTGCGCCGCGTTTTTGAGCCGTATATCGTTGTGCTTAACAGCTTACCTAAAATCGCGCTTGGCCCGCTGATTATTATCTGGTTTGGCGCGGGCACAAAAGCCATTGTATTTATGACCGTTTTAGTAACGATTATCGTTACTATTATCAATATGCTTGCAGGGTTTATTCAAGCAGACGAAGACAAAATCCTGCTACTTAAATCAATGGGCGCAAACAAGTGGAAGATTTTTACCAATCTGATAATTCCGTCATCGCTGCCTGTATTTGTATCAACGCTAAAGATTAACGTTGGTATGAGCTGGATTGGTTCTATCATGGGTGAATATTTAGTATCCCGCCAAGGCATAGGATATCTGATTGTTTACGGCGGACAGGTATTTAAGCTTGACCTTGTTATGACCGGCACGGTTATACTTTGCTTGCTTGCGGGCGTTATGTACTTTTTAGTGGCTTTTTTGGAAAAAAAGCTTGTTCGAAAACCAAAATAATAATCAATATCCCACCAATAATACCGATAAAAGGATATATATATGCCACTATATTCAAAAAGCTTAACCGCGATATTAAAAAAGCCGTTATACTTAATAAAATCTTATATAAAATGCCGATAAACGTGTTATCCAAAATTTGAAATACAGAATAATGAGCACTAAAGAGCGTTGTCAAAACACCAAACGTTAATACAAAATAGTAGCAAATTACAGCAACGCCATGTTTGTTTATTAAATTAAGCAACGGAATATCACTATATAACGCGTCAACCCCACTACCCGATAATGAAGCATATATTAAGAATATCAAAACTGCCAAAACCGCACTTGAAAGCATTGCCGCAAAAAAGCTTGTGGTTTTGGCTTTGTTTTTACCTAATATCATCAATATTGGCATACCTAAAAACAGATTTAGCCCAGCGTAAGACAAACAACTAATCGGTGCGATTTTCCCACTACTTACGTAAGTAATTTTATTGGGTATAAAAACGACGAAAATAAGGGTGATAAGTATTATTGGGACTAATACCAAATTAACCCTTTTAAGCCCACCTGCGCCGCTGAATTGAATTAGGTTTGACACAATAAGCACGCCTATCGTTATTGCAGTAGATAAAGACCTACTGTTAAACGCCGTTAAGGCTATTGTATTTATGCACGATAGCATACCCGACATTATAAATATATTACCCAAATAGGATATTGCAATTATTGGTTTATATAGGCGTGACTTTTTTTCAAAATCGCTAGATAGTATAAAAAATTGCCCCAAAAACAGCAAAATGAATACAAAGGCAACCGATAATAAAGGGTCTGTGCCGCTAAAAAACTGATAGACTTCCCTTCCGGACAAAAAGCCTGCGCCAAGCATTGTGCCAATGATTACAAACGTAATTTTTAAACAATCAAAAAAGCCTTTCACAAAGCATAATATACTTTGGAAAGGCCTTTTTTAGAACGAATAATCACTCTTTTGCTATATCAAGTGACATATTTAATACTTTAATCAATAAAAACGTTGAAACGAACAACGCAACGATTTTTAATATAACGTTGAAAATTTCAAACGAAGTATCAACAACCATTAACGCATGTGAAAGTATGTTAACCATCAAAAGCAAATACATTGAACGCGGCAATTTGTTTTTGGAGTGGCGGCTATCAATCAATAGGGACACCAAATACCCCGTAATGCCTGCAAACGCAGAATATATATACGGTAGTGCGATAAATTTGTCAAACCAACCGTCAAATAGGTTGCTTAAGCTATTTGTTAACGCTGTGTTTTGGTTTAAAATAATTTCAGTATAAACGCTGTAATTTTCATCAAGCTGCGTCAGCACGAATAAGCTTCTGAAACCATCTATAATGATTTCTATAAACGCATAGCTCATGGCGATACAAGCACTTATTAACAAACAATCTGAAATATATCTTGATTTATAAAAATTAGCAAACAGGAAGGTAAAAAGGAATAATAAAACGTGGAATAAAACAGGCTCTATAAGTGAATCAATAAACCACTTATAAAAAATTGTTGTTAAAAAAGTGTCACAAACGTAATCCAACAAAACCTGCAAAGCAAAGCCAATTAATATCAGCATTGCAATTTTGTTAAAGGTAAAGGTGCGTTCAACGTTGAATTCATAATAAAAAACAACCGCGGGCAGTGCAACCAGGCACGCCAAAAACATAATTACGATTGGTATAAACGCAGTTTTATCGACAAACAGCTGTAAAATCACGACAAACGCAGAAATAAACAGCAATGAAATTATCAATAAAATCGTGTACTTAAGATTGGGCAGCTTTGCACCTTTATTGGGCACAAGAACGTTCGTATCCTGTTTTAAGGTAGCCAAAAAGGCGGTAAATATGTTTCTATTTACCTTCTTTTCAACTTTTTCTGGAGTTTTAGGCTCAATCACCGAAATAGCTGTGTTTTCGGCAAAGCTTTTATTGTCTAATGACAATTTATCAAAATTATTATCCATTATCAATATTAAACTCTATAAAGAAGTTACTACCTACGTCCTTTTGGCTCAATGCGCCAAATCTTAAATTGTGGGATTCCAAAATGGTTTTAACGATTGAAAGCCCAAGCCCCGTACCCTTAACCGGGCGTTGGTGGGATTCAGAATATCTGTAATATTTATCCCAGATTGTTGCAAGCTTATCCTGCGAAATCCCCTTGCCTGTGTCAATGGTTTCAAACAAAATAGCTTTATCCTTACGCTTAAGCCTTACCTTAATCGTCTTATCATCGCCTGTGTAGTTGATTGAGTTACCAATCAGGTTGTAAAATACTTGCTCTATTTCCTTCTCGTCACAAACGGTAAATAAATCCTTATCAATATCGGTAATAATCGTATAACCGTTCATCTTTGCAAATTCAGAAAACCTGAATAATACGCGTTCACAAAGCTGTGAAAGGTTCAAACGCTTATAATCGGGTGTTGTTCTGCCGTTTTGAAGCTTTGAAAGGTCTAAAATATCGTTTACAAGCATTGTCAGCCTATCGGCTTCATCAATGATAACTTTAGTATGTCTGTCACGTTTTTCTTTGATTTCGCCTGATAAATCGCGAATCATTTCGGCATAAGCCTTAATCATTGTGAGCGGTGTTTTCAAATCGTGCGAAACGTTTGCTAATAAATCGCGCTGTAAAACGCCCGTTTGTGCAATCCCTTCTTTAGCAAAGTTCAAGGCATCGGCAAGCTCACGGATTTCTTCGTAGTCGTCACCGATAAAAGCAACCTTTTGGTTGCCGTCAGCCCAGCTTTTTGCCGTTGAAGACATCTTGATAATCGGTTTTGAAATCCTATTTGCAATATAAAGCGATATAAATAAGGATAAAATGATAACTACAACCGAAACAACGATTAACTGTACCTGAATAACCTTGACTGTTTCTTGCAGGAAGGTTTGGGCACTCGTTAAAATCAAATAACCGCCGTTTGGCATTGTTTGGTTTGTAACGCGCGTTGCGTAATAGAAGAAATTTCCGCTTTCCTGCGTTCTGTCGCAAACAAAATCGGTCGTTCCGTTTTCAAGCTCCGATATCGCAAAGCTTATTACTTCAATCGGATAAGACGCTTGCGGCTTGTGGTTAGTGTTTTCATCAACGCTTGGAAGGTTTGAAGACGGCGGTGTGGTGCTGTCAACAACCTTGTCTTCGGTATCCTGTTCACCATCGCCATAATAGGACGAGTAGCCGGAGAAAATTGTATTAACCACCAATTTATCATTTTCAAAGTACGCAAGGTATGTGAAAATACCGGCTTCGTTAGCGTCAACCGCAAGTGAAAGCCAGGTATTAATGGTTGCTTCATCAATCTTAACGTCGGTATTAAGCCTTGCAGAAAGCTTTCCGCCGGTCGACTCTAACGTGTCGAAACGGCGTTTTTGATATATAATATCAAACAAAAGAATCTGGAAAACCCAGGTTACGACGGTAATAATCAAGGAAAACAATATAAAGTAAAACCAAATGTTATACTTTAGTTTTGTAAGTCCTTTTTTCTTCATACTTCAAACTTATATCCCATACCCCTTAAGGTAACAATGAATTTCTTGTAATCCTTTAAGCGGCTACGCAAGGTCTTAATATGTGTATCAACAGTTCTGTCGTCACCGTAAAAATCAAAGCCCCAAACGTCAGACAAAAGCTTTTCACGCGATAATGCGATACCTTTGTTTGTTACCATGTAGAACAATAATTCGTATTCCTTTGGCGTAAGCTCAACCTTTTCGCCGTCAACGAAAACGTTTCTGCCCTTCATATCAACTTCTAACCCCTGGAATTTAAGAACGTCGTTATCGGTTGCAGGTGAAGCCGTTGCATTGCGGCGCTTGATAATTGCTGCAATACGCGCCATAACTTCCTTTGGTGAAAACGGCTTAACAACGTAATCGTCAACACCAAGCTCAAAGCCGAAAAGCTTGTCGTATTCTTCGCTACGTGCTGAAAGCATCAAAACGGGTGTATCGGCAATCTTTTTAATTTCCTTTACGGCTGAAAAACCATCTAATTTGGGCATCATAATGTCCATAATGATTAAATCGTAATTTGTTTGTCTGCATTTAATAATGGCTTCCATACCATTTTCGGCTTCGTCTGTTTCATAGCCTTCAAACTCTGCGTATTCGCAAAGCACCTGACGAATCATAACTTCGTCATCAACAATAAGTAATTTCATATATACCCCCTTTTGTGGTTATTTATGCTAAAATCGTTCATAACTATGTTATAGCACATCTTTTGTGTCGAATTATGTAGTTATGGCGAATTTTTAGCGAGAATTAAATCATTTGTACGTTAAAAGTGTCGTTTTCTTTAGTAATTTTATATGAGCTACCGCCCGAAGACAGGCTTTTTGTTAAAACCGAATTGGTAAAAACAAGCGCCGCGTTATCTTCTATGGCGTAAGCTTCAGTAAAGTCAATATTTTTCAGGGCGTTTAAAAAATCATCCTTTCTGTGATTATAGTGGGGTGAACAAATGCCCTTTATAAGAGCAAATCCATCGTAAATATTGTACTCGTCAGAGCTTGTTAAGAACTCGCTGTCAGAAAACATTTTTTCAAACCAACAGATAGCACCCGCGGACAAGCCACATAAAATAGTGCCCTTTTTGTAAGCTTGCAAAATTAATTTGTCAAGCCCGGTCTTCTTCCAGACGTCAAGCATAAACATAGTGTCGCCACCGCCAACGTAAATAAAATCGGCAACGCTTATCTTATTGGAAATCTTCTCAACGTCCATCTCGCCATGCACGATTAACGCGCAGTCAACCTTAACGTTATAAACGCTTGTGTAAGTTTTCCTGAAGCTATTAAAATATGGCATTGAGTCGTGACTTGCCGTACCGATAAAAAGTCCGTTTGCGCGCTCGCCCTTTTTGCGCGCGTTTGCTAAAGCGGCAATATATCCGTCAATTTCAAGGGTGGTTTTTGTTTTTAACTCGCCACCACCGATTGCAACAATAATTCTGTCTAACATAAAAACATCAATTATCACGCATTAAATGCGGGATTTTAAAAATTATTATAACAATGATTTTGCAAAAATCAATAATTCCTGCTCGTCATTTTTAAGCTCTTCACGCATAACCTTGTCGAGCATAAGTGATTTTGCTTCACCCACGCTTTTACCTTTAAACCCGAGCTTTAATAGGTCGCTTCCACTAATTTTCAGGGTGGAAAAATCATAGCATTCGTTATTGTTAATTATCTGCGATAAATACTCTCTTAAGTTGACCTTTTCAACCTTATATTTTTTTATACCGTAATCGGAGTGTGCAAGCATATCCGCCGTTTTAACCGATAAAAGATTATAAGCAAATTCTTTGCCGTATTCAAACAAAAATCTTTTAACCTGATACTTTGTCTTACTCACGTCCGCGTCGTGCATATAAACAAGGTTAACAACGTCGCTTTTTAGCTTTGTGGGGAACTTAAGCCTGTCAGCAATTTCTGCTGAAATTTTGCTTGAAACTTCGGGGTGACCTTTAGTGTGACCGTATCCCTTTTCGTCAACGGTAAAGCAAAGCGGCTTTGCAATATCATGTAGCAGTAGCGTCCACATAATTGTCGGCGTACGCTTTTTAGCAAGCTCTATCGCCTTTAACGTGTGATTGAATACGTCATAGTCGTGCGACAAGCTTTGTTGCTTAAAGCCGTCAATAGGCGAAAGCTCTGGTATAATCTGAAAAATTATCTCTTTGCACGCATAAATAGCATCTGCCGCATATTTTGCGCAGATAAGCTTTGTTAACTCGTCAAAAATTCTCTCTTTAGAAACAAAATCAAGGTTTTTAGCGCATAATTTCATTGCGGAAAGAGTATTTTTTTCAATTTCAAAGCCTAATTGTGCCGAAAACCTGACCGCGCGTAAAATGCGTAATGCGTCTTCTTGAAAGCGCTTTTGTGGTTCACCAACGGCGCGGATAATTTTATTGTTTAAATCATCAATGCCGCCAAAGTAGTCAATAATCCCCGTTTCAGGATTGTAAGCTAAAGCATTAATTGTAAAATCACGGCGCTCTAAATCTTCCTTTAAGCTTGTAACAAAGCTCACAGTTTCAGGGTGACGGCAATCCTTATAGTCACCTTCTGTCCTAAAAGTTGTTACTTCATAAGGGTTGTGGTCGATAACTATCGTTACCGTGCCGTGCTTTATTCCCGTTTCAACCACTCTTTCATCTGCAAAAACCTGCATCACCGCTTGTGGGGAAGCGTTTGTTGCAATGTCAAAATCGTTAACGGCGCGCGATAATAGCTCATCGCGCACAGAACCACCAACCAAATAGGCTGAATAGCCGTTTTCTTCAAGTTTTTTGACAATAGAAAGTGCAGTTTCCTTCATAAAAGCCCTGATTTTAACTATTTACCCACACAGAATTTAGAGAAAATTTCGTTAATAACGTTTTCATCGGCAGTTTCGCCGCTGATAAGCCCAAGATTTACAAGCGCTGAACGTATATCAACCGTGATAATATCAAGCGGCATTACGTAAAGTGCTGAAATTGCCTTTTCAAGGTCTGAAACAGCGCCTTGGATTGCTGTAAGGTGGCGCTTTTCAACAAGATAATCGCCATCAAGATTAAGATTATCAAGCCCCGATTTTGTATAAATCAAGTTAATAAGCGCATCAACGCCCTGCCCTGTTTTGGCCGAGATAACCAAATCGCCTTTAATATCGTGTACAGGGTTTAAATCGCACTTATTGATAACCGTAATTAGGTTTGTGTTTTGAATTTTTTGATAAATTTCACGGTCAGCATCGGTAAAACCAGAATCGCCGTCTAAAACGAATAAAACAACGTCGGCACACTCAATGGCTTTAATAGAACGCTCAATACCGATTTTTTCAACCACGTCATCGCTTTCACGTATGCCGGCGGTATCCATAAAATCAAACTTAACGCCGTTGATTTCACGACTGCCTTCAACTATGTCACGCGTAGTACCTTCAATAGACGTTACGATAGCCTTTTCACAATTTAAAATTGCGTTAAGGATTGAGCTTTTACCTGCGTTTGGTTTACCACAAATTGCGACCTTGACGCCGGTTTTTGTTTTTTCACCAAGCGAAAACGTGTCAGCCAAACTTTGCAAATCGCCCCTGACCTTTGTAAGGTCAGCCATAATTTGGTCAAGCTTGGTTTCTTCAATACCTTCTTCAGGGTAGTCGATATTTGCGTCAATAGAAGCAAGTGTAAAGGTCAAAGCGTCCTGACAGGTTTTGATTTTACCAAACAATCTTTCCTTGTAAAGATAATACCCCGACTTGACTTCGGCAAGTGATTCAGAGTTTATCATAGAAATCAAGCCTTCGCACGAAGAAAGTGAAAGCTTGCCGTTTAAAAAGGCGCGCTTTGTAAATTCACCGCGTTCAGCAAGCCTTGCACCGCATTTTAAGCAAGCATCCAAAATACCCTTAACGATTGCAATACCGCCGTGACAATGAAACTCAATCATGTCTTCGCCCGTGTAGCTACGTGGCCCTTTAAAATAAACGCACATACCAAAATCCTTGAAGGATTCAGCGTTAATCGTGCCAACGTAAAGCTTATACGGCTCAAAATCATAAACGTTTGTTTTGCTGCTGAACATTTTAGCAGCTATATCAAGGGGCGAATCCCCACTAATACGTATAACCGAAACGCCGCTTGGAAGCATTGGCGTTGAAACGGCTACGATATTTTCTTCATACATTAAAACAAATCTCCGTCGTCGTTTTCTTTAGTTTGTCCTTGATTTGACGTCTGCGTATCAGCCTTGTTTTCACTATCGTTTTTGCTTGTATATTCAGCAAAAACATCTTCTGGCGCATGCTGGTCAGACGGCGCGTCGTAATCTTCAAACGGGAAGCCGTCCTTTTTTTCAGGCTCTTGCGTGTAAGGCTGCTTGGGGTTATTGTAACCACCTTGAGAGCCTTGCGCCTTATAAGATTCAAAACGCATTTTCATATACTGGTTATAATCGAAGCGCTTGTTATTTCTGAACGCGAACACGAAAATCGGGAAAAGCGGTTCGATAAAGATTGCCAAAAATGAATACATGTTTTGATTTTTCTTTGCGTAAAAGCGGAAAAATGCAAAAACTGTAAACACGTCGATAACAAGATACATAATTGCTAAAATGCTATTAGTAACCGAAATCAAGCCGTGTAAGGTAATGCTTCTAAATAGCGTAACGTTTATTACTTCCTGCTTAACTAAAGTACCCGTCTGTAAAAGGTACTTAAGCGTATTGCCATAGTATAAAGCATCATACGCAATACCAGTTGCAAAGGTAAAGAAATAAAGCAATGAAAGCAACAAGCCTATATTCTTAAGCCTATAACCAAAAAGCTTAACGGGGCCGATAATCTTGCCCATGTAATAATAGCTTGCAAACGGAATAAACGCTAAATACCCGTTTGGGATATTTTCACGCTTACCAATAGTGTAAAGCCCTATCCCCTTTAATACGAACAAAGCAATGTCAATCACCGCGCTGCACGCAAAAACAATCCAGAAAACCTTGGATAGGTTAACAACCATATCATTTAAGTCTGCAAGTGCAGAAAGACTGCTTAAGAATTCAAAATATGAACTTAACATAATAAAAACTTCCTTACTGAAATTATACCGAAACAACTATCATAACGATTGATAGCACCAACCCTACCGCTAATAAAATTGCCGCAGGCAAGGTTTTTGAATACCTGTTAAATGGGCGATAACCCTTACCGGTATAATAAAGGTAGTCGCCGGCATTTAAGTATAACTCATTTGTAAGTGCCCCGTATAAATAGGAGCAATTTTCTTCAGTATTTTTATTTTTTAGTACAAAATAGCAAGCGTGCGGCACGACGTTAGGCTTGCCTAAAATTTTACGCTTATATTTTGTCAATCCCATATTTGCAAAATAGATAACCGCAACGGTAACAAGTATGAACCCTAAAATAATCGTAAGCGCGTTATAGAGATAATCAAACATTGGCATAAACACGCTGAAAACACCTGCGTACGCCGAGAAAATACTTGTGCCAAGGTTATAGCAAAAATGTATTACACAGCCAATCAGCATATTATTGGTCAGCATAACCGCCGTTGAAATAACAAGCCCGATAATAAACTGCAAAATAAGCTGTTCATAGCTGCCGTGCATCAACGCAAAAATCAGCGACGAAGCAATTACCGCAAAGACCTTGCCAAACTGCTCAAGACCGCGCATAATTACGCCGCGGAACAAGGCTTCTTCGCAAATAGCAGGTAAAAGCGGAACTAAAATATAAGCATAAATAAGCAAAAGTAGTGGGTTAGAATTTAAAAGCAACGCATCAAGGTTGCCACTTAAGCTATTATAGTCAGTCAAATAAATTATCTGCGTCCAGCTTTCAACAAATTCGTAATGAACGGTATCAAACAGGAAATAAACGCCAAAGCTTAACATAAGGGCAAAAATTATGTTTAAAAAGTCAAACTTTAAAACGTAACCGCTGCCCGATAAAAACCCGACGTGTCGCACCCTTGAAAATACAAACGCAATCAGCGCGATAACGCCTTGCGATATAAGTGCAGAAACGCATAGGATAAACGCGTAATCCTTACCGCGATCGTTAAATAGGTAAGAAATAAACGGCGTCATCAGCTTATCTAAAATAAAAAACGCAAGCAAAAAGCTAATAAACGCAATGCCAGCATCTAAAGCATTGTATTTATTAGGATTGTGATAATTTCGCCTAGAAATTAGTATATTGTTGTTTTTACAGAAAATTTCAGTCACAATACAACCTTTTTGCTCAATCTATAAGCGGAATTAATTACTAATTAATATGCCCTTGCGAATAAAACAACCTTTTCAGCCTTCTTACCGCAAACGGCGCAAACAGTGCCTTCTTTAGCGTCTTCAACGATAACCCTTGAAGTTGCTGCGGCTCTATTTTTGATTGCGTCTTCACATTCACGGCAACCGCACCAATGCGCTTTAACAAAGTTCTTATTTTCAACGCCTTCAAAGATTTCGTCAAGTGATGAAGCTTCAACAACCTTGGAATCGCGCATTTTGCGTGATTTTTCAAGCATATTTTGCTGAATAGTTTCCAAAAGTGCTGGGATTGTATCAAGCTCGTCCAAAGAAAGCGTGAACTTTTCGCAGTTGTATCTTGTTGATAAAACGCACTTGTTTTCCTGAATGTCGCGTGGACCGATTTCAAGTCTTAACGGACAGCCCTTCATTTCCCATTCGTTAAACTTCCAGCCTGGGCTAGCATCACGCGCATCAAGCTTAACGCGGATACCCATTTTTGCAAGCTTATCGGTAATTTCGTTAGCCTTTTCAAGTACGCCTTCTTTAAATTGTGCAACAGGGATAACAACAACCTGGATTGGTGCAACCTTCGGTGGCAATGACAAACCGCGTTGGTCGCCGTGTGCCATTACGATTGCGCCGATAAGCCTTGTTGAAACGCCCCAGCTTGTTGAAAACGCATATTGGAGAGCATTGTTCTTATCCAAGAACTTCATATTAAATGCTTTAGCAAAGTTTTTGCCTAAATAGTGCGTAGTACCTGCCTGTAAGCTCTTGCCGTCAAGCATCATAGCTTCCATGCCGTAGGTTTCAACCGCACCTGCAAACTTTTCCTTTTCGGTCTTAACGCCAGTAAATACTGGAATTGCTAAAAATTCGTGCGCAAAGTCGCTGTAGCATTTAAGCATTTTTTGTGCGTCTTCCCTAGCGTCTTCTTCGGTAGCGTAGGCAGTATGACCTTCTTGCCATAAAAATTCGCTTGTACGCAAAAATGGACGCGTTGTCTTTTCCCAACGCATTACGTTTGCCCATTGGTTGATTTTAATTGGCAGGTCGCGATAGCTTTGCATCCACTTTGAGAACATTTCGCAAATAATAGTTTCACTTGTCGGGCGTACAACTAAATTTTCAGCAAGCTTTTCACCGCCTGCGTGTGTTACAAGCGCAACTTCTGGCGCAAAGCCTTCAACGTGTTCAGCTTCACGCATAAGATAGCTTTCAGGGATTAGCATCGGGAAGTATGCGTTTTGAACGCCGAGTTCAGAAAAACGGCGGTTTAATTCCTTTTGGATATTTTCCCAGATAGCGTAGCCGTAAGGACGGATAACCATCGTGCCCTTAACTGGGCCGTAGTCAACAAGTTCAGTTTTGATAACGACGTCCGTGTACCACTGTGGGAAGTCTTCTTCAATATTGGCGATATTCTTTACAAATTGTTGTTCTTTTGCCATATTATATACCTCTTGAAAATTGTAATCAAATTTAGCTGATAAATATTTCAGTTATTAAATTATAATTTAATATTATTTATTTGTAAAGTAATTTTTTGCCCATTTAGCGACTTTAATCGCATTTACCCACCGCGTAAAGACAAAATTATCAATAATTTATCAATTTAAAGAAAATAATAAATAAATTTAATAAAAAAATAAAGAACCTGCAAAATTGCAAGTTTTTTATATGAAAATTATTGACTTTAGCTAGATTATTGCATATAATTAAATTGTTGGGTATTTCCGACCGAAATAATTATATAAATTATTTCAAGTGTGGCGATAGTGTTTACTATCGCCACTCATTTTTTATACTTTTTTATCACATACCGAACCACAGGCATATCATTTTTTCTTGGTTAATACTTATTTTATTGTTTTGTATAAAATTTTTCAGCTAAACGAAAAAATACTTGATTTTTTCTTAATTATCGCATATAATATTAGTGCAATCTATTGATTGCGCTAGACAAGTGTGCGTCGTTGCAAGTTTACTTGCGTTTGCCACTTGTTTTTTTATTTATTTCTTCTTCATATTTTTTAAAATTTCCCCTAAATGGTTGACAATTTTTAAGTTATTGCATATAATAAACATATCAATGAACATACGCTTACACGCAGTTCGTCATTGATAAAAAAGGTTAGAGACATACGCTTCCACGCAGTTCGTCTCTAACCTTTTATATTTTTACCAATTATGTTTTTTAATCTTTTCAATTTTTATTTTATTGTTTTGGATGAAATTTTTTAGCTAAACGAAAAAATACTTGATTTTTTCTAAATTATCGCATATAATAAAAACATAGATGAGCATGAAACATATTGTTTCTCGTCGGTGGCACTTACATTGATAAGTTGCTTACGAAGTTCATCTATTTTTTTATTCCATTTACGCTTTTTTCATACCACAATTTGGTTTACGATTTGTGGATTTTTTATACTTTTTTATCACATACCGAACCACAGGCATATCATTTTTTTCTTGGTTAATAGTTATTTTATTGTTTTGTATAAAATTTTTCAGCTAAACTAAAAAATACTTGATTTTTTCTAAATTATTGCATATAATAATATTGTCCTTACGGACAACACTTCACGTTTTAAGTGATGATATGCGCTCCTATGCTCGTAGCATAGGAGCATTTTCTTATTTTCTACCTTTTATTTTACGTACTCTTTTAACGATTTTTAATAAATTTTTTAAATTTTTATTCATAATAAATAATTTTAGTTGACTTTAATGTTGTTTTAACGTATAATAAATATAGAATTCAGTTCAGCCCAAAAGGCAATTTGATTGTGGAAACACAGCGCGGAACTGAATTCTTTTTTATTTAAATTTTTTATTATACTTCCTAACTTTCTTTCGGTTTCTATTGCTAAAAAGGAAATTAGGGGGTTTTTGTTTGCTAAATTGCTATTCACCTTGCCAAAATGGTGGTGAAAGCCTTGATTTGCGCTTATCCTTACTTTGTTTATTAGGGTTTTCATCTAAAGCCAATGTTTCAACGCTGTTTTTAATAAATTTTTAAAGTTTTGTTCATAATACGTAATTTTTATTGACTTTACTGTTATTTTTGCATATAATAGATATGGAATTCAACCAAGCCCAAAAGGCACTATAATGTGGTAACACAGCACGGGTTGAATTCCTTTTTTATTTAAATTTTTATCCATAATAAGTAATTTTTATTGACTTTGCTGTTATTTTTGCATATAATAGATATGGAATTCAACCAAGCCCAAAAGGCACTATAATGTGGTAACACAGCACGGGTTGAATTCTTTTTTATTTAAACTTTTTGTTGTACTTCATAAATAATTTTGTTGACTTTGTTACTATTTTTACGTATAATAAAAATGTCAATACAATAGAAGCGACAAAGTCGATACGAGTATTGTCTATTTATAGCCCTTGCATAAGCTTGGGCTATTTTTTATTCCTTGCCTTTTTTTATTCTTTTTACGTTTCTTTTGTCATATGTATGAAACTGCCAATTATTATATGGTTGATTATAAGATGATAATTCATCTTCATATTTTTTAGAACGCTTATTCAAATACGTTCATTTATACTTTTTCTATCACTTTAAAAAACCTTTTTGCTTAATTTCAAAAACCCCTTGACTAATTTCAAATTTCAATGTATAATCAAAGTTAGTAAACTTTTGGAGAATTTTATGGATAAATATCAACAAGCAATTAACGCAATCCGCGTATTATCTGCAGAAGCTATCGATAAAGCCAAGTCAGGCCACCCAGGTCTTCCACTTGGCGCGGCAACAATTGCCTACACCCTATATCAGGATTTTCTGAAATTTAACCCCAAAAACCCTAAATTCTTTGATAGAGACAGGTTTGTATTATCAGCTGGCCACGGCTCAATGCTTTTATACTCACTTTTACACCTTTTTGGCTATGACGTTTCAGCTAAAGATTTGTCCGAATTCCGCCAATTAGGGTCAAAAACACCTGGGCACCCCGAATACGGCCACACACCTGGCGTTGAAGTTTCAACCGGTCCACTCGGTCAAGGCATTGCAAACGCAGTTGGTATGGCTATTGCCGAAACCAAGCTTGCTGCTGAATTTAACCGCGAAGGCTTCCCTATCGTTGACCATTATACTTACGCACTTTGCGGCGAAGGCTGCTTAATGGAAGGTATCGGCTATGAAGCCGCTTCTATCGCGGGCGCAATGGGGCTTGGCAAGTTGATTTTATTCTACGACTGCAACAGAATCACTATCGAAGGCAGTATTGACGGCATTTTTGACGATAATATCGCCCAAAGACACAAGGCACTTGGCTGGCACGTTTTGGAAATCGACGGCAACGACGTTTTACAAATCAGGCGTGCAATCAAAAAAGCCAAAGCCGAAACAAATAAGCCGTCAATCATTATCTGCCATACGACCATTGGTTACGGCTCTCAATTAGCAGGCACGGCAAAGGTTCACGGCTCACCTTTAGGTGCTGAAAATTTAGCAAAACTTAAAGCCGACCTTAATTGGACCTGCCCACCGTTTGAATATCCGGAAGAAATCAAGCCTTTATTAAACAAAGCAATCAACCGCGGTAAACGCGCTGAAAAGGCTTGGAACGCTTTATTTGAAAAATACACTGCCGAGTATCCTGAACTTGCTGAAAAGTTCAACGCTTGGCTTAAAAACGACCATACTGCTATTAGAAATAGCCTTGAAGCAATCCCAAGTGATAGTGCAATCGCTACGCGTAACGCTGGGCAAATCGTTATTAACGAAGTTTCTAAAGGCGTTGAAAACTTATTCGGCGGCAGTGCTGACTTAACACCGTCTAACCTTACAAAGCTAAACGACAAAGCAATGTACAGCAAAGCTGTAAGAAGCGGCTCAAACGTTCAATTCGGTATCCGTGAACACGCTATGGGCGCAATTTTAAACGGCATTTTAGTACATGGCGGTCTTACACCTTATTGCTCAACCTTCTTCGTCTTCTCTGACTATATGAAGCACGCAATCAGGCTTGCCGCTATTATGAACTTGCCGGCAATTTACGTTTTCACACACGACTCAATCGGCGTTGGTGAAGACGGCCCGACACACCAACCAATCGAACAGTTTATTGCGCTTCGTTCAATCCCACACGTACACGTATTCAGACCTTGCGACACTAAAGAAACAGCAGCTGCTTGGTACTCTGCATTAACTAGCGGTCACCCAACGGCAATCTGCTTGACAAGACAAAAGGTTGAACCGGCTTGTAAGGATTTTGACAGCGCTTTAAAAGGCGGTTATATCGTATCTGATAGTCAAAAACAAACGCCAGATTGTTTGATTATCGCAAGCGGGTCAGAAGTTGAACCTTCAATCGCGGCACAAAAATTGCTTTCAGATAAGGGCGTTGACGCGCGCGTTATCTCAATGCCTTCTATCGAAGTTTTCGAGGCACAACCAAAAACTTACCGTGAAAGCGTTATCCCTGCAAGCGTTCAAGCAAGGGTTTGCGTTGAAGCTGGCTCATCATATTCATGGCACAAATTTGCAGGTATTCACGGTCAAATCATCGGCATGAATGAATTTGGCGTTTCAGGTAAATACCCACAATTATTCGAAAAGTACGGTTTTACCGCACAAAACATTGCCCAAAAGGCACTTGAAAGCATTAACTTGGCAAAATAATTGCATAAAAACTAAAAGGAACAGCGATTTGTCTGCTATCCGTAGCGGAGAAATTGTGCCGGCGTAAAAGCGGAAGGCGTTTTGCCTTCCGCTTTTTTCTTTGCTTTAGACTATTTTTGCTTGTTCTTCTTCAAAAAGCTCATCTCTGAAGTTCATCGTAATAAAATCCGTATCGGCTTTTTGCAAAAGAAAAAGACCCGTATCCGTTTTTTACATACGAGTCACGAAAACACAAAGCCGAACATTCAAGCGAAGGCTTTTTATATTGTACATATAAAGTAGTTATTCCACTCTCAACATTCTGTATCCAACGCCGATGTGCGTTTGGATATACTGCGGTGTATCTGGTGTTGCTTCGATCTTTTTGCGTAGCGTTGCCATAAAGACACGGAGAGAGGCTACGTTATTCTCCCACGCCGCGCCCCATATTTTTTGTGTGATAAAGGTATGCGTTAAGACCTTCCCGACGTTTGTGGCAAGAAGACATAGCACTTTATATTCAATAGGCGTAAGATGCAATTCCTCATCACCAAGATATGCACAGCCTGCGGCATAGTCGAGTTTTAACGCTCCGTTTGTAAATACAGAGCTTGTGCTTTCGTTACGGTTCGAAGCTAATCTTCTTTGCGTAACACGAAGCCTTGCCAAAAGCTCCTCTACGGAGAATGGCTTGGTTAAGTAATCGTCCGCGCCTGCATCAAGGGCATCAATTTTGTCCTTATCCTCACTGCGTGCGCTGATGACAATGATAGGCATATCAGACCACGTGCGTATTCTCTCAATAACCTCAACGCCGTCAATATCGGGAAGTCCAAGATCCAGCAAAACAATATCGGGATTGTGCGAGGATGCTACCATTATAGCGTTGTTTCCGTTCTGTGCCGTTATAAATTTATATTCGTGCGCCTTTAAGGTCGTTGTAATCAGATTGCGAACGGGCGCATCGTCCTCGACTACGAGTATCAAAGGCTTATTCACTGATTTCCACCTCCTCTTTTGGTAATGTAAAGGTAAATACCGCACCGTGCGGCTTGTTGTCACTTACTGTAATCTCACCGCCGTGAGCATTTACAATGGATTTGCAGAGCGCAAGTCCAAGACCGAGACTTCTGCGGCTATCTACAATTTTTTCAGCACCCGTGTAGAACATATCAAATACTCGGGGCTTTATTTCATCTGCAATTCCGTGTCCGTTATCCGCTACGGTGATTGCAATTTTATTATCCTTTTCGGCTGCAGAAATCTTTATTTCAGAGCCATCTTCAGTATACTTGATTGCATTATCAATCAAATTGATCAAGACCTGAACAATAAGCCTTGCATCCATCCGCGCAAGTAGTATTCCGTCGCTTTCCTTGACGGTGAGCTTATGCTCGCTTGCATTTTTCTCGGTGCGCCTGACTGCTTCATCAATAACGTCGGACACAAGCTCGGCGGACATCCGTATGTCGCTCTTGCCATCTTCCATACGGGATATCGACAGAAGATTTTCCACAAGGCTGATGAGCCATTCGGAGTCATCACGTATATCGGTATAGATTTGTCGGCGTGTTTCTATGTCGAACACCTCGTCGTTTGCAAGCAGATTGTCTGCATTGCCTGATATTGAGGTCAGAGGTGTACGAAGATCGTGGGATATGGTGCGGAGCAGATTTGCGCGTAGCTTCTCTTGCTCTGCAAGGATAGCCGAGGCTTCCTTCTCTCGCGCGTTTCTTTCGCTTTCAAGCGCCAAGGCGCATTCTCCGAGAATCGAAAGCAGAATACTGTTTTCAAAGGCATCGACCGTTTTGGTGCTTTGTATTCCGATTGCTCCGTAAACCGTATTGCTTGCGTGTATGGGATAATAGGTGCAGGACTCGGTTTTACATAGGCTCGTGCCTGTAATGCCGAGCTTTGACAGGTCATTATCACAAAGCGCAAAGGCATCAAGTGCTAACAGTTTTTTCGTTTGTGAAACGGCTATTTCAAATATCTCGTCCGAACTCTTTGCTTTAGCAAGCATTTGGTTGGTGTCAAGCAGTATCTTCGTTCTGTAAGCCGTCTGTGCCGATTGCTTGGCATGGTTTTTCATTCTTGCGGCTATACTGCCCGTTACCAATGAGGCAACGAGCATCACTGCGAAGGTTACGGGATAGCCCTTGTCGTAAGCCATCAAAGAAAACTTCGGGGTGGTAAAGAAGAAATTGAACAACAGAACACCTGCGGCAGAGCTGATAACCCAACAAAATCTGTTTTCGGTCAGTACCGATATTACGAGAACAGCAAGAATATATACCGTGATAATATTGGCATCGGTAAAGCCCATATAATTTAGCCCAAAGGATATTCCCGATGCGATTGCCAAAATAAGCGCACTGATCCCAAAGTCCTTAAACGTAGACAAGAGTGTTTTCTTACCGAACAACCGTGCCTTTTGCTCCTTCTGCTTGACCGTCATATCGGGAATGATATGTACGTCAAGATTGGGGGCAAGTGCAATAAGCTGATCTGTCAGCGTCTGCTTTTTGAAAAGTCCTTTTTTAGGAGCTATGCTTCTTCCGAGAACAACCTTGGTGATACCCGACAGCCGTGAGAACTCGGCAATCTGAAATGCAACGTTATCTCCGATGACGGTCGCCACGTTTGCTCCGAGTGACTCGGCATAGCGAATATTATCTGCAAGACGAGCCTTGTCCGCATCAAGCATAAGCTCGGAGGCAGGTGTTTGTACATACAATGCCGTAAAGCTCGCCCCAAAGGCTTTTGCCATTTTTGCTGCCGTTTCTATGATTCTCGCATTTGACGGGGCTGAGGAAAGGCACACGAGAATATGCTCTTTCGTATTAGTTTTTTTCATAAGCCCTTCCTCCTTCTGTTAGAATGGTTTTAATTATTATATAGCAAGTAAAAATGCTTGTTTGCAAGGGCATTTTTACGACTTGATTCAATTATGCAGCCGCACAAGGTGTGGTAGTGCGTAGCACAAGGGCTCGCATCGCAAGACTTTGTGCATACATTATACCATATATTTGTGAAAAAATCTACCGTTTTCCGTCAAACAACTCGTCGTACAACTCATCGTCGTCCTGATATACGGTGATATAAGCATCTCCGCGATTTTTTTCATATGTACGGATATTCTTTATTAATTCTTCATCCGTCATATCTGTGGTAAGCATAACGCAGGACGGTTCTTTTTTCTTTTTTTCTTGTTCAATGCGTTTTCTGTTCTCGTCAAGGAATTTATCAAGGCGTTTCATTACAAAAAAGCCGAAAACCACTACTCCGAGAACCGCAACTGCCAATATAATATCCCGAACTACCATTATGCCACCTCCTTTTGAATTTTCCGATCAGCGTTTATATGCGGAAGCACTTTTGCAGTGCCTTATATTCTCCAACGACCATTAAGGTCTTGTCCTCGGTCAGCACCGTATCTGGTGTAATAGAAACAGAAAATTTGCCGTTCTTTTTAATCCCCATAATGTTGATCTTGTATTTTCTGCGGATATCAAGCTGTCCTACCGTCATACCGATCCATTC
This sequence comes from Clostridia bacterium, assembly GCA_017399185.1. Classification (GTDB taxonomy): domain Bacteria; phylum Bacillota; class Clostridia; order Christensenellales; family Borkfalkiaceae; genus UBA4636. Next base: position 109,781 of record JAFQEA010000019.1, read on the forward strand.
TTTAGGCACCGTGACTTCAAATATTGCGTGTTCGCCGTCCAGCTCAATATAATCAAGGATATGGTCTGCGCTGTACCGTATGCACATCCAAGACGCAAGCTGCTTTTCGGGATATACGATCTCATCCGCGCCGTTGCGGAGAAGGAACTTTGCTTGACCGTCGCGCTCGGCACGGGAGACCACCTTTTTCGCTCCAAGCTCCTTTAGCAAGGACGTCGTTTCAAGCGAGCTTTGAAAATCACCGCCGATGCTTACGATACACACGTCGTAATTATCCACACCGAGCGTGCGAAGGAACTCCTCGTTTGTGCTGTCACCGATCTGTGCGCTCGTTACGAGTGACATCATATCATTGATACGTTCCTCGTCCTGATCTATTGCCATCACATCGTGTCCAAGCTCATTGAATTTTCTCGCAATATGCTTTCCAAAATTGCCAGCGCCTATGAGCAGAATTGATTTATGTTTCATAGTTTTTCTCCTTATCCTACTGTTACCTTATCTATCGGTAGCTTCGATATATTTTTCTTTTTACCGCCAAAGGTGGCGTAAATCAAGGTAAGTCCTCCGACACGTCCAAAGAACATCAGGGCAATTAAAATGATTCGTGATACAGTACCAAGTGACGGAGTTATGCCAAGTGAAAGACCGACCGTACCGATTGCCGATGCCGTTTCATAAAGGCAGGTCATAATAGGCAATCCCTCAACAGCGCTTATGATTGCACCGCCGAGCAAAAACAGCACGATATAAAGAAGGCAGATTGACGAGGCGTGCTTGACGGTATCATCTGCAATTCGTCGTTTAAACATCTGCGCGCTCTCTTTCTTACGGAAAACCGAGGTTGCGGAAGTAAACAGAACGGCAAGCGTTGTGGTTTTCATACCGCCTGCGGTTGAACCGGGTGAGCCACCCACAAGCATTAAGAAGATCATAAGCAAGAGTCCGACCTCACTGATTAGTCCGAGATTTGCCGTATTGAAGCCTGCAGTTCTCGGTGTTACCGCTTGAAATAGTGATAGCAGTATTCTTTCACCGAGGGCATATTCTTCAAACTCACAGAAGAAGAAATACAGCGTGGGAATGAATATTAGTGCCCCCGTCATCGCAAGTATAATCTTACTTTGCGTGCGGTATTTTTTGACACGCCATTTATGTTTGTATATATCCTCCCAAGTCAAGAAGCCGATACCGCCGATTATAATGAGCAGCATTATAACAATGCTGATAATGGGATTTGCTGCATAAGCCGTTAGTGACGAATACTGTCCGCTGACATCTCCCATCACATCAAAGCCTGCGTTGCAGAATGCCGATATAGAGTGGAACACCGCCATCCATATTCCTATTACTCCGTGATCGACACAAAACACGGGAAGCATAGCGAGCATTCCAATGGCTTCGACGATCAGCACACCTTTGAGAATAAACCAGGTCAGACGGACGATGCCGCCAACGCTTGGGGCGGACATTGCCTCTTTCATCGTGCTTCGCTGTCCAAGCCCGATTTTCCTTCCTGCAAGAATTGATACCGAAGCTGCAACCGTTACAACGCCTAATCCGCCAATCTGAATGAGTATGAGAATAACAGCCTGTCCAAAATACGACCAATAGGTAGCCGTATCATGAACGATTAGTCCCGTTACGCAAACAGCCGAGGTTGATGTGAACAAGGCATCCGAAAACGGTGTTATAACTCTTTCCTTGCTTGATATGGGGAGCATGAGCAAAAACGCCCCAATTAGTATTACCGCCGCAAATCCAAGCAGAATTACTTGAAAAGATGATAGCTTGATTCTATGTAATGGTCGCATATACGCCTCTCTTTACATCTTTCTGTTATCATTATACACAAAAAGAGATAAAGACGGCGTTAGCACTATACCGTGCGGTATTAAGATTGTATAAAGATAGCCGCGCTCAATTTCGGAACATGGCTGTACTCTTTGATTACAGCGACGCAAATATTGATAATCGAAGGCATAAAGAAAAATCCATCACAGACTCTCGTCCATGATGGATTTTTCTCGCCCTACTCGGTTTTTGGTTATTTCTCCGTTAACACGGGCGGCCTTTTGCTGTTCCTTTTTTATTTTTAATCTTGATTTTCTTTTCTGTCTTCTTCGGGTATTATAACCTTTGTCGGTCTTTCATCCTTAAGCGACATAATGTAGTTATTATAATCGGTTTCGGTCATTTTTCTTATTTGTTGTTTTTTCTTTTTCATAAATTACCCCACGATATTTGTTGGTAATATTATGCTCATTTCAAAACAAATTTATTCAAATTCAGTTTTTAGAAATTATCTTTAATTTCTTCTAACCAAAATACCCTTCATGAACTCACTATCGTTATGAAAATCAAGTACGTTTTTGATTTCTTCTTCCGTGCAAGCTAATAAAATCTTGATTTCCGAATCCTTTTTCATTAAGTCAACTGTACAAATTATGCCGTTTACAGTCATTGCATTTGAAGAACCGCGCCAAACGTCAATACCGCTACCGTCCATAGCCCTAGTATCTAAAAGATAACCGTAATCAATCGGATAAACAATATGCGGAAACCTTGGGTGTGCACTTCCTTTTGGTCTATCAATTATTAACTCGCTTATTGAAACAAGCTTGTCAATTGCTTGCCAAAAATCTTCATGATAAGTTTTTATCATACAATTTCACCAAAACGTTGTTAATCGAAGCTTTTATCAAGCTTATTTTTAGGACACGCCCTGAAGCAAAGCCCGCAAACCGCACCACGACCTACGTCCTGATAGGTTTTCATGTGGTTTGAGCACTTTTCCTTGTCAAAAAGTTCAAGGTGTGGGTTTTCTTCATTAAAGTTGTCGCCATAAATACACCCTACCGGACATGCCTTTTGGCAAATGGTACAATCGCCGCAATTTTGGTGGATAATCGGCTTTGTGCTTTCAAGTGGCATATCCGTTAATATTGTGGCAAGCCTTACCTTTGAACCATATTCGGGTGTAATGAACATTGAATTTTTGCCTATGTACCCAAGACCTGCTAGACGTGCGGCTGTTTTGTGTTGAAATACGCCTGAAAATTTATCGGTCGGCTTACTTTGTGAACCCGCTATCGGGAAAGCATCAAACCCCTTATCTTCAAGGTACTTAACGCAGTCGAGACAGATTTGGTCAAGCTTATAATTTACCGTTCTGTAATGCTGAAAGTACATTATGCTTGGCCTTTTGTCAATCGTCCTTAAAACGCTGTCAGATAATTTTACCGCGATAGAAATTGCGTATCTTAAATGTGGTTGATTTTTTATTGGTGATGCGTCAAGCTTGCAAAACCCAACCAAGCTTGCGCCCTTACTTTTTAATAATTCTTCAAGTATTTTGTGTGACATAATAATTTTAATAATTGAGCATTTTATCTTTAATTTTATGTATTTTTATATCTCGTAAATAATAGTTACCGGGCCGTCGTTTTCTTGGTGGATTTTCATATCCCCACCAAAAACGCCGCACTTAACAATTGCACCTTCAGCCCTTAATTTTTCAACAAAATAATTATATAAATCGTTGGCTAAACTTGGTTCTTCCGCCATAGTAAAGCTTGGCCTGTTGCCGTGGCTGGTGTCAGCTAAAAGCGTAAATTGTGATACGGCTAAAATTTCACCGCCAACGTCTTTTTGTGATAAATTCATCTTTCCGTTTTCGTCGGCAAAGACCCTTAATGCAGCTATCTTTTTTGCCAAATAGTCAGCCTTATCTTTAGTGTCGCCTTTTTGCGCGCCAAAGTAAACGACAAGACCTTTATCTATATGCGAGATAAGCTTTCCGTCGCAATATAAAGTTGTTTGCGTTACACGCTGTACAACTGCTTTCATCAATTATCCCCCTGTAAAGCTTTTGATAATTTATTACTTTATCAACGTAACTTTTTGTTTCTTTAAACGGTATTTTATCAAGCGTTTTGCCGTCTTTTGACAAATTTTCATCCTTGAGCCAGGCTTTAACGTTGCCTTCGCCTGCATTATATGCGGCTAAAGCTTCCAATTCCCCGTCAAATTTATCAATTAAGTAGCGCAAATACGCACAACCAACCCAAATATTGATTTCAGGTACTAAAATTTGATTCTTGTTATAACTAAACCCATAAATAGCGCAAACGTAATCAAAGGTATCCTTTTTAATCTGCATAAGCCCGTAAGCATTTTTATTTGATTTAGCGTTTTTGTTAAAATTACTTTCAACCCTTACAACAGCAAGCACAAGCGTACTATCAAGTCCGAATTTTTCTGTGCAGCTAATAATCAAGGATTTGTATTCTTTAATTTGCTTTATGCGATAAATAGAATTAAATATTAAAATCGCTGATAATATAAGTAAAATTGATATACTAAAAATTTGCAGAAGCCTGTTCTTTGATTGTTTCAATTAACTTACCCACTTTAACGGTTAGCGCTTCAATGTCACTATCGTTATATATAACTTTATGTAAGGTAGGCAGTAAATTATCATAATCAAATTGATTATCCATGCGCGCGATAACTTCTTCACGCGTTAAGCCGCTTCTTTCAATAACCGAATTAATGCGTTCTTCCTTGTTGCGGATTACAACTATTACGTCATCAAACTTGTCTTGCATTTTGCTTTCAAACAGCAATGGGATTTCAAAAAATAGTATTTGCCCACATGCTTCACTACAAATTTGCTCAATTTTATCATAAACTAACGCGTGCGTATATTGGTTTAACTTTTCAAGCTTTGCTTTATCGCTAAACACAACGTTTGATATCGCCTTTTTATCAAGAAAAACTTCCCCACTATCGCATTTTTTAGGCTCTACACCTAAAAGCGCACTAATCTTTAAAACAACTAACGGCTCTTTAATCAGCTGTGCGTAAATTTCGTCCGCGCTGAAAACTTGGCAACCAAAGCTTTCAAACAGGCGCGAAACCGTTGATTTACCGCTACCTATTCCGCCGGTAATTGCTACAGTATAATTTCTCATAATTCACCATTTTATGCTTATTTTGCGTCGAACCAATTTTCGCAAACCGAGAGCGAAACCGTCAACGGCACGCTTAATTTGACAACGTTTTCCATTTCTTCGCGCAATAATTTTGAGACTGCTTCAGCTTCATCCTTATATGCGTCGATAACAAGCTCGTCATGGACTTGCAATATAAGCTTCGATTTATAGCCTTCACGGTTTAGTCTGTTGTAAACGTTAAGCATTGCAAACTTCATAATATCTGCAGCCGTGCCCTGCAAAGGCATATTCATTGCGGCGCGCTCACCAAAGGTACGCAAATTATAGTTTGGCGAATTAATTTCACGTATATATCTCTTTCTGCCAAAATGGGTAATAGAATAGCCGTTTTTACGCGCAAATTCAACGTTTTTGCCCATATATTCTTTAACTTCAGGGTAAAGCTTGAAATATGTTTCAATGTATCCACCCGCAACTTTAGGTGAAATTTTCAGGTTTTTTGCCAAGCCGTAGTCGCTTATGCCATAAACTATACCAAAATTGACTGCTTTTGCGCTTCTACGCATGTGCGAATCAACCTTATCAATCGGCACACCAAAAACCATTGCAGCAGTTGCCGTATGGATGTCTTCACCCTTATTGAAGGCTTCAATTAGCGGCTTGCAGTCAGATAAAGCGGCTAAAAGGCGTAATTCAATCTGTGAGTAGTCAGCATCAATTAAAACCCTGTCATCACCGCGCGCGCTGAATAAACGCCTGATTTCACGACCTTCGTCATCGCGGATTGGTATATTTTGGAGATTTGGCTCACGCGAAGAAAGCCTGCCTGTTGAAGTCTGCACTTGATTAAAAGTAGTATGCACAAGACCTGTCTTTTTATCAATTAACGGTCTGAAACCTTCAATATACGTCGATTGAAGCTTACTCAAGCGCCTATATTTTAATAATAAAGGAATAATTGGGTGCTTGTCGGCAAGCTCTTCTAACACGGCAGATTCAGTTGAATAACCTGATTTAGTCTTTTTGCCATGGCTTAAGGCCAATTTTTCAAACAAAATGGAAGAAAGCTGTTTTGTTGAGTTAATATTGAAGTATTCACCTGCTAATTCATAAATTTGCTTTGTCAAATCACCAATTTGAGCTGAAAAGGCATTTGACATAGCGTTTAACGCATCAATGTCAACCTTAAAACCGGTCTTTTCCATATCATATAGAACGTTTGAAAGTGGTAATTCTAAATCGTAATACAGTTTTTTAAGATCGCCCGTTAGCTTGTCGGTGTATTCTTGATATAGCTTATAAAGTGAGTGGGCTTGGGTATCGCGGCTTAAATTATGGAGCGCAAAAACGTCTAAAAGATCTTCGTCTTTACCCGTGTAATCTACAAGGTATTTCATTAAAGCAACGTCTTCAAACTTGCACTTTGGCTCAATTTTGTATAAATCAAGTTGATGCAAAATTTGATTTTTATGATACACAATTACGGTTTTTGTTGGGTCATTAAGCACACAATCAAGGGCTTTAACGGCTTCGTCAAAATCAAAGCCCATATCAAAAAACGTTTGCTTGATTTTAAGGCGGCACTCGGTATTATCAAAGTTATAAAAACTAACATAATCGCCGATTATAAGCGCAATTTTAGATACTTTTACGTTAGGCGTAATTTGTTCTGCGGTTTCAATTTCAACAATCTTTAACTCGGATTTATCGATATCTGTTAAAAATGAAACTTGCTCTTCGTCAGAGAAAATGCCTTTCTTTTTAAGTAGATTAACAAACCCAAGCTTTGAAAACGTGACCTTTGCTTTTTGTGAAAACGGGAATGACAAAATAGCGTCATCAATAGTTAACGGCACGTCAACTTTAGTATTAATTGTTGCGAGCGTTTTTGATAGAATTGCGGAATCCTTATCGCTTGTTAACTTTTCTTTAAGCTTGCCTTGTATCTCATCAATATGCTCATACAAGTTTTCAATGGTGGTGTAAGTTTGGATGAGATTTAAAGCAGTCTTTTCGCCAATGCCTTTGACACCTGGGATATTGTCTGACGAATCGCCCATCAAAGCCTTCATATCAATAATATTGATTGGCTTGTAGCCAAGCTTTTCAACAAAGTTTTCGTTTGTATATTGCTCTGTGTCAGATATGCCGCGTTTAGTAAAATATACTGATGTCGTTTCATCAACCAACTGGAAGCTATCCTTATCACCTGTGTACACTATTGTTTCCAAATCGTACCGTTTAGCAAAAGTACCGATAATATCGTCTGCTTCAATACCAGCACATTCGTAGTGACAAATATCCAAATCATCCAAAAGCTTTTTAAGCACAGGGATTTGCGCAGCTAAATCTTCAGGCATAGGCTTGCGTGTGCCCTTATACTCTGTATAAATTTCATGCCTGAAGGTAGGCTCTTTTCTGTCAAAAGCCACCAAAAGATATTTTGGCGATAAATCACCAATAATTTTTATGAGCATATTCATGAACGCATAAACGGCGTTCGTTGGTGTTCCGTCTGGTGCGGAAAGTGGCGGCGTTGCGTAAAACGCGCGATTTATCAAGCTGTTACCGTCAATTAATACAAATTTATCCATATTTTTTTAAAAAATAAATAAAAATCTGTTGATTTTATATTCCTTTTGTGTTATTATAATAAGGCTTGAAAGAGCCTTGTGCCGCTGTGGCGGAATAGGCAGACGCAAGGGACTTAAAATCCCTCGCCCTCAAAAGCGTGCCGGTTCGAGTCCGGCCAGCGGCACCAAATTGGGTAAAAACCTTGGGGTTTTTACCCTTTTTTGTTTTCAAAACAAATTAAAAAGATTTAAAACCCACGTGCCACCAGTTTAAAATTAAACTTAATAAATATATTATACCCCAAAACACAAAAAAGTCAATCCCTTTAATGTAAAACAACCAATTCAATTTAATTAAACAAAAAAGTCGTTTTTAAGCTCCCTTAAAAACGACTTTTTATTATTTAAATAATGTTAAGCAGATAATTTATTATTATCATTTTTAATAAACTTGCATTTAGGATAGTTTGAACATCCCCAAAACTCGCCATATTTACTATTACGCAGTACTAGTTTGCTGCCACATCTTGGGCAAATGCCGTTAGCCAAATCTTTTTGCTGCTTTTCAATATTTTTTACGTGCTCATTAGTTGAAATTTCAATATTTCTAACTTTTAAGCAGTTATATGCCCTTTCCATTTGCATTGGATTAATCAAATCTTGCCCACTATTAATTCTTGCATGTAAATTATATAAATTAATAACATTTTTACAATTAATGCGACTAGAATTATTTTGAACAAAAACAACTAATGAATATACAGGCAAATCACCAATAATTTTTTTAACGTTATATACGTGCGTGGCATTCTGCTTTAACGGATTATAAATCTTATTTTTAACATTACCATATGCTAAAACTTGTGTCCACTCACGCTGATCTTCAGAGCCATAAATATCACCAGAATAATTCTTGGTCTCAATAACAAAAACACCTTTAGGATTTATTAATACGTGATCAATTTGAGATGTTTTTCCGTTTGTTTCAAGAATTAAGTTATTAATTACGTACTTTTCACCTACAACCGTGTGACCAATAATGCGCTTAACCCTAGCTTCGCCTATAACGCCACGGAATTTTGGCGTTTTTAAAAGCTTTGCAAAAATTAAAGCGCAAATTAGCAATATAGCAATTATTATTGACGGAATCAATAATGACGGGATTAATAAATTATTCAACATAATACCATCCTTTGTATATTAATCATAAATAATTAACTAGATTGTATCACATTCTTACCAAGGTATCAAGCAAACAAATATACCACTAACAAAATCACATTAATAAACACGTTTAATAATTTAATTCTATATTTTTCTATCTTTCCAAATGCCCAGGATTATTAATTTTAATTTCTTTTCCATTAGGAAAAACAAAACTATAATTTTTGTTATCATATATAGGGTCACACTTGTGAATTAGTGTATGACAATTAGGACATAGAATAATAATATTAGATGAATCATTATTTTGGGTCTTAGCAAAATATTCTATATGATGTGCTTCAATAATTTCCACGTCAAAATCTTTTCCAATAGTTGCACCACACAATTGACATTTACCTTTGTATTGTTCTTTTAATATATCAACGATTTTTTTATTAATTTTACGCGTTTTTACAAGTTTTTCCTTATAAATGTATGATGAGAATTCATCCTCCATATTTAATAATGACTCAATTTCTCGCTCATCCATTTTTGATATAATCTCAATTTCTTCCTGTGGTATATGCTCCTCATTACTAAATATTGCATCGTAATAAGGAATTAGCGTATTAGCAGCAATATACAACTTTTCGAGGATAGTAGTATCGTTATCAAATTCATTTACATAAACATCAGTCATAGTGGAAATTTTAACATAACTAGAACTTGCTATCGCTTTATTAATCGAATCAATATTATTCTCTATATCTATATACAACTTGTCATTAGTCATTCCCTGAAAATAAAAATCTTTTGGCGGTAGTTTCAGTTTTTTTATTGATTGATTAAAATTAGATAAATCGCTACGATTAACCTGATCAAAAATCTTACTGTCTTTATACGAAACCTCTAAATAAACTTGAAAAACACATTTTCCATTCTTTTTTAAAGCGGTTATAGAAATACTAAATGGTTTATTTATGTATTGCTCTCTTTTAAACTGTAACCAAAAATATTTTCCAATATTGCCGGAATTTTGCCATTTTGAAGAACCCAAAAACTTAAAACCATTAAGTCTATTTTCCACGGCTTTTCCTAACCTCTTTGCATTGCAATAGGCTTCCTGGCCTTGTTTTTTTAGATTTACATTTTCAGCGCGATATTTTTCACCTTCGTGTTTCTCTATGAAACTTATAATATTTTTATAATAATCCATGTTATTCCCCTTGTAGAAATTGATAATTTTAAGTTTTCACTTTTGTCGTCGATTTTCCAAAGAATATTTAATTAATATCAATGTTAATAATCCAAAAAAGATTGTTAATCCTAATCCCCAATTGCGTCTTGTTGAATTAAGATATACCAAGAAAAAACCACCATAAGTATTAACCAGTGTTTCATTAATGCCAACGCCTTTAACTTGCTTTAATGTATCCTTATCTATAATAGCATTAGACTTTTCCGAGTAAAAATAGTCGTAACCATCATAAAAAGTCCTTTTTTGTGCGGTTGCTAATAACGTAATACCTACGATTAACATAATAATCGTTACAATCCAGACTGCCCAAATTATGTATTTTCGTTCAATTCTCATGCTTTACCACCTTAAAACTTAATGTCATCTTCAGGTGGAAGGTCTAGGTTTTTAGTTTTTTCAATTTCCAAGGCCCAGTCCTTTTTAAGCTTGCCGTCTTTTCTGAAATCGGCAATTACTTCATCTAACTTGCAATAGAAATCGTCGGTTGCGTGTCTTGCACTATAATTTGCGACCTTATCACGCGAAAAACCAAAGCGCATGCCAACGTCAAAAGCATCAATATTAGCAGCTAAAAATAAAAATTCCCATCCAAATTGTTCTTCGTGCTCTTTAATTGCATTTTTTATATCTTCTTGAGTATATTCAACGCTTGCGTTTTCATGCCCGTCAGTTGTAATAACGAAAATTGTATGTGCGGGCAAGTTTTCTTCAGATAATGTCTTATGCGTTTTATCAATCCTATCAATCGTAACACCGATTGCATCAAGCAAAGCAGTACCACCAGCCGGCGTGTAGTCCTTATCGGTGAGCGGCTTAATATCTTCAAGCGGAATTCTGTCATGTAAAATCCTTGAAGTGTTTGAAAACAAAACCGTTGTAACAACCGCTTTGCCTTCAACCCCTTTTTGCTTTTCAATCATAGCGTTAAACCCGCCGATTGTATCGGACTCAAGCCCTGCCATTGAACCGCTTTTATCTAAAATAAATACAAGTTCAGTTAAATTATTATTCATAAAATGCCTCCTAAACGTAGTAATTTAGGTTGAAATTCAACCTAATGCACATATTATACACGTTTAAAAAGACAATTTGGTCAATTGGTAATTGACATTTTAGTTTGTCAAAGTCGGTTGATTGAACGCATAAAGCGTTTCGTTAATCTTAATTATATCGTAAACCCCAATTTTAATATGATAAGTAATTATTATATCAAAAATTTTACTATTGGATAGCGTGTAGCCTGCCGTCCTTAAAAGCCTTTGCGCTTCATCCAAATCAAGCTCTAACGCGAGCGCAAAGCAAATAACTGTATTTTTGCTTGGATGATAATAAATATCACTCAATATTTTATGCCAGGTTTGCCTGCTTACACTAGCTCTTTGATAGCACTCAACGTCGGTTATTCCCTTTTTATCAATCAGCTTTAAAAGCGTATCTTTAAAGCTGTCGTCTTTGTTTTTAATCATCAACATATCCATATCCCCCAAAGCGTTTTTCACTAATACCCGTGTACTTATAATATACAAAATCAAGTACGCGATTTCCTTTTTTTGGAAGAAAAAATATTTTTATGTCTTTCATAATAATATTAAAAATCCGCCATAAAATGGCGGATTTTGATTATAATTTTATTTTTTCTTTTAGGTTGGTGATAAGCATTGACAGTGGTTTAAAAACCGTTAGAAATATAACAAAATTTGAAACGATATGAACGATAACAAAGACGACGCCGTTAAGATAATAAGCTAAAAATCTTTGTATAAAAGTTTCAAATCCTAATAAAACCGTGACCAATACCCCGTCTAAAACACCAAAGCCAAAAGTTAATACTGTAGCAATCAAGGCAACGATAATTGGATTATCAATCTTCTTTTTACCAAGCAGCGCAAATACAACGCACAAAAGATTGAAATGCAAAAGATAAGCAATAACCCAAACGTTAAAGCCCCAATAAATACCAAGTATCAAACAAAATAGCGTGGTTGGTATAACACATATAAACCCAAACGCAAAGGAAAATATAGCACATAATATGCTTACGACCTCAACGTTGGGTATCATTGTTAAAGCTAATTTGCCGACGACAAGCAAGGCAACCATGATTGCCAAAACTGATATTCGGCGTGATAAAGATTTATTCATTAATATAAGCAACGTATCCAATATAAATAACTACGCCGTCAACGATTGACATTGAAGATAACCCAACCGCACTTGAAACCACCTTAATTTCGCCGTGATAACGTGTTTGCGCGAAAGCTGTTTGGTCCCAATTTGGCTCATAGCTTGTAAAAATGCTTACAAAACCGTTGCTATCGGTAGCAAGCGCGCCAACCTTTGTTAAATATGCGCCGTAAGTTGATTCTTCATAGACAACGTCCAAGCCCTTGGTTTCTTTGATATGTAAAAGAACAGATAACGCACCTTGTGATAAATCAAGATCGTCAAGGCTTAATTCATATACTAAAGGCGTTTCTTCAGCAACTACAACGGTAATCTTGCCAGAATCTTCAATGGTTGGTTTGTTAAAATCACACGCGGTGATCAAAAGTAGCGCTAAAACGCTTAATAAAAGTGACAAAAACTTTTTCATAAAAAACTCCTTAATAAAAATTTTCGCAAAGAAAAAAGGCCCTTGCAAAGGCCCCACTCAAAAAGAGTTTACAACCGCCAGCCCTTTGCCCACAAGCAGGTTGATATATATTAATCATTTCAGGTAGGTTACCCGACTCGCGTTAGACGCACACGGTAATGGCTGTTGCACCAGATTTTAACTGGTTTCCCCTACTCTTTGCATAAAATGCAGGTCTGAAATGTTGTTGTAATTATAATATTTAGATTGAGCTAAATTATTTTTAGATAAATTATTTTGCAGTTAGCTCGTAAAGGTTTTTCTTATACAAATCCAAGCACTTTGTGATAATGCGCAGCGCTTCATCCCTATCGGCAGTTTTGTCAACAACGGTTGGCTTGCCGTGTTCTAATTGCTTGTAAACCATAAAAAAGTGCTTCATTTCTTCAAAAATGTGTTCAGGAAGGTCTTGAATACTCTTATATGTATTATAGTTGGGGTCGGCTTCAGGGATAGCGATAATCTTTTCATCCTTTTCGCCGTTATCGTCCATAATCATAACGCCGATTGGATAGCAGGAAACCAAACTCATCGGGATTAAGCTTTCTGAACATAAAATCAAAACGTCTAACGGGTCTTTGTCTTCAGCAAGCGTGTGCGGAATAAACCCGTAGTTTGCAGGATAGTGGGTTGAAGTGTATAAAATTCTGTCAAGGCGCAATAAGCCTGTGGTTTTATCCATTTCGTATTTTTGCTTTGAGCCCTTGCTGATTTCAACAACAGCAATAAACTTTTCCGGCTTTATGCGTGAGCTTTCAATATCATGCCAAATGTTCATAAAAAACTCCTTAATGAACTATTGTTCATATCAAAAGTATATCACAAATGTAATACCTTGTCAATAAGTTTTTGAAAAATAGCGCAAATAAAAAGAAATGTAAATATCGTGTAAAAACAGCTAAAAGGTTTGATTTTTTACAAGGTTTTGAAGACCAATGCCGCCGTTTGCAAGGTAATTATAGAAAAATTAACACCTTAAGTCAACAATAAAACAAGGTAAAAACTAAATTTGAGTTTTTTATTTAAAAATTGAGTTTACATTGCTTTACAAACGTAAATTGTTGTGATATAATTTCAAAGTCAGTGAAAAGCCGCTGTGACGAAATTGGCAGACGTAGCAGACTCAAAATCTGCCGCCCTTAAAAGCGTGCCGGTTCGAGTCCGGCCAGCGGCACCAAACGTTTATGCAGGGATATACCCTGCATTTTTTGTTGCAAAAAAATATAAAAATTCAACTAAAGTTGATTTTTAATTGACGAAAAATTGAAACTTTTTTTGTAAAATACATCCTGTATTTATGATAGCATAGGCAAATTTGCCCATAAACCAACTAAAGGAGAACAAAATGGACAGAAAATTTGTAATTGTAAGCGATTCATCCTGCAGCTTGAGCAATGAATTAAGAAAACAATATAATATTGAATATATACCAATGTATTTTTCATACGATGAAACTTCGCTCCCGGCGGATTTAGACTGGAAGGAGCTTTCAGCTAAAGGCTTTTATGACATTTTGCGCAATGATACGCGCATTTTTACGTCACAAGTACCGGCACAAGACTACTTAACCCGCTTTGAAGAATACATAAAAACCGGCTATGACGTATTATCAATTTCCTGCTCATCAGGGCTATCGGCTTCGGTAAAAGCAAGCGGCGTTGTACGCGATGAGCTGCTTACTAAATACCCTGAAGCAAAAATTATCTGTATTGACTCACTAATTTGCAGCTTCGGTCTTGGCATGCTTTGTATGTATGCAAGTGATCTTCGCGCTCAAGGTAAAAACATAACGGAAGTTGCAGAGCTTGTTGAAGGTATAAAAATGAACGTAAACCAGCTTTGTACCGTTGGCGAGCTTAAATATCTTAAGCGTGCAGGCAGAATTTCAGCAACGACCGCACTTTTTGGCACAATGTTAAACATTAAACCAATTATCGTTTCTAACACCAGGGGCGAAAACGCTTCGGTTGAAAAGGTTAAAGGCAGGGTTAAATCCCTACGCCGCCTTGCTGAACTAACCAAAGAAAAGTTCACGGGCGAAACTATCAGCGGCATCTATATTTGCCACGCAGATTGTATTGAAGACGCCGAAAAGCTTAAAGAGTTTATCCTGGAAGTTTTACCCGGGACACAAATCACCATTGGCATTCTTGACCCAATCGTAGGCGCGTCAGCAGGCCCGGATACTTTAGGTATTTACTTTGTTGGCGCAGATAAGCCAAACACAGATAACGCATAAAAGAAAAATCCCAGTTATATACTGGGATTTTTTTATATTTTTTTATAGAAAAGCAGCTATTTTGACAAATCAATTAATTTAGGCTTACAAAAGGTTGCAGATTTATTATCGGTAGCGCAAGATAACACGTATTTATCACCTGCAAGATTAATTGCGTAGGTTTTCGTTAAGTATGCTTCAACTAAAATATCCGAAATCGCCTTTTTGTAAACGCCAAGCTTAAAAATACTTTCCTTTTTAGTCCAAAGCTCAATTACTTTTTCGGGTGTAAAGTCATTAGGTGGCAAAAGCTTTTCAGTATCTGTCATAATTCTTTGCGCAAGCTTAAAATTAAAGCGGTTTGGGTCAAAATATTCAACGTCAACACCGTGATTTATGCTTGAAACAGAAACTGTAATAAGATTTTTTGAGTGAGAAATAGAAAATTTTGCACCATCGCAAATCCATTTACCAGATTTTGTCAATTCAAGCTTACAGGTTTTAGCGTCAATGTAGCAATCAGCAAGGGCCTTTTCAAGCAAAACCGACGCCCAATATCTTTGCGCTTTTGCAAACGCGTCCTTAAAAGAATCGACGTAATCCCTGCGCGCTTTATTTATAGTAATATTTAGTGGTTTATCAGGTATTTGTGCGTAATAAATCTTTATACAATCAATCATTTTGTAAACCTTAAATTTTGCTAAATTGATATTTTATATAATGTTCCGCTTGTTTATTTTTCTTAATTAAAGGCTTTATAAAGCCATCAATATTTACAGCGTTGGGGTAAAACTGGGGCTCTAAACAAAAGGCTGTGTGTCTGCCGTAGTTTCCCTTACCAACGCAATCATTAAGCATATTGCCTGTATAGAACTGAACACCTGGATAATCAGAATAGATATCAAACTTAATTTTTGTATTTGGCGAATAACCGCTTGCTAAATGACATGATTTGGTACAAAAATTATGGTCAACGCCGCCTACAGAAGCAATACTTGCATTGTTTGCATTAACAGCATCACCTATCAATTTGTAATCTCTGAAATCAAACGGAGTGTTTTCAACAGCTAAAAGCTGCCCTGTTGTAATCAAATTTTCATCAACAGGCGTAATATAATCGGCGTTAATCTTAAGATAGGTATCATAAATATTGCCTTTGCCCTGGCCGTTAAGATTAAAATAGGTATGGTTTGTCGGGCAGAAGTATGTATCTTGGTCAGCTGTGCCAAAATAACGCATTAAAAGAGAATTTTTATCAAGACCAAATTCAACAGAAAACTCCAAATTACCGTTAAAGCCTTGGTCGCCATCCAGTGAAATTAAACTCATTATTAACGTATCACCTAAAACCTTAACCCTATAAAAACGCTTATCAAAGCCGATTAAACCACCGTGTAAGGTATTAAGTCCGTCATTTTTAGCAAGCGTATAGGTTTTATTGTTTAGCGTATAAGCGCCACCGCCAATTCGGTTGGCAACACGACCAATGGTTGCACCGATATAAGCATCACTTTCAATATATCCGTCAATCGTATCAAAGCCGAGCGCAACGTCCACTTGTGCGTTTTCGGACTTGATAATCAATGATTGAATTATCGCACCAAAATCGGTAACAGATACTTTTAGATATTCATTTTCTAACGTGTATATATGTACCTTTTGGTTTTGATAATCACAAAAATAACTTTTAGTAATCATAATTTTTTAATTGTTTAAATTTTGCACAACTATGCCGTCAGCAATCGTTGCATCATAAAATGACGGCGCGTAATTAGTTATTTTAGTGTAGCCATCTGCAACGAATTTCTTAAACTCATTTAGCCTATCACCTTCAACCAAAGCGATACAGCACCCGCCAAAGCCACCGCCTACCATGCGCGCGCCAATACAACCGTTAAAAGAAGTCAAAACCGCCTGAAGCGCATTAAGTTCAAACCCGGCAACGTCGTAAAGCTTGTCAAGCGAGTGGTGTGATTGATTCAATAATTGACCTAATTGGATAATATCGCCACAAATCAAAGCCTTTTTAGCAAGATTAACACGTTCACACTCTTCGACAACGTGTTTTACACGTTTATAGAGCCTTTCATTGAGTAAATTTTTATGTTTTTCAAGGTCATCAGGGCGCAAATCTGCAAGACAATCTATGTCAAGCGCTGTTTTTAGTATTGCAAGGGCCGCGTCAGTTTCACTACGGCGCTCATTGTACTTACTTTCAACCAAATTATGCGGTTTATTGCAATTCACAATGGCTAAAGCGTAATCTCCAAGCACAAAAGGCACGTATTCACAATCCAAGGTCTTGCAATCAAGCACCATTGCCATGTCCTTTTTACCGCAGGATGAAGCAAATTGGTCCATAATACCGCAATTAACCCCTGCGTAATTGATTTCTGTCTTTTGCGCTAAAAGTGCAATATCCTTATCAGGCATCGATTGCCCAGAAATTTCGAGCAGCGCTTTTATTGTTGAAACTTCAATCGCGGCGGAAGAAGATAATCCGCTACCAAAAGGAACTGTGCAATCAGATAAAATATCACAGCCTAAAACCTTATAGCCGGCTTTTTGAAGATAGTACGCCGCACCTGCTTGATAATTGCCGTATTTAAAATTTTTATAGCTGTCAAGCTTGTCAATATCCAAGGTAACCTTTTCATCTAAAGTCGTCCAACAAAGGTTAATTTGATTAGTTGCGTTTGGTCTTATATATATGGTATTTTTAAGCGATAAAGCGGCAGGAAAAACCTTGCCGCCGCAATAGTCGATATGCTCTCCAATTATGTTAATTCTACCTGCGGCGCTAACCGCAAAAGAATAGTTTTTTAAAATATCTGCATTAATTACGTGTGACATAATAATTTTTATTTTCTTTGATATAATGCGTGATTTTATTAATTATTTTACCTATATCCGTCTGGGTTTTTTAACTGCCAATTCCAAAGTGAGCTGCACATATCGTCGATATTGAGATTAGCCTTCCAGCCAAGATCAAGATTTGCCTTTTTAGGGTCGGCAAAGCTTGTTGCAATATCACCTGCGCGGCGCGGCATAATCTTATATTTTAAGCTAAAGCCGCAAGCTTTTTCAAAAGCCTTGATAACTTCTAAAACCGAGTAGCCCTTACCCGTGCCAAGGTTATATATATGAACGCCCGATTTGGTTAATTTTTCAAGCGCAAAAACGTGTCCGCGCGCCAGGTCAACAACGTGGATATAGTCACGCACACCCGTTCCGTCAGGCGTATCGTAATCATTACCAAATACACCGATTTCAGGATACTTACCTACAGCAACCTTTGCAATATACGGCGTTAGGTTATTTGGTATGTCGTTAGGGTCTTCCCCGATAAGCCCACTTTCGTGTGCGCCGATAGGGTTAAAATATCTTAAAAGCGTAACAGTCCAGGTATTATCTGAATCATAAAGGTCTTGCAAAATCCTTTCCTGAAACAATTTACTCGTTCCGTAAGGATTTGTAGTTCCGCCCGTCCTGCAGTCTTCTGTAAGCGGCAATCTTTCAGGCTCGCCATAAACGGTTGCAGAAGATGAAAACACGATATTCTTGCAATTAAATTTGCGCATTACCTTAACTAAAGTTAAGGTGCTACCGATATTGTTATCGTAATATTCAATAGGCATTTTACAGCTTTCGCCTACCGCCTTAAGCCCAGCAAAATGTATTACAGCATCAATTTGGTTGTCTAAAAATACTTTTGTTAACGCGTTTTCGTCGCGCACGTCAATATTAAATAAATTGATTTGCTTTCCGGTAATTTTTTCAACACGACGTATGCTTTCCGCACAGGAATTGGAAAAATTATCAACAACAACTACGCCGTGACCTTTTTGCAACAGCTCAACACAGGTATGGCTACCAATATAGCCCGCACCACCCGTAACTAAAACGTTCATGGTTAAACCTCCTAATTCTATCAGCCAAATTATAGCATTGAAGCGCTTTCCCTGTCAAGAATAAAAGTACAATTTGAGTGCAAACTTAAAACCGATGCAGGACATTTAGCGTTTACACCGCCATTTATCGCATCATAAACGGCCTTTGCTTTGTTTTTGCCACTTGCAAGCAAAATTATGCGTTTTGCAGCCATAATTTCGCTAATACCCATTGTGATTGCGTGCGTTGGTACTTGATTTTTGCTTTCAAAAAGCCTTGCGTTATCATTTATGGTCTGCTGACTGAGCTTAACCAGGTGGGTTTTTGAATCAAACGCGGTAAAAGGCTCGTTAAACCCGATATGTCCGTTTGAACCAAGCCCCAAAATTTGAATATCTTGTCTTGTTTTAGTTAGTAAGAGTGAATAATCAATGCACTCCTTTTGCAGGTTTTGTGCGCTTCCGTTGGGGATATGAGTATTATTCAGGTCAATATCGACGTAATCAAACAAATTTTTACGCATAAAGTAGGCGTAGCTTTGCTCGTTTTGCTTTTCAATACCGACGTATTCGTCAAGATTTACGGTTTTAACCTGCTTAAACGAAACAATCCCTTGCTTATACGCTTCAATCAATTTTTGATACAAACCAATAGGCGTTGTACCCGTTGCAAGCCCTAAAACGGCATTTTTCTTGGTTTTTAACAAACCAATAACTAAATCCGCACCAATTTGCGATAAAGCGTTGTAATTATCAGCAACAATAATTTTCAAAATAAAAAAGGTCCTAAAACATTATATTAAGTTTTATGACTAATGTTTAATAACAATAATAAAAAACCCTGCCAAACCGCAGGGCTAATATTTATTTTTGCATAAATTATTGTAAAACCTTTACCGATATTGCTAAAACGCCGTATTTTTGAATATTTTCTGCGGTGTAATACTTTAGCATATCGTCAGGATTTGATATTTCGCCTTCAAGATAACCGATTTCACGTGCGGTGTAATGGGTGTAAAGATCGCAAAAGTCCTTATGACGGGTCAGCCGTGTTATTACGGCTGTAAAGCTACGACCATCCCCTACACAAGAAAACGTAATATTATCGCCAACAACCAATTTTTGGCGTTTTTCGTCATATAAACGCATTTCAACCGTTTTATGTCCACTTAATATTAAGTCAAACGCGCTTTTTGTTAAATTCATGCTATGCGTCATAACACACCCCGCTAACCTTAACTTTTAATATAATATAACATATTTTATTTGGATTTACAAGATAATCCAAATAAAAAACTGACTAAACGATATAAGTTGAATTAAAGCCTAAAGAATTTTATTATCTGAAGCGTATTTACTGATTAGCGACTTGACCTTGTTATATTTGTCACCATCATAAACATAACCATGCCTTTCCTTGGTAAAATTTCTGCTTCCGCGCTTTTCATAGCTATATCGCGGAATTAATTGGATATGATAGTGATTGTTAAGCCCGTCACACATAGTGCACAGATAAACCCTTTCGCATTGATAAACTGCCTTAAGGATTATCATAAACTGCTTTGCAAACCTGATTATTTTTTCATTAATATAGTCGGGTGCTTGGCTCATATCGTGATAATGCTCCATTGTAGAAATGCACATATGACCGGGCGCTCTTGGGTTTCCGACAAAAAAGCACTCAATATCCTTATCTTCATATAAAAGTTTGTCTGAATTATCACCAAATATTGCGCCGTTATGTTTTCTGTTAAAGCAAGTTGGGCATACGCCTAAATCGGTCAATTCACCTGCGGATAACTTCATTAATTCCTTTTCATCCATAAAAAACACCTTAAAACCTTATTAATTAACTGAAAATTGTAAATTGCGCTGCAATTATTTAAAAAACTGCTGCTTTGATAAAAAAGATATTCTACCTTTTTAGCCGACGGATTTGAACCTGTGTGCAGTTTAATGAAATCCTGCGTTGCAAGATGAAATCCAAGCAAGCTTGGATGAAATCTTCGGCGTACGCCTCAGATGAAATTAAATCCGTCCTTTCACCCCGCGAAAGCGGGATTTCATCGCGAAGCGATTCCACCCAACGCAGTTGGATTTATCCCGTCCCAAAGGACGGATTTAGTTGAAAAAGCGACAAAATCCCGTCGAATTTTGTCGCTTTTTCTTGGAGGTACCACCCGGATTTGAACCGGGGAATAAAGGTTTTGCAGACCTTTGCCTTACCACTTGGCC
Organism: Clostridia bacterium; assembly: GCA_017399185.1. Classification (GTDB taxonomy): domain Bacteria; phylum Bacillota; class Clostridia; order Christensenellales; family Borkfalkiaceae; genus UBA4636. The sequence goes on from JAFQEA010000019.1 coordinate 130,691, forward strand.
ATGGTACCGTTTAGAAAATAAAAAAAAATGGAGCGGGAAACGAGATTCGAACTCGCGACATTCGCCTTGGCAAGGCGACGCTCTACCACTGAGCCATTCCCGCATATCCATTTTAAAAAGTTATTGGTGGGAACAACAGGGCTCGAACCTGTGACCCCCTGCTTGTAAGGCAGATGCTCTCCCAACTGAGCTATGCTCCCGAACGCATTTCAAATGCTCATATAATATAACAGATTATTTTTTAAAAGGCAACTGTTTTTTCAATGTTTTTTAAAAAAAATTAAGATTTTTTAAAAAAATTTTTTATTTGTCAAAACTTTATTAAATATCTAGGCAAAACCGCCTTCCGTCAAGGTAATATAAAGGTGAATCCTGACAAAAATGAAGCTTAAGACTAAATGACGTTAACTGTAAATCGTTAACGCCTAACGCTTTATTTATACTTTCCTTGCCGTACTTGCCGTCGCCAAGAATAAAATGACCGATATGTGCAAGGTGTGCCCTTATCTGGTGGGTTTTGCCTGTGTAAAGCTGAACGTCAAGAAGAGTTGAGTTTTCATAGCGCTTGATAACCTTATAACCTGTTTTAATTTTTACGCCGCCCCTTATAGGCATATCGCTAATTGTTACAAAAGAAAGTTTGCTATCCTTAAATAAATAACCTTCTAAAATCTTATTATCATTATCAACAATACCATAAACGTGCGCCCGATAGGACTTGTCAAATTGGTGGTGCTTAAAGCCGTAAAGAATATGCTCGTACGCTATATTGGTCAACGCAAAAATCATAATGCCGTCGGTATTACGGTCAAGGCGGTGACAGAAATAAAGCCCATTATATTCAGCTGAAAGCTTATCGTAAAAGCGCTCTGACGTAATGCCTTTTGGCTTATAAACAACTAAAACGTTATCGTCTTTGAAAATTACGTTAAAGGTATTTTGCGTTTTTTTGCCATCATAATAAACAACGACCTTTTGACCAATAACAAGCTTGATATCTGTCGTTACCCTAACGCCGTCAACAAGGATATCTTTTTTTCTTAAAAGCTTGCAAAAAGTGGAATATGACAAATCACCGTCATATTCCTTTAACAAAAACGTTGAAAGCTTTATATTGGTTTTTGCTATAAATTGCTTCACTTTTTTTATCCTTCGTCAACTTGTAATTAATAAAAATATGTTTAAAATGCTTGATATATTCAGCGTTTTTAAAAGTTTTTATGTCACGCATAACAGCGCGTATTATAAAAGCGTTTTAATGTATTCACTACAAATTTTATTGTCTTTTAATTGCTTTGAAACGCTTGCGTGTGGAATAAATTTATCTTCAAATGCAATAATTTTCAGGTTGTTTTTATACCCTGCTTCATTTAGATAATGCATAACCATTGCACCAAAGCCGCCGTTTTTGATACCGTCTTCAACGGTGATAATATCACGATTAAAATAGCGATTAAGCATTTTTATATCAAGCGGTTTTAAAGACCTTGCGTTAATAACGACAGCGTCAGTCCCCTTACTTGCTAAAAGGCTTTCATTAAGTGCGCGCGCACCAAAGGCTAAAATACACTTACCTGTGCCGTCTTTAATAACTTCCCATAAATTGTCCGTTGAAATTTTATTTACAGGTAAATCGTTATCAATCTGTCCGTTTGGATATCTTATTGCAACAGGTCCGCTTTGTCTTTGGGCAAAGTCAAGCATGTCTTCAAGCTCCGCACTATTTTTTGGCGATAAGACAGTCATATTTGGCACGTGCGATAAATACGCCGTATCAAAAATACCTTGGTGTGTAAGCCCGTCGCCACCCGTGCACCCTGCCCTGTCAATCAGGAAGGTAACAGGTAGTTTCTGCATACAAACGTTAGTTACAATCTGGTCGTAAGCGCGTTGTAAAAAGGTTGAATATATGCAAACTATCGGCTTTAAGCCACCTAAAGCCAATCCTGAAGCATAAGTTACGGCTAAATCTTCACTAATACCAACGTCAATGAAGTTTTTAGGGAATTTTTGCTGTAAGCTTTCAGTGCCAGTGCCGTATGCCATGCCTGCAACGATACAAACGCATTTATTATCATTTTTGATTCTGTTAGATAAAATCTCACTTAAACTATCTGCAAAATGGTTTTCAGACGTAACTAAATCCTTTGAAACGCCGTGATAATATTCGCTATCGCTTTCAGCCGCCTTATAGCCCTTACCTTTCAAGGTTTTTATATGGATAAGCGTAGGAACAGGATTATTTTTAAACGCGCTAAATGCGTCAATTAAGGCATTTATATCATGCCCGTCCAAAATACCGACGTAATTTAGCCCGAATTTATCTAAAAAGGTTTGTTTATCGGACAAATCACCCTGTCTTTCGCATAAAAACCTGCTAAAAGCGTTGGTATTTGGCGAAATTGACATTTGGTTATCGTTTAAAATAACTAAAAAGTTTTTAGGCTTTTTTTGGGTTGAAAGTAAAGCTTCCAGGCTTTCACCGTTAACAAAAGAGGCGTCACCCGTAAAAGTAATGACAAAATCATCTTTGGATAACGCATCACGCGCATAACAATAGCCTAAAGCTGCGGCAAACGCATCCCCTGCGTGCCCGGACGTAAAATGGTCGTATTGAGATTCAAAAATAAGCGGAAAGCCGCTGATACCGTTTTCTTGACGTAAAGACTTAAAAGCATTTTTGCGATCTGTCAGAATTTTATATGCATAAGCTTGATGACCAACGTCAAAAATAACTTTATCGCTTGTAAAGTCAAAGCAATAAAGCATGGCAATGATAGCGTCGACAGCACCCAAGCTTGACGCTAAATGCCCACCTGTTTTTGTGGTGGTATCTATAATTAATTTTCTGACTTCCTGCGATAAATCGCAAAGTTTTGATAAGTCAAAATTTTTGATTTCACATGGATTTTTAAAATTTTCTAATAATCCCATATAAAATATCCCTTAAAACTTGATTTTGTTTAAATTAGTCTTTATCGTCTTCAATAATTTTTTCGATTTTGATTGCTGCGTAATCTTTTTCGGCCTGCAATTTTAAACACTCGCCGCAGTTGTTGCAAATTTTTGTCATATCAAGGTCACAAAACTCGCATTCGCCACAGCCTATGCAATCACGGTCGTATAAAACGCATTTATCGTATTTTTTAGTAAAAATATCCATAATAATGAAAAATAATTTAAAATATTAGAACAAATGTTTGATTTTTGTTAAAAGCTGTGCTATAATATACCTATAAGGTGTGTTATGGCACAGTTTTTCATAAAAAGCTGTGCTATAATATACCTACAAACTTGAGTTATGGGGTATATTATGGCATTTAATAATAATCGTGAAAATGAAGTTTATGAATATTTAGTCAATTTTATTGAAGAAGAAGGTTACCCACCAACAGTACGTGAAATCTGTAGGGATTTAGGGTTTTCTTCAACGTCCACAGCACAATATTATCTTAAAAAGTTGGAAGATAAGAACTTAATCTCTTGCGGGGCTGCTAAAAACCGCGCTATTACCATTAAAAACAAGCAAGAAAAGAATTTCATCCTTGTCCCTGTTATTGGTACGGTTGCTGCAGGTACGCCCATTTTGGCTGTTGAAAATATCGAAGGCTATTGCCCACTGCCTGAAGAATTTGCAGGTATCGGCGATATCTTTATGCTAAACGTTAAGGGCGACAGTATGATTAACGCGGGTATTTTTGACGGCGATAAGATTATCGTTGAAAAAACACCTTCCTGCAACCAAGGTGAAATTATAGTTGCGCTCGTTGATGATTCAGCAACCTGTAAGCGCTTTTATAAGCGTGACGGCAAAATCATTTTACACCCTGAAAACGACGCTCTCTCTGACATCATTTTAGATGACGTTGCCATTATCGGCCGCGTTAAGGGTTTAGTCAGAAAGTTCTAAAATCACACATATTAAGCCTAATTTTGGCTATAAACTTAACTAAATCTTACACACCCCGTTGTATGCGGGGTGTTTTTTTTAATTAAAGCTTTAATAAAATTTCCTTTAAAGCAATTATGCCGTGCTCAAAGGTAACACCGCCTTGAACGTAAGCAATATACGGCGGTTTAATTGGCGCGTCGGCAGAAAGCTCAATAGAAGAACCTTGAACAAAGCAGCCCGCAGCCATAATAACCTTATCCTGATAACCGGGCATTTCCCAAGGATAGGTCGTTAAGAAGCTATCGATTGGTGAAGCCGTTTGAACTGATTGAATAAAGTCAATAAGCTTCTTTTCTTCGCCAAATTTAACAGAACGCGTAATATCGGTTGGCATTTCGTACGCGGCGGGTATGGTCTCGTAGCCAAGCTCTTGCAAGCAAGCACCCATAAGCATGCTTGTTTTTAGCGCTTGGTTAACTGTGTGCGGTGCTAAAAATAAACCTTGATAATATAATCTGTAGCCGCCCGTGTATGAACCGACTTCACCTGCGATTGAAGGGCAAGTCAAGCGTGCTTCACAATTATCAATATACTCTTTTTTACCAACAATATAACCACCTGTTGGTGCAATACCGCCACCAATATTTTTAATCAGCGAGCCCGCTGCAAGGTCTACGCCAACTTGGGTTGGCTCTAAATCTTCAACAAATTCGCCGTAGCAGTTGTCAACAAAAATGCACCCGTCAAAGCCCAAGCCGTGGACGAAATCGCAAACCTTTTGAATCTGGTAAACTGATAAGCTTGTTCTTTCTTCATAGCCGCGTGAACGTTGGATATAAATCATATCAACGTGATTTTTGCTTAAATAATCAGCGATTTTATCATAGTCAAAATCGTTATTAACAAGCGCAACGGTGTCAAATGATATATCGTCTGCCTTTAAAGAAAACTTATCGCCAAAAATTACGGGCTGTATAGTATCATATGGCAAACCACTTACACTTATAACTTTGTTTCCGCGTGAAAGATTTGCATAAAGAGCAAGCGCTATTGCGTGCGTACCCGAAACGATGTTTGGCGAAACAGTTGCAGCTTCAGTACCAAAAACGTCAGCATAAACCTGTTTTAAGGTGTCACGCCCGATATCGTCATAGCCGTAACCCGTCGTTGGGCTAAAATGGCGTAATGCAATTTTATTTTTTCTAAAAGCGTTTAATACTCTTTCCTGACAAGAAAGAGCAATTTTATCAAGTTTTGTAAATTGTTCGTTAAGCTTAATTTTACAGCTTTCAATTAAATTTTCAGCCACTAATCTATCCATAAATTTCTTCCTTTATGCTTATTGCGTCAAGTATTGGCTGGGTTGGCTTAATAAATTGAATACCTTCTAAACGCTTAAACCAAGTAATCTGACGCTTTGCATATCTGCGCGTGTTTTGTTGCACGGCTTCTATCATTGTTTTTTCATCCTGACCTTCTTCAAGGCCAAAAACAACTTCTTTGTAACCAATGCCCTGCATTGATTGACTTTCTTTTGTAACCCCGCTTGAAAGTAAGCCCTTAATCTCATCAATAAGGCCTTTACTAAACATTTTTTCAACGCGCAGGTTTATCCTTTGATATAATTCTTCACGCACAAAGTCGTAAGAATAAGCTTTAAACGGATAAACAGGCGTTTTTTGGTCGATAATTTCAGACTTTCTTTGTCCTGTTAAATGATATATCTCTAACGCGCGCACAATACGCATAGCATCGTTTTCGTGCAATATTGACGCGGTTTCGGGGTCAACAATGGCTAATCTTTGGTGTAAGGCTTTACAGCCCTTATCAGCAATTATTTTATCGCATTCATCGCGGAATTCCTGACTTTTTGGGCAGTTGCCATAGCTAAAGTCGTATAAAAGCGCGTCAATATAATAGCCCGTGCCACCGCAAATAATGGGTGTTTTACCACGCGCTAAAACATCGTCTATAAAGCGCCTTCCCTGCTCCTTGTAATCAGCAACGGAAAACTCTAAAGTAGGCGCACAAACGTCAATCATGTGGTGGATAACGCCGTCTTGCTCTTCCACGGTAGGCTTTGCCGCACCAATGTTGAGCCCCTTGTAAATCGCAATGGAATCGGCAGAGATAATTTCGCCGTTGCAAATTTTAGCAAGCTCAACCGCAAGCTTTGATTTACCGCTACCAGTAGGTCCGCAAATAACGATAACCTTAACTAAACTATTCGCTTGAACCATTTATCCATTTCCGTCCTTGAAATCTTAATGGCGATTGGGCGACCGTGTGGGCACTTAAGCTCCCAGTTTTGCTTTAGAAGCTCTAAAAGGGCGTTTACTTCTTCATTAGACAAGGTATCGCCTGCTTTGATTGCAGATTTACAAGCCTTTTGAGCAATCCTTTCTTTAATAAGGGTAGGTATTTTTTCATCCCTAAAGCTGCTATCGGTTAAGATATCCTTAAAAAATGCCGTTAAATCCATATCGCAAAGCTCAATAGGAACACCATAAACCCTATAAACGTTGTCGTGTAAAACTTCAAGGTCGATACCGACTTCCTTGAATATATCTGTAAGCTCAAAAAGCATTTCGGCTTCTCTTGCGTTTGCAGAAAAGGTGTAAGGTATAAGCAAACTTTGCTTATCGACCTTACCTGTTTTTACCGCGTGATAAAAGTTATCGAACAAAATACGCTCGTGCGCGGCGTGCTGGTCAATAACGATAAGCTGATTAGCAGATTCAACCAATAAATAGGTGGACAACGCCTGACCTATATACCTTACGGGTGTATCTGTTGGCATTTCGGCTTGAGTGTAAGCCGCCTTTTCTGCTTCTAACTGACGGATATATTCCTGATTAGCCTTGAAAATATCGTCTGCAGCATGTGATTCATCAGGTGTTTCTTCAGTTAAATCAACAACCTGTTTAAGCTTCTTTTCAAAGTCGCTTACCCTTGATTGTCTGTATGCAGGCTTTTCGTAAACGTATTCGCCAACGTACTTGCTTTCATCGGGTGCAGAAGCCTTGATTTTATCAGCTAAATGTAAATGCAGATAATTTTCGCTCTTCGGCTCTTTACTTGGGTCTATATAATAACGCGTTTCGCCGTTGACTTCATACTTTTGAATCGCACAATCTTCAGGGTTTATAGGCTGTTCTTCTAAAAACGGAGCGGAAACAACAAGGTTTAGGGATTGGCTTGTACCATCCAAAACCTTTGAAATCATCGAATAAATCGCAGAATATACCACCTGGTTATTGGCAAAACGCACTTCAGACTTGCGCGGATGCACGTTTACGTCAACAATACGCGGGTCAAGCGTTATGCAAACCACGTAAAACGGATATTGGCGCTTCATTAAATAACTGCTGTACGCGTTTTGAATAGCCGAAGACACGGTTGCATCTGTTACGTACCTGTCGTTGACGATTATGGTTTGATAGGTGCGGTTTCCTTTGTAATAATTTATGTTACCAAAGTAACCCATTATAGAAACGCCGTTCTTTTCACCAATTACGTTATAGCAATTATCAACGGCTTCCTTGCCGTAAATTGCTAAAAGCGCTTCTTTTAAGCCTTCGCCATAGGTTTGGAAAATTAATCTGTTATCTGCGTAATATTTAACCGCAACAAAGGGATGCGCAATTATAAGCTTTTCCATAAGGGAAGTGACTTCCTTTTCTTCACCCTTTGGCGTTTTTAAGAATTTTAAGCGCGCAGGCGTGTTGTAAAAAAGATTTGACACCGTAACAGCCGTGCCTTGGATACCACGCGTTTCGTAAACTTCTGACGTTACGCCGCCTTCGCAACGGATTTGCATACATTCGTCGCTGTCTTGCGTTCTTGAAGTCAGCTTAACGCTTGCAACCGAGCCGATACTTGCTAAAGCTTCACCCCTGAAGCCCAAGGTGGAAATAAGCTCTAAATCTTCAACGCGCTCAATTTTGCTGGTTGCGTGGGGCAAAAAGACCTTATGAAGCTCTTCCTTTGCGATACCGTGACCGTCGTCCTGGATATAAATTTCATCAATACCGCCGTTTTCAATCATAACGGTGATATCGTGCGCGCCTGCGTCAACAGCGTTTTCAAACAACTCTTTGACGACTGAAGCAGGTCTTTCAACAACTTCACCGGCGGATATTCTGTTGAAAACTTCTTTTGGAAGTACGTTAATTTTCTTCATTGGACTTTTCCTTTAAAAATGCTAAAATTTCAAAAGCCTTTAGCGGCGTAATATTGTTTAAATCAAGTTCTTTTACGTATTTATCAACAAATGATAGTTGTGCCGCCGCCTGCTCTTCAGGTTGCTTATCAAAATTGTGGGTTAAATCGTTCTTTTCTAAAAGCCTTAATATCTTTTTAGCGCGCAAAGTAACGTCTTCAGGGATACCCGCAAGCGCGGCAACTTCAATACCGAAGCTTTTGTTTGCGCTGCCTTGTGTGATACGCCTTAAAAATACGATTTTGCCGTTAAGCTCTTTAACGGTGATTTTGTAGTTCTTAACGCCTTCTAATTTATTTTCAAGCTCTGTAAGCTCATGATAATGGGTTGCAAAAAGTGTTTTTGCCTTTACTGAAGACACAAGATACTCAACAACCGCCCAGGCAATAGATAACCCGTCGTAAGTGCTTGTACCGCGGCCGACTTCGTCCAAAACAAGTAAGCTGTTTGGCGTTGCGTTGCGGATAATGTTTGCAACTTCAGCCATTTCAACCATAAAGGTTGATTGGTCAAAAATAAGATTATCGCTTGCACCAACCCTTGTGAAAATTTTATCCATTAGCGGGATTTCAGCCGAGCGCGCAGGAACAAAACACCCTGCGTGGGCTAAAATAACGATTAACGCAACCTGTCGCATGTAGGTACTCTTACCTGCCATATTAGGCCCTGTAATTATTGCCATACGTCCGCTTTCCGAATCAATAAGCGTATCGTTCGGCACGAACGGCTCTTTGGAAAAGGCTTCAACCACAGGGTGACGACCACCCACGATATTAAGCGTTGAGCCTTCAGTTAAAATTTCAGGGCGAACGTAATTACGTTTTTTAGAAACCGTCGCAAAGGACAGTAAAACGTCCAACATGGAAAGACACTTTGCGCATCTTAACATATTAGGTATATTTTCGCTTAAAACAGCTTTAAGGCGTGCAAAAAGCTCGTTTTCAATCTTTATCATATTTTCGGTGCCCGATAAGATTTCGTCTTCAAACTTTTTAAGCTCTTCCGTGATAAATCTTTCGGCACCTGTAAGCGTTTGCTTTCTTACGTAGGAATAAGGAACTTGGTTAAGATACGACCTTGTTACTTCGATATAATACCCGAATACGCGGTTATACCCTATCTTAAGGTTTTTAATGCCAGTGGCTTCGCGCTCACGCTGTTCCATTTCCTGTATAATTTTTTGGCCGTTCTGCTTTATTGACCTGTAATGGTCAAGCTGCTTATCAAAGCCGTCTTTAATAAACCCGCCGTCTTTTGTAAAGGCAGGGATATCCTTATCGACTATCATAGCATCAATCAGGTCTGCAAGCTTTGTAAAGTCACCAAGCCCGTTGGATATATCCCCTAAAATCTTTGACGTTTTTCCGCTTAATTGGAATTTAATAATCGGTACTGCGTTTAAGGTATCGCAGATTGCGCGCACGTCACGTGGGTTTACGATATTATTTGAAATTCTGCCGACCAATCTTTCAAGGTCCTTAACAAGACGTAAGCTATCGGCCAAGCCTTCACGCAAGACGTTGTCTTTAACGATATCCTGAACGCCGTCTAATCTATAATTGATTGAATCAATATTGTGCTGCGGGGAAATTAATATTTCCTTAAGCTTTCTCGCACCTCCTGCTGTCCTTGTATGGTCAACAGCCCAAAGTAGCGTACCAAAGGTCTTACCGTCACGCATAGAGCGCGTGATTTCAAGGTTGCGTTGTGCGGTTGCATCCACTATTAAAATCTTGCCGTCGTCAACGTAAGAAAGATTTTTAATGTTATCAAGCGCGTGCATTTGCGTTTCTTTAAGATAACATACAAGCGCCCCCGACGCTATCATTGCGGCAGACTTATCTTGGGGCAAAAACCCATCAAGGGTGTGAACGGCAAATTGTTCTAAAAGCGTTCTTTGTGCATTGTTAAAGGTGTAAAGGTTGTCTTTGTATAGCGAAAACCTTGGCAAAGTTGAGCGTGCGCCTTCGCTTAACTGGTTATAAAGCTCCATCGCACCCTGGTTTGCGATAACTTCGGCAGGGGTAATGCGCATCAAAAAGTCAATAAGCTTTTCGCTTGATGCAAGCTCTGAACACATAAACTCGCCCGTGGTGATATCGGCCCAGGAAAGAGCAAAAGCGTTGTCCTTTGCGTAAAGTGAGCAAATAAAATTATTTGATTTTTCATCAACCAGACCGTCTTCAATGACCGTACCGCTGGATACAACCCTTATAACGTCACGCACGACAAGCCCTTTTTGCTCGCCGGGGGCAGTTAATTGCTCACAAATAGCAACCTTTTTACCGGCGGAAACAAGCTTTGCAATATAGCTATCGCAGGCATGGAAAGGTATCCCGCACATCGGGGCGCGTTCATCAAGCCCACAATCGCGGCCGGTAAGGGTTAAATCCAATATTTTTGACGCTTCGATTGCATCGTCAAAGAACATTTCGTAAAAGTCGCCCAAGCGGTAAAAAATTATGCAATCGTTATACCTTTCCTTAACGGAAAGATAATGTTTCATCATATCTGAAAGTTTTTTAGCTTTTGCCATAATCCACCTATCGTTTGTGTTTTGGTGTTAGTTGGTTTGTTCAAATTTATTCTTCAACGATATCACCGTAAAGTGAAATACCCGTTGCACTGTTTACTTTAATGGTTACGAACTCACCAATAAGGTTTTCCTGGCTCTTGAAATACCCCATTCTGCCATACTGGTCGCGCCCAAGATACAGGTCGCGCTTTTTGTCGTAGTCTTCACAAAGGATTGTGATTTCCTTGTTCAAATAAGTTGCTGAAAACTGCCTTGTCTGCTCGTTGCACAAATCGACCAAGCGCATAATTCTGTCTTTCTTAACGGCTTCATCAATCTGGTTTGGCATTTCAGCGGCGATTGTGCCCTTTCTTGGCGAATAAACAAAGGTAAACGCTGAAGCAAAGCCAACCTTTTTAACAAGGTTTAACGTGTCTAAAAAGTCTTGCTCGGTCTCCCCCGGGAAGCCAACCATGATATCGGTTGTAATCGCGCAGTCTGGTAAATGCTTTTTAATGATAGCAACCTTGTCAAGATAGTCTTTAGACGTATATCTGCGGTTCATCTTTTTCAAAATTTCATCGCTGCCTGCCTGAACAGGTAAATGTATCGCGTGACAGCAGTTTTTATTGTTTGCAATAGCGATAACAAGCTCTTCAGTCAAATCCTTTGGGTGGTTTGTCATAAATCTTAACCTGAACTCACCGCGGACTTCCTGTAAAAAGTCAATAAGCTTTGCAAAATTCGTCCCATCGTTTAAGTCTTTGCCGTAAGAGTTTACGTTTTGACCTAAAAGGGTTATTTCCTTGTAGCCCAAAAGGACAAGCTTTTGTACTTCGGAATAAATAGCTTGCATTGACCTTGATTTTTCGCGTCCCCTGACGTAAGGAACTATACAGTAGGTGCAAAAGTTATTACAGCCCTGCATAATGTTAACCCATGCGTTAGGATAGCTTGTTCTAAATGGAACGACGTTTTCGCAAATCTTTGGCTTGTCACCAACGATTTCAACAACCTTTTTGCCCGTTTCCAAACGTTTTTTAAGTAGTACGCCAAAATCTTCAAGATTGTGCGTACCAAAAAGGATATCGACAAAGGGATAACTCTTTTTGACCTCTTTTGCGACGTTGTCCTGCTGAATCATGCATCCGCCAAGCGCAATTATAAGTGATGGCTTTTTAGCTTTAAGATACTTTAAAGCACCAAGATTGCCAAGTGCGTGCTGCTCTGCATTTTCGCGGATACAGCAGGTGTTGAAGACTATAACGTCTGCTAAAGCTTCATCTTCCGTAGGCATATAATCAAGCCTTGTTAATATGCCGGCTAACTTTTCAGATTCGTGTACGTTCATCTGACAGCCGTATGTAATTATCTTATAAAATTTTTGCATAATGCTTATTATACAATAAAAATTATTATTTAGCAAGTAACTTTTATGTATAAATAATAATTTATAAGTTATACTAATTACGCGTATGAAAAGCATTTTTAAGATTTTATTAACGTTTTTTTTAGGGCTTATTTTAGTGTCGTTTTTAACCTTGGGGATTATTTTTATCACGCCAAGCAAAATAGAATTGGATCCAAAAAAGCTGATTACAACAAGTGATTTTATAAGTTTTTATGACAGGGATAATAATTTGATTGCCGTAAGTGATTCACTTAAAATGAACGAAAAGGAAACTTGCTTTTCTGACAATCTTATAAACGCATTTGTCGCGATTGAAGATAAAAATTTTTTTAAGCACAAGGGCGTTGATTTTAAAAGAATTATAAAAGCAAGCCTTGTAAATCTTAAAAACAGAAGCTTTTCTCAAGGGGCTTCAACTATCAGTCAACAGCTGATAAAAAACACACACCTAACAAACGAAAAGACCTTGTCAAGAAAAATCACAGAGATAAAATTGACCCGACAGCTTGAAAAGCTTTACACAAAGCAAGAGATTTTATCAATGTATCTTAACACAATTTATTTTGGTGAAAACTGCTTTGGTATAACCAGCGCGGCAAAGCGGTTTTTTGATAAATCTGTAAGTGAATTAACTTTATCTGAATGTGCAAGCTTGGCCGCCACGATAAGCGCGCCGTCAAAACTTAACCCCTGTGCAAATATACAAGCGAACATAAATAGGCGTAACTTGGTTTTAAAGCGTATGCTTGAACTTAAATTAATTAATGAAGCCCAGTATAACACCGCTATTAATGAAAAACTAACGGTAAATAGTAGTGCTAATACGCCATACAACGCTTATCTTAACGCATGCTTTAATGAGCTTAATAATATTGAAAAATTATCCCCTTATACACTTAAAAATTGCAAAGTTTTGACATATTATAATCCTGCATTACAAGAATATATTTGTGATATTGATAACATTAATTATGATTATCAAAATATAGTTTTGGATAACGAAAGTTTAGGCGTTACAGCCTATGCTTCAACGTGCGGCGAAATCGGTAGGGAAATTGCTTCAACCGCAAAACCGATAGCAGTTTATGCCCCCGCCATTGATAAAAACATAATTACGCCTTACACCATTATAAAGGACGAAGAAACAAGCTTTGGTGATTATAAGCCCACAAACTTTGGCGATAAGTTTTACGGCAATGTCAGCGTTGAAACCGCACTGATTAAAAGCCTTAACGTGCCTGCTGTAAAGGTGCTTGATTATTTAGGTATAGATACCGCTATAACCTATTTAAACAAAATGAATATCCCCTGCAAAAACAAGGGGTTATCACTTGCATTAGGCAATCTTGCAAGTAGCGTTTATCTAAAGGATTTGGCAGCAAGTTACACTACTTTTGCAAATTATGGGATATATAAAAAACCGCATTTTATCAAACAAATTATCGACAATAATAACAATATTTTATATAATGCTGATTTTAGCGAAACAACTGTCTTTAAATCTTCCACGGCGACACTTATTAACGATATGCTTAAAAAGACAAAAAATAGCGGCACAGCAAAAAAACTTTCCTATATCGATTTTGATTTAGCCGTAAAAACGGGTACAGGCGGCACTAAAGCCGGGAACACCGATTGCTACTCGGTTGGCTACACAACACAAAACACCTTTGCAGTTTGGATAGGTAATGCAAGCGGTAGGCTTTTGGATAACACGCAGACGGGTTCTAACTTACCGACAACAATTTTAGGTAAAACAGCAACTTATTTGTATAAGGACAATAATCCCCTACCCTTTGAAGATTACCAAGTCACAACTAAAACCATTGATAAATTGTATTATGAAAACACAGGTGAAATCCTGCTTGCATCGCCTAACACTCCTAAAAAATATACCTTTATGGGTAAATTTGCTATAGATAACACACCAGGCATTGAAAGCACGATATTCACCCAGCCTAAAATCAGCGACTTAAACGTGCAAATTAGCGATAATTTGGTTACAATCACATTTGTACCAAGCATTGGTGCAAAAGGGCAAATTTACCGGATTTTAGGCGGTCAAAAAACTTATTTAGGGGAAAGTGACGGCAAATTTGTTGATAAGCTTTTAAACTATGGGGTTTATGAATATGCAATTATCCCCTATTGTGATGGGATTGAGCGTGTTTTAGGTCGAGAGCATATAACTGCAAAGCTTAATTATGAGCAAAAAAGAGCGCCCGACGGTAAAACCGACGGGCCGCCAGATAAGTGGTGGTTTGACTAAAAAAAGCAGGGATAACCCTGCTTTTTTAATACGTTAGGATGCCAAGCCTTCGCTGATACCAAGCAAGATTACGCTGGCAACAACCAAGCCGACTGCAAGCCATTTTCTTAATGATAACTTTTCTTTTAAGAAAATAACCGAGAATAAAATTGAGAATACGCAATATGAAGCAACTAACGGTGCAGCGATTGTCGCGTTCCAACCCATAGCGAAAACGTAGAAGAACTGACCTGCAGTTTCAAAAACAGCTGCGCCAAGCTTAAATTTGTCGCTCTTAATGTTAAAGTCAGCCTTCTTAACAAGTAAGAATACAAAACAAACGATTGCACAAACGAAGAATGTAAGCTCATACGCGATAAGTGCAGCGTCTTCGCTGATAAGTTGTAATTCATCAAGATAAATTGCGTCTGCAAAGGTGCCTAAAGCATCAATAATGCAGTAAAGTATTGGGAATAAAATAGCTAAAACGCTTACACGATACTTTTTATCGCTGTCAACAAGCGGTACGTAAGCTTCTTCTTTCTTTTCGATAAGACCAATGGCAAAAATACCAACTGTGATTAAAATAACGCCGATTAAATCAAGTGTCCCTAGCGCCGTCTGGAAGAAAATCAAGCAAAGCACTAATACTAATGCGCCTGATGCGTTTTGTACCGGGGATGCAACCGATAAATCAAGATATCTTAAGCCCCTATAGCCGATAGCCATAGAAATTATGTATAGTGCAGATACAGGTAAATATTTAACGATATCTAAAAAGGTAAATTCAACTTTGTTGGCTAACATATAGATAAACGCATGAATACCCATAACCAAACCAACGGCTATAACTGTTTTTAGTGCGCTGTATTTGTTCTTTTCTTCAGCGCCTGCTTTATAAAATAGGTCCGCCCCACCCCAACAAATAGCGGTGAGCAAAGCAAAAATAAACATAAAATCTCCTTAAAATTAATTTTTAGTGTCGTCAGATGCCGTGCAGTTGAAAAAATTCTTTTGTTTTTGCTCGTCATCTGCATTTGTTGTTAATTTTTGACAAGCCTGACAATTTGCAGTATTGTCACAACCGCTGCATGGTGGGTCGCGCGCCGCTTTAACCCCAACCGACTTCTTTTCAAAGTCAACAAGCCTTGTGTTTAGGTCAAATGACTTCAAAAACGGCAAGTCGTTAGGATGATTTTTTATTTTATAAACGTCACAAAGGGTTGAAACCTGGCTTCTGTATTGCAAAATAAGCCCTGCAACCTTTGTGCGCGCATTATTGATAATTTTTTCTTCGTTTTCCTTAATCGTTTGCTTTTTTTGGTTGTAAATTTGCGTGATACGTTCAATTAAAGCATCAATTTTCTTCTTGTAAGAAGAAACGACGGTGAAATTGTTGCGTGTAATCTGTGCGATATCGCCTAAAACCTTGCTCATTTCAGCTTTATATAAAAGCTTTTCCTTTTCGGTTTCAGCGTGCGCGATTTTGAACTTCAAGGCTTCAACGTGCGCCTTGTTTTTGAGCAAGGCTTGGTCGCTGTTAAGCTCACCTTGGATATTGGTAACGTTATCCTTTATAGTTTTTAACTCATCACAAAGCGTGCGGTACTCTTCCCCTAACAAATCTTCTGTGCTTTTTGTAAGCGCAGACTTTGCTTCGGCAAAAATATCGCACGTTTTGCTGTAATATATGTTGTTTAAGTCTTCAACAAGCTCTTCAAAGTCCTTATTGAATTGCTCTAAATCATCAATGTTTGACATAAATAGCCCCAAATGTTGCAACGCATAATTACTTGCGTTTTATAAAGCATAATAACGCTTGTACATATTAGCAATATTGCAAACAATAAGCATAAAACCACTGTGTTTGTAGGAATTTTTTTATACATTTTGCCCCCTTACCTGAAAGTATGTAAGGGGCTATGGTTAAATATTTTTAAGGTAATGGATTTCTTCCTGCGTTAGCTTTCTTACCGCGCCGCGGTCAAGCCCGCGCAAGGTTAAGTCACCAATTTTGATACGCTTTAAGAAAACAACCTGGCTTTCAACCGTTTCAAACATACGCCTTACCTGACGGTTTCTGCCTTCAGTTATCGTTACGTGCAGCTTGGTGAATTTATAATCTTCTTCAACCACCTTTACGGTTGCTTTGTTTGTTTTAACCCCGTCTAAATACACGCCGTTGCGAAGTTTTGCAAGGTTACTTTCGGTTATTTTACCTTCAATTTTAACCAAGTAAGTCTTTGGCGTTTCGTTACGCGGATGGGTTAATCGATTGGTCAAATCACCATCGTTTGTTAAAATCAACAAGCCTTCCGTATCGTAGTCAAGCCTACCGACGGGATAAAGCCTGCCAACGTTCGGTGGCAACAAATCCATAACGGTTTTTCTGCCCTTATCGTCCTTAACCGTGGTAACGTAGCCCTTTGGCTTATTCATAATGTAATAAGAAAATTTATTCTTAAGTGAAACCTGCTGACCGTCAAAAGTAACGGTATCACCCGATTCAACTTCTATACCCAAGGTGCAAACCTTGCCGTTCACTTTGATACGGCCTTCTTCGATAAGTTTATCGCAAAATCTTCTGCTGCCAACGCCTGCGTCGGCAAGGTATTTATTAATTCTCATTAGCGGCTAACCCTAAAACGATTCCTTCTGATAATAGTTTGGTTTTTGCATTTTTTACACCTAACATATTATATAATTTTGAGAAAAAAATCAACTTATTATTAGCCGTTATGGATAAATTCCCTACTTCCTGACCAATTTTTAATGGAAAATTCAATTCTTTTTCGCCTTGTAGTTAAAGTTTAAGGCTTTTAAACTCTTCATCGGTCAGCGGTAAGCGCAAATCACTATCAAGCCTAACCGGGCACTCATAAGTCTTATTTAGAAAGCCTTTTATAGGTAATTTACCTATAATCTCACCCGACTTAATAACGGTTTTTAGGCTGTAACGCGTAAAAGCGCTATCCAAAAGCTCCTTTGAGCGCTCAAACATAGGCGCGCAATTTAGCACGACCGAAACAAGCTGCATTTGATTTTTTGTTGCGCTTGAAACCAAGCACCTGCCCGCATCCTTTGTAAACCCAGTTTTTACGCCATCGCCGCCAACGTAGCTAAAAAGCATCTTATTTTTATTGATAAACGTTCTTTCACCAAACGTGATGCGCTTTGTTGCAACGATTTTCGCAAAGGTCGGATTATTCAGCGCATAACAGGTTATAGCGGCTAAATCTCTTGCGGTGGTGTAATGCCCTTCAGCGCTTAAGCCGTGTGGGTTTTTAAACTGACTGTTATTAACCCCTATAGCTTTTGCCGTTACGTTCATAAGCGCAACAAAGTCTTCAACCGTGCCACGGGTTGCTATGGCCAAGGCTATTGCCGCGTCGTTACCGGAACGCATCATCAGCCCGTATAAAAGCGCTTCAACGGTTATGGACTCGCCTTCGGTTAAGTATATGCTTGAGCCTTCTATCCCGACTGCTTCTTTAGGGATTATAACCGTTTTATTTAAATCGCAATTTTCAATTACTGCGATGGCGGTAAGTATTTTCGTGGTGCTTGCCATTGGCATTTTCACGTCCAAATTTTCGCCGTGTAAAACGCGCATAGTAGTCCTTTCCATAACGCATTCCGCACCACTTAAATAGGTGTAACTTTCAGCCATACACACAACGTAATTTTGCGGTTTAATTATTTTTATGCCCGACATAAAAACCGCCAAAATCAAGCATATAATCAAGTATTTTAAATTATTTTTCATTTATACTTTCAAAGTAAGACGTAACGCTGTCAATGGTTTTATCAAACACGTCGGGCTTGCATTCGATAAACTTTATCGTCTTACCCTTTTCCACCAAAAAGCCAAAGGGTTTTACAGTTACCACCCCGCCACCTGCAACGCTATTTGGGTATTCCTTATTTGGCGAAAACATCTTAACCTTGCCGTATTCGCCGCTACCCGTTAATAGCCCTACGGTTATCTTTGAAACAGGTAAAATCGTGTTGCCATTTGGTGTTGTTATCTGCTTGCCGATTATCACATCCATATTAGATAACGCCGAAATATTTTCCATTACATCAATTATATTATCTTTTTTGTTTTGCTTTTTCACCTTTCACCCACATATAAATTAATAAATATATAATAGCAAATAAATTAACCTTTATTGATATTTTTAGATAGGCTGAAATATCTTCATTTTCGGTAAACTGCACTACCTGCTCAACGCGTTGCAAATTTGTGCTTATTATCGGTAATACAAGATTTTCTATCACGTTTATTAAACCTAATAATCCAAACGATAAGCCGCTGAACGGAATAAAGCATACTGTGGATATATTTGTCAGCCAAATCTGACTGAAATCAACGTTTTTAAGCTTAAAGCTGCCAAGCTTCTTTCTATCAAACAAGTACGCCCTGTTATTTGCGGTGTGTATTACCAAATTCCCTTTGGATTTATCAATGTAACCGCCCTTAAGCTTAATTATTTTTTGTAAAAGAACTATAAAATTAAGTCGCTTTTGTGCCGCGTCATAGTTTAAATATCCGTCAACGCTAAACGGAAAAAATAATAAGACTATAGCGATAAAGGTCAGATAAATTGCCATATCATAAAAGTATTTTTTGCAAAAATAAAATTGATATACAAAAAAGCCTGCAGAATTTGCAGGCTGTATTATTTATGATTATATAAAGTTTTTTATTGTGTTAAAAATTAATCTTCATTGTTATCGCTTTCATCAAAAGGCATATCGTCACCGGAAATAAAAGCAACGTCTTCACCTTGCAGAAAGTCAGGTAAATCTTCTGTGATATCAGGAAGCTCAAACTCTTGCTGGGCGCTTTCCATTACTTCGCCACGGGTTTTGATATTAGAAAGGTCAATTTCGCGCTTCTTGTGGTCTTCATCCCCTTCAACGTACTCATCTTTTCTGTAAAGATAAGATTCGTTTGTTCCGTTTGCCATTTTAATGCGTGCCATAAGCTCGTTATAGTCAGGTAATTCGTCAAGGGAAGAAAACTGGAAGCGTTTTAAGAATTCATCGGTTGTGCCAAATAATACAGGCCTACCAACGGCTTCCTTACGGCCAACGACTTCGATAACGCCAAGTTTTAAAAGGTTTTGAATAGCATATTCGCTGTTACCCCTGATTTCTTCCAAATCAAGCCTTGTAACAGGCTGTTTATAGGCAATAATTGCAGCAGTTTCAAGCATACTTCTTGAAAGCTCACGCTCCCTAATTGGGTTTAATACGATTGAAACAGGTTCAGCATACGCGGGGTTTGAGCAAAATTGTAATTTATTATTAAAAATGAGTAATTGAATACCGCTATCGTCAGCATACTTTTTCTGCAATTCCTTTGCGGCGTTTAAAATGGTTTTATCCGTCGTCTCAAGACGCGAAGAAATATCGCTTATCGCAACGGCTTTGCCACTTATAAATAATATTGATTCAATTATATTCGTCAATTTCTCCAATGTCATCACTCCTATCTGGGTTTAGTGTAATAGTAATATCGTCGTAAACGGCTGTTTGCACGACCTTAATGAATTGGTGTTTTAAAAGCTCAAGCATAGCCTGGAATGTTGCAACAAGCTCCCCAACCGAGCAATCGTAATCAAAAAGCTCAAAAAAGCTGCAGGATTCGCGTTCTTCCAAGGTTTCGCGCATGAACTGTATTTTGTCCCTTACGGTAAAAACTTCACGCGGAATGCTCTTTTGGTTTTGGCGTGCAGCGTCGCGGATATCAACCCTTTCCATAAGTTTTGTAAAGGCTTTGACTAAACCTTCAAGGGTGAAATCCTTATACACGATACGAACGTCGTACGCGGCGTCATCAGGCTCTTTATAAAAGCGCGAAGTATTTTCAGTTGCCTTAAGCTGTTCTGCCTTTTCCTTGAAAATCTTATATTCTTCAAGCTTACGGATAAAGGCTTGCTCTGGGTCTTCGGCTTCAACTGCGTTATCATCTAACGAAGGCAAAACGGATTTTGACTTGATTTCTAAAATGGTTGCGGCGATTGCAATGTATTCGCTGACCTTTTCCAGGTCGAAAACTTCCATTTGACGTACGTATTGAACGAACTGGTCTGTAACTTCGGACACGAAAATATCCTTGATTTCTATTTGCGCAATCTTAATCATGTGCAAAAGTAAATCAAGTGGGCCGTCAAAGTTCTCAAACTTTGTATTGTAATCTACAATTGATGGAAAATTGTCAAGATTTGTAGCCACTATTAGCTCCTTTGTTACAATAGTTACAACAGTTATAATAAATAATTAAATAAATAAACTCATTATCCAGCCCCAAAATAGCGCTATAGGTTGCCCTATAATCCCCGTTAAGGTGGACATTAAAAACCCAAATACGTCAATATATCCCAAAACAGGGATATAATCGGTAAGGAAGTTAATTAATATCAAAACAAGCAGGATAATGTATCCTTTTTCTCTTAAAAAGTCCATAACCTTGTTTGGCTTTTTAAAGATAGCTTCAAGCACCCTGAACCCGTCAAGCGGATAAACAGGTATCAGATTGAAAACAACAAGGTTTAAGCTGATTGCAAAAACAGCTTCAAGCGTGCCACTTAATAGGGTTGCCGCCATTTGACCGAACGTGCTTTGTGCAAAGGTTGTTGCGAACAACGAAAACGATAATATCCAAAGCGGATAGAAAATAAATGCCAATAAATAATTGGAAACGACACCTGCTATTGATACAAAAAAGTAATCGCGGCGCAAATGCCTGAAGTTGTTTGGATTAATCGGAACAGGTTTTGCCCAACCAAAGCGCGCAATAACGAGCATCGCAAGCCCCATAAGGTCAAAATGCGCCATTGGGTTAAGCGTTAAGCGTTTGTGGTGCTTTGGCGTATCGTCACCGCACTTAACGGCTACAAAAGCGTGCGCCCATTCGTGCACGGGTAGGACTAATAAAATCGCTAAAAAGGATGCGACAAATGATATAATCTTAATTGAAGTCATACATATATATTTTAAACTAAATTAATAAAAAAAGCAAGAAAATTTACAAATTCCTGCTCTTTTATTTGTTTTTATTGTTATTTTGATAGTATTTTTATTGATTTTTACTATTTTTTGCGCTTAAATTCCATTTGGCTTAAGAATATAGCAACAAGCATAAGCGCACAGCCCAAAAATTGGAGCGGTGTTTCCTGTATGCTTTGCCCCATACAAAGACAAACGATAATATTAAAAATGAGCGCAAAAACAGATTCTAACGACAAAATAAGTGTTACAACCGTCGGGTTGCCGTTTCGCTGTGAAACGATTTGCAAGGTATAACCAATCGCGCTTGAGAAAACCCCTAAATAGATAAGCGGGAATATTGCAACGGAAATCATTGACCAATTAACGGTTTCGGTGCAAACCGATAAAATGATTGATAAAACAGAGCAAACCAAAAACTGACCGCACGATAATTTAAGAGCGTCAACGTAATTAATATAGTGGTCAACCAGCATAATTTGCACCGCAAAAAATACTGCTGAAATTAATAAATAGACGTAGTAGATATCAATATTAAAGCCTTCTATCTTACAGATTAACGCTAAACCAACGATTGCAATCACAACGGCAAGCCAGATGTTAAGCCCCAATTTTTTACCCAAAAACAAGCTGAAAATCGGCACAAAAATCATGTACATCGTGGTGATAAATGCAGCTTCGCTTGGGAGCGTGCCTTCAATACCGAATTGCTGAATATTGGTTGCAATGAACAAGCAAACACCGCAGGTTAGCGAACCAAATATCAGCTTTCGCTTGTTAATCGGGGTAGCTTCGCCAACTTTTTCCGACTTGTTTTTAAGTATGATACCGAACTTATCACGCAAAAGAATAATCACAAGCAAAGCAAAAAAGGCTATCCCTGCGCGGGCGGCATTAATAAAGAACGCCGGGAAGTTTTTAGATAATTCCCCTTGCGCCAAAAATGCCGAGCCCCAGATCGCCGCTGTAACTATTGGTATTATGATTTGCTTGATTTTAGTTTTCATAACAGCCTTTTGCTTTACCACAGTAAAGTGAAATATATGAAAAAAGCCGTACTAAATACGGCTTTTAAAGTTCAATTTTTCAAAATAACTGTGGTTAAGTATCATAGTTCACCTTGATATATATTATACGCTAAACAAGATTTTTTGTCAACAAAAAATGAATAAAAAATGCATTTTTTTATATTTTACCCAATAGCAACAAAAAAATGCATTTATTTTGTATAATATGACTTATTATTTTTTATATAAGTATTGACAACGGCTAATTATATGGTATAATATACCAAAAATCAATGATAGGAGGGATATTATGAAAAAATTATTGTTATTTACCGTAATTTGTGCGTTTTGTTTTTTATTTGGTTGTAACAGCACACATACACATAGTTTTGACCAAAAAAACTTAGATAGCAAATACTTAAAAGAACTAAATTGCTTAAGTGGAAACACATATTATTACTCCTGTAACTGTGGTGAGGCTGGAACTGAAACGTTTACAACTGAATCAAAGAAACATTACTATAATTGGCAGAACGTTTGCGACGTTTGCGGGGACAGCTTTACTAAATGGTTAAAATATAAACTATCCGAAACGAAAGATTATTATATTATCACCGACGGCACGGAAACGACTGAATCAACCATAGTAATCCCCCAAAGCATAAACAATATACCCGTAAAGGTAATTGGTGCTAGTGCGTTTGCAGGCAAAAAAACCCTAAGGCAAATAGAAATACCTGAAGGTATTGTTGAAATACAAAGTGGGGCTTTTGAGGGGAGCGGGCTTGAAAGTGTTACCTTACCAGAGAGTTTAATCAAACTCGGTTCTTGGGCTTTTTGGGGGAGCGGGCTTGAAAGTGTTATCCTGCCAGAGAGTTTAATCGAACTCGGTGCTGGGGCGTTTAATTCTACGCGTATGCAATTTAACGTGTACGAAAACTTCTGTTATCTTGGCACAAAAGAAAACCCTTATCATTTTTGTTGCTGTCCCAGTTCAAATGCTGCAGTTAATTATTGGCCGGAAGGATTTAGAACACATCCACAAACAAGGGTTGTTGCTGATAGGGTGTTTTCGATAACTCACCCTATGGAGCTAAAACTACCCCCTGCACAGCTTACGCTGAACGAGGGCCTGATACATATTGGTGAAAATGCCTTTAGCGGCTCACCTATTGAAACTTTGCACCTACCAAGCACACTGCGTAGCATGGGTGATGAATGCTTCTCTGGTTGCTATAATTTAAAGACTGTTACGGTTAGTGATAATCCGTATTTTACTTACGTTGACGGTTGCGTAATTGAAAATCAAACTAAAACGTTGATTTTTGCAGATAAGGATTTTAACTTACCAAACGACGGCAGTATAAAACATATTAGTAAATATTGCTTTGCTGTAACAGATATTGCAAAAATTATCATACCTGACAGCGTTGAAAGCATTGACGGATATATTTCTATTTCATCCACCAAAAATTACTCTGTAAAAGAAATCGTTTTAGGTAAGGGTGTGAAGCGAGTTGAGGATGGCGCTTTCAAGGTCTTTGAAGGTGTCAATAGCATTAAGCTAAACGAAGGCTTAACGTATATAGGCAATAGTGCTTTTTACACGAGTAGCCTTACAGAGGTTATGGAGATACCATCGACGGCTGAAGTGATTGATTTTATATATTATCTCCATGATAATATTACCGTTTCACCAAATAGCAAATATTTTAAAATAGTTAACGGCTGCCTAATTGAATTGCAAACAAAAAGACTCTTTGCGGCAAGAGACGGGTTTGTAATCCCCACGGATGGCAGTGTAGAAGTAATCGATAGTCAAGCTTTTGACTTTTGCGAGTTTGATGGACCTTTGACCATACCTGCAAGCGTAAGATTGATTGAAAACTACACCTTTTCTTTATACTGGGATCTGCCCGAAGACTTTAACATAATTTTTGAATCGCCTTGTGACTGGGTTGTCACAATTGACGAGTGGAACGCAGACCGTACTGAAAAGGTTACCAAAACGTATACCGTAACGGCTGAAGAATTATCTGCTAACGCCGTAGAGTTACTAACAAAAACCTATTTACAAGGTACTTGGGTTAAAAAATAAAATTAAAGAAGGCTTTTAAGCCTTCTTTTTAATTTTGTATGAAATTTATAATCAGTCGTCTTTTCTTTTAACGTGGCTTAAAACGATAATAAGTAGCCTTAAGAGTTGTGCCAAGGTAACGGCAAGCGCCGCAACGTAGGTTAGTGCAGCAGCCGATAACACGCGCTTTGACGCGCGCAATTCCTTTTGTGAAAAGTTTCCGCTGTTATCTAAAATGGCAAGTGCGCGGCTTGATGCGTTGAATTCAACGGGTAAGGTTACAAGCTGGAACAGTGCGCTTAAAGCAAAGCAACCAACGCCAACGTAAGCAACTATTGCGAAATATTCGCCTAAATAGGAAAGAAAGATGCCTGCGATTATCAAAGGGATTGCAAGCTTTGCGCCAAAATTGGTCACAGGAATCATTTTGTTGCGAAGCTTTAGCGGTGCATACCCTTTTGCGTGCTGGATTGCATGCCCACATTCGTGCGCGGCAACACCGATTGCCGCCATTGAACTGCTGTTATAAACGTCTTCCGACAGACTGACAATTTTCGTGCGTGGGTCGTAGTGGTCTGTCAAAGAGCCGCCGATTGAAACAACTTGAACGTCGGTTAAGCCGTTGGCGTTCAGGATTGCACGTGCAACTTCCCGCCCGGTCATACCGCATTCGGCTTTAGTCCTTGAATAGCGGCTGAACGTAAGCTTTACGTTTCCGCTTATAACAAGCGATAAAATAACGAACGGTAAAACGATAATTATATAGGTCCAATCAATATAAAACATTTAATCACCTTAACTATTATTTATATATTTCTGTCCTAAAATACATTTTAACAAAATCTTGTTAGGTTTTCAGGCACTACTTTGTAAATTATTCCTTGTCAAAGCAGATAAAACCAACCAAAAGTGAAGCGCCGCCTAAAAAGAAGAAGGACGCTGCAACCTGCCCGACTAAATCGGTAACAAATGGCTTGCCTGCTTCTTGCTGATGCTGTAAAACAAAGCCTGCATCGGTTAAGTGATGGAAAATCAAATAATCAATCGCAAACAAAACAACTGCAATAATAAAAGAAATAATTGAAAGCTTGATTAATCTTTTGCGCATCATAAATTCGTCCTTAAATGGTTTTAATTATTATACCACAAAACACCTTTAATGCAAAACAATTAGGCTAAATTTGTAAAATATTACTTTTGATATAAAAAAGGTAAGCATTATTGCTTACCTTACATATAATTATAGTCTGTTAATGCAAAAACTAATACGAAAATTATAATTCTTTTTTTCATATTTTGTTTATTCCTTATTAATTCACTTACTATGCCACAGGAAGCCAAATATCTAATACCCCCTGAAGTGCTTTATCAGATATATCGTTGCTGACGCGACTGATTATAGTTCTTAACCCGTCAGTATCATTGTAATAATTATTACCCCAAGGCTGTTCCAACGTCCATAAATCACCACCGATAGTAAACTGCCCCCAATCTTCAGATATACGTTCTATCACAAAATCTTGTGTGACTTTTTCGGTAGGAGATACCTTCAACGCATAATGCGCTGTAACCTTAAGTGCATTTTCCGCGGTATCTATTACGTAGTAGAAGTATTGATAAGGCGTATCTTGTACTACACCCGTTTCAATATCCCACGGTGCATTGCGTTGGTATATCCCACGCGCGCCAAATGCTTTGTAATCATATTTCTTTAATTTACCAAGCTGGTTTTCGACATACGTAAGATCCGTATCGCGACTGACCTTTGTCCAACGAACGGTGATTGCTTCAGAGCGCATTGGCCTTTTCGTTAGCAGTTCGTTATAATCAAAAGCACTTTTTGTATAATTCAGCGAGTTTTTAGTTACGCCCATTTTGTTAAAGCCGCTTTGCTCATTTACGGTCAAAGCGTCGTTAAAAATAACGTATTCTACCTCTGAAGAATTTTCAGCGTTGTATTCATAGGACAGGGTAACCTCTTTTACGTATGCGGGGGCATTGGCCTCCTTATGCACGTAGTAACCCGTATTCGTGCCAGTAATAATAAGATAATCCTCGTATAAATATTCTTGGTCTTCAATGTAATTATAAGTCCTGGGGGTGTAATCTTCCTTACGCTCGTATTTAGGCGTATAAGTATAACTCGTAAGCTTATACGTGCCCTTGACAGTCTTCATTTTTTGTCCGGAAATCGTATAGCACCCTGAAAATGCCAGCACCAATACAAGTGTGAGAATTGCCGCAAATAATCTTTTAACGTTTTTCATTTTTTCTCCTTATAAGCCTTATTTTTTATTTTTTTCTCTTAAATATTTAGCACGCCTTTTCTTAAAATCATCCAAGGCTTTTTCATGCTTATTATTTATATATTCCTTAAACTCTTTCAAAACTCTAAGCCCTATCGCTATGTAATCCATAGAAAGAACCTTTTTCACTTTTGTTTGAATGATATCTTCTGGAACGTTGTACAGCCGCATTATAGTCGTCAAAGCAAGCTCTATCCTTATTTCTAACGGCGATGAAGTTTCCGTTGTCATAAGAGCAGCGTACTCTATACCTGAAACAATATCCTCTGCTTCTCTGAATTTTTCTTCGCTCCAGCCCTTACAGTAAAAGGAAAAAACCTTCTTCATTTTTTCAATATCGTTCTTACGTATTATATTCAAGGTCATAGGGATTGTGTAAGAAGAAATAAAGAAGTCCCTTATATTTTCATCCTGCTCACTTGCGCTGACCATTGTTGTCAGCTCCAAACAATAAGCAAGCAAGGAATTAAACCCATCCTGAGCCTCTTCTTCCATAAGCTTCCACTGAAAATCGCATAGTTCTTCGACTAAAACAGCAAGTAAGTCTTCTTTTTTAGTAAAATGGAAATTAAAATTGCCGGTGCTTATGCCAAGCTCTTCACTCATGACCTTTGTGGAAGTGTTGGTATATCCCTTCTCCAAAAACATATTGCAGCCCATTAAAATAATTTCAGAGCGAGTATCCCTTTTAACGTTCCTTTGCAATTTACCGTCCCCCCCTTTAAGCCTTGTTTCGTCCTATTAGGTTTGTTCCTATTATATCATTAAGAGAAATGCTTGTCAATCATGATTGATAATAAATGTGAAAAATCATATAAAATTTTAATCAGTTTTGGATAGAAAACACATAAATTGCTATTAACAATAAAAGAAAAAAAGCTTGCAAGGGTAAAAAATCATCCCTGCAAGCCTATGTTTTTGATAAAAAACTTACTAAATATGGCAAAACACCACCGTTTTTGCAATAAAAAAGCCATAATACCGATACTTTTAATATCAATATTACGGACTTTTATGAGTAACCTGAAATTTTAAACAATTTAACAATAAGTTAATGCTTTTATAACGTGCAAATAAATTAAAAATTTATTTTAATTTCCCTAATTTTGCAGTATTTGCAATAACGATTAGCGAGCTTTCCGAATCAAGTACCTGCTCGGGATTAACGTTAACGTTTACCTTTTCATCCTTTTTAATGGCAATGATATTAAAACCGTATTTTTTACGGAGATTCAGTTCAATCAAGTTCTTACCGCACCATTCTTCCTTGACGTCAATTTCGACAATTGACGCGTCCTTGGATAAAGATATCACGTCAATAAAGCCGGAGCTGAGCAAATTTTTGGCAAGACGGACGCCTGATTCGTTTTCAGGAAAAACTACTTGATCTGCACCTACAAGAAGCAATATTTTTTGCTGCATCTCGTTGGAGCATTTTGCTATAACGGTTTTAACGCCTGCCTCTTTACAAAGTGCAACTGCCATTACACTCGCTTCAAGACTGCTTGCCATACAAACGATAACGGTATCAATATTACCAATCCCCAGACGTGAGACGACCTCTGCATCAGTAACGTCTGCGCATTTGCAAACGGGCAAATATGCTGCCGCATCGTTTACGATTTTTTCGTCGGTATCAACGGCAATAACCTCCATGCCGTTCTCTACAAGCTCTCTCGCTACGGCTATACCATATCTCCCAAGTCCAAAGACTGCATATGTTTTCTTTGCTTTCATAAATTTCTCCTCATCCTATACTAATATCTTCCGTCGGTTCTGAAATCACGTTTTGGCTTTCGTTTTTACTGCCAAGCGCTACCGCAAGTGATATAGGACCGACTCTACCTA
This sequence comes from Clostridia bacterium, assembly GCA_017399185.1. GTDB lineage: Bacteria > Bacillota > Clostridia > Christensenellales > Borkfalkiaceae > UBA4636. The sequence goes on from JAFQEA010000019.1 coordinate 159,234, forward strand.
AATACATTGTTACTGTAATAATTAACTTTCCAAGCGTATCAAGCGTGCCGGTCAGGTTTCTTGAAAGACCTACCGTTGCCGTAGCGCTGACTGTTTCATAGACCACATCAATGAAGGATGCACTACTTGTTGCCATCAATAATATCGTTGATACCAAGCATATCGTAATAAATGCTACCGCCACAGCAACCGCTTTTTTAACGGCCTCCTCGGAAATACGGCGGCCGAATAAGGTTGCTCTCTTTCTGTTTCTGATAGTGGCAAATGCCGAGCAAACAAGTATTGCAACTGTTACTGTTTTCATACCACCTGCAGTTCCCACGGGCGAGCCACCTATCAACATTAAGATAATAGATATGGTGGCAGAGGCGTTAGTTAGGTTCTCCTGCGGAATAGAGGCAAAACCTGCTGTCCTCGTAGTAACCGATTGAAAAAATGATACTTGTATTTTATCAAACAAAGACATCTTTCCTATGGTTAACGGATTTGTGTATTCAAAAACAAATATGAGAATCGCACCGAATAAAATAAGTCCTGCGGTAACGGTAATTGCAATCTTTGAGTGCAACGTCAGGTGTCTGAATATCCTGCGGTTCTTTGAAGAACGGCTCCTTACGACACGAAGCACATCCCACCAGACTATATAACCAAGACCGCCAAGAACAATAAGCACCGAAGTAACAATATTAATTAATGGATTAGTAGCATAATTACAAAGGCTGTTTTCTGCTATTATATCAATGCCCGCGTTGCAAAAAGCAGAAACGGCATTGAATAGCGATATCCATATACCCTTCGCGCCAAAATCCGGCACAAATACAAGCATATAAAGTGCAGCACCTATTCCTTCAATAATCAGTGTACCGAACAATACGTTTTTAACAAACTTGGCAAGACCTGACATTGTGTTTAAATTAAACGAATCCTGAATAAGCAAACGGTCGCCGATACCCATTTTCCGATTAAGAAGAAGCATCAGCCCTGACATAATAGTAATGATTCCAAGACCGCCAATCTGTATCAAAAGCAAAATAACAATCTGTCCGAACACGCTCCACGTTGATACGGTGGGGAGCGTAACAAGTCCCGTCACACAAGTAGCGGTTGTTGCCGTAAAAAGTGCGTCTATATACGACACGGGTTCTTCGCTCTTTGAACTAATCGGCAACGCTAAAAGCCCGCTTCCTATAATAATGGTCACAAGAAAACTAATCAATATAATCTGTGTGGTAGTAAACTTGAATTTCCTTTTTTTAATCATAAAATTTTACCCTAAAAAAAACATAAAAGAACCAACGTCCTCTGCAGTCAGCTGGTTCCCTTTATGATTATTGGTTTTAATAATTATAACATATCTTACAGCTTGTGTCAATATGTTTTTATACCGCACGGAATTATTAATTTATAATTTTAAAAACTGAACCATATCCCCAAAATACACAAAAGGGGTACAATAATCAAAATGCAACGGTTTTCAGATTACCAACGCACCAAAAAAGGTAAGCAATTTTTGCTTACCTTTTTTGTGAATAATCAAAAATTTTGATACCGTTTTAGTTCGATAAATTGGAATTTGTTTGTTCTCTTCACTTAAATTAATTGTACTCAAACTCAAAATCACCATCTACACATTTACCTATCGTTTCGAGAATAATGTAGATTGATTTTTCGTTATCATATTTATCATCAAGTATAATGGTTTCGTCGTAGGATTCTCCACCCTTGACAATAAGGAGCAATTCTTTTTCACCATCAACACCGATATAAACATTCATCTCGCCTTCAGCAAGACTTGCTTCAAAATCAAGTGTATGCTCGGCAATACCATCTCTTCTTAACTTGAAATTATACGTTCCCTTAAAGGTATCAAATTTCATACTTGCTTCATTGCCCTGACAGGAAGTAATCAACATGGTTGCAGAATAACTCTTGACATATCCCCCACAACTACAGAGCATAAATAATGTAAGTATCAGTACCAATACAAAACATACTTTTTTCATACCTGTATTCCCCTTTATATTTTGTTTTATCAAATTCTTGATTTTAGGTGAGTTTATTATATCATATAATCCATTGAAAATCAATAATTTTTTAAGCGAATCAATAATTGAACGATACCCCATAAATTGAACGATTTGTATTTTACAGCTATAAAAAAATGGATTGCAAGGACGAAAGCCATCCCAGCAAGCCTTATAAATTTAATGAAATCCTGCTTTGCAGGATGAAATCCAAACGAGTTTGGATGAAATCTTCAGCCTATGGCTTCAGATGAAATCAAATCCGCCTAATATAACCTTGCGAAGCAAGATTTCATCACAAAGTGATTTCATCCACGAAGTGGATTTATTCCGCTAAAGGCGGATTTAGTTAAAAAAGACTGCAATTTTGTATCAAAATTACAGTCTTTTTTTGGACGCTCCTCGCGCGAACCATCGGGAACACAATGGTTTTCAAGTTACCATTCCACCAAAAAAGGTAAGCAATTTTTGCTTACCTTTTTTGGTGGAGTAAGAGCAACCTAAATCGAACCGTTTACTGTCCGATAAATTGGAATTTGATTATTTGCTTGAATATGTATATTTTGCGATTAAGGTTTGTTCAATACTATCTTCCGTTGTATCTGCAAAAAGGGTTCTTTCATAAGC
>JAFQEA010000020.1 GCA_017399185.1 Clostridia bacterium
AACGCTTGCCACCTACGTATTACCGCGGCTGCTGGCACGTAGTTAGCCGTGGCTTTTTCTTATGGTACCGTCACTTGCTTCGTTCCATATAAAAGAGGTTTACAATCCGAAGACCATCTTCCCTCACGCGGCGTCGCTGGGTCAGGCTTGCGCCCATTGCCCAATATTCCCCACTGCTGCCTCCAGAAGGAGTCTGGACCGTTTCTCAGTTCCAATGTGGCCGTTCAACCTCTCAGTCCGGCTACCCATCGTCGACTTGGTGGGCCGTTACCTCACCAACTATCTAATGGGACGCGAGCTCATCTATGTGCAATAAATCTTTGGCATTTTAATCATGCGGTCAAAATGCATTATGCGGTATTAGCACAAGTTTCCCTGTGTTATTCCCCACTGAAAGGCAGGTTGCTCACGTGTTACTCACCCGTCCGCCACTAAATCTTCTCAGTTTCACCCCGAAGGGATCGGCCGATGGATTCCGTTCGACTTGCATGTGTTAGGCACGCCGCCAGCGTTCGTCCTGAGCCAGGATCAAACTCTCTAACAAAAAATAATTTTTATTAAATAATTGATTCCGCTCATAACTGCTGACTTAGAATTACTTCTTGAAATCATCTGTTAAAAGCTTTTTAATTAAAGCAATTAACGGGTTCCGTTTTAATGATGCTGTTTAATTTTCAAGGATCATTTTTCCGCTTTAGATCAAGGGTTTCAGCCGTTTCCGTCTTTCCCCTTTTCCTAAGGCGCTCGTATATCATAACAAATTATTTTCCATTTGTCAACACCTTTTTTAAAACTTTTTAAAAAAATGTCAATTCTTTTTTCTTGACTTTATCCTCTAAACTCAGTATCATATTTTTAAGTAAGAACAAAAAAGGATATTAAAAGTAATTATGAAAGACGAAATCAAGATTGTTGCCAAAAACAAAAAGGCGACTTTCGATTATTTTATTTTAACCAAATATGAAGCCGGCATTGAATTGTTTGGAACTGAGATCAAATCCATACGATTAGGCAACGTCAATCTGAAAGACAGTTACTGCGAAATTGACAATGGTGAAATGTTTGTCCTGGGTATGCATATTTCCCCCTACGAAAAAGGTTCTTATTTTAATAAGGAACCTTTACGTCCCAAAAAGTTATTGATGCATAAAAAAGAAATCATGACTTTGTTGGGCAAAGTGAAGCAAGATGGACTGACGCTGATTCCTCTTTCATTATATTTTAAAGGAAGCAAGTTAAAGCTTGAGATCGGATTGTGCAAAGGTAAAAAGTTGTACGACAAGCGCGACACCATTGCAAAGAAGGAATCCGACCGTCAAATCGAACGACAGTTAAAAGAAAGGAATACCTACTGATGAAAATTCTGACTGAAACCAAGAAAATACCCTTAAATTACGAAGAACTCGGTTTAATCAGAGATTCGGAAGACGCCTATTATGACGCATTTATTTTAAAAAGTGAGCCCTTAGAGTTACACGCAACACACCCTTGCATCGTAGTTTGCCCCGGCGGCGCATATAAGAGTACCGCTCCCAGGGAGGCAGAACACATTGCCACCCAGTTTATAGCCAAAGGATTTTCAGCGTATATTTTGCGGTATTCGTGCAACGAAGCCAAATTCCCCTGCGCCCTGACCGAGTTATCATGGCTGATCGCCCACATTCGTGAGCACGCAGAAGAAAATCACATTGATCCCGATCGTATCGCCGTAGTCGGCTTTTCCGCCGGCGGTCATCTGGTCGGCAGTCTGGGCGCCTATTGGAACGACCCTGAAATTCAGCAATTGGCCGATGTCAACGGTGAAGAAAACAAGCCAAACGGC
>JAFQEA010000021.1 GCA_017399185.1 Clostridia bacterium
CGCTGATAGGTTTTCAGTTGCTCTCCCAATTGTCTTTTCGGATATATCTATTCCACACAAGCTGTTACAATTTGGTGCAACCTTGATGGCAAGTCGCCCTGTTCCAATTCCTATTTCTAAAACGGATTTGCTTTTATCAAGCTGCATACTCTCGATAAACTTATCTCCGTCCCACTTGTCCATATAATCTCTCAATGGTTTAGGATCGCGAGCAGGGTCATTGTTTTCGTCAATTAGCTTGTTATAATGTTCAATCACTTCTCTCATTAGCATCTTCCTTGTACTATTCAAGATTAATGTTCTTATTATATCACAAAAACCACAGAAAATCAATCTGTGGTTTCTGCTTTTTCTGCCGGTAGGTAATATACTCTCAAAACTGTCCATAAGAGTACTGCCCATTTGCCTTTCCTTTTTTTGTTTTAGGTCGGAGTGACATAGCACGAGCAAACAGAAAACATAAGGCTACTATTAACCTTTGCTTTACAATCCTTCAGTCTTTGACTTTGTCAAATCCAGCTCCCTTTACACAAGGGAGCCTTTTAAAGCTTACTAAAGACTTTTTGCAAAGCAAAAAGTTTACCGTAATACTTGCGTGAGCGCAATAAATTCTTCACGCCGTGCATATGCACGGACATTCTTCATTATTCATTAAAAAAGCAGTTGGCATTAAGCCACTGCTTTTCACCCAAAAGTCGGCCTATAAGCCGTTTAACAACTTATTTCAATATTCACCCAAGGTTTTTTAATTTAATAAAGACTTTTTGCAAAGCAAAAAGTTTACCACGATTATTCATTAGGCGCAGCCGACTTCATTCTTCATTATTCATTAAAAAAAGCAGGGCGACCAGCCCTGCTTTTTTAAATTTAGCCTGCGTAATTATAGCTTATGTTGTAAGAGCCGGCATTACTGTCCCAACTACTTGCTTTATTGATTTCACCCCATTGCGTTTCAGTTCCGCGATAATAGATATTTGCAAGGCTTGTGCAGCTATCGAAGACGTAACCGCTAATTTGGGTTACGCTTGTAGGGATAACAACGCTTGAAAGTAAAGTACATTGATAGAAGCACTCCTGATCGATTTCTTGTATGCCGTTAGGGATAATAACGTTGGTTAGTTTTTCGCATTTAAAAAACACTCTTGAGCCAAGGCTTGTCAAGCTGTTAGAAAGCGTAACGCTTTCAAGGCTTATGCATTCTTCAAAAATAGAGTTTCCCATTGTGGTAACGCTGTTTGGTATAACAATAGATTTAAGCGATTGACAACGATAGAAGGCGCCGTACTTAATGGTTTCAACGCTATCGGGGATTTCAATGCTTACAAGGTCACAGCAACCATAGAAGGCTTCTCTACCGATTTCTTTAACAGGTAAGCCGTAATAGGTTTCAGGAATAATCGCGCTCGTTAGGTAGTCGGAAGTAGTGTCTGTAACGATATAGTATTCGCCGTCGGAAGAAAGCTCTAGTATAAGCCCTTTACCTGGGGTAACTTGGTCTGAACCGCCTGGGCTTGATTGCCCACCAGGGTTTCCACCGTTATCAGGTTTACATTTTGGTATAAAGATAATCAGTAAAACGATAAGTAAAATTGCCAATACTGCCGACGCAATTATGATTAACTGCTTGGTTGTTAGTTTTTTGTTGTTTTCGTCCATAATATCCCCCTTGTAAAATATAGGTTTACATATTTTATAGCACTACGTAACCAAATTGTCAATACGTTATTAAAAATTTGATATATTTTCTTCTAAATTTACTAAAGACTTTTTGCCAAAGGCAAAAAGTTTACCACAATTCTTCATTCTTCATTCTTCATTCTTAATTCTTAATTCTTCATTAAGATAGTCCACCTGTGGGGCCGTATTTTATCAATTTATCATTAAATCTTCACCGTGAGTAAATTTTAGCGTTGATTTTTGCGGCTCGTTATGATAAAATATAAAAAACGGAAAAAGGCGGTGATGGGAATGATAAAAAAGATTGTTTTGTGCTTGATAACTATTTTATTATCATTTTCAATTATGGCGTGCAACGGCTCGGATAGGCGTGGCGTAAAATACAACAAAAAGCCTTTCACAAACCCTATAGCGCCCCAATCTGTTGCCGACCCGTTTATTATTTACGATAACCAAACCCAATATTATTACGGACTTTACACCGAAGGCGTACACCTTAAAATTTACAGACACCGCCACGTAGCGGAGCTTTTTACAAATGGCGAAGGCAAAACCATTTTTGTGCCAGACGGAACGCACGGCATTTGGGGTGATATCTGGGCACCGGATATGCACCAGGGAAGTGACGGCTGCTGGTACGTTTACGCAAGCGGCCGTATCACCAAGGAGCCCGGTGAAAAGCGGATATTCGGGCTTAAATCTTTAACGGGCGATCCGTTCGGTGATTGGGAATTTATCGGCATACCCGCACCAGACGTTTACAGTATTGACCCAACCGTGTTTGTCACCGATTTGGGGGATACGTATATGTGTTATTCGCGCGTTGACCCTGTTTACGGGCAGGTTTTGGACATAACCAAAATGATTAATCCAAGCCGTTGCGGAGTATCTTATACCATTGCCCGCGCCGAGCTTGACTGGGAAGCCGTTGCCCCCCACACGGGTAGTAACGCAATTTTAGAAGGCGGTTTTTTTGTTGAAAACAAGGGTAGGCTTTTTTTGATTTACTCGGCAAACGGTTGCTTTTCAAAATATTATGCCTTGGGTGTGCTTGAGTATACAGGCGGCGATCCTTGTTTAGCACAAAGCTGGAAAAAGCACCCCGAGCCGCTTTTAACCTTTGGTAACGGAGTTTACGGGCCGGGGCACGCGTCATTTTTCCGTTCACCCGACGGCGCCGAGCTTTGGTGCGCTTACCACGGTATGGATAATGAAAACAGCGATATGTCGCCCGATTACAGATACTGCCATTTACAGCGGGTTAAGTTTGATAAAAACGGTTATCCCGTTATGGGTGAGCCTATCGGTGACGATAGGTTAATCACACCGCCGTCAGGCGAGAAAGAATAACGATAACCGACCTATAGGCGGATTTTTGGTTTAATGAATAGTGAATAATGAAGTCGCGCGGGATATTTCCCGCGCTAATGAATAATTAAGGTCAGTTGCCCGCTTGCGTTCTGCAAGCGGGCAAGCTTAACAAGCTTTCAAGTTATTTAGGGGATCCTGACGCCCTGCTGTGCAGGGCTCAGGATGCAATAACAAACAAAAATGCTTGCGGGCAAGCTTAACAAACTTTCAAGTTATTTAGGGGATCCTGACGCCATTGCCACTTTGTGGCAAGGCTTTTTATGGACTAACAAATAGTTTAGGGGGTCCTGACGCCCTGCTGTGCAGGGCTCAGGATGACAACGTTTTTGAATAAGCTTTGAAGGGAGCCTTTTTAAAATTTAATAAAGACTTTTTGCCAAAGCAAAAAGTTTACCATAACACTTGCGCAAGCGCAAGACATTCTTCATTCTTCATTCTTAATTCTTAATTTTTCAATTATTTTCCGTTCGTTTGTCAAAGCTCGGTATAATTGTCATACAATAAAACAAAATAAGTATTAAAATTTTTAAAAAAAGCGAAAAATCGGCTTAAAAACAGTTTACAAATCCAAATAATATTAATATAATATTGGCACTTGTAACAGCAAGCGATTTTTTAACTTCCAAGGAGTTTATTTTATGGCAAAATACAAATTATGCCCAAGGTGCGAGCTTAACTATATACTTGACGAAGAAGATTACTGCGGCGTATGTAAGGCTGAACTTAAAATCGGCCCACAGCTTATGTTCGCGGTTGACGACGAGGACGAAGGCAACGAAAAGCTTTGCCCAATCTGCCGCCGTAACTATATTTCCATAAACGAAGACATGTGCGAAAGCTGTCACGATAAGCCTATGTACGAAGAAGAAAAGGAAGAGCTTGATATGGACAAGGACGACGGCTGGAAGAAGTTCCTTGACGACGATGAAAAGGAAGACATGATAAAGAGCGAGGATGGGGAAGAGATTATTACGCTTACCCAGCTTGAGCAGGAAGAAGCCGCACAGATGTTCAGTGACGACGAGGAAGACGATTATCTTGATTCTGACGACAGAATTGACGATGACGACGACTTTGAGTACTATCCTATCGACGAGCGCGACTTTGAAGACGACGACGAAGACGAAGATGACGAAGACGACGATGACGACGACTTTGATATCTAAAAACCATAAATTTAAGCGTGTGCAAAACGGCACACGCTTTTTTGTTTTTAAAAAAGCAAGGTGCTTTAACGCCCCAAATACCCTTGTAAAAAGTGAATAAAACAGGTCTTAAGCTTTATACATTTATACAAAAGAGAAGGACAAAACGGATAAAGCGCGTATACACACCCAAACCCCGCGCGACGTTATTATATAATATATATATAAAAGCGGGGCTGAAAACCACAATATTTAGTGTATGCAAAAAATAGTTTACACAATAGCCACTTTTTTTAAAAAAGGGCAAAAAAAAGGTTGACAATAATTTTGGGATATTGTATTATTATCACGCTGTGTAATAGAAATTGGGTTGAGGCGGAAAGTTACTTTAAACTTTTCAAGCTAAATCGTAGCTTAAAAAGAAGATAATTTTCGCTGACAAGTGTGAGGGTTAAACTCTCGCGACTAACCGTGCCCAAGTATTAGGTCATCTGCTTATAAACACACGGCGCAGATGATTTTTTAATGCTCACAGGTGCGATACACACGGCAAAGTTGTCAAAACACAAAAATCTTCCTTCTCGCACGGCGGGAAAAGGGGATAAACCTGGGTCAAAAGTCCTAAAATCCCAGTTGACAGCTTAAAAAATGTTAGTATAAAAGGAGTTAAGAAAATGGCAGGACAAAAAATCAGAATCAAATTATCAGCTTACGACCACAACATGGTTGACCAAGCAACGGCACGCATTGTTGAAACAATGAAGAAAGCAGGCGCTAAAATCAGCGGTCCTATTCCACTTCCAACCGAAAAGGAAATCGTTACAATTTTACGCTCACCACACAAGTATAAAGACAGTCGTGAACAATTCGAATTAAGAACGCACAAACGTCTTATCGACATCTACTCAACAAACGCAAAGATTTTGGACAGCATCCATCTTCCAGCAGGTGTTGACGTTAAAATTAAGTTATAATTATTTGTAAAATATACGGAGGTGAACTTTATCAATGAATAAAGCAATCATAGGTAGAAAGTTAGGTATGACCCAAATCTTCACTCCAGACGGAAAGGTTATTCCGGTAACCGTAATCGAAGCAGGTCCATGCCCAGTAGTTCAAGTTAAGACAGTTGAACGCGACGGTTATTCAGCTGTTAAGCTCGGTTTCAAGAAAGTAGCCGCTAAAGAATTGAACAAACCACAGTTAGGTCAATTCAAAAACGGCGTTGAACCACACAAATATCTTAAAGAATTCCGTTTAGAAAATGCTGAAAGCTATAGCGTTGGCGACGTTATCGCTTGCGACACGTTCGTAGCAGGTGAACACGTTGACGTTATCGGTACGACAAAAGGTCACGGTTTCACAGGCGTTATCAAGAGATGGAACCAACACAGATTAAAAGAAACGCACGGTGTAGGCCCTGTTCACAGAGAAGTAGGTTCTATGGGTTCAATTTCTGACCCATCAAGAGTTTTCAAGAACAAACACCTTGCTGGTCAATACGGTCACGAACAAGTTACAATCTTAAACTTAGAAGTAGTTAAGGTTGATGCACAAAGAAACGCTATTTTGGTTAAGGGCGCAGTTCCAGGTCCAAAGGGCGGTATCGTTTCAGTAAGAAACAGCGTTAAAGCTTAAGGAGGAAACCCACAATGCTAAATACAAAGTTATACAATATGAAAGCAGAAGAGTTGGGCGTTATAGAGCTTAACGAAGACCTATTCACTATTGAATACAACCAACCACTTATCCACCAAGCAGTTGTAACAAGACTTGCTAACGAACGCCAAGGCACAAAGAGTGCTTTAACAAGAACGGAAGTTCGCGGCGGTGGTAAGAAGCCTTTCCGTCAAAAAGGTACAGGTAACGCTCGTCAAGGCTCAACAAGAGCTCCACAATGGATTAAGGGCGGCGTAGTATTCGCACCAAAGTCAAGAGACTTCAGAAAGAAAATGAACATCTGTGCAAAGAGAATCGCTATGTTCTCTGCACTTTCAAGAAAACTTGCCGATAACGAATTTTATGTAATCGACAACGTTGCAGTAAGTGAAGGCAAAACAAAAGAAATGGTAGCATTCCTTAACTCTTTTGGTTTTGAAAAGACAGTTCTTGTTGTTATGTGCAACAATGACGAAAAGGTTATCAGGGCAGCACGCAACCTTCAAAACGTTACGACGCTTCCTGTTGAACAACTCAACACTTACGACATCGTTAGAAACAGCGTAATCGTTCTTGCTCAAGGTTCTGTTGAAAAATTACAGGAGGTTTACGGAGAATAATGGAAGCACGTGATATTATCATTAAACCTGTTCTTACAGAAAAGACTTACGCGTCTATCGAAGATAAGAGATATACGTTCGTAGTTGCGAAGAAGGCAAACAAAACTGAAATCAAGTTTGCTGTTGAAGAAATCTTCAACGTAAAGGTTGAAAAAGTAAACACACTTAACTGCCGTGGTAAACTTAAGAGAATGGGCAGAAACGAAGGTTACACACCTGCATACAAGAAAGCAGTTGTTAAACTTACAGCAGACAGCAAGGACATTGAGTTCTTTAAGTCACTCTCTTAATAGTGGAGGATATAAACAATGGGTATTAAAAGATATAAACCTACATCATCAGCCCGTCGTTTCATGTCGGTAAGCACATTTGAAGAAATTACGACAACCAAGCCTGAAAGATCTTTACTTGAAGATCAACGTCATACAGGCGGTAGAAACGCACAAGGTAAAATTACAGTTCGTCATCACGGTGGCGGTAACAGAAGAAAATATCGTATCATTGACTTCAAGAGAAACAAAGACGGTATCGAAGCTGTTGTTAAGACTATCGAATACGATCCAAACAGAAGCGCTAACATCGCACTCGTTTGCTATGCGGACGGTGAAAAGAGATACATCCTTGCACCATACGGCTTAAAGGTTGGCGATAAGTTAACAAGCGGTACAGGCGCTGACATCAAAGTTGGTAACGCATTAAGACTTGCTGACATCCCAGTTGGTACAATGATTCACAATATCGAGCTTCAACCAGGTAAAGGCGGTCAAATCGCACGTTCTGCCGGTATGTCAGCTCAACTCATGGCTAAAGACGGCAAGCTTGCAACCGTTAAAATGCCAAGCGGCGAAATGAGATATATCCCATTAAACTGCAAAGCAACAATCGGTCAAGTTGGTAACCTTGACCACGAAATCATCCGTATCGGTAAAGCTGGTAAGGTTCGTCACATGGGTATCCGCCCAACCGTACGTGGTTCTGTTATGAACCCATGCGACCACCCACACGGTGGTGGTGAAGGTCGTTCACCAATCGGTCGTCCAGGTCCTGTTACTCCTTGGGGTAAGCCAGCACTTGGTTACAAGACAAGAAAGAAAAAGAATAAAACAGACAAGTTTATTCTAAAACGTATTAATTAAGGAGACCAAATATGAGTAGAAGTGTAAAGAAAGGGCCATATGTGCAAGAAAAGTTACTTGCAAGAATCGAGGCTTTAAACGCAGAAAACAAAAAGACCGTACTTAAAACTTGGTCAAGGTCTTCCACAATTTTCCCACAAATGGTTGGTCATACAATCGCTGTTTATGACGGTAGAAAGCACGTTCCTGTATACGTTACAGAAGACATGGTTGGCTGCAAGTTAGGTGAATTTGCCCCAACAAGAACTTTCAAAGGTCACGCAGGTTCAAAAACCACAGGTGGCAAGTAAGGAGTAAAAGATTATGGCTAGAAATACCAAGTTAAAAGCTGCAAGAATTGCAGAAACAAAAGATAGAAGACCAAGGGCTTGTGCTAGATACATTCGTATCTCTCCATACAAGGTAAGAGTTGTTCTTGACCTTGTTAGAGGTAAGAAGGTAAACGAAGCAGTAGCTATTCTTGAAAACTGTTCTAAAGCAGGCGCTGAACCAATTAAGAAAGTTATCTTATCAGCTGCTGCAAACGCTGAGCATAATCTTCAAATGAACGTTAACGACCTTTACGTAGCAGAATGCTATGCAGACATGGGTCCAACGCTCAAGAGAATGCAACCAATGGCACACGGTAGAGGTTTTAGAATTTTAAAACGTACCAGCCACATCACAGCTGTTTTAGACGTTCAGGCGTAATTAGGAGGAATTATGGGACAAAAAGTTAATCCACACGGAATAAGAGTTGGCGTTATTAAAGGCTGGAATACCCAGTGGTATGCTGACAAGAAAAACTTCTCTGTTTTCCTTAAAGAAGACTACGTAATCAGAGAGTTCATTAAGGAAAAATATTACGCTGCTGCAATTTCAAAAATTACTATTGAAAGAGCTGCTAACAGAGTATCTGTTACTATCTATACAGCACGTCCAGGCGTACTTATCGGTAAAGCTGGTTCTGAAATCGAAGTTATCAAGAAAGACCTTGCTAAAATCGTTAAGGGCAGACAAATCGGTATTAATATCATCGAAATCAAGAAGCCGGATTGCGACGCACAATTAGTTGCTGAATCAATCGCTGCTCAACTTGAAAAACGTGCATCTTTCAGAAGATGTATGAAACAAGCTATCTCACGTGCAATGAGATTAGGCGCAAAGGGTGTTAAGGCTATGGTAAGCGGTCGTTTAGACGGCGCTGAAATCGCTAGAACAGAACACTATCACGAAGGTTCTATTCCACTTCAAACACTCCGTGCTGACATTGATTACGGTGTAGCAACCGCAAGAACAACCTTTGGTGCAATCGGTATCAAGGTTTGGGTTTACAAGGGCGAAGTCCTTGGCGGTATGAGAAAAGAAGGAGGCGAAGCTTAATATGTTGATGCCTAAAAGAGTTAAAAGAAGAAAACAACACCGCGGCAGAATGACCGGTAAATGCACAAAAGGTAATAAGATTGCTTACGGCGAATACGGTCTTGTATCAGAAAGCCCATGCTGGATTACTTCAAACCAAATCGAAGCAGCACGTATTGCTATGACAAGATTCATCAAACGTGGCGGCCAAGTTTGGATTGACATCTTCCCACACAAACCAGTTACTTCTAAACCAGCTGAAACACGTATGGGTAGCGGTAAAGGTACTGTTGAATACTGGGTTGCTGTTGTTAAACCAGGCAGAGTTTTATTTGAAATCGCAGGCGTTCCAGAAGCAGACGCAAGAGAAGCTTTAAGACTTGCAAGTCACAAGCTTCCATGCAAGTGCAAATTTGTTAAAAAAGAAACATTAGAAGGGAGTGAAGGCTAATGAAAGCAAAAAATATTCATGAAATGACTTCTGAAGAGCTTACCAAAAAATTGGCAGAGCTTAAAGATGAGCTCTTTAACCTTCGTTTCCGTCACGCTACAGGTCAATTAGAAAACCCTAACGTTTTAAACGGAATCAAGAAGGATATCGCAAGGGTTAAAACTGTACTCCGTGAGAGAGAAATTAAGGCATAAGGAGAATAGAGATGAGAAATTTACGTAAAGAAAGAGTAGGACTCGTTTCCTCCGATAAAATGGATAAGACTGTAGTAGTTGTTGTTGAAAGTAAGGTTAAACACCCACTTTACAAGAAAACTATCACGACGTCTAAAAAGTTCAAAGCACATGACGAATTAAACGAATGTGGCATTGGCGACAAGGTAAGAATTGTTGAAACTAGAAAGTTAAGTAAAGACAAAAACTGGAGAGTTGCCGAAATTATAGAAAAGGCTAAATAACGGGAGGCTAATTATGATACAGGCACAGACAAGATTAAAAGCGGCAGACAATTCAGGCGCAAAAGAATTGTTCTGCATTAAAGTTTTAGGTGGCTCCTATCGTAAATGGGGCAACATCGGTGATGTAATCGTAGCAAGCGTCAAGACAGCAACACCAGGCGGCGCAGTTAAGAAAGGCGACGTAGTTAAGGCTGTTATCGTTAGAACAACAAGCGGTTTAAGAAGACCTGATGGTACACACATCAGATTTGATGACAACGCTGCAGTTATTATCGATGCTCAAAAGCAACCAAAAGGCACACGTATCTTTGGGCCGGTTGCAAGAGAATTAAGAGAAAAAGATTACATGAGAATCATCTCTTTAGCACCAGAAGTTTTATAAGGAGAAGCGAAATGAAGGTTAAAAAGAACGATACCGTATACGTATTAACTGGTAAAGATGCCGGCAAAACCGGTAAAGTATTAGCTGCTTTCCCTGCACAAAACAAGGTAACTGTTGACGGCGTTAACATCCAAAAGAAGCATCAAAAAGCACGTTCCGCAAAAGAAACAAGCGGTATCGTAGAACAAGTTGGTAAAATCGATGCATCAAACGTATTAGTTGTATGTCCTTCATGTGGTAAGGGTACAAGAGTACACCACAAGATTGAAGGCGACGTTAAGGTAAGAGCTTGCGCTAAATGCGGTGCATCCCTTGACGTAAAAGAGGCAAAATCAACCAAGCCTGCAAAAAAGGCTGCTAAAAAATAATAAGCCAATAAGGAGATAAATAAAATGGCAAGTGACAAGACTCAGGTTGTTAAAGAAGCTACAACCGAGAAGTACATCAGCCGCGTAAGAGAACGTTACGAAACAGAAGTAGTACCATATCTTATCAAGCACTTCAACTATAAAAACGTTAACCAAGTTCCACGTTTAGTTAAAATCACTATCAACGGTGGCTTGGGTGACATTAAAGATAATGCCAAGAGTATTCAGTTGGTTCAACAAGAGCTTGCACAAATCGCTGGTCAAAAGGCAGTTTTAACAACAGCTAAAAAATCAGTTGCAAACTTCAAAGTAAGAATCGGCATGAACGTCGGCGTAAAGGTTACACTCCGTGGTACAAGAATGTATGAATTCTTCGACAAGCTTGTATCAGTTGCTCTTCCACGTGTAAGAGACTTTAAGGGCGTTCCTTCAAAGTCATTTGACGGCAGAGGCAACTACGCTATGGGCGTTAAGGAACAACTTATCTTCCCTGAAATTCAATACGACCAAGTAGAAAAGATCAGAGGTTTTGATATTTGCTTCGTAACAACAGCTAAAACCGACGAAGAAGCAAGAGAGCTCTTAAAAGCACTCGGTATGCCATTCAAGGCTTAATAAGGAGAACTAACATGGCAAAAAAAGCAATGATTAACAAACAACAGAGAACACCAAAGTTCTCTACTAGAGCATATACAAGATGCAGCATTTGTGGTCGTCCACACGCTGTTATCCGTAAATATGGCATCTGCCGTATTTGCTTTAGAAATTTAGCATACAAAGGGGAAATCCCCGGCGTAAGAAAAGCTAGCTGGTAAGGAGGTAAAAACAATGACAGATCCAATTGCTGATATGCTAACCAGAATCAGAAACGCTTTAGTTGTAAAGCGTGAAGTTGTTGAAATTCCTACATCTAACACTAAAAAAGCAATCGCTGACATTCTCGTTCAAGAAGGTTACGTTGCAGGTTACGAAGTTGTTGGTGAAGGCACAATCGACAGCAAAATTGTTGTTACCCTTAAATACGGCGCACACGGCGAAAAGGTTATTACCGGTTTAAAGAGAATCTCTAAACCAGGTTTAAGAATCTACGCTGGTTACGACGAACTACCCAGAGTTTTAAACGGTATGGGTATCGCTATTGTTTCTACACCCAAGGGCGTTATGACCGATAGGGAAGCTAGAAAACAACACCACGGTGGCGAAATTCTCGCCTACGTTTGGTAATGGGAGGTCGGGAATATGTCAAGAATCGGTAGAGAACCTGTAGTAATTCCCGCTGGCGTTACAGTTGATTTTGCTAACAGCGTAATGACAGTTACTGGTCCAAAGGGCACGTTAACACAAGATTACGATACAGCAATCATCCCTAACGTTGAAGGCAACCAAGTAGTATTCACAAGAACAAGTGAAAAGGGCGACATCCGTGCTAAACACGGTTTATACAGAGCACTTCTTCACAACATGGTAGTTGGTGTAACCCAAGGTTTCACTAAATCCTTGATTGTAAACGGTGTAGGTTGGAAGGTAAACATGCAAGGCGAAAAACTTATCTTAAACATTGGTTTTTCACACCCTGTTGAATACACACCATTAAAAGGCGTTTCAATCTCTTGCCCATCTCAAACTGAAATCGTTGTTAGCGGTATTAACAAAGTTGACGTTGGCCAAGTTGCTGCTACATTAAGGGCATACAGAAAGCCAGAACCTTACCACGGTTACGGTATTCGTTATAAAGACGAAGTAATCGAACGTAAGGAAGGCAAGACAGCCGGTAAATAAGGAGTGAATTATGGTTACTAAAATTGATAAGAATCAAGATAGATTAAAAAGACACGCAAGAGTTAGAAGAAAAATCAGCGGTACAGCTGAAGCTCCAAGACTTTGCGTTTTCAGAAGTCTTAATCACATTTATGCACAGATTATTGACGACGTTAAAGGTCACACTTTAGTTGCTTGCTCTTCAGTTGAAAAGGAAATTGCTGCTCAAGTTGAAGGCAAAGACAAAAAGGGTGTTGCTAAATTAGTTGGCCAAAAGCTTGCTGAAAAGGCTTTAGCTAAAGGCATTAGCGTTGTAGTATTCGATCGTGGCGGTTATCTCTACACAGGTAGAGTTGCTAGCCTTGCTGACGGCGCCAGAGAGGGCGGACTTAAATTCTAAAGGAGGACTTTTTTATGGCTACAGAAAACAGAAGACCACAGAGAAGACCTGAAGAAAAAGACGGTCTCATCAAAAAGCTTATCGCCGTTAACCGTATCACCAAGGTTGTTAAAGGTGGTAAGAAAATGCGTTTCGCTGCTCTCGTTGTTGTAGGTGACGAAAACGGCAGAGTAGGTTACGGTATGGGTAAGGCAAACGAAGTTCCAGAAGCAATCGAAAAAGCAAGTGCACAAGCAAGAAAAGCTATGGTTAAGGTTGCTTTAGACGGCACAACAATCCCACACGCTTTAGTAGGTAAGTACGGTCGTGGCTCGGTAGTTATGTTACCGGCTGAAGAAGGTACAGGCGTTATCGCAGGCGGTCCAGTCCGTGCGGTTATGGAAGCTTGCGGTATTAAGAACATCAGAACAAAATCTCACGGTACAAACAACCCAATCAACATGGTAAAAGCTGTTGTTACGGGCCTTTCAGAATTGCGTACAGCTGAACAAGTTGCAGCACTTCGCGGTAAGACTGTGGAAGAGATTCTCGGATAATAGGGGGCTTTAAAATGGAAAACAAAATTAAAGTAACTCTCGTAAGAAGCACCATCGGTTGTCTTAAAGACCAAAAGGCAACAGTTGAATCGTTGGGTCTTAAGAAAATCCGTCAATCAAGGGTTTTTGATAACAGTCCTTCCCTTCAGGGCAAGCTTTTCAAGGTAAAACACCTTGTTAAGGTTGAAAACGTTTAAGAGGTATGCTTATGAGATTAGGAAATTTACAACCTGCAGAAGGCGCAAGAACTTCTGAAAAGAGAATAGGTAGAGGCATTGGCTCCGGTATGGGTAAGACTTCAACAAGAGGTCACAAGGGTCAATGGGCAAGAAGTGGTGGCGGCGTTCGTCCTGGTTTTGAAGGCGGCCAAATGCCATTAATCAGAAAATCACCAAAGCGTGGTTTCAAGAATCACTTCAAAAAGGTTTATGCTATTGTTAATGTTGAAGCTTTATCATGCTTTGAAGCTGGTACGGTTGTTGACTACGACTTACTCTTTAGCGAAGGTTTAGTTAAAGAAGTTAAAAAATCAGTTGGCTTAAAGGTTTTAGGCGGCTGCGAATTAGAAGTTGCACTTACAGTTAAAGCATCAGCATTCTCTGCTTCCGCTAAAGAAGCAATCGAAAAAGCTGGCGGCACTTGCGAATTAGTTAAGTAGTTTGCTTTTAGCGGGGGACGATTATGTTTAAAACATTAGTAAATGCATTTAAAGTTAAAGAAATCAGAAACAAAATTTTAATCACTTTATTATTTGTTTTGATTTACAGATTGGGTTGCTATATCCCGGTACCGGGTTTAGGCTCCGGCCTTTTAAGCGACGAAACCTTACAAAACATTTCATACCTTAACATCATGTCAATGATGTCAGGTGGTGCTTTATCACAAGGTACGTGGTTCGCTATGGGTATCGGTCCATATATCAACGCATCGATTATCATCCAGCTATTGACAGTTGCAATACCCGCATTGGAAAGAATGTCAAAGGAAGGCGAAGCTGGTCAAAAGAAGATTTCAAATTTAACAAGAATTGGCGCTCTTGTGCTTGCAGTTTTACAAGCAATCGGTATTTTAACCGCTTACAGCCCATACACAGAAACGTCTTCAGCTGCTGACGTTCCTGCACTCTTGACAATTTTATGGAATCAAAAATGGCTTGTT
Organism: Clostridia bacterium; assembly: GCA_017399185.1. Taxonomy (GTDB): domain Bacteria; phylum Bacillota; class Clostridia; order Christensenellales; family Borkfalkiaceae; genus UBA4636. Next base: position 14,460 of record JAFQEA010000021.1, read on the forward strand.
TACGTTATTTTAGTTATCTTCTACGCTTCAGGCACACTCGTAACAGTTTGGCTTGGCGAAAGAATTACTGAAAACGGCGTAACAAACGGTATTTCAATTTTGATCTTCGTTGGTATTTTAACGTCAGTTGGTATTCAATCACTTTCGATGTTACAAACAATCTTTACCGGCGCAGAAGCATGGGCAAGAACACTCTGGCAATTTATCGGCTTTATCGCCGTAATCGTCGTAGTATTCGGTCTTATCGTATTTGTTGAGCTTTCAGAAAGAAAGATTCCTGTTCAATACGCTAAACAAGTAAAGGGCAGAAAGTTATATGGTGGTCAATCCACAGTTATCCCGATTAAGGTTAACGCAAGCGGCGTAATGCCACTTATCTTCGCGTTCTCACTCTTATCCTTCCCAGAACTTATCGGTTCTATGATTAAGGGCGGTAACAATAACTTCGTTCTTTGGTGGCAAAAATGGATGGGTACAGATTCCTGGCTCTACACAATCGTTTTATGCTTATTGATTTTGGGTTTTGCATTCTTCTATGCACAAATTCAATTCAATCCGGATGATATTTCAAAAACAATTCAACAAAACGGTGGCTTTATCCCTGGTATCAGACCGGGTAGGTCAACAGCAGACTATTTAAGAAGAGTTCAAAACAGAATCACGTTATTCGGTGCAATCTTCTTGGCGTTTATCGCTTTAGTTCCTGCAATTTTATTCAAGACTGTACTTCAAACTTCTTCATCAGTATTCGGCGCAACAAGCTTAATCATCTGCGTATCAGTTGCACTTGAATTCAACACCGCGCTTGAATCACAAATCATGATGAAAAATTACAAAGGCTTCTTGAAATAATCGAGTAAATAAATTATTATGAAAGTTGTTTTTTTGGGTGCGCCAGGCGCTGGCAAGGGCACACAAGCTGCCTTGGTTAGCAAAAGGTATAATATACCACACATTTCCACCGGCGACATCTTTAGACAAAACATTAATAACAAGACCCCTATCGGTATAGTAGCAAAAAGCTATATCGATAAGGGGCAACTCGTCCCCGACGAGGTCACGATTGAGCTTGTAAAGGGAAGAATTCTCCAAGACGACTGCAAAAACGGTTATTTATTGGATGGGTTTCCGAGAGATGTAGCGCAGGCCGAAGCTTTCTTAAGCTTTGACAAGATAGACGCAGTTATTGACATCGTTATCCCTTTTGACAAACTCATGCGAAGACTCACCGGAAGGCGCGTATGCGCAAGTTGCCGTGAGTCATTCCACGTTGATTTCATCGGCAGTCTACAGGTATGCCCAAAATGCGGCGGAACCTTAACGCAAAGGGCCGACGACAGGCCGGATACCGTAGCAAAAAGACTTGATGTTTACACAGAGCAAACCGCCCCTGTTTCACGTTTTTATGAGGAGCACGGGTTATTACACCGCATTAATGGCGACCAAGCCATTGAAAAGGTGTTCGACGAAATTGTTAAGGTGCTTGGATGATATACTTAAAAACACCTGACGAGATTAAGAAAATGAAGCGTTCCTGCCAGATAATTGGCGATATGCTTCGTATGTTGGAAGAAAAAATTTACATCGGTATGACCACGCGTGAGCTGGACCGTCTTGCCTACGATTACATCACGGCGCACGGTGCAAAGCCTAACTTTTTAGGCTATCACGGGTTTCCCGGTACAATCTGCGTTTCTATCGACGAGCAAGTCGTACACGGCTTCCCATCGGAAAGAAGAATTAAAGAAGGCGAAATCGTCAGCATTGACACAGGCTGTGTGTTAGACGGTTACCACGCCGACGCAGCAAGAAGCTTTATCGTTGGCAACACAACGCCCGAAAAAAAGCGCCTTGTTGAAGTCACTAAAGAATGCTTCTTTAAAGGGGTTGAAGCCATCAGGATTGGCGCAGCACTTGGTGACGTTGGTCACGCAATACAAACTCACGCCGAATCAAACGGATTTTCCGTGGTAAGGGATATGATTGGTCACGGCATTGGAAGAAGCCTGCACGAAGACCCACCCGTTCCAAACTACGGCAAAAAGGGTGTAGGCGTAAGAATCAGACAAGGCATGACGCTTGCAATAGAGCCTATGATTAACATGGGCGATTACAAGGTCATAATAGACGGCTGGGATTGTTATACAGCAGACTATAAACCATCTGCACATTACGAAAACACAGTTGCAATAACCGAAAACGGCGTAGAAATACTCACGCTATAAAGTATAAAACAGTATAAAACGGAGGAATTATTTGTGTCGAAAAACGATGTAATCGAAGCTGAAGGCGTTATTTTAGAAGCGCTTCCCAACGCAACGTTTAAAGTTAAGTTATCAAACGGCTATGTTATTACTGCGTATATTTCAGGTAAATTAAGAATGAACTACATCAAGATTATACCTGGCGATTCTGTTAAGCTTGAAATGAGTCCTTACGACTTATCAAAGGGCAGAATAGTATGGCGTAGCAAATCCTAAACATCAGTCAAAAAACTAAAAGTTCAAAAAATATCGGAGGAACAATACAATGAAAGTCAGACCATCTGTTAAACCAATGTGCGATAAGTGCAGGGTTATTAAGAGAGAAGGCAAGGTTATGGTTATCTGTTCAAAGAACAAAAACCATAAGCAAAGACAAGGCTAAAATAGAAATAAATCGCTTAATGGGGTTTGGTCTCCACACTAAATTCTGTTAAGAGATATCGAACATATATATTATCATTATTAAAATACGAAATTATCAAGATTATTGGAGGAAATTTAATCTATGGCACGTATTTCCGGTGTTGACTTACCGAGAGATAAGCGAGTAGAAATCGGTATCACATACATTTACGGTATCGGCAGACCTACCGCAACAAAGATTTGTAAAGAAACCGGCGTTAATCCTGACACAAGAGTTAAGGATTTAACCGAAGACGATATTTCTAAAATCAGGGAATATATCGAACATAACTTACGCGTAGAAGGCGAACTCAAGACTGAAGTTTCAATGAACATTAAGCGTCTTATTGAAATCGGTTCATTCAGGGGTGTACGTCACAGAAGAAACTTACCTGTAAGAGGTCAAAGTTCAAAGAGAAATGCGAGAACACGTAAAGGTCCTCGTCGTACCGTCGCAAAGAAGAAGACGGCATCTAAATAAGAGGTGACAAATTATGGCAGCAGTAAAAAAAGTTATTAAAAAACGTAGAGAACTTAAGAAGATTGACAAGGGTCAAGTACACATTAAGTCATCTTTCAACAACACCATAATCACAGTTACCGATACCAACGGCAACACAATTTCACACTGTTCAGCAGGCGCACTTGGCTTCCGTGGCTCAAGAAAGAGCACACCATTTGCTGCTCAACAAGCTTCTGAAGTAGCTGCTAAAGCTGCTATGGAACACGGCTTAAGATCAGTTGAAGTTTTCGTTAAGGGCCCAGGTCAAGGTAGAGAATCTGCAATCCGTGCATTAGGCGTTTGCGGTATCGAAGTTACTCTTATTCAAGACGTATCACCAATCGCACACAATGGTTGCCGCCCACCAAAACGTCGTAGAGTATAAGGAGATTATAAATCATGGCTAAATATACAGAATCAAAATGCCGTCTTTGCAGACGTGAAGGCGCTAAATTGTTTTTAAAAGGCGAAAGATGCTATAAATCAGTTTGCCCATTTGAAAGAAGACCTGTTGCACCTGGTCAACACGCTGGTGGCAGAAGAAAAATTTCAGAATACGGCCAACAACTTCGTGAAAAACAAAAAGTTAAGAGAATTTATGGCGTATTAGAAGGCCAATTCCGCGCTTACTATGAAAAAGCTGACCGTATGAAAGGTATCACCGGTCAAAACATGTTATCACTTTTGGAACGTCGTCTTGACAACGTTGTTTACAGAATGGGTATCGCTGTTTCTCGTTCACAAGCTCGTCAGCTCGTAACACACGGCCACTTCACAGTAAACGGCAGAAACGTTGACATTGCTTCTTACCAAGTAAAGGCTAACGACGTTATCGCAGTAAGAGAAAACAAAAAAGACAACAAGTACTTTGCAGCACTTAAAGAAGTTGTTAAGAACGGAGCAATGCCTAAATGGGTAGACTTCGATCCTGAAACACTTAAGGGTAAGGTTCTTGCTTTACCACAAAGAGACGACATTGATGCACAAATCACAGAACAAATGATCGTCGAATTGTACTCCAAGTAAGAGTAAACAAAAGCTAAAATCTTAATCCCAAATATCAGGAGGTAAAATTTCTATGATGGAAATTGAAATGCCCGTAATCGAAGTGCAGGAAAGTGAAGACAGAAGTTACGCTAAAGTCGTTGTCGGTCCTTTAGAAAAGGGCTTTGGTTTAACAGTCGGCAACTGCTTAAGAAGAACTTTATTATCATCACTCCCGGGCGCTGCTGCAAGGGGCATTAAGTTTGCACCTGAACTTGGCGTGAAGCATGAATTTTCAACTATCGTTGGCGTAAAGGAAGACGTTCCTGAAATCATCCTTAACTTAAAGGAAATTGCTTTCAAGGTTATCTCAAGCGAACCGGATTACAAACAATCCGTTAAGCTTTGCAAAAACGGTCCTTGCGTTGTTACAGCTGAAGACATTGAGCTCCCCGCTGACATCAGAATCGCAAACCCTAACGCATATATCTGCACTTTAGGTGAAGACGCTGTGCTCGATATGGATATTACTATCGGCAAAGGCAGAGGCTATAAAGGCGCAGAACACAATAAAACTGACGAAATTGGTTATATTCCAATCGACTCAAAGTTTGCACCCGTTAAAAAGGTTAGCTACAGCGTAGAAAACGCACGCGTTGGTCAAAGCACCGACTATGACAGACTTATTTTAGAAGTTTGGACAAACGGCGCGTTCTCTGCACAAGAAGTTATCTCACTTTCAGCAAAAATCGTTGAAGAACATATCCACATCTTTGTTGGCTTAAGCAGCGAAATCAGCAGCTTGGATTTCTTAAAGCACCAACCAAACGACCCATTACCAAAGATTTTGGAAATGAGCATCGAAGATATGGACTTATCAGTTCGTTCATACAACTGCTTAAAACGTGCAGGTATTCACACCGTAGAAGATTTAACCAAGAAGACGGAAGACGATATGCTTAAAGTACGTAACCTTGGCAAGAAGTCATTAGACGAAGTTATCTTAAAGCTTGCAAGTTACGGATTATCGCTTAAAGAACAGGAGGACTAATTAAAATGCCCAGAAAATTAGGTATGACCGCTACACAAAGACAGTCAATGTTAAAAAACCAAGCGACCAAATTACTTTGGTACGGTAGAATCGAAACAACTGAAACTCGCGCTAAAGAGCTTCGTTCATACGTAGAAAAAGTTATTACTCTCGCTGTAAATTCTTATGAAGACACTATCGAACAAGTAGTAACAACTAAAGACGAAAAGGGTAAAGAAGTTTCTAAAACTATCATTAAAGACGGTGTTAAAAAGCTTAACGCAAGAAGAAGAATCATGTCCAAGCTCCACACCTTCCGGGTCACCAAAGAAGCTAAAGAATCCAAGGCCGCTTTCAGAGAAAGAACTAAAGGTATCAACCACCCGGTAATCGAAAAGTTATTTAACGAAATCGCACCAAAGTACGATGAACGTAGAGAACAACTCGGTCAAGGTGGCGGCTACACAAGAATCTATTCTCTTGGTGAACGTCGTGGCGACGCTGCTCAAATGGCTATTATCGAACTTATCTAATAGTTGATATACACACTTGCAAACGCAAGTTTAACTTAAAAAGAAGGCTTTTACAGCACTTGTAAAAGCCTTCTTTTGCATGTGTTGATTATGTAGTTTTATAGGATTGCTTGGGCAAGACGTTGTCATCCTGAGGCTCGCGCGTGGCGCGATGCCGTCAGGATCCCCTTGAGTTTCAAGATAACTTAAAGAGAGTGGCGTCAGGATCCCCAAATCTATCCTGTTAAACTATACAAGGCTTGCCCGCAAGCATTTTTACTCGCTATTGCATCTTACGGATTCCAACGCTCACTTAAGGCAAGACGTTGTTTCAAACGCGGTGCGTTTTTTAATGAAGAATTAAGTTATCAGCAGAGTTTAGGGGGTCCTGACGCCCTGCGTTGCAGGGCTCAGGATGACAACGTCTTGGTATATACTAACAACGTTTTTAACAACGTCTCGCCCTAAGTTTGAAGAAAAAAAGTGGTGTTAATCGACCTATAGCCCCACTTTTTTATGTTTTTATTATTTATTTGTTGTGATAAAGTATAGTTTGTGCTATAATAAATACAAGGTGATATTATGATACTTGAAAACGCAACCAGGAAAGATTACAGGCAAATTAAAAGGCTGTTTATATCAGCATTCCCTAAAGAAGAACGTCCACCGTTTTACGCGCTTAAGCGCAAATTAAAAACAGGTGAAGCAAAAATGTACGTTGCAAAGGATAACGGCAACTTTATTGGCTTTATCCATTTAGTGTGCTTTAAAGACTTAATTTATTTATTCTTTTTTGCCATAAAAGACGAGTTCCGCGGCAAGGGCTACGGCAGTAAGGTTTTACAAACCCTTATAGCCCAAAACCCCGATAAGCGCATCTTTTTGGCGCGTGAGCCGCTTGACGATACCGCAGATAATAACGCGCAACGCATCAGTCGCCGCCAATTTTATATGCGTAATGGGTTTACCGATTTACCTTTAAAGATTGTTGAAGGCGGTTACGTTTTTGACTCTATGGGCGTAAACTGCAAAATATCCGCAAAAGATTATAATGACGTAACACTTAACTGGGCAGGCAAAAGACTGCACCGCTTGGTTAACTTCCACGCAATAGAACAATAATCTCACAGAAAAAAGCCGACCCCGTCGGCTTTTTTAGTAGACTATTAGTAAACTTTAGGGGATCCCGACGCCCTGCTACGCAGGGCTCAGGATGACAACGTCTCACCCTAAGTGAGCGTTGGAATCCGTAAGATGCAATAACGAGTAAAAATGCTTGCGGGCAAGCCTTGCTTGCACGGATTTGCATTTTTATGAAGTTATTATTTAAACGCAACGCGTTTAAAACAACGTTTTTGAATAAAGTAACAATAATTCTTAATTCTTCACTCTTAATTCTTCATTAAAAAAGCAGGGAAGCCCCTGCTTTTTTATGTTAATATATCGTCAAACGTTTCATCAAAAATTTCACAAAGCTTTGATAATAAATCAAAGCTCGGTTCACAAATGCCATTTTCCCAGGCGCTGATTGTTCTTTGGTCGACCGCAATCATCTCTGCAAGCTGTTTTTGTGTTAAGTTTTTACCCTTACGTAAGCTTTTAAGGTTTTCGGGGAAATTGATTTTTTTCATACTAATCTTCCTTATATAACTATTTTACCAATAATCTTGGTAAAATACTTGACATACCAAAATAATTGGTATAAAATCAAGTAAACGATGGAGGAATAATTATGAAAAAAGTAATTAAAGTTTTAGCGTTAATACTTGCAATGTCTTGTTTTATGTTTGTTTTTGCATGTAATAAAACAGAAAAACCGCTTTTAGACCTTCCCAATGCGAGAGATAATTTGAAGGATAGAGAGTACGACGTTGAATATATAAGGAACTCCGCTGAAATGTATGGAGCGGTTATTGTCTATTTAGAGGCTTATCATTATGATAATGATGAATATATCGAAATAATGGGATTTGATAATAAAAAATTAGCAAAAGCCACATATAAAATGATAAAAGCCGAACAAGAAGCCGAAATAAACAATATGAAAGAAAAAATCAACTGGCTTGAACAATTACTCAAAATTTATAGTGATGAAATGGAAAGTTCTGAAATTGATGAAATAGAAGATAAAATAAAAGAAATAAGAAAAGAAATAAAAGAAGTAGAAATAAATATAGTAGGCATTGATGGTTATTATGTTTGGGTGGGTACTATAGGTGCAATTGAAGACACACATTAATATAAACAACGTTAAAAGCGGTGGCAATACGCCACCGCTTTTAAATATTGCCCATATAAATTATTAGAATAAAAGCCGACCCCCCGTCGGATTTTTTTGGTAGGTTAACAACATTTCATTTTTCAAATTTAATTAAGACTTTTTGCAAAGCAAAAAGTTTACCACAATTCTTAATTCTTCACTCTTAATTCTTCATTAAAAAAGCAGGGAAGCCCCTGCTTTTTTGTTGCTTTAAAATAATTAGAACTATGTAAAAAACCTTGATAACCGACCTATAGGCCGACTTTTGGCGGTTTTTTAGGAGCGTTTATAGATAATTTTGCCGTCTAAAATGGTATATAAAACGGCAAGATTTTTATCAACAACCGCAAAAGATGCCGCCTTGCCAAGCTTAATTGAGCCTATCTCTTTTTCAAGCCCCAAGCTTGTTGCCGCGTTTTTGGTTGCAAAGTCAACCGCGTCTTCAAGACGTATACCAAGACTGACAATATTCCTAACAGCATCGTTCATCTTTAATACGCTGCCGGCAAGCGTGCCGTCTTCAAGACGGGCTTCGCCGTTTTTGACAATAACCTTTTGTCCGCCAAGCTCCGATACCCCGTCGGGTAGGTGCTTTGCGCGCATACTGTCGGTTATAAGCACTACTTTATCGTGCGGCTTGTTTTTGATTAAAAGCTTTATAGCCGGCGGTGATACGTGGATTAAATCGGCAATAAGCTCGGTGTAAAGCTCGTCTAAATAAAGCGCTGCGCCGACCGTGCCTATATCGCGGTGATGCAGGGGTGATTGGGCGTTATATGTGTGTGTAACCGACCTTGCGCCCTGCTTGACGGCGCTTATCAGGTCACAAAATTTAGCAGACGTATGCCCGATTGAAGCAACAATACCTAAATCGTTAAGGTGCTGTATCAAATCCAACGCGCCGTCTTCTTCGGGTGCAACGGTCACAATTTTGATGTTGTTACCGCTTGCCTTATTAAATAGGTCAAAAAGCTCAACGTTTGGGGCTGTTACAAACTCTTCAGGCTGTGCGCCGCAATGTTTTTTTGAGATAAAAGGCCCTTCCAAATGCACGCCAAGTACCCTTGCGCCATTGTCAAAATGTCCGCCTATAAGCCGATTAACGGCGTAAAGTGAACTTAAAATAGCGTCTTTTGACTGCGTCATTGTGGTTGGCAAAAAGTACGCTGTGCCTTCGCTTGCGATTTTTGATGCCATATTCTTAAGAGCGGTGGTGCTTGCATCCATGGTGTCAAAGCCGCCCGCACCGTGGGTGTGCCTGTCAATAAAGGCAGGTAAAACTATAGCGCCGTCGGGCAGGGGGATAGGTTGGTCGATTACGCCATTACCTAAACTTGTTATTACACCGTTCTCAAAGCCAAGGCTACACTTGACAATGCCTTGGCCTTCAATATAGCAGGGAACGCTTACAAAACCTGACATTAAAAAAATCTCCGTATATTAAAACCTTGCCCACGAAGGGGCAAGGCTATAAGCGATAAGGTTATCTTTTGACTATAATCATTTTAGTATTCTTTTGTAAGGTATTTCTTGCAAGCCCGCTTATCTGCTGGGCGAATAAATCCTTTTCATAGCACGCCTTGGCAACGCCCGTTAATAGATTTACGTCAGACTGGCGTGTGATTATGCGGTGTCTGCCGCCCTGCAGGTTAGATAAAAGCTTAAGCTTATCCTGCGATACGGCAAGCACCTTAAGATACAGGCTTGACTTCAAACATTTTTCGGTAAATTCCTTGGTTATGCCCAAAAGGTTGGCACAAACAATGCGGCTTAATCTTGTGCGGGTGTAACGCCTGGTTTCAAGCGCGTCTATAAAACCTTTTAAGGTGGTTGAATCCAAGGCCTTTTCCTTTATGCGGTTTTCTAAACCCTCGGTGCAGTCAACGATTGCTTTAAGGTCACGCTTGCTTGCTTCAAGCACCTTATAAAGGCTAATCTTATCAATATTCGGTAAGTTTTTTGGCAAATCACTGAAAACAAAGTCGGGCACAAACCTTGCAGCCTTATTTAGCTTGCCGTCAGCAATCGCCGCGCGTATCGCCGTTGCCGAGCAAACGTTGCCGTCCATTGTTAGTCCGTTGTAATCGGTGTTGCGGTATATCGGGTGAATTTTGGTTTTGGAATTTTTAGAAAGTAACGCCTTGGTGTATTCAACCCCAAGCACGTTATTGGGCGCAGACAAAAGCTCGGCTTCCTTCTCGCCCACGCATTTTTCAAGTGCAATCGCCCGTGCGGCGGCAAAAGGCTCACCACGTGAAAGTGCTTCTTTAAGCGCGGTTTTAAAGTCGGCGGTTTCTTCAAGCAAGATTGAAGCAACCTTCAAAAAGTCGGCCTCCGTGCCCGTTTCCGCACCAAAACACAAGGTTTTTTGCGCGGGCAGGCTGTCTAAAAGAGAGATTGCACCCTTGGCAAAAATTTCGGCAGGCGCAATAGCAAAAACGGTTGGAAGCTCAAACACGATATCCGCCCCAGCCTTTATTGCGTGGACGGCGCGCGTGTACTTATCAAGGATAGCAGGCTCGCCGCGCTGACAAAAATCGCCGCTTAAAATAAGGGCGTTTATATCCCCGCCGAGCGCGCGCATCGCGTCAAGGTGTATCTGGTGGCCGTTGTGGAACGGATTGTATTCCGCCACCGCCATTGTCATTTTCAGCCGTTTGTTTGCCATAAGACCAATAAAACCCAAATAATTTTGTGGTTTTTCCTTTACTTTATCAAGTTATTATTGTATAATAATATTTGCGGCCGGATAAACAGTCTTACTGTTTAGTGTACGCAAGGCCCAATGCTTTTGGTTACAAAAAGCGTTAAAGTGGTAAAAATGCCACTAAACCAACAAGCAAAACGGCTTAAGCGTTACAGGTTACCGCTATTATAGTTTAACCCAAAACCGCAAAAAGTTCAAGGATTTTAATCTGTAAGGAGAAGATTATGACAAAAGTTGTACAAAACATCATTGAAAGAGCTGCAAAATTAAACAAAAACATCGTTTTACCAGAAGCTGAAGACAGCCGCGTTGTTATCGCCGCTTGTGAAGTTGCACGCCAAGGCTTTGCAAGAATTACCCTTTTAGGTAACGAAGAACAAATCAAAGCACAAAACCCGGACTGCAATTTAAATGGTGTTGTTATTATCAATCCGGAAACGTACGAAAATACAAACCTTTACGCTCAAATGTTATTTGACGCACGTCAAGGCAAAATCAACAAAAAGACAGGTCAGCCTGAATTTGCTACCGTTGAAGCTGCTAAAGCAAACATTTTGGGCGACTATACAATGTACGGCGCGTTAATGCTTAAAGCAGGCCACGTTGACGGTATGGTATCGGGCGCTTGCCACTCAACGGCAAACACCTTAAGACCGGGCTTACAAGTAATCAAAACGGGCGCAGGCGAAAAAATCGTTTCAGCTTGCTTTTTAATGGTTGCACCTGAACAAGGCAATCAATACTGCGAAGACGGCTGCTACATTTACGCTGACTGCGCGCTCAACCAAAACCCAACGGCAGAAGAGCTTGCTTATATCGCTTTATCTTCTGCAAGATCAGCCCAATCAATCACGTGCATTACACCAAGGATTGCTTTCATTTCCCACTCATCAAAGGGCTCGGCTAAACACAACGACGTAACAAAGGTTACCGAAGCATTTAATATCTTCAAGCAAATCGCACCTGAATACAACGCTGACGGTGAGCTTCAATTTGACGCTGCAATCGTTCCGTCGGTTGCTAAATCAAAAGCACCAAACTCAACCGTTGCAGGCCACGCGAACGTTTTAATCTTCCCTGACCTTGACGCAGGTAATACAAACTATAAAAACACGGAACGTTTAGGCGGCTTCCAGGCGGTTGGTCCAATCTGCCAGGGCTTTGCAAAGCCAATCAACGACTTGTCACGCGGCTGCTCATCAGAAGATATCGTTGCAACCGTTGCAATCACAGCACTCCAAGCACAATAACAAAAGTCGGCCTATAAGCCGATTAACGGCGGTTTTTAATAAAAACCCGCGCAATATATCCCCAGATAAGGGGACTAAAAACGAATAATATCTTACGGAGATTAATATGAAAATTTTAGTTATCAACGCAGGCAGTTCTTCACTTAAGTACCAACTTATCGATATGGAAACTGAAGTAGCAATCGCTAAAGGCGGCTGTGAAAGAATCGGTTTAGAAGGCTCTTTCTTAAAGCACAACGGCAAAAAGCAGGTTACTATCGAATCCCCAATGCCAAACCACGAAAGCGCAATCAAGCTCGTTTTAGACGCGCTTGTTGACAGCGAACACGGCGTAATTAGTTCTATGAGCGAAATCGACGCAGTAGGTCACAGAATCGTTCACAGCGGCGAAGACTTCGACAGATCAGTTTTATTAACTGACGAAGTTATCGAAACCTGCAGAAACAATACAGAGCTTGCACCGCTCCACCAACCTGCAAACTTAACGGGCGTTGCCGCTTGCAAGGCAGTTTTACCGGAAGGCACACCAATGGTTGGCGTATTTGATACGGCTTTCCACTCAACCATGCCTGAACACGCATACATTTACGGTATCCCATACGAAGATTACAAGAACTACAAAATCCGTCGCTACGGCTTCCACGGCTCAAGCCACCGCTTCGTTTCAGAAGAAGCTGCTAAATACTTGGGCAAGGACCCGTCAGAGCTTAAGATTGTAACCTGCCACCTTGGTAACGGTTCTTCAATCTCTGCTGTTGACGGCGGCAAGAGCGTTGACACAAGCATGTCCTTTACACCGTTAGGCGGCGTACCAATGGGCACGAGAAGTGGTGATTTGGATCCTGCTATCGTTGAATTCTTATGCAAAAAGCACGGCTTTGACGTTTCTGAATGCGTTAACTATCTCAACAAAAAGTCAGGCGTTTCAGGCTTATCGGGCGTTTCAAGCGACTTCCGTGATTTAGGCGAAGCTGCAGAACAAGGCAACCACCGCGCCCAGCTTGCGCTTGACGTATTCACTTACACCTGCAAAAAGTACGTTGGTGCATACGCTGCTGCAATGGGCGGTATCGACTGCTTGGTATTCACCGCAGGTATCGGCGAAAACGACAATTACGTAAGGTCCCAAGTATTAAAGGGCCTTGAATTTATGGGCGTTGTTGCTGACCTTGAAAAGAACGCCGTAAGGGTTAAAGGCATTAACGATATCACGGGAGCTGGCAGCCGCGTTAAGGTTTTAGTTATCCCAACCAACGAAGAACTCGTTATCGCAAGGGACACAAAGGAAATCGTTTGCAAGGCTTAACTTGTTAAGTTAAAAAGGGCTAAAATTTAGCGGTAAAAGGGGCAAAAATGTCTTTTTAATGCCCTATTTACTATTAAAACGATTGACAAACCATTGTAAATGGTATAGAATATTAAGGCTTAATTATGATTATCGATATTAGGGACTTACGCCTTAAAGGCAAAACCGAGCAAAATTTTGAGTTTTCACACCAACCGCCGATGTCCGCGCTTGACATACCGGGCAGCGCGTTTTCGGGTGATGCAAAGGTCAAATGCTTGGTGGAAATTTATAAAGACGAAGTTTTCATTTCGGGTACGGTTAGCTTTTCTTTGACAGCGCCTTGCTCACGCTGCTTGGAGCCTGCTAACTTCCATAGTACAATCGAGTTTGACGAAAGGTTTTTGCCGTCGTATAGATGTGAAGAAGCCGAAGACGACAGACTGGTTTACGACAGGGACCGTATTGATTTATCACAATTTATTGACGAGCTAATTTTAACGGATATGCCGCTTGCGCTTTTGTGTAAGGAAGACTGCCTTGGCTTATGCCACGAGTGCGGTGCAAACTTAAACATAAGTGACTGCGGTCACGATAGACGGAATAACGATTGAGAGGTAGTTTATTATGGCAACACCAAAAAGCAAGATTTCTAAACAAAGAGGTAACAAGAGATTCGCAGCTAACTACAAAGCACACTCTGCTAACCTTGTAGAATGCCCACAATGTCACGAACTTAAAGCTTCACACCAAGTTTGCCCAAAATGCGGTTTCTATAAAGGCGTAGAAGTTGTTAAGAAGGACGCTGAATAAGCATTTATGGACGAAGTCCAAAAACAATCAGTAAACCCATCCGCCAGCCAAAATGGCAGCCGCAAAAAGGGGCTAACCCCGCAAGAAAAGGCTAAAAAATTAAAGTCCAAACGGGCGGCGGAAGAGTTTAAAAAAAGGTACTTTTCCTTTTATGATGACGTAAAAATCAGCGATAGGGAGGATTGGTAATTATGGTTAGACATATCGCTATGTTTAAGCTTAAAGACAATTCGCCCGCGTCTGTTGATTATAAAAAGTGCGTTTTATTGTTCATAAAAGGCAAGGTCTAAATGCTCAAAAACATTGAAGTCGGTGTTGATTTTTTACACTCTTCAAGGTCTTTTGACTTGGTTTTAATTACCGATTTTGCTACCCGTCAGGATAGCTTTGACTATCAGGAAGACGAGTATCATAAAACGGTTATTAAGCCGTATATGCACGCCCTTAGAAAAAACAGCGTTGCAACAGATTACGAATATTAGATGCACGGTATAAACGTGCATCTTTTTATGGAGGCGTAGCCCAGCTGGCTAGAGCGCCACGTTGACATCGTGGAGGTCATTGGTTCGAGCCCAACCGTCTCCACCAAAAAAAGACTGCATTTTTGACACAAAATTGCAGTCTTTTTTAACTAAATCCGCCTGCGTCGGAATAAATCCACTCCGTGGATGAAATCACCTTGTGATGAAATCCCGCTAACGCGGGGTTAATTGAGGCGGATTTGATTTCATCTGAAGCCGTAGGCAGAAGATTTCATCCGAGTTCACTCGGATTTCATCCTGCAAAGCAGGATTTCATTAAATTTGTATGGCTTGCCGGGATAGTTTTGCCCTGCAAGCCTTTTCATTTTTAGCAGTAAAATACAAATCCGTGCAAGCAAGGCTTGCCTTAATCTATCAATTAAAAAGGCGGGTTTTTTTAATGAATAATGACCCGCGCGCGGACAATATAATAAAAACAATTTATTACTAAAGTAAGCCTTGATTTTTTTTAAGAGTTGTGCTACAATAATAAATCATAAGACGACAAAAAGGGGGCGCGAAATGGCAATTGCGTACGGTTTAATATTTGCATTATCGCTTATTATGCCGATTTTGTATTTCGTATATATCCGCAAAAAGCAAGACGAGCCTTGGCTGCTTGTGTTGTTCATTTGCGTATCCGTCGTAACGCTTGGCTATTTTTTACTATCCCTTTCAAGAACGGTGGAATTTGCATTGTGGGCAAACAAGATAACCTATTTAGGGCAGGTTGTCGTGCCGATGTCAATGTTTATAATAATTTCAAAGCTATGCGGATACACCTATAAAAAGTGGGTTTTGGGCGTATTTATAGGCCTAGCGGTCATTATGTACGCAATAGTTTTCACAACGGGCTGGCTTGATTGGTATTATAAAAGCGCCACGCTTGAATTTGAAAACGGCACGGCGTACCTTGTCAAGGAATACGGCATTTTGCACCCTGTGAACCTTGTTTACGTTCTTATTTACTTTGTGTCAATGCTTGTTGTTTGCATAGGTTCGCTAATAAAAAAGAAGGACGCGTCCCAAAAGCTTGCGGGGTTTATGCTTGCAATCGTTTTAGGCAACGTCGGTATGTGGATTATTGGAAAGTTAGTTAATACGAATTTTGAACTTCTTTCAGTTTCTTATCTGATGAGCGTTCTTGCATACTTTTTTGTGTATCTGTTGCTTCAGGACTATATCCGCAAGGTTGACGTGCCTGCCCAAAGCAAAGAAAAAACAAGGGTTATCGTTTTAGATTCAATCCCCAAGGCAGAAAGGTTAGAAAGGGTATTAAAGCTTCTGCCCGCGGATAAAAGCCTTACGGCGCGCCAAATGGAAATGCTTGACGGGCTTTTGGACGGCAAAAGCCAAAAGGAAATCGCTGCAGATTTACATATCTCTGAAAGCACGGTTAAATGGCATTTTGGCATACTTTATACAACCTTGAACGTAAGCGGCAAGGACGAAATTTTATCACTTTTTAAGTAAAACTTAATATTTAACGGTAGCAATAACTGCTACCGTCTTTTTTTGTCTTTTTTTGTCGATTTTTACCAAAAAACGCGCAAAAAACTAAAAAACCTATACCCAACCTATACTAAAACTATACCCGACGGGTAGGCGCAAATACTAACGTATTTGCTATAATTAAAGCACCTAAAAGGTTTTAGGTGAATAACAATAAGGGGGGAACGTATGTGGTAGCAAAACGATTGCAGTTTAGCGAGATTGAAGTACCAATCGTTAAAGGGCACGCAAAGGTCACCGACAAGGACGCAACAACCGAATACCTTTTTATCAATGCGCCAAAGGATATTTACACGGTCTATTTTGACAGTGCAATGCCAATCTTTGGTAAAAGCCTTTTTGACGGATGCGTTGAAAGCAGCTGTCTTGAGCTGAATATGCAAGACAGAAAAATTTGCTTTTATTGCCCTACGCGGACGAAAGGCCGAAAAGACGCCCTGTGGTATTTTAATATCGTGTTTGCAGGTGAAAACGGTGAGTCATTATACTTACCGGGGCAAATCTTGGTAAACTCTGACGAAGTTTACCGCAAAACAGTCGGCGGAAAATTACCCTTCGTCGAAGTCCTTGAAAAAATAAAATTAAAAAGCACGGCTAAAACCGTGTAAAAGGAGATAACAAAATGAAAGCAAAATTTAAGTCTAAACTCTTGGGAGTTCTGCTCGTACTCGTAATGGTGCTTGCACTTGTTCCCGTGAGCGCCTTGACCGCATTTGCAGTCACCCCGACTGATGCGGTGAGCGAGGTTGAGTTGACACTTCCCGAACCGCGCGCGGGCGAAACCGTAAACCTTAGTATTTCTTCTGTTGAAGCCAAGCACCATATGACCTATAAGGTAGTAGGGCTTCGTTGGTACAAACAGGGCGACGACAGACAGATGGGCGTTGAGAGTGGTGCAGACACATACTTCATCGGTGGTCAGTCCTATACCGTAGAGGTCGATCTCGAGGTAAAGAGCGGTAACAGCGGTTGGAATTTTGAATATACCGGCGTTGATACAAATTATAGCGGCATTCACGCTACTGTGAACGGCAAAAACGCAACGGTAAAATATCCCCCCTTGAATTCTGATAAGCACAAAACTATTACCGTAGCTTATACATTCAGTTATATTGCTGACGGTATCATAAACTATCCCAACATTACGATCCCCACGCCGATTGCAGGCAACCTTCCTCCCGAAAAGGAAGATTTAAAGGTAGGCTATCCCCGTGCGACTTGGCTCCCCTCCACAGATTACCTTTGGTACGTTTACGAAAACGATGCTTGGAGAAAGATGGAGCAAAATGAGCATTATGCTGCAGGTGCGCGCTACAAGGTAGAACTTGCGATCCAGACGTATAAAGGCTTCCGTTTTAATATTGAAAATGCCGACGATTACAGAAACGACGGCGGTAAGCAGATTTGGGGTTATATTAATGGTGACAAGCGTACTATGGCACTCAAGGCACTTGGCGCAGGACAGTACGACGACGAGATCGTATTCGTAACTTATGAATTTACTTCCTGTGAGGCGCAGTACGTAGACAGCGTTTCCTTCAGCGGAATTATCGCCCCCTCGGCAACACAGCATCCCCAGTACAATCCTCCTGCAATGACAGGCAATTACACATTGTTTGACGATGAAGAATTTACCGGAGGCGCACAGTTTAACTTTGTAAACGGTATTCAGTGGACGTCTGCAAACGGACTTTTGGATGCCAACTCGGTATTTGAGATGGGTGGCGTTTATTCGATGACCTTCTTCATTAAGACATTTGATACGCACCGTTTCACCGATTGGGTAGATGGAAACGCCAACATAGGCTACGTTGACGTCATGGTTTTGCCCGACGATCCCACTATCGCAATGGTCACCGTCAACTTTGCTCCATGCGACGGCGGTGTTTTAAGCGAGGTCAATATCAGCGGTATTAAGAATCCCGTACACGGCGAAGCTCCCGATTATGATTTTACATATGGAGAGGGATACGATCTCGGCACTTCTGCTGATGCGATAGTTTGGTATGACCTTACCGCAAACAAAAAGCTTCTCGCTACCGATACCTTTGTTTACGGTCATGAATATGAGCTTCGCATCATTCTCCGCTCCGAAAAGCAGATCCTTGGCGCAAGCAACGGTAAGTTTGAGTTTGCTTCTCACGATGCTCTCACAGTAAAGGCAAACGGTATTGCTGCTACCAAGATTGAACGATATAACGGCAACTCCGAGGCGAACTGGGTGCTTGCAGCCATTCCATTTGAGTGTGAAAAGCACACCATTGAGCAACTTGTGATCACGGTGGATAATCCCGTTGAGGGGATGCATCCCGCAAAACAGGTTGAAAAGGGTGACGATACCTACAATATTGCGGGATTTACATTCGTCGATTGCGATACGGATATGGTCTTGAACGCTGAAGGCGTGTTTGCCGGTGGAAAGTCTTACCGATTCATTCTTGCAGTTACTCCCAAAGAGGGATTCAAATTTGAAAACGGTATCACAGCAGCAAGGGTAAACGGTCAGGATGCAGGCGTTCTGTTTGCAAACGAGGACAATGTTTTGATCGTTATTAACCTTCTTTCCGAAGAATTGCCTTATTACACTATTAGCTTTAGTTCCGGAGAAGGCATGGGAACGATGAGCTCCTTGATGGTAAAGGGAGGACTTATCACCTTGCCGGAATGTGAATTTACGCCCCCTGACGAAAAAACGTTCGCCGGCTGGTCGACCGACGATGGAATGACTCTTCTTACAGGAGAATATAACGTGACCGAAAGCGTAGACTTTAAAGCTATTTACGTTGAGGCAGGCGAGCATAAACACGTTTATTCCGATGGATACGATTACAGTGACGGCACGTTCCATTATAAGAGCTGTATAGATATAGAAAATTGCAATGACCCCAACGGCTCAATAATTTCTAGCATGCATGACTACGGCAACAACACCAACTGTGACGATACTTGTACGATTTGCGGTTACGTAAGAACCCAAGGTCTTGGTGGCGAGCCTCTCCACTTCTACGAGCATGAATGCTCTGAAGTCTGCCCCAACTGCGGACTTGAAAGAGAAGCAGCGCCTCATACGCCCGGAGCCGAGGCAACCTGCACTGAAGCACAGAAGTGTACCGTATGTCAAAAGGTGCTTGAAGAAGCAAAGGGGCATACACCCGGAGCAGAAGCAAATTGCGGACATGATCAGACTTGTACGGTTTGCGGCACTGTTTTGGTAGAAGCAAACGGTGAACACACTCCAGGTGCAGAAGCAACTTGCACTGAAGCGCAGAAGTGTACCGTTTGCGGTGAGGAGCTTAAGCCAGCAAACGGACATTTTGCCGGCGTTGAGTGGATCACCGATGAGAACGGTCATCACAAGCTCTGTGCTTGCGGTGAGAAGGTAGATGCAGGCGCACACGTTGATGAGAATGATGACAAGATCTGTGACATTTGCGGATACGAAGCAAAGGGCGGCTTTACCGAAGACGGACAAGCCAAGAACGGTCTCGGTGCAGGAGCGATTATTGCAATAGTAATCGGCTCTGTGCTGGTAGTCGGAATCGGCGGCTTTGCAATCTTCTGGTTCGCTATCAAGAAAAAGAGCTTCTCTGATCTCAAGACAGTTTTTAAAAAGAAATAACTATATCAAATAAAGGGCTTTAAGCCTTGACGCATGGGTTGGGGCTTACCCCCAACCTATGTTGTTTTTAGGGAGAATACTATGAAAAAAAGAATATTTTCAATTTTATTGACGCTTGCCCTGCTGCTCGGCACAGGGGTGTTCACGGCAATTCCTGCATATGCGGCAATTCACAATTACGCTATCTACGTGGGCGGCATTCAGGTAAAAGAGGATAACGCCGCCGACGTGCTGGGGGACGGTACCGTTTCTTACGATGCTGCAACCAAGACCTTAACGCTGAACGGCGCCAATATCACCGAAGTCCACACTTCGGATATATTCACTGCCGGTATTTATGCCGAGATCGCGGATCTGACCGTCAAGTTGGTGGGCGAAAATCGGATCACGGTTCCCATTTCTGGCGGCGGTATGCCGGATGGCAGTCAAGTGGCTGTCGCTTCTACCAAAAATATAGAAATATCCGGTACGGGCAAGCTTTGGTCAAACACTTACGTTGTAACAGGCGCGCAGGACGTTGTGATCAAGAATTGTGAGATCTCCTCTGACTGGATCTGTGTCAGCGCGATGGGCGACGTGACCGTGGAGGACGCGACGATCAGTGGCAAGGCGGGTCTGGTCAGCACCATGGCCGGTGACATCACGCTGAAGGACACTAACGTCCCCGATGGCGGAAACTATATCGGAATGTATACCGAAACCGGTGATATCACCATTGAAAACTGCAATATGAAGATACATGGCGCCGCCGTGGATGATGATATGATCGTTCCGATCGCCGTTGGTGAGGGCGGCGGAAGCTTCACGGTAAAAAATTCGGTACTCGACATAAAGGGTAATATGTACGGTATTTTGGCTTCCACAAGCGCGGGCGTCTTTGAAAATGTCAGCGGCAAGATCGAGATAAGCGGCGCTGCCGCCTATGCGATGATGTTTGGCGGCACGGTCTCCATGACGGGGTGCGATCTTGAGATCTCCTGCCGCGCCACCGAGGATGCTGCGTGCGGCATCAGCGCCATGCAGGATATCGGCATTGAGGATAGCAAGCTGAAGATCGATGTCCGCGCCGCGGACAAGGAAAGCGCTCTTTGCATAGGCGGTATCGGATCCCCTAACACCAACGTGGATATTGGGAACAGCACCCTGGAGCTGACAGCATCGGGTCCCAATGCCGCAGGTATTTATGCCAATAACGTGAAGCTGAATAACAGCATCACAAGGATCGAGGCTACCGCGCTTGCCACCGGCAAGGGCTATGCCGCAGGTATTGTTGCGATGCAGGGCAGCGCACGTGTGAACGGTGGCGTGCTGGAGGTGCTTGCCACGGGCCCCGTGGAGCATGAAGGACCTGCCACCGTGGGCATTTTGATGGGCAATGCCGTTCTTGTGCCCGAATTTATCGAGGCGGACGTGAAGCTGCGCGGCAATATGGCAATTTGTGCTGCCCCCGACCTCACGATCTACGGCAGGGATTATGAAATCGTGGCAAGCGCCAATATCAACGGTAGCGAACCCGTGGAATATAACAAGGAGAACATTGCAACCTACAAATATCTGCACATTCACCCCTTCTACACCGTGACCTTCAACGCTAACGGCGGCACAGGTACAATGGATGCGGTAGAAAACCTTTACGTCACGTTCACCATTCCTGAAAACGGATTCACCGCTCCCGCAGGCAAGCAGTTCAAGGGCTGGGCTTATGCCGCGGATGGGGAGATAATTTCCGAAACGAGCTTTGATCTTCATAAGGATACTATCCTTTATGCTATCTGGGAAGATATTTCCGGTACTGTTCCCGAAGAAAACGATCCCAACCATACTCATAGCTATAGTGAGGATTGGAAGCAGACAGCCGATGAGCATTACAAGGAATGTGTTTGCGGCGCAAAGCAATATAAGGGCGCACATATTGATTCCAATGCCAATGGCTCTTGCGACGTTTGCGGATATGTAATTACTGAAAGCGACGACGGTGCGCTCGGCGCAGGTGCGATTGTCGGTATTGTGATCGGCTCCGTAGCAGTAGTCGGTGTTGGCGGCTTTGCTCTTGTTTGGTTTGTTATCAAGAAAAAGAGTTTTGCTGACCTTATTGCAGTATTTAAAAAGTAATAAGGAGAAACCAATATGAAAACAAAATCGAGAAATTTAATCGTGGTTTTCTTAATGGCGCTTGCATTTATTTGTGGCGTGTTTGCAATTAAACCGCTGACGGTATTTGCTAATGAACCCGAAGCGGAGATTACCGAAGTTACTACGTTTGGTGAGCTTCTTAACGCGGTAAACTTGGATAAAACTCACATAAAGCTGACAAAGGACATTGAGAATATCGTTCCCGATGACGAGCTTCCCACAAAGCACCGTCTTGTGTTTGACGGCGGCAAGGATTACATACTTGACCTTAATGGCAATAAGCTAATGGTAGGCAACTATGCAAACGAGTTTTACACGGACAATTTTTCTATGATTGCCGTATCAAATAGTTCTAACCTTGAGATTGAAAACGGTAGTTTAGTATTTGAAAATTGGTATACCGATTATCGCACCGCCAAGGGTGTGGCTTTCGTAACGGATGACTCTATCCTTACGGCAACAGACGTAGATATGTATAACGGTTACACTGGTACGGTGGTCTACGCTACGGATGATGCAAAGGTTACGCTTGACGGTGGTGATTATACCGCAATGAGCGGTTTTGCCGTATATCTTGAAAAACAGGCAGCTCTTACTCTTGACGGGGGTGTATGGATCGGCACCAAGATGGGTGACAGTACGGCTACCGTATATCTTGACGGCTACGGCGCGCTCTATTCCGAAAGCACGGGGGAAATGGTCGTAAATAACGCTTATTTTAATACCGGCATACAGGTACACGAGTCGCAGGTCGGCGCTTTTTCTATCGCTACCCACGAACTTGTGATTAATGGAATAAAGCAGGAAGAAGATATCCATTTTTCCGATGCAGGTAACCAATTTTCGGCAATGGAAGCACACAAGGACTATTATTGGTATAAAAACGGACGTTCGCGCGCTCTTTATAAGATCGAAAATCCTCTGTTTGCAAACGCTGTGAGCGTTATTTCCTATGAAAAGAAATACGCGATATCGGTGGAAAACGGCGCTGCTACGGTTGGCGGCGTACCCGTTACCGAAGTGGGCTATGGACAGGAAGTTACCATTGTAGCAAACGAACCCGAAGTCGGTATGGAATTCGTTCGTTGGGATACGAGCGGAGTTTGGCTTGCGGACTATTACAGTACCACAACCACTTTCACTATGCCTGCCGCACCCGTATATATTGCGGCTTATTATGGTAAGGAAAGCGTAAAATCCGTAAGCGTTACCGTGGGCGACATTATCGTAGGTGAAAGGGCGTACGAAACCGAAATCACCGTGGACGGCGACGTGAAACTTACGACGGTCGAATGGTACGAAAATTTGATTAAGATGGAAGAGAACGATATTTTTAAGCCAGGCAAAACCTATGAATTGAAAATACTCGTTTATCCCCCCGATGAACATAAATTTGGAGACACCGTGACGGCAACTGTCAACGGAAAGCAAGCCACCGTCAATTCAGACTCCGGTTATGCAATTATAAATTATACGTTTGATGCCCTTGCGGGAAATCCGTTCCCCGTAATATATAACACCTCTACCGCAAAACTCGGTATAGGTGGTTTACTTGAGCTTGATACGGCGCTTATGTCGTCCCAAAGCAATGAATTCAAGACGGCGTTTGATGCAGACACCGTTACTTACCAATGGTACAAGGAAGGCGAGATTATCGAAGGCGCAACTGACGCTGTGTATAATTTTACGGCAGATGACGTTGGTTGCAGATTCTTCGTGACTGTTACAGTAGGTGACAAGACTGCTTGGGGTGATGCCCATACCTGTTATAATCATTTGTATCAAGTATATCTAAATGCAAGCGACTTCGCTATAGGCGGAAAAGCACCGCAGATATCCTCTGCAACACCCGGCGTATCCATTGATCCCGAAAGCCTGTTTATCTGTGAGGGCAAGGATCAGCCCCAGCTTGATATTCAAAAAACGGTTTTGATTCCTGGAAAGACCTATCTTGTTATCGGTACTCTCGTGCAGACGGGAGAGGCGAATATTCCATACGGGGCAAACGTTTACGTGAATGATATTTTGATGGACGACAAGGTTGACGGTACGTATCGCTTCTTCTATAAATTTACCGTTCCTGGAGAAACGGATTATCCCGTTTATTACAAGACGAACGGCGCGGTTGGTATCGGCGTTACGTTAACAGTGGATACCCAGAAAATGTGCGACGAAAGCGGCACGTTTACGAACGCGTACAAGGCGGCAAATCCTACTTATCAAACCGTTTTCTATCAGTGGTATAAGGACGGCAAAGAAATCGTAGGTGCAACGGATATCTCCTACACGGTAAATAGCACCGACAAAAATAGCTATATCAACTGTAAGGTTACGCTCGTTGACGGAAAATGCGGATTTGGCGCACAGCAAGTAATCACAAACGTTATAACCGTATTCAACGTTCAAATGCCTTATCCGAAGGCTGGGGAAACAAGAATTGAGAAGAGTGACGTTTCCGTCGACGGGGCAAACGTATCGGGTATTATGTGGTGGCCTAAAGAAACGGAAGTAGAGATGCAAGGGGCTGATACATACGTGGAAGGCACTTTGTACGTGTTTTATATCATGTTGTCACCAAAGAATACTTTCGTCTTTGCCGATGTTGCCGATAGAACGGTTTACGTTTACGGCGAGCAAGCAACGCATAATAGCGGATACGCCTATATGGGCGAAATTGCCGCTATCCACGCGCATCAATATAACGATGAAGTATGGGCATATGACGAAGAAGGACATTGGCAGCCCTGTATTGTTCCTGGATGCCCTAATCCCAATGAAGATTACGTAGGATACGTATTCCATTGGGGCGGAAATGCAACCTGTCATACAGCAGGTACATGCGGTCAATGTGGCGCAGAATATTACGCTGAACATGATTTTTCAGTTCCCGATTATCAATACGTTGATGAAATGAAGTGTGCAACCTACTGTGCAAACTGTGATGAAATAGGTAGCTGGAGTTATCATACGGGTGGTACAGCAACTTGCACAGAAAAGGCTATTTGTGAGCATTGTAATACGGCATACGGTAAGCTCGGCGAACACGTTGCCAAAGCAGAATGGGTGAGTGACGGCACTTACCATTGGCATGAGTGCAAAAACTGCGAGGGACAGCAGCTTGAAAAGGTAGCTTGTTCGGGTGGAACAGCAACTTGCACCGAAAAGGCTATTTGTGAGCATTGTAATACGGCATACGGCGATACGGCACAGCATAACCACGGTACAGCTTGGGAAAGCGATGCGAATAACCATTGGAACGAGTGTTCTTGTGGTGATAAGGCTAACGTAGGCACTCACGCTGATAGCGATAATAACGGCAAGTGCGACGTTTGTGATTACGATATACCTACCACACCGGGCGGTAGCGGCAGCGGCAGCGGAACGCCTGAACAGCCAGAAACCCCTGATAAGCCAAATGACGGGCTTTCCGGCGGTGCTATTGCAGGTATCGTGATTGGTGGCGTTGCAGTTCTTGGGCTTGGCGGCTTTGCTCTCGTTTGGTTTGTTATCAAGAAAAAGAGCTTTGCTGACCTTGTTGCAGTATTTAAAAAGTAATAAGGAGAAACCAATATGAAAACGAAATCGAGATATTTATTGATTGTTTTCTTAATGGTGTTTGCATTTGTTTGTGGCGTATTCGCAATTACACCCCTTACGGCAAATGCGGCAAGTGGAACAGGAACAAAAGATGATCCCGTAATATGCAGTACGTATTCAGAGTTTAAAACTGCAATGGAAGATTCCAATATCAGATACGTGGAATTAAAGAATTGCAATGAAGTTTTGCCGAAGATATCGGGCAAAGGGTTAATTTCTGCAATTAACGTGACAGGCATTAAGCATCTTTCGTTAACAGGCAATAATGTATTTACAGTATCGGCTGATTCTGACGGATATAAATCATACGATTCATTACTGCATTTGGTAATCGGCTCAACGATGACCGTTGAAGGTGGCGGAAGTCTGACTTTCAAGGCAAATCTGAGTAACGGACGAAATGCAGTAATATACAATCAAGGCGGTTCGATTGCGATATACAACGGAACGTTAAAGGGGTCGTACAATACTGCCGTGTATGGAATGGCAATATGGCAAGATAGTGGTGATCTTGAAATTATAGACGGTAGTTTTATCAGCGATTCCGCTATTTCAAACAATAATCCGAAATATTCCGTTTATCTTGGTGGAGGAAGTGCGTGGATTCGAGGTGGAAGTTTTACTTCGGTGAACACTTCGAATACACAAGCCCCTCTTTACGGCTTGTGTATAGAAACGGGAGCTATCGCTGATATATCGGGCGGTGAGTTTGACGGAATTTTACTTCCTACAAACACAACACCTATGTCAAACTACGTTCAAAACTATAAAACAGTTTTAGTAAATGATAGTCCTATTGATGCAACGTCTGTCAACTGCCAAGCATTGGTAGGTAGCGGCAACTCGGTACGAATTGTAGAACTTATAAAGGAAATAAAAATCAATACCGAAACGCCAATGGCAGGTATGAATATTTCTGATTTGCAGATAACTCTCGGTGGTGGATATTCTTTAGCAATGTATTATCCTCAATGGTACAAAAATGAAGAATACGTCTCATCGGGTACGTTTGAGCAAGGAGCAAATTATAGTGTTGTACTGCGTTTAGAAAGAAATAAAACGTATAATTATGAATTTGCACCTAACGTAACAGCAACCGTTAACAGTAAGACAGTTACGGTAAATGCAGTAAGCGGTCTTAATAAGAGTCAATTTGTTGAGATAACTTATAATTTTGGTATTTGCTGCGATGTAATTGATACTGTAAATCTTAATGTGCCCGCACCTGTAGAACATCAAACACACGGAGCGGTTACTCGCCCATACGGAGTTACTTCATATTCCGTAGATGATACTCGTTGGTATATGTCCGATACTGGAAACGACGGTACGTGGGTTTCTATGCCTGATAATCATCAATTTACGGCAGGCAAATATTATAAGGTTTCCGTTGACGTTAAGGCATCTGATGGATATTTGTTTAATATCAACCGTGACCTTGATCCCGATATTACAGGTAATATTAACGGTTATTCTGCCGATGTCAGCCGCGTATACGAGCAGGCGGCGGAGGAATACGTATGCCTTACTTATAATTTCGGTGTTTGCAACGATAGCGTTATTGAGAAAATTGTAATTGACAACGTTACTGCTCCCGTAGCAGGCGAAACCCCGTCGTATTCACTTAGCGTTCAAGGAAGCGCATATAAATCCGAGGGGGAATATGGATTTCATCTAAAAAACGGTGTTCAATGGACAGACGTAACGAACGGAAACACCATTCTTTATGATTATACAAAGTTTATCCCCGGACACACTTATCAAGTGGAAATTTATCTTCACGCAGAAGAAAACTATACGTTCGCTACCACGGGTGGCGAGAACTACCCTACAACAACAGCAACCGTAAACGGTAATGCTGCAACGGTTGTAAACAATAGCAATTCATCTAAATATCAAACAGTTACCTATGAGTTTGTTTGTCCCAAAAAGAATATATCAAGCTTCGAGATTAACGACCTTGCAATACCGCAAGCTGATGCGGCTCCCGATACTTCTGCAACTACACCGTATCCCGAATATTACGCCGTGGAGAGCGTAACTTGGTATAACACAAACAAGACTCAAATGGAGGCAAATGCGAAATTTGAAGAAGGAAAAAGCTATTTAGTAGAGGTTAAGCTCATTCCCGGAAGCTATGGTGCGAATGCGATTACTTTTTCAAATGATTCCGAAGCATTTGTAAACAGCGAAAAGGTCTATACGCTTTCCGAATGGGATGGAATAGAGATTAAGCCCGGCGCAATATACGTGCGTTATACCTTCCCAACTATTCCGATATCTGATACTCCCGTAAATTCCTATATGGTATCCTACTATCCCGGTGAAGCGGAAGGATCTCCCGATAGCGATATGGTAGACGAAGGTACGGAGATAACTCTTGCCGAGTGTAACTTCACCGCACCAAGCGGAATGAAGTTTAAGGCTTGGGCAATAGGAAGTTTACAAGGTGAACAGAAGCAACCCGGTGATAAAATTACCATTACAGCAGAAACGTATATTTATGCAATTTGGGAGAATATTCCTGCTGTGCCTACGGGCTTGACTGCTTCTTATAACAGCACAATTTTGGCAGGCAATAAGTTAGCAATCAATCAACTTACTGTAAAATTACAATATTCTGATAGCTCGGAAATGCCTTGTGCAGGTCTTTGCGAATATTGGTATAACGGAAGCAAAATAGACGATCCGATTAATTACATATTCGGCGTAGAACTTATTGGTACTCGCACTATTACTGTTAAATATCTTGGACTTGAAACAACGTTTGACGTTCAAGTTGTTGGTTATGAAATTACTTTCAACGCCAACACGGGTAGCGGAACAATGGCAAGCGTTGAATACGTTGGCGCATATACCTTACCTACTTGTGGATTTACCCCACCTGACGGCAAACAATTCAAAGGTTGGGCTACTTCCGCAAGCGGCGAAGTAATTGACGGCACGACATATAACGTAACTGCAAACGTAGAGTTCTTTGCAATTTGGGAAGATATTCCTGTTGTAAAGTATGATGTTACTTTCAATGCAAACGGCGGTACGGGGACTATGAGTCCTGTTGAGTATGCAGGTACTTATACCTTGCCTACTTGTGGATTCACCGCACCTGACGGCAAACAATTCAAAGGTTGGGCTACTTCCGCAAGCGGCGAAGTAATTGACGGCACGACTTATAACGTAACTGCTAACGTAGAGTTCTTTGCGATTTGGGAAGATATTCCTGTTGTAAAGTATGACGTTACTTTCAACGCAAACGGCGGTACGGGGACTATGAGTCCTGTTGAGTATGCAGGTACTTACACCTTACCTACTTGTGCGTTTACTGCACCTGACGGAAAACAATTCAAGGGTTGGGCTACAACTGCTAACGGCGAAGTAATTGACGGCACGACTTATAACGTAACCGCTAACGTAGAGTTCTTTGCGATTTGGGAAGATATTCCGCACAACCACGACTACGGTACAGCTTGGGAAAGCGATGCGAATAACCATTGGAACGAGTGTTCTTGTGGTGATAAGGCTAACGTAGGCACTCACGCAGATAGTGATAATAACGGCAAGTGCGACGTTTGTGATTACGATATACCTACCACACCGGGCGGCGGCAGCGGAACGCCTGAACAGCCAGAAACCCCTGATAAGCCAGACGGGCTTTCCGGCGGTGCTATTGCAGGTATCGTTGTGGGTTCGGTAGTTGTTCTCGGACTTGGTGGCTTTGCTCTCGTTTGGTTTGTTATCAAGAAAAAGAGTTTTGCTGACCTTGTTGCAATCTTTAAGAAGAAATAAACATTTGTAGTCGCATTGTTTATGTTTCTGCTAGTCATGCATTTATTAATTGCAACAGTATTGCCGTTTGGGGCGCACAAGGCTAAAAGTTGGGCTATAAGCCCGTTAAATGATAAAAAGCAGGGGATTTGCCCCTGCTTTTTTATATGCTAACAAGTTATTTAGGGGATCCTGACGCCATTGCCCTTTTAGGGCAAGGCTCAGGATGCAATAGCGAGTAAAAATGCTTGCGGGCAAGCCTTGCTTGCACGGATTTGCATTTTTGCGAAGCTATTATTCAAACGCAACGCGTTTGAAACAACGTCTCACCCCAAACTAACAACATATCATTTTTAAATTTAATCAAGCTTTGCGAGTGAAACGAGCAAACTAACCACAATTCTTCATTCTTCATTCTTAATTCTTCATTAAAAAACGCAACGCGTTTGAAACAACGTCTCGCCTTAAGTGAGCGTTTGAAACAACGTCTCACCCCAAACTAACCACTTCAAGGTAAAAAGATTACCATAATACTTGAAAACACACTGAAAGTGTGTTATAATAAAAAACGCACCAAAGATTAACTTAAGTAAAGATATACAAGGGGTGGTGGCTATGGGTATTGAAAAAATAAACAAATGGGCTGAATTACTACTCGACACAGGTAAAAGAAACAACCTTATCAACTTTAAGGACACAAAAATGGGCTCGGTTGAAGTACTGCTGCCCGATTTTGACACGCTGTTTTCAAAAGCAGAGCACGCCACCAGCTTTGAAGTTTACGACCCCAAGCTTTCAGACGACGATGACGACCTAATCGAAGAAACCCAAGTTTATGATGAGCTTTTTGCCGTGGTCGATGGGGAAGACGATAAAAAGCCGTCTGCAGACGACCCGATTGCCAAGGCGGAATATATTCGCTTACACGAGCCGCGCCTTAAAAAGAAAGGCAAGCTTTTACTGTATAACTCGGCCTATAACCCGATTAAAGCCTTACATAACGTTGGCAGAAAGGCAAAAACCGTGCTTGAAGAAACAGGTGTTAACACGGCTTATATGGCGTTTGGGTTTATCAACTGGACCGAAGAAAAAACAGCGCAAAAGCCTTACCGCGCGCCCGTTTTATTAATACCTATTTCAATCGTTAACGAATCTGCAATCGCGCCCTACTACATAAAGGTTATGGACAGCGAAATTATCGTTAACCCAACGTTTTCGTTTAAGCTTAAAAACGATTACGGCATAACGCTACCTGAATACGACGATGAGAGCATTGAAGAATACCTTAAAAAGGTAGAGCAGGTTATATATAGGCTTGGCTGGGATATTACAAGGGAATGTAAAATTGGTATTTTCTCCTTCCAGAAAATCAATATGTACAATGATTTAAGGGACAACGCGCCCAAAATCATGCAAAACCCAAGCGTAAGCGCGCTTCTTGGTGAGCCTTCCGCTTGCATAGAAGGTGAGCAAACCGCCCCTAAAGCCTGCGGGGATGAGCCTGTTCAGCTTTTCAACGTTGTTGACGCTGACTCCAGCCAGACCGATGCAATCACGCTTGCCCATAGCGGTCAAAGCTTTGTTTTGCAAGGCCCACCGGGTACGGGTAAGAGCCAAACTATTACAAACATTATCGCCCAATGCCTTGCCGACGGCAAAAAGGTATTGTTCGTTTCCGAAAAAATGGCGGCGCTCAACGTCGTTTACGATAAGCTTAAAAAGGCGGGGCTTGAAGAGTTCTGTTTGGAGCTTCATAGCCACAAGGCAAACAAAAAGGGTATTATAGCAGAGCTTTGCCACACCTTAAAAGCGCCAAAGAGTGCGGTTTCCGGCCGCGCCCAGCGCGAAACCGAAGCAAAAGCCCGCGCAAAAGCTGACCTTGACGAGTACACTACAGAGCTTCACCGCGTAAGGCCTGTTATAAACAAAAGCCTTTACGCCCTTTATGAAGAGCTTTCTGCCTGCCGCACCGCGCCCACCTTGGACTTTGTTATTTGCAACGTGCAAAGTAAGGGTGAAGACTTTATAAATAACGCCCAGGCGGCGATAAACAGTTACGTTGAATATATCCCGTCAATCGGCGATGATTACCGCCAGAACGTTTGGTACGGGTATAACGACGTTGAATATTCTTACCAATCGGTAACACAGCTTAAAACAGATCTTTGTGGCGCGGTTGAACTTTGTCAAAGGCTTAAAGCCGTATCGGGGGATTTAGGGAAATACTCTATTGCGGCAAAAAGCCTAAATGAATTTTTCGCTCTCAAGGGATTTTTTAATCTTGCCCATAAAAGCCCGTATATAACGCCCGCTTTATTAAAGGCGGAAACAAATTTAAGCGTTACAAAGTTTGTGTCTTCAATGAAGATTTTGGCGGATGAAATCATTAAAAATAAGCAAATTTTAGACTGCGACTTTGATGAAGACCTTTACAAGATAAACGGTAAAAATACACATAAAAAGCTTACCAAAGAGTTTACCGGCGCGCTAACAAGGCTCTTTAGCGGAGAGTATAAATCAATCATTAAACAGCTTAAGCTATGCAGTAAGGAAGGCAAAAAGCTTAAGTATCAGGAAGCTGTTTCGGTTGTTGACACTTTGCGCGTTTACCAACAAAAGTACGTTGAATTTAACGCCCTTGAAGCCCAGATTGTTGCTAATCTAGGCGGCGGTTACAAAGGCGTTAATACAGATTTTGACCGCTTGCTTAAAGAGCTTGAAGCCTTAACCAATATTATTAAGGTTGTGGGCTTGGGTGCGTTAAGCGGCTACACAAAGCAGGACTTTTTGGCAAATGTTGGCAATTTTGAGCAAGTTGCATATGCTTTTAACGCGGCGTTTGGTGATTTCGGTCAAGCCGAAGCCCACCTTGCTGAAAAATTCGACAAAGCCCAGTTTGACGTGCGCGCCGCTGATATTAGTCAATTAATTGAAAAGTACGAAGGCTGTATCGACAGTATCGATAACGTGGATAACTGGCGCGAATTTATCAAGCTGTTATCACGGCTTGAAGCATTGGATATTAAAGAATTTATCAATTACACAATCGAACAAAACATATCCAAGCAATTTATTCTGCCTGCGTTTAAAAAGCTTTTCTATACCCAATGGATAGACGTTGCGCTTCACCAGTCACCAATATTAATCAGACTGTCACGTATTCCGCACGACGAAACCGTTAACCTTTTTAAGGTTAAGGATGAGCTTGATTTTGAAATAAACAAGGCGAAAATCAAGGAAAAATTATCTGCGCAAAGGCCAAATTTGGACATGATTGCGCAAGGCAGCGCTATTTCCGTTTTACTGCGTGAAGGCGAGAAAAAGCGCAAGCAAAAGGGTATAAGGGTACTGCTTGAAGAAATAACAGAGCTTGTCCAGACCTTAAAGCCGTGCTTTTTGATGTCACCGCTCAGCGTAAGCACCTTTTTGAGTGCTGACGTTAACTTTGACACGGTTGTCTTTGACGAAGCTTCACAAATCTTCCCGCAGGATGCGATCGGCGCAATTTACAGGGGCAAGCAGGTTATCGTGGTTGGCGACTCAAAGCAGATGCCGCCAAGCAACTTTTTTAACAGCACGGTCACGCAGGACGATAGCGACGATTTTGAAGACGACGTTACCGACTTTGAGTCTATTTTGGATATCTGCTCAACAGCCTTTCCGCAAAAGCGCCTAAAATGGCACTACAGAAGCCGCTTTGAACAGCTTATTGCCTTTTCTAACAAGAACTTTTATGAAAACGATTTGGTTACCTTCCCGTCGGCTAAAAAGGAAGGCGCTAATGTTGGCGTTGACTATTTTTACGTTGACGGCACCTTTGACAGGCGGACAAAAACCAACCGCGCGGAAGCTGAAAAAATCGTTGACCTGGTCTTTGAAAATATCGAAAAATTCCCCGAACGCAGTCTTGGCGTTGTGGCGTTCAGCATTTCACAGCAAAACCTTATCGACAAGCTGATTGCAAAGCGCAGAAAGCAAGACCCGTCCAAAGAATTTTTCTTTAAATCGGACAATCAAGAGCCTTTCTTTGTTAAAAACCTTGAAACCGTACAAGGGGACGAAAGGGACGTAATAATTTTCAGTATTGCTTACGGCAAGGACCCGGGAGGCAGGCTGCTACTTAACTTTGGCCCCGTAAACCGCGATGGCGGCGAGCGCAGGCTAAACGTTGCCGTTACGCGTGCTAAATATAACGTTCAGCTTGTGTCGTCAATGCACTATACCGATATTGACCTTACAAGGACCCAGTCGGTCGGCGCTAGGCTGTTAAGGGAATACCTTGACTATGCTGAAAACGGACAGATTGCGTTAGCGCGTACGGCAAGCGTAAACCCGTTTGAAGAAGACGTTTTAGAGTTTGAAACCGAAGTTTATGAATTCCTTTACGGGCAGGGCTTTGACGTTGAAAGAAATCTAGGCACGTCGGCGTTCAAGATTGATTTGGCAGTAAAGCACCCTGAAACAGGCGATTATTTGTTGGCTGTTGAGTGCGACGGCACGGCTTACCGCATGGCTAAAAGCACAAGGGATAGGGACAGACTGCGTCAAGCAATCCTTGAGCGCATGGGCTGGCGTTATTACCGCATTTGGTCAACAGACTGGTTTAAAAACAAGCCTTTGGAAAAGCAAAGGCTAATAGATGCGCTGCGTATAGCCTACCAAAACAAGGGCGGAGGAAAGGTTACTGAAGACAGACAATGCGGACAGGTTTCCTTTGAAGAAGTCGCAACCGTTGAGCATTTTGACTTTCCTAAATACCTTAAGGCAAATGAAGTAAGAACGTCTGAAAGATACTTTTACGATAAAACCAAAACAATCTTTGCAATAGCCCAGTTTGAAGCGCCAATCAGCGAAGAATGGCTTTTAAAGCGCGTGTTATTCCTGTTTGGCAGGGATAAGGTAACAAGTGCCGTACGCACCGAATACAACCGTATTTTGGCAACATGTACAAACTATAAAATCGAGCGTAAGGATGGGTTTTTATACGTAAGGGATAGGAAGATACCAATGCTGCGCGTACCTGCGGAAGACAGTGCAACCTTCAGGGAAGTAAAGCAAATCGCCCTTGAAGAATTAGCCCTTGGTATGCTTGAAGTCTTAAAGCAAAACGTCAGCGTTGAAAAGCTGGGTATGTTCCGTTTGATTTCGCAAAGGCTTGGGTTTACCCGCGTAAGCGAAGCCGTTTCAGACCGCCTTGAAGAAGCCTTGAAATTGATTTTGGATAAGGTTGATAACGCCTGTGAAACCTTAACGCTAAAACAATAAAAGTTGGGCTATAAGCCCGTTATTAGCAAAAAAGCACGCGGTTTTGCGTGCTTTTTTAATGAAGAATTAAGAATTAAGAATTAAGAATTGTGGTGAACTTTTTGCCGGGCAAAAAGTCCTGATTAAATTTAAAAAGGGTAAGAATTAATTTGACAAATTATATATAAAGTACTATCATAACTTGTGCTGAAATTAATTACTTAAGACAAGGTTTTTTATGAGTACTTGGAAATCAAACAGAAAGCTTGCTTTCTTATTAGTCTTTATAACTTATGTTGTGGCAAGTATAATTGGCGTGATAGTATTTGGTGCGTTCAACTTGCCTATCTGGCTTTCGCTGCTTATTGCAGACGTTGCTTCAACTGCGGCGGTTTTTGTCGTTAGCTTAATCGTTAAAAATTCTTCCGTTTACGACCCGTATTGGAGCGTTCAACCAATCGTAATTTTAACATTGTTTGCGGCAAAAGTTGGCTTAACCTGGTCAAGCGGATTGGTGTTAGGGGTTATCTGCATTTGGGGCTTAAGGCTTACGGTTAATTGGGCTTATACCTTCCAGAACCTTAATTGGCAGGATTGGCGCTATACTATGCTAAAGGAAAAAACCGGTGCAATTTACCCCTTAATCAACTTTTTGGGCATACACTTATTTCCAACAATCGTTGTTTATCTGTGTATAATGCCTGCGGTTTATTTAATTATTGCCCGTGCGGCGTTTAATTGGTGGCAGGTTTTGGGCTTCGTTATTTCGCTTTCAGCAACAATTTTGCAGGGTGTAAGTGACGTGCAAATGCATAAATACCGTTTAAACCGCACCACAACCTTTATAAGAAACGGCTTATGGAAGTATTCCCGCCACCCAAATTACCTTGGCGAAATCCTTATGTGGTGGGGCGTTGCAATAGCCTGCACGCTTACGCTTGGTAAGGCTTATTTATTAACGGGCGCTGTCGTAAACACTTTGATGTTTTTGTTTGTCAGTATCCCGATGGCAGATAAGCGCCAGTCAAAAAAGCAAGGCTTTATGGAATACAAAAAGCAAACAAGAATGCTTTTACCAATCAAAAAATAATTAAAAAGTCCGCCTATAGGGCGGTTATTTGCACTTACTTGTGCAAATAACTGCAAACGTTAGTTTGCCTTATTGGCAAAAAAGCACGCGGTTTTGCGTGCTTTTTTTATATAGTAACAGGATAAATTGGGGGGATCCTTACGCTTTGCTGCGCAAAGCTCAGGATGACAACGTTTTTAAATAAGTTAACAACGTTTTTAACACCACTCACCCTAAGTTTTCAGTAAACTCAAACAAAGTATCGTTTCAAATTTACTTAAGCTTTGCGAGTGAAACGAGCAAACTAACCACAATTCTTCATTCTTCATTCTTCATTC
>JAFQEA010000022.1 GCA_017399185.1 Clostridia bacterium
CTTTGTGGATTTTAAGGAAATAATAGAGCCGTTAAAAATGCTTTTTAAAGACGAAGTACGTGCACTTGGTCGAGAGCTTGGGCTTCCCGAATATTTGGTAGAGCGTCAACCGTTCCCCGGTCCAGGTCTTGGAATACGGATTATTGGAGAGATAACCAAAGAAAAAATTGAACTATTGCGAGAGGCAGATTATATTTTCAGAGACGAAGTGGCGAAAGCAGGTCTTGAAAAAAGTATGAATCAATACTTTGCTGCACTTACGAATATGCGTTCGGTCGGCGTTATGGGTGACGGCAGAAGTTATGATTATGCCATAGCATTGCGTTCGGTGACAACAGATGATTTTATGACGGCAGACTGGACGCGAATACCCTACGACGTTCTTGATAAGGTTTCAAGTAGGATTGTCAATGAAGTAAAAGGAGTAAATAGGGTACTCTATGACATTACTTCAAAACCGCCTGCAACGGTGGAATTTGAGTAAAGGAAAAGGTGTATTATGACGAAGTATATATTTGTTACTGGAGGCGTTGTTTCCGGACTGGGAAAAGGTATAACGGCAGCGTCGCTTGGCAGGCTTCTAAAAGCAAGAGGCTTAAAGGTTGCTGCTCAAAAGTTAGATCCTTATATCAACGTTGATCCTGGTACGATGAGCCCCTATCAACACGGTGAGGTATACGTTACTGAAGACGGAGCGGAAACCGATTTGGACTTAGGACATTATGAGCGTTTTATAGACGAGGATTTGAATAAATACTCAAATTTGACTACGGGTAAGGTGTATTGGAACGTTTTGAATAAAGAGCGTCGGGGCGAATATTTAGGCTCTACCGTTCAGGTTATACCACACGTTACGAATGAAATAAAGGAATTCGTTTACCGTGTCGGAAAACAAACGGATGCCGACGTTGTTATAACCGAAATCGGAGGAACGATAGGCGATATAGAAAGTCAGCCTTTTTTGGAAGCGGTAAGACAAATATCTTTGGAGGTCGGAAGAGAAAACAGCTTGTTTATTCACGTTACGCTTGTTCCGTACATAAAAGGTTCCGACGAACACAAATCAAAACCTACGCAGCACTCTGTCAAGGAATTACAGGGTATGGGCATAAATCCAAATATTATAGTGCTTCGTGCGGACGAGCCGCTCGAAAAAGAAATATTTAAAAAAATATCGCTTTTTTGTAACGTCAAACCAGATTGTGTTATCGAAAATTTAACTTTGTCTAACCTTTACGAAGCACCACTCATGCTTGAAAATTCTAATTTTTCAAGCGTGGTATGCAGAGAATTGGGGCTTGAAACGAAAGAACCTGATTTGACGGAGTGGACAAACCTGATTGAAAGAATTAAGAACAGGGCAAAAACCGTGACGATTGCGCTTGTAGGAAAGTACGTAAGACTTCACGACGCTTATCTTTCGGTCGCCGAAGCGTTAAGACATGCAGGCTACGAATACGGTGCACGTATCAACATAAAATGGGTTGATTCGGAAACGTTAAATCAAGAAAGTGTAAAAGAAGAGCTTAGCGAAGCGGATGGGATTATCGTTCCCGGTGGTTTTGGCGGTCGTGGAATAGAAGGAATGATTACGGCTGTAAAATATGCAAGAGAAAACGCTATTCCGTTTTTCGGGATATGCTTAGGAATGCAGATTGCCGTAATCGAATATGCAAGAAACGTTCTCGGTATCTTAGACGCAAACTCGGGCGAATTTGACGAGCTTTGCAAGAATAAGGTGATAGATTTTATGCCCGGACAAAGCGACGATATAGATAAAGGCGGAACGTTAAGGCTCGGCAGTTATCCCTGCAAAATAAAGAACGGAACGACGATGGAAAGATGTTACGGTAAAAGAGAAATATCCGAACGCCATCGTCACCGTTATGAATTTAATAACGAATACAGAGAAGCGTTCGAAAAAGCAGGATTGAAACTTTCCGGAACGTCGCCGGATGAAAGATTGGTTGAAACGGTGGAAATAACAGTGCGTCCGTTTTACGTCGGCGTACAGTTCCATCCGGAGTTTAAGAGCAGACCGAATAACGCACATCCGTTATTCAAAGGGTTTATAAAAGCGGCAATAGATAAAAAGGAGAATAATGGATAATGAGTATACACGAAGAATGCGGAGTGTTCGGTATTATTTCCCCACAACCCGAAAATGTTGCGAATATTGCTTATTACGGACTTTATGCACTTCAACACCGAGGACAAGAAAGCGCGGGAATCGTGGTCAACGACGACGGACTTTTTTATTCGCATAAAGATATAGGGCTTGTCAGCGAAGTTTTTTCTAAAGAAAAGTTGGCTGCCTTTCCCATGGGAACAATGGCTGTGGGACACGTCAGATACGGTACCACGGGAGGAACAACGAGAAATAATTGTCAACCCATAGAAGTAAATCATCAAAAAGGGAAATTAGCACTTGCGCATAATGGGAATTTGAGCAACGCATTTGAACTTCGTGACGAATTAGAACTCTCGGGCGCAATATTTCATACTACGTCAGACACGGAAACGATTGCGTATATTGTAACCAAAGAGCGACTTAATGCGCCTTCTATCGAAACTGCCGTAAGTAGGGCAATGCAAAAATTGGAAGGAGCGTTTTCGCTCGTTTTAATGTCAGCGACAAAGCTTATTGCTGTGCGTGATCCGCACGGATTCAGACCGT
Organism: Clostridia bacterium; assembly: GCA_017399185.1. GTDB lineage: Bacteria > Bacillota > Clostridia > Christensenellales > Borkfalkiaceae > UBA4636. The sequence continues at coordinate 2,678 of JAFQEA010000022.1, forward strand.
TATGCTACGGAAAAACAGATGAGGGAAGTTACGTTGTCGCGTCTGAAAGTTGCGCCTTATCTGCCGTAGGAGCAGAATTTATAAGGGATCTGCAACCGGGTGAAATGCTTGTGTTCAATAACGAGGGGATAAAATCGTTTACCGATTATTGTGATACGAAAGAGAAGAAAACCTGTATTTTTGAGCACATTTATTTTGCCCGTCCCGATTCTATAATCGACGGTGTTTCGGTGCAAAGCGCAAGAATAACGGCGGGTAAAATTTTGGCGCAAAAGTTTCCCGTAAATGCGGACGTTGTAATCGGCGTTCCCGATTCGGGACTTGACGCTGCACTCGGTTATTCGCAGGAATCGGGTATACCATACGGAATAGGACTTATCAAGAATAAGTATATAGGCAGAACCTTTATATCGCCAGGGCAAAGTGACAGATTTGATAAAGTTCGGATAAAACTTTCGCCCGTAAATACGGCAGTAAAGGGGAAAAGGGTTATTTTGATTGACGATTCAATCGTTCGTGGAACGACGAGCGGCAGAATCGTAAAACTTCTGCGTGATGCAGGCGCAACCGAAATTCATATGCGTGTTTCCGCTCCGCCTTTTTTACATCCTTGCTATTACGGGACAGACATAGATTCCGAAGAACATCTTATTGCTTGTCATCATACGGTAGAGGCTATTGCCAAGATGATAGGCGTTGACAGTCTCGGCTATTTACCCAAAGAAAGTTTATCACAACTTATCGGTGGCAAAAATTTCTGTTCGGCTTGTTTTGACGGTCAATATCCGACTGAAATACCGAAAAATACTTGTAAAAATCGTTTTGAACAGAAATTGTCAGAGAGAAAGAAGTAAGCGAGGTTAACATGAAAAGACCGTATGACAGAAAACTGATTTTAGAGGATGGCACGGAATACTACGGATATGCGTTCGGCGATGGGGAAGATAAAGTAACGGAGATAGTATTCAATACTTCGCCAGTTGGATATCAAGAGATTTTATCCGATCCGTCGTATACGTATCAAACGGTAGTGATGAGCTATCCGCTCATAGGGAATTACGGAATTAATTCTGATGATTTTGAAACGCAAACGCCCACCATAGGCGGATTTGCGGTAAGAGAATATAATGATTTTCCGTCGAATTGGAGAAGTGAAAAAACACTTTCTGAAGTAATGAAAGAGTATAAAATCCCCGGTATTTACGGAATCGATACGAGAAAGCTCGTGCGCTCCATTCGAGATTACGGAAGCAGACGCTGTTTGCTTACAGGAATGGAAACGACATCGGAAGAAGGCGTAAAAATCATAAGCCGTGCGCCGATTTTGACGGATGCGGTTGCAAAGGTGAGTAGAAAGAAAATAACGGAATATCCCGCAGACGGAGAAATAAAAATTGTTGCCATTGATTGCGGAATGAAACAAAATATAGTACGTTCCCTAAATAGGCGCGGCGTTTCGGTTACGGTCGTTCCTTTTGATACAAGCAGTGAAGCGATAGAGAGTTTGAAGCCTGACGGCATATTTATTTCCAACGGGCCCGGAGATCCGACAGATGCAGTTCCCGTAATCAACGCAATCAAAGATTTGAAAGGAAAATATCCTATTTTCGGCATCTGCTTAGGACATCAGATTATATCGCTTGCATACGGTGCAAAAACGTATAAATTAAAATTCGGACACCGAGGCGGAAATCATCCAGTTAAAAACTTGGCAACGGGAAAGATAGAAATAACTTCGCAAAATCACTCTTATGCGGTTGAGGAGAGTAGCCTTAAAAATACGCCGCTTACGGTTACGCACGTAAACCTTTTAGACGGGACGATTGAAGGGATAGAATGCAAGAAAGATAAGATTTTCAGTGTTCAATATCATCCCGAAAGTGCCCCTGGACCACAGGACAGTAGCTACCTTTTCGATAAGTTTATTAATATCATCAAGGAGAACAAAAATGCCTAAAAGAAACGACGTTAAAAAGATACTTGTCATTGGCTCGGGACCAATCATTATCGGTCAGGCAGCGGAATTCGATTATGCAGGCACGCAAGCCTGTCTTGCTCTTAAAGAAGAGGGATATGAAGTGATTCTTTGTAATTCCAACCCTGCAACGATAATGACAGATACGACAATTGCGGATAAAGTTTATATGGAGCCCTTAACGCTTGAATATATTGCAAAAATCGTAAGATACGAACGCCCTGACGCAATCTTGCCGGGGATAGGTGGTCAAACGGGTTTGAATTTGGCAATGCAACTTGAAAAGAAAGGCGTTCTTAAAGAGTGTAGATGTGAACTTTTAGGTACGAAAAGCGAAAGTATTGAAAGAGCGGAAGATAGAGAACTCTTTAAGAAACTCTGTGAGGATTTAGGAGAACCCGTTTTACCTTCCGAAATCGCTAACACGATAGAAGAAGGATTACAAATAGCAAAGCGAATCGGTTATCCCGTTGTTTTACGTCCTGCGTTTACGTTAGGCGGAACGGGCGGTGGTTTTGCTGATGATGAAAAGGAGTGCGCCGAAATTCTAAAAAACGCCCTTACGTTGTCTCCCGTGCATCAGGTGCTTGTTGAAAAGAGTATAAAAGGCTTTAAGGAAATAGAGTACGAGGTAATGCGTGACGCAAACGATACGGCGATTACCGTTTGTAACATGGAAAATCTCGATCCTGTCGGGATACATACGGGTGATTCTATTGTAGTTTGTCCGTCGCAAACGTTGACGAATAAAGAGTATCACATGTTGCGAGATAGCGCATTAAAAATTATAAGGGAACTTAAAATTGAAGGCGGTTGTAACGTTCAGTTTGCGCTTGATCCAAAATCTTTTCAGTATTATTTAATAGAAGTCAATCCCAGAGTATCCCGCTCGTCCGCACTTGCAAGCAAAGCAAGTGGATATCCTATTGCAAGAGTATCTGCAAAAGTTGCAGTCGGAATGCGTTTGGAAGAAATAACGCTTGCAAATACTTCGGCTGCGTTTGAACCCGCGCTCGACTACGTTGTCACTAAAATGCCGAGGTTTCCTTTCGATAAGTTTACCGATGCAAATAATGAACTCGGCACACAAATGAAAGCAACGGGCGAAACGATGAGTGTGGGTAGAACTTTTGAAGAGAGCTTATTGAAAGGAATTCGTTCACTTGAAATCGGTGTTTACCATTTGTATATGAGTAAGTTCGACGGCGTGGCAACGAAAGACTTGCTTGATTATATTAAGCACGGCACAGACGATAGAATTTACGCCATTGCCGAACTTTTAAGAAGAAACGTATCGCTTGAAGAGATAGGAGAAAAAACGCAGATTGACAATTTCTTTTTGCGCAAATTAAGAAACGTAATTGACGAAGAAAGAGAGATAAAAAACAATCCCTTAGATATTGAAACGCTATTCGACGCCAAAAAGACAGGCTTTTCAGATAAAGAAATAGCAAAACTTTGGAAAAAGACAGAAACTGAAGTATTCAATTTGAGAAAGCGTGAAAATATTTTCCCCGTCTACAAAATGATAGACACTTGCTCGTCGGAGTTTAAGAGTTACGTTCCGTATTTTTACTCAACGTACGAAGAAGAAAACGAATCTATCGTATCCAATAAGAAAAAAATACTTGTATTAGGTAGTGGGCCTATCCGTATAGGTCAGGGGGTAGAGTTTGATTATTCCACAGTCCATGCAGTAAAAACCATTAAAGCGGCAGGATATGAGGCGATAATTATAAACAATAATCCCGAAACGGTTTCCACCGATTACACGACAAGCGACAAACTGTACTTTGAACCCTTAACGCCCGAAGACGTTATGAACGTAATAGCCCTTGAAAAACCCGAAGGCGTAATTGCCTCTCTCGGCGGGCAAACGGCGATAAATCTTGCGGAGCCGTTACGAGAAAGGGGTGTTAAGATAATCGGCACAGATTGCGACGCTATCGAAAAAGCAGAAAACAGGGATGCGTTTGAAAAATTGCTTAAAGAACTTAATATTCCGCAGCCTAAAGGCTATGCTGTTACAAATATAGAAGACGGCATAAAAGCGGCAAAAGAAATCGGATATCCCGTTCTTGTTCGTCCATCTTTCGTTTTGGGTGGTAGAGCAATGCAAATAGTCGCAAAAGAGCAAGCACTTCGTCATTACTTAAAAACTGCGGTAGAAATTGATGAAGACAAACCCGTTTTGGTGGATAAATATATCCGTGGAAAAGAAGTAGAAGTTGATGCGGTTTGTGACGGAAAAACCGTGTTCGTTCCTGGAATAATGGAACTTGTCGAACGCACGGGTGTGCATTCCGGCGACAGCATAAGCGTATATCCTACTTTCAGTATTTCTGACAAGGTAAAAAAGACGATTCTTGAATATACGGAAAAACTTGGGCTTGGTATCGGTATAATTGGTCTTTTCAATATTCAATTTATCGTTGATGAAAAAGAAGACGTTTATATTATCGAAGTCAACCCTCGCTCATCGAGAACGGTTCCGTTCTTGTCCAAAGCAACGGGGTATAGCTTGGCTGATATTGCTACGCTCGTTATACTTGGAAAATCGTTGCAAGAACAAGGTATAACCGAGATTTATCCAAAAGAAAAAGAGCGCTGGTACGTAAAAGCACCTGCATTTTCATTCTCTAAACTAAAAGGAATGGACTCGTATCTTTCGCCCGAAATGAAATCTACGGGAGAAGCGATAGGCTATGATAAAAAATTGCATAGAGCGATGTATAAGGCTTTCATAGCGTCGGGGGTTCATATGCAAAATTACGGAACTGCGGTTGTAACGCTTGCCGACGAAGATAAAGAAGAGGCGCTTCCACTCGTTAAACGCTTTTATGATATGGGCTTTAATATTGAAGCTACAATCGGCACGGCTAACTTTTTGAAAGAACACGGAATCAGAACAAGAGTTCGTAGAAAACTCAGTGAAGGGAGCGAAGAAATTCTCGATTCCATTCGTGCGGGATACGTCAGTTACGTAATAAATACACGCGCGATTTTGTCGGGTGTTCATTATGAAGACGGTGCTGCGATTAGACGTTGTGCAATAGAGAACAACGTCACTGTTCTTTCGTCGCTTGACACGGTTAAGGTTTTGCTCGACGTTTTAGAAGAAGTAACGATAGGAATATCTAAGATAGACGATTAAAGGAGGGAAATTATGCATTTTACAAAGATGCACGGACTTGGAAACGATTATTTATACGTATACGGAGAAGTCCCCGAAAATATAGAAGAATTGTCCATCCGCCTTTCGGAAAGACATTTCGGCGCAGGTTCGGACGGGATGATATATATTTCGCCGTCAAGAATGGCCGACTTCAAAATGCGAATATTCAATGCAGATGGAAGCGAAGCAAAAATGTGTGGTAACGGAATCCGTTGTGTTGGAAAATACGTTTACGATAAAGGATACACGGATAAAACGTATTTAGAAATAGAAACGCTTTCTGGTATTAAAACGCTTCAACTTCACGTAATATGCGGAAAAGTAAAGCAGGTGTCCGTTGATATGGGCAAAACCGAATGCTTTGAAGATATGAGCGTTATTGTAGATGGAAAACAAATTGCGTTGACTCCCGTATCAGTTGGAAATCCGCACGCTATTATATTTGTTGACAATGCGGAAAAAGAGCCTATAACCGTTATAGGACCGATCATTGAGCACGATAAAAATTTCCCCGAAGGCGTAAACGTTGAATTTGTACAGGTGCTTAACGAAAACACTTTGCGTATGCGTGTTTGGGAACGCGGTAGCGGCGTAACGATGGCTTGCGGAACCGGTGCATGTGCCTCGGTTTCAGCCGCTGTTAAAAAAGGATACGTAAAAATGAATGAATTTGTGACCGTAAAACTTGACGGCGGAGACTTAAAAATTAAAGTGAATGAAGACGGTTCGGTTATAATGAACGGTCCTGCTGAATTTGTTTATGAAGGAGATACGATAGAATGATTCCAAATAAAAATTACAACAACTTAAAGGACAGTTATTTGTTTTTCGGTATTGCACAAAA
>JAFQEA010000003.1 GCA_017399185.1 Clostridia bacterium
GATAACTGTTATATAACCATTGCGGTGGCGATAGCGTTGAGGACCCACCTGTTCCCATCCCGAACACAGAAGTTAAGCTCAATTGCGCTGAAAGTACTTTGCTGGCAACGGCACGGGAGGATAAGGAGCTGCCGCATTCAAATATTCCTCCTTAGCTCAGCGGTAGAGCATCCGGCTGTTAACCGGAGGGTCGTAGGTTCAAATCCTACAGGGGGAGCCAAAAAAAGGAAGTACCAATAGGTACTTCTTTTTTTGTTTGTCTTGTGTGTTGAACCTACGACACGTAGCAGTAACGCAAGCGCTTGCGCTGAGTAACGCACGGAGGGTAAATTTGCGTTAAAAAAAGGTGCGCTTTCGCACCTTTTTAGCAAATGGAGTAAAGCTGTGCTTTACGACTGGACCGTAGGTTCAAATCCTAAGCCGAACAAACGCAGTTTGTGAACGCGTTGATGCTTGCCATCAAACAAGGGGAGCCACTTGAAAAGCCTTACAAAAACGAACTATGATTGTTCGATTGTAAGGCTTTTTTATTGCAAAATTCAGCATTATATCAGCAATTTTTAAAATTAATATAATCGGACACATTTTGTTCAAACAGTTCAAAAAACGTGTTCGATTTTTTTATTTACCAGTTTTTTACGAACCATAACTGTTTGATTTGTATAATTATTTTTTCCTAAGAAAAATTAAAAAATTGAACTATTTAGGTTGTAAATAAAGGTATAAATTTATACTTGAATATTAAGTTTTTCAAACAGATTTAGAGGTTTATACGATATCGTAGTATGAGGGCGTCTTCGTTATAAAATTCTATGTATTTGCTAACTGATTTTTTTAATTCTCTTTCAGATTTATAATTAGCTCTATAAAGTTCTTCTTTTTTCATATTAGAGAAAAATGATTCACCTACGGCATTATCTTTCGGATTCCCTTTTTGCGAAAAAGATTATTGAACGCCTAAATCTTGTAAATGATTCATAAACCTTTTTGACGTATAGTTACAACAACGGTCACTATGAAAAATTAAGGGGAGTGTTGGGTTTCTTTTTGTGTATGCGATATCAAATGTTGCTCGCGTAAGTTGAGTTGAATTTTTCTTGATATTTTATATGCTATTACCTTTCGAGAAAAAATATCTATTATAACGCAAATGTATTGATTTTTATCATTAACCGGAAAACAAGTAACATCGCTTACCCAAATTTCATTTAGTCTATTGGCAATAAAAAAGCGATTTGATAAATTTTCTTTGCGTTTGCGATGCTGATCGCGATTATATAATTTTTTTGAACAACTACGCATTGAAAACCATCCGTTTTCATGTACAATTTTACTAACCGTTTCTTCGGATACTTTATAGCCCTTACTTTTTAAAATAGCAGTGATTTTTCCTGCTCCATAAATGTGCCCGCTTTCATTGTATATTTGTTCAATTAAATTTGTAAACAATTCCTAATTTTTTGCGTAAACAGTGTTTTCTTTTTTGTTTCTTAATAGATAATTATAATAACTTCCTTTAGATACTTCTAATGCTTCACAAATAGTATGAACATTATATTTAGTTGAAAGTTTATCAATTGCGTGATATTTTTCCATTTGAGATGATTTTTCTGTACAACTCGATAATCTGATTATATCAATTATTTTATTTTGTCTGTCGCATTTGATTTTTAAATCATGAATATCTCTCAGATTTAAATCTTTTGTTATCTTTGTAGATTTATTAGCATTATTTATCCATTCATATATGGTGCTACGTGCAATACCTGTAGATTTTGATATACTTGATATACTTTCTCCATTTAAATAACGGTTAATAATTTTTTTCTTAATTTTTTTAGTATACTCACTCATTTTATTTCTCCTTAGGTTTTGTTGATAAGTATAGTATATAAATTAGATTGTTGCAATAAAATTGTCATATAAGTATTGACATTTCAAAAATTCATGATAAAATTTAAGTAATAGGATGTTGGCTTAAGATATTTGATAAAAAATATATTGAAAACAAATTAATAATTTTTATTCGTTTAAATGGATAAAATATTTAATTATTATATTTTTTTATAATAAACGGATAATTTTAGGGGAGTCACAAAAAGGATGCACAATCGTGTGTCTTTTTTTATACTTTCAATAGGTGTTTTGCCTGCAACCCGAAAACAGAGGCACGGGCATTTATGACGAGAATTGATAGGTGCTGAGCGAAGAAATGAATGCAAAAATCGCAGAGATGAATACGACGATCAACACATAATAAAAAGGAGCAATCGTTGGCGAGAGTTTCCAAAAAAATTAGGATCAATAAACAAAGAAAAATTCGATTCGACTTTTTACGAGTTATTTTTTACTATTAGAGCATTATAATATGGGAGATAAAATAAAAAGAGGTGATGGAATTGAAGCAACCACAATATGCAAAATTATTGATTAGGGATAATAAGTGCTTTCGAATAGCAAGAATACATTATGATAGTAATCAGGTTACATTACAGGAAAGTGAAAAGGTTTATAATACAGTAAGTATAAAAAATGTTGTTTTTGATTTTTCGGGTTTCACTGAAATAGAAAAGGAAGAATTTTTTAGAAAATTCGGATAAAAGGTATACAAAAGACTCTTTTTGTGATATAATCAACACTAGTAATTATTTGTTCCAAAGAGGGCCAATAAATGGGACATAAAATATTTGTATCTTATAAATATGCCGATTCAGATGTTAAGCAGTTAACTAATAGTTGGCGTCATGATACTGTTCGTACATATGTTGATAAATTAGAGGAATATATTTCTAAGATGTCAGAACACATCTATAAAGGAGAAACAGATGGTGATGATTTATCTGGATTGTCCGATGATGCTATTTGGACGAAATTAAAAGATCGTATCTACGATAGTACGCTAACTATTGTGATGATTTCGAAAGGCATGCGTCAGACTTACTTGCCTGATCGGGAACAGTGGATTCCATGGGAAATATCGTATTCTCTGAAGGAAGTATATAGAAAGAATATTAGTGATAATATGGTAAAGAGTTCAAGTAACGCGTTGCTTGCGATAATACTTCCCGATACATACGGATCATACGAATATTTTACATTTAGGAAAACCTGCTGTTTAAATCCCTGCTGTTCATATAAGACCAATTTCTTGTTTGAGATTATGCGAAAGAATATGTTTAATATTAAGCGCCCTAACAATAAAGAATGTGATGACGGATCTATAGTATATTATGGTGACAGTAGTTATATGACTACGGTAAAATGGGAAGATTTTATAAAAGCCCCCGAAACCTATATTGATAAAGCGTATGACATTCAAAGTAAAATCGAGCAATACGACGTCTGTAAGGAGTTGGATTAAATTAGGTGGTGAAAAAATATGAGGAGATACGTTTTTAACGAGGGAAGCTTTTCCTCGTATAAAGTGTCAACATTAAATGAGTTCCGAGAACCCATTTTGCGGCATGACGCTTTTTCAAGTGATTCCAGAATTACTGTTTTTATTTCTCATAAGCATAGCGATTTGGAAGAACTAAGAGGTGTAATCGGATTTTTAGAAAAGGAATATAGTGTTAAGTGTTATATTGATAGTAGAGATCCAAGTATGCCCCAAATAACATCTGGAGTGACCGCAAGCAAAATTAAAGAGCGGATTAAAAGTTGTAAAAAATTCATTTTGCTGGCAACTGAAGATGCTATCGAATCAAAATGGTGCAATTGGGAATTAGGGTTTGGTGATGCTAATAAATTCAAGGACCACATTGCCTTGTTTCCGATAAAAAAAGCTGATGTTTCAGAAAGAGAATATAAGGGAAACGAATATATGCAGATATATCCTTATATTACCTATTTTGGACAAGGTGAAAAATTTAGTGATGGCGAGACGATAACTCCAGGATACTATATTAGAGAAATTAAACCCGCTGGAAATAGAGGATATTTAACTCCTTTACGAAAATGGTTCGAAAGTTAGTGGAGGTACTATGGAAAATAAACATAAGCATTTAGACTACGTTCAAGGCGTAATTACACGAATGTCAAGCAACTCATTTGCTTTGAAAGGATGGGCGGTTACACTTATCGCAGGTATTTTTGTTTTGGCAGGGAAAGATACTGACAAAATGTACTTCCTTGTAGCTTATATTCCGATACTCGTATTTTGGGGATTGGATGCGTTCTATTTGCTGCAAGAAAGGCTCTATCGCTCACTATATAACAAGGTGCGAAATATGAACGAAAGTGAAATAGACTTTAGTATGAACGCTCATTTGGAAGAGTTTAAAACTGAGAAAAACACCTGGTTAAGTTGTATGTTCTCTAAGACAGAGTTTTGGTTTTATATTCCTTTGGCGTTAGTATCAACAGGTATAATTATCCTTTCGGCAGTTTCTTAATATAGAAACAATGCTGTATTGTAGTTCGCGATTACAGACTTAAAATTATCAAAAATTAGGTAAAAATAAGACCAGAAATCTACGCAAGTGGTCAAAGGCGAAAAATGGGTTTGTTTAATCCTTAAAGCAGGGAATAACAAGACCGTTATGATTACCAAGAAAACACGAGGAGCAAGAGATTTTACGAGATAAATAAAAAGCTGGAATCTTATGAATCATAATTTGGGGCTTGAGTGACAAATTTAACCTTGGGATGTCTTACTCCCCCCCCCAAAAAAAAATAATAAAATTACTCAAAAAATGACATAAGTTTTACAAAAATTAAAAATTTTGAAATGCAAAATCCTAGATTTTATCAGTGATTTTACTGTGTTCGGTTTAGGATTGGATTGTGGAGCCAAAAAAGGAAGTACCATTAGGTGCTTCTTTTTTTTGTTTTCTCATTTAAGATAGAACCTATGACACGTAGCAGCATTGCAGGTGGTTTTGCAAAAACACGCTGATAATCGACTTGTAGAGTGACGTTTGACTAAAATCTATATTATTTTAGTTAATAAAACGTTTAATTTGCTTGTAATAATTAGGATTTGTTGCTATAATATACCAACATTATTTTGCTATTTTGGGGATAAAATGGATTTTTGCACGAGAGAACTAATAGATAAAGGCTGGTCAAGTGATAAAAAATATCGTGTTACAGATAAATTCGGTGCGCGGTATCTTTTACGTATCAGCGATGCGAAGCAGTATGAAGCAAAGCTGTCAGAATTTAACATAATGAAAAAGCTTGTATCTTTAGGTATCCCGATGTGTCAGCCTATCGAGTTTGGCGTTTGTGATGAAGGCGTATATTCAATTCAAAGCTGGATTGATGGTGAAGATGCGGAGCAGGTTATTGCAAAGTATTCTGAAGCAAAGCAATATGCTTTCGGCGTTGAAGCGGGGCAGATACTGCGTAAAATTCACTCTATACCTGCGCCTAAAAATCAAGAAGATTGGGAAATTTACTTCAATCGAAAAATGGATTACAAAATTAAAAAGTACGGCGAGTGTCCTATCAAGTACGATAACGGTCAGGCGTTTATTGACTACATAAATGAAAATCGCCATTTATTAAAAAACAGACCGCAGGTCTATCAGCACGGTGATTATCACATTGGTAATATGATAATTGACCGCAGCGATAAGCTTTACGTCATAGACTTTAACCGCAATGATTACGGTGATCCATGGGAAGAATTTAACCGCATTGTGTGGTGCGCGCAAAAATCACACCCGTTTGCAACGGGGCTTGTTAACGGATATTTTAGCGATAACGTGCCGCCTGAATTTTGGAAATTGCTTGCGCTATACATTTCAAGCAATGCTCTTTCGTCGGTATATTGGGCAATCCCTTTTGGTGAAGATGAAGTAAACGTAATGCTTAAGCAGGTAAAGGAAATCCTTTTATGGTACGATAATATGAGCAAGGATATACCCACGTGGTATAAAGGTTTGATGAAGTTTAATAATTAGTCTATAATAGACTGCTTTCATAAAAAAAGGGAGTGCCAATAGGTACTTCTTTTTTTTGTGCGGGGGTAAGATTTGTTTGTATTGATAACTATAAAAGGCGGGCGTTTTACACAAATCGATAATATTATACATAATTCGACAAAATATTGAATATAATTTTAAAAATATATTCATAATTCGTTAAGATTTGCTTTATTTTGCCAATTAATTGTGCTATAATGTCATTAAGCTAAATTTTGCAGTATGGGGAATTATGTATGAAAAAGTATTCAATATTACTTTCAGTTGAAAGACAAACGGATATAGATGAGATAAAACCCGTTATAATAGACGCCGGGTATGAGATAGTTGGCGAGACCTTAAACGGCGAAGAAGCCTTGAATTTAGTTGGTGCATTAGCACCGGATATAATAGTTACGGGCCTTGTTTTGCCCGGTGTTGACGGTTTAAAAATCATAAGTGACGCCACCCGGGAGTTACCACAGACAAAGGTTATAGTTTTAAGCAGTATATCAAGCGACAGCCTTATAAAAACGGCGATTGAGCGCGGTGCGTCATACTATATGACAACGCCAATCGACCCGCAGGTTTTAAAGGAACGCATTTCAGAACTTGTTGAAACAAAGCCCCAAGAAGGCGGTGTGCGTGGCGAAACAAGGCACACGTTGAGCTTGGATGAGAGAATCAGCAAGATATTTATTTCAGTTGGGATTCCGCCCCACATAAAGGGTTATACCTATCTGCGCGAAGGCGTAAAAATTGCCGTAAGCAATCCGTCGGTTATCAACAGCATAACCAAAAAGCTTTACCCGATGATAGGGGATAGGTACGCAACAAGCGCGTCAAAGGTAGAGCGCGCTATCCGCCACGCAATAGAAGTTGCCTGGAACAGAAACCGCATTGAAACCATTAACGCTGTGTTTGGCGTAAGGGCTTACGTCAACAGCGAAAAGCCAACCAATGGCGAATTTATCGCCCTTGTGGCAGATAAAATGCTTTTGGAAGGAGCATAGCGTTTCACCTAATGGGGCAAAGGATTTAGGGGATTCTGACGCCACAACCGCTTTGCGGTTGGTAGAATGAAGAATGAAGAATGAAGAATTGTGGTAAACTTTTTGCCTTTGGCAAAAAGTCTTTAATAAATTAAAAAAGGCTCCCTTGTGTAAAGGGAGCTGGATTTGACGAAGTCAAAGACTGAAGGATTGTAAATACTAACAACGTTTTTGAAAAAGCTAACAACAATACTTGCGTGAGAGTAAGACATTATTTACGCCGAGCATACGCACGGACATTATTAATTATATCTCAAAAAAACCGGCCTATAGGTCGGTTTTTGCTTTAGTTAGGGTTATTTACGTTAAAGGAAACAAGTAAAACTTGATGCAATTAATAATCATTGATTGTAAATGCTAAACCATGCGCTTAAGTCTGGTCAAATAAAAAAATAGCAGCCTATTGACAATGCGTGACAACTAATATATAATATAAACAATAAAAAGCAAAAACCCCTTTGCGCAAAGGGGTTTAGTGCATGTACATCGTACATAACCGTAAAAACGGCGGTGTGAAAAATTTTTATTTGAACTAATGGTGTAATTTCAAAAGGTAGTCGCCTTTTGTGGTTACATTGTATAACAAAATAAAGGGGTTGTCAAGGGTTTATGCGTAAAAAATATTATATCGGGTTAGATATTGGTACCGAATCTGTCGGTTGGGCTGTTACGGATAGCGAATATAACTTAATTAAGGTCCGCGGTAAAGATTATTGGGGCAGTTATTTATTTGATGAAGCAAAAACGGCGGCAGAGCGTAGGGGATACAGAACGTCGCGCCGAAGACTTGCGCGTGTACATCATCGTATTATGCTGTTGCAAGAGCTTTTTGCTGAAGAAATTGCAAAAACTGACCCGACGTTTTTTATTAGGCTTAACAACAGTCAATTTCTATTAGAAGATAAAGACAAGGTGGTGTCAACCAAAAACATATTGTTTGCAGACGCTGCGTTTAAGGATAAAGACTATCATAAAAAGTATCCTACGATTTTCCATTTGCGCAACGAGTTAATTACGAGCGCGCCAAATGACGTGCGAAAGCTGTATTTGGCAATACATCACATAATTAAAAACCGCGGTCATTTTTTATTTGAAGGCCGTGACTTTAACGTTGGGGATAAATCCTATCTTGATAATGCGTTTAAAATAATAAACCAAACCTTAACAGAGCTTGATGAAAACTATTCAGAAATTAATTGTGCTGACGAGATTTTTGACTTGCTTATTGATAAAAAGCTGCGCCCAAGCGACAAGCAGAAGCAAATAGCCGCGCTTTTAGGCGACAGCAAAAATAAACAGCGCGTTGCAATAAGTAAGGCTTTGGCAGGGACTACTTTTGTAATTAAGGAATTATTCAACCTGCAAGAATACTCCGGCGAAGTAGAAAAGCTTTCATTTAGCGATAATAAGTATGACGAAAGTTTAGGTAAGTTAGAAACGTCAATAGACGAAGGATGCATAACGGTTATTAACGCATTAAAATCGGTTTACGATTTAGCTTTGTTAGACGGGATTTTACATGGGTGCGAATATATATCGCAAGCAAAAGTTGAAATTTACGAAACGCATAAAAATGACTTAAAGCAACTAAAAGCATACATACGTCAAAATTGTCCTGAAAAGTACGAATTGGCATTCAGAAGGCCAAAAAACAAAGGCGAACAAATAAACAATTACGCAGCGTATATAGGCATGGATAAGCAAAAAAGTTATAAACACTGCAGCAAGCAAGATTTTTATGACTTTTTAAGAAAAACAGGTGATAAGTGCATTGGCGTGACCGACCAATCTATTTTAGAAAAAATAGAAAAGGGCATTTTTATGCCAAAGCAGATTTCCGGCGAAAATGGCGTTATACCATACCAGGCCCACCTTAACGAATTAGAAGCAATACTAAAAACAGCTGAAGAAAAGTATCCGTTTTTAAAACAAAAAACAGATGGATTAACCGTTAGCGAAAAGATATTGAAGCTAATGACCTTTAGGGTGCCCTATTACGTTGGGCCGTTTACAACCAAGCAGACAAAATGCTCCTGGATGGTTAAGCGTAACGGGCAGGAAGCAACGTCAATTACGCCGTGGAACTTTGATAACGTTGTTGATAAGGATAAATCAGAAGAACGATTTATCCAAAGGATGACAAATAAATGCAGTTATTTGGTTGGGGAAGACGTTTTGCCGCAAAGTTCACTTTTGTATAGTGAATATATGTTCTTAAACGAATTGAACAACCTTAAGGTCAACGGTGAAAAGATACCCGAAGTAAAGCGCATAATTTTAGATTATGCTAAAAGCCATAAAAAGGTAACGCTTAAAAAATGCTTTGAACAATTAGTCAAAGCCGGGCTTGTTGACAAGAACGAAAAGTACGAAAATTTATTCAGCGGAACTGACGGGGATTTTACAAGCAGTTTATCATCATATATTGACTTTAAAGCCATTGTTGGCGATTTGGTTGATACAAACGCCCAAATGTGTGAAGAAATTATCCTTTGGATAACTGTGATTTCCGACAAAGACAGATTGCAAAAGCTAATCAAAGGTAAGTACGGTAAAATCCTTAACGAAGAACAGATTAAAAAGCTAAAAGGGCTTAACTATAACAAATGGGGAAGACTTTCCAAAAAATTGTTGACTGAAGTTTATAGCCCTGCGTGCAGTGAAGACGTTGACCAAGACGGCGTTTTGTTATCAATCATTGATAAAATGCGCGTCGGCAACGAAAACTTTATGCAGTTGCTTTCAATGTCGCACGGGTACAGAAAGGCTATTGATGAAATTAATAATGAAAGCAGCATTGACGAAAAGATAACCTACAAAACCGTTGATGAGCTTTATTGTTCACCGTCTGTAAAAAGGGCAATCTGGCGCACCGTAAGCATTGTTAAAGAAATCCGCAAGGCTATGAAAGAAGAGCCTACAAAGGTGTTTATCGAGATGGCGCGCGGTGAAGGTGAAACCAAAAAAGGCAGTCGCACAGTTACAAGAAAACAACGTTTAATCGACCTATACGCGAAGATTAAAGAAGAAGGCCGTGCATGGAAAGAGCAAATAGAAAAGGAAGAAGATACAAAATTTAATAGTGATAAGCTTTATCTTTATTACACACAAATGGGGCGTGACATATATACTGGTGAACCCATTGATAAAAATAAGCTTTTTAATGAAAATCTTTACGATATCGACCATATTTATCCGCAATCCAAAATAAAAGATGACAGCTTAAACAACAGGGTTTTAGCAAGCAAAAAGTTTAATCAATTTACAAAAGGTGATAGGTATCCGTTACCAGCCGAAACCCAAACAAAAATGCGCGCCCATTGGGAAAAGCTTTTAAAATATGGTTTAATTACGCGCACCAAGTTTGAACGCCTGGTGCGAAATTACCCACTCACGGAAGACGAGTGTGCTGACTTTATCAACCGTCAGCTGGTTGAAACACGCCAAAGCACAAAGGCGGTTGCAGAGATACTTAAAAAGCTTTTACCGGAAGCTGAAATAGTTTATGCCAAAGCCGCCAACGCAGCTGAAATTAAAGATAGGATTAAGCTTGTAAAGGTAAGAGAATTAAACGATTTACACCACGCAAAGGACGCATACATAAACGTGGTTATAGGCAACGTTTATAACACAAAATACGGCCATAATGCAGCCGTCTATTTTAAGACGCATAATTTTGAACAGCATAACCCGACAAAATTATTAAACTATGACGTAAAAAACGCGTGGAAAGCCGGCGATGAAAATAGAATTTACAGTATAGCAAGTAAAAACACTTGCCGTGTGGTCAGATTTACGTCAATGGGGACGGGTAAAATGTTTGATGCAACCTTGCAGGTGGCCCAGGATAATAACGATACTTTAATACCGCTTAAGGAAACCGGCCCACTAACCGATACGGCAAAATACGGCGGCTATACAGGTGCTTCAACTGCTTATTTTATGCTGGTTAAAAGTGTTGGCAAAAAGGGTAAGACCTTGTTGACGCTTGAAACAGTATCAATACTTACTGATAAAAAGCTGAAAACCAAAGAGCAAAAGACGGAATACTGTAAGACTGTGCTCGGGTTAAACGAGCCTGAAATCTTAATAGAAGTTATCAAGGTAAACACCTTATTCAATATTGACGGAACTTATGCTTATATAAGGGGTAAAACAGGTGATCAAATAGTGTTGTGTAATGCGACTCAACTTTTATTGGAAGACAGTCAATTAAGATATCTTAAAAAGATTGCTAATTGCTTCAGGGATAAAAAGAAGTATTTCCGTAAGGATTTACCGATTAGCGAGCATATTAACGCTGAAGATAACTTAAAGCTTTACGATATGTTGACCCAAAAGCTTTCGTCAAAAATTTATGAGGGATTATTAACCTTAAGAAACCAAGCAAAGACGTTAATTAATGGTAGGGAGAAATTTTTTACTTTATCGTTAGAGAAGCAATGTATTGTTCTATTCGAAATGTTGAAGTTGATGCAATGTAAGCCTTGTAGTGCAAACATTGAATTGATTGGCGGTCCTAAAACTATCATAATTAGAACAAATAAAGCAATACAGGACAAAGAAGTAAAAATGATATTACAATCGCCTACAGGACTTTATCACAAAGTGATTGATTTTAAAAGCTTTTTTTGAGTTGGCGCGTCGTTATAATAAGCAAAAGATGCAAGCTTGAATATAAACTTGGATATATGATTTGCCGCGGAGAAGATATAAAAAAGGTGTATATAAAAGAAATATCAACCTTGATTATAGAATCAACAGGCGTATCCTTAATAATAACCGTTTGCGATAATGATTTTTGTCAGTTTATTGCATAAATTATAAAAATATGTTAAAATAAATATGTTATTACACTATTACCTTTTGAAATTAATGCGTGTGGTGCGTAAAAATACTCAAATTTTTTGGGGTGAGTATGGTGTAATTTCAAAAGGTAGTCAAACACTTTTGGAAAATGTATCAATATACTACACGTTTGAGTATGGTGTAATTTCAAAAGGTAGTCAAACGCTTTGCCTGGTGTTCAAAAAGGTGAGCCAGTTTGAGTATGGTGTAATTTCAAAAGGTAGTCAAACCTTCAAAAACGAAAGGAAGTACAGCAAAGAGTTTGAGTATGGTGTAATTTCAAAAGGTAGTCAAACTGGATGCCGTTGTTGATATTGCTTACAGGGGTTTGAGTATGGTGTAATTTCAAAAGGTAGTCAAACTTGTGTCCGTCAGGCCTATAATATGTTGGCGTTTGAGTATGGTGTAATTTCAAAAGGTAGTCAAACTAATTTGTCACATAAGCGACACGAATTTTTGTTTGAGTATGGTGTAATTTCAAAAGGTAGTCAAACCTGGTATACTTTTACCACCCGGTCAAAAACGTTTGAGTATGGTGTAATTTCAAAAGGTAGTCAAAAAGCTAACAACAACACTTGCGTGAGCGCAAGACATTATTCACGCCGTGCCTACGCACGGACATTATTAATCAAAAAAACCGGCCTATATGGTGATATCCTTAGCGGAGAATTTTCGCTTTGACAAAAGTTCAAGCATCGCATTTGACTTGTCAAACGCAAATATGGGCTAAGCCCAAGCCCATATAACAAGCAGAAAGAGAGAACAAATCGGTCAGTAGCCGAAATGTCCTCTCTTTTTCTGTTGGTTGAATGAAATCGTGGCTACGCCACGATGAAATCTTCGCTTTACTCAGATGAAATCCAAGGCGCTGCCTTGGATGAAATCAAATCCGTCTGTTATAACCCTGCGAAGCAGGATTTCATCGCAGAAGCGATTTCATCCACCACAGGTGGATTTCACCCGTCGAAGACGGATTTGACTGCGTGATACTCCGTTAAGAGTATCACGCTATAGGCCGGTTTTTTTATATTTATTCGGTTTTTGATTTTGGCGGGGCGTCTTTTGTTTTATCAAAAAGAATTTTATCAAAGCGGTTTAAAAGCAGCGCCCCAACAATGCCTATAACGATACCCGTTACTATGCCGGATATCAATAAAAATGGCAGATAATAAATGATTACGTTTGTTTCCATAATAATACACGCCATTATAATCTGACCGATATTATGGCTTACTGCGCCCGCTACGCTTACGCCGATCAGCGAAAACCTTGGTACTTTTTTAAGCAGTGCCATTGCCGTTAACGAAAGCGCCGCGCCTGCTAACGAAAAGAGCATGCTCTGGAAGTTGCCAAACAGCATTGAAACAAGCACCACGCGGATAATGGAAACAAGGCAGGCTTCTTTAACGCCCAGCTTATACAAAACAAAGAGTATTGCAACGTTGCACAGCCCGATTTTGATGCCGGGTATAGGCACGATTGGCGGGACCAAGCTTTCCACAAAGGAAAGTATCATTGCAAGTGCGGTTAAAATTGCAAGGGTGGTTAATTTTTTAGACTTATTCATAACGCCCCCCTTAAGACACCAGGTCGACGCCGCTATCTTTTTCGCGCACGATAATGGCGACCTTGTTAGGTAAGCAAATTATGCTTTGGCCGGCGTATTTTATTTTGCCAGTTTTCACGCAGGTGTGGTCGGGACAATCGGCGTAGGTTAAATAGGCGTAGCCGTCTTTAATAACCAAAATATTAGTTCCGCCGTTTAAAGACCACTCGCCGTCGTTAGCAAGAGAATAGCTTGTAACGTATTTGCCGTTGATTTCAACGTCAACCTGTGCACCCGTTTTTTTGGTACAATTAACAACAAAAACAAGCGTAATAGCAATAATTAAAAGAGATATTATCAATATTAAATCGGCAAGATGCTTTTTAATAAACATGATAATATCTCCTTTTAAATTACTTTAAATTGATTGTAATACTAAATTATTTACCGCAGTCAATAACCACGTTTTTGATGCACTTAACGGGGCAAGCTTCAACGCACGCGCCGCAGCCTGTGCATTTTTCGTAATCAATAGTTGCAAGGTTATCAACAAGGCTGATTGCGCCTTTCGGACAGGTTTTAACGCACTTACCGCAGGCGATGCAGCCAACCGTGCAGGCTTTACGGGTTACTGCGCCCTTGTCGTGGTTGGAACAGCTAACGGTAACCTTTGACGTTTGGTTAATGATGTGGATAATGTGGTTGGGGCAAGCCTTTGCACAAATACCGCAACCGATACATTTAGACGTGTTTACCTTTGCGATGCCGTCAACGATGTCGATAGCGTCTTGTGGGCAAACCTTTGCGCAGTCGCCGTAGCCAAGGCACGCATAGGTGCAAAGACGGTCGCCCGAATAGTTAAGGTTTGCGGTAAGGCAAGACTTGTGACCTTGATAGTCAAAGCGTTTTTGAACGATATCGCAAGTACCGCTGCACGCAACGTAAGCGATTTTTTCGACCACGTCTTCGGCTTGAACGCCCAAAACTGCAGCGATTTCCGCAGCGGCCTTATCAGCGCCGGGCGTGCAAAGGTTGGTGCGTGTTTCTTTCTTGCTACCTAAAGCTGCGGCATAGCCGTCACAGCCCGAATACCCGCAAGCGCCGCAGTTAGCGCCTGGTAAACATTCACGGATTTTTTCGGTGGTTTCGTCGGTCGGTACAGAGAAAAATATTGCAGAAAGCGTTAAAATAACCGCACAAACGATGGCAATAACTGAAAGAACGAGAACAGGAATTAAAATTTCGCCCATAATACGTCCCCCTTAACCGATAAGGTTTTCAACAACGCCGCCAAAGCCGATAAAGGCAATAGCCACGATGGAAGCGGCAATAAGGGTGATTGGTACGCCCTTAAAGCATTTTGGTGATGGGCAGTTTTCCATGCGGGAACGAACGCCGGCAAATAAAACCATGCTTAATAAGAAGCCAAGGCCAACACCTAATGATGAGAATATTGATTGGATAAAGTTAAAGCCGTCTGTAATGTTATTTAAAACAACGCCTAAAACCGCGCAGTTGGTGGTGATAAGCGGCAAATACACGCCAAGTGATTTGTGAAGGGACGGGATAAACTTTTTAAGAACGATTTCAACGAACTGAACAAGCGCGGCAATTACCAGAATAAACACGATAATCTGCAGATATTCAAGCTTGAACGGCGCTAAAATATATGTATAGATAGGGTGTGTTGCAAGTGTTGCAAACAGCATAACGAAGGTTACTGCAATACCCATACCAACGGCTTGGTTGGTCTTTTTGGAAACGCCCAGGAAAGGACAAATACCAATGGTTTGTTGAAGAACGTAGTTGTTAATGAGCACGCCGCCCATTAAAATCAAAATTAATTCTTTCATTATGCGTTACCCCCTTTTACGCCGTCCTCATTAGCTGCGTTAGTAGGTTGTTCTTGTGTGGAAGCAGTATTTTCTGCGCCTTGGCAAGTGCCTTCTGCCTTTCCTGCTTTTTTGCATATAGCCGCTGAAGGACAGCTTTCGCAGTCAAAGGATTTACGCTTAACGCCGCCCTTTTTCTCGGTTAGCTTGTTCATAACGGCAATAACGATACCGTAAATGAAGAAGCCGCCTGCAGGTGTTGCAAGTACGGGGATTTTAACGTTTTCCATAAAGTCAAGGGTGATGCCCCAGATCTTGCCGCTGCCTAAAAATTCACGTGGGAAGGCAATAACGATAAGGGCTAAAATAAAGCCGATACCCATACCGAGCCCGTCAAGTGCGGAATCGCCAACGGGGTTCTTTCTTGCGAACATTTCGGCACGGCCTAAAATGATGCAGTTAACAACGATAAGTGCTAAATATACGCCTAACATTTCGTAAATTGCCGGCAGGAATGCCTGAAGCAGCAGCTGTACAGCCGTAACGAAAGTCGCAATAATTACGATGTAGCAAGGAATTCTTACCGTGTCGGGGATGATTTTTCGAAGTAGTGAGATAACAACGTTTGAGCAAACCAAAACGATTGTTGCCGCAATACCCATTGAAACCGCGCTTTGCAGCGACGTTGCCGTTGCAATGGAAGGGCAGGTGCCGAGTACTAAAATAAGTACGGGGTTTTCTTCGATAATACCGCGAAGAAGGATTGAAAGTTTTTTGTTTTTAGCCATTTTCTTGTCCCCCTTCTGTTGATAAAATCTGGAAAGCGTCAAGCGCTGCCTTTAAAGCCGTTTTATAAGCCTTTGATGAAAGCGAAGTTGCTTTTGAAGTCATATCGATTGCAACGCCTTCAATCTTTTGGTTGATGGAGTTGATGTCGCCGTCGTTATACGCGCCGTCAAGCCTTGATTCAAGACCCCAGGTTTCGCTTGTCTTGATTGTTTTAATGCTTGCAATCTTGCCGTCAGCCGTTACGCCGCACATAATAACGATGCCCGGCTTATAGCCTGCAACTTCGATCTGGAAAACGTAACCGCCGTTGTCGGCTTTATTTGCCTTAACAACTTCCTTTGGTAGGTTTTTGCCTTGGATATCAAGCTCATGAAAGCTGGTTGCCGAAGGTAAAACTTCCTGCATAGCCTTGTTAGCAGCCTCAATTTCAGCCTTTAAAATTACGTCCTTGGTGACCATGTTGATTACGCCTAATAAAAGTGCGCTGACCAAGCAGATAACCGTAAGCACTATTGTTGGTACGATTTTTTGTTTAGACATTTTTAGCACCCCCAAAGGCTTTTTTCTTGCAAAGCTTTTCAATATATGGTGATAAGATGTTCATAAGTAGGATTGAGAAGGAAACGCCTTCCGGATAGTTGCCGAAAAATCTTATAAGTACGGTTATAAGCCCGCAGCCTAACGCAAACACCATTTTACCAACGCGGTTGATTGGCGTTGTTACGTAGTCGGTTGCCATAAAGATTGCACCAAGCAATAAGCCGCCGCCTAAAACCTGATATAAAGCAATCGTTATATCGCCCTTGATGAGCCAGGATAATAAGAATACCGTTGCAACAAAGATAAGTGGCGTTTCAAAGTGGATAACCTTTTTAACCACAAGGTAGATATACCCAACGATGAGCGCGATTGAGCAAACTTCACCGATAGCGCCGCCGCGTAAGCCAATAAGCATATGTAAAAGTGACGGTAATTGGTGCGTTGCGCCGTCTTTTATCGCAGCAAGCGGTGTTGCGCTTGCAACAACGTCAACAAGTTGTGGGCTTGTGCCGCCTGCGATTGTGGTTGAGAAGGATAAAAGTAAAAAGATACGTGCCGTGATTGCAGGGTTTGCAAAGTTATGACCAAGCCCGCCGAATAAGCATTTAACAACGATGATTGCAAAGATAGAACCGACTATACATTGCCAAACTGTTGCCGTAAGCGGAAGGTTTAATGCAAGCAGTAAGCCTGTTACCGTTGCACTTAAGTCTAAAACGGTTTGTTTTCTTTTATTAATAAGGTTGAAAATAAATTCAGATACGACTGCCGTTACGACGCATACGCCGATAATAAGCAGCGCCCTTAAGCCGAATAAAACAACAGCCATAACGGTTGCAGGCGCAAGCGCAATCAACACGTCAAGCATAATGTTTTGCGTTGTTACCGGGCTTTTAATGTGTGGTGACGTGGATACTATTAATTTTTTCATATTACACCTACTTCTGCTCCTTTGCCTTTTGTTCAGCTAAATAAGCCCTGTATTGCGCTTTGGCAAGAACGTTATTCTGAACTAAC
Organism: Clostridia bacterium; assembly: GCA_017399185.1. Lineage (GTDB taxonomy): Bacteria > Bacillota > Clostridia > Christensenellales > Borkfalkiaceae > UBA4636. The sequence goes on from JAFQEA010000003.1 coordinate 17,534, forward strand.
GGGCGTTTTGCAGGACATACGTAAGAACAGCATCCGCATTCCATACAAAGCATGATTTTTTCTCTTTTAAGGATAGCAATCCTTTCTTCGCGTGAATCGTAATCTAAAGCCCTTGAATATTCAACGGGGTTTAGTGCAAGTGGACAGGACGTAACGCATCTTCCGCAATGGATGCAGTTTGAAGATTGCTTTTCTTCAGAATCCTTCACGTTAAATAATAGGATAGAGCCCGTTGTTTTGGTGATAGGCTCGTCTAATGATGCGGCGCACTTACCCATCATCGGGCCGCCAACAAGGGCTTTGCCGATAGGCTCAACGTATCCGCCTGCAAATTCAACGATTTCCGCAAGGGAAGTACCAATCGGTGCGATAACGTTCTTTGGCGACTTGACTGCGCTGCCGTCAACGGTTACCGTGCGTTCAACAAGCGGCATACCCGTTTTAACGTAGGAAGCAAGAACTGCAAGGGTCGTTACGTTGATAACGATTGCGCCAACGTCGGCAGGGAGCTTGCCTTCAGGTATAACAAGACCCGTCGTGTTGTAAACGAGAACCTTTTCTGCGCCCTGCGGATAGCGTGCAGGTAGCTTTTTAACGACAACCTTGTCGTTTTGTGCAAAGGCTTCTTTTAGTTTAGCGATTGCGCTTGGCTTGTTTGCTTCAACGCCGAAGATAAATTGCTTAACGGAAGGTGCAAACCTTTCAAAAAGGGCAACCGCTTCACGGATAAGGTCAATATTGTCAAGCATCGTGCGCGTGTCGCTTGTGATAAACGGCTCACATTCTGCGCCGTTTACAACGATTTTATCAACCTTGCCGCCCTTTAGCGCGCCAAGCTTAACCGCCGTTGGGAAGCCTGCACCGCCAAGACCAACAAGGCCTGATTCTTTTACGGCTTCGATAAGCGCGTCCAAGCTGTCAACCGTTGGTGGGGTTAGGCCTTCAAATGCCTGCATTTGACCGTCAGAAACAATCCTGACCGCCTGAACCTTACTGCCGTCCGGGCGTAAGTATTCTTCAATCTTTGACACCTTACCGGAAACCGAAGCGTAAATAGGCGATGAAACAAAGCCCGTTGGGTCTGCAATTCTTTGACCAAGCTTGACTTCATCACCAATTTTAACAATTGGCGTTGCCGGTGCGCCGATATGCTGTGCCATAGGCAAAAGAACTTCCTTTGGGGAAGGCATTCTTACAGCAGGCATATCCGCGGTGTTTTTGTGATGTGGGATGTGTGTTTTCCCTAAAAACTTAAAACTGAACATATAACACCTTAAAATCTGTTGTTGCTGTTTTTTAATACTTTAAAAGTATTAACCACTAAATTTTATTCTACCCTAAATCGCTTGGATTGTCAAGCGGTTACAAAAATAAAAATATGGCAACTTAAACTTTGCTAAAAAGCGCTGTTTTTGTGCCATATCGGTATGATTTTATTTGCTTTGTGGGTTGGGTAAGGCTTTGGCGGCGGTTAAGTGGCTAAAAGGGCTTCAAATTGTGCGTTCATTGCCGTTTTGCCGTCGCTGTAAATCCAAAATACGCCAATCTCTTGGTCGATTGTGGATAAAAGGTCGCGCCCGTCCTTTTCGCTCATAACAAAAAGCGCGGTTGAAAGCGCGTCCGCTAGGGCGGAGTTTTTAGTAACAACCGTTACCGACGTAAAATAAGTGGACGGATACAGCGTTTCAGGGTCGATAATATGGTGGTAATTTTTGCCGTCAACCGTAAAATAGCGTTCGTAACTGCCGCTTGTTACGCAGGACGTATCCTTAAGATTTATAACCGCTGCAAAGTCAGATGAGTTTTTATCGGGGTTTGTAACGCCCGTTACCCAAGGCGCGCCGTTTGGCTTTTTGCCGATTGCTTTAATGTTGCCGCCAACGTTAATAACGTAGGAAGTCAGATTGTTTTCTTCAAGATATCTGCCAAGCATTTCTACGGCGTAGCCCTTTAATACAGCGCCAACGTCCAAAGACATATCCTTGTCAACAAGCCAGACGGTGCTGTTTTCTTGGTCAATAACAAGGTGTTCAATATTGGTGTGTGCGCTTGCTTGCATTAATAAATCCCAATCAGGAAGCGTTGCTTCCTTGGGGCTACTTAATCCGTTTTCACGTGCGTTATGCCAAAGTTTTAAAACGCTTCCCATTGCAACGTTTACCGCGCGGTTTGTCGTGTAATACATTTGCTTTGCGTATAAAAGTGCGTCTATAAGCCGATTATCGACCTTTATTGGGCTTTTGCCGGCGTTTTTATTGATGGTTGCAATGTTGTTTATACCGTCGTATTCGTAGTAAATATCAAAAAGCTTGTGATAGTCGGATAAAATAGAAAAAAGCGCGTCAGCCGTTTTGTTAAAATCCTTTTCGGATTCTTTTCCGTAAGAGTGCACGGTTGAAACCGTATCAAAATACTCGTAAGCCGTTCTGCTTTTAACCTTTTGATTATCACACCCCGATATTGCCGTGCAGGATAAAAGCAACATGGCCGACAGGGACAGACATATTAAGTTTTTGTATATGCGGCGTAATTTCATAATGATATTATATAGTATTGGTTAAATTTTTTCAACAAAAAAGGGCTATTATTGTCAACAATAAATAGCCCTTTGGGTTTTATCTGACGTTTCCTGCCGCCTTTATAAGGGTTTGCTTCATATTACCCATATAAATGGTGCAGCCTGCTACGTTTTCGATAGGTAAGTCGGTTAACCCGGTTGTTGCTTTACCGATAGCCGTGTTTGCATAGTTTTGCGCTTGGGCATACCACTCACCGTTAGCCCCACCCCAGGCGACCATGCCGTAATTGTCGCCTTGTTCAAGCTTGGTTTGTAATTTGTTGCCGCTATTCCAAGCAGCTAGAGTGATAGCTTTATTTTCAATTTCAACCTTTAAGACGTTTTCGCTTTCGTCTAAAATCGCGCCAACGATTTTGCCTTCTGCTTCAGCAATCGCGCTATAGCCGTACTTTAAGGTGATTAAGTTGTTGTCATTATCGCTGGTATCTGAAACTGCAGGGGTGATTGCAACGCCAAGCTTTACCGTACCGGTGGTTGTAAAGGTCGTTTTGTATTGGTTGTCAAAGGCCTTTTTGATTGCGTTTTTAAATTCTGGTACGGAACTTGAAATGGTACAGCCTGCAACAAGATCGGCAGGTGCGTCGGGTGACTGCATATCATTGGTAATTGCTAAAACCTGTTCAAGAGTCATGCCCGTGACGTAAGATTCAAAATGCTTTGCTTGCGCGTCCCATTCAGCGATAGCGCTGCCCCAAGCGACCATGCCGTAATTTGAGCCAAGCTCCATTTTGGTTTGCGGTTTAGCAATTACAAGCGCGCCGTTTTCATCAACCTTTGCGGTATAGTCAAGGGTGTCAAGCCTTAATGCAACAATTTTGCCGTCCTTATCGGTAACGATTGCCGCTACCGTGTGTGAAACCTTGCTTTTTGCAAAATTTTCGCTTACGCTAACGCCGATTGAAAGGCTATAGGTTTTGTTTTTGGGGATTGCGCCCTTGATAAGGAAAAACGCCCCAAGCGTTACGCCAACAAGTATGATTACCGAAAGTATTGGTGCTAATATTTTTTTCATTTAGATCATCCTTTAATAATATATTTAATTGGTGTTCTTTTGTTGTTTATTTTCTATAAAATGCCGTTAATCGGCTTATAGACCGACTTTTTAATTATTTTTAATAGATTAATCGGCTGTATAATTGTCAAAATAGCCCTGGATATGAACAATCGGCGTGCCCTTGTCGCCGGAGCCTGTCGTTAGGTCGCAAAGCGAGCCTATAAGGTCTGTAAGCTGACGTGGGGTTGTGCCTTCGGACGCCATATTGCCAACAAGGTTATCATCCTTTTCGTGGATTTTGGCTTTTATGGCATTTTTTAATTCGTCGCCCGATAAATTCTTGAATTCGTTATCGGCAAGGTATTTAAGCTTAAGCTCGTTAGGTGTGCCTGACAAGCCTTTGGTGTAAGCAGGGGATACAACCGGGTCTGCTAGCTCCCAGATCTTACCGACGGGGTCTTTAAACGCGCCGTCGCCGTAAACCAAAACTTCAACGTTTTTGCCCGTCTTTTCAAAAAGCCTTTGGTGGATGCTGTCAACCACTTGTTGGCAGTTTCTTGGGAACAATTTAACCGTGTCTTCGGTTGCCTTGTTTGAGCCAAGCAAGCCGTAGCGTTCGTTAAAGCCGCTTCCGTTTACGCTTTGGGTTAAAATATCGTCAAGCCCGTAAACGATTTCCGCGCCTGCGTTTTTTAAGATGCGTTTTGTTCTTTCACGCGTGTGGATATCACAGCAAAGCACGTTTTTGGTGTAATTTAAAATTGCTTTGGGGTTGTTTGCAAAAACAATTTCGCACTCACAGCCAAGGCCCTTTACAAGCTCTTCATAATAGTTGACGTAGTCCATACCCGTAAAGCGGTGCTTTACGTAGCCGAAAAGCTCACGGTATTTTTCAAGAGACAAAACGTCCGAATACGGGTTAACGCCCTTTTCTTCAACCGCATCCAATGATATAAGGTGATTGCCAACTTCGTCCGCAGGGTACGATAGCATAATAACAACCTTTTTAGCGCCCTTTGCTATACCGCGCAGGCAGATTGCAAAGCGGTTTCTGCTGAGTATCGGGAAGATAACGCCAACAGTTTGCCCGCCGAATTTTGCTTTAACGTCGCTTGCGATATCGTCAATGGTTGCATAGTTGCCTTGTGCGCGTGCAACGATTGCTTCGGTCATGCCAACGATATCCCTGTCCTTTATGCCGTAGCCGCCTTCGTTAGCGGCTTGTAAAACAGAATCAACAACGATTTCAACGATATCGTCACCACTTTTTATAATAGGCGCACGGATGCCCCTTGATACTGTACCAACCATTCGGCTCATAAAATTTACCCCGATTTTAGTTTTGTTAATTAATATTGCGCCACACTGCGCCATTTTAACCGTAAATAATTATAGCAGTTTTTTGTAAAAAACGCAATAACTATACAGCGTGTTAGTTAAATTTATGTTATTAAAATTCTAACGGGATAGATTAGGGGGTCCTGACGCCACAACCGCTTTGCGGTTGGTAGAATGAAGAATGAAGAATGAAGAATTGTGGTAAACTTTTTGCCTTTGGCAAAAAGTCTTTATTAAATTTAAATAAGGCTTTGCTTGGCTTTGCCAAGCAAACTGACCTGAATTATTCACTATTCATTATTCACTATTCATTAAAAAAAGCCGACCGTGGAAGAATGAAGAATGAAGAATGAAGAATTGTGGTAAACTTTTTGCCTTTGGCAAAAAGTCTTTAATAAATTAAAAAAGGCTCCCTTGTGTAAAGGGAGCTGGATTTGACAAAGTCAAAGACTGAAGGATTGTAAATACTAACAAATTCATTAACAACGTTTTACTTAAGTTATCTTGAAACTCAAGGGGATCCCGACGCCCTGCAAGCAGGGCTCAGGATGTAATAACGAGTAAAAATACTTGCGGGCAAGTTTTACTTGCACGGATTTGTATTTTTATGAAGTTATTATTCAAACGCACCGCGTTTGAAACAACGTTTTTGAATATAGTAACAATATATTCCTTTAAACTAATTGCAATATTTATTATTCACTAAAAGTCGGGCTATAAGTCGATTAACGGCACTTTTTTGCGTAAAAAGCGGGGCTTTTTTACAACTTTTAAAACACACGCTTAAAGCGCAGACTTAAAATTGCTTTTAAAAAATAAAATTAATTTTTCAAAAAACTATTGATTTTTTGCGCGCGCGGCATTATAATAGGATTAACTTATAAAAATATATGTTAGGGGTGAAATATGACAATCAAAAGAAAAGGCTTTGTCTGTATAGCAATTTTACTTGTGCTTTCACTGTTTATGCTGACCGCTTGCAAGGATAAAAATCCGTCCGGTGGCGGGCAAGCAGGCCCTAGCGAAAGCGTACAGGACAGCACGGGCGGTAGCCAAAGCCCAAGCGATGGTCCAAGCGATAGTCCAAGCGATGGTCCAAGCGAAAATCCACCGGTTGAAGAGCCGACAGAACTTACCGACACCACAATTTATTTAGTGGGCGATTCAACAGTATGTGCTTTTTCGGATAAATATTTTTATCCAAGATACGGCTACGGCACGCAGCTTTTCAGATACTTAAACGAAAAGGCAACTGTTAAGAACCTTGCACTTTCTGGAAGAAGCTCAAAAAGCTTTTTAGCTGAATCAAACTATCAAACGCTGAAAAACAGCATTAAAGCAGGCGATTATCTTATCATTGGCTTTGGTCACAACGATGAAAAGAGTGATGATCCTACAAGGTTTACCGATGCTTCCAAACCGTATACAGACCCAACGTCTTTTGGGTATCACTTAAACGAATATTACGTTAAGCTTGCAAAAGAAGCAGGCGCAACGCCAATTTTATGTACACCTATCGTAAGGGCGGCAACAGACAACGATTACAGCGGCTCTGAAGCCCACGTAACTTCAACAGGTAACTACGCGCAAGCAATCCGTGATTTGGGCGCGGCAGTAGGCGTTGCGGTTATCGACCTTACTGCGGCAACCGCACAAAGATATGCCGAGCTTGGCTTTGACGAAGCTTGCAAATATCACGCGGTAACAGCAGGTAAGTACGCCGATGACGGCACGACCGTAGTACCTAATATGGACACGGTTGACAAAACCCACTTAAATATTTACGGTGCAAAATACGTTGCTTACGTTTTGGCTGAAGGCTTAAAGAACGTAAACGGTATTTCAAGATACGTACTTGACGAAATCACGCCACCAACCCAAGCTGACCTTGTTCCGATAGACGGCTACGTTGTCCCAACCTACACCACACCTAACCTTGAAAATTATAACGCACCGTCACACTTTGCAACGATATCTGACGGCTGGTACGGCACGGCGTTTGGCGATACGGGCGGCAGCCCTTCTTCTGCGGGTAACGGTTATTTAGCGCAGGAAACGTCAAAGGGCGTATTCAAGGTCGGTAATATTTCTTCAAAGAATAAAGGCAAGTTTACAGACAGCTCCGACGGGTTTGCATTTTTGTTCAGACAGGTTGAAGCAGATAAGAACTTTACGTTAAGCGTAAGCGGTACTGTTTTAGAGTGCACCGCCGGCAAAAATCAGGTTGGCTTTGGTCTTATGCTCCGTGACGACGTATATATCAATATGACCGCAACGGATGCAAGCATTATTTCAAACTACGTCACAGCCGGCTTACTGACGGCAACAACGTCTTCGCTCAACGTTAACTTCTTAAGGGAAAACGGCGTGCTTAATAAGGGCGAAAAGATTTCTTCAGATCTCCACGCCGCAGGCGATACCTTTACTGCAAGCATTGAACGCGTTGGCCAGACCGTAACGGTTACCGTTGCTTACGGCGGTCAAACCTATACCGATACATACTACGACTTTGACTTTTTTGCAAAAGACAACGGCTATATGTACGTTGGTATGTTTGCTAACCGCGGAACGGTTGTTGAATTTACTGACGTAGTATTTACTGTAACGGGTACGTCACAGGGCGCGTAATAACAAAAATTAAATAAAAATCATAAAAAACGGCTTTTTGTACCGCGTAAAATAAGTTTTTAGCGCGGTACTGCCGAAAAAAATGTTAGCAAAAGGGATATCCCTTTTGCGTTTGAGTTCCTCAAACGCAATAAACCTTAACTGCAAAAATTGGAATCAAGCTTTTTAAAGCTAAAAAAATAATTATATATTGATAAGGAGAAAAACATGAAAAAAGGCATATTGTTGATACTTGCAGTAGTCCTTGCACTTTCAACCTTTGCATTTACCGCATGTAAATGGAACCCTATCGGTGAACCGTGCGTAACGCACGTTGACGAAAACCGTGACCATATCTGCGATGAGTGCGAAGAAGTTGCATCTATTTGCGAAGATCAAAACAAAGATCACCTTTGCGATATTTGCCGCAAGATATTGTCCGTTTGTAAAGATACAAACAGCGATCACCTTTGTGAGCATTGCGGGGGCAAGATCTCAAATTGCGCCGATGAAAACAAAGATCACGTTTGCGATTACTGCGGCGAAGTTATCTCTACCTGCATTGACCAAGTAAACGACCACAAGTGTGATATCTGTGGCGAAGTTTTATCTGCATGTTTAGATGAAACAAACGACCACAAGTGTGATATCTGCGGTGAAGTTTTATCTGCATGTTTAGATGAAACGAACGACCACATGTGCGACGTTTGCGGCGAAAAGGTATCCGAATGCATTGACGATAACAAAGACCACGCCTGCGATATCTGTGGCGAAGTTTTATCTACTTGCTTAGACGAAACAAACGACCACAAGTGTGATATCTGTGGCGAAGTTTTATCTGCTTGCGTAGATGAAACAAACGACCATAAGTGTGATATCTGCGGTGAAGTTTTATCTACTTGTTTAGACGAAACAAACGACCATAAGTGTGATATCTGCGGCGAAGTTTTATCTGCTTGCGTAGATGAAACAAACGACCACATGTGCGACGTTTGCGGTGAAAAGGTATCCGACTGCATTGACGAAAACAAAGACCACGCTTGCGATATCTGCGGCGCAGTATCTGAATGTGTGGATACAGACGGCTACTATTACTGCGACGTTTGCGGTAAGGACTTACTCCCTGAAAATATGGAAAGGGTAGGTTATGCACTTAATATTTCAGACCTTGAAGCAGTTAAGTTAGATAACGATTCAATAAACGGCAGATTTACTATCGTTTCAGGCTCTGAAATCAGAAACAGAACAAAGACCTTTGAAGGCGTTGAATACAACAAATCTGTTAAGATTGGTAACAGTACAACAAAGATTAAAGTTTCAGCACCAGGCGCAGGTCAGCTTTCATTCCTTGTACAAAACGGCTCATCCGGTGCGACAAGACAATTTATCACAGTAACCGCACCTGACGGCACGGTACACAACATTGAGTTTGCAGGTACAGACGAAGGCAGCCCTGTCGTTAAAATCACCATCAACGTTACAGAAGGCGAATGGATTATCAGCCGCGGTAAAAACGGCGGTACGCAAGACATTTTCCATTTAGCGCTTTCCTGCGCTGTTGAAAAGGCTTCAGAAGTAGGCTTTGAAATCGTTGATAACGGCATCGTTGATTACCTTTGCGGTCAAGAGCTTGACTTTAGCAAATTAGTTGTTAACGGCGTTTACGCAAACGGCAAGACAGAACCTGTTGCCGTTGGCGACTTAACTATCGATTCAGATTCAGTTAACATGGAAGCTGCAGGTACTTACGCAGTAACCGTTAAATATAAAGGATACGCAGAACAAACCTTTAACGTAAACGTATATCAGCCTGACAGCGTAGAGCTTGGCTTTGACGCAACAGTTCAAAAAGGCCAATCTTCAGCAGGCAACGGCTTATACATAAACCAAAGCTTCAAAGAAGTTTACGCTATCGGCGAAGAGCTTGACCTTACAGGCTTATCCGTAATGGTTGTCGGCGTTTTAGAAGGTCAGGAATTAACATTTAGCTTAGGCGATAATTATGAAGTAAGCAGCGTTGATTTCTCAACAGCAGGCACAAAAGTAATCACTATTTCTTATACGTACGGCGAAGACGTTAAGGTTTCAACAACCGTTAACGTACACGTTGTTGATACCGCACCATCCTTGGTTGATAACGTTTACCAGGTTAAGGTTGACGCATCTTACGAAGGCGCAATCGGTGCTGTAAGCGGCGGCTACAATATGTTCACAACCGTTGAACAAGCACTTAACTTCCTTGCAAAGGTTGACCAATCCAAGCAAAAGCTTATGGTTATCGAACAAGGCCTTTACACAGAAAAGGTTGAAATCACCATTCCTAACCTTCATATCAAGGGCGCAGGCGCTGACAAGGTTACAATCGAATGGAATTCACTTTACGGTATTAAAGACGCCGGCGGCTTCTCACAGGTAACAGACTCAACACAAACCGTTGCCGTAAGAGATACTGCAACAAACGTTACAATCGAAGGCGTTACGATTTCCAACTACTGGAACAGCCAGGAAAGAATGGACGAAGCCGGCCTTGCTATCGAAAGGGGTTTAGCACTTTTAGTTATGGCTGACAGATTCACCATGAAGGACAGTGCGCTTTTAGGTATCCAAGACACCCTTGAGCTTTTCACAGGTCGTCAATACTTTGAAAACGTATTTATTTCAGGCTACACCGACTTTATCTTCGGTACAAACAATACAACCTACTTTACAAATTGTACAATCCACGTTATTGATACAACTAAAGACGATTCCGGCACAGCTGGCTACTTAACAGCATTCAAGGGCTCAAATAAGGGCGCACAAGATGCTATTACGTACGGTGCAATCTTTGATAATTGTAAGTTCACAGCAGACGCAGGCGTTACCGCAGGTAAGACGGCAATCGGTCGTACATGGGGCGCATACGCAGCAGTTGCAGTTATTAATTCAGAGATTGGCGGTCACATTTCACTTGACGGCTACGTTTCAACGGAAAACAAGAACAAACGTTACATTTCAATGAACGGTATCCACCCAACGGACGAAACAGTACAATTCGTTGAATACGGTAACACGGGCGCAGGCGCAATCGCTGAAGCAGTTGCAGGTATGAAGATGCTCACCGCTGAAGAAGCAGCAAATTATGCTGACTTTGCAGTTATCTTTGGTAAGAACAACCGCGGTGTAACCTACCTTGACGCTTGGGATCCGACAAGCACCGAAATTGAAGTTGACGACAGAACTTATTATTACTTTAACGGTCAGGCAGGTTCATCAGGTATCTTCTACACCTACACTGATAATATTCAGGGCGCAACCGGCACCTTTGGTGATATCACAATTGATGCTACCACAGGCAAGGTAACGGCAAGAGATTCTGATACACAAATCAACGCAGGCGCAAAGCTTATCTTTAACGTTGAAGCAGGAACACTCGTAACAGTTGTAACACATTCGACCTATTACCACTACACCATTAACGGCGTGGCACATAACGCGGACAGTAAGTTCAGTATGTATTTTGCTGAAGATGAAGAAGTTGTTATTGAAGCAACCGCCACAATTTATATCCATCAGATAATCATTGATCCTAACGAAGAAGCACCTGCTGCACCAACCCTTACAGAAATCAAGGTTAAAGGCTTAAATCTTAACTACGTTGTAGGTGATACGATCTCTTATGACGGCGTTGAAGTTTTAGCTTACTATTCAGATAACTCAATCGTACCGGTTACGGGTTACAACATTGCAGACGGCACGGTTGATATGACCGCTGCAGGCGAATACCAAATTGCTTTTGAGTATGAAGGCTTAACCGCAACCGTAACGGTTATCGTTGAAGATCCTAACGCAAGCCCTGCTATCATTAAAGATACCGTGCTTGACTTTACTTCTGCAGACAGCCACGAAGCAGTTAAGAACAATCCAAAGGTAACGCTTGAAGGCTCATTCCGTGACAACGGCGCTGAATGCCAAATCAAGGGTACTGTTTCCTTCCTGGTACTTGCCGGCACTACGGTTGAAGTTACACCTTACGGCAATTCAGAGTACGTTGCTTACACACTCGGCAGAGAAGGTGAAGCTGACCTTGTAACGCAAAACGGCCCATATTCTGTAACCTTTAACGAAGACTGCAGAGTAGTTTACACGGGCCTTGACAACAACTATCTCCAGAAAATCACTATCAAGTGCCCAATCGCACCGGGTAAATACGTATTCGGCGGCGCTTCTGTTGAAGGCGACGTAACAGGTATTTTAAAAAGCGTTGACGGTTTAACGATTTCAGGCACGTGCAAGACACACACCGGCGGCGCACAGCTCGGTCAGGATTCACTTATCAGCTTTACAGCACCTGCATTTACAAGCGTTACGATTAAAGGCTTTGATACAAACTACGGTCAATTAAACGTTTTAGTCGGCGGCGAAGCTATCGCAATGGATGCAAACGCTTGCTACGTATTCACAACGAGTGCTGCAGCAAAGGTTGAAATTTCTTCAGTAAACGTTGGTACGGAAGAAGCACCTGCATACAACAAGTCTTATATCACTTATATTGACGTTCAAGAAGTAGAGTCTCCAGAACAACCAACGACTAAAGAATACGTTGAAAAACAGAACTTTACAGAAAGCGGCAAGGAAAGCAGCTTCTACGCAATCAGTGGTAATATCGCAAACGATAAAGGCACGGTTGAATACGAAGGTTTATCACTTGAACATTGCTTAAAGATGGAAAGCTCAACTTCTATTACCTTTACGGCACCGGCAAGCAAGCTTACACTTGTGTTTGGCGGCAGTACTGCACCAAACGGCAAAACCGTTAAGATTGACGGCACAAAACACACCGTTGGCGAAACAGGTATTTTAGTTATTGAACTGGAAGCTGGCACACACACAATCACCAAAGGTGATTCAATTTTCTTATACTATATGTCAGTTAGTTACACAGCTTGCGTTGAACACACACCTGGCGCAGCAGCAACCTGTACTGAAGACCAAGTTTGCACCGAATGCGGTGTTATTCTTTCCAAAGCAGTTGGTCACGTTGGCGGCAGCGCAACCTGCAAGGATAAAGCAATTTGCACAACTTGCGGTGAAGCTTACGGCGAATTATCTAAAGAACACACGGGCGGCACTTCAACCTGCACACAAGGCGCAGTTTGTGACGTTTGCGGTAAGGAATACGGTGCTAAAGAAGACCACGCTGACGAAGACGCTGACGGCAAGTGCGATTCTTGCGGTACAACCTTAAGTGATATCGTTGAAGAATCTGAAATGTTGGTATTTACAACAGTTGATACAGAGTATTCAGGCGGCAAAGTTGTTTTAAGTGGCGATGCATTTAGCGTTACATTATTAGGTGGCGGCGCAAAAGTAATAGCCAATAGTGCAACTTGTGATGCTGATGGTAGTAGTTTTGAAAACGTTTTATTGCCTAAAGGCGGCAGCAGAAGTTATGAAATCGTTGCAAATAAAACAGGTACTATAACTGTTTACTTCACAATAACAAATGGTAGTTTTTCTGCCAAGACAGAAACGGCAACGCTTGGTGACGGTAGCTTAACAATTACTTCTGCAAAAGATAAATGCTTTGCTATCACAATCAACGTAGTAGCAGGTGAAACCTATACATTCAGCGTATCAGGCGAAAGATTGGCTATTTATGCAGTAGAATATAACTCGTAAAAACCAAAAAACAAATAATAAAGGCGGCTGCGTTTGCAGCCGCCTTTTACTTTAAACTAACAAGTAATTTAGGGGGTCCTGACGCCATCGCCCTGCAGGGCGAGCCTCAGGATGACAACGTCTCACCCTAAGTGAGCGTTGGAATCCGTATGATGCAATAACAAGCAAAAATGCTTGCGGGCAAGCCTTGCTTGCACGGCTAACAAATTGTTTAGGGGATCCTGACGCCCTGCAAGCAGGGCTCAGGATGCAATAACGAGCAAAAATACTTGCGGGCAAGTTTTACTTGCACGGATTTGTATTTTTGTGAAGTTATTATTCAAACGCACCGCGTTTGAAACAACGTTTTTGAATAAACTAACACATATCATTTTTAAATTTAATCAAGCTTTGCGGGTAAAGCCCGCAAACTGACCATAATTCTTAATTCTTCATTCTTAATTCTTCATTAAAAAAAGCACGCTTTTTATGCGTGCTTTTTGTCAAAAAACCGATCTATAGGGCGGTTTTTGGTGTTTTTTTAGCGCCTTGACAGGCGGTATTCCTTTGGCGTTTTGCCCGTGTGGCGCTTGAATAGCTTGGAAAAATATTGCAAGTCCAAAATGCCACAATGTAAGGCAATGGTTTGTATTTGCAGCTTGGTTGTCGCAAGCAAATGGCTTGCGTGCTTCATGCGCTTATCACGGACGTATTCGCAAACGGTTTTACCCGTTTCCTTTTTAAATATTTTTGCAAGATAGCCTTCGCTTAAGCCCTGCGCCGTTGCGATGGTGGAAAGCGTCAGCGGGGCAGACAGGTCATAGTCGATAAGCATTATTGCCTTTTGCACGGGGTGTGAATAGTTTTTTATCGAATGCTTTTGCACAAGCCTGCAATAAGATGAGAGCATTTCGTTCATAAGCATCGGGCAGACGGATAAAACCGATAAAGCTTCAATTTTCTTGGCAAAGTCGGAAGAAATCCTGTCAAGATACACGGGGTGCACCCCGCCTGCTTCCGCTGCTTTACGCAGTAGCGTATTTAAAATAATGCAATAGTTTTTTGCACTCCTTATCGGGGATGAGCTTCTTGCTTCAAAGTGCAGGGTACTAAAATCGGGCAAAAGCCCGCGGTCGGTAAGCTGTCTTCCAAGCATAACGGAGCGTATCATTGTGTTTTCAAACTCGTAACGCCTTTCCAAAACCTTCATTTTGGCAAGGTGGTCGTCAAAGGTTGCGGCGTTTGGTGCGGCTGTAAGCCATGATACGGGCGTGCGTGGTTCGCTTTCCAAGTCCACAACGGAAAAGGACGGGCGCTTGAAAATACGCTCGCAAAAGGTTTCAAGCATAACAAAAAGCGAGCTTGCGTTTTTAAGCACGGGCATTGAAGCATAATATTCGTGCAGGGTGCTTTGCATTTGGGGCGGTAATCCCATTTCTTCGGCCATCTCTAACAGCTCAAATTCAAGTAGCTGCGTGGTAAGGTATGGACCGAACAAAAACACCTTTTGTTCGCTGCCGGGCAGTAAAAAATAAATCCAGGCGCGGCGGTAAGCATCGACCTGCTTATACAAAGTATAAGGCGCAAGCTTTTGCGTGAAAAGAAAAGGCGTTTTGTCGTCTTCAAAATTCGTGCCTGTGTCAAGCGGATTGGTTTCCTTTAAGGCGTAAAAATCTGCTTTTTTTAAGCACAAAACGTTAACGTTGCTCTTTTTAAAGGTTGCGCGCAAAAGCTCAAGCTCACCCGAATACGGCATAATTCCCCCAAGCGTAAAGATAAAAATCAGTTATTTTTAATAAGTATAACACTAATATTTTACTATTTCAACAAAATACGCGTAAAAAGATTAAAAAAATACAAAAACAGGTTAAAATAGTACTCACACTATGGTGATGAAAAGATTTATACTTAATACAGATGGATTATAGGTTAATATAAAATATTAACCGTCTGTTAAAAAACATAAGAGAGGGAAAATGAAAATGGCAAAAGCACCACAGCTTGACGCTAACGGAAAGCGCAAGTTTGGCATTCGCGACAAAATCGCGTATGCTTTAGGGGACCTTGGTTGCAACATGAGCTTTTCTTTAAAGAGCACTGTTCAAACCTTCTGGCTCGTATTCATGATGTTGGAAACAGGTCTTTTATCAGCACTTTTACTCGTCGTACAAATCTGGGACGCTGTTAACGACCCGTTAATCGGCTCAATTATCGACGCGGATAAGAGAAAGTACAAAATGGGTAAGTTCAAAACATACATCTTTATTGGTGCGTGCGGTCTATTAGTAGGCGGCGCAGCAGTATTCTTACCATTCCCCAATGCAGACGTTGTAGTTAAGGCAATTTTATTCGTTGTCGGCTACATTGTTTGGGACGCTTTCTATACAATCGCTAACGTACCATACGGTTCAATGCTTTCTGTTATCACAGAAGACGTTGGCGAAAGAGCGCAATTATCAACGTGGCGTTCAATCGGTTCTATGGTTGGTAACTTATTACCGGGTATCATTCTCCCAATGATTATCTGGAACAAGGTTACTTACAACGGCAATACAGATTTCCTTTCAAAGATTGAAATTCCCAAGGGCGCTGAAGAATTATTCCGTCCTGAAAACTTCCACAAAAACCCGGTTACAGGTGATGCTTACGCCGCAGGCGACGCAGTATTAAACCCGTTAACAGGTAAGCAAATCGAAGTTTTACTTGGCGAAAGAGTATTTATCGCGGCACTTATCATGGGTGTTATCGGCTTTATCGCGTTCATGTTAATGATTAAGTTAAGCACCGTTCGTGTTGACGAAAATACAGTTAAGACAAACGAAAACACAGAAAAATTCAACGTTATCAAAGCGTTTGGTAAGTTCATGAAGAACCGCCCTGCACTTGGCGCAACGATTGCCGCTATGGGTATGTTCCTTGGTATGAACGCTGCTACAACGGCAAACACAATCATGTTTGCAACCTACTTTAACATGGCTTCATTATCAGGCCTAGTTCAAATGGTAGGCTTCTTACCAATGTTCTTCTTCATGCCGTTCATTACAAAGATCGTTAAAAAGTACGGTAAGAAGGAATCTTCAGTTGTTGGTACGATGGTTTCTATCGTTGGCGGTATCATTATGATGATCTTCCCAATGATTAAATCAACGGGCGTTGCACTTGTCGTTTACCTTGTAGGTCTTGTATTATTCGGTATCGGTATGGGCGTTTACACATGTGTATCCTGGGCTATGATGGGCGATGCTATCGACTATAACGAATGGAAGTTCGGCACACGTGAAGAAGGTACTGTTTACTCATTACACTCATTCTTCCGTAAGCTTGCACAAGGCGTTGGTCCTTCAATCGTTCTTTTAATCATGGGCGCACTCGGTTACGTTTCTAAATACGGTACAATCGGTCAAAACGCACAAACTGCACACAATATGTGCTGGTTAGTTGCCGGCTTATATCTCTTCAGCGCAGTCGTTCAATTCATTGGTCTTGCTTTAGTTTATAATTTAGACAGAAAGACTTTAGACCAAATGAACGAAGAACTTGCTGCACGCAAGGCACAAAAGGGCGAAGCTGCTACTGAAGAAGCTGTAGTTGAAGCTTAATATTTGACAAAAGCTAACTAAAAATGCTAAAATCAGACGCTTGACTGCAAATGACGGTTGGGCGTCGTTTTAGAAAATATAATATTCACTAAACCAATGAAGAAGCTTTTTTAAAGCGAGCGTATCAATAATTTATATAAGGATATACCTAAAGTGAGAAACATTATCAATTTGAACAACGATTGGTTGTTCGCAAAAAACAGCACGGACGTTAACTTAAGAGAAGGCGAAGCTATTAACCTTCCACATTCCTGGAACGCAATCGACGGTCAAGACGGCGGCAACGATTATTTCCGTGGCTCTTGCGTTTACTTTAAAACGCTTAAAAAGAGTGAGCTTCCACAAGCAGATTTATATTATCTTGAAATCCGCGGTGCAAACTCATCTGCTGACGTTTACGTTGGCGGCAAAAAGCTTGCCCACCACGACGGCGGTTATTCAACCTGGCGCGTTAACTTAACTGACGAAATCAGCGAAGAAACACAAATAGCTATCGTCGTTGACAACGCACCAAACCAAACAGTTTACCCACAAATGGCAGACTTTACCTTCTACGGCGGTATCTACCGTGACGTAAACCTTATCTGCGTAAGCAAGGCGCACTTTGACCTTGATTATTACGGCGGTTACGGCTTAATGATTACGCCTGTGGTTGAAAACGGCGCTGCAAACGTTGGCGTAAAGGTTTTCGTTAAAGACCTTTTACCAACACATAAGCTTGTTTATACAATTTACGATAAGGAAGAAAACCAGTTAGACCAAATCGTAACAGACCAAACCGAAGTTAACTTCACAATCCAAAATCCACACCTTTGGCACGGCCGTAAAGACCCATATCTTTACTGCTGCGAGGTTGAAATCGTTGACGGCGACGTGGTTTTAGATAACGTTTGCCACCGCTTTGGTTGCCGCAGCTTTAAAATCGACCCTGAAAACGGCTTTATTTTAAACGGCGAAGAATACCCACTCCGCGGTGTGTCACGCCACCAGGACAGATGGGGCGTAGGCAATGCGCTTCTTCCAAAGCACCATATCGAAGATATGGATCTAATCTGCGAAGTCGGTGCAACCACAATCCGTCTTGCACACTATCAACACGACCAATTCTTCTATGATTTATGCGACGAACGCGGTCTTGTTATCTGGGCGGAAATCCCTTACATCTCACGACATATGCCGGGCGGCCGTGAAAACACAATCACGCAGATGAAGGAGCTAATCACTCAAAACTACAACCACCCGTCAATCGTTGTTTGGGGGCTTTCTAACGAAATTTCTATTGGCGGCTCTGACGACGACCTTTTAGAAAACCACCGCATCCTTAACGATTTATGTCACGAAATGGATAAAACGCGTCTTACCACCATTGCAGCAGTTTCAATGTGCAAAATGGATGACCCGTATCTTCAAATCCCTGACGTCGTTTCATACAACCACTACTTCGGTTGGTACGGTGGCGACACCACTATGAACGGTCCTTGGTTTGATAAATTCCACCAAACCCATCCAAATATCCCGATTGGCTGCTCTGAATACGGCTGTGAAGCTTTAAACTGGCACACAAGCGATCCAAAGCAGGGCGACTATACCGAAGAATACCAGGCTTATTATCACGAAGAATTAATCAAACAGCTTTTCACCCGCAAATATCTGTGGGCAACGCACGTTTGGAATATGTTTGACTTCGGTGCAGACGCACGTGCTGAAGGCGGCGAAAACGGTCAAAACCACAAAGGTCTTGTTACCTTTGACCGTTCTTACAAAAAGGACTCCTTCTACGCATACAAGGCATGGCTTGTTTCCCCGGAAGTTGACCCGTTCGTTCACCTTTGTAGCAAGCGCTATATCGACAGGGTTGAAGACGTTACCAAGGTAACCGTTTATTCAAACTTACCTGAAGTTGAGCTTTTCGTTAACGGCCAAAGCATTGGTAAAAAGACGGCTAAAGACCACTTCTTCTACTTTGACGTTCAAAACGTTGGCGAATCAACCATCGTTGCAAAAGCAGGCGAGCTTACCGACGAAGGCACAATCCGCAAGGTTGAAGAAAGAAATATGGACTACGTCTTACGCGAAGTCGGCGCAGTTTTAAACTGGTTTGACGTTACCGTTAAAGAAGGTAGATTTTCTATCAACGATAATATTTCTGACCTTATGAAATGTTTCCGCGGCAAGATGGCTTTACTTTCTTTAGGCTTGACCATCAAGAAAAAGATGAACGCCAACAAAAAAGGCAATCAAGAAAAGAAATCGGGCGGCTTTGAAGTCAACCTTAAGGGCGGCAATATGGACGGTATGATGCAAATGCTTGGCGGCTTTAGCATTTTACGTCTTTCCGGTATGATTGGTATGATGGGCGTTTCCTTTAACAAGGAAGAGCTTTTAAAAATCAACCGCAAATTAAACCGCATCAAAAAACCAAAAGAATTACGCAAGTAATCATACAAAAAAAGCGTTCAACGTGGGTTGAGCGCTTTTTAAAATGCGGGTTAATCGGCTTATAGCGCGACTTTTAAACAAGTAATCGTACAGTCTTTGCATCTTTTTGGCAAAAATTTAATAAAAAATTTAAGCAGGGCTACGCCCTGCTTTTTTATATACCTTTTCAAAAAGTGTCAGTAAATATTGAAATTTGGCGTTTTGGGATGGTATAGTGTTTATACAACGTTGTACGCCCAAATCGCGATAGGGCAAAAAATAATTTAAAAGGAGATGCTGTATGGCATTAGATATTTTTGGTCCTATTATAAAGGACGATGAACCGGGCGGCGGCACACAGCCGACCGTCGTTGAAAGAATTGAAAGGTTAAACCAACCGATCAAGCAATATACTGCAGAAAATATTGCAGTTAACTTAAACGTTTACACAGGTAAGCCCACCATCACCCACACGGATATGTGTGTGGGTGCAGGCAATTACCAAATCCCCGTCAGCCACGTGTACAGGGATGACCTGGTAGGCATAAGCGCCCCCGTAACCATAGGCTTTGGTGACGGTTGGAAGCTTAATTTACACCAATACGTTTACCCGTACCAAGCAAGCTATAACTACGCAGGCTTTTCAAGCGGGGACTACGTTTATATTGACGACGTAGGGTATAAGCACCGCTTTGTCAAGTACAAAACGGAAGACGGCTTTGACGTCTATTACGACGCAGACGGCACGGGCTTAAGTCTTAAGCTTTTAGCGGATAACGAATGCGAAGTATATAACGACGTAACACGCCTGCACTTTGATGAGAGTGGCAGATTAGACAAAATCGTTTCGCCGTTTAACGCAATCTTGGATAAGGTTATTGTTTACGAGAACGATAAAATAACAAAAGCTTACGTTTCAGGCAAGTCATCAAGGGAATTACAGTTCACGTATCTAAACGGTTGTTTAGATGAAATCAAATGTGCAGGCCACGCCAACACGCTAAAATTCACTTACGACACAACGTCTTTGAAATTAACAAGCGTAGATTTAGTTAACGGTGACACGAGCAAGAATATTGCAACCTACGCATATAGTGGAAATAAAATAGCCCTTGCCTACGATAGCCGTAAAAACCAAGGCGTAAAGCTTAGTTATAATTCAAACCGTGTATCAAGTGTAAAAACCGGTGTGGTAGCAGACGCAAATATTAGCACACAGCTTAATTACGACCAATACACCTACGCTACAGGTGCAAACAAAACCGAAGTTACCAATGAAAAGTCAATCACACTCGCGTATAACTTTGATTTAAACGGCAAGTTGTGTGGCGTGTTTGAAAAAGACGTAAGTGGCTCGGTCACTAAATACCGCACGTTACAAAAAGCCACGGGTTGGTCTTTAAGCACCGATAGCCCATCTTCTGTAATTGAGACAATCAATGGCAAAACTAATGATTACGTAACAACGTCACTTGCAATAAATAGTGAGCGTGTTTCTGCTTTCAAAGGTATTTTTGGTGTTGATGAAAATGGTAATGATAAGCCACATAAATATACCGACAGGTTTACGTTGTCTTTTTGGCTAAAAACAACCACTGATACTACAGGGCCTGCCACAGCTTCTTTAACAGTTTCAACTGTTAACGGCGCACACGACACCACGCATAGCATCAAACTGCGTAACTTAAGAAAGGATGCTTGGCAATACGTAACAATCCCCGTGTACTTTGATAAACCTGATACAAATGGCAATTACCCCAGCAATGAAACTATTTTAGCCCGTAAAGAAAATATTACAGGCATGACTATTGGTTTTGGCTCTTTAACTAACGTATACGTTTCAGATATGCGTATTACGGTTGGTGCACCTGCAAAAATTATGGTTGACGACGTTGAGTTTAAAGACCAAGCTATCGCGTGCATAACAAGTGGCTTTGATTACACAGTATTAAGCGATTCTTTTATGACCGAAAGTGACTTATACACAACCTTTAAAAACAAGTATTTAGCAATTGGCAACGAGTTTGACCTTGTTTATTGCAACGGCACAAAGGTTAAGCAGGTTTATGATTTCGGTTTTGAAAAGGCAACCGGCGTTATTATACCGTTTACTATTGCTATGCAAAGCTTACCGGAGTTAAATCAGATAGACACCCCAAATTACTTTATCCAAAGCAAAACCCGCATAGCTGAAAATAAGTGGACTGTAAGCGAAACAAGGTATAAGTACTATTACGTTTATAAAGATAGCGTCACGGACGTTATTATAAACAAGAGTCATTACGAAGAAAAGCAAAGTATAGGTCAGGTTGAAAGTATTTCTGCTAATCTACCCGATAGCGCGTCATATAAGTATGTGCAGGTTTATGGCAACGGCTTACAGCGTGAGCAAAGGGACGAATACGGCTTAATCACCAAGTACACCCACGATAATTATGGTAATTTGGAAAAAACCGAAGCTTATTTTGAATCCGCAGCAGATGGCAAAAAAATAACAACTGTGTACGATTATGATGCAGGTCATGAATACGCAACAAATATTACCGTATCGGACGCAACACAAACCCCTTCAAAAACCACTACTTATCAATTAAACTACGTTGACGCACCGTATATTAACGTTTCACAAATAAAAACCGATTATGAAGTCGCTGAAAACTTCACCTATAGCAACGACTTAACGCAGCTTATTAAGGTAAACAAAACCGTTGAAGTCGAAATAGAAGATGAGCAACCCGACGGTGGTATTAGTGAAGATTTTGTTGGTAACGGCACGCGAACAGTTGAGATTTTAAAAAACGACTTGACATATAATGGCAATAGTGGTAGACTAAACAGTGTAAGCGACCAAGGTGGTCGTCAATATACCTTTGGTTATAACGAGTTTGGCGAGCTAACGACTTGTTGGCGAAATGGTGTAAAAATAGAAGAAAGCACAATTACGCGTAGTACAAGCAACGACAATATTACTAAAATGAGTTATTACTCATCAACTCCACATCAAATCGTAACCACGTTAGACAAATACGGTCGGGTTAAAAACACGATAGGTGAACAATTAGTTGTCTATACGTATGAAGACGAACTACCTGTTACAACGTTTAAAGAAAGCCCATATTGCGCTCAAATAAGCAAAATTGCAGATAGGCACACTGGAGACACCTACGAATATAGCTATGATAGTGAAAGCGGTAAACTTAATTCTTATACTGTCAAGGATTCTAACGGAGATAAAAAGATTGTTGTTACCGAAGAGCCTAATAAAGTTATACAAATAGACGTTGATGGTGAGCCAGTTCAAATCTCGGGTAATGCTAAAGTATATAGTATTAACAATAGTAGTGAAACGCGTGAATCTTTTGTTAAATATGATAACCAAAATGAAAAAGTTTTTGAGCCACGCATTGCTATCACGAAAGATAGCTATAAAGAGGTGAACTCGGTTATAGCAAGTTATTCTTACGACGCGCTTGGTAGAAATAAAAAAATAATATATGATGGAAAAACAAGTGATATATTACAACGCGGTTTTATTAAGAGTGAAACCGAGCTAACCTATAATGGTTACACTAATAAACCAACGGAACTCAAAGAAGTAACCGAGCTGGAAAATCAAAGCAAGACACGCTTTAATATAGCGGTTACTTATGATTCAAAAGGTAATATATCAAGCAACCAATTATCTACAAACGTTTATTATTATCCGGATAGTACTTATCCACAGGTAGATCTTAATAATACCACAGTCAAAAAGCTTGTTAGTTACAGCTATGACGATTGCAACCGACTTATTGAGGAATCAAACAGTGTATTAGGTAATTTTAAATACAATTACGATACCAAAGGTAACCTTTTTAGTGTTGAAAAACTCAATTCAAACGGTGCGTATGACGTAATTAAAACATTTACGTATGATGCAAATGGTAGAAAAGTAGCCATCAATACTGATGATAACATTGTGTATGATGATTACGGTAATATTACGTCTATAGGCCCTAAATCAACCTATGCTTATAATATAATGGGCCTAATGCAAACAGCACAGCACGTAAAGGACGGCACAACCTACACCAGCAGTAACACGTATAACCACCAGGGCGTAAGGTGTTCTAAAACCGTAAGCGTTGTTGGTGGAGAAACTATAACCAAAACCTATATCCTTGACGGGAATAAAATACTTGGTGAAGATTGGGTTTGCGAGAATACTGCCAATCCGTTAAACACAGCTAAACTACATTATTTATATGATGCACGAGGTGTTTGCGCAATAATATGTAATGGCTGCCTTTACCAGTTATCCCGTGACGTTGACGGTAGTATTATTAGGATATCCCATAATGGTCGCCCACTTTGCGAGTACCATTACGATGCTTGGGGTAACTGTACTATTGAACACCACCCACGCATAAACGATAATGAGGAGTTCCTTATTAACAACAACCCATTTAGGTGGAAAGGTTATTATTACGACGTTGAGTCAGGTTTATACTATTGTGGTTATAGGTACTACTCACCTGTACTCTGCAGTTGGATTTCACCCGACAGCCTTGACTATTTAGACCCTGAAACCGTTGGTGGTATTGACTTATACTGCTACTGCAATAACAACCCTGTAATGTATGTTGACCCAAGCGGGCATGATTGGGATTGGAATACTTTTTGGTCGGGACTATTTATGGTTGGAACCGCCATTGCTGCTATTGCATTATCTGTAACAACGTTTGGGGCTGGTATACCGTTAGCTATGTCAATAGTTGCAGGAGTTACTCTTGGGGCAGGGGTGCTTACCGGGATTAATGGTGTCGCGACGATGATTGAGGCAGGAACTCAATATAATTTTATGAGAGACGGAGTGTTTAATGGCCTTGGCTGGAGTGATTCCGCATATTATATTTATGCCGGTGTCGCTGAAGGCGTGGCTATAGCTGGTAGTATGATTTTAGGCTTTTATAGAACTACCCCTTCAGGAAAAAGAGCAATGGCTGATAACGAAATGCAAAGAATTATCAATAATCCACAAAGGATTCAAAGATATAATACCGATAAATTTGGAAAACTAGCTTCTAGGTCTTCTTGGGATTATTTCCCTTCTAAAAACGGAAAAGGTATGAGAGCTATTTTAAACGATAAGTCCATCAGATTTAATATGAACGGAACAAGATTTGATATCGTACATTTTTCTGGGGATCCATATTGGGTTGTTAGTAGTGCATCATTAGGGAAATTGAGATTTTTATATTTATTTTAGAGGTGATTCGTGTGAAAGAAAAACATGTTAAAGATTGTTATAAATATACTCTAAAACGCTTAGAAGAATTAAGCGCTCAATATGATGAACAAGTAAACAATATTGAAACTTTAGCATTATGGAATTTACCCACTGAATTATGCGATGATTGGTATAATATGGAATATTTTATTAATGTTTTATATGATAATAAAAAGATTGATGATAATATCAAAACCATACTAGTTCAGATCAACCAAAATTTTAAAAAATGCACAAACGAAGTTGAATTAACACATAACCGTATGAAATATAGTGAATTTTGGGCGAAACAAAGAAAACTTGCAAAACAAGCCTTATTATTAATGAATAAATAGCAAATTTCTTTCACAAAAAATTGTGTGGTTGGTGGAAACGCCAACCACACTTTTCTTACCTAGTGTTCGTTGTAATTTTACTCTTTACAAATCAATAATCATACAAAAAAGTGTTCAACGTGCGTTGAGCGCTTTTTTAGTTAATAATTAATAATGAAGTTTAGAAGGCTGTTGCCCGCGCTGATGAATAATTGCGGTCAGTTTGCGCCTTCCACGCGCAAAGCCTAAACAAAATTAAGAAGGGCAGGGCTAGGCGCTTTTAAAAAGCGAGCATTTTAGTTTAAAAATGGCGTTAAAAACGGTTAATTGTGTCAAAAGCTGTCAAAAAATGGGGAAACAGATTTCAAAACCGCCCCAATTTGGCTTGAGTAAAAAAAAGTGGTTGATTTTTTATCGGTTTAGTAGTATAATCAAAATGTAAAAGTATAAGTGGTAATTTATACTTTTTTACTTAACAAAAGCTAAACACGGTATTAAATTATGAAAAAGAATTTAAAAGACAAGCTTGTTAATAGAAAAATTAAAAAACCAAACCCGCTGCTTATGGGCTTTGCAAGGCTGGTGCTTGGCTTTATATGCAAAAGCAATAAGGTTAAGTTCAGCTATGATTTTGATATAAATTCAATCAAAAATACCCCGACAGTTTTAATTGCAACGCACACGTCGCGTTTGGAGTTTATCTATACGGTTTACGGCTTTAAGCGTAAGGATATCAATATGGTATGTGGCTATCAAAACATACTAAAAAAGGGTATTTACGGCATATTTATGCGCCTTGGTATAATTGCAAAATACCTTTACCAGCCCGATTTTAAATGCACAAAGAACATGCTGGGCGTATTAAAGCGTAACGGTGCGCTTGGGCTTTTCCCTGAAGGCATACAGTCAACAAGCGGCAGTACCCAGCCGATAAACCCTGCAACAACCAAGTTTATCAAAAAGAGTAAAGCAAACGTTGTGCTTTGCACTTCAAAAGGAACGTATCTAGCAACAAACAGATACGCAGGGGATCGCAAAAAGGGCAAGATAAGCGTAAATTACAGCCTACTTTTTAAACCTGAAGATTTAGAAAGGCTTTCTGAAGAGCAAATTTATAATATTTTGCTTGAAAAATTCAGATATAACGAGTTTGAATTCAATAAAAAGGCGCGCAATAAATACGTTGGCAAAAGGCCAAACGCTTACGGGCTTGACAAAATACTTTATAAATGCCCCGACTGTAAAAAGGAACACGTTTTAACCGTAAAAGGCGATACAATCGTTTGCAAAAACTGTCGGTTCAGCGCACGCCTTAACGAGTATTACGACTTTGTTGACGTAAAAGGTAACGCCAAGCCTGAAAGCATTGACGAGTGGTTCAAGTGGCAACGCCGCACCGTTCGCAAGGAAGTTAAGGCTGACGACTTTAATATGATATTTAGCGGCAGACTTTACACAATTAAGCTTGACCGCTTAAGAAAACCGCCGAAGGATAGAAGGCTTTTATCTGTTGGCGAACTTTATTTATCAAACAAGCAGCTTGCCTTTTTAGGTACGATGGACGGAAAGTCAAAAGGCTTTAGGTTTGATACAAGGTCGATTTATTCGTTGACCTTCTCAACAAAGGGATTTTTAGAATTTTATCACAATGACGATTACTTCATCGTTGTTCCTGACAACAAGGATGAATGCTTGATTAAATGGACGCTCGCATCGGAAGAAATACATAATATGTATGACGAAAAGTGGGATTTAGCCTGTGCGGACGTTTACGAATACGATAAAGGAGAAATTTATGGATAAATCTAAACCTGCGGGTATGGACGTAAAAGTCAAATTTGGGGTTAAAAGCTTTATTACCGTTGTCGGCATACTTTTAGCTGTATTAATTGTCGTGGGCGTGTTAACGTATGTTATCCCTGCGGGTAAATACACCATTTACACGACCGACGTTGAGAAGGCTGAAGAGCCCTTCTATCAGTTCACAACAGATAAGTCGCTTGATAAACAAATCGTGCCCGATTCTTACCGTGAGCTTTTACCTAATGAAAACAAATCAAGGCTACATTGGGCACTCTGGATTTTCTCGCCGTTTATGGCGCTGTTTAGCGGAACAAGCTCAAATATGCTGATGATCGTTGCACTTTTATTGGTGCTTGGCGGTACGTTTAAGGTTTTGGAAGAAAGCGGCGGGCTTGTATCGCTTGTAAGAATGATTATGGTCAAGCTGCACGCAAAGCGCTTTACTGCAATCTGGGTTATAACTGCCGTTATTATGATTTTATCTGCGGTCTTTGGGCTGCAGGAACAGCTTTTGATTTTATACCCCGTATTTGCAATGCTGTGTACGGCAATGAACTGGTCACGCTTTACGGCAATTTCATTTATCCTGATTGCTTCGGGCGTAGGCTTTACAACTGCTATCTCTAACCCGTTCACTATAGGGACTGCGTCGATTGCGGCAGGCGTACCTATCACCGACGGTATGTGGTACAGGGCGATAATCTTTGTCGTTATGTACGTTGTTGCATCCCTGTTTTTAACTTATTTGGCAAAGCGTGACGAAAAGCTTGCTAAAGAAAAGTTTGACCTAAAGGGCTTTACGATGGTGACGGAAGAAGAGCGTAAGGAAGATATCCGCAAGGCGAAAATGATTATTGCGTTATTTTCCATAGCGCTTTTAGCAGTTATTATTACAACGGCAATACCTGCACTCCGATCCCTTGCAATGGTATTTATGGCAGTTGCGTTTATTGTTGGTACTGTTATTATCGGCAGAAGCTTGCTTGGCAGTTATAAAGCACTTGGCAAAAACTTCTTAAAGGGCGTAAAGGACGTTGCACCGTCAGTCGTTATTATCTTGATTGCTTTCGGTATAACCTATATTGCGGCGCAGGGTAATATCTTACATACAATTTTCTACAACTTTTATAAGCTTGTAACAAGTATGTCACCGTATATTGCAGTTATTATACTTTATATATTCGTGCTTATCATTGAATTCTTTATCCCAAGCGCATCTGCAAAAGCGGCACTTATTATCCCAATGCTTACACTTTCCCCAATCGAAGGCATTAGCAAAACGGTTATCATTTTAACTTATTTGTTTGCTGACGGTTATACAAACGTTTTATACCCGACCTGCGGCACGCTGCTTGTAGGTCTTGGCCTTGCCGACGTAAGCTATGCAAATTGGTTCAAGCGCACAATCTTATTCCAGCTTATTTTGTTCGCATTATCCATTGCATTCTTGATGCTTGCGGTTGCAATCGGTCTATAATCAAATATTATAAAAGTTGGTCTATAAGTCGATTAACGGCACTTTTTTACACTTTTTATGCAAATTACTGCAGGAAAAAACTTGCCATATCGCACAATTTTAAACTTAAAAGCACCCGTTTTGGGTGCTTTTTTTGTGCGTGTTTTGGCGGCGGTGCTAAAAAATTAACTTTGTTAAGATATTAATAAATTACGCGCGTGATACAAAAATGCTTGACAGAATCTTTGTTTTGGCGTTATAATTAGGAAAATTAAGGAGCAAGGGCTATGGTATCCAAATGCTATTACTTTTATTTTAATACTTTGGGTTTTATATTGCGTTAGTAGTTACTATTGCATAGTTTTTGCGTGACCAAGGCTTTGTAGTATTACCTACAAGGTCTTTTTTTAGACTTTTCAAGGAGTATCTTTATGATTATCGTTGTAAAAAATAATTGCGAAAAAAATCAGTTTGACAATTTAGTTGATTGGATAAAGGAAATCGGGCTTGACGTGCATATTAGCCGCGGCGCACACTCAACGGTTTTAGGGCTTGTCGGCAGCACCGAAAAGGTCGATATCGACCTTATTTCTTCACTTGATATCGTTGAGCAGGTTCAGCGCGTGCAAGAGCCTTATAAAAACGCAAACCGCAAATTCCACCCGGAAGACACTATCGTAAGGGTTGGCGATATTGAGTTTGGCGGGGATAGCTTCCAGCTTATCGCAGGGCCTTGCTCGGTTGAGTCCGAATCACAGATTATTGAAGTTGCTAAAGCCGTAAAGGCTTCGGGTGCTAAAATTTTGCGTGGCGGAGCGTTCAAACCAAGGACTTCGCCCTATGCGTTCCAAGGGCTTAAGGGCACGGGGATAGAGCTTTTGTTAAAAGCAAAGGAAGAAACGGGCTTGCCCGTTGTGACCGAGCTTATAAGCTTAAGCTATCTTGATATGTTCGACAAGGTTGACGTTATCCAGATTGGTGCGCGCAATATGCAGAACTTTGAGCTTTTAAAGGAAGTTGGTAAAACGCGCAAGCCAATACTTTTAAAGCGCGGTCTTGCAAATACGCTGCAGGAGCTTTTAATGAGCGCCGAATACATTATGTCTGAAGGCAACGACCAGGTTATTCTGTGCGAAAGGGGTATAAGAACCTTTGAAACCATGACGCGCAACACGCTTGACTTGTCAGCCGTGCCTGTGCTGCGGGAAAAGACACACCTTCCTATCATTATCGACCCAAGCCACGCAACGGGCGTTGCAAGGCTTGTTGAGCCTATGTCATTAGCGGCAGTCGGTGCGGGGGCGGACGGGCTTATTATTGAAGTCCATAACGACCCCAAGCACGCCCTTTGTGACGGCGCACAGTCAATTACGCCAGAGCAATTTGACGTTTTGGCAGGTAAGGTTAACAGGATGCTACCAATCGTTGGCAGAAAGCAATTTTAATTAAAAATAGGGCTATAAGCCCGTAAACACATAAAAATTAAGCAAAACCGATAAACGCTTTTTAGAATAAAGGGGGCGGGTATGAAAATTGCAATAGTTGGGCTTGGGCTTATTGGTGGGTCGTTAGGGCGTGCAATTTGTTCAAAGACAAGCGATAGGGTTTACGCCTTTGATATTGACGAAAAATCAATGTCAACGGGCAGGCTTTTATCTGCCTATCACGAAAGGCTCACCGATAAAAACGTTGGTGAGATGGACGTTATTATATTTTCACTTTACCCCGACGTTTTAGAGCGTGAGCTTAATACTTACTGCAAAAAGCTTAAAAATGGGTGCTTGGTTGTTGACCTTTGCGGTAACAAGCGCAGGGTTGTTAATCAAATGCAGGGACTTGCTGAAAAGTACCCCAATTTAGAGTTTATCAGCGCCCACCCTATGGCGGGTAGAGAGTTCAGCGGCGTTTCCCACTCAACGACCACGCTTTTTGACAGGGCGTCAATGATTTTAGTGCCCGTAAAAGCTGATATCCGCACAATAAAATGGCTTAAGGAATATTCGCTTGCGCTTGGGTTTGGCAAGGTTGTTATGTCCACGGCACAGGAGCACGACAGAATTATTGCTTTTACGTCACAGCTTGCGCACCTTGTGTCAAGCGCTTACGTAAAAAGCGACCAAGCCCAAAAAAGCGGTGGGTTTTCGGCAGGAAGCTTTAGGGATATGACAAGGGTTGCTAAACTATCGCCCGAAATGTGGGCGGAGCTTACCTTGGATAACGCCGACCATTTAACCGATGAGCTTGATAAGTTTATTAAGCATTTACAAGAGTATCGCGACGCTTTGTCTTCAGGTGATAAAGAGCAGTTAGTTAAGCTTTTAGAAGACGGCAACCGTATCAAGATTGACGTTGAAAAAACAAGGCGTAAGGGCTAAAGGATTATGGAAAACAACATTAAAAAAATACGTGTTGGCGGTGCAAGCGGGTACGACGTTTTAATCGGCAGTCAGATTTTGGGTGACACGGGTGCATATTTAGGGGGCATATTTTCGCCCTGCAAGGTTGCGCTTATCACCGACGATATCGTTGACAAGCTTTATAGTGACGTTGTTTTAAGCTCCTTAAAGGCGCACGGCTTTGAGTGTATAAAATACGTTTTTGAAAACGGTGAAAAAAGTAAAAATATCGGCCTATATGCCCAAATACTCGAGTTTTTAGCCCAAAATGGACTGACAAGAAGCGATAAAATCATCGCGCTTGGCGGCGGTGTTACGGGCGACTTGGCAGGCTTTGTTGCGGCAAGCTATTTGCGTGGCGTTGACTACGTTCAAATCCCAACAACCTTGCTTGCCCAGATAGATTCTTCGGTTGGCGGAAAGACCGGGCTTGATTTGCCGCAAGGCAAAAATTTGGTCGGCGCAATTTATAGGCCTAAACTTGTGTTGTGCGACGTTGCGCTATTAAATACCTTGCCAGCGGACGTTTTAGCCTGCGGTAAGGGAGAGCTTGCAAAATACGCAATTTTAGATAGGGCGGTTTATGATTTAGTTTTAAATAACGCCCCAATTTTAGACCTTGTTTTTGCTTGCGTTGGCTACAAAGCAAAAATAGTTGATATGGATGAGCACGAGCACGGCGAAAGGCGGCTTTTAAACCTTGGGCATACGCCCGCACACGCCATTGAGCGTTTAAGCGGTTACACTATTTTACACGGCGTGGCGGTTTCAATGGGGCTTGGGCTTATTTTAAAGGCAAGCAAAAATTTAGGGTATATAACCGACAGTCAACTTCTCGATATGCAAGGCGTTATCGAAAAACTTGTTGGCAAGGTTTCATGCCCGTACACTATAGAACAAATTATTGACAACACTTTAACCGACAAAAAGCGCGAAGGCAAGGACATAAACCTTGTTTTAGTGCGCGGCGTTGGGGATTGTTTTATTCAAAAAATGCCATTTAACGGGCTTATAGACTGCTTTTTATGATGATTAGGGTTAGAAAATCACATATAACGGGTAGGGTGGACGCTATAGTTTCAAAGTCCTTTGCCCACAGAATTGCCATTTGCAACTTTTTAGCAAAAAGTGGCACTATTTTGCCGTGTGATGATTCTTACTCTGACGACATAAAAGCAACCGTTCGCTGCCTTGAAGCAATCAAAAGCGGAAAAACACAGCTTGACTGCGGTGAGTCGGGCTCAACCTTGCGTTTTATGCTTCCGCTTTGCGCGGCTATCGGCGGCGAGTTTGAGTTTTTTGGCCACGGCAAGCTTATGGAAAGGCCTAACGATGAGCTGTTTTCCGCCCTTGAAAGTAGCGGCATTAAGTTTGAACAAGGCAAAACGATTAAATTAAGCGGAAAGCTTAAAAGCGGTCAATATAAAATCCGCGGGGATATTAGCTCGCAATATATATCGGGGCTTTTGATGGCGCTACCCATTTTAGACGGCGACAGCACGATTGTTTTGACAACGCCTATGGTTTCTACGGGGTATATTGATATAACGCTTAAGGTTTTAAAAGAATACGGCATTACGCCGACAAGGACTGGCGACGGATTTATTGTTAAGGGCGGGCAGACCTTTAAAGGAAGCATGGACGTTGAAGGCGACTGGTCCAACGCCGCGCCGTTTTTGTGTATGGGCGCAATTTTTGATAAAGTCAGTGTTGGCGGTTTAAATTTAGACAGCGTGCAGGGCGATAAATTTATTATTGATATCTTAAAAATGGCGGGCGCAGACGTAAGACAAAAGGATGGTTTAGTTATGGTCGCCCCGACCGATAAGCTCAAGGCGTTCAGCTTTAATGCAGAAAACTGCCCCGACCTTGTGCCCGTTGCTTCCGCACTTGCAGCGTTTTGCGACGGAAAGACTGAAATTTACGGCGTTGAAAGGCTTAAGATAAAGGAAAGCGACAGGATAGCTTCAACCATAAAAATGCTTGAAGACTTTAATATAAAAGCCGATTATGACGGACAAAAAATAACTGTTTTTGGCGGTGAACCATTGGCGGGCAAGGTGGATAGTTTTAACGACCACCGCATAGTAATGGCTTCAACCATACTTGCGCTGGCGGCTGACGGCGAAAGCCAAATATGGGGCTATAAGGCGATTAACAAGTCTTTCCCACAATTTTTTGAGTGCGTAAAGGCAATAGGCGGTGATTTTGATGCAATGTAGCGACAATCAAAAATCAATATTTAAAGGCAACAAAATAAGCGTTGAAGTTTTCGGTGCGTCACACGCGGAAAAAATCGGCGTTAAGCTTTCGGGGCTTGACGGAAAGACCTTTGATAAAAAAAGTGTTGACCAGCTTTTAAAGCGCCGCGCGCCAAACACGTCGGCTTATTCTACCACAAGGAAAGAACCCGACACGGTCGTTTACGAAAGCGGTGCAACCCTTGACGGCGACCAAATACAAATAAACGGCGATTTAACTGCCACAATATACAACACCAATCAACGCTCAACAGACTATTCAAAAACCTATAAAAAGCCGCGGCCGGGGCATGCCGACTTTGTTGGTTATACAAAGTACGGTGACGGGTTTGACTATCGCGGCGGCGGTAAGTTTTCAGGGCGCATGACCGCACCAATCTGTATTGCAGGTGCAATCTGCAAGGAGCTTTTAAAAAAGAGCGGTATCAAGATAAATGCTTACCTTTCACAAATCGGCACGATAAAGGGTAGGGGTTATAACGATATTGACGTTACAACCTTTGATTTTGAAGGTATGGATAAAAGCTTCCCGACCATTGACGGGGAAGATGCTAAAGCTATGCTTTCCGTTATCGAAAACGCCCGCCAAAGGGGCGATTCTGTCGGCGGTGTTATAGATTGCGTTATAACGGGCGTTGAAGCAGGTGTTGGCGAGTTTATGTTTGACAGCATTGAAGGGCAGATTTCACGCCTTGCGTTTTCCATTCCCGCCGTTAAGGGCGTTGAGTTTGGTACGGGGTTTTATCTTTCAAGCCTTTCAGGCAGCAGTGCAAACGATAGCTTTATTATAAGCGGCGGCAAGGTTAAAACAAAAACCAACCACAACGGCGGTATAAACGGCGGTATTTCAAACGGCATGCCGATAACCTTCAGGGTGGCAATAAAGCCAACACCGTCAATCGCCATTGAGCAGGACACGGTTGACCTGCAGTCAATGCAGCCTTGCAAAATTCAGATAACCGGCAGGCACGACGCGTGTATTGCACCAAGGGCGGTTGCGTGCATTGAAGCAATCGCGGCGATTGCACTTTACGATATGATTTAGGGGATATTATGGAGCTTAAGGACATACGGGAAAAAATAGACCAGATTGACGATAAAATAGCAAAGCTTTACGCTGAACGTATGGAATGCGTTAAAGACGTAATTGATGCAAAAAAGCAGTCGGGCAAGGCTGTTTTTGACCCTGACAGAGAAAAGAACATTATTTTGCGCGTAACCGAGCAGGTTGACGAAGATAAACAAGTTTATCTTAAGCGCGTGTTTGAAACCATTATGGACACGAGCAAGGCTTACCAGACGGTCAACTCGGTTTACAGCACTAATCTTTCAAGGGATATAGAAGGCGCTTTATCAAAGGGCGATTTAATCTTTCCGGTTAAAGCAAAGGTTGCTTGCCAGGGCATAAAGGGTGCGTACTCGGGGATTGCGGCAGACAGGCTTTTTGAGCTTGCAGACATTACCTATTTCAAGAATTTTGAAGGGGTTTTCCAGGCCGTTGAAAGGGGCTTTTGCAAGTACGGCGTTTTGCCTATCGAAAACAGCACCGCAGGGTCTGTGAACCAGGTTTACGACCTTATGAAGAAGCACAAATTTTATATTGTTAAAAGCGTGCGCTTGCCAATTTTACACAACCTTATTGCCCATAAGGACACGCGCATTGAAGACCTTACGGAAGTTATCTCGCACGAGCAGGCACTTTCGCAATGCAAGGCCTTTTTAGAAAGCCTTGGTGATATTAAAATCACGGCGTGCGCAAACACCGCCGTCGCGGCAAAAATGCTTGCCGAAAATCCTAACAAGGGCGTTGCGGCTATATCTTCAAGAGAGTGTGCAGACCTTTACGGGCTTAAGATTTTAAGCAATAACGTGCAGGATAGCAATACAAATTATACAAGGTTTATACTTATTGCAAAGCAAATGGAATTTTACACGGGTGCGCGCAAGATAAGCATTATGACCACCTTGCCGCAAAACACCCCGGGCAGCTTAAACAAGCTTTTATCAAAGTTTTCAAATGCGGGGATAAACCTTACAAAGCTTGAATCCCGCCCGATAATGGGGTCGGCGTTTGAGTTCATGTTCTATTTTGATTTTGAGTGTGATATCCACCAGCAAGGCGTAAGGAATTTGTTGTGCGAGCTTGATAACTCAACCGAGCAATTTACCTTCCTTGGTGCATACGACGAAATAAAATAACGGCCTATAGGTCGATTAAACGCTATTTTTAGGTTTTATTATGGAAGTTAAAGGCAAATTTGGGCTGCTTGGCAGAACCTTGTCACACAGCTACAGCAAGCTTATACACGAAAAGTTCTCGCTATACAGCTATGACCTTTTTGAAGTCGAGCCGTCTTGTTTAGAAGGCTTTTTAAGCGATGAAAAAATTTGCGGCTTTAACGTAACGATTCCTTATAAAACCGAAATTATAAAGTACCTTGACTACGTTGACGAGGTAGCAAAGCAAATCGGTGCGGTAAACACGGTTGTCCGCCGCGACGGAAAGCTTTACGGTTACAACACGGATATCTTTGGTATGCAGTATATGCTTGATAGCGCAGGTATTGAGGTTACAGATAAGGTTGTTGCCGTGCTTGGTAGCGGTGGCACGTCGCATACGGCGGCGGCGCTTTTAAAAGGGCTTGGCGCAAAAGAAATTTTAATAGTTTCCCGCACGGGTGAGATAAATTACCAAACGATAAAAAACAGGCAGGACGTGCAGGTTATTATTAACACCACGCCTGTCGGTATGTATCCGGAAACGCAAAATTCGCCCATTGATTTGTCGGGTTTTGTCAACCTTGAAGCCGTTGCCGACGTTGTTTACAACCCGCAAAAAACCAAGCTTTTGTATCAGGCGGAAAGCCTGAATATTAAATGCACGGGCGGGCTTTCAATGCTTGTGGCGCAAGCAAAGCGCGCGCTTGAAATTTTCACCGACGTGCGCTTTAGTGACGACATAATAAAGCCTGTATTAGCTTGGCTTCAAAGCTTAAGCAGTAACGTTGTGCTTATTGGTATGCCGGGCACGGGTAAAACCCAGATAGGAAAGCGCCTTGCGCCTGCTATAAAACGTAAGTTTGTCGACACGGACGAGCTTATTGAAAAGCATTTCGGGCTGGATATTCCAACCGTTTTTGAGCGGTTTGGCGAGGCGGAATTCAGGCGCGTTGAAAGCATGGTTTTAGCTGAAGTCGGTAAAAAGGGCGGTCAGGTTATCGCAACGGGGGGCGGTATCGTTGAAAATCAAGATAACCACTTTTTATTAAAGCAAAACGGCACGATAGTTTATATCGTGCGCGATTTGGAAAAGCTTTCCACAAAAAACAGGCCGCTTTCAAAGGATTTAGACCACGTTAAAGGCATTTATGAGCGCCGTAAGGACAAATACGCGTTTTTTGCCGACCTGACAGTTGATAATAACGGCGAAATTAATCAAACGGTAAAGGAAATTATTAAAAGCTTATGAAGATTTTAGTTATTAACGGACCAAACTTAAATATGCTGGGCAAAAGAGAGCCTTCAATTTACGGCAGTAAGGATTATAAAGCACTTTTACGCCTTATAAAAGGCCACGCAAAAACGCGCGGCGTTAATGTTAAGTGCGTTCAGTCAAACTGCGAAGGAAGGCTTGTTACTATAATACAAAAGGCTTTAAATAAATTTGACGGCATAGTCATAAACGCCGGGGCTTACACGCATACGAGTATTGCCATTTTAGACGCGCTCAAATCTGTAAATATCCCCGCGGTTGAAGTTCATATCTCAAATTTAAAAGAGCGCGAAGATTTCAGACAGGTTTCTTATATTTCTTATTATACGAAAGACGCCGTTATCGGCAAGGGGCTTGACGGATATCTGATTGCGATAGATAAGCTTATAGAAAAACTTAAATAAAGCGTGCTAACGCACGGCGTAATAAAAAGTGGCGATAATCAACCTATAGCGCCACTTTTTGCTTTGTTGTGTGATTTTTTGGGGTGTGGCGTAAGATTTTTAAAATTATATTTTAAAAAATAATCATTTTATTTTTTGTTGCGGCGTTTAGATTGTTGACATTAAAAATAGTAAAATATATAATTATCAAGCAAATAACAAAAGGGGATAAAACTTTCATGGAAGTACGCATGGACGGCAAGAAGGTTAAGATTTTCACAAGGCACAACTTTTTCCGTGGCTTTGTTATTTTTGCGCTTGGCGTTGCGTTTGCACTATCGTACGTATTGTTTGTTACGCCAAATAACTTTGCACCGTCAGGTATTAACGGTATTGCCGTTATGGTGCAGGACTTGGTTGGCTTTAGCGTTGGTTATCTTTCGCTACTTATAAACGTGCCGTTAAGTATTTTGGCGTTTTTCTTTATCAATAAGGAATTTGCAATAAAAACCTTTTTGTTCTGCATTGCCTATTCGCTTGGCTATCTGTTATTCGACAATATTGACCTTGAAGCCTTTAAGTATTACAGCGAAGGCGTTGACACCATTTATCCTGTAATTTTAGCAGGTATGGCGTGCGGCGTGTGCTACGGCGTTTTATACAAAGTCAATTCGTCAACGGGCGGTACGGATATTATTGCTAAATTCGTTGGTACGATAAGGCCTGAATTTAACTTTTTCTGGATAAACTTCACGCTTAATGCGTGCGTTGCGGTTGCAAGCTACTTTGTATATACCGAAACGGGCGATAACGGACAAATCGTTTACAACTTTAAACCCGTCTGCTTGTGCCTACTATACACCTTTGTTGCAAGCTTTGTGGGTAACAGGATTTTAATGGGTTCACAGCAAGCGCTTAAATATACCATTATCACAACCCACGCTGAAGAAATTGCAAACGATATTTCAAACGAGCTTAAGCACACGTCAACCAGAATAATCGGCTACGGCAGTTACACAAAGGAAGAAAAAGGCGTTTTGATTGCCGTTGTTAACAAAAGTCAGCGCGTTGACATTGAAAAGATTTTGGCAAGATACGATAACACCTTCTCTGTTGCGGAAACCGCAAACAAGGTTATGGGGAATTTCAGGGTTGTTAAAAAGCAAGCCCCGCCACCACAAAAAAAGGACAATAAAAGCAGCGATTAATAATGACGTCTTTCATTGCTGGCTTTATTAAAAAGTGTTAATAATCGGCTTATAGCCCGACTTTTAAGTAAAAAATAAAGGGATTCCTTAAAAAGGAGTCCTTTTTTATTTGAATAATTAAACGTAATTAAAACAAAATATCTTTATGAAACATTTATTAGCCCTTTTTATTTCGGCAAGCCTGTTTTTTGCGCCTTTAAGCGTGGCGGAACAAATTAGCGTAAAAATTGAAGGCACAAGGGGCGTTTACACCCTGCCGGCAGATTTTTACGGTAAAGAGCTTACAAAACGGCTTGACAATCGCCTTGACTTGTTTGTTGACGGTATTTATAAAAGCGAATACGTCGCCCCGAGTAGTGCCAAGCTTTATTACGACCAAAATAGTGCGGCGGTTAAGATAAAGCCTGAAAGCTTTGGATCTGAAATAGATAAAGAGAAGCTTAAAGACTTAATAATTGATGCGTTGGAAGCAGGTGGTGGATATATTAAAGCCCCCAAAAAACAAATTGAGCCAAAGGTTTTTTACAAGGACTTAAGCGGTGCGACTTCATTAAGGGCTTCTTTTACTACCTATTACGTGACTGAAAAGGTAGAGCGCGCAAGCAACATTTGTTTAGCAACCGACACAATCAGCGGTACGGTTTTAATGCCGGGGGAAAGCTTTTCCTTTAACGCAGTCGTTGGGGAGCGTACCGAAAAACGCGGGTATAAGATAGCAAAAGTCATACAAGGCGGAAATTTTGTTGACGGGATAGGCGGCGGTGTGTGTCAGGTTTCCACAACCTTGTTTAACGCGGTGCTTTTATCTGGGCTTAAGGTTACTGAAGTCCACCGCCACACGCTCTCGGTGGATTACGTTAAAAAATCCTTTGATGCAATGGTCAGCTTTAACTTTGCCGACTTAAGGTTTGTAAACACAACGTCAGCACCCGTGCTTATCGTTGGCTGGGCTAAAAACGGGGCGCTTAAGTTTTCTGTTTACGGTCAAAAGATGCAAGATAAAATCAGCCTTGAATCGGTTGTCACTAAAATAATCGAGCCAAAAACAAGCGTTATTTATAACCAGAGCTTGGATAGCGGGCAAACACGCGTTGTTATTAGTCCCAAGCGCGGATACGAAAGCCAAGGGTATATGATAATAAAAAGCGGGGATAGCCTTCAAAAAATACTATTAAGCCGTGACAGCTATAAGTGTGTTGACGGGGTTATTGAAACGGGTGGCGAGTGAAAAATTTTAGTTTCTATTTAAGTATAATTTTGTCTGCATTATTATTGGTTGGCGGCGCGGCTTTAATGTATTTTGTTTCAAAAGCGCTTAACGCCGTAATGCTTTTTGGCATTATCTTAAGGGCTTTGGGCGTAGCGCTGATACTGTTAATGCGAAGATATCCACAGTTAAAGCTTATGCTTTTAGGCTTACTTTTTATCTTGCCGTGGTTTGGCTTTATGCTTGTGCTATACTTTTTATTTGGCAGTGCAGACAAAACACAAAAAAACAAAAAAGTTGGGCTATATGTCGATAAACAGACATTTTTAAATGAAAATGATTACAAAATTGATTACTATGATAGCGGCAAAAGCTTTTTTGAAGCCTACCTTACGGATATAAAAAATGCTAAAAAATGCGTTGAGATTTACTTTTATATTTTTGAAAGCGGATACTTCGCCACAAGGCTTGTTGCTATCCTTTTTGACCTATTAAATCGCGGTGTTAGCGTTACTATATCTGCCGACTGGTATGGCAGCGGAAATCTTATCAAGGATAAAACCATTAAAAAGCTGAAAATGCTTGGCGCAAAAATTATATGCTATAAAAAGCCGCTTTTGTTTTTACCAAAGGATAATATAAGGTGTCACGCAAAGGTTACGATTATTGACGATAAAATACTGTACTTGCCAAGCTGTAATCTTTGCGATGACGAAATCCTTAAGGATAAAAATATTGCAGTAAAATTAAGCGGTAAAATATCACGCGCTTTAGGTGAGTTTGCTCCGCTTTTTGCTAAAGGTAAAAATTGCGATAAAGGCTGTGACGGCTTGGCTATAATGCTTACAATGCCAAACGGCTTTCTGCGCGCTAAAGTATTAAGTTTATTAAGCGGCGCTGAAAAATCAGTTATTATAGTAACGCCTTATTTATCACTTGACCAAATTATGGTGTGGGAGATATCAAAGCTTATAAGCCGCGGCGTAAGGGTTGATATTATAGTGCCAAATAAACGTGATAAAATAAGCTTAAGGATAACAAAGCTTTACAGCGAGTATCTTTTAAGCCTTGGCGCAAATATTTATTGTGCGCGCGGTGCGTTTTTGCATGCAAAGGCTGTGATTATTGATAATCGTATTTGCCAAGTAGGCTCTGCAAATTTTGACGTAAGAAGTTTGCGTGAAGCAACCGAAAGCATTTTTATATCAAGCGATAATCGGCTTATAGCCCCACTTCTTGATGATTTCAGCGCGTATTTAGTGCCGCAAAACAAAATGCTGCCGCAAAAAAAGACGCGGTTTAATTTTGTAAAAAAGGGGATAGCAAGGCTTTTGTTTCCTATTTTTTAAAGCTTAATAAAACGATTGACAATATTTAAGCTTTAAGTTATAATATAATTTAGCGCATAGAAAAAAATAATAAGAAGTAAAAGGAGCTTTAATGAAGGAATTTTTCCCAGACGTAGAGTATAATAGGGCAAAACGCAGAAAGACCATACCGTTATTTTCGTTAATCGGCGTGTTAATCGGTGGCGGCGCTGTTGCTTGCTTTTTAACAAATCAAACGACCTTTGGTATCATTTGTGTGTTCTTTTTAGCGATGTTTGCATTTTTAATCCCGGCGATACTATCTTCAAACCCAGTAAAGCCTGACGCAATCATTAAATTTGAAGGCAAAAAGGTTACGCTTTACGGCAAGGAAACGATTAACCTTTCCGACGTTATAGCAGTTTCTGTTAATATTGAAGTGCCAAAGCAAGGCACAACCCGCAACGAAATGCAAAAGGCGTTAAAGGATATTGCTTCCGTTAAGCCTGACGAGCCGGTTTTTGGCACTTGCGACCTTGTTGTGAGAAACGCAAAAGGCAAAGAAGAGCAAAAATATCATTACGTAAAGGACTGCTTGGGCGCGCTTGAAGCCTTTGTTGCGGCTGGTGTTAAGCAGTACCGTATCGTTTACACAATGAACAAGCTTAACGAGCTTGCAACCTACCCGATAGTGATTACCCCAAGCGGTAACACCAAATACGATGCGCTTTCCGAAAAGGAAAGATTAATGCAGCTTTTATAAAAACAATGCGCCTAATTTAGTAATTAGGCGTTTTTTGGTAAGATTATGGCGTACAAAAAGGTTTTTAAGCGTAGCGAAATCAAATATATCATAACAAAATCGCAATACCTTTTAATATGCGGGCTTTTAAAGGACAGAATGCACCCCGACGAATACGGCAAAAGCGTAATTTGCAATCTGTACCTTGATACGCCCGACTTTTTGCTTATCCGCCGTTCTATCGAAAAGCCCGTGTATAAGGAAAAGCTGCGCGTAAGAAGCTACGGCGTGGCAACAAATGACACACCCGTTTATCTGGAGCTTAAAAAGAAGTTCAAGGGCGTTGTTTATAAAAGAAGGGTTGGACTGTTAAATAGCCAGCTTAACGACTTTTTGGACGGCAAGGATTTACCTTGCGATAATAAGCAGGTGGAAAAGGAAATCCGATACGCGCTTAATTTTTACAAGGATGTCAAGCCAAGGATGTTTTTATCATACGTAAGGGAAGCCTTTTACGGCAACGACGATAAGGATTTCAGGATAACCTTTGACAGCAATATTATCTGGCGCGATTATGACTTAAGCTTAAGCGGTGGCGTTTACGGCAACCGTCTTTTGGATGAAGATACATACCTTATGGAAGTCAAAACCGAAACGGCAATACCTATGTGGCTTTCGGCATTTTTGTCGCAGCATAAGATTTTTAAGCAAAGCTTTTCAAAATACGGCACGGCGTACACAAGGCTTATGCTTGATAAAAACAAAAAGGCCGCTGTGTCGGCGTAAGGTATTTATTAAGACATTGTTATCAATTTTTGCACACGTATCTGGCAAATTTTGACCAAATTTACACATAACAGGTGGTTTATGATTAAACTTAAATGCATTTTTGCTTTAATATCGGTGCTTGTTTTGGTATTTTTATTCGTCGCGTGTAACGACGGCGGTAAGGGCCAAAGCGGCGGCGCGCAGGGTGGAACGCCCAGCGGCGCAGTTGACAGCACCTTAAGAATAACGACAAGCGTTCAAGACGGCTTTACCGCAACTACAGTTGGCGGCGAAACAGTTTATACCTTTACAAAGGGCGGCGAATACACCCTATCGGGCACGCTTTACGGGCGGCTTGAGTTTTCTGCCGACCTTTTAGAAAGCGCAACAATATATCTTAACAACTGCACTATTTCTTCAAGCGTTGGCGCAATTTATTGGCAAAGTGAAAGTGGTAAG
Organism: Clostridia bacterium; assembly: GCA_017399185.1. Lineage (GTDB taxonomy): Bacteria > Bacillota > Clostridia > Christensenellales > Borkfalkiaceae > UBA4636. Next base: position 59,774 of record JAFQEA010000003.1, read on the forward strand.
GTTGAAATCAAAGCTATTGCAGGTACTAAAAACAGCATTGTTTCTGCGCTTTCGGGCACGCTTGATACCTATAACGCCATTGAAAGCAACAATAACGTTGAGATAGGCGGTAGCGGCGGACTGGATATTGTAGCCCACTCAAAGCACGCGGTTAAGGCTTCCAACGTGGAAATCAAAGGCTCGGTTACGCTTTCGATTAAGGCGGTAAAGGACGGGCTGCACGCAAAACAGGTTACTGTGGTTGGCGGAAATACAACCATAACGGGCTGTGTTGACGCTATCCAGGCAGACCTTAACGCCAAGGGCTTAAAGGGCACGTTTTTAATGACGGGCGGCGTTTTGCAAATTATCGGCTGCGGAACGGCAATTCAGGCAGAAGCGTCGGCTACGGTTACGGCGGGAACGCTTAAGGTTGCCGGCTGCGATAAGTTTTTAAAGGCAACAACCTTTGATATCGCCGCAAACACCACAACCGTTAACGGCGTTGTGTTTAGTTAAAAGTTTGGTTGCTGTCAGGCTTTATGATATAAAAGTCGGCCTATAAGTCGATTAATTACAATTTGCTAAATCAAAAAATAGTTTAGTTTGTCAAATAATGGCGACTCAACCAAGCGTTGAGTCGTTTTTTTCTTAAAGCTATTGCAATGTGTGTAAGTTTATGCTATAGTATAAGCATAAAACAAACCACAGATAGCTTAACTGTGGATTTAACTGACATATAAAAATTGAAAAGTGGGGGAATTATGAAAAAATTATTATCATATCTGTTATTGATAGTTTTATTATTGCCGTTAGCTGGATGTACTGACAATCAAAACGAAAAGTATAAGGTTGTAGTTACCGGGGAAACAGATATTCTGATAAATCCAATTAGGGCGAGATATCAGGCGGGAAGCATAGTCAAGATAAAAGCCCACGGGGTGACAGACGTAAGCCTGCACGTATTTGTTGACGGCGTAGAAGTACCTATGAGCGAAGGTGACTACGATTATTGGCTTTTCGAATTTAGGATGCCGGCAAAAGATATAACTATCCATTTAACATTTGACGAGTTTTACGGTAAGGATGAATATACGTTTGACGATTTGATTCATTATACAGCTTTTTTAAATATGACCATTAACAAGGTAGCGGTTAAAACAAGTGATAGAGAAGAAAGGTACAGCCTTGCCGTTACTAAATATTCTGAAAGTCAAGAAGTCATAAGTGATTTCAAAGAAATTTTCAATCAAAAACTAATAAAGGTAGATGACCCTGCCGTGACTAATTTCAAGCACGAAATCACCTTCTATTATGAAACGGAAACTCACGGCCAAGCTACTAAAACAATTGATTTTATTGATAATTACTATTATTGGTATGATTTTTCAAGAAGTCAGTTTTTCAGATTTGAAAACGAAGACTATCTTTTGCCAACTATAGAAAACCCTGACCTTGTTACGTATTCTTTCTTACATGAATCCAGTAACGAAGTTAAAAAATGTGACACCGACGAGGTTGTTTACAGGTTTTTTGATATAACACGAGTAGAATTTATTCCTTACGAAGGCGAAAACGTAACTTTAGAACCACAATTTTATTTAGATACCAGATACGGAAAAATTTATTTAATGAATTCAACTGTTTTTGGGCTAAACGGCAGTTATTATGAAATCGTTATTAATAAGGATTATTGGATATATGATTATTTAGTAAGTAAAGATTAAGTTTTAGTTATTTATTGCAATCAAAAAAGGATAGCGGTAATTCGCTATCCTTTTTTTAGTATTGTGTTTTGATTTTTAGATATCAACGCCCAAAAGGTGCTTTGCAAGGATGCCAACGCCAAAGGAAATAACCGCAACGCCAATGCTGATGCCTGCCATTTCTAAAAAGCGCGCGCCAAATTTTAAGTCCTGCGCAACCGACGTGTAATAGGTAAATCCTGCGATAATAAGAACGATTACGCCAATCATTATTGCAAGCGCGATAAGTGGGTTAGATAGCAGTACGTACGGAAGTATAAGCGCAACGACTGTCAACAAATAGGCAATCCCCGTGTAGGTGCAGGACTTGAACGCGTCTTTTCTTCCTTCGCTTTTTGCTGACAAAAACTCGCTTGACGCCATTGAAAACGTCGCCGAAATCCCAACGATTAGCCCGGAAAGTGCAACAAGCTTGGTGTCCTGCATGGCAAACGTAAACCCTGCAAGGCTGCCGGCAAGCTCAACAAGCGCGTCCGATAAGCCTAAAACCATACTGCCAACGTAATGCAGCTTTTCTTCGTCAAGCATATCAAGCAATGCTTTTTCGTGCTCGGCTTCCTGCTCGCGTATATGTATGCTTTCAGGGACTTCTTCAGCAACAAGCTGGTATTTGGATTGGGCAACTTCTTCGCCGCGCTCCATTAATTTTACGGCAAAGGTAAACCCTAAAAGGCGGGCAATTAAGACGTATTTTAAAATTTTGCCCTTTTGCGGCTTCATTTCAATGCCCGTGTAGCCCTTCCAGATTTCATAGTGGGCGTGTTCTTCGCTTGCCAAGCGCTCAAGCGTTTTTTTGTTTTCTTCGCCCTTGGCAAACTTTGCTATCTTTTTATAGATGATACTTTCATTAAGCTCGTTTTGCTGCATTTTTTTGATTACAGCAAGGGCTTCTTTTGACAGTTCCTTCATAATGCTCCTTGGTTTCTATGTGTTGTTTGTTAGTCTATTTTATCACAGAAAACCTGCCTTGTCCACGCTTTTTGCTTTAAAACTTGCTTTAACTTTGCTTTTATTGTCGGGGAACACTCAAAAACGCATAAAAGGCGGGCGGTTGCGCAAATTATTGGTATGAAGGAAACAGGTATCGTTAGAAGAATTGATGAGTTAGGTAGAGTTGTTATCCCTAAAGAAATCCGCAAGACCTTGCGCTTAAACCAGGGCGACCCATTGGAAATTTACACCGAAAAGGAACAGCTTTTATTAAAAAAGTATTCGCCTATCGGCGCGCTTGATAATTTTGCCGACGCTTTAGCCCAAAGCCTGTATGAAGCAACGGCGTTTACAAGCCTTGTGTGTGATTTGGATATGGTTTTAGCTTCAAAGGGCGTTTGGTCGCGCGAGCTTGAAGGTAAAGCACTGTCACAAAAAGCCGTTGATAAAATCAGACAAAGGCGGGTTGAAGTTATAACTGACGTTAAAGACCATATCTGGCCCGTTGACGGCGAGCTTAAGGATATAAAATCACAGCTTATAATGCCGGTGAGCTCAAACGGCGATTTGGTTGGTGCAATCATTTTGCTTTCTAAAAATAGTGAAGTTGATGCAAAAACCCTGACCATTGCTTCCTTTGCGTGTGACTTTTTGTCAAAGCAGGCATGAGTAAGCTTTTAAAGGGCGCGGCTGTTTTGGCGGCGGCAACGCTTATAACTAAAATTTTAGGCGCGGTTTACAGGATACCGCTTGTTAAATATATCGGGGCGGAAGGAATAGGGATATACCAGATGGTGTTTCCCTTTTATCTTATGCTGTTAACCGTGTCGTCAAGCGGACTCCCGACGGCAATATCCAAGCTGGTTGCAGAAGGGCGTATAAACAGCGTTGGTTTTAAAAAAGCGCTTACGTATTTCACGATTTTGGGCTTTTTTGCAAGTGCCGTGATGTTTTTGCTTGCAAAGCCTTTGGCTAAAATTCAGGGTAATGACTATCTTGTAAGGTGCTATCGCGCGCTTGCACCAGCTGTGATGTTTGTTGCAATAATCGCGCCGATTAGGGGATGCTTTCAGGGCTTTAAAATAATGCACCCAACGGCAATAAGCCAGGTTTTAGAGCAGGTTATAAAGGTTGCTTTTAGCCTTTTACTGATTAAAACCCTTGCAAAAACGCCAGCGCATGGCGCTTTTCTTGCGTGCTTGTCCATTAGCTTAAGCGAGCTTCTTGCCGCACTGTTTTTAGGCTTGCTGTTTATTGCTAAAAAGCCGTTTAAAAATGGCAAAAGTGGGGCTATAAGCCCGTTAAACGATAATTTTGCGTTAAAAACAGGGCAATTTGGGGGCGTTAAGGATATATTAATGTTAAGTTTGCCGGTGATGCTTTGTTCTATTATGATGCCACTATCACGCGCGGTGGACGGCTTTTTGGTGGTAAGGCTATTAAGCCGTTATACAAATAACGCGGTTAAGCTTTACGGGCTGTATTCGGGCGGGGTGGAATCAATAATCGCAGTTTCAACGGGGCTTGTTGCAACCCTTTCAACCGCCGCGCTACCGATAATTGCAAACGGCAAAAACAGCGGTGCGGATAAAAGACTTATCGGTTATGCGTTTATATTTTCAAGCTTGGCGGCACTTTTCACTCTTTTATTTGGCGGATTTGCAATCGGGCTTTTGTTTGGCGGGCTTGACGGCTGGCAGCAATCAACCATGCGCTCGCTTTTACGTATGGCCTGCCCGACGATAATTGGTATTTCGCTTATGCAGGCAACGACCACGGCACTTATAAGCAAGGATAAATTGTACTTCCCGACGCTTTCAATGCTTGTGGGGGTGCTAGTCAAAATCTGCGGCATACTTTTGCTTGTTAAAAATCCGCAGATTAATATTTACGGCAATGCGTTTTGCGATATTTTATGTTATTTTGTTGCAAGTTTTTTTAATTTAATATATATTATTAGTGAACAAAAACAACAAAAGGTTGGCGCGGTAAGGGCAAAGGCTTAATACGCGGCGCAAGGTTTAGTTATGAATTTATCTGTTATCGGATTAGGGCTTAATAAGGAAGATATCTCTTTAGGTGCTTATAACCATTTGAAAACCGCAAAAACGGTCGTTTTAAGGACTGAAAACACAGTTTCCTGCTCGGCACTTAAGGATTGGGGAATTGATTACGTTGCCCTTGATTACGTTTATCAAAAATCCAAAAACTTTGACAGCTTAACCAAGAATATCTGTGCGGAAATTAACAAAATGCTAAAGCTTGGTGACGTTTGCTACGTTGTTGACGGCGCTGTGTCAGAAGATATCTGCGCGGCAAGGCTTTTAAAGCGCCACAAAAAGGCTGTTGTGTTTGAAGGCGTTTCAAAAGCGGCGGCTGCAATCTCACGCATGGGACTTTGCGGTCAGGGCTATACTGCCGCTTCAGCCTACCAACTTGACGGGTTTGATAAGTTTACGTTGCCACTTGTCGTGTATGATTTAGACTCACAAATCATGGCGTCAGAGTGGAAGTTAAAATTATCGTCACTCATCGGTGAAGAAGCAAAAGTCGGCCTATATGTCGATAATCGCTTAAAATACGTTAATATGTATGAGATTGACAGCTTTAAAAATTATGATTATTCAACCGTTTTGGTTGTGCCCGATATCCCATTAAAGGACAGACAGCGCTTTGACTTTAAGGACCTTGTTAATATCGTTGAAATCCTGCGCGGTGACAACGGCTGCCCGTGGGATAGGGTTCAGACGCGTGAAAGCTTAAAAAAGACCTTGATTGAAGAAGCATATGAATTAGTTGACGCGGTAAACAAGGCTGACGAAGATAAAATTTGTGAAGAAACAGGCGATTTACTGCTACAAGGTGCGTTTTATATTGCACTATCAAAGGAGCAAGGCTTTTATGACGGCAACGACGTTTTAAGCGGTATTTGCACCAAGCTTATTTTAAGACACAGCCACGTCTTCGGCGGTGATAAAGCTAAAAACGCGGATGAAGCTTTAACAATCTGGAACAAAAACAAGCAGGTTGAAAAGCATTTGGAAGACCCTGCAAAATACGTGGGTGACGTACCAAAAAGCTTGCCAGCACTCCTTCGCGCAGAAAAGACCTTAAAGCGCATAAAGGGCTTTGATAAGAGCTTAAACGATAAAGCCGTTCTGGTTGAAAAAATCACTAAAGTTATTAAGGATATTGAAGGCGGCTGCGATAAGGAAAGCTATAAAAAGCTTTTAATTTACGTAGTCAATCTATTAAGCGTTGAAGATATCTGTGCTGAAGATTTAGCAATCGACGCCACAGACGAGCTTATTTTGTTCTTTGCAAATCTGATTGAAACTGTTGGGGCAGAAGCTTTAAAAAATAAAGGACAAATGAGCGACTATTAAAATGGCGATGAAGATAAAAAGTGTGGATATAGGTCGATTATCGACCAAAAACAATATATTTTTAGCGCCGCTTGCAGGGTTTACCGACTTTAGCTTGCGCTCAATTTGTTATGATTTGGGTGCAGGGCTTTGCTTTACCGAAATGGTATCTGCAAAGGGGCTTACGTACAACAACCAAAACACAAAGGAACTACTTCTCACCGCCGATAACGAGTACATAAAGGCCGTTCAGCTTTTCGGGTCAGAGCCCGATATTTTGCGCCGTGCGTGTGAAAGCCGTGACCTTGAAAAGTTTGATATAATTGATATCAATATGGGCTGTCCCGTTCCGAAGGTTTTTAATAACGGCGAAGGCTCAAAGCTTTTAGACAATATTCCGCTTGCCCAAAGTATCGTTAAAGAATGCGTTAAAAGCGGAAAAACAATTACGGTTAAAATGCGCCTTGGTACTCAAAGGCCAAGCTTTGCCGCGCTTGATTTAGCAAAGGCGGTTGAGCAAGCCGGCGCAAGCATGGTGACCGTTCACGGCAGGTACCGTGACGATTATTATCGCGGCGAAATCGATTACGATAAAATTGCCCAAATAAAGGGTGCGCTTAAAATACCCGTTATTGCAAACGGAAACGTATTCAGCGTAAAAGACGCGGAGCTTTGTCTTGATAAAACGGGGGCTGACGGGGTTATGCTTGCCCGCGGTGCGCTGTCAAAGCCGTGGCTGTTTTCAGAGATACAGGGTATCCCCGTTGAAAACAAAAAAGAAGTCATTAACAGGCATATAGACCTACTTTTGACCAAATATAGCGACCAAAGGGTGGCTGTTATTTTGCGTAAGCAGATGGCACTTTACGTTCTCGGTCAGCGCGATGCCAAAAAGTATAAGCAGCAGGCGTTTGAAGCAACAAGCACCAAAGAGCTTAAACAAATTATAAATAATCTTGTTTTGTAACAAGTGATATTTTAAATTCATACTATATACGGTATGAAAGACGCATTAAAGATTGGTTATTTTTGCACGGGCGAGCAGCTTGACAGCCTGACGCATTTAAACGCAGACCTTATTTTGGTTTCAAGCAAGGTGTTTCCGCCAATTTTTTATAAAAGGGAATTATCGGGTGCGGATGAAAACGTTTACCGTATGGGTAAGTTCGCGCGTAAGTTTAATTGCCCCGTGATTATCGCGGTAAAGTCAGATAACTTTGGGATTACGCGCCGTAGCGCCGCCGTGTTTCAAGGCGGAACGCTTTTAGCCGTTGTTGACGCGGTAACGCCCTTTGATAAAAGCGAAGCCCCGTCTTTTGGGTACAGCGTTATAAAAACTGCGATAGGTAAAATCGGTATTGCGCTTTCAAAAGACATTGCCGATACCGACTGCTTAAAAGCGCTCACGCTTTGCAAAAGTGAGCTGATAATCGACCCATACGCGGACATTTATGATTTCAGCCTGTCAAATTTAGTGCCAACGGTAAGTTATATTACGGGCTTGCCGTGCGTTGCCTTGGGGGATGGTAAATGCGTTTCAGCATCGTCTTCAGGCAAGCTTATATATTGTTCAAAAAAGGAAAGCGGCGTTTTTATCCTGCCCACAAAAAAGGTGATGCGCCAAAAAATAATAAATACGTACAGTAACTGACAAAGGATAGTTTTATGAAATTCAATATCGTTTTGGTTGAGCCTGAAATCCCACAAAACACAGGCAATATCGCAAGGACGTGCTCGGCAACGGGCTCAACGCTACACCTGGTGCGCCCACTTGGTTTTGAAGTGACCGATAAACAGTTAAAGCGCGCAGGGCTTGACTATTGGCACTTGCTTGACATAAGGTATTACGACAGCATTGAAGAAGTTTTACAATTTTTCACGGGCGATAATTTTTACTTTATGTCAACGAAGGGCAAGAAGGTTTATTCGGATGCAAGGTTTAAGGACGGCGACTATCTTGTTTTCGGCAAGGAAACGCACGGGCTTAACGAGCTTTTATTGGAAAAATATTACGAGCAGACCTTAAGGATACCTATGATTGGCGAAGCGCGTTCGCTTAATTTATCAAATTCTGTTGCGCTTACCGTGTACGAAGCAATCCGTCAGAACGGTTTTGAAAATTTATTGACCGAAGGCCACTTAACAGGGCGTAAATGTTAATTTAAAATAAAACTTAAAGGTATAGCAAATGCTATACCTTTTTTTAGTCTTTGGATGAAACCTTTATATCAACCTGCGGAACAAAGCTTGTTAGCGGTAGATTTTTAAGGTCGTTAAATTGTTTGTTGTAATGGCGGTAGGTAAGCTCCCTTACGTCAAACAAATCAACGCCCTTTCTATAGGCGCGCAAGGTCATGTCGGTAAGGGTTTTAGTCAGTTCCTTTTCAAGTGCTGCGCAGTATTCCCTTGGTACGGTTGCTTGCCTACCTAAAGATTCGCCGCTTATGTCCTTTGTGGAATCGCTAAAGCGCACGTTGATTTTAAGCTCAAGCTTAATGGTTGGCTTTACGGCATAGTCAAGTTTTATTTTTTTGCGCGTGCCGAAAACTTCAAGCATAACGATGGTGTCGCCAACCTGGGATTTAAGCAAAATCTGGTCGGAAGGCGAATTTAACAGATTATAGCAAACGGTTTCTTCAGGGGTTAAGTAATCAACCAGATATCCATTGGAAAACAGTGCCGTATACGCCGCGTCAAACACCACGTTTTCCTTTTTTTGACTACTGCCGCTGCTACTGTCGCTTCCGCCTTCCCCGCTTGAAAGATTGGAAGCGGCAGCGTTGTCGTTAAGGCTTAAAAGTGGGGCTATAGGTCGATTATCGGGCTGTTTTTTAGCTAAAAGCAAGGTTTTATCGTCAAATAAGTCAGACGTTTTACCCGCCCCGCCCGATTCCTGACCTTCGATAGAGCCTTTAACTATCCTTATAATTGGCATATATCCCCAGTTACCCCTGCCGTGGTTTAAAAGGGCAAAGTTTTTTACGTTGATGTCTGCAACGGTTGAAAGTGTGCGGTCGTTTTTTAATAAAATCTTTTGGATGGCAAAGGATGAAATCGCGTCAAGCGGGGTTACGGCGGTTAAAACGTCCTTTGCGGAAGTTTGGCTAAAGGCAAGCATTGCAGAGTTTTGTATCTTTTCTGACGAAAGCAGGTTATCCGTTAGCGTTGTGATATCGTGCGTTAATAAATCCTTACCTAAAATAATAAGGTTACAAAAGGCAAGCTTGGGGTGCCAGCCCGTTTGTGTGCCTAAAAGCTCAACGGCGTCCATAACGGTTTTACCCTTTGCTGAAATTATAGTGTCGTTATTGTTTGAAGTCTGCTGTGTGGCTTGAGGAAGCCCTATCTGTGCGCTTACTTCAAAGCCGTCTTGGGTTTTATCAATACCCATTGCAACAACGATTGCAGTGTCTTCAATGTCGATAAGGGCAAAGTCGGACGAAAAGTATAAAACTGCAAGTATAACGCACAAAGCGATTATACTTTTATGCCTTAAGTGGTGCATTTTTTGTCCCCCTTGGTAAAAGTAAAAGTAGAATAGGCACGACGTAGCCAAAGCAGATAAAAATCCACCCGAAAACGTTAACTATAACCCCAAACACCTTAAAAAGCCTGTTTGAAAATACGATTACAAACAAAAATAATAGCCCGTTTATTATTGATGCGGGAATAATTGACCGTTTAAGATTAAGTGCAAGCTGCAAGCACTTTACGCTTGAAAATATAGGAAGGATTATTGCAAACACCTGCGAAAACAGCAGCAGGAAAATTGCAATATAGTCAAAGCGAGTGGCGTTTGCGATTGCGATTGAAAAGATAGTAAGCTCCGGTATAGCCCAGAACCTTGTTTTTGCAATCGGGCCGAACGCGCCGTAAAAAATTATTGCCAAAACGATTATTAATACCGCGCCTGATAAATAGCTTAAACTTATCTTTAAGGCGCGCTGTTTTTGGTTTAAAAAATGCCCTGCAAATATGAGCATATACACGCTGTCCGAAAACCAGATTATAGTTGAAAAAGGCCCTTTAATCAGCTTATAGGTGGGTTTTTGTATTATTGGCATAAGCCTTTCTATCCTGCAGATGGGCAATGCCAAAAATAAAACAAGCCCTAAACCTAAAAGGGTAAACCATATTGATATATCAACGCACCTGCCAAAGATTTTAAGCTCTTTTAAACAGGAGTAAAAACTTACCGCAAAAAATGGCAAAAAGACCAGAACGGTCGGGGTTACTTCATAAAGCGTGTTTTGTACGTAGTCCTGCTGCTCTAAAAGGGGGATTATTGCCTTTAAAAAGAAGAAGATTGAATACAAAAAGAACAAAATTTTGGCACACGTAGGTGAAAGTTTTTGCTCAACCACGTCAAAAATCGGTGCGTTGTCGTGCTTTTTTAAAAGTAGCAAAATAGCAAAAAGCACGATAAAGTCAAGCACAAAATTTATAAGCAATCCAAGCCAAAGCTGTTCTTCCAGAAAGCTTGCCGCAACAGACGGCAAAAGCGAAATTTTAGTTACCGGCGTTAAGGCGATAAAGATAAAGCAGACCTGCCTTAATTTTAGTTTGTTTCGTTCGTTACTTAATGTCATCTTTAATTCTCACCACGTCCTTTGGTTTGAGCGTTTTGGGGCGTTTTTTCATATCCCTTAAAAAGGTCATTAAAACAGAATCCTTAAAGTCTTCAGTCGTAAGGGGCGCAAAGGGTGCTAAAACGGGTACGTCAAAGTTTTCAAGCGACGCAAGATAAACTATCAACAAGCAGCTTAAAAGTATCAGCCCGTAGCCCCCGATAGACCCTGCAACAATCAAATAGACAAGCCGCAGAAAGGACATTGAGTCAACAAGCTCCGGCACAGTATATAAGCTTATCCCCGAAAGAGCCATAATCATAATGGTTGGGGTTGAAACAATCCCCGCGCGAACGGCAGTATCGCCCAAAACAAGCGCCCCAACGATAGAAAGTGCCATCCCAACGTATTTGGGCATACGGATGCTTGCTTCGTTTAAAATTTCAAAAATCAGCAGGGTGAAGAACATTTCAAAGCTGGGCGATAAGGGTATGCCCTTTATGCTGTTGACAATTGTCAGCAAAAAGTTAAGCGGTATAATTTGCAAATGAAACAGCTGTGCCGACACGAAAACCGCCGGCAAGCATATCGCCACCACTATTGACGTAAACCTTATAACGCGCTGCATATTGGAGCGGTAATTGTTCTGAAAATAGTCTTCGCCCGACTGAAAGTCTTCAACCAGCATATACGGAACGGTGATAACTATGGGCGAGCCGTCAACCATAATCCCAACGCGGCCTTCTAACAGCTTTGCTGTTAAAACGTCGGGCTTTTCGGTGTTACCAACCTGCTTTAAAATGGAAAATTTATGCTCCACGATAAACTTTGCCACGTAAGAGCTGTCTATAACCCCGTCAATATCCATTTTTTTTATGCGATTTATAACCTTTTTTACAACCTTGTCGTCAGCGATTGTGTTAATGTAGATTACGTTGACGTCGGTTTTTGTGTATCTGCCCACCACAATTTTTTCAATCATTAAATTTTCAGACTTAATGCGCCGCCTTAAAAGCCCAAGATTGGTTTTAAGGTTTTCAGTAAAGCCTTCACGCGGGCCTTTAACGACGGCGGCGGTTGGTGGCTCGCTCACGGCGCGTGACGTGTACTTTAGCATATCCACCTTAAAGCCCGCCTTTAAGCCGTTACAAAAAACGATAACGCTTCCGTTTATGATGTCTGAAACTGCTTCTTCCGCGGTGGGAACGACTGAAGCCGTCGGGCAGCAAACGCTGTCAATAAGCTTTTGCAGGGTTATTCTGCCAGTCAGCTTAAGTAAGGGCGCAAGCACAAGCTCGCCAACGATTTCCTTTTCGCAAAGGCTGTCAATATAGACGACAAGCGCGCTTTTATTGCCTATTTTAAAGGGCGAAAACACAACGTCCTTTGCGGGGAGAAGGTCTTTGATTATTTGTTGATTTTTTTCAACGACGGTGGTAAATTCCATACAAATATTGTTTATAACCGCAAAAAATTTATGCGTAATTTTGTTTTACGCGCCAAAAAGTGTCAGTGTTTCTTGAAATTGACAAATCAAAAGGTGTATAATAAGCGTAACGCTTGGAAAATTCAATCAAAGGGGGCAAAAAAGTGAAGGGTTTTTTATATAAATTTAAAAACGATTTTCTTAAACGTCTTAAAAAAATAGTTAAGACGGGCGGTGGCAAGTAGGCTTTTTATGCCCCGAAGGGGATATTATGCAGGAAGCAACCGTTGTTGCCTTATTAAAAAGCACGAGTGCTGACGTGGTAATTTCAGCAAGCGTGGCGTGCCTTACAATGTTATTAATCAATAAATCTCATAAGTTTTCGTCAAAGATTTTTTTCTTCTTGTCTTTTTTGTTTGGTGCGTTAAGCTTTGTCTTGTTATCGCTGCTTACCCAAAAGGAACTAACCGCGGCAAGTATTAAAAGCGCGGTGGTTGCAGGGTCTTTAGCGGTCACGATAACGGCTTTTGTCAAAAAAACGGCTTTTTTAAGCACGGAAGATATCAAGTCTTCGCTTGAAAAGCTTTTATCTAGCATAATTTTGTCAGATAACCTTGACGAAGTCGTTGAAGAAATCATCCAAAAACTCAAAAAAACCGATGCCCCTATAACAAAAAAACAGCTTGAAGACTTGTTGAAAGAAAATACAATTACTGCCGACGAAGACAAGCTTGAAGCCGTTTGTAGGGTTATCATGGAAGCACTTTTAATGGGCGATAATAAGCCCAATGACAAAAACTAAATATTAGCCCCCGCAAATTTTTTGCGGGGTGTTTTATTATGGTTTTTTGGGGCTTGACAAAGGCTGAAAAGATGGTATAATAATCTTATTAAAGGAAAAGGAATATATATATGAAAATTGCACTTATTGCACACGATAAAAAGAAAAGCCAAATGATAGAATTAGCTATCAAGTATAAGGACGTTTTAGCCCGTCATCAGCTTTGGGCAACGGGCACAACAGGCACGCTTGTTATGGGCGAAACGGGGCTTAAAATCACCCGCATGAAAAGCGGCCCGCTTGGCGGCGACCAGCAGATAGGCTCTATGATAGCAGACGGTATGTTAGACCTTGTTATTTTTTTAAGGGATCCGTTAACCGCCCAACCGCACGAGCCTGACGTTTCCGCACTTTTACGCTTATGCGACGTACAAAATATTCCGCTTGCAACCAATCAAAAGAGCGCAGAAATCATTTTGGAAAGGCTTAAGGAAGGCACACTTTAATTTTACGCATAGATACCGCGCCCACAATCGCTTATTGATTATAGCAAGGCGTAAAATCCTGCATTATAAATATGAATTTTGGTTCACCACCCGTTTTGTCTGACGGGTGGTGTTTTTATGTAAAAATGTAAAGAATTTGTAAAGAAATTGTTGATTTTCTATTGATTAAGTTACAGCGCTGTGCTATAATCAATATAATTTAGTAAGGGGCGGCTTTTTTGCTGCCTGCTAAAAATAAACGATGAGGGTGAAAATATGACAAGCTTATGTGCGGTTGCACTTAAAGTGGAATTCTTTTACGGAATGTCATTTTTAGTTGCGGCCATTGCGTTTGCCTTTGCGTTTTACCTATACCTATGGGTTAAAAAGCATAAGGTTGAAAACGCCAAAATTCAAGAAGTATCAAAGCTGATAAGCCAGGGTGCGAACACGTTTATTAAAAGGGAATATAAAATTTTAGCCGTGTTTGCTGCCGTGCTTGCGGTTATAATCTTCGTACTGCTCCCAACGCCCGTCTGGAAGTCTTCAGATATCGTTGGCGGTAACCTTGCAATGGCAATCAGTTATATTTTAGGTACTGTATTTTCTGCAATCGCCGGCAAAATCGGCATTATGGTTGCAACGCTATCCAACGGCAGAACGGCAGAAGCTGCAAGGGCTGAAGCCGGTGACGAGCAGGGTATCGACAAAGCCACCAAAAAGTCTTTCCTTATGGGCTTCAGGGGCGGCTCGGTAATGGGGCTGTTGGTTGTTGGCTGTTCACTTTTAGGCGTTGCCGCAGTTTTATGGGTTGTTGACGACGCTTCTATTTTATTAGGGTTTTCGTTCGGCGCAAGCTCACTTGCCCTGTTTGCTAAAGCAGGCGGCGGTATCTTTACAAAAACGGCTGACGTTGCCGCTGACCTAACGGGTAAGGTTGAGCTTGGTATCCCCGAAGACGACCCAAGAAACCCTGCCGTTATTGCCGACAACGTTGGTGATAACGTTGGTGACGTTGCAGGTATGGGTGCAGACCTTTTCGACTCAAACGTAGCGGCAATGGCTTCCGCGCTTGTTTTGGCAGGCGGTGACGCCGTTAACGAATCAATGATTTTCTGTTACGGCATTTTGGGGCTTTTGTCTTCGGTTATCGGTATTGCAACGGCAAGGATTGGCAAAAAGGGCACGCCAACCAAGGCGCTTAATATGTCAACCTACGTTACGACTGCTATTTTCTTGGCGTTGACCGCGCTTGCGACTTGGCTTTTTGAAGGGTTTTCCTGGAAGATCTGGGGCTGTGCGGCGGCAGGTCTTATTGTTGGCGTAATTATCGGGCTTGCAACCGACTTTTTCACCGACGACACCAAGCCTATCGTTAAAAAGTGTGCAAGGGCTTCCAAATCGGGCCCGGCGTTCACCATTTTATCGGGTATTTCTTACGGGTTTATTTCCGCGCTCCCTGCAATGGTGGGTATTGCGGCTTCCGCGCTTATATCTTACCACCTTGGCGGTGTGTTCGGTATTTCCATGGCGGCGGTTGGTATGCTTTCAATCGTTGGTATGATTATCTCTAACGACGCTTACGGCCCAATCGTTGATAACGCAAGGGGGCTTGCCGAAATGGGCGGACTTGGCGAAGAAACTATTAGAATCGCTGACGAGCTTGATAGCGCAGGCAATACGGTTAAGGCCGTAACAAAGGGCTTTTCTATCTCTGCAGCGGGGCTTACGGTAATTTCACTTTTATCTGCATTTATGGCGGAAGCAAACGCAGCGCTTCTTGCCGCAGGTAAGCCGCTTATCACAGGCTTTGACATTATGGACCCCGTTGTATTCTTCGGTATATTAATCGGCGCGGTTATCCCTGCGGTATTTTCGGCAATGCTTATGCTCGGCGTTGACAGAAACGCACAGCGCATGGTTAAGGAAATCCACCGCCAGTTCGATACTATCGACGGCTTAAGGGAAGGTACTGCAAAACCCGAATACAATGCTTGCATTAATTTGGCAACTGCAGGCTCGCTTAAGGAATTAATCCCTGCAGGGCTTGTTGCAATCGTTTCAACCGTTGTCGTTGGTATTATCGGCGGCGCAAGAGCTATTGGCGGATTCTTGCTTGGCAATATCGTAAGCGGGCTTTTGCTGGCGCTGTTTATGTCAAACGCGGGCGGGCTTTGGGATAACTCCAAAAAGTACGTTGAATCGGGCCACGAAGGCGGCAAGGGCAGTAACGCGCATAAAGCTGCTGTTATTGGCGATACGGTTGGCGACCCGTTCAAGGATACTGCAGGGCCTTCAATCAATACGCAAATCACGGTTGTATCACTTGTTGCGTCGCTTTTATCAAGCTTATTCGTTGCGATTTCATTACTATAAAATCAATTAAAAGTCGGCCTATAAGTCGGTTTTTAAGCAAAAAGCACCCGTTTTTGGGTGCTTTTTTTTGCGTTACGTATGCGCTTTTTTAAGGGGTTGGTAAATCTGTAATTACTAAAAAGTTTTGGCGGCGGCAGTAATGCCAAAGCCCTTTATAAAGGAAAAGTGGTGACCCGAACGGCCACCACTTTATTTTTTTGGGGATTTTTATGATAAGGGAGAAATAATCTTTTTCAGAAGGGCTTTTCAGCCCCTGCACATTATATACAATCAAGCTTTAAGCTTCGTTGGGGATTTTTAAAAAAATTTTTAAAAGATTTTTTATGGCGCTATAACAAGCGCTTTTTTGCGTAGCAAAAGTTTGGTTATAATTTTCAAATTCACTTGCCATATTTTGGCAATAGTGCTACAATAAGACTGCGACATAACTTTATATTGATTTGTAAAAAAATCTTTCACAAAATGGGGGAAGCTATGAAAAAATATTTATTATTCATATTGTCTTTAATGCTTTTGTTTAGCTTGTTCAGCTTTGTCGGGTGTAATGGTATTAAACCTATTCATCCACATCAATATGCATTACACGTTAATAATGCTACTTGCACGGAAGCAGGTAGTGTGATTTACACGTGCGACTGCGGCGAGACAAAAACAGAAGAAATCCCTGCGTTAGGTCATTCTGTTGTTGTAGATAATGCGGTTGAACCAACCTGTACTCAAACAGGATTAACCGAAGGTAGCCACTGCTCACGCTGTGGTGAAACTTTGGTTGAACAAGAAATTATCCCTGCACTCAACCACGCCGTGGTTACGGATAGCAGGGTAGAGCCAACCTGTACAGAGACAGGCTTAACCGAAGGTAGCCACTGCTCACGCTGTGGTGAAACCTTTACGGCACAAGAAATTATCCCTGCACTCAACCACGTTGTGGTTACGGATAGCAGGGTAGAGCCAACCTGTACAGAGACAGGCTTAACCGAAGGCAGCCACTGCTCACGCTGTGGTGATACCTTGGTGGAACAAGAAGTTGTACCGGAATTAGGGCATATTGTTATTATAGAAGAAAAAGTTGAACCAACGTACTGGATAGATGGCCTTACCGAAGGTAGCCACTGCTCACGCTGTGGTGACACTTTAGTTGAACAAGAAATTATACCCGCAATTTTTGGTGAGCCTTCAAAATATCAGGTTGCACCGCGCATAGGTAATAGTATTTATGGTTTTAATAGCTTTGCAAGTTACGATAAAGGTAAAGAAATGCAGGTGCTTTATTACCAATTTTATAGTGCTTGCGAAGCCTTTATGGATAGCACTGCAACGTTAGAAAGTCCGGTTATCTGTGCAATTGATACAGATAATTTTACTTTAACTCTAGGAGAAATCGTATCGGTATGGAAGATTTTCTATCTTGAAAACCCAGCTTACTATTGGCTTGCAAATACGTTTGCAATGGCGGACGGACAAATTGCTTTACGCATTGATGAGTCTTATCTAAATGCAGCCTACAGGGCAGAATGCGACGCTGCAATAGAGTCTTTAGTTAACGGCTATCGCGCTGTTTTTGAACCTGGCTATACGCAATTAGAAACAGCACTTGCTATCCACGATTATATCATTGGCGTAATGGATTACGCCTATGAAGAAGACGGCGTAACCTCGCAAGACGATATCTGGGCACACAATATGGCTGGTTGCGCGCTTTATCGTGAAGGCGTTTGTGAGTCATATGCAAAAACCTATCTGTATCTATCACTTTTAAGCGGGCTTGATTGTGTTATTGTTTCAGGTCAAGCAAATAATGAAGAACACGCTTGGAATATTATACAAATCGACGGTATCTGGTACGGCGTTGACTGTACTTGGGATGACGTTGGTAACGGGGCATTTATATACGACTGGTTTGGTATGGCAAGTGAGTATTTGGATTCAACACACTTTGCTGACAGCAACGCAAGCTTTGGTGTAGATTATTTGTATGAGCTACCGCAAGTAAGCGCGCGTAACGTTGAATTAGTCAGCCTTTACAAGAGCGACGCCTACGTCGGCATATTTGCCAACGTAGATTTAGCTTTTGAAGCTATGACTGATTCTACTGCAGATTATCGTATAGAGTTATTTGAGTATGCGTTTAATGGTACGTTATTACCAAATGTTATTCACGGTGTGCAGTCTGAAATTATGCCAAGCGTAGCATCTATTCATATCAAAGGACATAATTTCATTTTAGATGAACATAGTAATTTATCTACAACTACTGCAGATACTCCCTTGAAGATTGCTGAAAGTGTAACGGCTAACTCAAATATTGTTATAGAAGATGTAACTTTAGGTCTAGGCAATTATGTATTAGTTGAAGGATTCATTGTTGGAACTCAAACCTTTGTCGGAGGTAATTTGTTTTTGAAAGATTATTGCTTGACTATACAGGGGAGTAGTTGTATAGTTAACGCCAATATTATTAGTAACATTAATGAAGGAGCAACTTCTAAAATAATAAACAAAGCAGGAGTAAAGTATATTTCTTCTTTGGTTAATGTTCACGATTTTATATCCGATGAATATGGTGATACAACTTTGAGAAACAGCTCTAAAATAGTTAATTTAGTTGGTGAATGCCGTTTGTATTTATGGGCGGAACAAATAATTGAAATTAATAATTGGAAAGATATTAGACATTCCTATATCAAGTGCAAATCTAACTGCAAAATTATAATTAATAACATTACAGAAGAAGATGTTGATTTAGATAATCGTAGCTTACACATTGATTTTTCGAAATATGAAGAGTATCCTGAAATAATTATAGGAGATATACAGGGTGGTATTATGCAGCTAAGTTTAGCTGACAAACGAAACATAATAGGTAGCCATACAAAAAGCATTGATATTTTTGGCTTAGATAGCAGCTTAATAACGTTAATAAATAAAGAATTAACTGACTTTATAAAAATTCGAATAGCTAATACTTCTATAACTTTAAATCCGTATACTTATATAGATGAATTTGGCGACGTATATTTTAAAGAAGTACAACGGATAAATGATTTAATTATTATCGACAATACAGTTGTTAGATATGACAATAAGGATATAACAAGTGCGGTCATTCCTGATGGTGTTGTCGCAATTGGTGATTATGCGTTCTCTGGTTGTAGTAATTTGACCGAGCTTGTTATACCAAACAGTGTAACAAGAATTGGTACTATAGCGTTTTATAATTGTACTAATTTAGTAAATGTGTTTATCCCAGGTAGTGTAAAAACTATTGGTACAAGCCCATTTTTGGCCTGTGATAATTTAACTAATGTCATTTTAGGGGAGGGTGTAACGGTTATTTGGGAAGATGTGTTTAATTTTTCCACGTCGTTAGTTTCAATTGAAATACCAAATAGTGTGATAAGTATTGAAAAAGGTGCTTTCTATTATTGTACGTCATTAAATTCAATCAAAATCCCAGATAGCGTAACAAGCATTGGTGATCGGGCGTTCTCTGGTTGTAGCAGTTTGACTGAAATTGTAATCCCAGATAGCGTAACAAGCATTGGGGTCGAGGCGTTTGCTGGTTGTGGTAATTTGCAATTTTACACAGAAGGCAATCTAAAATATTTAGGCAACAATAGTAACCCTTATTTATATTTATTTGGTAGCATATCAACCGATATTACAACTGTAAAAATAAATGAAAATTGTAAAATTGTCGGTGATCGTGCGTTTTATGATTGTAGGAGCTTAACTGAAATTGAAATACCAGATAGTGTAACAAGCATTGGTGATCATGCGTTCCATTTTTGCAGTAGTTTAACTGAAATTGTAATCCCGGACAGTGTAACAAGTATTGGTGATAGTACGTTCGTTTTTTGCAGTAGTTTGACTGAAATTGTAATTCCAGATAGCGTAACAAGTATTGGTGATCGTGCGTTCTATTATTGCAGTAGTTTAACTGAAATTGTTATCCCTGACGGCGTAACAAGTATTGGTAGTTCTGCGTTCTCTGGTTGCAGTAGTTTAACAGAAATCACAGTAAGTGAAAAAAACGCTAATTATAAAGATATCGATGGCAACTTATACAGTAAGGATGGCAAAGCTTTAGTACAATATGCGGAAGGGAAAAATGAAACAACATTTTCTATCCCAGACAGTGTAACAAGCATTGGTGCTTATGCGTTCGATAATTGCCGTAGTTTAACTGAAATTGAAATACCAGATAGTGTAACAAGCATTGGTGATCATGCGTTTTCCTCTTGCAGTAGTTTGACTGAAGTTGTTATACCTGACAGCGTGATAAGTATTGGTGATAATGCGTTCGAACATTGCAGTAGTTTAACAGGTATAGTTATCCCAGATAGCGTAACAAGTATTGGTCATGCTGCGTTCTGGTGTTGCAGTAGTTTAACAAGCATAGTTATCCCAGACAGTGTAACAAGCATTGGTGAAAAAGCGTTCGTTTTATGCGGTAGTTTGACAGAAATTACAGTAAGTGAAAAAAACGCTAATTATAAAGATATCGATGGCAACTTATACAGTAAGGATGGCAAAGCTTTAGTACAATATGCGGAAGGGAAAAATGAAACAACATTTTCTATCCCAGACAGTGTAACAAGTATTGGTGATGGTGCTTTCGAATATTGCAGCAGTTTAACAAGTATAGTTATCCCAGACAGTGTAACAAGCATTGGTAATTATGCGTTCTTTGATTGCAGTAGTTTATCTGAAATTGTTATCCCAGAGAGTGTAACAAGCGTAGGAAATAATGCGTTCTCTAGTTGTGATAGCTTAACAAACGTATATTATAAAGGGAGTGTAGCTGAATGGTTACAAATTACAATTGAATTTGGCAATGAAGATTTAACTGAAGAAACTATTTATTATTACAGCGAACAAGCGCCGACGGAAGAAGGCAACTTCTGGTATTATGACGAAAACGGCGATATTGCCGTTTGGGGATAATAAGGTTAAAAGTTGGGCTATAGGCCCATTATTGGTAAAAAAGCAGGGGATTTGCCCCTGCTTTTTTGTATAAGCTGACAAGTTGTTTAGGGGTTCCTGACGCCCACGTCGTGGGCTCAGGATGACAACGTTTTTGAATAAACTAACAACGTTTCCTTTTTCAAATTTACTTAAGTTTTGCGAGTGAAACGAGCAAACTAACCACAATTCTTCATTCTTAATTCTTCATTCTTAATTAAAAAAAGCAACGCGTTTGAAACAACGTCTCACCCTAAGTGAGCGTTGGAATCCGTAAGATTGAGTAACGAGTAAAAATGCTTGCGGTTGCAAGCAACCAAGCCTTTTTTAAATTTAGAAACATATTAATTTTTAAATATCACTTGCGTTTAGTGTTATTTGGTGATATAATTGATTTTAACAACTAATTGGGGTTAAATTATGAAGAATAAAATTTTTAAAATTTTAACTTTGTCCGTAATTTTACTTTTAAGTGTATGCTTTATGGTTGCTTGTAATCAAGGCAATAATAGTGATGAAGGAACAGGTGATAGTAACGTACAACAAAATGCAACAGCTGATAAATATTTTACCTTTACGTTATTGGACGACGGGACTTATTCAATTAAGTCAAAAGACATTGCTGATATGCCTGCAAACGTAGTTATACCTGCATCTTATAAAAGAAAAGCGGTAACAACTATTGGCGATTCTGCGTTCAGAGAGTGCCAAAGTTTAGTAAGCATCGAAATCCCTGACAGCGTAACCAACATTGGTGATTCTGCTTTCAGAGATTGCCGAAGTTTAGTAAGCGTCGAAATCCCTGACGGCGTAACTAAAATAGGTTATGCTGCGTTCTCTGGTTGTGGTGGTTTAACAAGCGTTGTTATCCCTAATGGCGTAACTAATATTGCTAATTATACGTTCAATACTTGCTCGAGTTTAGTAAGCATCGAAATCCCTGACGGCGTAACAGCTATTGGTGATTATGCGTTTTATGATTGTTATAAATTGACAAACGTTGTTATCCCCGATAGCGTAACTACTATTGGTGCTAAAGTATTTGGTCACTGTAGCAACTTAACAAGCGTCGAAATCTCCAACGGCGTAACTTCTATTGGTTATTTTGCGTTTGAGTCTTGTAATAAATTACAATACAACGTAAAAGAGAATTTAAAATATTTGGGTAATGAAGAAAATCCATATTTATATCTGGTAGGGGTTACTTCCACAGGTATAACTTCTGCCAGCATAGACCAAAATTGTAGATTTATTGGTGATTATGCCTTTTCTGAATGCGTTAGCTTGATAAGCGTGGTTATAGGTGACAGCGTAGAAGTTATTGGTTGTTCTGCGTTCTGGTTTTGCAGAAGCATGACAAGCGTTGTAATCCCTAATAGCGCAATTTTTATTGTTGATATGGCTTTCTATGGCTGCAGTAGTTTAACTGAAATTGTTATCCCTGACAGCGTAACAAGTATTGGTGACCTTGCGTTCTCTGGTTGTAGTGGTTTAACAAGCGTTGTTATAGGCGACAGCGTAACTAAAATTGGTTATTCTGCGTTCTCTGGTTGTAGTGGTTTAACAAGCGTTGTTATAGGCGACAGCGTAACTTCTATTGGTTCTTTTGCGTTCTCTGGTTGTAGTGGTTTAACAAGTATTAAATATCGTGGTGCGCAGACGCAATGGAATAAAATTACAAAGGGTACTAATTGGGATTCTGCCACAGGTAATTACACCATAACGTACAACTATACTGGTGAGTAAAAATTAATAAAAATGGGGCTATAAGCCCGTTAATTGACAAAAAGCAGGGGATTTGCCCCTGCTTTTTTAGTGAATAATGAATAATGAAGTCGGCTACGCCTGATGAATAATTATGGTAAACTTTTTGCGTTGCAAAAAGTCTTTATTAAATTTAAATAAGGCTTGGGGGCTTGCATTTGCAAGCCCCCAACTGACCACAATTCTTCATTCTTCATTCTTCATTCTTAATTAAAAAAGCACGCCAAACGGCGTGCTTTTGTCTTACGCTTCATAGTGGTCAAAAACAAAGTTTTTAACGTATTTACGCGCGCGATTTTCTTGTTCTTTATTTTGTATCGTGTAGCAAATAACGGGTAGGCCGTTTGATATCCTGCGCTTTAAGGGCAGGCATTCGTGGTAATAATGCACAAAGTCGGGGCGCACTAAAAAATTAAGCGCAAGGTTCGTTACTACAAAATTATTAAAGCGGCTCATTGTGGTCATTTTTACGCCAAGCTGACCGCGTAAAATAGTTTTATCAAGCTTTTTAATCCTTAACATAATAGTTGGGTCAAAGGACTGGATTGCAATTTCGCCCGTGTAGCCCTTAAGCGCTTCCAAAACCTTTTGTTCAACGCCCTTATATTTTTGTTTTTTAATTTCAATAAGGATTGGCACTTGGCCGTTAACAAGGCGTAAAAATTCGTCAAAGGTGGGGATATGCTCGCCACCGATTTTAAGCTTTTCAATTTCATTAGAATGGGTTTCGCGGATATCAATATCTGCGCCCGTCATACGCTTCATATTGTCGTCATGGAAGCAATACAAAACGCCGTCTTTTGACATTTGCACGTCCATTTCGATTGGGTAATTATGCTCGATAGCCGCCTTATAGGCCGACATTGAGTTTTCAGGTAAGGTTTCAGTCCACAATCCGCGGTGTGCGATAGGGCGGGTTAAAATCCAGCTGTCAGCTGTTAAACGTGATTTCATAAAATAAGTCCTTAAGCGAAAAATTATAGTGGTTTTTCTAAAAAAGCGCAAAAACGCCAGTGCAAATATTATATAGCAAAGCGCGTGTAAAGTAAAGTTTTTTTGCAAATTGAAAAACATTTTATTTTTTGGGCGTAAAAAAGTCGCTCACGCGCTTGCGCGCTACGCAAAAATAATGTATATTATATATAAACAAATTAAAATGGGGATAGTATGACAAAGTCACCAAAATCCAAAATCCGCAATTTTTGTATTATTGCGCACATAGACCACGGCAAATCAACCCTAGCTGACAGGCTTTTAGAAAAGACCGGTCAGGTTTCCGCACGCGATATGGAAAACCAGCTTTTAGACTCAATGGACCTTGAAAAGGAAAGGGGTATTACCATAAAGCTTACGCCAGCAAGAATGTATTACACTGCAAAGGACGGCGAAGAATACGTTTTCAACCTAATCGACACCCCCGGCCACGTTGACTTTACTTACGAGGTTTCACGCTCGCTTGCGGCGTGCGAGGGCGCAATCCTGGTCGTTGACGCAACGCAGGGCGTTCAGGCGCAGACCTTGGCAAACGTATATTTAGCGCTTGAAAACGACCTTGAGATTATGCCTGTTATCAATAAGATTGACCTTGCTTCTGCCGACGTTGACGGCACCAAGGAAGAAATTGAAGACGCAATCGGGTTAGACTGCAGCGAAGCGCCCTTGATTTCTGCTAAAAACGGTATCAACATTGAAGAAGTTTTAGAAAAAATCGTAACTATGCTCCCAGCCCCCACGGGCGATGACGACGCGCCGCTTAAAGCCCTTATATTTGACTCTTACTACGACAACTTTAAGGGCGTTATTTGCTTTGTCCGCATTAAAGAAGGCACGGTTAAGGTAGGCACGAAAATACGCACCTTTATGTCGGACAAGACCTTTGACGTAACCGAGGTTGGTATCTTTAGCCCCAATCTTACCCCAAGGGACAAGCTTGTTGCGGGTGACGTTGGCTATATTGCCGCAAGCATTAAAAGCGTGCGCGATACCCAGGTTGGCGACACTATAACTGAAGTAGGCAACCCTGCAAAAGAGCCGCTACCAGGGTATAAGGAAGCGCTCCCTATGGTGTTCTCGGGCGTGTATCCGCTTGACGGCTCTAAATTTAACGACTTAAAGGACGCAATCCAAAAGCTTAAGCTGAACGACGCTTCGCTTACCTTTGAAGCAGAAAACTCAATGGCGCTGGGCTTTGGGTTTAGATGCGGCTTTTTAGGGCTTTTGCATATGGAAATTATCCAGCAGAGAATCGAACGCGAGTTCGACCTTGAAATTATAACCACCGCGCCAAGCGTTTCCTACAAGGTGTATAAAACGGACGGCAGTATGGTTGAAGTTGAAAACCCTTCAAAGCTTCCGCCCATTGACTCTATCGACTATATGGAAGAGCCTATTATCAGCGCAAACATTTATTCGCCACCCGATTACGTTGGGCCTATCATGGATTTGTGCCAGGAAAAGCGCGGTGAGTTCGTTGATATGAGCTATATTGACGCAAAGCGCGTGCGCCTTGTGTATAGGCTGCCGCTTAACGAAATTATCTTTGACTTTTTTGACGGCTTGAAGTCAAGAACGCGCGGTTACGCGTCCTTTGACTATGAATTATTGGGCTATCAAAAAAGCGATTTAGTTAAGCTTGATATGTATTTAAACGGGGATATTTGCGATGCTTTAGCCATTATCGTTCACCGCGAAAAGGCTTATGCGCGCGGGCGTGCGATTGCCGAAAAGCTAAAAGAAGTTATCCCACGGCAAATGTTTGAAATCCCTATCCAAGCGGCGATAGGGGGTAAAATCATCGCGCGTGAAACTGTAAAGGCGCTCCGTAAAGACGTTCTTGCAAAGTGCTACGGCGGTGACATCACGAGAAAGAAAAAGCTTTTAGAAAAGCAAAAGGAAGGTAAAAAGAAAATGCGCCGTTTAGGTACGGTTGAAATACCTTCCGAAGCGTTTATGTCAATCTTGAAGATAGATAGTCAATGATAGCTTTACCACGGTTATTTGCTTTCTGAAAAAAACTATTTTTTGAAATATAAGCCTTCCGTCGTATGACGATTAATTAAGGGGTTTTTATGGCAGGTATTTATATTCACGTACCTTTTTGTAAGGATAAATGCACCTATTGCGATTTTGCTTCCTTTCCGAGAGAAATCGGTAAAGCCGAAGCTTATTTTGCGTGCCTATATAAAGAAATCAAAAGCCGCGCGCAATCCTTAAAGGATAAGACCTTTGATACCATTTATTTTGGCGGCGGCACACCGTCTTACGTTGACCCAAAGTTTATACTTGGCGCAATGCGGCTTATAAAAGAGCAGTTTAACCTTGCTAACGACTTGGAAGTTACCTTGGAAGTCAACCCCGGCACGATTGATAAGGGCAAGCTTTTGATTTATAAAAAGGCAGGCATTAACCGCTTCAGCGTGGGTTTGCAGTCCGCGGACGACAAAATTTTAAGGGATATAAACAGAATCCACAACGTGACCGACTTTTTACGCACGATGAAGCTTTTAAAGGGCTTTAACTTGAGCGTGGATATTATGCTTGGGCTTCCTAACCAGACGTTTGAAAGTGTTAAGCAAACAATCGCCCTTGCAACAAGTCAGGATATAAAGCATATTTCAGTTTACGCCCTTACGCCCGAGGAAGGCACGCCGATGTACTCAAGGTATCTAAACGGCGATCTGCCCGACGCGGACACGGTAACCGACTATTACGAAGAAGTCGTTAAAATCTTAAAGGAACTTGGCTTTGACCGCTATGAAGTTTCCAACTTTGCAAAACCGGGCTTTGAGTCAAGGCACAATTTAAACTATTGGAAGCGCGGCGAATACATAGGCTTTGGCGTTGCGGCATCATCATTTATCAACGAGCGCCGCTTTACCAACGCGCAAAGGATTGATGAGTACGTGCATTGTCTTCTCCACGGTAAGTACGCCGAAATTATAAGCGAAGATATCCCTGAAGACGAACGCAGGTTTGAGTATATAATGCTCCACTTAAGGACGTCTTTGGGCGTTTCGTTTGAAGACTATAAAAAAACCTTCGGCACGGATTTTATGCTTGACTTTAAAGACAAAATCCCGCCGGTTAGAAAATATTTGGAATTTACAGATGATGGCGTTAAGATAAAAGACGAGTATCTTTACGTTCAAAACAATATCATTATCCAGTTTATGGATTAGTTTCTGGGGTAAAATCCCCCAAAAGTAGGGCTATAAGCCCATTAACTAACAGCAAGGGGTGCAATATGACCGATTTCGTGCATTTACATCTTCATACAGAATACAGCATTTTAGACGGTGCTGCCAAAATCGACCAGATATTCAAAAAGGCAAATGAGCTTGGGCAAAAGGCCGTTGCAATTACCGACCACGGTAATATGTACGGCACGCTTTACTTTGCCGAAATGGCAAAAAAGGCGGGCGTTAAGCCTATTATCGGGTGCGAGCTTTATATGTGCGAAAACATGCACGAAAAGTCAAACAGCACGAACGGTAGCTTTGACCATATCGTTTTGCTTTGCAAAAACGACCAGGGCTATAAAAATTTGATTTTATTAAATTCCGACGCTTACGTTGACGGCTTTTATTACAAGCCAAGAAGCGATTATAACGAGCTAAAAAAGCACCACGAAGGCTTGATTTGCTTATCGGCGTGTCTTGCGGGTAAGCTGCCAAGGCTTTTATTAGCAGGCGATTATGCCGCGGCAAAGGCGCACGCTGCCGAAATGAAGTCTATCTTTGGCGAAGACTATTATATCGAGCTTCAGGACCACGGCATTAAAGAGCAAAAACAGGTTAACCCGTTGCTTATCAAAATCGCGCGGGAGCTTGATATCGGTCTTGTTGCCACTAACGACGTGCATTATATCAACAAGGAAGACGCGCTTATTCAGGAAGTAATGCTTTGCATTAACACAAAACGCACGATGGACGACCCTGCCCACATGCGCTTTGAAACTGAAGAATTTTATATAAAGAGCGGGGACGAGATGGCTGCGGTTTTCCCAAACCTACCCGAAGCCATTGAAAACACGGTTAAAATTGCCGACAAGTGTAGCGGTGAAATTTTCAAGCTTGACAAAAAGTGTGAGCCTATCCGTGACCCGTCGTTAACGCCGGGGTATAAACCTGCAGACGGCTCAACCCCGTACGAGTTTTTAAAGCGTATCGCCGAAGAAGGCTTAAAGGAAAGATACCCCGTTATAACCCAGGAAATCCGCGACAGGTTTGATTACGAGCTTGAAACAATCGCCTTTATGGGTTATCTTGAATACTACCTTATCGTTTGGGATTACATTAACTGGGCAAAGGAGCACGATATCCCCGTTGGCGCAGGACGTGGCAGCGGTGTATCAAGTATCATTGCTTACTCAATGGGTATAACCGACGTTGAGCCCCTTCAGTACGACCTTTTGTTTGAAAGGTTTTTGAACAAGGAAAGGGTTTCCATGCCCGACTTCGACGTTGACTTTTGTACAGACCGTAGGCAAGAAGTTATCGAATACGTGCGCGAAAAGTACGGGCACGATAACGTTGCACAAATCGTTACCTTTGGTACGATGGCTTCAAAGGCGGCAATAAAGGACGTTGCAAGGGTATATAATATACCGTTCAACGACGTAAACAAGGTAACAAAGCTTATTGGCTTTGGTCAGTCCATTGCCGAAAGCTTGGGCATAAAAAACAACAAGGACGGCATAAACGTAGGCTCAAGAGAGCTTAAGGATATTTACGACAGCGACGATTCATTAAGGAACGTTATTGATATTGCAATGAAGCTTGAAGGCATGCCAAGGAATATTTCCATGCACGCCGCGGGCGTCGTTATCTGCAACAAGGTTATCAAGGAAAATATCCCGCTTGCACGTTCTGGCGAAGATATCGTTACCCAGTTTGACATGAAGGAAATCGAACAGCTTGGTATGCTTAAGATGGACTTTTTGGCACTCAAAACGCTTACCGATATCAAAAAGGCAGTGGACTATATCCGCGAAGACTACGGCATAGACATTGACTTCAGAAAGATTGGCTATAGCGAAAAGGTCGTATTTGACCTTATCTCGTCGGGCGATACGGACGCTGTGTTCCAGCTTGAATCGGGCGGCATGAAAAAGTTCATGCGTGAGCTTAAGCCAACCAATCTTGAAGATATTATCGCTGGTATTTCCTTATTCAGGCCCGGTCCGATGAAGGCAATACCCCAATACGTTAAATTTAAAAACAACCCAAGACTTATGACCTATAAGCACCCGCTTTTAGAGTCAATCTTAAAGGTAACCTACGGCACGATTATCTACCAGGAGCAGGTTATGGCAATCGTACAAAAGCTTGCGGGCTATTCGCTTGGTCAAGCCGATATTATCCGCCGTGCCATGGGTAAAAAGAACGTTGAAGAAATGAACAACCAACGCCGTAAGTTTATCTACGGCGAAAAGGCTGAAGACGGCACGGTTATTATCGAAGGTGCGCTCTCACGCGGCGTACCTGAAGACGTTGCTGCTGAAATCTTTAACGAGATGTCAGACTTTGCAAAGTACGCATTCAATAAGTCGCACGCGGCGGCTTACGCGGTTTTGGCGTACCAGACGGCATACCTTAAGGCGCTTTACCCGCAGGAATTTTTAGCCGCTGTTTTAAACAACCGTATCGACAGCATTGACGAAGTAACCAAGTACGTTATGTACCTAAAGCAACGCGGCATTAAGGTTTTACCGCCCGATATCAACAAGAGCCAGCAATACTTCTCGGTTGAAAATAAGGCTGTAAGAATCGGTCTTGTTGCAATCAAAAACGTTGGTCACGGCGCAATGGATTCAATCGTTAAAGAGCGTCAAAAGGGTGGCGAATTTAAGTCGTTTGAAGACTTCCTGTCAAGGATTGACGTTAAAGCGCTTAATAAGCGTATGGTTGAAAACCTTATCTACGCGGGCGCGTTTGACAGCTTTAAGGTTGCGCGTTCAAAGCTTATTTGTGTAACGGAAGAGCTTATCGAACGTGCAAACGTTATCGCGCGTGAGCGCGACAGCGCACAATTAAGCTTTTTCGGCACGGTCTTTGAACAGACCACCCTTACCGTTGATTATCCAAACATTAACGAATACGACAACAAGGAAAAGCTTTTACACGAAAAGGAAGTTTTAGGCGTTTATCTGTCGGGTCACCCGCTTGAAGGGCATATGGAGCAGTTCAATAAGTACAGCTTTAATCTTCTGGCGCTTGACGACTATGAAGAAGATGAAGAAGGCAACCGCGTTTATCCTTACCTTAAGGACGGGCAGGCAATCTCTATGGGGGGTATGCTTGAAGCCGTTTCCAAAAAGACGACCAAATCGGGTCAGACCATGGCGATTTTGAGCGTGGAAGACGTTTACGGCAGTATTGAAGCAGTTATGTTCCCCAAAACCTACGACAGGTTCAAGGATAAGCTTGAAGTTGAGTCTATCGTGGAAATTATAGGTAAGCTTCAAATCCGCGACGGCGAAAGACCTAATATCCTTGTTGAAAAAATAGATATTATCACCCAGCAAAAGCCGCTTACCAAAGTGGCGGTTGACCAAACACAGATTACAGCCAAAAAGGGCTCTCCGTTTGAAATCAAGGGCGCGGCGCAGGAAGAAAAGAAGGTTGAAAAGCAGTACCTTTTGATTACCTTAAACGGCGCTGACGAGCTTTTGCGCGACGAAATCGTTGAGATTTTAGAGTGCTATCCCGGGGATATTGAATCCTATATGAAGATTGGCGGCAAAAACTTCAGGCTTGGCTTTGGTTGCCGCAACTCCAAAGGGCTTATAAGTGAGCTTTCAACGGTAATCGATATTAAAAACGTACAATTTATTACAAAATAACTTTCATAACAGGTGGAATATGAAGAAAATAGCAATTTTAACAAGCGGTGGCGACGCACCCGGCATGAACGCATGTCTTCGTGCCTGCGTAAGATACGCAATATACAATAACCTTGAAGTTTACGGCGTTGAAAGGGGCTATTTAGGGCTTATCAACGACGATATCTTCCCGATGAACACGCGTTCCGTTTCGGGTATCGTTCAACGCGGCGGCACAATATTAAAGTCTGCAAGAAGTCAGGAATTCTGCACCGAAGAAGGCATTAAAAAGGCGGCGGCAAACCTGCACGTGCACGGCATAACAACCCTTATCGTAATCGGTGGCGACGGCACGTTTAAGGGGGGTAAGGCGTTAAGCGATAATTACGACGTTAACGTTATCGGTATCCCTGGGACTATTGATAACGACCTTCAGTACACCGATTTCACTATCGGCTTTGATACGGCAGTTAACACCTGTTTATGGGCGATAAACAGCTTGCGCGATACGATGGACTCGCACGACAGGGCTTCGCTTGTAGAAGTTATGGGTCGCCATTGCGGGGACATTGCGCTTCACGCAGGTATTTGCGGCGGTGCTGAATACATTTTAACGCCCGAAGTGCCTTTTGATTTAGACGAAATCGCAAAGGGCTTAAAGCGCGGCGGCTCAAGGGGCAAAACGTCTAATATGATTGTCTTTGCAGAAGGCGCGGGTAACCGCGACGAAATCGTAAAATACCTTTCTGAAAAGTCAGGTGTTAAGATTACCACTACAAGGATAGGGCATATTCAACGCGGCGGCTCGCCAACGGCGTTTGACAGAATGCTTGCAGTACGCCTTGCAACGCGCGCGATTGACTGCATTTTACAAGGTAAACGCAACTCTGTTGTCGGTATCCACAACAACCAAATCATAGATATGCCTATAAAAGACGCGTTGGAACTTCCACGCAGCTTTGATAAGCGCTTATATGAAATCGCAAGGGTACTTGCACTTTAATTTAATTACGAAAATAAAAAAGACGGGCTATAGGTCGGTTATTTACCAAAAACCTATGCCCAACGTTTAAGGAGATAAAAATGAAGAATTTAGTAGGCGCATGTATGTTTGCGCAATCGGGCGGTCCAACGTCAGTTATCAACTCAAGTGCGGCAGGTGTTTTCACCGAAGCGCTCAACCAAAAGAATATCACTGCAGTTTACGGCGCTGCACACGGCATTAAGGGTATTTTAAACGAAGATTTTTACGATATCGGCAAAGAAGATATGCAAGAAATCTTATACCTTAAAAACACACCGTCTTCAGCACTTGGCTCTGTCAGATATAAGCTTAAAGACGTGTCTGTTGACCCAACAGATTATAACCGCATTTTAGAAGTTTTCAAAAAGTACAATATCCGTTACTTCTTCTATAACGGCGGTAACGACAGTATGGATACCTGCAATAAAATTTCAAAGTTTATGGCAAGCTCCGGCTGGGATTGCAACGTAATCGGCGTTCCAAAAACAATCGATAACGACCTTATGGGTACAGACCACTGCCCGGGCTTTGCTTCAGCTGCAAAATACGTTGCAACGACCTGCGCTGAAATCGCACTTGACGCGCGCGTATACGATACGGGCCTTGTTTGCATTATCGAAATTATGGGCAGAAACGCTGGTTGGTTAACAGCTTCAGCGGCACTTGCAAAGGTTGCAGGTCAAGGCGTTGACCTTATCTACTTACCGGAAAGACCGTTTGATATGGATAAGTTCGTTGAACAGGTTAGCGAAGTTTGCAAAAAGAACAACAACAAGTGTATCGTAGCAGTTTCTGAAGGCATCCGCTTTGCCGACGGCAGATACGTTGGCGAATTCAAGGCTTCCACAACAGACCTTTTCGGCCACGCACAGCTTGGCGGCGTTTGCGGTATTTTAGCAAGTGTTATCAAGGAAAAATTAGGCGTTAAGACACGCGCTATTGAATTTAGCTTAATGCAACGCTGCGCTGCACACTTGGGCTCTAAAATTGACGTTGAAGAAGCCTTCACCGCAGGCAGAAAGGCCGTTCAAGCCGCTTGCGAAGGTCATACCGATAAGATGGTTTGCTACGTAAGAAAAGACCAAAAGGAATACGCAATCGACTATGAATTAGTTCCACTTGAAGGCTGTGCTAATACGGAAAAGAAAATCCCTGACAACTGGATTACTGAAGACGGCGCAAACGTAACGCAAGACTTTATCGATTATGCGCTTCCACTTATCCAAGGTCAGGTTGAATTTGCAACCGAAAACGGCTTGCCGAGATACGCAAGACTTGATAAATATCAGGCAGGCAGAAAATAAGCTTTATATACTTCGCAATACTTTGTCAGACATTAATTTTTACAATTCCTGCGTACGCAAAGTACGCCCCCTTGTAAAAATTCATGTCTTTCGCGTCTTGCTCGTATCTAAAACTTATTTACGTTAAATAGACTCGATTTCTTTATTTACGTTAAATAGACTCGGTTTCGTTATTTAGCGTTTAAAGGTAGGGACAAATATGCGTGATTTTTTCGGGGTAGATGCCAGCCGTATCAAGCATAAAAAGCTGTTTTTGCTTGATATGGACGGGACAATCTATTTAGATAACAACTTAATAGACGGCGCGCTTGATTTTTTATCGGCAATAAAAAGGGGCGGCGGAAAATACGTTTTTATCACCAATAATTCGTCAAAGTCGGTTAACGATTATATTAACAAGGTTAACCGTTTGGGGATAAGCGCGGGGAAGGAAAACTTTTTGACTTCCACACAGGCAAGCGCACAGCTTTTGCTTGAAAAGTACGGCTATAAGCCGATTTACGCCCAAGGTACAAGTTCTTTTATACGAGAGCTTAAAGACTTTGGACTTAACGTAACCACGGATTTTTGTGCGGAAGCTTGCGCGGTTTTGGTCGGCTTTGATTTAGAGCTTACAACCAAAAAGCTTAACCTTACCGCCCAAATGCTCACTAAAACCGACGCGGTGTTTTACGCAACCAATCCCGACTGGGTTTGCCCGGTCGATTTTGGCTTTGTGCCCGATTGCGGCAGTATGTGCTTTGGACTGACTAAAGCGACGGGCAAAGAGCCTATTTTTATCGGTAAGCCACAGCCGCGTATGATTGAGCTTGCTATGAAAAACTTTGGCGCTGATAGGGATGAAGTTTTAGTCATTGGCGACAGGGTTTATACCGATATCAAATCGGGCATAAATGCAGGGGTGGATACCGCTTTGGTTTTAAGCGGCGAAACCACTTTAGACGTTTTACAAAAAAGTGCTGATAAACCAAGCTTTGTGTTTAACAGCGTAAAAGATATGATATTTTAACTTAAGATAACCAAAGGGTGAATTATGTTTGATGTTGTTGTAATTGGCGGTGGCGTTGTTGGTGCGTGTATATTGCGCACGTTAACACGTTATGATTTAAAGGTCTGTCTTGTTGAAAAGCAGGCTGACGTTTCCATGGGTGCAAGTAGGGCAAACTCGGGCGTGGTGCACGCAGGGTATGATGCTATGCCCGGCACGTTAAAGGCAAAATTCAACGTTGAAGGCAATCGCCTTATGCCTGTCTGGGCAAAGGAGCTTAACGTAAAATACAAAAACAACGGCTCGCTTGTCGTTGCTTTTTGTGATGAAGACCTTGAAACGTTACACGATTTAAAGGCGCGCGGTGAAAAAAACGGCGTACCTGGGCTTGAAATTATCTCAAAAGAAAGGCTTTTTGAGCTTGAGCCTAATATCTGCAAGACTGCCGTTGGGGCTTTGTATGCACCGACGGGCGGTATAGTTTGTCCTTACGGATTAACCGTTGCCGCAATCGGTAACGCGATGGATAACGGAGCGGGGCTTTTGACCAATTTTGAAGTTGCTTCCGTAGATAGAACTGCAGACGGCTTTACGCTTATTTCAACAAACGGTCAAACGGTTCAAGCAAGGCTTGTTATTAACGCGGCAGGCTATAACGCCGGGCGCGTTGCAAGTGCTTTCGGGGACGATACCGTTAAAATTGGCGGAAGAAAGGGCGAGTATATCTTGCTTGACAGAGAGTCTGAAGGCTTTGTAACACGTACCCTATTTTGCACGCCAAGCAAAAAAGGTAAAGGGGTACTTGTTCTTCCAACCGTTGACGGCAATATCTTATTAGGACCAACCGCGACGGAAGTTTCAGATGAAGACACAACCACCACTAAAGACGGTCTTGAAGAGATTATCACCAAGGCTAAAACGGTGTGTGATAATATTCCGCTATATAATGCGATAACGTCATTTTCAGGCATAAGGGCGTACAGTGATAGGCACGATTTTATCATTGAAGAAAGCGCTTTTATTAAAGGGCTTATTAACGTTGCGGGTATTGAATCCCCGGGGCTTACAAGTGCGCCTGCGATTGCAGAATACGTCGTTAATCAGCTTATAGCCCGACATTTTGAGTTAAAAGAGAATAAAAACTATAGCCCTTACCGTGAAAAGGACAGCTTTTTTATGGGGCTTTGCGATGAAGATAAAAACACACTTATAAAGAAAAACCCACAATTCGGCAGGATTGTTTGTAGGTGTGAACAAATAACCGAAGGTGAGATTGTGCGCGCAATCCACCAAAACCCGCCCGCAACCACGGTTGACGGGGTAAAGCGCAGACTGCGCGCGGGTATGGGCAGGTGTCAGGGCGGATTCTGTCAGCCTTACATTACCCAGATTTTAGCAAGAGAGCTTAATAAGGATTTAACCGAGATTGAAAAATCGGGGCTTAAGTCCAACCTGATTGTGGGGGATACGAAATGAAACACGATATTGTTATAATCGGTGCAGGTCCTGCGGGGCTTGCAGCAGCTTGTCAGGCTTACGACAGCGGCGTAAAGGATATTGTTATTTTAGAGCGCGAACCACATTTAGGCGGCATTTTAAACCAATGCATACACAACGGCTTTGGGCTTAAACGCTTTGGTCAAAGCTTGACAGGACCAGAGTACGCACAGCGCTATATTGATATGGTTTTAGAGCGCGGTATTAAGGTTTATACCGAAACAACCGTGTTATCGTTAACGGATAACAAGGTTATAACTGCCATAAGTCCAACTGAAGGGCTTTTCTATATTGAAGCAAAGGCAGTTATTTTAGCAATGGGCTGTCGCGAAAGAAGCCGCGGTGCGCTAAATATCCCCGGCACAAGACCTGCAGGCGTTTACTCTGCAGGCACAGCGCAAAAATACGTTAATATTTTTGGGCGTATGCCGGGCAAGGAAGTCGTTATTTTAGGCTCGGGCGATATCGGGCTTATTATGGCAAGGCGTATGACGGTCGAAGGCGCGCGCGTGCACGCCGTTGCTGAAATTATGCCCCACTCAAGCGGCTTAAAGCGTAATATCGTGCAATGTCTTGACGACTTTGATATTCCCCTTTATTTAAACCATACAATCACCAAGATTGAAGGTAAGGACAGGGTTGAAGGCGTTGTGATTTCGCAGGTTGACCAAAACAAAAAGCCTATTTTGGGGACTGAAAAGCATTTTAAGTGTGACACGGTTTTATTCTCGGTCGGGCTTATCCCTGAAAATGAGCTTACTAAAAAAGCAGGCGTAACGCTTGACAGGGCAACGCGCGGTGCGGTCGTTGACCAAACGCGTGAAACTTCTATCTCGGGCGTGTTTGCTTGCGGTAACGTCTTGCAGGTACACGACCTTGTCGATTACGTTTCAGAAGAATCCGCCATTGCAGGAAGGTTTGCCGCAGAGTACGTTTTAAACGGAAAGCGCGACAAACAAACGGTTAAATTAAGCGCGGGCGAAAACGTGTCTTACGTTTTGCCACAGCAAATAGATAAAGGACTTGACGGTAACGTCAAACTGTTCTTCAGGGTAACAAAAACCCTTAATAACTGTACTATACGCGGACTTTCCGGCGAAAAAGAAGTTTTTGCTATTAAAAAACGCGTGGTTGTCCCGGGTGAAATGGAAACTGTTATTTTGCCTAAAGAAAAGATTGAATTAATAGACGGCGGCTTGACCGTTACGATTTGTGATTAGGGGGATTTATGGAAGTTAAAAAATTAATTTGTGTAGAATGCCCGATGGGTTGTAACGTGGAAGTTGTTATGGAAGGAAGTGATATAAAAAACGTAACGGGCTTTAGCTGTGTGCGCGGTAAAAACTACGCCACGGCAGAAGTCGTTAACCCTTTAAGGGTTATAACCACCACTATAAAAACGCTTGACGGCCGCATTGTGCCCGTTAAAACCGATATGCCTGTTCCTAAAAAGGATATGGCAGCACTTATTGAAAAAATCAAAGCCGTTAAGGTTGACGGGCAAATCAAGGTCGGTCAAATTTTATATAAGGACCTTTGCATTGGTGCAAACTTAATTGCAACAAAAAATTGCTAAAACAACAGATAATCGGCTTATAGACCGATATTTCAAACTAAAACACTAAAAAAAGGTGGATTATGGAAGTTTTAAAAGTAAACCAAATACCGTATAAAAGGGCAGATGTGAGCAAGGTTAAAATCGC
The DNA here is from genome assembly GCA_017399185.1 of Clostridia bacterium. Classification (GTDB taxonomy): domain Bacteria; phylum Bacillota; class Clostridia; order Christensenellales; family Borkfalkiaceae; genus UBA4636. The sequence goes on from JAFQEA010000003.1 coordinate 96,517, forward strand.
CCTTGATAAGTTTTTAGAAATCAACAATAATGCAAAATGCGTTCAAGACGTGTTAGACGCAAGAAAGGTTTTTAACGATGCGATGGAAGAATTTAACACTTACGCATCGTTAGCGTACGTTCGCTATTCGCAAGATACCCGTGATGAGTTTTATCTTGGTGAGCAGGACTTTTACGACCAGGAAGGCCCAACGGTTTCAGGTTACTATTCTACCTATGCAAGCGCAATGGTTAATTCGCCTTTCAGGGCCGAGCTTGAAAAGCTTTTACCTGAAACGCTATTTCCGTCGTATGAGTGTGCGATAAAAAGCCATAGCAAGGAAACTGAAGACCTTGAACGCCTTGAAAACTCAATAGTAACAGAGTACTCGCAATTACTTGCGCAGGTTACGATGGATTGGGAAGGCGAAGAAAAGCCTTTAAGCTACGTCAGGGGCTTTATGGAAGATTCGTCGCGCGACGTCAGAAGAAAAGCAACCATTGCCGTGGGTCAGGCGCTTGAAAAAATCAGCGATAAGCTTGACGATATTTATGACCGCCTTGTAAAGGTGCGTACAAAAATTGCAAAAATGCTGGGCTATGAAAACTATATCGAGCTTGGCTATTACCGCATGAGCCGTATTGACTATAATAAGGAAATGGTTGAAACGTTCAGGGAAAACGTGCTTTCCGACCTTGTCCCCGTGGTTACCGCGCTCAAAAAGGAAATACAAAAAAATTGCGGCTTTGATAAGATTTATTTTTACGATAATGAAGTTATCGAAGGCGCAACCGCACCCGTACCTTTTGATAATTTAGAAGGCATTGTTGAAGCCGCACGCAAAATGTATAAGGAAATGAGCCCCGTCACGCACGAGTTTATGGAAAAAATGGTTAAGACGGGCGCTTTTGACCTTGACGCGCGTGAAGGTAAGTGCGGTGGCGGCTATGCAACTACTTTTGATAGCTTAAAGCAATGCTTTGTATTTGCAAACTTTAACGGGTCTTCCGGCGACGTTGACGTTATGACACACGAATTCGGCCACGCTTTAGCGTTTGATTTTGCGTTCAAACACGGTGATGGCGAAGTTGGCTGCGCCGCTTCAATGGAAACTGCCGAAACCCATTCTATGAGTATGGAATTTTTCGCTTGGCCGCACATGGATAAGTTCTTTAAAAATGCCGACCTTTATAGGTATAAGCATTTGGCAAGCGCGTTAACCTTTATACCTTACGGCGTAATCGTTGACGAGTTCCAACACATAATGTATCAAAACCCCGACCTAACACCTGCCCAAAGGAACAAGGTTTATCTTGAGCTTGAAGCAAAATACCGCCCGTATATGACCTTTGAAGGCTTGCCTTATTTAGAAAAGGGTACGCGCTGGCAGTATCAATCACATATTTATGAATCACCATTTTATTATATTGATTATTGCTTGGCGCAGGTTATCGCGCTTGAGTTTTTAGACCTTTCACAAAAGGATTACGAAGGCGCATTAAATAGATATTTTGAACACTTAAAGCGCGGCGGCAGGTTTGCGTTTAACCGTTTGGCTTTGCTTGCGGGCTTGGATTCACCGTTTAAAAAAGGTGCATTAAAGGAAGTTGCAAAATGTGCAACCAACACTATAAATCAAATTAAATCAAGGTTAAACGTTTAAAAAACTCTTTGTTATCTGTGCGAAAAACACCGATAACGGGCTTATAGGTCAACTTTTCTACAAAAAACACTCAAAAACAAAGGGGAGAGCTTATGAAAAAGCTTTTAGCATTAGTTTTAATTATTTGTATGGCCGCTTGTATGACGGCGTGCGTACAAGTTATTCCAGGTGGAAATAATACACACACGCACAAGGTTTTGGACGGCTGGTGCGTCAGCGAAACGCACCATTGGAAGGAATGCTCCTGCGGGAAGTATAAGGAAAGCGTTGCTTACCACTACGGCGGAACGGCAACGACAACCACGCTTGCCGTTTGCGTTGTGTGCGGCGAAGAATACGGTGAACTTCTTAAAGAAGACCCAACACCCGATCCAACGCCCGATCCAACGCCCGACCCAACACCCGATCCGACACCTGACCCAACACCCGATCCAACGCCCGATCCAACACCCGATCCAACGCCAAGTCCGGATGATGGGCAGGAAGTAGAAGTCGTGCTTGATATGATGGGTACAAACAGCCTTGTTTCAAGTCAAGCAGAGCAAAACGTTTACTCTGCAAACGGTATTACATACGTAAACGATAAAGCGTCTTCCATAAACGACTGCTATTACGATTCAACCTACGCCGCAAGGGCGTACACGGGCTCAACCATTACGATATCCTACACGGGCACGTTTAATAAGGTTGTTCTTGTTTTAGACGACTATAACGGCGGTAAATATCTTACGGGCTTGGATAACGTTTCGGTGAGCAGCGGCGTTTATGAGCGCGACTATGACGTTGTAACCATTACTTTTGGTCAAAGCGTTTCAAGCTTTACAACGGGTGAGCTTACAAAGCAGGTTCGCATTGAAAGTATAACCTTAACCACAAAAATCACCGGTCAAAGCCCTGACCAAGGCGGAACTGTTACCCCACCAAGCCAAAGCACCATTACAAGCCAAACGCGCGCGTTTAGCGATATGCTTTGCAAAAACGGGCCAATGACCGAAGGCTGTCTGCCATCGGTTGGTACGCCAAAGGTTCTGGTTGTCCCTGTAAACTTAAAATCTTCCAACAAAACGGACAAAATCTTAAACGATATCGAAATTGCCTTCAACGGCACGACTGCACAAACGGGCTGGTACAGCGTTAAGGAATATTACCAAATTTCGTCTTACGGCAAGCTTAATTTTGATTTCAACGTTTTAGACAGCTGGTACACGCCAAAGCACGACGCAAGCTATTACGATAGCTATTACGATGAAGAAACGGGCAACTACGGCTCAACCGTTATTTTGGAAGAAGTTTTGGATTATTACGATTCTTCTATTGATTTTAGCGATTACGACTATAATAACGACGGCATAATTGACAGCGTTTGGTTGATTTATAACTATGACGTCAACTATGACGATGAAAATTCAGATTATTGGGCTTACGTTTACCAATCAATTTCCGACACCAAGTACGACGGCAAGTTAGCAGCTTATTACGGCTGGGCTGGCACCGACTTTATGTACGACAGGGAAGACACGGGCTACGATACAAGCACGATGATTGTTGACGCACACACCTTTATCCACGAAACAGGTCACCTTATGGGGCTTGACGACTATTACGATTATGACGAAACAGTCGGCCCGATCGGCGGCTTTTACGGCGCGGATATGATGGATTATAACGTTGGTGACCACTCTTCAATCAATAAGCTGTTGCTCGGCTGGATTACCCCTACCGTTATCACGGGCAAGGGCGAAATTCAGATTGATATCAAGTCCTTTGCCGAAACAGGTCAGGTTTTATTGATTGCAAATCACGAAATCACTTCGATTTATGACGAATATCTTTTAGTTGAGTTTTACACTGATACCTTACTTAACGCAAACGATAACCCAATGTATAGCGACGGCTACAGCGCAGTTTACGGCGTAAGGGTTTTACACGTTGACGCAAATATCTTTTACAACAGCTATGGCGAAGTCGATTATAACCAGGGCGAATCCTATATTACCGGCTTTAAGTACGATAACTCTGACGAATCCAAATTATTCGTTGATACGCTGTATTGTGCTAAAACAGAAGACTGGGCAACCGACGATATGCTTTACACAACAACGTCAAAGGTTTTCGGCGTTGACAGATATTCAAATTACAAGATGCACGATGCAACCTATCTTAATCTTATTATCAACGTTTTATCAATGAATAGTAGCGGCGCAAACTTAAAGATAACAATTAACTAAAAAGGTAAAAATCGGCCTATAGGTCGGTTAAACAGCAAAAAAGCACCCGTTATCGGGTGCTTTTAGTTTGCCGTTTATGTTTATTAAGGTTAAAATTTTGAAATGTCAGGTGGCGGGATTAGCGTGTAATCGCGGGATTTTAAAACGCTTGCAAGGGATCTTTCGTCCCGTATGCGGCTAAACACCTTAATGCCTAAAGCGGTGGCGGTGTTTTCGTTATGCGTGTCCGCGCCTGAAGTTAATATAAGGTGTGGGTTTTCCTTACTGAACTCAAGTGCTTTTATATCATCAACCTTTGGGTTGCCGTAATTATAAACTTCAATCCCGTCTATTAAGCTTAAGTCAAGCACGCGCGGATTGTTTATGCCGTAGCGCGACCTGAAGGGGTGCGCTTGTATTATCAAGCCGCCGTTATCCCTTATTATCCTTGACCAATCCTTTAGGTTTGCATTTTTCAGCGTCGGGTTATCGTATAAAACCTGTGGGGTAATGCCGTAGCATAAAATTTCAAGCCCGTCAACGATATGCTCTTCGATACCGAAAATCACGTCAATATCGTGATGTTTAGCGAAAGACTTAAGCTCTATATAGTCCTTTTCATAAACGCTGACAAAATCGTGCCACGATAAGCTACGGTCAATGCCTGTATAGCCGTTATAAAAATGGTTTGTGATAACAACGCCCGTATAGCCGCCACGCTTTAAAGCCAAAATAAGCTTTTCAGGTGACATTTGCGAGCATTCGCTACACGGCGCGGTGTGGGCGTGCATCTGGTATTTATACATTTTAAGCCGTCCTTATAAAAAGATATAATGTTGCTAAAATCACTAAAAGTGGGGCTATAGGTCGATTATTGGCAGGTTTTATCAAGTTTTAGGCAAGATTAACCGTTGTTACACATATTAACCAGCATTTTAGCAAAAACCCTTGCGCCCTGCTGTGCGCTTTCCGCGGTGAAGGAATTTATATCGTCTTCGTCCTGCACGGTGTATTCACCAACGTATTCAATATGGCTGTGCTTTGCAAGCCTTTGCATGCCCGTGATAAAGGGTGAGCAGGCATAATCCTTATCGTAGCCGTGCGTTAAGATAAGGGCTAATTTTTTATTGTTCCAAAGGGAATTTTTAGCTTTGCCGTAATATTTGTTAAGCGGGTAAAGCCTGTCAAGCATTGCCTTCATTTCCGCCGTGCAGTACCAATGGTAAATGGGCGTTGCTAAAACCAAAACGTCAGCTTCGATGATTTTAGGCGCAATACGGTGCATATCGTCTGAAATCTGGCAGGAATAGCCTTCTTCCTGCTGGCACGCGTAACAGCCCTTGCAGGGCGAAATTTGCTTATCAAAAAGGGTTACGTATTCTACTTCCTGACCAAGCTCCTTTAGCTGGTCGATAAAGCCTTGGCAAAGCGCGTTTGTGTTTGATTGTGCGCGGCAGCTTCCAAGTACTATGCAAAACTTCATAAAAAGCTCCTTTTGCCGCAAAGGGCGGCGTATTATCCATTTAATTATAAATGCAATTAATCCAAAAATCAACCGTTTTAATTAAAAAACCGCACGATAAAAAGAGTGGTGGAAGACTTATTATTAAGATAAATTGATAAAAACCTATTGACAAGACGGGGGATTGTAGGGTAAAATCTAATTAAGATAATTTTAAGGTGAAATATGTTTAGACTTGACGGAACTGATATTATAACCCCAAAAAACGCTTTTGGTGCGTTGCCCGTACAAAGAAGAACGGTTGACGAAGCCGTTAAAATACTGCGTAGGGCTTTGCAGGGCGGTATGACATACTTTGATACTGCGCGCTCTTATACTGACAGCGAAGAAAAAATCGGCATTGCCTTTGAAGGGGTTGACAGAAAAAGCTATTATTTGGCAACGAAAACACCTTCGACTACAAGGGAAGGGATTTTGAGCGACCTTGAAACGTCGCTTAAAAACCTTAAGACCGATTATATTGACGTTTACCAATTACATAACGCCCAGCAGTGCTACGCACCCGGTGACGGCACGGGCGTTTACGAAACCATGCAGGAGCTTAAAGCACAAGGTAAGATAAGGTATATTTCTATAACCTGTCACAAAATAGACGTTGCTTTTAAGGCTGTTGAATCGGGTTTGTATGCGACCTTGCAGTTTCCGCTTTCGTATCTTTCGGGCGAGAAGGAAATTGAGCTTGTCAAAAAATGTAAGGAACGTGGCGTGGGATTTATCGCCATGAAGGGTTTAGCGGGCGGTTTAATTAACAATGCGCGCGCAGCCTACGGCTATCTTGACCAGTTTGACAACGTGCTCCCTATCTGGGGCGTGCAGCATATGCACGAGCTTGAAGAATGGTTATCATTTATGGATAATCCGCCAACGCTTGATGAAGAGCTTGTCAGCTTGATCATTAAAGACCGCGAAAGCATGCAGGGTGCGTTTTGCCGTTCGTGCGGGTATTGTATGCCGTGTCCGAAGGGTATAATAATTAACCAATGCGCAAGAATGGTATTAATGCTTGGGCGCGCGCCGACGAAAAAGTGGCTTTCGGATGAGTGGCAAAAGGAAATGGCAAAAATAAACGACTGTATTAACTGCGGAAGATGTAAATCCCGCTGTCCGTATGGGCTTGACGTGCCAAATCTGCTTAAGCAAAACCTTGAAGGCTATAACAGAATTTTGCAAGAAGAAACGAACAAAAAGTAGGGCTATAAGCCGATTAACGCTACTTTTTACATAAAATTAATGATTTAAAGGAGATATATATGAAAGAAGTTATATTAACACAAGACAATTTTAATGAAGAAATCCAAAACGCTAAAACACCGGTGCTGGTTGATTTCTGGGCGCCTTGGTGCGGACCTTGCAGAAACATGCTGCCTATCGTTGAAGAGCTTTCTGAAGAGCTTGACGGTCAAGTTAAAATCGGCAAGGTAAACGTTGACGAAGAAGAAATGCTCGCGCGTTTATTCAACGTAAGAAGCATACCTATGTTCGTGGTATTTGAAAACGGCAAGCCAGTACGTTCCTTTTTAGGCAGCTGTCCAAAGCAAACCTTGATTGATTTTATCAACGGCAAGGAAATCAAGGAAGAAGAATAATCTGCTTATAATCGACCTATAGGCCGACTTTTGTGTGCTATGGCGTAAATTTTAGCCGCTTAAGTCGTTAATAAGGTAAAAAAACAATTTAATAATGATAAGGCGCAATCTTTTAAGGTTGCGCCTTTTTTAGTGAATTTTGTTTTGTTTATCCTTTAAAATTATAAAAAATAATACTTTCCCGCCGTTGATATTTATGTAAAAAATGCAGATAATCGACCTATAGAAGGACTTTTTGGTAAATTTTACCATTTTTTGGCTGTAAAAGCGCGTACGTTCTTGCTTATTTGCCAAAATTGCGTAAAATTGCACTTAATAAGCATTTTTGACGTTAGTTATCAGTGTAAATGCTGAATTCCGACACAAAACGACGACTTTGGATAAAATGATTTCTAACAGAATAGCCAAAAACTATACCTGTTCAAATTTTGCCGTGCTCCGTATAAATGCGTTTGTTGCTTTTTAAGTGGTTTTTACGATCCACAGTCAAATTTGAGCTTTTAAACCACGCGGACAGGGCTGTGATTTTGCACTTTTGTTACGCTAATTATTTTATCATTACCTTTTAGTGTGAAATTTTGGTGAAAATAAAAAAAGTTGCGCGCAAAAACAAAAAACTTTAGTTTTTAGGTTGACTTTAGCTCTAATTAAATATATAATAGCAGTAGGCTTTGGGGCTATTGCGCCCTTTTTTAGGCCAATTCACATAAATTTCCATAGGAGAGACAGTATGGGAAACTTTTTCAGAAGAATGACAGCATTCATACTCGGAATAGTTTTTACGATTACTTCGTTAGTCGGCGGTGTCGTCGGCGGTGCGTACTACGCATACAAGAACGTAAATCCTATCGAGGACATTGTTGCACCGGGTAACGGCGATGCAGCAGATGCTCTCGGCGATTTGTATGGTGCATCGATTGAAGAGTTGCTGAATTTACTTTATGATGCATCTCAATCAACCGACAATGAGTACACCTTTGCAAAGCTGATTGAGGATTACAACCTTGATTTAAGAGCTTTGCTCAAGATGATGGGTGTGGACGTATCGGGTGTTGACCAGAACAGCGAGGACTGGAAGGCACTTGAAGCTATACCGATTTTATCCGTATTAACCGGTGATATGCAACCGATTCTTGATGCGGTTAAATTGCGTTCGCTTTATATGTTCATACCAAGCCTTATGAGCGGCAAGACCATCGATGATATTTTATCAAAAGAAGCACAAGCAAAGCTTGGCGACTATACCATCGGTGATTTAATGGCAACGGATGAAAATGGCGAGCTTGGCTTTATTACCGCCATAAAGGGTATGAAGATTGGTGCTCTTTTACCATCTATATTTGACGCTACATACGATGCCGCAAAGCACGAATACGTTTATTCCGTTAAAGAAGAACACGCTTCTTTAGCCGTTTTAAACATTTTGGGCGACGCTAACATTAAAGGCTTGTTAGACATTATCATGGACGGGTCTGACCCTGTTCAGGAAATTGTCGACGGCGATTTAAGCGCGCTTGGCAGAAAGCAGATTTCCGAAATTTTAGGAATGATTGCTAAAATTGCCGGCCCAGAAACAGCAGAAAAGCTCACCGCGTACACACGTATGTTCGGTGACACGACTGTTGCTGAATTATTCGCGCGTAACGAAGAAGGCAAATATGAATTCCAATACGAAGAACTTGTTTCAAACATTGAAATAGGTTACCTTTTAGGTTACGAAAAATCTGAAGGCGTTTGGGTTGACAAGAACGGTGAAGAAGCTAAAGGCGTTTTAGCACTTTTAGCAAACATCGATATCGGCGAAGTATTAGCAAACTCTGACAGCACTATCGAGCTTGTTAACGCAGTCATTGGCGACCTTAACATTAAGACTATCTTTGAAACCATCTCTAAACCGGATGAAAACGGCAAGTACCCAATCTTTATCGAACGTCTTGGTACGATTACAGTTTCCGACATTTTAGCAGGCGGCACGGAAAACATTGGCGAAACCATCAAAGAAAACTTAAAGCTTGCGCTCGAAGGTTTAACAATCAACGACGCAATTAACGCTTTCGTTGGTGAAGAAGTTCAAGCAAAGATTGCTGAAATCGAAGTTATCCACGCAATTTTAGATATTGAGCTTTCAGACCTTATCCGTGACGAATACAAGCTTACCGAAGTTTTAGGTCTTGTAAGAGACGCGCTTGACGAAAACGACGTAACCGTTGGCGAAGTTGCTGATATTGAAAATGCAGAAGGTCTTCTTGCATTAATCGCAGATTATAAGGTTAAGAACGTTCTTGACGGCGTTATCTTAATTTTAGAAGGCGACGCAACCTTAAGCGAAATCGTTGACGCGTTTGTCGGTCAATATACCGTTGGCGATATCTTCGGTGCAGTATTTAATTATGAATACGACGCAGTTAAGGATAACTGGGGCAATGCAAACGGCGAATACGCTGCACCTGCATTAGTTGAGTTATTCAAGACTTCCCTTGGCGATTTTGCTAAACTTATCGACCCGGAAGTTGGCTTCGGTAACCACGACGCAATCGACAACGTTAACCTTGGTGACGTTGCTTATACGTTGCTCCAAGCAATCGGTATGGGTAACATCTTGGTTGAATCACACCAAGGCGGCAAGCTCCATTACGTTGTAAGCCAAGAAATCGGTGAATTTGAACATATGTCATACGTTATACTCGCTTTGGGTATTACTGACATTTTGGAAAATGCAACCAACGCTGACTGGTGGATTGATCAGGTTGGCGAAATCTACTTGGGCGACATTCTCGTTCACCTTGTCAATAACCTTGACATTTTAGAAGTAAACGCTGAATACGACGCAAATAACGTTGAGTGGGACGTTGAAGGTGAATACCTTGTTAACTTCTTCACAAACGCAATGAACACTTCTATTGGCGGCTTATTGGAAGCTATCCTTTCAGGCGACAGCGACGCTATCCTTGATCAGGTTACCGAAATTTTAGGCCAAACCAATTTAGGTGATATTGCTTATGCTGCTTTAACTATCGCAGGCGTTGAAGGCATCATCGTTAAAGAAGGCGGTGCTGTACGTGCTGCAAGCGGCAGAAGCGTAAGCGGTTATGCTATGGGCGAAGGCTTGGAAGACTTCGACAATTTAGCACAACCTATTTTAGGCATCGTTATTAGCGAGCTTATCGTTTCCGCTGGCGACATTGATTGGTGGTTTGACCAACTTGGCGGCATCAGAATCGGTGACTTTATCGTTTACTTTATTAATAACTATGCAACGGACGTTTCAGTCGTTAAGAACTCAAAGGGCGACTGGAGAGCAACAGGTAACTTTGACGCTATTTTAAGCAACTTACTCAACGTTACTTTAGACGACATCCGTGACGAAAACAGAATCGCTAACATCAGAAGAATTTTCGGTGAAAATACCGTTGGCGATCTCGTTGATCCATTCTTATCTAACCTTCCTGCTGAAATTACAGAAAACGACCTTATCGAAGCAATTTGCGACGTTACAATCAACGAAATCATTGACATCGTTCAATCTGAAACAGTTGATAGCTTATTGCTTGGCGTAAGCGACTTATTTGACGGTGTTGCAATCCAGGCTATCATGGAACTTGTTGGCCTTGCTGAACCACCGGTTTCTGTTCTTGAAGTTGTTTATGAAGCATTAATCTCTGACATTATCGACAACGCTGTTGAAGGCACGCTTGTTGAATATTTACTCGGTCTCTCCGATAATATAACACTTGCTCACATTATCGACGACTTTGGATTTATCCCAGAAGATATCAGAAACAACATGTTTGTTGATTCAACACTTGAACTCAGCGCTAAACACATTATTGATATCATTAATGGCGATGCAGAAATTTTAGACGTCGTTACAGAATTATATGAAGGCGTAGAATTACAACACATCGTTGACCTTTTCTATCAAGACGATCTTGGTATTGCAATCGTTGACAGAATTTTAGAAACAGAAATCAATGCTGTTATCGAAATCGCAACAAGCGACGATATCCCTGGTGCTCTTCTTGAAGAATTCGGTGACATTACCGTTCGCGAAGTTGTTGAATCCTTCGTTGAATTACCTGAAATCGCTATCTTGGACAGAGTTGTTGATTTAACCGTTCAAGACATCGTTGACATCGCAACTGCTGAAGATATCCCTGCAGAACTTTTAGATAAGTTCGGTGACGTTTCCGTTCGCGAAGTCGTTGAATCCTTCGTTAAATTACCGGAAATCGCTATTTTAGACAGAGTTGTTGATTTAACCGTTCAAGATATCGTTGACATCGCAACTGCTGAAGATATCCCTGCAGAGCTTTTAGATAAGTTCGGCGACGTTACCGTTCGCGAAGTTGTTGAATCCTTCGTTGAATTACCTGAAATCGCTATCTTAGACAGAGTTGTTGAATTAACCGTTCAAGATATCGTTGATATCGCAACTGCTGAAGATATCCCTGCAGAGCTTTTAGATAAGTTCGGTGACATTACCCTTGAAGACGTAGTTACTTCATTCGTTGAAGTTCCTAGCCACGCAGCACTTGACAAAGTATTAGACACAAGCGTATCTGACATCGTTGAAATCGCAACAAGCGATGATATCGTTGGCGCTCTGTTTGATCAGTTCGGCGACATCACCATCGGTGACGTTGTTGGAGACCTCTACCCGGCAGAAGGTAATGCTTTCTTGGAAGCAACCTACGGCATCGGTATTGACGACATCGGCGAAATCGTTGCAGGCGAAGACGTTCTTACAATCGTTGAAGATATTTACGGCCACGTAACGCTTGATGACGTTGCAAGCGCATTCTTTGAAGTTCCTGAACATGAAGTACTTGATAAGGTACTCAGCACGAGCGTATCTGATATTATTGATATTGCAACTGCAGAAGACGTTGCAGATGCGTTTGTAGATCATTTCGGCGACATCGAAATCGGCGACGTAGCAAATGACTTCTACCCAACTAAAGGCAATGCTTTCTTGGAAGCAACCTACGGTATCGGCGTTGAAGAAATCGCTTCAATCTTAAGGGGCGAACCTATTATCACCGTTTTAGAAAACGCTTATGAAGGCGTTAACATTGAACACGCACTCAATGCGTTCGGTGTTGACGTTGATGCAATTCCTGTTCCTGCTTTAGAAAAGGTTGCTGATACAGAAATCAACTTCTTATTAGGTCTTACATACAGTGACAATCCTATCGGTGAGCTTCTTTACGAACTCAAAGACATTGAAATCGGTGACGTAGCTCAACCATTCTACCCAACATACGGCAATGCTTTCTTAGAAGCAACATACGGCCTTGGCGTTGAAGATCTTTACAACGTATTAACAGAACAGGATAACGTTTTCACAGTATTAGAAAACGCTTATGAAGGCGTTAACGTTGAACACGCACTCAATGCATTCGGTGTTGACGTTGATGCACTTGGTATCACTGCATTAGATAAGGTTGCCGATACAGAAATCAACTTCTTAATCGGTTTAGCTTACAGCGATAACCCTGTTGGCGAGCTTCTTTACGAGCTTGGCGACATCGAAATCGGCGACGTAGCAAATAACTTCTACCCAACATACGGCAATGCTTTCTTGGAAGCAACCTACGGTCTTGGTATTGAAGAGCTTTACAACGTATTAACAGCCCAAGAAAACGTTTTCACGGTATTAGAAAACGCTTACGAAGGTGTTAACGTTGAACACGCACTCAATGCATTCGGTGTTGACGTTGATGCACTTGGTATCACTGCTTTAGACAAGGTTGCTGATACAGAAATCAACTTCTTAATCGGTTTAGCTTACAGCGACAACCCTGTTGGCGAGCTTCTTCACGAGCTTGGCGACATTGAAATCGGTGACGTAGCTGAAAGCTTCTATCAATCACAAGGCAATGCTTTCTTGGAAGCAACATACGGCCTTGGTATTGAAGAGCTTTACAACGTATTAACAGCCCAAGATAACGTTTTCACGGTATTAGAAAACGCTTATGAAGGCGTTAACGTTGAACACGCACTCAATGCATTTGGCGTTGACGTTGATGCGCTTGGTATCACTGCTTTAGACAAGGTTGCCGATACGGAAATCAACTTCTTAATCGGTTTAGCTTACAGCGACAACCCTGTTGGTGAATTATTTGCTGAATTCGGCGACATTGAAATCGGTGACGTAGCTGAAAGCTTCTATCAATCACAAGGCAATGCTTTCTTACAAGCAACCTATGGTATTGGCGTTGAAGAAATTGGCGAAATTTTAAGTAGCGAAGACATCGGCGCTTCTATCATTAATATACTTAATAACGCGTACGCGGGCGTTAACGTTGAAGACGCACTTAATGCGTTCGGCGTTGTTGTTGACGACGTTGCACTCCTTGAAAAGCTTGGCGATACCCAAATCACTTGGATTATCGGTCTTGCTGAAAGCCAAACAATCGTTGATGATATCGTTAAAGAATTCGGCGATATTGAAATCCGCGACGTTGTTGAACCATTTATTGTACTCCCTGAAAACGAAATCATTGACAGAATCGCTGACTTAAGCGTTCAAGATATCGTTGACATTGCTACAGCAGAAGACGTAGCTCAAGAAGTTTTAGATCAATTTGGCGACATCACTATCCGTGAAGTTGTTGAAAGCTTCGTTGAACTCCCAGAAAACGCTATCTTAGACAGATTAGTTGACTTAAGCGTTCAAGATATCGTTGCTATTGTTACAGCTGAAGACGTTGCTCAAGAAGTTTTAGATCAATTCGGTGATATTACTATTGACGACGTGGTATCTTCATTCATTACAGTTCCTGAAAACGCTGTACTTGAAAAAGTACTTGATACAAGCGTTCAGGATATCGTTGACATTGCAACAAGCGACGACATCGCAGGTGCTATCGTTGATCAGTTCGGCGACATCACAGTACGTGACGTTGTTGAAAGCTTCGTTGAACTCCCAGAAAACGCTATCTTAGATAGAATCGTTGATTTAAGCGTACAAGATATCGTTGATATTGCTACAGCAGAAGATATCCCGGCAGAGCTCTTAGATCAATTCGGTGACATTACTCTTGACGACGTAGTATCTTCATTCGTAGAAGTTCCTGAAAACGCAGTACTTGAAAAAGTACTTGATACAAGCGTTCAAGACATCGTTGATATTGCAACTGCAGAAGACGTAGTTGGCGAAATCGTTGATCAATTCGGCGACATCACAATCCGTGACGTAGCAGAATCCTTCGTTGAACTCCCAGAAAACGAAATCTTATACAGATTAGTTGACGTAAGCGTTCAAGACATCGTTGACATTGCTACAGCTGAAGATATCCCGGCAGAGCTCTTAGATAAGTTCGGTGACATTACTCTTGATGACGTAGTATCTTCATTCGTAGATGTTCCTGAAAACGCTGTACTTGAAAAAGTACTTGATACAAGCATTGAAGATATCGTTGATATCGCTACAGCTGAAGACGTTGTTGGCGCACTCGTTGACCAATTCGGCGACATCACAATCCGTGACGTTGTTGAAAGCTTCGTAGAAGTTCCGGAAAACGAAATCATTGACAGATTAGTTGACGTAAGCGTTCAAGATATCGTTGATATTGCTACAGCTGAAGATATCCCGGCAGAGCTCTTAGATAAGTTTGGTGATATTACTCTTGACGACGTAGTATCTTCATTCATAGTAGTTCCTGAAAACGCTGCACTTGAAAAATTACTTGATACAAGCGTTCAGGATATCGTTGACATTGCAACAAGCGACGACATCGCAGGTGCTATTGTTGAAGAATTCGGTGACATCACAGTACGTGACGTTGTTGAATCCTTCGTTGAACTCCCAGAAAACGAAATCATTGACAGATTAGTTGACTTAAGCGTTCAAGACATCGTTGATATTGCTACAGCAGAAGATATCCCGGCAGAGCTCTTAGATAAGTTTGGTGATATTACTCTTGACGACGTAGTATCTTCATTCGTAGATGTTCCTGAAAACGCAGTACTTGAAAAAGTACTTGATACAAGCATTGAAGATATCGTAGAAATCGCTACAAGCGACGATATCCCAGGCGCACTCGTTGACCAATTCGGTGACATCACAGTTCGTGACGTTGTTGAAAGCTTCGTAGAAGTTCCGGAAAACGAAATCTTAGATAGAATCGTAGACTTAAGCGTACAAGACATCGTAGATATTGCAACAGCAGAAGACGTTGTTGACGAACTCTTAGCACAATTCGGTGACATCACAGTACGTGACGTTGTTGAAAGCTTCGTAGAAGTTCCAGAAAACGAAATCTTAGACAGAATCGTAGACTTAAGCGTACAAGATATCGTTGACATTGCTACTGCAGAAGACGTTGTTGACGAACTCTTAACACAATTTGGCGACATCACAATCCGTGAAGTTGTAGAATCATTCGTAGAAGTTCCTGCAAATGCAGTTCTTGATAGAATCGTTGACTTAAGCGTACAAGATATCGTAGATATCGCTACAGCTGAAGACGTTGCTCAAGCAGTTTTAGATCAATTTGGCGACATCACTATCCGTGAAGTTGTTGAATCATTCGTAGAAGTTCCTGCAAACGTAGTTCTTGACAGAATCGTAGACTTAAGCGTTCAAGACATCGTTGATATCGCTACAGCTGAAGACGTTGTTGGTGAAATCGTTGAATTATTCGCTGACATCACTATCCGTGACGTTGTTGAATCATTCGTAGAAGTTCCTGCAAATGCAGTTCTTGACAGAATCGTTGATTTAAGTGTTCAAGATATCGTTGATATCGCTACAGCTGAAGACGTTGCTCAAGCAGTTTTAGATCAATTCGGTGACATCACAGTTCGTGACGTTGTTGAATCATTCGTAGAAGTTCCTGCAAATGCAGTTCTCGATAGAATCGTTGACTTAAGTGTTCAAGACATCGTAGATATTGCTACTGCAGAAGACGTTGTTGACGAACTTTTAGCACAATTTGGCGACATCACAGTACGTGACGTAGTTGAAAGCTTCGTAGAAGTTCCAGAAAACGTAGTTCTTGACAGAATCGTAGATTTAAGCGTACAAGATATCGTTGACATCGCTACAGCTGAAGACGTAGCTCAAGCAGTTTTAGATCAATTTGGCGACATCACAATCCGTGAGGTTGTTGAATCATTCGTAGAAGTTCCTGCAAACGTAGTTCTTGACAGAATCGTTGACTTAAGTGTTCAAGACATCGTTGACATTGCAACAAGCGACGATATCCCAGGCGCACTCGTTGAAAAATTCGGTGACATTACACTTAACGACGTAGTATCTTCATTTGTTACAGTTCCTGAAAACGCTGCACTTGAAAAAGTACTTGATACAAGCGTTGAAGACATTGTTACAATCGCAACAAGCGACGATATCCCAGGCGCACTCGTTGAAAAATACGGTGATATTACCATCGGTGACATTGTTGAAGATCTCTACCCGGCAGAAGGTAATGCATTCTTAGAAGCAACTTACTCAATCGGTGTTCAAACTGTTGTTGACGCTATTGAAGGCGATCCAATCGCAGTATTTGAAGGTATTTACACAGGCGTTCAAATTGCAGATGCAATCAGTGCGTTTGACGTAGAAGTACCTAGCCATGCAGCACTTGATAAAGTACTTGATACAGATATTGGCGCTCTCATCGGTTTAGCTGATAGCGAAGATATCGTTTCAGACGTTATTGCATTATTTGAAGACATTACTATCGGTGACGTTATTTCTGAATTCGTTCCTACAAAGGACAATGAATTCATGGTAACAACACAATCACTCAGCATTGGTCAGATTTATGACATCGCAACAAAAGAAACTGCAGCTGAAATAGTTCAAGCAATTGCTGACGTTTACGACGGCTTAACAGTTAACGGTATCCTTTCATACTTCGTAGAAGTTGAACCGGAAAGCGCAGCAATCAACAAAGTACTTTCACTTGACATCAGTGAAGTTTTAACAGAGCTTGCTACAAATAACTTCTCACTTGCAGACGACGGTTACACATTAACCTACGTTATGGAAGTTTGGGAAGCAACAACCGATACCGAAAAGGCAATCGTATTTGCAACCGCAGGTGTTGTTGGCGTAGTAATGTACTTTGCTGCAAATGAAACCTTAGGCACAATCATTGACAGTGTTTGTGGCGAAGGCGCAACTTGGGGCGGCGCATTTGACGGTGCTATCTCTACAGCACTCGGCTATAGCTTAGTTGGTGAAGCTTACGAAAACAGCATTGGCTTTAACGGTATTGTTTCAACCTTCTTAGGCGAAGGCATAAGAGAAACCTTAACAACAGGTTACCCATTTGCTGACACATATAAATATAACATTACGTTAGGTAACTTACTCGCTGCTTACGATCAAGTGGTAATCACTATCGAAGAAGCAATCGGTATGGATATTGCTTTAGTTGAAGGCGAATACTTCCTTGACAATGAATTCGTTAATATCACAAAAGATATTCTCAACGTTTCACTTGGTGAAGTACTCGACGCTGAAGATGCAGGCAAGTATCTTGTTGATTTGATTTCAGACAACAATATCGGTGACTTAACAGCTTACTTCTTCAACAAGGTTGCAGAAGACGAGTTCACAGCAATCCGCGACGGCATTACCAGATGGATTGTTTTAGGTGGAAATGCACAAGCTGCTAGTTTAGTACAAAGAACACTCAACGTAACATTAGAACAATTATTCAAGCTCAACAAAGAAACCGCAATCGAACTTGCTAAAGAAATCCTTGGCGAAGCAACTGTTGGCGACATGCTCGAAGCGTTCGGCGTTGAAGATAACACAGACGTTGTTGCAGTTCAACAGCTTCTCGATACAAGATTAGCATTTGCGTTCGACGTTATCGAAAGCGAAGACAAGTTAGATACAGTTCTTGTTGAATTCTCTGACATCACACTCGGTTCAATCCTTAACGGCTTCTATGCAGCTGAAGGTAATGCGTTCATGAACGCAACATACTCACTCGGCGTTGCAACGGTTAAAGAAGTTGTTGACGGTGCAGACTTTATCACAGTTTTAGAAACCGCTTATGCAGGCGTTGATTTAGAATCAATCCTTAATGCAGCAGGCGTACAAGACAATACTGAAATCAAGCTTGTTGAAAAACTCCTTGATACACCTGTAAACTTCTTCTTCGGTTTAACACACACAGAAGACGTTCAAGGTTATATCTTCACAGAATTTAACGACATCGAAATCGGTGACGTTGCAGAAAAATTCTTACCGGCAAGTGGCAATAACTTCTTAACGGCAACCTACGGTTTAGGCGTTGCAGAAGTTGAACAAATCATTAACGACGCTGACGTTGTTGAATTACTCAAGGCTGCTTACGCAGGCGTTGACGTTGAAGACGTTGTAGGCGCATTTGGCGTTCAGGATACAACAGGTATCCCGGCACTTAGCAAGGTACTTGATACTGAACTTAACTTCTTCTTCGACTTAGCAAACAGCGAAAAACCGGTTGATACGTTATTCAATGAATTTGGCGACATCGAAATCGGCGACGTAGCTGAAGCATTCTTACTCTCAAACGGCAACCCATTCTTAGTAGCAACTTATAGCTTCGGTCTTGCTGAAGTTAAACAGATTGTTGACGGTGCTGATGCTGTTGAAGTTTTAGAAGGCGTTTACGCAGACGTTGTACTTTCAGACATCGTTGACGTATTCGGCGCACAAGTTCCTGAAATCAAAGCACTCGATAAAGTACTCGATACAGAAATCAACTTCTTCTTAGGCTTGATTGGCAATGAAGACGTTGCAGGCGCACTCGTTAAAGAATTTGGCGACATCGAACTCGGTGACGCACTCGAAACCGTTTACCCATCAACAGGTAAGGTATTCGTTAAATTAACTTACACAATCAGCGTTGAAGACGTTGCAAATATGGTAAGCGGCGACGTTGAAGTACTTGACTTCGTTACTGACTTATACGCAGGCGTTGACCTTAACGACGTAGTTGAAGCATTTGGTGTTGAAGCACCTGAACACGCTTTACTTGCTAAGGTACTCGATACAGAAATCAACGACGTTATCGCTATCGCAACAGCTGACAACGTTGCTAATGCACTCTTCGAAGAATTCGGCGACATTGAAATCGGCGACGTAGCTGAAGATCTCTACCCGGCACAAGGCAATAAGTTCTTAACAGCAACTTACGGCTTCGGTGTTGAAGAAGTTGGCAAGCTCGTTAACGGCGAAAACGCTGTAGAAGTAGTTAAGGCTGTTTACGAAGGCGTAGAACTTAACGACGTTCTTGCAGCAGTTAAGGTTACTGCACCAAAGAATGACGCACTTGAAAAAGTACTCGACACTGAAATCAATGCAATCATTGATATCGCTACAGCAGACAACGTAGTTGACGCAATCTTCGCAGAATTTGGCGACATTACGTTATATGATGCACTTGACGATATTTACGCAGCAGAAGGTAATGCATTCTTAGACGCAACTTACACAATCAGCGTTGCTCATATCGGTCAGGTTGTTAACGGCGCAGATCCAATCGCATTACTCGAAGGTATTTACGAAGGCGTTGAAATCAGCGACGTACTCGATATCTATGGCGTAACAAACGACACAGACTTCGTAGTAATTGATAAGGTACTCGATACCCCAATCAACTTCTTCTTAGGCTTAACACATACAAACGATATTGCCGATGAATTCTTCATGGAATTTGGTGACATCGAACTTGGCGACGCGTTAAGAAATGTTTACCCAACAGAAGGTAATAAGTTCTTAAAGGCAACCTATGACTTTGGTGTAGCTGAAGTTGAACAAATCGTTGACGGCGCAAACGCTGTAGAAGTAATTAAGGCTGTTTACGCAGGCGTTGAACTTAACGACGTAATCGGTGCTGTTGGTATTTTAGACACAACAGGTAACGCAGCACTTGCTGACGTACTCGATACAGAAGTTAACTTCTTCTTAGGCTTGATTGGCAATGAAGACGTTAAAGGCGAACTTATTGGTGAATTTGGCGACATCGAACTCGGTGACGCACTCGAAACCGTTTACCCATCAACAGGTAAGGTATTCGTTAAGTTAACTTACACAATCAGCGTTGAAGACGTTGTAAATATGGCAAGCGGCGACGTTGAAGTACTTGACTTCGTTACTGACTTATACGCAGGCGTTGACCTTAACGACGTAGTTGAAGCATTTGGTGTTGAAGCACCTGAACACGCTTTACTTGATAAGGTACTCGATACAGAAATCAACTTCTTCTTAGGCTTGATTGACAATAACGACGTTGTAGTCGCACTCGTTGACCAATTCGGCGACATTACAATTGGCGACGCTATCTCTGAATTCGTTCCTACAAAGGGCAATGAATTCATGGTAACGACACAAAACATCAGCATCGCTCAGATTTACGACGTTGCAACAAAGAAACCTGCAACTCAACTCGTTCAAGAAATTGCAAACATCTATGACGGCTTAACAATTAACGGCATCGTTTCTTACTTCACAACAGTCGAAGTTGAAAGTGCATTTGTTAATAAGGTTCTCTCATTTGATATCAGCGAACTCTTGACAGAACTTGCTACAAACAACTTCTCACTTGCAAACGATGGTTACACCTTAACCTTCGCTAAGGAAGCTTGGGAAGCAACAAACGACACAGAAAAGGCAATCGCAATTGCAGCTGTTGGCGTTGTTGGCGTAGTAATGTACTTCGTTGCAAACGATACTTTAGGCAACATCGTTGATGAAATCTGCGGTGTAGGCGCAACTTGGGGCGACGTATTCGACGGTGCTATCTCTAAAGCACTTGGCTACAGCTTAGTAGGCGAAGCTTATGAAAACAGCATTGGCTTCAACGGCTTAGTTTCAACCTTCTTAGGCGAATACGTAAGAACAACCTTAACAACAGGTTACCCATTTGCTGACACATACAAATACGAAATCACGTTAGGCAACTTACTCTCTGCTTACGACAAGGTAGTTATCGCTATCGAAGAAGCAATCGGTATGGATATTGCATTAGTTGAAGGCGACTTAGTAATTGCAAACGAATTCGTTAACATTACAAGAGACGTTCTCAATGTTTCACTTGGTGAAGTACTCGACGCTAAAGATGCAGGCAAGTATCTTGTTGATTTGATTTCAGACAACAATATCGGCGACTTAACAGCTTACTTCTTCAACAAGGTTGCAGAAGGCAAGTTCACAGCAATCCGCGACGGCATTACCAGATGGATTGTTTTAGGTGGAAATGCACAAGCTGCTGGTTTAGTACAAAGAACACTCAACGTAACGTTAGAACAATTATTCAAGCTCAACAAAGAAACCGCAATCGAACTTGCTAAAGAAATCCTTGGTGAAGCAACTGTTGGCGACATGCTCGCAGCGTTCGGCGTTGAAGACAACACAGACGTTGTTGCAGTTCAACAGCTTCTCGATACAAGATTAACATTTGCGTTCGACGTTATCGAAAGCGAAGACAAGTTAGATACAGTTCTTGTTGAATTCTCTGACATCACACTCGGTTCAATCCTTAACGGCTTCTATGCAGCTGAAGAAAATGCGTTCATGAACGCAACATACTCACTCGGCGTTGCAACGATTAAAGAAGTTGTTGACGGTGCGAAATTCATCACAGTTTTAGAAGCTGCTTACGCAGGCGTTGATTTAGAATCAATCCTTAATGCAGCAGGCGTACAAGACAAGACGGGCGTTAAGGCTGTAGAAAAGATTCTTGATACAGAAGTTAACTTCTTCTTAGGCTTAATCGGTAATAAAGACGTTGCTAATGAATTCCTTGAAGAATTTGGCGACATTGAACTTGGCGACGTACTCGAAACTGTTTACCCATCAACAGGTAAGTTATTCATTAAGTTAACTTACACAATCGGCGTTAAAGACGTTGTAACGATGATTAAGGGTGATGCAGTTGCATTTGTTACTGACTTGTACACAGGCGTTGAACTTAACGACGTACTCGAAGCGTTCGGTGTTGAAGCACCTGAAAACGCAGCACTTGACAAGGTACTCGATACAGAAATCAACTTCTTCTTCGGTCTTATTGATTCAAATAACGTTAAGAGCGATATTTACAGAGAATTTATTGATATCGAACTTGGCGATGCAATCGAACAATACTTACCAACCAACCGTAACGAATTCTTAGAAGCAACCTACGGTATCGGCGTAGAAGAAGCAGGCAAAGTATTAAAGGGTGAAAGCGTTGTAGCTATCCTTATGGATGCTTACGAAGGCGTTGACCTTGACGACGTAATCCGCGCTGCAGGTATCCAAGACACAACTGGTATTCCAGTAGTTGCAAAAGTACTTGATACAGAAATTAACTTCTTCTTAGGCTTAATCGGTAATAATGAAGCAGGTAAAGAAATCGTTGAAGAATTCGGCGACGTCGAACTTGGTGACGTACTTGAAAAAGTTTACCCATCAAACGGTAAGGTATTCTTAGAATTAACTTACTCAATCGGTGTAAACGACGTTGCAAGCATCGTTAATAATGAAATTAGCGTAGCTGCCTTTGCGAATATCTTATACGCAGGCGTTGAAGTTAAACACGTACTCGAGGCGTTTAAGGTTACTGCACCTAAGAATGACGCACTTGAAAAAGTACTCGATACCAAGCTCACAGCTATTATTGATATCGCTACAGCAGGCAGCAACGTAGTTGACGCAATCTTCGCAGAATTTGGCGACATTACGTTATACGATGCACTTGACGATATTTACGCAGCAGAAGGCAATGCATTCTTAGATGCAACTTACACAATCAGCGTTGATCATATCGGTCAGCTTGTTAACGGCGCAGACCCAATCGCATTACTCAAAGGTATTTACGAAGGCGTTGAAGTTAAACACGTACTTGATGCGTTCAACGTAACAGCACCTAGCCACGCAGCACTTGACAAGGTACTCGATACCAAGCTCACAGCTATCATTGATATCGCTACACCAGGCGGCAACGTAGTTGATGAAATCTTCGCAGAATTTGCTGACATCACAGTTGGTGACGTTGCTTCTAAATACGCTCCTGCAAAGGGCAACGCATTTATGACTGCAGTACACGCAATCAACGTTGGTCAAATCTACAGCCTTGCAGCTAAGGGCACAAAGGTTGACAAGGTACAACTTGTTGCTAATATCTTAGATCAAGTAACAGTTGGCGACGTAGTAACGTACTTCAAACCTGTTAACACAACAAGCGAATTTGTTAATAAAGCACTCTCGTTCGAATTCAGCGAACTCTTAGCAGAACTTATTGAAAACAACTTCTCAATTGCAAAAGACGGTTACACAGTAACCTTCGCTAAGGACGCTTGGGCATTAACAACTAAGACAGAAAAGGCAATGGCAATTGCATCTGTTGGTGTAGTTGGTGCAGTAATGTACTTTGCAGCAAACGATACTTTAGTTAAGATTGTTGACAAGGTTTGCGGCGAAGGCGCAACTTGGGGCGACGTATTCGGCGGTAAGATTTCCGAAGTACTCGGCTACAGCTTAGTAGACGGTGCTTACGTAAACGGCATTGGCTTCAACGGTTTAGTTTCAACCTTCTTAGGTGAAGGCGTAGGCGAAACCTTAACAAAAGGCTATCCGTTTGTAGAAACCTATAAAGACGCTATTACGTTAGGTAACTTACTCACCGCTTACGAAAAGGCAGTAACGGCTATCGAAGATGCAATCCACATGGATATCGCATTAGTTGACGGCAACCACGTAATCGTAAACGAATTTATTAACCTTTCAAGAGTTGTTCTTAACATGAAGCTTGTCGAAGTATTCGGACAAAAAGACATTGTCAGATACGTTGGCAGACAGCTTGCTGACAACAACATTGGTGACGTAGCAGCTTACGTACTCAACAAGGTTGCAAACGGCGAATTCAGAACAGTTCTTTCTGCTTCTGGTGAATGGACGATCGTTTCTGAACACACTGCAGCTGCAGGTGTAATCGAAAGAGCGTTCAACGTAACCGTAAGAAGATTAGCTAAACTCAACAAGCAAACTGCAATTGAGCTCGTTAAGGAAATCGTTGGTGAAATCCAAGTTAACGAAATCCTTCCAATCTTCAACGTAACAACACCTAAGAACGCAGCACTTGATAAAGTTCTTGATACAAAGATTGTCTTCATCTTAAGCTTGGCTAACGGCAAGAACGTTGTTGACAAGGTATTAACAGAACTTTCAGATATTACACTCGGCGACGGCTTTGCTGAACTCTATAAGCCGGAAGCTAATAAGTTCATGAACGAAACTTACACCTTCGGTGTTGCACACGTTCAACAACTTATAAATAAAGCTGACCCAATCGAACTTGTTAAGGGTATTTACCAAGAAGCAACGTTAATGTCACTCATCAACGCATTTGGCGTTGTCGATAAGACAGGTATTGCTGCAGTAGGCAAAGTACTCGATACAAAGATCAGCTTCTTATTAGACTTAGTACGTTCTAAGACACGCAAGAGCGACTTAATCAACGCTTACGGCGAAATCACCGTTGGTGACTTCATCCCAGAAGGCAAGGTTCAAGCTGGCAACAAGTTCGTTGACACAACGCTTGCAATCACCGTTAAAGACGTAATTAAGTGCCTTGAAGAACCTACGACAAACGACAAGATTGTTTACGTAGCTAATATTTACGACGGCGTAACCGTTGGCGATCTCCTTAAGAAGACTGCAAACGTAGGCGATCCACTCAAGGTTGTTTACGGCATCAACATCGGCGCAACGATCAGCACTTACATTCACGGTGGCCAAAACGCTGCAATCCGTTACGTATTAGCAGGCGTTAAGGTAGGCGACGTAGCAACTAAAGCTTTAACGTCAATCAAGAAGGTTAACATCGCTGTTGATTACAACGCAGGTGAATACGAAGTTACCGCTAAAGGCGCTGTAGAACTTATCGAAAGAGTTCTTAACTACTCTGTACTCGGTCTTTACGACGATTATAAGGATGATAAGGACGCACTCGTTGCATCTATCGTAGGCGAAGATTTAGTAAGAGAAATCGTTGATCTCTTCGGTCAGGGCTACAGAACAAATCCAACCTATACAACGTTAACTGATAACATCAGAATCATTGACGTTTATAAAGTTATCAACAAGAAGATGACTGTTAAAGCATTAATCGGTGACTTCACACTCGGTAGTCTTGTTACCAACTACTTACCGGGCAAGGCTGACGGCAGACTTGCAAGCGGCAAGTTAGTAAAAGCTATCTTAGACACCAAGATTAATCAACTTGACGGTCTCAACAAGACTAAGTTCTTCAACTTATACGGCACTTACACAATTGGCGACGCGTTGTCATCATTCATGACGCTCGGTGTTGACGGAGACGGTAAGTACGTATACGAAGGCACAATGTCTAAGGTAATCAGCAAGATCTTCAACTACTCACTCGACACGTTCAGCGGTGGAGTATCAGCAGGTATCGATACAATCCTTAGTAAACTCTACTTAGGTGACGTACTTGGCTTCGAGGAAATCAACGGCACGTGGTACAACAAGGCTAACCTTGCATTTGCCGGCGGCGAAACCTTCGAAGGCTTAGTTCCTGTAATCAGCGTTAACAGAGTTCTCGCTGGTAGGAGCCTCAAGTCCTTAACAGAAAACTTCGACTTCAATGAAATCGTTGCAGACGTTAAGTTAGGCGAATTATTCGGTTACCAGAAGAACTTAGAAGAATCTGCTTGGTACACGTATGCTAAGGATTCAAACGGCTACTACGTAGTAACCGGTCCTGACGTATATGAAACTTACGCTTATACACTCGGCGAAAGGGTTGCTAAGCTCCACGAAACGCTTTCTGAAATTACAGCACAAGAGCTCTTAACAGGCGGCGGCGTTGATACGCTCATGAGCAAGGTTAAAGGTTTACCACTTGGTGACGTTTTAGGTTACACCTTGAACACCACAGATAATAAGTGGTACAGTGGTACAGAACTCGTTGCAGAACCTATGAACTCACTTGCTCACCACACAATCAACGAAGTAAGCGGTGACTTTGACGGCATCGTCGGCGGTTGGAAGGTTGGTACAGTTCTCGGTTATACGTACGACGGTGTTCAGTGGTTAAACGGTGCAACACCTGTAACAGGCGTTCTTGCTAAGCTTTCTGCTCACACTATTGAAGACATTAAGACAAACTTCAGCGGCATCATCAATGAATGGACGCTTAGCGACGTTTTAGGTGACATTGACGAAAGCAACCACATCTTGTACGCATTAAGAAATACTGAAATCCAAGATCTCTCAGACGAAATCAACAACATGAAGCTCGGTACTATTATGGGTTACACCTATGACGGTACGAAGTGGATGAACGGTTCAACAGAAGTTACAGACAGCTTCGCGTTAATCCTTGCTGATTACACGGTTACAGAGGTTGGTAACGAAGGCTTTGCTGACACGTTACTCTCTAAGGTTAAGGACGAACTCACAATTAGTAAGTTCATAACTTACGATGCAGATTCTCCACTTGGCATCTTGTACACACCGGAAGAATTCAACAGCGTAAAACTTAACGAGATGTTAACGGACGGTTCAGGCAAGAGCGTTGGCGACAAGATGAAGTCACTCAACGTTGGTAAGATGATTGCATTAGAAGTTGTTGTATTAACACCTGAACAAATTGAAATGTTAGATGACAATGCATTAGTTCCTGATGACTGGAGAGAAATGAACTTCACATCGTTCTTCAGCTTAATCATCACCTTAGCTTTGAACTAATAGGTAGTTACAAAAACGCAACCAACCTTGAAAAAGGTTGACAAAACAAAACAATTCTGTTAGAATAACTTAGTTGGGCTTAAACAGCCCCAACTAAGTTACTAACGGGTTAAAAAGCTTTAAAATCTTTATATTTTATAAAGTTTTAATAAAACCTTGCACTACCCGCATGGTAGTGCCGAATAAGTCCAGGAGGTAAATATCAATGACGAAGTACGAAATGCTTTACATCTTAACTGCTGAATCAACTGATGAAGTAAAAGAAGGCATCATTGCTAAATTCGAACAATTAGTTAAAGATAACGGCGGCGAAGTAGAATCAATTGATAAATGGGGCGTTAAGAAGCTCGCTTATGCAATTGACTACAAGACAGAAGGCTATTACGTTCTTATGACGTTCCAATCTGAACCAACACTCATCGCTGAATTAGACCGTGTTGCTGGTATCAACGAAAACGTTTTAAGAAGGCTCATTACAAAACGCAACGCATAAGTTAAATTTAGTTAGGAGAATTTTATGAACAAGGTATATTTGATTGGTAATTTGACACGTGACCCGGAACTTGCTGAAACTTCAAGTGGCATTAAGGTTTGTCGCTTTGCCATCGCAGTTAACAGAACGTACGCACAAAGCGACGGCACGCGCGAAACTGACTTTTTCAACATCACCGTTTGGCGTAATCAAGCAGAAAACTGCGGCAGATACCTGAAAAAGGGCAGTAAGGTTGCTATCGTTGGTAGCTTACAAAACCGTTCTTATGAAGATAAAGACGGCATTAAGCGCAACGTTACAGACATTATTGCTAGCGAAGTCGAATTTTTAGCGTCACGCTCGGCAACCGAAGGTGAAGAAATCCCACAAGCTCAACCACGTCGTGAAAGACCTAAATTAGAGCCTGTCAGTGATGACGATTTACCATTCTAATTATTGCGTGACAACCATATAGCAAGCGTTTTAAGTTGCACAAATCGTGTGTGACTAGTTTGCTGTGACATTAAGTAATTAAGGAGATTATCATGGAAGAAAGAGTAAAAAGGCCTGCTAAAAGACAAGGCAGAAAGAAAGTTTGCCAATTTTGTGTAGAAAAAGCAGAGCATATCGACTACAAAGATTCCGCTAAACTTAGAAAATACGTTACTGAAAAGGGTAAAATCTTACCAAGACGTATGACAGGCGTTTGCGCTAAACACCAAAGAGCGCTTTCTGAAGCTGTTAAAAAAGCAAGAATCGTAGCACTTCTCCCATTCAAGGGTGAATAAGAAATAAAAAAAGATAGCAAGATTTAACTTGCTATCTTTTTTTGTTGCACGTTTAAAAGATTAGAACAAACTCCCCATAGCAAGATTTTACTTGCTGTTTTTTATGCTTAAAAAGGGTGATTTACCCCAAAAAGCGCTTTAATAGGGCGGCTTGTTGGCGTTAGGGCTTGAGCCTATATATGAAGAATTTTTCACATAACTTTAACACAAGTAACGCACTAAAATCCCGGGTGGTTATGATATAATAAACTTGCCTTTAAGGGCTTTTGGGGGACGTTTTTTGTGGTAGATATTAATAGGGGTAAATACTTTAAAAGGATAAACAGGCTTGCAGCCTGGGCGACGTTTTTAACCACGATTTTACTTTCTGTTTTATGCTTTTCATCCTTTGTTTCTTCAACCGAAAGTGGTAAGCACACCAGGTGGGTTGCAGACTTTGTCAAGGGTATTTTAGGGCAGAATCAAACAGATACGATATCTTCAATTTCACTTTCTAAATCCAACGCAGACGGGCACAAGTACAACTACGTTGGGGATAAGTGCATTTTAACCGTAAAGCACAGCCCAAGCACGGCGAAAGCGGGCATATATACTTTTTCATCAAGTGACGAAAGCGTTGCAACGGTCAATCAGGACGGCGTAGTTACCTTTTTGGATAAAGGCACGGTTAAAATAACTGCAACGCTAGGAAGCGACAACGCAATACAAAAAACCTTAAGCCTATCGTGCAGCGGCCCTATGCCAACCGAAAAAACTGCGGTTACGTTAAAATCAACAAGCTTTAAGGTCGGTCAGACCACGGATATTTTACTTGACAGCGGCAAAACGGCGGCATCGGTGGCAAAATATGAAGTGAGCGACCCTTCGGTCTTGTACCTTTCGGGGAACGCAGTTTGGGCAGAAAGGGAAGGCACCTGTGACCTTAAGGCCGTTTTTGAAGACGGAACAACCACCCACACCCAAATCAACGTACTGCCCAATGCAAAGCTTATTGTTCCAACCGCCTACAACACGGTTGAAGATTTAACCTTTATCGCGGGCGAAAAAATGAACTATAAAAACCTTATTGACTCTATCGAGCCGGAAGGTGCAAATAAGCTTACCTTTGTTAAATCTTCAGACGAAAGCGTTGTTAAAATCAGCGGTCAAACCCTGATATTTGAAGGTGTAGGCCAGGCGGATATCACGCTTGTTTCTGCGGTGTGCCCAAGCATGAGCAAAACATTTACGGTTACCGTTGAAAAAGAAGCCCCAACAAGTCTGACTATTGATATGAACGATTACGTGCTTGTCAACAGCAAAGCGGCTTTAAAGGCAAGTCACGACCCTGTTGCTTACGCGACCGACGTAGAGTGGAGTGTGGTTAAGGGTAACGCAATTATTACCGATGACGGAAACCTTATGACCTATTTCTTTGGTGACGTCACAATCGGCGCAAGAAGCACCTTAAACCCAGAGCTTTACGTTGAAAAAACAATAAAAGTAAAGCTTTACACAAGCTTTTATATGTTTGTGCGTAAAATTTTAGGGCATTTTTCCCTGTTTGCCGTTCTTGGCTTTGGGCTTATGGCAACGTCGGTTTTCCTTACAAAGCCGCGCCGTCTTGGCGTTGCGCTTTGTCCGGGGTTAGGCTTTTTGGCCGCGGCGTTTTGTGAGCTGTTCCAATCCTTCGTCCCGGGCAGGTACTTTGCTATTTCGGATATCTGCGTAAATTTTGCAGGCACGGTGGTGGGCATGATAGCCTTCCTTGTTGTTGCGGCACTCATTTTACTTATTTGGCGCATAATCAATAAAGAAAGCTTTGCTACATTTATGCAAGCTTTTAATAAGGTTTCAATAATTACGGTATTTTTTAAAAGCGTTGAAATTGAAAACGCAACTGTTACTGGCGAAGTGGGGGAAACTTAACTTCACTTTGTGAATAAAACGACGGTAAATTAAGCTTGCCGTCGTTTATTATTTATTAAGTGATAAAAACTTTATTAAATTGCCGTTTTTCTGCAAAATTTTGTTGTAAGTTTATCTGACATAATGTATTATATTATTATGAAAAAGGTGATTTTACTGGGCGGGGTGCTTGCGGCAGGCAAGTCAACCTACGCGCAGATTTTAAAGGAAAAATTCAATATAACCACCATTACAAAGGATAGACTGAAGGAAATTTTAGGCGATAATATTTATGCCGAAAACAGGGCGCAAAATAAAGCGCTGTCGTCAGCGTGCTTTGACATTTTTAAGTATTTAATAAAGCAAAGCACCTGCAATTTGCTTTTTGAATGTAATTTTAAGCCGCATGAGCTTGTTTTATTAAAAGCCTTGTGCAATGAAAACGGCTATAAGGTGCTATCAATCGTGTGCGATGCTGATAACGAAATTTTACATAAGCGCTTTATAAAAAGGTTAGGGGATAACCGCCATTACGTGCATAAATCGCAAGATTTTACCGACATAAACGATTTTATACCCGTTCTTGATGAGCTACGCTCCGCCCCATATTTTGGGCAGATAATAAGGGTTAACTGCAATGATTTTACCTACCAGAAGGACCAAGCTTTGCTTGACGGGATTGAACAATTTTTAAACGATTAAGGAAGATTAATTATGGAAATCAAATTTTTAGAAGCAAAAGATATATACCTTTTACGCCGTGACGTTTTGCGCCCCGGCATGAAGGAATTTACCGACGTAATGTTTAAGGAAGACGCTGACCCGACAGGCTTTAACCTTGGTATTGAATCAGACGGCAGGGTTATTGCGTGCATAACGGCGTTTAAATCTTCAAACCCGGATATTGATAAAAAGGTGCAATATCGCTTGCGCGCACTCAGCGTTGATGAAAAATTCCGTCACAAAGGCTTGGCGACAAGGCTTATTGAACGCGCCATTAAGGAATGTATATCCCGTGGGGCTGAAGCTATTTGGTTTACCGCCCGCGTACATTTGATTAATTTTTATAACAAATTTGGTTTTAAAGAATACGGCGAACACTTTTTGATACCTAATTCCTGCATGCACGTAAAAATGCATAAGATAATTTAGCATATAAACGCATAGTTTTTAAAAAAACCCGCTATAAGTTGATTAGCGTGGTTTTTTTTATTAAAAAGTAAAAGTTTTAATATATCTAAAAAATCTATCTGTGACGTCATAAAGAAAACCGTTTTATGTTATAAAAAATGAATAAATATAAAAAGTCCTTCATAAAATAAGTAAAGGTAATCGTGATTTTTCCGCATTATATGGGCGTTTTTGGAATTGTGTTTTTTTTGTGAAATGGATAAAAATTTTTAAAAAGGGTATTGACAAGGTATTATGCGTATGCTACAATGAAAAAGTAAATAGGCATTTTGGTGCTGAATTTATATTGACAATAATGTTAGCAAAAGGGGGTACCCCTTTTGCGTTTGAGTTCCTCAAACGCAGTAAACATTAATTGCAAAAATAGTTTAGTACTCTGTGTTTATTGGTTACTTTGTGTGTGCTAACAAAGTTTGAAATTTGATGATAAGGAGGAGTTAAATTATCAGCACAGATAATTTAGGAAGCAAGCATGAAGAAATTTTTAAAATTTATCGTTTTTGGACTTCTGTTACTGAGTCTTTTAGTTGGTATGGTTGCTTGTAAGGGCCCAGTTAATACCCCACAGGATAGCGGTGGCTCGGATTCACCAGTAGAATCACCGGTTGACCCACCAGTAGATCCACCAGTAGATCCACCAGTTGACCCACCGGTAGATCCACCAGTTGATCCACCAGTTGATCCACCAGTTGATCCACCAGTTGAAGAACCAAAGCAATTCCCGGTAGTATTGGCTGAAGATGGTTTATCATTTACCTATGGATTTGAGGGTGAAGAAGTAACGGTTGAAATCAACCAAAAGTCAATTTACCTTGACGGCAGATTATCAGACGAAGACGTTGCTAAATTCCCTAACGTTTACAACACGTTTAACGCAGCGATTGAAGCTGCAATCGACGGCACGGAAGAAGAACCAATGAAGATGTATATTGCACCATACGTTTATTGGATTCACGATCCTGCAAGCGAATCAACAACTTCGGCTTACGGTATCACCAAATCATGTGCTAACTTACATATGATTGGTTTAACCGATAATCCTGAAAACGTAGTTATCGCAGGTAACTACGGCCACGATGAAGGTTACCAAGGCGGCAACTGGACAATGTTTAACTTCTCCGGTAACGGCTTAACCTTAAAGAACATCAGATTTGGTGGTTATTGTAATATTGATTTGGAATACCCATTAGATCCAAGCTTAAATTATCCAAAGAGAACTTCAAACATCACACAATGCCAAATCGGTTCATATAACGGTGATAAATTATACGCAGAAAACTGCGACTTTATTTCACGTTTAAATATGATGCCGTTCATTAGCTCAAGACGTGCATTATACGTAAACTGCCACATGGAATCCACCGATGACGCTTTAAACGGCTCATCACAAGCTGTATATTTAGGCTGCGATTTAGAATTCTATAGCTCAAAGCCTTGGGGCGGCTCATCAGGCGTTACCTTATTAGACTGCGATATGACAATTTGTCATATCAACACAGGCGACGCTGTAAGCCAATACCTTTCTAAAGGCGCTGGCAGATTCAACGTAATCGACTCCAGATTCCACCACGAATATACTGCACCTGTATATATTGGTTTCTCTGATATCTTATCAGATACCTTCAGGGCATACTATTCAAACGTAACCGTTAACGGTGAAAAGGTTGATTTTTCTCACAACGGCGCACAAGCTGGCAAGGGTGTTGACATTACCGGTACGGAATTCTTAAAGGCATACAAGTTAGTAGACGCTGAAGGCAACGTTGTTTATAACGTTTACAACTTATTAAGGGGCAACGATGGTTGGGACCCATTAGGTCAAAAGGAATTAGTTGAATCATTAAACGGTCAAGACGTTCCTACAAATATCTCTGCAAGAGCATCAGCTTCTACTATCGAATCAGGTAAAGATGGCTCTGTTGCTACAATTACAGCAAGCGTTTCAGGCCCACAAGGTTCAGGATATGAACAAGGCGTTCAATTTATCGTTGCTGAAGAAGACAAAGCATACGTTCAATTAACCGCTGGTGAAGACGGTAAGAGCGCAACCGTTATCGGTACAAACAATGATGAAATCTCAAGAAAGGTTATCATCAGGGTTGTATCTACTTACGGCCACGAAGGTGCAGTAGCAATCACCGTTACACCTTCAATGTTAGAAGCACCTGAATTTATCACACAACCAACAATTACTCAAAATGCAGACGGCACAGCTTCTGTTGCTTACGAATTAGCATTAGAAGGCAGAGAAGATTTATCTGAAGTTATCTGGTCTGTATCCGACAACGCTGACGGTAGCGACGCTATTCAAATCGCAATCGGCAGAGACGAACCGTTAAAGACCATTGCTTTATCAAAGGCTTACGACGGCAAGTACTTGGTTGTTTCAATCAGACCTAAACATATCCGTTCACCTTACGGCGAAGCAGTAGTTGTTGTAGCAGCTAACCCAGTAACTTCTGCAGAAATGGCAATTCCTGCTGAAATGAACCTTAACTTAGCTACGTTACCAACGGGTGATCAACGCTTAGTTATCCCGGGCTTTATCACAATCGACAACTACAAACCAGCTGATACCACTAAAGGCTATATTCCATTAGACGGTACTGAAGTTGATGAAACCTTCTACAGCAAGAATACTGCTGAAGCAAACGCTTACCGTTACGGTACAGGTGGTAAGAACGGCTTCTTGAATTACACAGGTATTTACCAAGGCAGTAAATATGCAAGAATCATGTACACCGCTCTTGAAAAAGAATATACCGACATGAGCTTGGAAATCAAGGTTGCCCCAGGTAAGACTGCTGGTCAAGGCTTCGGTTCAGCTAACCAATATATGGACGTATTGATTAAATGGGATTCTGTAAGTGCAACAGGCTACGGCGTACGTATCTGGCGTAATACAGGCGATTCTTGTAAGGTTGCTTTAGTTGAATGGCGCGAAGGCAAACAAAAAATCCTTAACGAAGCTGTTGTAACTTCTGCATACTTAACAGAATGTACTATTAAGGTTTGGACTGCTGAAGGTAAGCTCCACGCTACCTTAAGTACTACTGCAAAACAGTCTGCATCTGCTGAAGCTAACGGCTATGCACATTCAATCGATATGTCAGTTGAAATCGCAGGCAACGCATTTGGCGGCTGGGCAATCCAACACGCAGGTACTGTTGGCGATAACGTAACTTATATCGGCAGCATTAAGGCAGAATGGAAATAATCCGCATTGGTTTTTATCCCCAACTTAAAATATAAAATTTTTATTCCAAGGATTTTCCGGAATAAATAAAGCTAACAGATTAGGATTACGGGTTTCCGTAATCCTTTTCTTGTACAGCAAAAACCGTGCTATAGGTCGATTAACGGGGTGTTTTGCTTTAAAATGCCGATAAATTAATTTGGTTTTAAAGCGCATAAATATTTTTTTTTGTAGCCGCAATTATACTTAATAAAAGCTTTTGCTTGACAAAAGTTTTGTATGGCGGTAAAATCTATTTATAAAAATGGGAGCATATCGGCGACAGCGCTGACAGATTTCTATGTTTAAAAAAATACTTTGCTTGATAATTATAGCTGCTACAATGCTTACCCTTGTTGCGTGTGAAGACAATCCTAACGCACAGGGCTGCGCGCACACGCTTGCCGACTGGGAAGTCGTGCTTGAGCCAACCTGTGCAGCTGAAGGCACACGCCTGCGCAAATGCACAACTTGCTTTGCCACGGTTGTCGTTGAGCCTATCGAAAGGCTTGCCCACACCGACCTAGACCAAAACTGCTTGTGTGACGGCTGTGGCCAAAAAACGCACAGCTTTGTTGATAGCGTATGCGAATTTTGCGGTACAAAGCCGTCTGATATCTACGTTTTTGAAGACGTTGACGGCTCAACCGATATATCAACGGGCGACTATATTTATCTTGGTGAATACCCATCAACCCTTGTCACCGATACAGGTCTTCAAAAAAGCCTGCTTTCACAAACGAAAGGCTATCCGTCGCTTGAAAACTTCAAGGGCTGGACCGATTACGGCTATTACGTTTCCCAAAAGCAAAAAACCTTTATGTGGTACGTTGACGCTACATTAAGCCTTGACGGGCAAGTGAAAAAATACCGCGGCGTTTACTTTATTGAGTACCGCCCCGTTTATACTGCTTGCGGCACGAGTGCCGAAACAACCCATCAGGACGATAACGGCTATACCTTAAAAACCCTTTATTGGTTTGAATACACGCCAATCAAGTGGAAGGTTTTAGAAAGCCAAAACGGCACGGCAATGCTTTTATCCGAACAAATTATTGACAGCCAGACCTTTAACTACACAATCGAGCCGCGCCAGATTGACGGCACGTGGTATTATACTTCAAACTACGCCCAATCTTCAATCAGAAAATGGCTCAACAAAGATTTTTACAACCTTGCTTTCAGCTTGGAAGAAAGCTTGATTTTACAAACTGTAACCGTTGATAACAGCGCGCGCAGTACAAACCCTTACGATAACCCAACCTATTTTAACAACGGCAAGAACCCTTACGCAGCAAAAAACACGCAGGATAAGGTGTTTATGCTGTCAAGAAGCCAGGCCACAAACCCAAGCTACGGCTTTGGCGCAATGCAGGAAGCCGACCCGGCACGCCTGAAAACAGGCACAGATTACGCTAAAGCACAGGGCTTATACGTTTACATGGGCGATAACAAGGCATACTACGGCACAAGCCATTGGTGGTTGCGCTCTGCCCACCACGATTATTCAAGCTGCGTTGCCCTTGTCAATAGCGAAGAAACTAAAAACGGCGGATATTTAGCGGGTATTGCAGACAAATATTATTACACGCACAATACAAACATTGGCGTAGTACCTGCAATAGTTATAGGTGTTTAATTGGAATACAAGCTTAATTTTGA
Source organism: Clostridia bacterium (assembly GCA_017399185.1). Classification (GTDB taxonomy): domain Bacteria; phylum Bacillota; class Clostridia; order Christensenellales; family Borkfalkiaceae; genus UBA4636. The sequence continues at coordinate 132,411 of JAFQEA010000003.1, forward strand.
ATTAGTGCCCGATAGCGTTTGGGGCTCAAACCTGCGCTCAATCTTAAAGCCAAGCATGTGGGACGTTGTTCGGCGTGACGCTTACGCCCGCGCACACGGCAGGTGTATGATTTGCGGAAAGAGCGCAAAGCGCTTGGAAGCCCATGAAAGGTGGGACTATAATTTGCAAACGCATACGCAAACGCTTGTGGACGTTGTTGGTATTTGCCACGACTGCCATCAGGTTATACATATCGGCAGAACACAGCTTGTCGGTGATATCGATAGGGCAATAGACCACTTTTTAAAGGTGAATAACTGCACTTATCCGGACTACGTTAAGGCTTTAAAACAAGCAAACCTATTGCACCAAGAAAGGAATAAGGTTGGTGAGTGGGCGCTTGATTTAAGCTGGCTAAAACGCTTTACTTAACCAAAAAGTCGGGCTATAGGTCGATTAATCAATAATTTTTAAATAAAAATATACTAAAAGGTCAATTATGACGATTGATTTATTTTTAGAAATACTACTTGATTCGTTTATAGATACGATAAAGATTTTGCCAATTATATTTTTGGTGTATCTGTTAATTGAGTTTATCGAAGCAAGGGAGTCAGAGCAGGGCAGCTTTAAAAAGCTGCTTACAAAAAAAAGCGCGCCGCTTTTTGGTGCGCTTATTGGCATTATACCCCAATGCGGGTTTTCAGTTGTGGCAACAAGGCTTTACCAAAAAAAGTATATCTTGCTTGGCACGCTTATCGCAGTCTATTTTGCAACCAGTGATGAAGCCTTGCCAATAATGTTTTCAAACGCGGTGCAAAACCCTGCGCTTTGGATCAACTTCATATTACTTATTGCAATCAAGCTTGTTTATGCAATAGCCGTTGGCTTTATTATTAATCTTGTCGTTAAGCGCAGTGAGCCGCTTAATCATAAAGACGAACACGCGCACGAGCATACACATAAGCACGGCGAGCATGAGCACGAACACGATGAACACGAACACGATGAACACGAACACGATATAGCCGCTAAAGGCTGTTGCCGCCACGGAATAGGGGATAAGCGCTCAACATTTAAAAAGCTTGTGCTACATCCGCTGCTTCATTCGGCAAAAATTTGCTTATATATATTTATCGTAACCTTTGCTTTCGGCTTTATTTTTAACGGACTAATCGGTAAAGAAAAGGTTGAAGCATTTTTATCGGCAACGCTCTTTTTACAGCCTTTATTTACCGCGGTGGTGGGGCTTATACCAAACTGCGCGTCAAGCGTAGTGATTGCACAGCTTTACGTTGACGGGGCGCTTTCTTTAGGCGGTGCAATAACAGGGCTGACGCTTAACAGCGGACTTGGTGTTGCGGTACTTTTAAAAGATTCCAAAAACGTTAAAAAGTCTTTAATTATCCTTGCAGTAATGCTTGTACTGTCGCTTTTTATCGGGTATTTGGTAACGGCTGTATCCGTATTATTATAAACCAAACAAAACAAAAAAGTGGGCTATAAGTCGATTAACGCGACTTTTAGCCCAATTTTTATATATTTAAAAGCTCTTTGATTTTTGGGATTGCGTTTATGCCTGCTTCATAGCCCTTTTCATAGCAGAACTTTTGGTTTTCAATCTTATACTGGCTGATATTGCCAAGGTCGGGATAGACAACAAGGTCAGCGTTTCTAGTGTGCGATTTGTGCGTCAGGGTTGCTTCTTGGATATCAAAAATCCGGAGTGCAAGCTCAAATATATTTTTATAGCTGGAAACGTGCGATAAACTGCCTAAAACGTCAACCGCAACAATAACTTCCGCCCCCATTTTTTTGCAAAGCTTTACGGGGTTGCGCTCCAAAACGCCGCCGTCAACCAATAAATGCTCACCGATTTTCACAGCAGGTAGCGCTAAAGGTATTGAAGAGCTTGCACAAATGCTGTCAACGACGTTACCTTCCGTCAGGTTAACTATTCTGCCGGTAACAATGTCTGTTGCAACGCACCCGAACGGTATTTTAAGCTGGTCAAAGTTGATTTCGCCAAGGTGCTTTGCTAAAAGCGCACGCATTTTTTTGCCTGCCAAAAGTGAATTCTTTTTGATTGGATTGACGTTCATATCAAAAAGGTCACTCTTTTTCAGCTTAAACAATATATTTTTAATGTGACTTATCGTCATGCCGTATGCATAACCTGCGCCAACGATAGAGCCCATTGAGCAGCCCGTAATAATATCGGGCTTTATTTTATTTTCTTCAAGCGCTTTTAAAAAGCCAACGTGTGCAACGCCGCGCGCACCGCCACAGCCAAGCGCCAGGCCAAATTTCTTTTCCATACAGCCCCCACAGCTAATTATTATCTTTGTAACGATATATATACACCTGCAAAGTGAAAACAGTTTGAAGTTTTTATATATAATTTGTTAAGGTTTGGTTAAAAATTTTGCTCTTTTAAATTATTGCTTATACTTTGACAAAATCCGACAAATTACGGCAAAATCCGCAGTAAAAAACCCCGCCTGACAAATATCAGGTGGGGTAACAGCTTTAGATTTAATTAGCTCTTGCTCCAGGTGGTCGGCTGGAACATAATAAAGATTGGGAACAGCTCAAGTCTTCCGGCGAGCATCAAAAGTGATAAAAAGCCTTTAGAAATCCCTGAAAACCCTGCGTAATTTTTCAACGCACCAACTTCACCAAACCCGGGACCCACGTTACCGATACAAGCAAAGGTTGCGGTTATGTTGGAAAAAAGGTCGTATTTATCAAAGGATAAAATGAAAATCGACATAATAACGAGCGCAAACCAGAGCGTTAAAAAGGAGTGGGTATTGTGGATTGTTTCGGGGCTTAAAACTTCGCCCTCAAACTTAACGGTCGTGACGGTTCTTGGTCTTACCATTTTTTTAACGTCGCTTATCCCTGCTTTAAACAGGATAACGAGCCTTGCTATTTTTATGCCGCCACCCGTTGAGCCTGCCATAGCGCCGCAAATGGTTAAGAATAAAAGTATGCTTTTTGCAAGGGTTGGCCACGCGTCCGTATTGACGTTGTTGGAAATACCCGTTGTGGAGCTTATGCTTGTTACGTGGAACGCCGCGTCCTTTAGCGCCGTGCCAAAATTAGTATAAAATTGCTTGCACGATACCAAAAGATCTATTGCAATAACCGCAATGGACGCAAAAATGATAAAGGCAAAGGCGATAAATTCTTCGCTTTTTAAAGCCTTTTTTACGTTGCCTATAAGTATCATATAATAAAGGTTAAAGTTGAGACTGAATAGGAACATAAAAACGGAAGCAACCACTTGCGAGTAAGTGCCGTAGGCTGCCAAGCCGTTATTTGTTATGGCAAAGCCGCCCGTGCCCGCAACTGAAAACGCAATTAAAACGCTGTCAAAAAGTGGCATACCGCCGCAAAGATAAAAAACCACCTGGATAAGCGTTATTACGACGTAGATAGTGTAAAGTATCCTTGCCGTGTAAGACATTTTTGAAACTAACTTTGATGACGTTGGGCCGGGGGATTCCGCACGGTAAATGTGCATTGAGCCCGAGCTTTTCGGCAGGATTGCCAAAACGAACACCAAAACGCCCATACCGCCGATAAAGTGGGTAAACGAACGCCAAAACAGCATACATTTTGGTAAGGCTTCCACGTCGGTAATTATCGACGCACCCGTTGTAGTGAGCCCTGAAACCGTTTCAAAAACGGCGTCAATATAGCTTGGGATAGCGCCGCTTATAACAAACGGAATAGCGCCCACAAGTGATAAAATAACCCAGGTTAAGGCAACAATTATAATGCCTTCCTTTGCCAAAATGGTTTTGTCTTCCGGACGGATAAGAAGCATTACAAGCCCAATGGCAAATAGCCCTGCGATAGGGTAGACAAAGCTTTGCCAAAGGTGCTGTTCGTTATATATAAAGCTTATCCCAAAGGGGATACACAGCAAAAGCCCGCAAATAAACAGGGTTTTGCCCAAAATATTGATAACTAATTTATAATTCATTACGCTACCTCAAAATCTGTTCAAGGTCGGTAATGTCTGATTTTGTGGTAACAACGATTACCTTGTCGCCTGAAAGAAGTACTGTCTTGCCGGTTGGCAGGATAAATTCGTTATCCCTTACGATACCGCCGATAAGTAAATTTGATTTAAGCTTTAAGCTTTCAAGCGGAATACCGCGTTTAGGGAAGGATTCCGTAACGGTGAATTCAATAGCTTCGCCCACGTCTGAAATTTTATAAAGGGCGTTGATCGCTAGGCCGCTGTTTGACTGGCTTGAGCGCACGAACTGCAAAATATGGTTTGCAATAACCGCGTGTGGGGATAAAACCGTGTCAAGACCAAGGTTCTTAACAAGGCTGATAATTGCAGGACGGCTGATTTTTGTGATAATCTTGGTAACCTTTTTTTGCTGTGCGTAAAGGGAAATTATTACGTTTTCTTCATCGATACCCGTTAAGGTAATGCAAGCGTCGGCGTCCTTTAAGCGTTCTTCATCCAAAACGTTTGTGTCAGTCCCGTCACCGCTTAAAATAACGGCCTTTGGCAGCTTTTGACTAAGCTCCTGACAGCGCTTTTCGTCAATATCCAATATTTTGACTTGGGTATCGGTTGATTCAAGTGCTTTTGCCAAATAATAAGCCGTCATTGAACCGCCAACAATGAATACGTTTTTAGACTGGCGTTTGTAAAGCCCAAGTTTTTTGCAAAAGCCAATAATCTGGTCCTTTGAAGCAATTACGTGTAAAATATCGCCGTCTTCCACCACGAAGTCGCCGCGGGGGATAAACACCTTGCCGCCACGCTTTGCCATGGCAAATAATACGCCCGTGCCGGCCTGCCCGATAATATGCTCAACGGTGTTACCAGAGAGCGCGCTGTTTGGTTCAACGTGCAGCTCTAAAAGCAGCGCTTTGCCGCCTGCAAAGTTTTCAACGTTGTACGCAAACGGGAATTTTAATATATTTGCAATTTCAAGCGCGGTGCGGTATTCGGGGTTGAAAACCATATCCACGCCCAAAAAGTTACTGATTGTTTCAACTTCTTCAAAATATTCAGGGCTTCTTACGCGCGCAATGGTGTGAGCCGCGCCAAGCTTTTTAGCCATAACGCACGATAAAACGTTAAGCTCGTCACGCGGGGTGCAGGCAATAAAAAAGTCTGCGCTTGAAACTTCAGCGTCCTGTAAAACGCTTCTGTCAAGCCCAAAACCAACTACGCCCTTTACGTCGTACTTATTAACAACCGTTTCAACCGTCTTATAGTCAATGTCAACTATAACCACGTTATGGTTTGCTTTTGTGAAGAATTCAACCATCTTTTCACCGACTTTGCCGGTGCCAACAATTACAAGTCTCATAGATATATATTAACACAATATATAAAAAAGTCAACTAATTAAGGGCTTGGCTACAAAGTGGGCGGCAATTTTAGAAAAACAAAATGCAACCTTGAAAAGGTTGCATTTTTAGTTTTTATGCCGATTTAAAAAATCTTACGCACAGGGCGGACATATCGTCGTCGGCGGTGTTGCCGCTTAAGGTAAGCGCGCGGCTTAAAATTGTGTCGGATAGCTCCTGCGGGTTATAAAGGGGCGCGCCCTTTAAAAAGTCGATAAAATCCCCGGTTGAGCCAAAAGCGTCGGTTACCCCGTCGGAAACCATAACTATAACGTCGCCGTCGGATATCTCGCAGCTGCAGGTTGTGGGGTGCAAATCGTCAAGTATGCCGATTGGGAGCGATGACCCTTCAATAAAGCGTATCCCGTTATTAGATAGTATAAAGCCGTAAGGTGAGCCGATTTTTATAAAGCCCGCGCTCCCGCTGTTTAGGTTGATAAGGGCAATGTCTATGGCTGAAAAGTTGTCGTCAATGGTTATTGATAAAAGCTTGTTAACAAGGGTTAACACAAACTCGGAATCAAGCCCCGCCCGATAAAGCGATTCAATTAAATTAAGCGCCGTTTCGGACGTTTTAAATGCGGTTTCGCCGCTACCCATGCCGTCGGAGAGCGCAACCAAAAAGTTGCTTTCGTCAATTTTTATAAGGGAGTGGCAGTCCCCCGAAGCAGTTGAAAGGGACTTTGTAACCTTGCTTATGCCGAACGCCGCGTCAAGCTTTGGCGCTTTTGTAAGGGTTAAATAAACAAGCCCGTTTGCAACCGTTTGCGCCTTGGTTAAGGATAGCTTGTCTTCTAAAGCTTCGTTAAGGATAGACAAAATATCAAAATCGTCAAAGGTCTTTTTTGATACCAAAAGGTTTATCTCAACGTCGCTGTCTTCGCCAAATACAAGTGCGGCTTCACATTTAGCGCCGCGCTTAAAAAGGGTGGATAAAATAAGCGTTTCAAGCTGCTTGTTTTCGGGCATGGTTTTGGATAGCGAAAACCCTATTGCTTTTAGCACACCGCCCACACCGCCTGACTGTAACGATAAAATTTCCTTGGACTTATCACCGCTTTCGGCTTCCTTTAAAATCTCAAAATATGCGCCTATAAGTCGATTAACTTCAAAAATAACGCTGTTAGGGTAGGCGCAAACGTCCAAAAAATCGCGCGGTAGGTCAATAAGCGTTATTCGCCCTTTTGCAACGCCAATCCTTATGATTTTATCAATGACGTCACGCTTTAGGGCGGCTTTTTTTAAGCAACGGGACGAAAACGAGCAGTTTGCACACATTGAATATAAAACTTCTGCCGTCATTTTATCAATAATCCCGTCGGTTGATTCCGTGCATTTTTTAAGGTTGTTAAAAGCATCCTGCATACTGAAAAACACGTTGGATAAATCGTAAAGCTTTGCTGAAACGCTGCTTCGCTGCTTGGTTATGACTTCACGCGTTAAAATTTCGCTTGGTTTTAGGCTTAATTTTTCCTTAAGCCTTGTTATGACCGATTGGGGAATTAAGCTTTGTGCAAGCAAAAGTATAAGCGTAGGAAGACATTCAAGATAGCTTGCTGATTGATAAAAGCCCAAGACAAAGGTTAAAAGTACTTCTGTAAAAGCCGCCACAATACCGATAATTGGTGAAGGTGTGCCCCAGCAAAGCGAAAGCGCCGCAAAATATATTGCAAATATTGCAAAATAGATAGGGTTTTGTTGTGTGATTGCAGGCGGTGTTGCTAAAATCAAACTATATAACGCAGCGGTTGGGCTTTTAAGATAACGGCAAATTAGGACAAGTGCTAAAATTGCAAGGGGCTTATAAACGCTAACGCCAAAAAGATTAACAAAACCAACTGCAAAAAATAAAAAGACCACCGTTAGGGAAAATACTTCACCGCGCGACTTTATAGTCAGGTTTTTTTGGTTGACAAGTGCATCTATCCCGGTTGTTGCCGAAAAAGAAAATAGCACGATAATCGACATATAGACCAACTTTTTGATGGCAAAGCTATTAAAATTATGTAAAAGATATGGTAAAAGAGCAAAAAAGGTATAAAGTATAATTTCTGCACCGGGGCGGCGTTTTTTACGGCGGTAAAGTAAAAATATAAGGCTTATTATCACGCCGAAAAACGCCCCGACCAATACCATATCAAGGCTTTTATAGACCAAAAATGAAGCCATAAAGGTTACAAGCACCCCTAAAACAGGTAGCCCCGAATATAAAAACCCGACAAGCGCCCCGCAGGATAGTGGTACAAGATTTATCGCGCAATTTAAACTGCAATAAAATATAAGTAGCATTGGCATTACGAAAATGATTTTATAAAGGATAGAGTTTTTCATAATAACAATGCTACCAAAATATAACCCACAAAAAAGGTTAAAGATTGGCTTTATTTGTCGTAATAGGGCAAATAGAAAAAAATATTGCGTATATAATTGTAAAATTATATAATTTAGTGTATAATTGACCTATGAAGCTTAAAAATTGTTACAAAAAAATACTCGCGCTGTTTATGCTTGCCCTTATTGTTTTATGCGGCGGTTTTTTTGGCGGAAGAAAGATAGAAAGGGTAAACGCCGAAAGCACGAAAACCCTTTACAACCTTGTTGTTTCGGTTGGATTTAGCGGTCAAACAAGAAGCATTGGAACGGCACTACTTAATAACACCTACAACACGTCGCCAAGCGGCGTCAAGGCTTATTTTGATAAGGTAAGCGGCCAAAGGCTAAAGGTTGAAGGTGTGATTTTTGACAAGGCTTTTATTACGCTTGACAATAAGCAGGATTACTTTTTACCAAAGTACGAATATATGGGTGAAGACATTTATCTGCCCGTTAACGAAAACGGCTATGACAACCGCTTTTATGATAGTGACGGCAACGTAGCTTCACCCCAAAAAGATGGCGTTAAACAGCATATAGACCGCTTTTTGATAGAACAGAAGCTTGTGCGCGACGTTTGCGTTGAGATAGCGGGCGCAGGTGATTTATCGGTTGACGCTGACCAAAACGGAATAGTTGATAACGTAACCATTATCATTGAAAACACGGTAAGCGGCGGCTGGAATCAAATACTTTGGTCACACGTTGACTATCTTGCAAACTATAATCCTGACTATTTTAAACAGCGTTACTATATCCCTGAAGATAAACAATTTGACCAAACAAGCTTTACGCCGATTTCCATAGGCGGAAGCAGAGTAAGCACATTTACAATCCTGCCACAAACTGCGCTTACCCCAACGACCGTTGACGAAAACGGCGAGCAAATTTTAAACGTTGGCGAGATTGCACATGAATTTTATCACGTGCTGGGTGTGCAGGACTATTATCCTTACGGCACGGAAGAAGATTATCCGCAAGTTGGCGAAGTCGATATTTTAGGCAGTCCTTCGCAAATCCCGCAATATCCGCTTACATATACGGCGCAAAAGCTTGGCTGGATTGATGAAAGCACCCAGGTTTTACCGATAGAGCAAAGCGGCACTTACACCCTTAATCCAACAAACGGCACTAGCGCAGTTAAGGCATACAAGCTTGTGCTTAAGGACTACGCATTAACGGGCGAATATTTTATGATTGAAGCAAGGTCTTATAACCACCAGGTTTTCAATCAAACTTTGTTCGGGACGGGGCTTATAGTTTACAGGGTAAATACGCAAAACGGTTACACGGCAAAGGACGGCACGCCTTCAACCGTTAACTACGGCAATATGTATAAGCAGGAAGTTTACGTCTTACGATGCGGCGATAAGGAGCTTTCAACCACCAAATACGGCGGAGTATCCTACGCCCTTTTAGACGGCAAAACTGTTAAGTATTCAACCGATAAATACGTTGATAAATCAACCCTTGGCATAAGCGAAAAGTCGGGCTATAGTACCGAAAACGCGCAAAATTACATTCAAACAAGCATTAGTTACTCTAACGGCGAAAACACAGGCGTTTTAATAAAGGACGTAAGCGTAAACGCCGACGGCAGCGTCAGCTTTAACATTGATTTTGACGATACCATTTTAGGTCAGCCGTTCGGGGCAAGATTAGATAGGTTCTACGACGGCGAAAGGCTACTTGCAAAATGGCAAAGCGGCTTTTATAAAGGTAGCGTTACAATCGTTGGGTTTGACGCAAGTGGTCTTGTTAAGTACAAAAACGGCAAGTACGTCAGCAAAAAAATGCCGACAATCAGCCAGCTTGAAAGCACAAGCTTTGGCGGAAGAAGCGAAAAATTCAGGATAAACGTACCTGCGGCATTTAGTCAGACCTTTGTCCCCGCGCAAAAGCAAATGACGGCTGTTTATGCAATTTACGATAACGGCGCGGGCGTTAAAAGTGTTTCTTTTGTCGGCGTATTGTCGCCCGAAAGCCCAACCTTTATGCAATATCTTTTCGGTACGACAAAGTGGCTTATTACAATAATAATAATCGTTGCGCTGTGCGTGGCGGTTTTGGTTGTCGGCGTTATATTAATGCTCAAAAAGGAAAAGCTTAAAAACAACACCCAGAGCGAAGAAAGCCTGCAGGAAGACCTTGAAAAGCAGTTTGGCGAAAACTATTGGCTTGAAGAAAACGCCGACGATAAAGAAAACGCCGACGATGAAGAAAATGCTGACGGTGAAGAAGATATAGCCGAAAAAGAAGAAACCGCACAGGATGAAACCGCACAGGAAGAGAAATCAGAGCAGGCTGAAAAATCCAAGCCCGAGCCCGATAAAAGCAAGGGTTAAAGCATAAAAAATACTAAAAAGTGCCCTTAAAGCTTAAAAAGCCCAAAAAACGCATAAAAAAGTCTGCTATTTATATACAATATAAATCAAAAAGATTGAAAAAGGGCTTAAAAATAATTGCGAATAAGTTCAAACTATGTTATAATAGCAAGGCTAAAAAATTCACACCCGTTTGTTTGGGGCAATCCGTGGCGCTCAAATAACAGTCACGAAGGGCGCGCTATTGGCCCGTGAAAGCAAACTGCGGGGAGGATTAACGGAGGTATATTTTATGGAAGTTACAACAATGAAGCAACTTCTTGAAGCTGGTGTTCACTTTGGTCACCAAACAAGAAGATGGAACCCAAAGATGAAAAAGTACATCTACGGCAGCAGAAACGGTATTCACATTATCGACTTACAAATCACGATTAAGCTTATCGAACAAGCTTACAGATTCGTTGCTGACCAAGTTAAAGAAAACAAGACAGTACTTTTCGTTGGTACAAAACGTCAAGCTCAAGAAGCAATCATGCAAGAAGCTGAACGTTGCGGTATGCACTACGTTAACTATCGCTGGTTAGGCGGCACGTTAACAAACTTTAAGACCATTCGTTCAAGAGTTGAAAGACTTAATAAGCTTGACCAAATGGAAAAGATGGGCGACTTTGATCTTTTACCAAAGAAAGAAGTTCAAGCATTAAAGAAAGAACGTGAAAAACTCAACCAAAACCTTGGTGGTATCAGAGAAATGAGAACTCTCCCTGACATCATGTTCGTTGTTGACCCATCATGCGAAGACATCGCTATCAAGGAAGCAAAGAAGCTCAACATTCCAGTTGTTGCTATTACCGATACAAACTGTGACCCAGACCTTATCGATTACGTAATTTCTGCAAACGACGATGCTATCAAAGCTGTTAAGTTAATCGCATCAATCATTGCTGACGCTGTTATCGAAGGTAAGCAAGGTGAAGACGCAGTTATCGCTATGAGAGAACAAGCTGCTAAAAAGCAAGCTGACGCTAAAGCTGAAGCACCTGCAGCAGAAGCTGAAGAAGCACCGGCAACAGAAGAAGCAGTAGCTGAATAATTACATTTACTTAAAAAGGAGATTATTATGAGTTTTACAGCACAAGACGTTAAGACGTTAAGAGAAAGAACAGGTTGCGGCATGATGGATTGCAAGAACGCTTTAGTTGAAACTAACGGCGACATGGAGAAGGCAATCGACTTTTTAAGAGAAAAAGGTATGGCAAAGGCTGCTAAAAAGGCTGGCCGTATCGCTGCTGAAGGTATTGTAGACAGCTACATCCACATGGGCGGCAAGATTGGCGTTTTATTAGAAATCAACTGCGAAACAGACTTCGTTGCACGTGGCGAACAATTCAAAGAATTATCACACGATATCTGCTTACACATTGCAGCTGCTAACCCTTCATACTTAACAAAGGAAGAAGTTCCTGCAGACGTTATCGAAAGAGAAAAAGCTGTTTTAAAGGCACAAGCATTAGAAGAAGGCAAGCCGGCACAAATCGTTGAAAAAATGGTTGAAGGCAGAATTAAGAGCTTCTATGATGACAACTGCTTATTAAACCAAAAGTTTGTTAAAGACCCATCAAAGACAATTGAACAACTCGTTGTTGAAGCTACAGCAACCATCGGCGAAAAGATCGCTATCAGAAGATTCGTTCGTTTCGAAATGGGCGAAGGCTTACAAAAAAAGAACGAAAACCTAGCTGACGAAGTTGCAGCACAAGTTGCACGCTCAAAAAACTAATTTAGCTTTAAAAGAAGGAAACTTAACTAAAATTATGTTTCCTTCTTTTTCAAAAATAAGCCCAAAGTGGCAACAATTAATTTGAAGGCGGTAAGTTACATGAACAAATACAAGCGTGTATTGATTAAGCTCAGCGGTGAAGCTTTAGCGGGCGATAAAGGCTATGGCTATGACTATGACTTTTTAAACGATATCACTAATGAGCTTGTTACTTTGCACCAAAGCGGTGTTCAGATTGCCCTTGTTGTGGGCGGCGGCAACTTCTGGCGCGGCCGTCAGGGCGGCGAAATGGACAGAACCACAGCCGACCAAATGGGTATGCTTGCAACCGTAATCAACGGCTTGGCACTTCAGGACGCAATCGAACAAAAAGGCGTTAAAACTTCACTTCAAAGCTCAATCGCCATCGAAAAGGTTTGCGAAACTTTCACAAGGCGCAAGGCTATCGAGCATTTTGAAAAGGGCGAAATCTTAATTTTTGCCGGCGGTACGGGCAGTCCGTATTTTTCAACCGATACGGCAGCGGCTTTAAGGGCGGCTGAAATCGGTGCGGACGTAATCTTACTTGCAAAAAACGTTGACGGCATTTACGACAGCGATCCAAAAATCAACAAAAACGCTAAAAAGTACGATAAGATTTCTTACATAGACTTCATTAAAAACGGACTTAAGGCAATGGACGTAACAGCCGTTACAATGTGTATGGAAAACAATATGCCAATACTTTGCTTCGGCCTTGAAAAGGGTGCGCTATTAAATGCGGTAAACGGCAAAAGCACGGGCACGCTTATTAAGTAACCAAAGCTTGCATTTTATTGTGCGGCGGTAAATAAAATAAAAGTGATTACCCATAATATCTAATATTGTAACTGCTTTTATTTTTTGGTTACCAAAAAACTAATTAAAGGAGTTATTTATATGGCAGTCGATATGGAAAAGGTCGAGATGATACTTCTCGAAGGCGAAGAAAGAACTGAAAAAACCATAAGCGTTTTAAAGGAAAACTATATCCAAATTAGACTTGGCAGGGCAAACCCACACGTTTTAGATAAGGTTATGGTGGATTTTTACGGTCAACCAACACCTGTTAACCAAATGAGCAACATTTCCGTTCAGGACGGTAAGTGCCTAGTTATCGCGCCTTGGGACAAGAGCTTACTTAAAAACGTTGAAAAGGCTGTTTTAGGCTCAAACGTTGGTATTACGCCTACAAACGACGGTAACGTTATCCGCTTGGTGTTCCCTGACTTAACTGAAGAACGCCGTCGCGATATTTCTAAACAGGTCAGAAAAATGGGCGAAGACGCAAAAGTTGCTATCAGAAACATCCGTCGTGACGTTTTAGATACCTTAAAGAAAATGAAAACCAATAAGGAAGTTTCTGAAGACGAATATACCTTGTTTGAAAAGGACGTAAACGACCTTACTAATAAAGCTGTTGAAAGCATTGATAAACTTCAAGCCGACAAAGAAAAGGACGTAATGACTGTTTAATGAACGGCTTAAAACACATTGCATTTATAATGGACGGAAACGGCCGTTGGGCGGAGCAAAGGGGAAAAAGCCGAAGCTTTGGGCATGAACGTGGTGCCCGCGCTTTGGAGAAGATTGTTAGCTTTGCTTTCTCGCTTGACGTGGCGGTTCTGTCCTTTTATGCTTTTTCAACCGAAAATTGGTCAAGACCTAAAAGGGAAGTTGATAAAATCCTTTCCTTATTATTTAATAGTCTTGTTAAAAATACTGAAAAGCTTATCAAAAAGCAAATCCGTTTGGTTATTTCGGGCGATTTGTCCGTTTTGGATGACGTAAAACGCCAAAAGGTTTTGGACGTTATCGACAAAACAAAGGGCTTTGATAAGGTTTTGAACATTTGCTTTAACTACGGTGGGCGTAATGAAATTTTACGCGCGGTAAACACAGCGCTTGAAAAAGGGCTTGACCGCGTTGACCAAGACACCTTTGAATCGCTTTTATACACCAACGGCTTACCGCCTGTTGACTTGGTTATCCGCACCAGCGGCGAACAGCGCTTAAGCAACTTTTTATTATGGCAGGTTGCTTATGCCGAAATGTATTTTACCCCCGTTTTATGGCCCGACTTTGATGAAGGCTCTTTAAAAGACGCAATCGCGTGGTATCAAGAAAGAAACCGCCGCTTTGGTGGGCTTAAATAGGCTTAATATTATAATTTACGTCGCGCGTGCGCGTTAGATTAGCGCGAATTACAAGGATAAATTATTATGAAGAATTTTATAACAAGGGCAATTACGTCCGTATTTGTGGTCGTAGCTTTTGCAGGCAGTATTGTGCTGCGCCAGCTTGTTGATTACAGACTGATGTACGTGCTTTTATATTTATTTGCCGTGCTTGGCACCTTTGAAATGATAAGGGCGATGGGGGATAGATTAACGTCCTTGCAAAAATGCATTGCCGTTGCGTTTTCCTTATCGGTTACGCCTGCTTTTTGCTTTTTAGGCGGCACAAGCGTTGCAATAATTACAGCCTGCGCTGTTTTGTTAACCCTATTAACGCTTGTTTTTGATTTTCAAAATACAACCATTGATAGCTGCGGCTTTACCTTTATTACGCTTGCATATCCTACGGGCTTGTTAATACCAACACTTTTGGCAAACGAAATCGTGCCTTACGGCTTTATCGCAATGGTCTTAACCTTTGCTATTGCGCCCTTTGCAGACTCGGGCGCGTACATAATAGGCTCACTCTTAAAAGGCCCCAAACTTTGCCCGAGTATAAGCCCAAAAAAGACAGTTAGCGGTGCTATAGGCGGACTTTTGGGCGGTGCGCTTGCATCAATTTTAGTATGGGTAATCTTTGCAAAGGGTCAGATTTTTAACAGCGTAACGCTTGAAGTCATCTTCTTTATTATCCTTGGCGTGTTAGGCGCAATCGTTACAATCATAGGCGACCTTATTGAAGGCGCAATCAAGCGCAAGCTTGGTATTAAGGATATGGGTAATCTTTTACCAGGACACGGCGGCGTGTTAGACAGAATTGACAGCACTATTTTATGCGGTGCGTTTATCTATTTAGCATTTGCATTTATTAATTAACCCAAAAGGTATAAAAATGAAAAAAATCGCACTAATCGGCAGTACGGGCTCTATCGGCAGGCAGGTGTTGCAGGTCGTTGATAAGCACCCTGAAAGCTTTAAGATAGTATCGCTTTGCGCCAATAAAAATGCAAAGCTGTTATCCGAGCAAATCTCGCGCTATAAGCCTGTTATCGCCACTTTAACGGACAGCTTGGCTGCCCAGAATATTAATTCCTTGCCTACAAAGACCACCTTTTATTATGGCGAAAACTCAATGCTGCACGCCGTTTGTGAGTGCGCTGATATAGTTTTTGTTGCCGTCACGGGCTTTGCAGGGCTTAAAGCAGTTCTTTCCGCAATAAACCAGGGCAAAACCGTTGCGCTTGCAAATAAAGAGTCACTTGTATGCGGTGGTGAGCTTGTTACCCGTCTTGCTAAAGAAAAGGGAGTTCAGATTATTCCTGTGGATAGCGAGCATAGTGCCATCTGGCAATGCTTGGACTTTGATAGGGAAAAGCCCTTTGAAAAGCTTATTTTGACAGCTTCAGGCGGGGCGTTCAGGGATTTACCCCTTGAAAATTTAGATTCAGTCACGGCAGAAGACGCGCTAAAGCACCCCAACTGGGATATGGGCAAAAAAATAACCATTGACTGCGCTACAATGGTAAACAAAGCCTTTGAAGTTATCGAAGCAAAATGGCTTTTCAACACGACTTACGATAAAATTGACGTTTTAGTTCATCCGCAAAGCATAGTCCACTCAATGGTGTCTTTTAGGGACGGAAGCGTAATTGCACAGCTTGCAAGGGCTGATATGAAGCTACCTATTGCGCTTGCGCTTACCTATCCGGAGCGTGTTGAAGTTTCAAGCGATAAGCTTTCCTTGGTGGGTAAAAGCTTGGACTTTTTAAGCCTTGACGATAACAGATACCCTTGCTTTTCAATCGTAATGGAAGCAGCTAGGCGCGGCGGCGTGTATCCTTGCGCCGTATCTTGCGCTAACGAAGTCGCTGTGGAATACTTCTTACAGGGTAAAATTAAGTTCAGTAAAATCCAGGACGTATTAAGATACGTGCTTGATAATATTACGCCAATGGACGTGACGTACGATAATCTTGTTGGCGTTGATAAACTTGCAAAAAGTCTTGCTATAAGTCGATTATCGCACAATTAGCAAGACCATTTGGTCGATAAAACGACCAAGGCTACATAAATTTAAGCATTTGATTTAGGTAAAATATGAACAACTTATTAGCAGTCGCCCCATGGCTTTCAACTGTGTTTTCGGTTATCGTTGCCATACTTATTTTGCTTGCAACAATCACCGTGCATGAGTTTGGCCATTATATCGTGGGCAAATTATTAAAATTTAAGATTAACGAATTCGCAATCGGCATGGGCCCTGCGATTTACAAAAAGGTAAAAAAGAACGGCGAGGTTTTCTCTATCAGGATTTTCCCACTTGGCGGATTTTGTGCCTTTGAGGGTGAAGACGAAGACGACGAAACTGTAAAAAAGAAAAACCAAAAGACGCAGGAAGTTTACGAAGCCGATTATCCCGACAAAAAGCAGGAAGATAAAAAGCCGCCCGAGCCAAAAAAGCTTTCCGAAAACGCTTTTAACAACAAAAAGCCGTGGCAAAGGATTTTAGTGCTTATTGCGGGTGCAACCTTTAACTTTGTGGTTGCCGTGATAATCGTTGTGATAAGCTTTGTTGGGTACGGTCACCTTGCGCTTTCCACCTACGAAATGGCTGCGCCCCCGTCCCAGACCGCTGAAACGCTTTCACTTCAAGAAGGCGACGCTTTAGTTAAAATCGACGGCAAATTTTTATATTTCACGACCGATATGGTTTCCGCCCTTGACGGCAAAAAGCAGGGCGATATAGTAACAGTCACCGTTAAGCGCGGCGGAAAAATCGTTGAGCAGCAGGTGTCCTTACGCTATGACGTTAACGTAGATAACATGGCTGACGCTAACCCTTGCTTTAAGGCCTTGGGTGTTGCAAGCGTTTTACACGTAAAAGGCGGCGAAGGAACGCCTTTAAGTGACGGCGCTTATATCTATAGGTTTAAAGAAGACGGCAAGGACTACGCCGACTCAACACGCGTTTACACGGCTGAAGATTTATACGAAAGGTTAAAGCTTTTAAACCCAAACGAAACCTTGACGGTTTATATCCCAGACAGTAAAACGGGTCAAAGGGTTGAATACACCTTTACCGCGCCTTCAAATTTTAATAACGTTGACCTGAATAACCAAACCGAAGTTTTAAAGGCGTTCCATATTGAAGAAACAAGTCTTTCATATCAGCTTGACAGCGTGTCTGTTAAATTCGGCTTTTTTGAAAACGTCGGTAGGGGCGTTGTGTATGCGTTCAAGTCCGTGCCGGTAACCTTGCAATCCTTTTGGGAACTTATTTCAGGCAAGCTACCTGTTTCCAACGTAAGCGGCCCAATCGGCACAATCACTATGACAACCCAAATGGTGTCAATGGGCTTTAAATACGTTTTAAATATCGCGTCGCTTATCGGGCTTTCGGTTGCAATATTCAACCTTTTACCAATCCCCGCGCTTGACGGGGCAAGGGCAGTGTTCGTTATCATCGAATGGATACGCAAAAAACCAATCAACCGCAACGTGGAAGGCATTATCCACTTTGTTGGGCTTATTGTCCTTGTCGTTTTTGCACTGCTTATTGACGCACTTAAGCTGTTTATTTAACCGTAACAATTAATCTTTAAGGCGCATAAGATAATAATGAAGCTTCTGCTTCACGGTTTTTACTATGAACTTAAACCAGATTATTATTCTTACGCTTTCCGTTTACGGCGCTAACGCCTTGATTGACAGGTGCTGTCATCACCACCACCATCACCACGATAGTCTTGGTTGGTGTGGCGATATCAATGATCCTTGCGGGCACTTCCCCGATAACCATTTTGATTGCGCCTGCAAGCCACCACGGCCCGAGCCTGTGCCCGAAAAGCCTTGCCAATGCTATTATACGCCTTATAGAAGATAAATTTTTAAAATTTTATTACCCCCCTTTGGGCTTTTGTCCAAGGGGGGCTTTTGTTTACAATAAAATCATAAAAGCCAAAAGTGGGGCTATAAGCCCGTTAAATGACAAAAAGCAGGGGATTTTGCCCCTGTTTTTTTATATGCTAACAAGTTGTTTAGGGGGTCCTGACGGCATCGCGCTACGCGCGAGCCTCAGGATGACAACGTCTCGCCTTAAGCGAGCGCTGGAATCCGTAAGATGCAATAACAAACAAAAAGCTTATCTGATTTTCGATACCTATTACTTATTATTGGTTAAAACAAATTTTGCAGTTTTGCTTGACGGAAAATGCGCGCGCATGTTATAATTACAAGGTGAGTTAATCTATAATTAAAGGGGCGTGCAAAATGAAACGAAACGACACCGCAAAAACGTACGGCATTATCGGGCTTGGTCCATTTGGTAGGGAGCTTTTGCTTAAGCTTATCGAATCGGGCGAAAGGGTTATCGGCTGCGACCGCCGTCAGGACCGTATTGACAGGGTTAAAAAGCTTACCAAAACCGTTTACGTTGCGGACAGCTATGATAAATCTGCCCTTAAGGAAATGGGCTACGATAAGTGTGACGTGGTTATCGTTTGCATTTCGCAGTCGGTTGATATCTCGGTTTTAACCGTTATGACCCTTTTAAATATTGGCGTTAAACGCGTTATAGCCAAGGTTATCAGCACGGAACACAGCGAAGTTTTAACAAAGCTTGGGGCTGAAACCGTCTATCCCGAAAAGGACATGGCAGACCGCCTTGCAAATAAGCTTCAGATGGGCACGGGCATTGACTACGTTGAGCTTGGCGAAAGCTTAAATATCAGCAAGATTGACGTTCCGCAGGTTTTCGTTGGCAAAAGCGTTGTTGACGCGGCAGTACGCGCCCGCTTTGGCGTTAATATTATCGCAATCGAAAATAAAGGCGCGGTTATGGACACTATCAAGCCCGAATACGTTTTCAGGCTTGGCGATATTTTGTACCTTTGCGGAAGCAAAAAGGCAATCAAATCAATTTCAAGCTGGCTTGACAAAACGCTCTAATTGGTAACGGCGGCTTGCTTTTTAAAAAATTTGTTGGCTACAATTTTTCAAAAAAGTCTTGACAAAGCAGCGTTTTTGTAAGATAATATCGGTATATCAGGACTAAACGTCTTAAATTTAATTAATTCAATTTTTATTTGGGGGTACATATAATGAACGTTATTACCATCAGTCGTGAATTCGGTAGCGGTGGCAGGGAGCTTGGCAAACGCCTTGCTGAAGAGCTTGGCTATGCTTATTACGATTCTGAAATTATCACTGAAATCGCAAAGGAAACAAATTTGAGCGAAGAATACATTTCTTCTGCGGTTGAAAGCGGCTGGTCTGGCTTTAGCTTCCATTACGGCAGATCGTTCCACCCACAGTTTAACAAAATCGCGGTTGACGTTTTGACTGCACAAACCAACGTTTTAAAAAGACTTGCTTCAAAGGGCAACTGCGTTATCGTTGGTCGTAGCGCTGCCGCTATTTTAGACGATCTTAATCCTTTAAAGATTTTCGTTTGCGCTGACGTTGAGTATAAAATCCAACGCTGCAGGCTTAAAAACCCAGCTGATGCGGAACTTTCCGATGCGGAAATGATAAGGAACTTCAAGCGTATCGATAACGGCAGAAAGAGACTGCACGAGCAGCTTTCCAACACCGAATGGGGTACCAGCAAGGCATATCATATTTGCGTAAACACGTCCGGCTTTGAAATCAAAACCATCGTTCCGTCTTTAGCACAGTTTGCAAAAACCTGGTTTGAAACCCGCTAATCAATTTAAAATTACGGCCGCCTTTTTTGGGCGGTCTTTTTTATTTTGTTGACAACGCTTTTTTATGGTGCTAAAATTAACCAATAAAAGGGTACAAAAGCCAAGGCACATTTTATGGCTTTTATTGCTTATTAAATTATGTTTTTTGTGCGATAATCGGCTTATACGCCCTTATTTAATAAAATTGTGCGCTGTATTAAGCGCAAAAGGTGTATTATGAAAAAGACCTTGGATTTTATTTGTAAAACTTCATCCGGTATGGCAAGCGGGCTTTTTGCAACGCTTATAGTTGGCACTATCATAAAGCAGATTTGTCAGCTTATCGGCTTTGACTATGGCGTGACTATTGCAAACGTTTTATCTTCGCTTATGGGCGTGGGTATTGCAATAGGCGTTGCGCTTGCAATGGATAATAAGATTAGTCTTTTAGAAACCGTTTGCGTGGCGGCGGTTGGTGGCATTGCTTCTGCAACCAATCTTGAAAGCTTTTCCCGCCCCATACCAACGATTACGGTTGGCGGGGGCAGTAAAAATCCACTGCTTATTTACGTAGTAGTTATTTTCACCGTGATAATTGCCAAAAAGCTGCTCACCAAGAAAACCCCGATTGATATTTTGATTATCCCGCTCGTTTACGTTATAATCGGCTCGATATTATCGGTCGTTTTAATTTATCCGTGCTATTATTTGATTTACGGTATTCAACGCGTAATCGAAGTTTCAATGCCGCTTATGCCCGTTTTAATGTCGGCTATAATCTCGGTAATCGTTGGTATAGTTTTGACCATGCCTATATCTTCAGTTGCCGTGTGCGTTGCAATAAACATTGGCTCAACCCCACTTGCCGCAGGTGCTGCAGTTATTGGCTGCACGGCGCAAATGATAGGCTTTGCGGTCCAGTCAATGCGTGCAGGCAACGGCTTCGGCAAGACCTTCAGCGTAGGTATCGGTACGTCAATGCTTTACTGGCCAAATATCCTTAAAAAGCCGGCTATATGGCTGCCAACGATAATTTCCAGCTTAATTTTAGGCCCTATCGGGGTATGTATTATCGGTACAACTTCAACAAGCGCGGGCGCAGGTATGGGCTCTTGCGGGCTTGTCGGTCAGCTTTCCACGCTTGAAACTATGGGCTATACCAATATTATGTCTTACGTTTCGGTTTTCGGTATCCAAATACTTGGCTCAATCGTTTTGGTTTTCCTGTTTGACTATCTTTTCAGGGACGTATTCAAGCTTTATAAAAAGGAAGATCTTTTACTCGCCTGAAAAGCGCGATAACGGGCTTATACGCCCACTTATTGATAAAAGTAGCAGTTTTTTTTGAACTGAAAACAAGCGAAAATTATCAAAACAACCCAAAAAATCAAAAAATCAAGCTTAAAGCAAGGCAAAAGGCAGCTTGACCTGCAAAGGCCTTGCTTTTTTTGTGTTTTTTGTAATCTGTAAAGGCGAATAACGCCACTATTTGTGGGGCACGTATGCATAAAAAAGCCAATATATAGTATAAAATACTATTATTTTATTGAAAAACCTTGACACAGCGCGTAATTGGGTGTATAATTTTGATTGTATATCGACAAAATTCTCTCGTTCTGCCCAAAAAAAGACATTAAGTGACAGGGCTTAAGCAAACTATCCCGTTTGCAGTCGGTATAATTCAATTATCCGGAGGAAAACTTATGGGTTTAAGAGAAGCTATTGGCAAAATTAAAGACGTAGAAGTCATCAAATGGGAACCGCAGACCGCTGAAGGCAACGATATAATCGTTTATAAGCACGATAAAGAAGACTTCAGCTGCAACGCACAATTATTAGTTGCACCAAACCAAATCGCGTTATTCGTTAACGAAGGCGAAGTTGTTCCATTTGTTGCAGGCCACTACACTTTAAGTGATTCAAACAACAGCAGCTTCAGATTTATCAACAAATGGAGAACCGTTTTCTCTGACGGTGTTTCTTCATTCCACTGTCTTGTGTACTTTATCAATCTTGTACATTATCATGATTTAAGATTCGGTACACAAAATCCTATCCAAATGCAAGATGCTGACGAAGGCGTAAACATCCACGTACGTGCAGCAGGTTTATTTGGTGCACACATCCAGAACGACGATATGGACGGTAAGGACGTAATCAAGTTCTTACGCAAGGTCGTTGGTACACGCAAGACCTTTACAAAGGACGAGCTTTCTGCTTACCTTCGCGGTAAGATTGTTGAAAGGGTTTCCGATACACTCGGTCAAACCATGATTGCAAAGGGCGTTGGTATCTTAAAGGTAAGCGCACACTACAAAGAACTTTCTGATTCCTTAATGGAACAAATGATTCCTTACTTTGCAGATTACGGTATCGCAATTGACAACTTCTCGTTCATGTCAATTAACGTTCCTGACGAAGATCTCAAGGCTATTAACGAAGCTAAAATTGCCGCTAAAAGAATGGATCTTGAATCTGAAGCAATGGCTCGTAAGCGTGCAAGAGAAGGCTACACATATCAAGATGAAAAGGGCTTCGACGTAATGAAGACCGCTGCCGGCAACGAAGCAACCATGGGTACATTCATGGGCGCAGGTGTTGGCCTTGGTATGGGTATGGGCATGGGCGGTGCCTTTGGCGGCGCTATGAACAACATGGCACAAAACACGTTTGGTAACATGGGTCAACAACCACAACAACCACAACACCCACAATATCAACAACAACCACAACAGCCACAACAACCGCAACAACCACAAGGCGGCGTAACGTGCTCTTGCGGCGCACAGCTTCCACAAGGCACAAAGTTCTGCCCACAATGCGGTTCAAAGATTGGTAACTTCTGCCCGGAATGCGGTGGTGAAATTCAAGTTGGCGCTAAATTCTGCGGTAATTGCGGTCACAGACTCGTTAAGGTTTGTCCTGAATGCAAAACAGAGCTTCAACCAGGCGCTAAATTCTGCCCAGAATGCGGCACAAAGTGCTAATTAAAGCCACGCACGATTCATTTTAATTGTTTAAAAAAAGGAGATTTATTATGAGTAAATTTTTCAAAACTAAAACACCATTGATTTTGGTTGCATTATTACTTGTTTTATTCAACGTTATTTTCTGGGTATTAGTTAAGCCTGCAGAAGCAAACGCTACCGTTTGGGTAGGCTATGCTTTCTTAACACTTGCAATTATCATATTAGGCGCAATGACCTTTATCTTTAAGTTAAAGAGCGACACTACGATGACAACGCTCGTTGCTGTTTTATATCTTGCTATGGGTTACTTTGCAGTTGCGTTCATTTTAAACCTTATCTTAATGCTCGTTAACGGCGAAAAGGCAACCGCAGGTATTATCCTTAACGTAATCGTATTAATCTTATTCATCGCAATATTCGTTATTTTATACAGATCATTCTCACGCGTACAAGACAACACAGCCGCACGCGAAAAGAGAATGCGTGAGCTCAGAATGACAGGCGTTAAGGTTTCCGGTTTAACCTATCTTACAACCGACCAAGAAATTATCGCTGCAATCAGAAAATTCAAAGACGATATCGACAACAGCTCATCACGCGGTAACGAAAACACACAAGCTATTGAAGAACAGCTTGACCAACAAATTGATATTATCAGAACGCTTTTAACAAACGGTGCTGATAACGAAGCAGTTTTAAGGGCTTTACGCGGTGCTGAAGGTTTATTAAAACAAAGAAACCAATTATTGATTATTCGTTAGTTTAACGGGGGTTTTTACAAATGGAAGGCGAGAAATATTTGTGTCCTAGTTGCGGTATGCCAATCGAAGCGCATGCACTCAATTTAAAAACAAGGCGCGGTTACTGCGCATGGTGCGATAAAAACGTTATTTTCCCAAAGAAAAACTCCACAGCTTCACCAAGTGCTGTTCACGCCCTTAACGAAGCTTACAGATTTTTCTTGGAAAAGAACTTCGAAAGCGCACAAAACTGTGCTGAAACAGTCGTTAGTATGACGCCAAACAACGTTGCTGCGTTATATATCATTGCTTATTATAAAGCCTTTTCGGCACCGGTTAAGAACAGAACTTCACTTGATAGATTGATGAACGAAACGCTTCAGGAAGCAGAGTTTGAAATTGAAGAAGAAGAAATGTTCAAGGATCTTATCCTTAAAACAATTTTACACTCGGGCGAGTATATCGAACAGTTAATCACAAGATTTGCAGAATTTGACGACCCGAAGGAGCTTGCTGAATTCGTTGAAGCTTACGCACCATTTGCTATTGGCAATAAGGGCTCAATCAACTTCTTCACACCGGCCCTTGCAGACGCGCTTGCAAGCATAACCGAAATGGTTGATATCCCAAAGACCTGGTTTGCACTTTATTCGGCAATTTCTAAAAATCCTGATTCTCCAATTCCAAAGGATACGTTCTATTTAAAAACCAAAACACAACGCTTCTATAACGACTTCGTTTTAAAGGTTGGCGAAATCTTCTCCAAGATAAAAACGCCGGCGTTAAGGGCAAAATTCAAAGGCGCTTACGACAAAGTTAAAGCAACCTTTGACCAAAAGATGAACTAATTAAAGCTTTTAGCTTAAAAAATTAAAAAAATTATTTTATACAGGGAGGATAATCTATTATGGATGGTGGCTACATTGATTTAGGGCCGGTCATTCGCGCGGTTGAGACAGTAAACAGAAATCTTGGCATCGTTGAAAGAAACCTAAACAGTAACATTACCGTAGTAAACAACAACGTCGCTATCGTTAACGACAACCTCAACAAAACAGCTAAAGATCTCGCTAGATTAAGAGCTGATGTTGAACAAATGAGAAAAGAACAACGCTTGGCAGCAGCACTTCAACGTGCTCTTACCGAAGTTATCCGTGTTCGTCAAGAACTCGAAACAGACTTTGGCGCTCACAAGACTGTTCGTGAACACATGCTTGGTATCTTACAGGCTGTTGACCTTGCTCTCATTTCAGAAAGCACAATTTCTAAATGTACTGAAGAATTGATGATTTCCGCACCAAACTACTGGTTAGCACCATGCTTAATCGCACTTGCTGCTTGGATTTCTAACAACCAATCTTTAGCACAACGCGCTATCGCTGAAGGCGTTAAGCGTGACAAAGAAAAAGCTTGTCTTTTATTCGCTTTAATCACCCGCCGTGTAAACGTTGGCCGTATGAAAGCCGGTAAGAAAGGCACAAACATCTGCTTCGAATGGCTCAACAAGTACTTCGAAACGCAAGACCCACGCAAGATGAAATCATCCATTATCGCTTATATCGACGCTTACACCAACGGTGTATTCGGCAACGATAAAGACAATATCTGCGGTGACCACATCAATCACTGGATGTCTGTACTTGAAAAAGAAAATAAGAACTTTGCTCAAGAACAAACCAACAGATGGGTACGCAACTTTGAAACTGCAAGTACTTTAACACCTGCAAACTTCCCAACACTTAAGCAAATTTGTCCTGACTACGCTGAAATCAACGCTTACGTTTCAAGAATTCAAGCGGCTCAACACAAAGATGCTTCCAAGGGTATCAAGGCTAAATTCAACAAGATTTTAACGTCACCAATCGATTCAGCTAAACTCATCAAAGATATCGATGACCAACTCGTTAAATTAGTTGAAAGATACGAAGACGGCAGAGAAGCTGAACTCCGTGATGAAGATACATACTTAAGCTTCGTTAAAGAATTCAACGGCGACGAAATCAAAGCTAAAGCTAAAATGGACCTTATCAGGGCTGGCCGTCGTGACGAACCTGTTAACTTTGCTGAAAGACTTTCTGAATCTATCTGGGATGAACGCGCTGCACTCTCTGCAAGAAGAACTGCTTTCTTCTTCTTAAGAGAATACATCCAAAAAGCTTACGCTCGTTTCATTACCGAAAGAAAAGAAGCTTATCCAAAACAAGTTACACTCAACATCGCTGAAAAGGGTAGCAACCGTAAAGGCTTCACATGGTCCGGTCAAACAGAAAACGGTGAAAACCGCGAAGAACTCGTTGCTTCATTAAAGGAAAAATACGCTGCAGAAAAGAAAGCTGCACGTGACGCTGTTTCTGACGAAGCTGCTTTAGCAATGCAAAAGAAAGCTAAAACACAAATGATCATCGGTGGCGTTGGTGCTGTTGCTGGCGTAGCAGTATGCTTCATTGGTGGTTTTGCTGTTGTTTTAGGTCTTGGTCTTGCTGCTGCAAGCGTATTCTTCGGTATCGTTAAAGGTCTTAAGAAGTCTAAAGCTGGTAAGGCTGAAATCGAAGCTAACGCTAACAAACGTAAAGCTATTGAAAAATACTATGATGGTCAACTTCAAGCTAACATCAACGTATTAGATACAGCTATTGCAGAAAGAGCAGAAGCTAACGCTTGCGTTCAAAAATTCCTTTCTGACAAGGAAAACGAAACATTAAACGTTAAGGAGGCTTAATAAAATGAGTGAAAAATGGTTATGCCCATTATGTGGCCAAGAAACTTCTGGTGACGTTTGTGAATGGTGCCAGGCACCAAGACCAGCTGCTGAAGAACCAGCTGCTTCTGAAGAAGCTTTAATCGACGAAGCTACTGCTGAAATCGCTGACGACGTTGATTTAGAAGCTGAATTCGGCGAAGACGATTTAAGCGAATTCGCTACAGATATGACAGCTGTTGAAGAAGAAGCTGCTATTTCTGAAGACTTAGAAGGCTTTGCAAGCGGTTTCCCGGATTGGGATCTTCTCCCACCAAAGAATATCTAATGAATAACTGTAGCAAATTTTTGCTATAAAAAAAGGGGAGTGTCTCATAGGCGCTCCCTTTTATTTTTTGTTAAGGTTTTTGTTCTAACGATAAAGGCTTTTATTAAAATGCGGGTTAATCGGCTTATAGCGCGACTTTTAAACAAGTAATCGCACCTTTATTTTCGCTTGTAAAGAAAAATTTAATAAAAAATTTAAGCAGGGCTATGCCCTGCTTTTTATATACCTTTTCAAAAAGTGTCAGTAAGGTTATGCTATATTAAACCACCCACGTTGCCTAAATATAAACAAATTGTCTTACCTAAAATTGACCTATACCATTTACAAATCAACAACCTTGTGATATAATACTTTTAATCAACAACCCGTTCAGGTGGAAGGGTTACTACTATGACGTTGAAACCGAGCTTTATTACTGCAATTATATGTATTATTCCCCGTTGCTCTGCAGCTGGATTTCACCAGATAGCCTTGACTATTTAGACCCTGAAACAGTTGGGGGTATTGACTTTACTAATGGTATTAAATTTGGTGTAGGTTTAGGGTTAGGATATGAAATATTTTTAAACATTGACTGGTATAAATTGTTTCATTGAGTGGAGGAAAGATGAATGAATAAAAAGATAAATTATTTAGCCATAATACCTGTTTGGGGAACGATAATTTTATTGTTTTATCTGTTCATTAAAATGATTAAAAAAGAGATTAATAAGAAAAAGTTTCATGCATATTTTATTAGTAGTGCATTATTTGGTTTTTTATCAATTTTAATATCAAACTTATTTTTAAACTTTATTAATTTATTTATTAATATTTCAAATTTTATAGATGGTTATGGCATAATTATTGCATTTATAGTTGGCGGCTATTTAATGAATTTATTTACATTTACTCTAATTAATAAAAAATGGGATGATTTAGGAAAATTTTAATTAAAATTGGGCTTATTGTAATCGAAAAAACATAACTAGCAAATTATTTTTACAATTAAACCGAAGTGTGGTTGGTGAAACGCCAACCACACTTTTCTTACCTAGTGTTTGTTGTAATTTTACCATTTACAAATCAATAACCTTGTGATATAATACTTTTAATCAACAACCCGTTCCGTTGGAAAGGCTATTATTACGACGTTGAAACCGAGCTTTATTACTGCAATTATAGGTATTATTCGCTATTACTTTGCAGTTTGATTTCACCCGACAGCCTTGACTATTTAGACCCCGAAACCATTGGCGGTATTGACTTATACTGCTATTGTTACAATATATTTTAAAATTAAATAAAAGGTTTTTGCATAAAGCAAAAACCTGACCACAATTTTTAATTCTTAATTATTCATTCTTCATTTAAAAAAGGCAGGGCGGTGGCACTGCCTTTTTATAAAAAGTTGGGCTATAAGCCCGTTAGCTGGGTTTTTTTGATAAAAATTAATTTGTTTAAAGCTGCCAATTAATGGGCGAAAAGCCCAAAGATGATAAAATTGCGTTTGTCTTTGAAAAATGCTTACAGCCAAAAAAGCCGTTGTATGCGGACAAGGGGGATGGGTGGGCGCACTCTAAAACGTGGTGCTTTGTTAAATCGATAAGCGACTTTTTGCTACGCGCATTTGCGCCCCACAAAATAAACACGATAGGCTTTTCGCGTTCAGACAAAATGCGGATTACTTGGTCGGTAAACTCTGTCCAGCCGCAATTTTTATGTGAATTTGCCTGACCGCGGCGAACGGTGAGCGTTGTGTTTAAAAGAAGCACGCCTTGCTTTGCCCACTTTGTCAGGCCAGTTTTATTTCCGTTATCAATGCCAAGGTCCTGCTTTAATTCCTTATAGATATTCATAAGGGAAGGCGGCATTTTTGTGCCTTCTTTAACCGAAAAGCAAAGCCCGTGTGCTTCGTTTGGCTCATGATAAGGGTCTTGACCCAAGATAACGACCTTTACGTCTTCATAAGGCGTAAGCTTAAAGGCGGTGAAAATCTCATCCATTGGCGGATACACGGTTTGGGTGAAGTATTCGGTTTTTAAAAATTCACGTATGCGTTTATAAGTGTCGCTATTTATAAGCGCTGATAAATGTGTGTTCCAATCGTTATTAAAATCTAACATAATAAGCCGTCCTTTTGATAAGGCTATTATACAATCGCGGGGCAAAATTGTCAACAGCTGTTGGCAAAATTGTACGCCGCGCTTAAATTTTTAAAGCAAAGCTTTACAAAAAAAGTAAAATAAGGGTAAATAATTGCAAATAAAAGTTAAATGTGATACAATTAAATTTATGAAGCTTAACGATATTTTGAAAAAGGTAGAAAAGCCCGCAAGATACACGGGCGGTGAATGGGGCAGCGGCGGTAGTGAGTTTAAAGACTACAATTATTGCTTGTGCTTTCCGGACGTGTATGAAGTTGGTATGTCAAACCTGGGTATCAGGGTTGTTGAAGCCGCTGTGTCAACCGTAGACGGCGTTTTTGTTGACCGCTGCTTTGCGCCCTGGCAAGACTTTGGCAAGGCTTTAAAGGAAAACAACCTGCCACTTTACGGCTTGAATTCAAGACGCCCGCTTAAGGATTTTGATACCGTTGCGTTTTCGCTTCAGTTTGAAATGTCTTATACAACCGTTTTGTATATGCTTGATTTGGCAAATATCCCGCTGCGCGCTAAAGACAGGGGTGAAGACTATCCTGTTATCGAAGCAGGCGGACCTTGCACCTGCAACCCTGAACCTATGGCCGATTTTATTGATTTGTTCGTTATCGGCGCGGGTGAGGTCGTTTGCCCCAAGCTTGCCGTTTTGCGTAAGGAAACCAAAAAAAAGGAAGAATTTTTACAAAAAGCAAGTAAGTTAGAAGGCGTTTACGTGCCGAAGTACACACAGGTTAAATATGGCGATAACGGGCTTATAGAAGGGTTTTCGGGTATAACAAAGGTTAAAAAAGCGGTTGCGTATGATCTTGATAAGGCGGCTTTTCCGAAAACGCAAGCCGTTGGTAATATTGCCGCTATTTTTGACCGCGGTGTGTTAGAAGTAATGCGTGGCTGCTGCAGGGGATGCAGGTTCTGCCAGGCAGGGTTTTTATACCGCCCAATCAGAAAACGCAAGGTTGAAACCTTGGTTGAGCAGGCAAAAAGCATCATAAGCACCACCGGGTTTGATGAGATTAGTTTAAACAGCTTATCAACGGGTGACTATAAAGAGTTAAAGCAATTATTAAAAGAGCTTAAAAGGGAACTACCCGACACAAAGGTTGCGCTACCTTCGCTACGCGTTGACAGCTTTGACGGGGAATTCGTTTCCCAGTCGAGAAAGAGCAGCTTGACCTTTGCCCCTGAAGCAGGCACGCAAAGACTGCGCGACGTTATCAATAAAGACGTAACCGAAGAAGAAATCGAACGCGCCGTAAGATATGCGTTTGAACAAGGGTTTACCAATATTAAATTATACTTTATGATGGGGCTACCCACCGAAACTGACGAAGACTTAATCGGTATTGCTGATATCGTTTATAAAATCCGTGAAATCTATTCACAAAACCAAAGGGCGGCGCGTAACCTTAAAATCAGCGTAAGCGTATCAACCTTTATACCCAAGCCCTTTACGCCTTTCCAATGGGAAAGACAAATCACCCGTGAAGAATTTGAGCATAAGATTGCGCTTTTAAAGGAAAAGCTATTTATTAAGGGTGTAACCTTTAGCTGGAACGATTTAGAGTTTTCGTCCCTAGAAGCCGTTTTGGCACGCGGGGACAGGAGGCTGTGTGGCGTTATTGAAAGCGCGTATAAAAAAGGTTCGTTTATGGACGGCTGGACAGAGTATTTTAACAACCAGATCTGGCTTGACGCGCTTGAAGAAAACGGCTTAAATGTGGGGCTATATACCCGTAAACACGATGAAACTGAAATTTTGGCGTGGGATATTATCGATATCCGCGTGACTAAAAACTATTTACTTAAAGAGCTTAAAAAGGCGTACGACGGCAAGGTCACCGGCAGCTGTTTTTCAGGTTGTAAGGGCTGCGGCGTTCAAAAGGATTTTGGGTGTGAGCTATGTTAGTAATAAAATATTCCAAGCGTGACGGGGCGGAGTTTATTTCCCACCTTGACACGTTAAGACATTTACAAAAAATATTTATCCGTGCCAAAATCCCTGTAAAGTATTCGCAAGGATACAATCCGCATATGCTTTTATATATGTCAGCACCGCTTGGCGTTGGCATTAAAAGCGACGCTGAATACCTTGTTGCTGAAACGGATTATCCTGCAAAGGATTTTATCGACGCGTTTAATAATAACGCGCCGCGCGGGATTAAATGCTTATGGGCGATAAATTGTGCTAAAAAGCCAAATCTGCAAGCGTTAATGGACGGCGCAGAGTATCAAATCAGCGGTATTAACCATTTTGACACCCAAGCCCTTTTAGCCGAAGCAAGTATCATGGCAACCGATAAACGCGGTGAGCAAAAGGAAATCCGTGACAAAATTTTAGACCTTAAATTTACCGATAACGGGCTTATAGCGCGACTTGCTTTCGGAAACACTACTTTACGCCCCGACGTTTTGGGTGAAAAGCTGGTCTCGATTTACGGCGGTGAAGATATAGACGTATTAAAAACGCGTTGCTTTATAAAAGACAAAACTGTTGAAGGATGGTTACAAGATGAAACGAATCTTTATTGACAGTTACGCAGGCAACATAATCGGGGCGCTTGAAAAGGACGGCAGGCTTTTAGAGTATCAATCGGAAAGGCTTGGCGGTAAGATTATCGTAGGAAGCATTTTTAAGGGCCGCGTTGAATCGGTGCTTCCCGGGATGCAGGCGGCGTTTGTAAACATTGGTCTTGATAAAAATGGGTATCTTTTCACGGGCGAAAGCTTGGTTGAAAGACACAATTTAAGCGAGCAAATCAAACTGCCGACAAAGCTTGAGCTTAACGTCGGTGACGAGATTATCGTTCAGGTTGTAAAGGATACGTCGGGAACTAAAGGCGTAAGGCTTACGTCACACGTGTCGCTTGCGGGCAGAAACTTGGTGTATCTCCCCAAAGAAGACTTGATGGTTTTATCGCGCAAGATTGAAAACGAAGAAGAAGCAAATAGACTTAACGCGCTTGCCGAAGAAATCAAGCCGTCCGTTGGGGGGCTTATTATCCGTACGGCAGGTGCTAACACCGATAAGCAAACCTTTATTGAAGAGCGCGACTTTTTGATGGGTGTTGCAAAGGACCTTTATAAGCGCGCGGAAACGGTAGCCGCGCCACAGCTATTATACGAAGACGGTAATTTAGCACAACGAATGCTGCGTGACGTTTATACGTTGGACGTTGACAAGATTATCGTTGCCGACCGCGGCCTTTACGAAGACGTTTTGGACGTTGCAAAAATGCGTAAGGGCGGCGTTGCTGATAAAATTGAGTATTTTGACAAAAACGTTGATTTGTTCACCGAGTACGGCTTGATTGAAGAAATTGACAATATGCTCCGCAACAAGGTTAAGCTTTCAAGCGGTGCGTACATCAATATTGACAAGACCGAGGCCCTGACCGCAATCGACGTTAACACGGGTAAATATATCGGCGAAGACAGCCTTGAAAAAACCGTTTTTGAAACAAACCTTATCGCCGCGGACGAGATTGCGCGCCAGCTTCGCTTAAGGAATATTTCGGGCATTATCGTTATCGATTTTATCGATATGGAAGAAGAAGAACACCGCCACGCCGTTGTTGAACGCTTAAAAAACGCCTTAAAGGACGACAGAAGCCGCTGCAACGTGGTTGGTATGACGGGGCTTGGGCTTGTTGAAGTTACCAGAAAGAAAAAGCGTAAGGAAACTTCTGCAACCCTTGTTAAAACTTGCCCATACTGCAAGGGTGAAGGCTTGATTTTTAGCAACGACTATATTATCATGAAAATCCGTTGCGCGCTATTAGACGTTTTTGCAAAGGATTATTCTTGCGCTATAGTTGATCTTAACACGGAAATTTGCGACTATATCTTTAAGTCGGGCGCAATGAGTAAGGACGTTAATAAAATCTGGGCGGACAAGCGCATTTATTTAGTGCCGCACAAAACGTTCCACCAGGAATTTTTTATCGTCAAGGGCAACAACCAAAAGATTATTGATTTGCCCGACAAGGCAAGGCTACTATATTAATAAAAAAACACACTTATTACAAGCAGAAAGAGATAACAAATCGGTTAGTAGCCGAAATGTTATCTCTTTTCCTGTTAGTGAAGTTTTTGCTATCGCAAAAGTGAAGTTGCTATGCAGTGAAGTTTGTGCTACGCAAAAGTGAAGTTAAGTTTGCCCAAAGTTGCTTTGCAACTTTTCACTTCTGCCGTCAGGCGAAACTTCACTCACGAAGTGAACTTCACTATCGAAGATAACTTCACTTGCCCAAAGGGCAAACTTAGTTTTAGCGTATTCTCCGTTAAGGACATCACGCATATGCGTCGGTGTTTTTTACGTTATGTTTTATTTATTCCTTTTTGCTTTTTAAAAATCTTTTTTAAACCCTTAAAGGTCTTGCCGTTAACAATCTTAATAAAACCATCAATTTTTAAAGGAGAGAATTTAGCAAACCTTAAAGCAATACCAAGCGGGGTGTTAAGCACAAGCGAAAGTTCAGCAATGCGCTTGTGATTGTTGCGCTTTTTAGCGCGGTTTAGCATACCAGAGATTACCTTGACAGCCGCGCGCGTTAGTGGTGACGGTGCAAACCTTAAATCCAAAAGTGTCGTGTTTTTGTCGGCACGTATGCGGTTTTTCTTGTAAAAATTAAGCTTGTCACGGGTAAAGGCTTTGCCGTAAACCTTACAAAATTCATCGTCGCTTACGTTTTTTATCTGTCCGCTGAAATAACTTGGTATATCCTGGCGGTGGATGTTTGTGGAAGCTGCAACGCCCTTTACAAGGTGTGGCACGGATAAGCGGATATCGCTTGAAGATGAGCCTATCAAAATTTTATAGATGCCTGCTTCGGTTTTAAAGCTTCCGCTTTGGCTATCGAAAAACCTGAAGGTTTTATCGTCAAAGTTAATGGTTATTAGCTGTTCTTCACCCTTGCGCAGGAAAACTTTTTTAAAGCCTTTAAGCTCTTTTATCGGTCTGAAGACGTTGCTGTCAGGCATAGAAACGTACATCTGGCAAACTTCAGCGCCGTCGTACTCGCCAACGTTTTTCAAGCTAAAGCTTACGCCGCCGCTCACGATTTTTGCATTGGAATAAAGAAACTTGGTGTAAGATAAGCCAAACCCGAAGGGGAAAAGGGGCTTTTTCTTAATCTTTTCATAGTAGCGGTAGCCAACGTAAATGCTTTCTTTATATACGTTAGACGGCTCACCTAAAAAGGTGTTTGCGGTGGGTAGCGCGTCAAGGCTTGTGACAAAGCTTTCGGTAAGCTTACCTGATGGATTGAATTTGCCTTCTAAAAGGCTGATTACGGCTTGAGCCTGACCTTGTCCTAAAAGCCCCGCAAAGATAATTGCATTGGCGTCCATAAAGGGTTCAAGGTTAACGGCCCCGCCTGAAAATACAATAACGATTGTATGCTTAAAAGCGGCTTTAATCGACCTATAGGCCGATATTTGTGCATTATCAAGGTCTAAAGTATCGCGGTCAAAGCCTTCAGCGTCTAAAAACTCGTCACGCCCGACAAAGACAACTGCCGTATCGGCATTACTGCTAAAAAGCGCAATATTTTTATCAAGCGTTTTGCTCTTTTTACCCCTTAAGGTATAAGCGCGCTCCATCCCCACAACGTTAAGACTGCTATCACCAAGACAGTCAGCAATATTTAACGGCTTGTAAGGGTTTACCTTGGAGCTGCCAAAGCCCTGGAATTTTGTTTTATAGATATATTCGCCAAAAAGGGCAACGGGTGTGTCTTCAGATAATGGCAAGATATCGTTTTTTAATAAAACCAAGCTTTCCTTTGCGCCTTCAACGGCAAGTGCGTGGTGGGTTTCAAAATTGCACTCTAAATTGGTTTTAATCTGGTTATTGCATTTGTCGGATAGGGCTTTAATGCGGTCAACGCTGTTATTTATCGCATCGCGCAAGACCGGGTCGGTCAAAGCGTCGCTATAAAGCGTGTCTGCGCTGTAAGGATAAGCAGGCATTTGTAAATCGCTGCCAGCCTTGGATGAAAGCGTGCGGTATCTGCAGCCGCCCCAGTCGCTCAAAACAACGCCTTGAAAACCAAAGCTTTCACGCAAAACGTTGGTGAGTAAAAATTTGTTTTGGTCGCAAAATTGACCGTTAACCGCGTTATAGGCCGACATCACAGCCCACGGCGCACCTTCTTTAACGGTGATTTCAAAGGGGGTTAAATAAAGCTCGTAAAGAGCGCGGGCATCAACGATTGAGTTACTTGACATACGCCTGTTTTCATTGTTGTTTGCCGCAAAGTGCTTTACGCACGCCCCAACACCCACCGACTGAACGCCGCGCACGTACGCCGCGCCAAGCTTGCCCGAAAGGTATGGGTCTTCTGTAAAATACTCAAAGTTTCTGCCACAGCGCGGGTCGCGCTTAAGGTTTATACCCGGGCCTAATAGCACGTCAACGCCAAAGTGAGCAGCTTCCGTGCCCAGCGCATTGCCTACGCGTTCAACAAGCTCGGTGTTCCAGCTGTTTGCAATCGCGCTGCTTGTGGGGAAGCACGTAGCCATCTGGCTTGGGTTAAGACCTATCTTTTTAGAAGAAGCTTCCTTGCGCACCCCGTGCGGACCGTCGGCAAAGGTAATTGAAGGGATTAAAGCTCCGTCAATTTTAACGGGGTGGGTTGACCAGTTATCCTTACCAACGGTAAGCTTGCAGCGCTGAAAAAGCCCATCGTCAAAAGCGGGTGCGCTGTCGCCCTGGTTAAATGTGGTATTATCAATGTTAAGGTTGGTTTCTTTGTCCATAACGCCCCCAAAGCGTAAAAGCTTGCAAGGTTTTTGTTTATTTTAGCATAAAACCGAGTATTTTACAATAGGATTGACAAAAAAAATTGTCTAAAGCTACAGACGTATATAAATTTTATGACTGGGCTTGACAAAAAAACGCAAAAGCAATATAATCTAAATATACAAGGCGAAAGCCATAAACACGGGGGTAAACCATGGACGAAAGCGATTACAGATATGATACGCAGCTTCTTATCGAAGGCGAAAATCTTGACGAAGACAAAATTAAAGAATACTTTAACAAAAACTTTGACGGCGACTGTTTGCTTGTTGTCGGCGATGAAGAGCTTATTAAAATACACTTTCACACCAACGAGCCGTGGAAGGTTTTAGAATACTGCGCAAGCGTTGGTGAAATTTACGATATCGTTATTGAAGATATGTTCCGCCAGGCATTAGGGCTTGACGGTTAAAGCAAAAACCGACCTATAGGCCGGTTTTTATATACATTTGTATTAATTTGTAAACAAAAGATTGATTAAGGGATTAGTTATGCCACAAGACTTATTTTTGGTTTTAGCGATAGTTTTTGGCGTGGGCAGCGTTATAATTAACTGCCCGTTTTTGAAAAGCATGTACGATAAAAAGCCTGTGCGTGCGGTTATTTTAAAAAGCTTGGCATCGTTAAGCTTTATTTTAGCAGGCGTTTTTGCTTGGCAATATAAGGGTGTCAGCCTATATCAGACGATAATAATATTTGCGCTCTGCTTTGGACTTTTGGGCGACGTATTGCTTGGCTTAAGGTACGTTTTTAAAAAGCAGGAGATGCATTTATTCGTTATCGGTGCGACGGCTTTTGGGTTTGAGCATTTTCTGTTTATTGGATACTTCCTTATAAAAACCAACGTCAATCTTTTTATTGCACTTCCTTTGTTTGCTGCTTTCACAGCGGCGGCAGTTTACGTGTTTATAAAGAAAAAGCTTGGCGGCGGAATGCTTAAAATCGGGATATACGCGTATATAATCACGGTTGCGTTTATGGCGGCAATAACCGTTGCGAATATGATAACGGGCTTTAGCTTAAAAACGGCACTTTTTGCCCTTGGCGGAGTGTTCTTTTTGGTCAGCGATATCATACTTTGCGTTTATAACTTCAGCGACGACAAGCGCTTTAAGT
Source organism: Clostridia bacterium (assembly GCA_017399185.1). Lineage (GTDB taxonomy): Bacteria > Bacillota > Clostridia > Christensenellales > Borkfalkiaceae > UBA4636. The sequence continues at coordinate 168,932 of JAFQEA010000003.1, forward strand.
TAAGCATAATCCTACACTTTTTGTACTTTACCGCGCAAAGCGTAATCGCACTTTCCATTGCGTGCTAAATCCCACTTGTTAAGCCGTATTTTGCTTTTTTGACTTAAAAGCATTGCCGTGCTTTATCCAAAAAACAGGTTGGCGGCGGCAGGCGAAGCATTAAAGCGATTTTACAGGTAAAAAGCAATTTGCACTTATTGGAACACAATATAGACAAAACGGATACGCAAGGTGACCCTTGCGTTTTTTTTGTTGCAAAAAGGTATAAAAAATTGCTCAATATATTGAATTTTTATACCGCAACTACTTGAACGATAGTAGAATATATTTACAATATAATGCGCGCGAATAGGCATGGCTTAAGCTTGTCAGTTAAAGGGAGTACTCCCTTTAGCGTTGGTTACAACCAACGCTTACTGCTTTTATAGCAAAATAAGACTAATCCGTCCTGAACGCGTAAATAATAAGGAGAGAAAAATGAGAAAACAAACAAGACTTTTTAGTTTAGTTGCAATCGTTTGCATCTTAGCGATGAGTTTGTCTTTGGTTGCTTGCGGCCATAAGCATACTTTCAGCAAAGATTGGTCAAGCGACGCTGCATATCACTGGCACGCTGCAACCTGTGAACATACAACCGTTGTTGATAGCCGTGCAGCACACGCTGATGATAACGGTGATAAGAAGTGTGACGTTTGCGGCTACGTAATGGGTACGGTTGAACCGGGTCCTGGTCCTGGCCCAGGTCCAAGTGGCGAACACGAACATACATATTCTGACGTATGGACAACCGACTACGAAAACCACTGGCACGCTGCAACCTGTGAACACACAGGCGAAGTTAAAGACGTTGCTGAACACGCAGACGATAACGGCGACAAGAAGTGTGACGTTTGCGACTTTGAAATGTTTGAAAAAGTAGTTTATACCTTCGTTGCTGAACAACACGACGCAAAGGTTTACGCTGACGGCTCAAAATGGGGTAACTTTGGTGTAACAGCTACCACAGAAATCCGTAACCGTTCAAAAACTTATACTGACGCAGGAGGTAATCCTATTTCTTTTGCAAGATCAGTTAAGCTTGGCGGCGATGCACAAATGCTTACGGTTAACGCACCTGCTGCAGGCGTTTTAGAGCTTATCGTTCAAAACGGTTCATCCGGCGCTGATATGCAAAACATCATCATCACAGATCCTGACGGCAATGAAACTGATATCGAATACGTTGGTAACGCTGAAGGTTCACCACTTGTTAAGCTTACTTATACAGTACCAAAAGCAGGTGGATATACTGTTGCTAGAAAGACAGGTACAACTGACGTTTACTGGGCACAGCTTACCGTAGAAGTTAGAAAGAGCGAGTTTGTAGGTATTCAGGTTTCCAACACCGGTTTAGTTGATTACGTTGAAGGTCAAGACCTTGACGCAAGCGGCATCGTTGTTGAAGAAGTTTACGAAAACGGAAGGACAGAGCTTTTAGACGCAGCAGATTATGCAATTGACGATTCACAAGTTGATATGTCAACAGCAGGCGTTTACAAGGTTAAAGTTTCTTACGAAAAAGCCGGTCAAACATATACGACAGAATATGAAATCAACGTATATGCAATCCAATCAATCACACTCGGTAAGAACGCAATCCGCGTTCCTGATAAGAAAGATCCTGCATATTCACCATTTAACGGTGCTTACGCTAACACAGCTTTAAGACAAATCTATATGGTTGGTCAAGAAGTTTCTTTCGACGGCTTATCAGTAATTGCACACGCTCAATTAAACGGCGCATCACGCGACTTTATCTTTACAAGCATGGATGACTATGCACGTATCTTTGCTGACGATATTACCGCAACCGCCGGCAAGAAGACAATCACTATCGACCGTGACGGTCACACAGAAAGCTTTGATATTTGGGTACTTGACCCAATCACAGGCATTGAATCACAACAAAACGTTGATTGCTACGTATCAAAGGACGTTGAAAATGTGGGCGCTTTAGTTGATGGCAGATATCAATTTGCAACGATTAATCAAGCAATCGAATTCTTAACATACGCAGGCGTTTCTGCAGACGCTGACAAGAGAATTGACTTAGCAGCAGGTACGTACAATGAAAAAGTTGAAGTTACTATCCCACACCTTGTAATTGCAGGTGAAAGTGCTGAAACAACAATCATTGAATGGAATTCACTCTACGGTCAATTAGACGAATCAGGCTTTACACACGTAACAGATTCTACACAAACCTTAGCAGTCAGATATCAAGCTGAAGGCTTTATCTTAAAGGGTGTAACCGTTTCTAACTACTGGAACAGCCAAGCACGCTTTGACGAAGCAGGTCTTAAGAAAGAACGTGGTCTTGCACTTTTAGTTCAGGCAGACAAGGTTCTTATTCATGATTCTATCCTTTTAGGTTACCAGGATACGGTTGAATTCTTCACAGGTAGACAAATGGTTGAAAACAGCTTAATCGCCGGTGCAACAGACTTTATCTTCGGTTCAGACAACACAACTTACTTCTATAATTGCGAAATCCGCTCAATCTTAACCGCTGATGACGTTAAAGAAAACCCACAAGGTGGCTATATCACAGCGTTCAAGGGCGAAAACAAAGCAGGCGTTGTAGCGTACGGCGCAATCTTTGATAACTGCCGCTTCACAGCAGATGCAGGCGTTGCAGTAGGTAAGACAGCTATCGGCAGACCTTGGGGTCCAAACGCAACCGTTGCCGTTATCAACAGTGAACTTGGCGCACACATCTCTTTAGCAGCTTCAACAGGTGCCGGCAGAAACGAAAGATACGTTAAGATGAGTGATAACGATCCGGAAGCAGCACACTTTGTTGAATACAACAACACAGGCGCAGGCGCAATCGCAGCTTCACAAAAGGGTGTAACCGTTCTTGAAGACCAAACTGTTGCTGCAAACTATTCTGACTTTGCGGTTATCTTTGCAACCGTAAACGGCGAAGTTAAGTACGACACAGAATGGGTTGGCCTTAACGAAAGATATACGGTTTCAATCTACAACGGTCAAGAAATCGTTGCTGAATTATTAGCTTATGAAGGCACAACCGTTACAGCTGAACAATTAGCAGAAATCTGCCCGACTATCGACGGTTACACAATGGAAGGTATCTTTGCTGACGAAGCATTGGCAACAGCATTTGAAGGCAAGGTTGTTGATTCAGCATTTGGCGTATTCGCTAAATATGAAAAAGTTCAAGCAGGTCAAGCTATTGTAAGCACTTACACGTTTGAATCATCAACACTTGACGCTTTCGTAGCAGGCGCAAGATCTGATGGCCAAACAGAAGCTGTTGGTACGGACGGTGCTTTCACAATTCACTGGAGTACAAAAGCTAAAGTTGACTCAAGCAGCAAAACATGGACAGACGGTTATACTTCAGCACAACGTGTTAACTTTGGTGGTACGTCAGTTATTGGCGAAGCAAAAAAGAACGTTATTGAATTCACAACCAAGGGCTCTGCGGTCGTTAAAGTATGGTGGGTTAAAAATGGCGACGATGGTCGTTCTATAACAATTTGGGACGGCGAAAAGAACGTTGTTGCTACGTCAGGTACAACGGGCTTCACAAAGAATTCACCTTACATTTCTGAATTTGAAATTGCTGAAGCTGGTACATACTTCTTAGCATTACCAGAAGGCAGCAACTACATCTTCAAAGTAGAAGTTGTTGATACTGTTGTTTCTGAATAGTTATAAATTAAAGCGTGGGTAGCCACGCATACAATCAAACAAATAATAAAAGCGGCTGCGCTTGCAGCCGCTTTTTACTTTAAACTAACAAGTAATTTAGGGGGGTCCTGACGGCATCGCCCTGCAGGGCGAGCCTCAGGATGCAATAACGAGTAAAAATGCTTGCGGGCAAGCCTTGTATAGTTTAACAGGATAGATTTGGGGGTCCTGACGCCACAACCACTTTTAGTGGTTGGGCTCAGGATGACAACGTCTCGCTCCAGGTAACAGTAAAGCCGAAAAGGAATCAGGATGCAATAACAAACAAAAATGCTTGCGGGCAAGCTTGTATAGTTTAACAGGATAGATTTGGGGATCCTGACGCCCCTGAAGGGGCTCAGGATGACAACGTTTTTGAATAAGCTAACAACGTTTTTAGCAACGTCACGCCTTAAGTTTTTCAAATTTAATAAAAACTTTTTGCCGTTGGCAAAAAGTTTACCATAATTCTTAATTCTTCACTCTTAATTCTTCATTCTTAATTCTCAAACAAAAAGCCCTATAGGCCGATAATCGACCTATAGGGCGCTTTTTTGTTTAAACTTATAATTACTTATTAGCCAAGTTCTTATAGTTGTTAAGTCTGTTGTTGTTTTCTTCTTCAGCCCTTTCAAATAACTTTTCAGCAAGTTCAGGTTGAGCTTTTTGAAGTGACGTATAACGTGTTTCGCCTAAAAGGAAGTCCCTATAGCTTTCTGTTGGGTCTTTAGAGTCAAGCTTGAATGGGTTTTCTTTACCGATAAGCGTTGGGTTATATCTGTATAAGTGCCAGTAACCGCTGTCAACAGCCTTCTTTTCTTCAAGTTGAGAATTTGACATGTTGATACCGTGGTTGATACATGGTGCGTATGCAATGATGAGTGATGGGCCGTCATAGCTTTCAGCTTCAACGATAGCGTTAAGGAATTGTTGCTTGTTTGAACCCATAGCGCATTGTGCAACGTAAACGTAGCCGTAGCTCATAGCGATCATACCAAGGTCTTTCTTCTTAACTCTCTTACCGCCGGCAGCAAATTTAGCCGTTGCGCCTGTTGGTGTTGCTTTAGAAGCTTGACCGCCTGTGTTGGAGTAAACTTCGGTATCGAGTACTAAAACGTTAACGTCTTCGCCCATAGCAAGTACGTGGTCTAAACCGCCGTAACCGATGTCGTAAGCCCAGCCGTCACCACCGAAGATCCAGATTGACTTCTTGATTAAGCAGTCTTTTTGATCGCGAATCTTTGTGAGTGCAACCTTTAAGTCGCCGCGTGCAGACTTGATTGCCGGTGTTAATAATTCTTCGATAACAGGTGCAAGTGCTTTAGTTACGTCAGCGCTCTTTCTGTTTTCAAGCCATTCAGTAAGTGCAGCTTTTAATTTGCCCTTAACGCCTAAATCGATAGCTTCCTGGATGGTGTCGGCAAGTTTAGCACGGCGTTGACCGTAAGCTAAATTCATACCGTAACCGAATTCAGCGTTGTCTTCGAATAAGCTGTTTGCCCATGCAGGACCTTTACCTTGTGCGTTCTTTGTGTATGGACACGTTGGTGAGCTGCCGCCGTAGATTGATGAACAACCCGTTGCGTTTGCAACAACCATTCTGTCACCGAACATTTGGGTGATAACCTTGATGTATGGTGTTTCGCCGCAGCCTGCGCAAGCGCCGGAGAACTCGAATAAAGGCTTATTGAATTGGCTGCCTTTAACGGTTGTTGGTTTAACAGCAGAAGTGTCAACTTCCGGTAACGTTTCAGAGAATTCGTAGTTTGCTTGGTCGTTCTTGATTGCTTCTTCTAACGGAACCATAACGAGTGCGTTTTGTTTAGCAGGACATACGTTTACGCAAACGCCGCAACCCATACAGTCGAGTGGTGAAACTTGCATTCTGAATTCCAAGCCCTTTAATTGCATTGCAGGTCTTGTTGCATAAGTTTCTGGTTTTTCGATGCCAGCTTGGTTAAGTACTGGGCGTAAGCAAGCGTGTGGGCAAACGAAAGCACATTGGTTACATTGGATACAGTTTTCAGGAATCCATTTTGGAACTTTAACTGCAACGCCGCGTTTTTCAAATTTGGTTGTACCTGTTGGAACTGAACCGTCAGCGTTAAATGCAGATGCAGGTAATTTGTCACCTTCAAGTGCGGTGATTGGGTGGATAACTTCCTGGAAGTATTTATCGTCAGCAAGCTTTGGTGCTTGTGCGCCTGTGGTTGCGGTTTCCCAAGCTTGTGGAACTTCAATCTTGATAAGTGAGCTGATTGCGCCGTCGATTGCGTCGCAGTTAGCTTTAACAACAGCGTCACCCTTCTTGCCGTAGGTTGATTTAACCTTTTCCTTCATGTAAACTTCAGCTTCAGCGTAAGGGATAATGTTTGCAATGTTAAAGAACGCTGCTTGTAATACCATGTTCTGGCTCTTTGGGCTGCCGGCTTTCGTTGCAACGGCTAAAGCGTCGATAACGTAAAGCTCTGCGTGCTTTTTAGCAAGCAATCTCTTCATGTCAGCAGGTAAGTGTTCGTCAAGTGCTTGGGCTGTGTTCCAAGCGCAGTTTAATAAGAACTTGCCGCCAGCCTTTAAGTCGTTTACCATGTTATAACGTGTTACGTATGATGGGTTATGGCAAGCGATGAAGTCTGCTGAATCGATAAGGTATGAAGATTGGATTGGTGTATCGCCAAATCTTAAGTGTGATACCGTGATACCGCCTGACTTTTTGGAGTCGTAGAAGAAGTAGCCTTGTACGTACTTATCTGTGTGGTCACCGATAATCTTGATAGAGTTCTTGTTAGCACCAACGGTACCGTCAGAGCCTAAACCGTAGAACTTGCAGGAAACCGTGCCTTGTGGTGCAGCGTCGTATTTTTCGCTGAAGTCAAGTGACGTGTTTGTAATATCGTCATAGATACCAACTGTAAAGTGGTTCTTTGGTTTGTCTTGTTCAAGGTTTTGATAGATTGAACGAATCATTGATGGGTTAAATTCTTTTGAACCTAAACCGTATCTGCCGCCAACAACCTGAATGCGCTTTTTAGCGTCGAATAATGCTGTACATACGTCTAAATATAATGGTTCACCTAATGAGCCAGGTTCTTTAGTTCTGTCTAATACAGCAATCTTCTTTGTTGTTCTTGGTAATGCCTTTAAGAAAGCTTTTGCAGCGAAAGGTCTGTAAAGTCTAACCTTTAATAAGCCGTACTTTTTGCCTTCAGCATTTAATTTGTTGATTGTTTCTTCAACAGCTTCAGCACCGCTACCCATGATAACGATAACTTCTTCCGCATCAGGTGCACCAACGTAGTCGAAAAGGTGATAGTTTCTGCCGGTTAATTTGTTAACCTTGTCCATCATCTTTTGTACGATTGCAGGTGTTGCTTCGTAGTACTTGTTAGCAGTTTCTCTGTTTTGGAAGTAGGTATCAGCGTTTTGTGCAGTACCTTTTTGGATTGGGTGGTCTGGGTTTAATGCCCTTGAACGGAAGTCTTCAATGTCCTTCATGTCAACAAGGGCTTTCATTTCGTCGTATTCAATAGCGTCGATCTTTGATACTTCGTGACTGGTTCTGAAGCCGTCAAAGAAGTGTAAGAAAGGAACTTTTGATTTTAATGTGGAAAGATGTGCAACAAGACCTAAATCCATTACTTCCTGAACAGAGCCGCTTGCTAAAAGTGCAAAGCCTGTTTGACGGCATGCCATTACGTCAGAGTGGTCGCCGAAAATGTTAAGTGAGTGTGCTGCAAGGGCACGTGCACTTACGTGGAATACTGTTGGTAATAATTCGCCTGAAATCTTGTACATGTTAGGAATCATAAGTAACAAGCCTTGGCTTGCCGTGTAGGTTACGGTAAGCGCACCTGCTGCTAATGAGCCGTGTACAGCGCCTGCTGCGCCGCCTTCGGATTGCATTTCAGCAAGGCGAAGCTTTTGGCCAAACATGTTAACTCTTCCGGCAGTTGCCCATTCGTCAGCAACTTCCGCCATTGGGGATGATGGGGTAATTGGGTAGATAGCGGCTACTTCAGAGAAAGCATACGCTACGTGACTTGCGGCGGTATTGCCGTCGATTGTCATCTTTTTCATTAAAAAAATCCTCCGACTTTATATTTGCTAATGTGATGTGTGGCGCGTATTTAACGTAAAAGTTACGCGCACCATTTAATATTATAAAATAACAATTTAATAATGTCAATGCGTTTTTACAAAATTTTGCAATATTTTTACAAAAAATGTGCTAAAAATGATTTTTTTTATTTTAAAGTGATAAAAAGCGGTCTTATTTATGGCGTTTTATGACATTTTTATTGACCTTGGCTTTTGTCGGCTGGTTTTCACTTGACAAAGTGGTCATTTATCGGTAAACTTAACCTATGCTAAAAATTGGCGTGTATTAAGCTTGCTTATTCAGGGCAGATTTTTAAAAAAGTCGGTCTATAAGTCGGTTATCGGCACTTTTTTTGGTCTTTTAAGGAGATTTTTATGAAAAAAATTACAAAAATCGCGTTAAGCCTTATACTTGTTATTGCGATGATGCTTACAGTTGCCTGCACGGTTGTCGGCGGTGATAACACGGGTACAAGCTCTGGCAGTCAATCACAAACGGGTACTAATTCGGGCAGTCAGTCCCAGACAGGTTCAAATTCCCAAACGGGTTCAAACGGCAGCCAAAATCCGTCAACGCAGGAAAGCATCGTCACCATTGACTTTTACGTTATGAACGACCTGCACGGTATGATTGAAGACAGCGACACCCAGCCCGGCGTTGATGAATTCACAACCTATATGTTTGAACGCTACGCTGATACCGCCGCGCACGAAGTCTTATTGTCATCTGGCGATATGTGGCAGGGGAGCGTGGAATCTTCTTCCAATAAAGGCGCGCTTATGACCGAGTGGATGAACTACGTCGGCTTTGAAGCAATGACGCTTGGTAACCACGAATACGATTGGGGCGGCGATGCAATAGTTGAAAACGCTAAAAACGCTGAATTCCCCTTTTTAGGTATTAATATTTTGGTTGACGGCGAGCCAGCGCCTTACTGTCAGCCGTCAGTTATCCTTGAGCGCGGCGGCGTTAAAATTGGCGTTATCGGCGCAATGGGTGACGTTTTAAGTTCAATCTCCGGTGAATTTACCGATGATTTATATTTTGTTAAGGGTGCGGAGCTTACCCTTGCCGTTCAAAAGGAAGCTGCAAGGTTGAGAAACGATGAAAACTGCGATATAGTTGTTTACAGCCTGCACGAAGGATTTGAAGACGGTTACGACACCATTTTATCAAATAAAAACAGCGGCAGGGGCTACGTTGATATCGTGTTTGAAGGCCACAGCCACAGCAGATACAAAAAGATTGACGAATACGGTGTTTACCATATTCAGGGCGGTGGCTACAACCAGGCGATAAGCTACGCGCGCTTTGTTGTTGATAGGGTAAATGATTCTGTAAGGATTCAAAACCCAGGCTATCTTACCAATAACGTTTACTCAAGCAGTACGCTTACAGATGACCCTATCGTGGATACGCTTATGGATAAATACTTCCCCGACAGCGACCCATATAACGATATTTTAGGCTACAACCGCACATACCGTAGCGAAAATGCAATCGTATCAAAGGTTGCCCAGCTTTACCTTGAAAAGGGCTTGGAGTTCTGGGGCGATGATTATCAAATTGTTTTAGGCGGCGGTTATCTTAACACCCGTAAGCCTTACGACCTTGATGCGGGCAACTTAACCTATGCAGATATCTTTACCATTTTGCCTTTTGATAACGACCTTATCCTTGGTAAGATAAAGGGTAGTGACTTAACCAGAAACTTTATCGAAAAGTCTACTTACACCAACGCGATAAACGGCAACCTTTGCGATAATATCGTAAGCACGCAATACTACTATATTGTGGTTGATAGCTACACGGCGTTTTATTCCTGGAACAACATCACGATTGTTGACAGGATACCCGGTCTTTACGCAAGGGACTTGTTGAGCGACTTTGTTGCCGAAAACGGCTGGGCATAAGGTTTGGTCGCGTTTTATGAGATACGATAGCGTAATTTTTGACCTTTACGGCACTTTGGTTGACATTTTAACAGATGAAACCCCGCAATCCTTTTGGCAAAGCATTGCTAATTTGTATAAGGAAAGGGGTGCAAATTACACGGCGGATGAAGTCCGTGACGGCTACTTTGAAGCAATTAATCTTCAGCGCGTAAATAAGGATGAGTTTTTTGAGCCCGACTTATATAAGGTGTTTAACAGATTGTTTGCACTAAAAAGCGTAGTGGTTACAAGGGCGGATATAAAGCAAGTTGCCATTAAATTCAGACAGCTTTCAACAGTCAAGCTTTTGGTTTATACGGGCGTTAAGGAAGCTTTAATTAAGCTAAAGGAAAATGGCGTTAAAATTTATCTTTTATCAAACGCACAAGCGCTTTTTACTATGTATGAGCTTAAAAGCCTTGGGCTTGATAAGCTGTTTGACGATATATTTATTTCGTCAGACTGGGCAATATCAAAGCCGTCCGAAAGGTTTTTTGAGCTTCCTATCAAAAAGCACCGCTTAAACGCTAAAAGAACGCTTATGGTGGGCAACGACCCCGTTTGTGATATTTTGGGTGCAAAAAAAATGGGGCTTGATACCGCTTATTTTAAAACGGAAACTTCCCCAAAAGATATAACGCCGGACGCAAATTATTTATTTGACGGCTGTCAGATTGATAAAATTGTCGAGATAGTTTTGGACTGAAAAGAATAGATATAAATTTTAAAAATTAATAAAAAGTTAAGCTATAAGGCGGTTATCGGCACTTTTTAGTGCTAATAACCGCCTTTATTATCAGTTTATTTTTGCCCTGTTGAGCCAAATCCGCCCTGACCGCGCGTTGTGTCGGATAAATCGTCACACGGGGAAAAATTGCATTTAAGATAAGGCGTGATAACAATTTGCGCAATTCTTTCGCCGCAAACAACCGTTTGCGGTGCGCTTGAGTGGTTATGCAGGCAAACCAAAACTTCACCGCGATAGTCGCTGTCAATAACGCCAACCTTGTTTGCAGGGGCAAGCCCTTTTTTTGTGGCAAGGCCGCTTCTTGCATAAATAAGCCCAACGTAGCCTTCAGGGATTTCAAAGGATAACTGCGTGCTTATAAGCTGTGACTGACCCGGTAAAATCGTTGTGTCATCGGACGCCGAATACAGGTCCGCCCCGGCAGAAAAATCAGAGCCATAAGTGGGGATAACCGCCCTATTGCCCAACTTTTTGATTTTTAAAGTCATAGTTTCCATAAAAAGCACCGCCTTTTGTTGCTATATTTTATTATACCAAATAATTGCCGCCTTGTCAACGTTTATTTTGTGTGTTGCGTAATCCCTTTCAGCTTGCGTGCGTATTGTGTGCGCACGATGAATTATTTAATAAAATAACATAAACTTTTAATATAGGGGCAAAATCCCTTGACTTAAAAAAATAATTGTTTAATAATTATTAAAATTGCTTATTTAATGGGCAAATTTGCGGCAAGCATTTGGGGGCTTGCACGCTTAATAGGGTTTAAATTTTTACAAGGGGAAGCCTTTATGATTTTCGGGAGATATATCAATAAGTTTTACCTAAAATACGCGCACATGCTGCTACTTGGGCTTGCTGCGCTTATTTTGGTTGACTTTTTCCAGCTTAAGGTGCCGGAATTTTACCGTATGGTAATCAACGGCGTTAACGAAGGCGTGGTTGAAATCGACGGGCAGATAGTTCCTTTTGACAAAACAGTTGTTTTAAAGGAAATCTGCTTGCCACTAATTTTGGTAATCGTTGCTATGGTTATCGGTAGGTTTTTATGGCGTATTTGCTTCTTTGGGGCAGGTATTAAGGTTGAAACAAGCCTTCGGAACCAGATGTTCAACCACAGCAAGGAGCTTTCACAGGAATACTATCAGGTAAACAAGGTTGGTAACCTTATGAGCTTGTACACCAACGACCTTGACACTATTAACGAGTGCTTTGGCGACGGCGTGCTGATGTTTTTTGATGCGGTTTTCCTTGGTGGGCTTGCGCTTGTCAAAATGTGGCGCATGGACCATCTTTTAACCCTTTTGACCTTGATACCGTTAAGCATTATGCTTGCAATCGGTGCAATCGTCGGTAAAAACATGGAAAAAAAGTGGGACGAAAGACAAGCTGCGTTCTCAAAGCTTTCTGACTTTGCACAGGAAAGCTTCTCGGGTATTGCGGTAATTAAAGCCTTCGTTAAAGAGTTTGTTGAGCTTTATTCCTTTAAAAAGCTTAACAAGGAGCACGAAAAATCAAACGTAGTTTATACAAAGGTTTCAACACTTTTACATATTTTAATCACTTTACTTATCGAATCGGTAATCTGTATTATTTTAGGCTACGGCGGCTATCTTGTGTATCAGGACAGGTTTGACGTTGGTCAGCTTATGGAATACATTGGCTATTTTAACTCAATCGTATGGCCGGTTATGGCGATTTCAATGTTAATTGAAAAAACTTCGCGCGGGAAGGCTTCACTTAAACGTATTACCGAGCTTTTAGATTCCCCTGTAACCGTTTGCGACAAGGACGGTGCAAAGGAAGTTGAAGTTACAAGCGGTAAAATTGAGTTTAAGAACTTAAGCTTCCGCTATCCGGGCGGTGAGTTTGACGTTCTGGAAGATTTATCCTTTACCATTAACGCCGGCGAAAGCGTTGGTATCGTTGGTAAAACTGGCGCAGGCAAAACGACTTTGGTTGACTTGATTTTGCGTATCCATAACGTAAAGGACGGCACGCTGTTCGTTGACGGACACGACGTAAACGAAATAACGATTGAATCCGTACGTCGCGCGTGCGCTTACGTTCCGCAGGATAACTTCCTGTTCTCTGACACTATTGAAAATAATATCGGCTTTGCCTTTGACGAAATCAGCCACGAAAAGGTCGAAGAAAACGCAAAGCTTGCCGATATCCACGGCAATATCGTTGAGTTCCAAAAGGGCTATGACACAATGCTTGGCGAACGCGGCGTAACAGTTTCGGGCGGGCAAAAGCAAAGGATTTCTATCGCGCGTGCGCTCATAAGAAATTCCCCAATACTTATTTTGGACGACTCGGTTTCAGCAGTTGACACAAAAACAGAACGCGTTATTTTGGATAACCTTCAAAAATCACGCAAGGGTAAGACAACGCTGCTTATTGCGCACAGAATTACAACCGTTGAAAAGATGGATAAAATTATCTTTATTGAAGACGGGCGCATCGTTGCGGTTGGCCCGCACGACCGGCTTGTTGAAACCTGCCCAAGCTATCAGAAGATGGTTGAGCTTCAACGCCTTGAAGACGAAGAAGGGGGTGAAGTTAATGCCTAATTACCTTCCATTATTAATCCTTGGCGCTATTTTAGGCGTTATCTCTGCCGTTCTTATCATTGCTTACGCGACGATTAAGGACAAAAAGGCGGCAATCGGTTTTGAGCGTAATATGAAGGATAAGGACATTTTAAAGCGCCTTGTCGGTTACGCAAAGCCGTACAAAAACAGATTTTTCTTCGTTGGTTTATTGGTTTTGTGCTCTATCGCATACGATATCGTTGCCCCACTTGTTATCGGCGGCATTGAAGAGCTTATCAAGGGCGATTTTGAGCTTAAAAGGCTATATATCAGCATTGTGGTTTATGCAAGCATACTTATTTTCTCATTAGGGTGCACCTATCTGCAGGCAATTATCCTGCAAAAGACGGGTCAAAGGATTATTTCAGATTTGCGTGAAGACGCTTTCACTCACATCGAAAGCCTATCCCACGGTCAGTTGACCGAAATCCCCGTCGGCAAGCTTGTAACAAGGGTTACAAACGATACAAACGCAATCTCAATGATGTTTACAAACTTACTTGTAAACCTTGTTAAAAACTTCTTTATCATTATTGGTATTTTGGTTGCAATGCTTTGCGTAAACTACTTCTTAACCCTTGTGGTATTGTGCTTTGTGCCGTTCGTTGTATTATTCACGGTGATTTTCAGAAAGTTCTCACGTCGTGCGTACAGGCGCGTTAAGGACCGCACGACCGACATTAATACCTTCCTGTCCGAAAACCTTTCGGGTATTAAAATCACACAAATTTTCAATCGTGAACGCGAAAAAATGCGCGATTTCAAGAAAAAGAGTGACGATTTAGGCAAGGCAAAGGAAGCACAAATCTTTGTATTTGGTATTTTCAGACCGCTTGTATATATGCTGTATATAAGCTCGGTTTTATGCCTGTTCTACATTTGCTGTATGGGGCATTTGGATAACACAGCCTTTTTAGGTCAGACCATTACGTCTGAAACAATCGTTATCTTTTATATGTACATATCCAAGTTCTTTAACCCAATCCAAAGCTTGGCAGAGCAGTTTAACTGGCTGCAATCGGCGTTTGCTTCGGCAGAAAAGGTATTTTCCATTATGGATATCCAGCCTAAAATCGTTGACACTGAAGACGCTATCGAGCTTGATGAAGTCAAGGGCGAAATCGAGTTTAAGGACGTTTGGTTTGCGTATATCCCCGATGAGTGGGTTTTAAAGGGCGTATCCTTTAAAATTGAAGCAAAAAAGACAGTTGCCTTCGTTGGCTCAACGGGCTCGGGTAAAACAACAATCCTATCGCTTATCTGCCGTAACTACGATTACCAAAAGGGTCAAATCCTGCTTGACGGCATCGATATAAGAAAGATTAAAATTTCATCACTTCGAAAGCACTTTGGTCAGATGCTTCAGGATGTTTTCTTGTTCTCCGGCACGATAAGGAGCAATATCTTATTGGGTTTAGAGAACGTAAACGACGACGAAGTCATGGCGGCTTGTAAATACGTTAACGCCGACCACTTTATCAACCGACTTGAAAAAGGTCTTGACGAGCCTGTAAGAGAACGCGGCAATAACTTCTCTGCGGGGCAGCGCCAGCTTTTATCCTTTGCAAGGACGATTATTCATAAACCGGAAGTCATGATTTTGGACGAAGCAACCGCAAACATTGATACCGAAACCGAGATCTTAATCCAAAACTCACTTGAAAAAATGATGAATATCGGTACTATGCTTATGGTTGCACACAGGCTTTCAACAATCCAGCACGCAGATAAAATCATTGTTTTATCCCACGGTAAGATTATTGAACAAGGCACCCATCACGAGCTTTTAGCAAACCGCAACAAGTACTATAAGCTATATACGCTTCAGTACAAAAAGCAAGAATTAGTTAAGTAACTAAAAAGGGCTATAGGTCGATTAACCGACCTATAGCCCCACTTTTTTATATTTTTCAGTTATTTTCCTGCTGTTTTTCTTTAGAGCTTTCAAGCTTTTTTGCATTAGCTTCGTGATGGCGTGCAACGTTTGGCAGATTCCATCTGAATATAAAAGCAAGAACGCGCGCACCGATAATAAGAACGACTGTTATTATCATAAAAACAAGCCTATATTTAAGCGTGCACGTAAAGCTATATAAAATACTACCTAAAAGCGCAGGGACAAAGTAGATATGTCTTGTAAAGATAAAAGGTATTTCCTGCACGCAAACGTCACGCAAAATACCACCGCCAACGCCCGTTATTACGCCGCAAAAAATAAGTAAAACCTTGTTATCGGGATTAACGCCCATAGCAGTTTCAACCCCGAACACACAGAAAAACGCAAGACCTATTGCGTCGGTGAACTCAAGCATAAAGTCGTGCTTGTGCCTGGTTATAAATTGGTTAATCTTAAGCGAGAACGCCGAGTGATAAACGGCAAAGCAAATAATGATGCACACAAGCGCAAGTAACTGATAATTTTTATCAAACAAAAGGTGCGGCGGATTAATGCCAAGCGTAAGGTCGCGTATAAATCCGCCCCCAAACGCCGTAAAAAGTGCTAAAATAAGCGCACCGACAAAGTCGGTTTTTTTGCGCAGGGCAACAATAGTCCCCGTGATTGTAAAAGCAATCGCGCCAACGTATTCAATTACAGTTAAAAAAGCCTTCATAATAAAGCCCAGCGTTAAAGGGTACAAAATTAAGCCCCTTAAGCCCTACGTTTGATATGCTTTATTGTATCACTTTGATTGTAGATTATCAACATATTAAGCCCCTAAAAACCAAATTTTTGGCGCGTAATTACCTTTTATTATATTGACCGAGTGCATTATTTGTGATAAAATTATATAAAATAGACAAAAGAACAGGTGATTTATGCACGACAATTTTGGTTTCAAGCACAAAAGCGGGATTTTTATGGCGGTTTCGTCACTGCCGTCCGATTACGGCATCGGTAGCTTCGGTAAGGAAGCTTTTGAATTTATCGACTTTTTAAAAAAGACGGGGCAAAAGGTCTGGCAGGTTTTACCGCTTAACCCAACTGCCTACGGCGATTCCCCATACCAAAGCCCTGCAAGTTTAGCAGGCAATCCTTATTTTATTGATTTAGAAATCTTGTTTTCAAAGGGCTTAATTACCAAAGAAGAGCTTGATTTTAGCCGCCACGATACCGAGCGTATCGACTATGGCTGGCTGTTTGAAAACAGGTATAAAATTTTGCGCGCGGCATACAGCCGATTTACAAAAGACGGCCTATATGTCGATTTTCTCAATAAAAACAGCTATTGGCTTGAAGACTACGCCCTATTTATGGCGTTAAAGGAAGTCAATAATTATTGTCAATGGTCAAGCTGGGCTGAAGACCAAAAGGACTATAAAAAGGCAATCAGTCAAAAGGCAAAGTATGAAGACAAAATGGACTTCTGGCGATTCTTGCAGTTTGAGTTTTTTACCCAATGGCAGGCCGTTTTAGACTACGCCCACCAAAACGGCGTGGTTATCGTTGGCGATATGCCAATCTACGTTGCGTACGATAGCGTTGACGTATGGTCTGATACGCAAGCCTTTTTACTTGATGAAAACTTCAACCCAACCTTGGTTGCAGGTTGTCCGCCCGATGGGTTTTCAATCGACGGTCAGCTTTGGGGTAACCCAATTTATAACTGGGAAAAAATGGAACAAGACGGCTTTAAGTGGTGGATAAAACGCACAAGCCACTCTCTTAAAATGTACGATATTTTGCGTATTGACCATTTCCGTGGCTTTGCAGGCTATTACTGCGTTAAATTTGGTGAGCCAACTGCCCGTAACGGCTGGTGGCAGCCCTGTGTTGGTAAGGCGCTATTTAAGGTTATTCGCGAAAAAGTGCCGGCGCTTAAGGTCATTGCTGAAGATTTAGGGCTCATAACCCCCGACGTTGTCGAGCTTTTAAAGGAAACCGGATACCCCGGTATGAAGCCTTTGCAGTTTGCCTTTTACGATGACGATTCTGAATTTTTACCGCGCGAATATACAACCGATAACTGCGTTGTTTACACGGGCACGCACGATAGCGATGCAACCGTAACCTGGGCGGAAAACGTTGAAGGCGCTGCGCGTGAACGCTTCTTAAAGGAATGCCCGATTGAAGACGGTCAAGCGCCTGTTGACGCACTTATACTTTTTGCTCACAGAAGCCGTGCTAATTTATCTATGGTGCCCATGATTGACTATATGCACCTTGATAATTCTGCGCGTATGAACTGTCCGGGCTTTGCCGAAGGTAACTGGGCTTGGCAGGCTAAAAAAGGGTATTTGTCAGACGCGCTTATTAGCCGCGTTTATACGCTCACAAAAGACGGCGGCAGACTTTAAAAAACTTAAAAATATAAACGGCTTTGCAGTATTTTGCAAAGCCGTTATTTGTTATGTAATTTTTATAGTTTTTGCGTTTAATCGACTTATAGACCGACTTATATGTCGGTTTGGGTGGTGTTCATTTTGGCAAAGGTCTTTTTTCTGACAATCAAAAAGCTGATAAGGTGTGCCGTCATTGCAAGCCCCCAGGACACCGGGTAGGACGTGTATAACAACTTAAGCGAAGGCTCAATCGGGTACACGAAAAAGAGCCATAAAAGCCTTGTTCCGCAAACGCCTGCAAGGGCAACAAGCATAGGCGTTACGCCGTGGCCAAGCCCGCGCATTATGCCAACGGCAAGCTCCATACACCCGTATAAAACGTAAAAGCCACAGTTTATAGAAAGTCTTATTTTAGCAGCTTCTATTGCGGAAGGGTCAGGGTTAAACAGCTTTAGCACCGTATCGTCAAATAAAATAACGACAAGGGATAAAACAGCCATCGTGCCGACCATAAGTGAAAATGCGTTAAAGATAATCTTTTTGATATTTTTGGGGCGCTTTGCACCGTAGTTCTGACCGATAAAAGCAAGCTCTGACTGGTAAATTGACCCGGCAGCGGCGTTAAGATAGCTTTCAACGTTTTGTGCGGCGGTGTTACCTGCCATAACGACCGAGCCGTAGCTGTTTATCGTTGATTGGATAAGCACGTTTGAGATTGAAAATACCGAGCTTTGTATGCCTGCAGGGAAGCCTATTTTTGCAATAATCGCAAACGACTTGCCGTCAAATTTGAGCTTTTTAAGCGATAAGCGGCAACCGCCGTCGTCCTTTGACAGAGAAATTATAGCTAAAACAGCAGATAGCGCTTGGGATATAACCGTTGCGATTGCAACGCCTGCCACGCTTAAGTTGCAAACGATAACGAAAAACAGATTGAGTATTACGTTTACCGCGCCGGAGATTGTCAAAAAGGTAAGCGGCTTTTGCGATTGACCCTTTGCGCGCATTGCGGCGGCGCAGAAGTTATATAAAAGTGAAAACGGCGCGCCCAAGAAATAGATTTTAAGATAGGTTGAAGAAAGGTCGATTACGTCTTCAGGGCTTTTCATCCAGCGTAAAAAGGTTGTGGATAGCAAAACCCCGATAATGCTTATTGCGACACCGCTTATTACTGCAAAAATGACTGCCGTGTGCAATATTTTTTCAGCGTCTTCAGTCTTGTTTGCGCCAAGCTTGTGTGCAACCGCAACGTTTACGCCCACGGCAATGCCCATAAACACGTTGATTACAAGGTGTATAAGCGAGCTTGTCGAGCCTATTGCCGCAAAGGCCGTCGTTCCGTTGTACTGCCCAACCACAATCTGGTCGGCGTGGTTATATAAAAGCTGTAATACGTTAGTGAACAAAACGGGCAGGGCAAACAGCACCATCTTTTTAAGAAGCGGTGCAGTAAGCATATCTATTTTGTTGTTTTTCGCAAATAGCTTCATAATTTAGCCTGTCTTTTTGTATATGCCGTATTTTGTGTAAAAAATAACGGTTTGGCGCGCAAACCGTCATTGAGAAAGAATTATATACTAATTAATCAAGTTCGTCAAGACTTTTGGTAAAGGCCGGTAAAATATTTTCTATAAAATATTTAACTTCCTGACTGTCGATAGAATTAACGTCCTTTGCCGTTGATTGGTGTGCCTTATTGAACTCCTTGTTGCCGGCGTTAACTTCGTCAATGCACTTAACGTAAGCTGCAATTCTGTCGGCAAACTTAACAATCTTCCACTCGTCGCTCTCTTTGTCGGGTAAAAGATATTTTTCGTATTCGCCCTTAAGGTCTTCATCCAAGCTTGCAAGAAGCTTTTTGCAGGCTAAAAGCTCCAAGTCCTTATAAGCCGTGTTGATTTCGCGGTTGAAGTACTTAACGGGCGTTGGCAAATCGCCGGTGATAACTTCGCTGCACTCGTGATAAAGCGCGTAGGTTAAAACCGTATTGACGTCATAGCTTTTATTAAACTTTTTGTTCCCGATAAGCGCCAAGGCGTGGGCGATAACGGTAACTTCCATTGTGTGTTCCATATCGTTTTCGTCAAGCGTTGAATGCATCAGCGACCAGCGCTTGATGTACTTCATGCGTCTTAAATAACCGTAAAAATCATTACTCATAGTACACCTTAAATTTTAATAATTTTTATAAAAGTCGGCCTATAAGCCGTTTATTCGTGCTTTTTAGTAATAAAATTAATAATTGTTATCAAGTAAAAGCTCTAAAATAGCCGATTGAATATATACAAGATTAGCACCAAAGTTTGCAATAAGCGAGCGATTATCGTCTAAAATATCAATGTCAGCGTCAAGCTTACCTGTTAGCGGCGTTGGGTGGAGTACACACGCGTCGCGGCTTAATAGCTTTAACTTTTCTTTAGTGATTTTATATGACTCACCAAACTCGTTATCAATAAATAATACGTCACAGCTTTGTAGCGCCTTATCTAAATCGTGCTCAACGTGCGCGTGCACGTGTGCAGCGGCGTAATTGAAAATTTCTTCAGTCGGCTTTTTATCTTCTGGGCAAACAAAGGTGATATTAAGCCCGCACTTTATAAATGCAGACAAGGTTGAATCAATCTTATTGCCTTCAGAAAGATACGCAACGTTAAGGTTTGAAAGCTTGCCCAAGCGTTCGTGTACGGAAAAAAGCATTGACAAAGCGTCACAGGGGCTGTCGCCGTCAAAAGCGTTGATAACCGGCTTATAGAGCTGTTTATATAAGGTTTCAGCGTCTTTGTAAAGCCCTGTTTCCACCACGAAAGCATCAATGCCCAAGCGTGAAAGGGTCTGGGTCGTTTCCTTTGCACCCAAAAAGGCTTCAATGCCGCTTCCGCCAAGCTGAACGGTAATAGGCTCTGCCCCAAGCCCAACGACGGAAAGCCTGAACGTAAGCTGTGCCAAGCCAAGCTTCTGGTTTGTGATAAGTACGATTTTTTTATTTTGTAAGGTATTGTTTACTTCGCCAACCTTTGCGGCAACCTTAAGCCTGATGGCTTCGGATAAAATTTCAAAGATATCGGTTGGGTCAACGGTTTGCAGGTCAATCAAAGCGTCAGCTTGCAAATTTTTAGTTGGTTGGTAATTTTCAAATCTCATAATGCGTGCCTTTTAATAAAAATTTGTTATATAGTCATTATAACAGATAAAAAAGAATAAAACAAGCAAAGAATATTAATAAAAAAATAAATAATTACAATCTATAAGTTGAGTTTTTTCAAAAAACTTGCTACAATATAGTAAGTAAAGATTAACTTTATTCAAGTTTTTGGTTTTTTGGCGGCAAAAATGCCTTAAAACCTTGTTTTTTGGAGAAATTATGTCAAAAATCGTTATTAACAACCTTTGCAAAAAATATAATGGCAAGCTTGCCATTAAAAATCTTTCCTGCGAAATCGGTCATGGGGAGCTTACTGCCGTTGTCGGTAGGTCAGGCTCTGGTAAATCTGCGCTTATCCGCACAATCTGCGGGCTTGATGCAGTTGACGCGGGCGAGATTTTAATGGACGGCGTAGTTGTTAACAAGCTTGAGCCAAAGGACAGGGACGTTGCTATCGTTTTAAAGAACGTTGCAATCTATCCACAGCTTACCGTTTTTGAAAATATGGCTGCTGGCCTTAAGATAAGGAAAGCCCCAAAGGAAGAAATCGACAAGCGCGTTAAAGAGGCCGCTAAAATTTTGGGCTTAACGCAATATCTGCAGCGCCAGGCAAAAAACCTTACAGCAGGTCAGAAGCAACGCGTTGTTTTAGGCAGGGCAATCGCAAGAGAGCCAAAGCTTATTATTTTGGATGAGCCGCTTGAAGGTTTAGAGCAAGGCTTAAGGGCAGAGCTTGTTACCGAGATTGCAAAATTAAACAAGCGTTTAAATATCAACTTTATTTATACCACTCAATCTGCAAACGAAGCTTTGGTTATTGCGGACAAGATTATGTTCGTAGAAGAAGGCGAATTAGTCCAATACGCAACCCCGCTTGAAATCTATGATATGCCTAATAACCTACCTATAGCCGCATATTTTGGTGTTCCAAGGATTAATTTATTGCCTGCAAAGCTTGAAAAATCCGAGCAAAATCTTTACGCTTTGGTTGAAGGCGGCAAGTTGAAATTAGATAACGAATTATCAGCAGAAGCTTTAAAGGAATACGTTGGCACAGGCAGAAACGTTACCCTTGCTTTCAGGGCAGAAGACGTTGTGCTTTGTGAAGAAAACGGCCTTGAAATAGCCGTTGAAAGCATTGATAAAATCAATGACGATTTATCTATTGCTGTTGTTTATTCAACGGCAAGCGATAACGCAATCAGATTTAACGCTGTAATCAGCGCTGAACAAGGTCAAACCGTAAATGTTGCTATTAAAAATAAAAGGGCACTTTTATACGACACCAAAACAGAAAACTTAATTAAATAACAAAAAGCAGGGTGTACCCCTGCTTTTTTTATGATTAATATTTAATAACGAGAAACTTTTATAGGCTTATTAAGGAAAAGCCCGTTATTGTTTAAAGTATAAACTAATATTAAACGATAACAGAGTAATAAATCCTTGCAAAACGTGATACACGGTGGTATAATGTTTAAAAATAAATATTAGAAGGTGTAAATATGAAAAATAAAATGGCTAAAGCACTAATTTTAGTTTTAGCAATAGCATTTAGCTTTACTCTATTTACTGCGTGCTCTACACCTGGTGGCTCTACAACTGGTAGCTCTACAACTGGTGATGCAAATAATGGTGGCACGCAAAATTACTCAAACGGGCTTGAATATGTTGTTAAAGAGGACGGTAAAACGTGCGCTATTTACGGCATAGGCACTTGCAAGGATACAAAGGTTGTTATCCCTGAAACTATAGAAGGCTATACTGTTACTTCTATTCATGGCCATGCGTTCTTTGAGTGCTCGTCATTTACGTCAATCGTTATCCCAGATTCAGTTACTTATATTGGTTCTTTTGCATTTTATGATTGCGGGTCATTAACGTCAGTTGTAATAGGTAATTCGGTTATGTTAATTGGTGCCTATGCGTTTAGTAATTGCGAATCATTAACGTCAATCGTTATCCCTGATTTAGTTAATTCTATTTGGGAATGTGCGTTTAGTAATTGCGACTCATTAACGTCAATCGTTATCCCTGATTCAGTTACTTCTATTGGGAAAGGTGCGTTTAGTTATTGCGACTCATTAACGTCAATCGTTATCCCTGATTCAGTTAAATACATGGGGCAGGATGTTTTTAGTGAATGCATTTCTTTAACTGTTGTTAATTGTGAGCATGAAAGCCAACCAAGTGATTGGGATGAAAATTGGAATAAATCTAACAAGACAGTTGTTTGGGGCTATAAAGCTTAAAAGTTAGGCGTAAAGTTCTGTTGTTAATAAAAAAGCAGGGTATGCCCCTGCTTTTTTAATTAATAATGAATAATGAAGAATGAAGAATGAAGAATTATGGTTGGGTTTTGGTAATGCCAAAACCTTTTTAATTTTATAAAAACGTGTAAATAAGGCAAGCATACGCTTGCGATTATTTACAAAAAAAGGACAGGCTGTAACCTGTATTTTTTGCAAATAACCGACCTATAGAAGGACTTTTATTAAAAAAGCGGTGGTAAAATGCCACCGCTTTTTAAACTATTTGTTATTAAAATCTTTTAAAACAGCCATAAGGTTGTCGGATATAACGTGCTCAATCCTGCAAGCGTCGTCTTCCGCGGTAACGCGGTCAGCACCAAGCTTGACCAAGACTTCTGTTATAATGTGGTGGCGCTCAAAAATCTGTTCAGCGCGCGCCTTTCCTTGCTCGGTAAAGTTAATTTCACCCGTTTTTTCAACGGTTATATAGCCGTTTTTGACAAGCAAGCTCACCGCGCGCGAAACGCTTGGGCGTGAATAATTAAGCTCGGTTGCAACGTCGATAGAACGTACAACACCCTTGGTGTTTTTAAGTAATAATATGGTTTCAAGATACATTTCTTGAGATTCGCGGTACTTCATAATCTGCCCCCTTAAGCGTTTAATTATTATAACCGATTTAGGGTAGATTGTAAAGCATTTTAACACTTTTTATCCGTAAATAAAAGTTTTAACAATATTTTTTGTTAAAAACTGCGCTATTTGGTTTGCTCGTCTTCACTTTGTGCTATGCCGCCGCAACCACAGCCGCAGACTTTTTCGCCGCCTTTTGCTTTTGCGCTTTGGCAGGTTTTTGCGTGTGGACAGCCTATGCATTTAGCGCCGCTTTTTTTGGCTTTTATAATGTATATAGCGGCGATTAAAATTATAAGTGCTATTGAAACGATAGCAATGATTTCTTCTGTCATAATCTATTATCTTTTAACGTTTTGTGAAAGACTGTATTCAGCCTTTAATTGGTTGTTTTTTCTGATTATTAAAAATACTAAAATGCCTACGATAGCCGCGGTTATTGCCCAGCCGAGTATTGGCATCCAGGTTGACGTGAAGTTCGCACCTGTGAACAACGTACCAAAGAAATATACGACAAATGCGGTTACAAAGCCGACTGCAAATTGCAAGCCAATGCCTGCAAAAAGCCATTTTTTGTCTTTGATTTCAGCGTTCATTGCACCCATTGCCGCAAAGCACGGTGGCGAGAAAAGATTAAACATTAAAAATGCAAGTGCCGCAACCTTGGTGATACCCATAATGGCTGCAACTTCAGCCGCACCGCTTTCCAAAACCAAGTCGTCAACGTTGATAAAGTTTGTGATGCCGTAGCATACCGCAATAGTACCAACAACGTTTTCTTTTGCGATAAAGCCCGTAACCGTAGCTGCTGCAAGCTGCCATGCAACCACGCCAATGATTGGTGCTAAAACGTAAGCAAACGGCGTTGCAATATCGTGTAGAATTGACTCGCTTGCTTCAACAGCCTTAAAGGACCAGTCAAAGGTTTGCATTACGTGTACAACAAAGTTACAAACAAGGATAATCGTACCGGCTTTAACTATGTAAGACCACCCGCGTGAAAGCATTGATTTGCATGCGCCCAAAAGACTTGGTGCTTTGTATTCAGGCAGCTCAATAATAAAGAAGGATTTTCTGTTTTTGTGGCCCGTTAATTTATTGATAAGGAATGCACAGCCTAAAATAATTAAGATGCCAACAAAGTACATTAACGTGCCAATCCAAGGTGATTCATTAAAGAATAAACCCGCGAATAAGGCGATTACCGGCAATTTTGCGCCGCAAGGCATAAACGGTGTAAGCATTGCGGTTGCGCGGCGTTCACGCTCGTTACGGATAGTTCTACATGCCATAACGCCGGGGATTGCACAGCCCGTGCCGATGATGAAAGGAATAATTGATTTACCCGATAAGCCAACCTTTTTAAAGATTGGGTCTAATATAACTGAAACCCTTGCCATATAACCGCAGTCTTCCAAAAGCGCGATTAAAAAGTACATTATCATAACAAGTGGCAAAAAGCCAACAACGGCTATTACGCCGCCTATGATACCGTCAACAAGGATTGAAGCCCATATACCAAGCTCGCCCGCGTCGTTTGCAAGCGCGTCAGCAACAAGGCCTTGACCTGCTTCCAAAAGCCCGCAGAACAAATCTGCAATCCAAGGGCCTAACCAGGCTTGCGAAATACCAAACACTAGGAACATAACCACCGCAAAGATGGGGATGCCAAGCCATTTATTGGTTAAAACTGCGTCAATTTTATCTTGCTTGTTGATTTTGTTGGTTAAAACTTCACGCGTTTCAACTTCATTAACAAGCTTGTTGACAAAATCAAAGCGCGCCCTGTCAGCGGCTTCAACAACGGCTTTGTCGGTTAAGTCAATGTCGCCTTGGGTGTATGGGGCAGCTTGGGTTTTACCCGCAACTGAAATTGCCGCAGCAACAACTGCCTTTAACCCTTCGTGGTGGGTTGAAACAGTTTCAACAACCGGACAATTTAGCTTTTCCTGTAAAAGCTTGGCGTTGATTTTGGTGTTCTTTTTCTTGTTGATGTCGCCTTTGTTAAGCGCAACGACAACGGGGATACCAAGCTCTAAAAGCTGTGTGGTGAAAAATAAGCTTCTTGATAAATTTGTGCCGTCAACGATGTTTACGATAACGTCTGGCTTTTCGCCCCTTACGTATGCGCTTGTGATGCTTTCTTCTGACGTAAACGGCGACATTGAATACGCACCGGGAAGGTCAACTGCGATAACTTCTTTATCGCTTGGTAAATAGCTTTTTTTGATTTGATGCTCCTTGCGTTCAACGGTAACACCCGCCCAGTTGCCAACCTTTTCGTTACGGCCGGTCAGCGCGTTGTACATGGTCGTTTTACCGCTGTTAGGGTTGCCGGTTAAAGCTACTCTCATGTAGATTCTCCTAGAAACTTTAATGGTAATATTCCTATGTTAGCAATGGCTAACAAATATCCAAAATAAAAATCAGACCGAGCTGATTTGTCATAAATTATAGGGGACGTTATACGATAATTGCGCTAGCAAGCTCATTATCAATATTATAACGCGCGTCTTTGATTGCAACGACTAAACCGCTTTTTCTTTTAGCAATAACCGTTATCGGCTGCCCGCTATAACACCCAAGCGAAAATAAAAAGGAATTCAACTCTTCATCAAAGGTTGAAATTTCTTTAACGATATATTCCTTTTCGATTTCTGCTTGCATTAAGTTCATTATATGCCCCAATATGCTTTTATTGTTGTTAGCAATGGCTAACACACGCTTATAAGTTTATAATAATATTATTATTTTGTCAACAAAAATATCCCGTCTTTTTAAAATTTGAGCATTTTTTGTCAAACAAATTTTTAAATTTTGGTGTATAATGGACAAAAGGTGAGATATATGAAGACTAAAAACACGCTTATTTTGGCGGTTGAGCTTATTGAGCAAAACTTGACAAATCCAAGCTTAAGCATTGATTATTTAGCTAAAAATTTATACTTTAGCCCATATTATTTTCAGCGCTTTTTTGCTGCCAGCACGCAAAAGAGCGTGGGCGCGTATATTCGTGAGAGAAGGCTAACCGAAGCAGGCGCTGAAATCAAGCAGGGCGCAAGCATTTTAGACGTTGCGATTAAATATTGCTATGAATCACAAGAGTCCTTTAGCCGCGCCTTTAAAAGCTTTCACGGGGTAACGCCAGGACAGGCTAAAGCAGGCGGGATACTTTCGTGCTGTCCTAAACTAAATTTACAATCATTATTTACAAGGAAGGTTAAAATGGATATCAAAATTGAAAGGGAACAAGCATTTACTATCGCTGTTTTTGAGCGCAAATTCAGCCCACTGACGTCAAAAAGGGAAATCCCAAGGTTTTGGGATGAGTTTTATGAAAAAGGTTATCAAAAGTCAGTCCCGCCAATGCTTGGTGTGTGCATTGATTTGAGTGAAACGCCTGAAGATAAAACAGGCGAATTTATTTACGGCATAGGCTCTATAAAAGAATATTGCAGCAGCATACCAAAAGGCTTTAAAACGTACGACGTGCCTACTAGGCTTTGGGGCAAGTTTTATACCACGGGAAAAATGCCCGATGCAATACAAAATCTTTGGGGCGAAGTCCTATCCTGGGTTGACGGCAGTGATTACAAAATCGTGCCCGGCTTTGACTTTGAATGCTATACCGAAGGCGACACGACTAAAGATGATTACGTCAGCGGTATTTGGGTCGCTTTAGAGAAAAAGTAGGGCTATAGGTCGGTTAACAGCAAAAAAAGCACGCTTTAGGGCGTGCTTTTTTAATGAAGAATTGCTAACAGGATAGATTAGGGGGTCCTGACGCCCCACGTGGTGGGGCTCAGGATGACAACGTCTCACCCTAAGTTTTCAGCAA
The DNA here is from genome assembly GCA_017399185.1 of Clostridia bacterium. GTDB lineage: Bacteria > Bacillota > Clostridia > Christensenellales > Borkfalkiaceae > UBA4636. The sequence continues at coordinate 196,188 of JAFQEA010000003.1, forward strand.
ACGCGATATCCACCTACGGTGGGTTGTGGTCAGTTGGGGGCTTGCAACCGCAAGCCCCAAGTCTTTTTAAATTTAAAATAGTTTATTTTTAAATATCACTTGCGTTCAGTGTGATTTGGTGGTATAATTAGCCAAAGCAGCAAAATGAGGTTAAATTATGAAAAACAAAGTTTTAAAAATTTGGGTGTTGGCTATAGTTTTACTTTTAAGCCTTACTTGTTTCTTTGCTTGCAACACTAATAGTGACAACCAAAACAACGACAGCAGCGAAAGTGAAATAATTTACGAATACCGTGTTAATGATGACAATAAAACCTGCACTTTAACTGGTGTAAGTGGGAGTTTACCAAGTGATATTGAACTGCCTAGAAAAATTGACGGCTATACTTTGACTAAGATTGGTGACTTTGCTTTCGATTGGTGTACTTGGTTAAAATCAATAAAAATTCCAAATAGCGTAACTAATATTGGTCAGTCTGCGTTCGAATATTGCACTAGTTTAACAAGCGTGGTTATAGGTAATAAAGTAACTTCTATTGGTAGGTCTGCGTTCTACGGTTGCCGTAATTTAACGTCAATAGAAATCCCAGACTCCGTTACTTCTATTGGTTCTTCTGCGTTCCGTTATTGCAGTAGTTTAACGAGCTTAAATATACCAGACGGAGTAAGTTGGATTAGTGACGATGTGTTCTCTTATTGCAGTAGTTTAACAAGCGTTGTTATACCTGACAGCGTAACTTCTATTGGTAGTTGGGCGTTCTATAGTTGTAGTAGTTTAACAAGCGTGGTTATACCAGACAAAGTAACTACTATTGGTCTGTCTGCGTTCGGATATTGCAGTAGTTTAACAAGCGTGGTTATAGGTGATGGAGTAATTACTATTGGTGACGGTACGTTCTCTGGTTGCAGTAGTTTAACAAGCGTGGTTGTAGGCGCCAAAGTAACGTCTCTTGGTGGTGGCACGTTTGATAATTGCACTGCTTTAACAAGCATAACGGTTCATAGAAATAACGTTTACTATAAGGATATTGACGGCAATCTATATAGTAAAATTGAAAAAAGACTTATCAAGTATGCAATAGGTAAACTGGAAACAAATTTCACTATCCCTGACGGCATAACTACTATTGGTAACTTTGCGTTTGAAGGTTGCCGTAATTTAACAAGCGTGGTTATCCCAGACAGCGTAACTACTATTGGTCACTCTGCGTTCTGTGATTGCAGTGGTTTAACAAGCGTATTTATAGGTAAAGGCTTAACTACTGTCGATTCTTTTGCATTCTCTGGTTGCAGTGCTTTAACAAACATATTTATCACGGATATAGCGGCGTGGTGTAATATTTCGGGGTTATCTAATATAATGGAATATGGTTCGTATAAAAAGAAGTTATATTTAAACAACGAACCATTAACGGAATTAATTATTCCAAACACCATAACTTATATTAATTCTTGTGCGTTCCGTTATTGTACTGAATTAACAAGCGTTGTTATACCTGACAGAGCAACACTCCCAAGTTTACATCCCCAAAATAATTATTGCACACTTTGAAAATGCCGAGATTATTCATAGAGAAACAAAAAATCCACCCAAAAAAGTATATAGTTTTTATTTCACCTAATATATGATGATAAAAAAGAC